>NZ_CP108609.1:4800000-6584968 GCF_045039805.1 Streptomyces sp. NBC_01171 | reverse complement strand
AACCAGGCGCGAGCGCCTGGAAAGGCAGGAATTCCGCAAGCGGAATTCAAAAGCAGTCATAAAACGCTGACGCGTTTTATGGAATTCCCGCACGGCGGGAATTTGCATTTCCGCTGCGCTCCAATGCGGCGGGCCGCGCGCGGCCCGCTGGGGGTGTCCGCTTCGCTCCCACCCCGAACCGGCTTACGCCGGGCGGCAGGAGGAGCGACGGCCGGTGCATCAACTCCCCCCACGGGTAGGATCACGAACCGATGCCCACCACCCCCCTGAGGCCGGCCCGGCAGGGAGCAGCTCTAGGACCGCGACATCGGACTGACCTGGCCTCACTCTGACTGACCGCCAGGTATACATCCAGGGACCGCTTCTGACTGTCGGTCGAAAGTGCTCGACTGGTCAGGAGCCCAGCATGTGCCAAGACGCAAGGGGAGAGTATCTGCCGAACCGGCATGCTGGTGCATCAAAGCTATCCGCCAGAGTGATGCACCAGGTAGAATCACGAACAGACCACTACCCCCCCTCCCGGAACGGAAACGCACCCCATGGCCCACGAAGCTATTTCTCTCCGGCCTCATCAGATCGAGGCGCTGGAGGCTGTCGTGGCGGGTTTGGATATCCCGCCCGGTAAGCGGATTCCGGCCGAGGGGCTGCGCGGGACCGTGGTCAGTGCGTGTGGCACGGGGAAGACGTTTATCGGTGCTGCGGCGGCGAAGCGGCTGGTTCCGCATGGGCGTGTGCTGGTTTTGGTGCCGACGCTGGAGTTGCTCGCGCAGACGGTTGTGGAGTGGCGTGGGTTCGGGCATGCGGGGCCGATGGTGGCGGTGTGCTCTCTGAATGATGATCCGCGTCTGCATGCGATGGGGGTGCGGTGCACCACGAGTGCTCCGCAGCTCTCGTTGTGGCACGGCTCCGGGCCGGTGACGGTGTTTGCGACGTACGCGTCGCTGGGGGTGGTGACCGAGGCGCACACGGGCGAGTACGGCCTGCCCATGGACCTGTGGGACCTGGTGCTGGTGGATGAGGCGCACCGGACCAGTGGTTCGCTGGGGAAGGCATGGGCGGCGGTGCACGAGCAGGAGCTGCTGCCGGCGATGCGGCGGCTGTACATGACGGCGACGCCGCGGGTCTGGGAGGAGCGGCCGGCGCCGCGGTTGCTGCGGTCGCTGCGGGAGAGCGGCGGGGAGGGGGTGCCGGCCGCGCTGGACCCGCTTCCGGAGGAGATGGCCTGCTCGATGGACGATGAGGCCATCTACGGGCCGGTGCTGTACGAGCTGGACCTGTCCGAGGCCATCGCACGGGGCCTGCTGGCGCGGTACCAGATCGTCGTCGCGGAGGTCCGGGACGACAGCCTCACCCCGGAGCGGCTGTACGGGGAGTCCCGGCATGAGGAGAGCGTGCGCGGTGAGCGGCTGGCGGTGCTCCAGGCGGCGCTGCTGGAGACCATGGCTTCGCATGATCTGACGCGGTGCATCACGTTCCATCACCGCACCATGGAGGCCCGCGCGTTCTCCGAGGGGCTGGGGCGGGTGGTGAAGCGGCTGCACGCCGAGGATCCCGAGAGGTATCCGGCCGAGGTATGGACGTCGTGGCTGTCGGGTGAACACGACCCGGACCTACGGGCGGAGCGGCTGACCCGGTTCGGGAGCCGGGTGGGGCGGGCGGTGATGTCGAACTGCCGTGTGCTGAGTGAGGGTGTGGACGTGCCGTCCGTGGATTCTGTGGCGCTGATCGACCCGAAGGGCTCTGCCGTGGACATCGTGCAGGCGATCGGTCGGGCGTTGCGGCAGAAGCCTGGGCAGGGGAAATTGGCGACGCTTGTTGTGCCGGTCATTCTCGGGCGGGATGAGGGCCCCGAGGATATGCCGTATTCGCTTGCTTATCGGCCGCTGGTGAAGGTCCTTAATGGGTTGCGGGCGCATGATGAGCGGGCCGTGGAAATGCTCGCCATTCCCCAGGAATCAACGGCGCGGACGAAGGCGGGTTCGTCGTACCTGGGCGCAGAGCCGGTAGAAGGTGAGGTGGAGCAGCGGGCGCTGCTGCGGTTCGGCAGCCATCGTGACCCGGCGCTGGTCGCCAGGTTTGTGCGGTACAACCTGCTGGAGCCGGAGCATGCGAACTGGAAGGCCGGCCACCGCGCTGCGGTGGCGTTCCGGAAGCGGACGGGGCATCTGAACGTGCCGTATGAGCACCGGGAGTTGACCCCGAACCAGCATTCGTTCCCGTTGGGTCGGTGGCTGGCGGATCAGCGGCGGGCGCTTCAGGCGGGGACGCTGGCGGCGCAGCGGGCGGCGGACCTGGAGGAGCTGGGGATCGACTGGACCCCGGCCGACACGGGGTGGGAGGAGAACCTGGCCGCCGCACGGGCCTACTACGCCACCGCCGGCACCCTGGCCGCCCCCGTCACCGCAACCGCGCTGGACAAGCCGGTGGGGCAGTGGCTGGCCAACTGCCGCAAGGGCATCGCCCTGGGCAAGGACCCCCAGCGCGCGGAGCGGCGGGCGGCGCAGCTCGCGGAGATCGACCCGGACTGGCGCCCGGCGTGGCCGGTGGACTGGCAGCGCACCTACGCGGCCGTGGGGCAGATGATCGCGATGGGGACGGTGCTGGAGGACATCGTGCCGGGTGTGACCGCTTCCGGGACGGATGTGGGGCGGTGGCTTCAGCGGCAGCGGCAGCATGTGGTGTGGGTAGGGCTGGCCGCAGGGCAGCGTGAGCGGCTGACCGGCCTCGGGGTTACTCCCCCGCTCCCGGTGATCGTAGAAGCCGGGACGGCCCCCATCGTGGGGTCGAAGACGGGCGGGAAGGGGCCCAAGGGCATGTCTGCCGCGTTCCTGCGGGGATGTAAGGCGCTGGAGCAGTACCGGGCACGCACAGGCACCGTGGAAGCCGTCAGCCGGGCCCACACCGAGACCCTGGAGGACGGGACGGAGGTGCGGCTCGGGGTATGGCTGTCGAACACCAAGACCCGGCGCGCGACGCTGAGTCGGGAGCAGGTGGAGCGGCTGGCCGGCCTCGGACTCGAATGGGCACGCATCCAGGCACAGGAGGGTGCGGCGTAGCCGCACCGGAGGATGGTGAGGGCCCGGCCAGACGGCGGGCCTTCGGCAGCCGCTTCGGACGGTCGCTTGAACCGTGGGCTCTGGCCATAGGTAGGTTCACGGCGCGTGGCCGGGTCCGCCGGAACGACCGCGCATCACCCGGCCAACCGTCGGCACCTTCCGGCCATGACCAACGCCCCTCCCTGCAAAGCTGTTGACGTGAACAAGGCCGCACACACGCTCGTGAGCTTCCTCGACGAGCAGCGGAACCGCTTCGGCGGAGTCGAGCCGATCTGCCGTGGTCTGACCGAGCACGCCGGCAAGATCACCCCTTGTACCTACGACGCCCACCACGAGCGCCGGGCCGCACCGTTGGCCAGGGCTGTGCAGGACGCCGGGCTGAACGAACGGATCGGCGAGGTCTTCGAGGCTGAGCGGCGGGCACGCCGGGAGGGCGCCGGCCCTGAGCGGGAGCACGGCCACCCATGTAGTGCACGACATCAGGAGTGCGGCATGGTCCGGCGCGGGGCCCGCGCTCCTGCCGCTCGCGTCCGAGGAGGACGCGTCCGGAGCGGTGCGGTCGGCCAGGAGGAAACCGACAGCGGCCTCGTCCGAGGCGCCTGGACCGAACTTCCTGGCGCTCGGCGACGCCGGCGTACGCCGCGCGGTCGCAGTGGCCACGACCGTCGCCCGGGACACCGCGGTCAGCCGCAGCTCGACAGCCTGCTACTTCGTCACCTGCGCTGACTTGTACGTGGTGGATCCCGGCGCCAGGCAGGCGAACCAGTTCGCGGTGGGGTAGCTGCGGACTGGTCTGATCACGGCATCAGTGCTGTGAAGCGCGGAGTTGTGGGGAACGAGGTCGGCCAGCGTCGTGCTGCCGTCCTTCCAGTGGCAAGCGACCTGCTTCGCCGTCGTGGCGACCGTGCCTATGACCAGGCGGAGTGGCCCGTCATCCTTGGTGAGGGGCTGGGGAAGGACCCTGATGTCGGTTCCTTTCGGCCGGGGCAGCTCACTGGTCGAGTCGAACGTCACCAGCCGACGGCTGGTGACGTCGCCGGAGCTACTGCTGAGGCGTGTGACGAAGTAGCTCGTCTTCCCGACCAGGTCGGAAGGGCTGCCCGAGGTCACCGGTGTGAGTCCCCAGTCCTTCATGGCCTTCGTCTGTACGACGGCCTCGGCCCTGTCGCGGGGTGCCGGCCACACCTGTACCGTGACGCCCCACGCAACCCTCCCGTGGGTGCCAAAGGCTACCTCGGTGATCTCCGGCTCAAAGACGAGACGTCCATCGGCCGAGACAGACTTCGCGGGCGAGACCGAGTCGCCAGGTCCCGGCAGGCCAGGTACCGCCAGCGCTCCCGTCCCTCCCGCCAGCACCACTACCGTGACCGCCGTCACCGCCCGCCGCCGCGCCCGGCGCCGGCGACCTGCCCGCACAACCGTCTCGACCGGAGCCACACCGATCTCGACCCCGTGCGCCGCGTCCGCGAGGAGGAGGGCGATCTCGTCCTTCGTCATGTCGTGCTCACTTCCGTCCGCGCTCTTCATTTCCTTCCCTCCTGCAGGACCGTTCCGGCCAGCGCCGGTATGGCGCGCAGCTTCGCTATCCCCTTGGCGGCGTTGCTCTTGACCGTGCCGACCGAGCACCCCATCGCCTGAGCGGTCTGTGTCTCCGTCAGGTCCCCCCAGTAGCGCAGAACCACCGCTTCCCGCTGTCGTGGTGGCAGTCGGGCGAGCGCCTGGAGCAGCACGCCGCGGTCGTCGGCCTGGGCGATGCGGTCGCCGACGTCAGCCTCCTCCCGCGCCAGTCCTGAGTCGTCGCGCGGTGCCAGGAACTCCTTCAGCCTTCTTCTGTGCCGGCGGGCATGCAGGTTGATCATGACGCGCCGTACATAGGCATCGGGGTCATCCGCCTTGCCGACGCTGCGCCAAGCCGTGTAGACCCGCTCCAGCGTCGACTGAACCAAGTCCTCGGCCGCGTGCCGTTCCCCCGTGAGAAGAAAGGCCGTACGCATCAACACTGGCCAACGACCGGCCATGAACTTGCCGAACTCCTCGTCCCGAGCCCGTTTACCGTCACTCATGGGCACCTCCTGACATCAAACAGAGTCCATGAGCTGCCCCGACCGTTGCCTCGCTCCAGGACTTCGCAGAAGTGTTCTCCGCAGCAGAGGACAGTCACGGCGACCGGGGACGGCAACGACGGCGAACACCAGCTGGCCGTCGGCAGCCCGGCACGCGGCCGTCGTGCTGACGGAACGTCACGCCATCATGTGCCCAGGTCTACATTTCGACCACGCCGCGACGGTCAAGCCCCTCCCGAACCGCCGTCGAAGAGCTATCCGTTCTCAGGTCCTGGCACGACTTCCGTGAAGCGGTCACGATCAGTGATTAGTGGGTGTTTCGAGTGCTTGGAGGATATGTCGCACTTCCTGGCGCCACTGGGCGGCATCAGCGCTGTCCACCCAGCCGGTTGCCATCTCTGATCCGCCCCGGAGAACCCGGTCCAACGCGAGTCCCGCCGACGCGCAACGCCCGGCCGGAAGCTCGGGCAGTGGTTCCCTGGGGCCGTCATCGGGGTCAATCACAATGGGGCTGTCCGGCAGGGTGCTCGCGACGAGAGCCCCACCTTGTCGAAGCAACGGGGCGGCGACACCGTGGGCGCGGGGGCCACTCCGCCGGCCTCGCCCTCGGCGTACCGCAGCGGACCATCCCCGCGAGTGCGGGGGCGGGCGACCCCCAGTCGTCGCTCGTGCCGATGAGGTCGACGGGAGCATCGCCGAGGGCGCGGGGGCAACGCATCGGGTCTCGTGTCCGCAGCTCACGACCTCGGAGCATCCCCTCGGGCGCGGGGCCAACGAGGTGGCCCAGCAGTACTGCTGCACCTAGACGGGAGCATCCCCGCCTGCGCGGGGCCGACCGGGCGGAACGGATCTTCGTACCGGTGGGCAGCGGAGCATCCCCGCGTGCGCGGGGCCGACCGGCCGAGCGTGGTCTGCTCCGTCGCAACGGCCGGAGCATCCCCACGGGCGCGGGGGCGACAATGCGTACGTCACCCGGACCTGGTCGCCGTCCGGACCATACCCGCGTGCGCGAGGCCAACCTGTTCGCCGTGACCGGGAGGCCGTCGTTCCCCCGAGCATCCCCGCGTGCGCGGAGGTTATAGCGCCGACCTCTGCGGAACCGATGGTCTGTCCGGAACGTTGCTTGACCTGCCAATGTCGGCCCTGTCGTCCAGACCATGAGCGAGTCAGTCGTAGGGGCAGGTTCAATGCTGTAGCCGAGTAGCAGAAGGCCGCATACATTCACCCGGTGAGCTACGACATCATGCTCGTGCGGGTGCAGCCGGGCCTGACGCTTCAGGGAACGCTTGACCACCTCAACGCCAACTTCGATCCCGATGCCGACCTGCAGCCGCTCCGACTTACTCAGGCGCAACGGAGCGCGTGGGACCGGATTCTGAGCCGAGTCTCGCGGGACACTGGCCCCGTCGAGTCTGCGGAGTACCCGTACAGCCTCACCCTTGAGACCGTTGGTCGGCCAGGACGTGTGGGGGCGCAGCGGATGAACGGGCTGATGCGCGGCCACGCCAAGGCAGAACTGCCGGGCGTGGCCTACGCGGGCGGCCTGGTGACCACGACTCCCCTGAGAAGTGGCGCAAGGACGAAATCGCCTTTGCTGTCGTGGACATCGAGCTCGGGGCGGGCCGGCCGGCTCTGACCACATGATGCTGTCGACGGGGCTCGCGGATGGTCGGGATCTACAGGTCGAACTCGAGGTGCTCGATGTCGGTGAACCGGACTTCCTCCAGCTGGCCGGCGCGACGGCCGCCGTCCTGGAAGTACACCTCTCTGAGTCCTTCGGCGGCGATCTCCTGGAGGCGCTGCTCGGTGGCGCCAGCCTGCTGGGCCTCGAAGAGGCGCGCCGTGCCCGGCTGGGACCCGGCCGATGCCACCGAGTTCGACCGGCTCATGGGAAAGCTGCGGGGGCTGACCGCATTCGTCCAGGCACACCAGCACTGGGACGTTCCCGCCCCCGCCGGAGACCCGGCTACCCTCGAGCGCCAGGATGTCGGCACGGCCGCCTGACCGGCCGGTACAGGGCCGTTGCTGTCCAACCAGGCCCGAGGACCGGGAAGGGGTACAGGGCGGCCAACACGGACGCCGCCCCCGCTCGAGAGGGGCCACACATGGCTCACCCCGTCCGCGTCTTCAGGGTGATCAACTTCAGCGCGCTCACGGACACCGTCGTCCGCTTCCGCGCGGCCGCGCCCGACGGTGCCGTCGTCACCGTCCGCGTCAACGGCCGCGACGAGCGCGTGGAGCTGCTCGGCTACCCGCTCGTCGACGAGCACGGCACCGCGCACGCCGCCGCGTTCCTGGACACCTACCTGTAGCCGGAGCGCCCCCGCCGGCCCTGCCAGCCCTTGGCAGGGCCGCGCCGGGGTATCACCCACGCTCAGCCCCCGGCGGCGCTCCCGGATGGCGCCGAGCCGCTTTCGCAGGCCACCCGCAACCCCGGCTGTGGCCACAGGTACGGGAGGATCCGGACCCGCCTATCGCCGAGCAGGTCCCCCTCGACCTGATAGCGGACCGTGCCGTCGGCCCAGTTCTGCCGTGCTAGAACCGGCGCGTGCCGCCACTTCCCGCCCGACATCACCCGGAGCGCCGGGCGGTCGGTCCGGGGCCAGGTCCACACCTCCGGCCGTGGCCCGTCCTCCGAGCGCCACGGCCTGGCCGGCTGCGCGTCCGGGATCGTGCTCATGCCTTCGACGGTAGGCATCCCTCCTGGAAGGCACCGCCGTGAACACTCACCGCCCCCAGTCCGACGCCTACTTCTCCCGCCCGACCGCCTCCTGGCGCTCGCCCTGGTCCTGTTCGCCCTGCTGCTCCCGGTCGGTGCCCTGGTTGCCGCCAATGACAGCGACTCCCCCCGCTGCCCCGGCTACGCCGTCGGCACCGTCGACCCCATCACGTGCATGCCGTACAGCCACAGCCGGGGAACCGGGACTACCAACCATCCCGGGAGTAGCGCCCGCCAGCCCGGCCCGCAGCCGCCCCCAAAAGCGCCTAGACGCGGCGCTGCGGCCTCAATCCGGTTGAGAGCCTCGGACTCCCGCCGGTTCGCAGCGAGCGCCTGGTCGACGTGCTTAAGGGTGGTGTGGAGGGTGGCCTGTTCGGCGAGGGCGACCACACGGGCGACCGCCACGTCAGGAGTCCTGGTCATGGTCCACCAACGACCGACCGGTGCCCGGAGCATCGGGTCCGTCAACTCCTGGACCATCATTGCGGCGCGATGACTGCCCTCGGCGGCTGATCAAGGCGGCACCGATGGTTCCGGCGGCTGCGATGAAGGACGGAACGATGGTAAGGATGATTGTCTGCACGGTTTCCCCCTCGGGTGTTGTGGTGCGGTGCGCTGTCCGCAAGAGGCAGGTTGGCCACCCGCATGCCGTGCCGCAACCCGCTTCCTCCGGCAAATAACCGCAGGTCAGAGCGGTCTTTTCGGGTGGAGACGCTCCGGGTTTCCGCATAGGATCCGGCATCGTTTTTACGTAGGAATCCGACGTGTCAGCACAGGGCTTCCCCGGTCAGACGTCTGACCGGCGCGGACACGGCGAGCGGAGGCTGGTAGTCGTCGCGCAGGCCTACGAGGTTTCGCCCCGTTGCCCGGGATGGAGCAGGATGCGAAAAACGAGCGCATTCCGAGCATGGGCCAGCCCTCGAAATTGGTCTGGCGGATGACGCGATTCAGGTCGGTTGGCGCGATCCGTGCGCTGTGGTCGCCCGGTGCTCGGGGCGCCGGGCACGACGATGCAGGGGACGTAAGGCGCGGCGGCGAACCGGCCCCACCGATGCGGTGCAGGCGATCGTCGCCCGCCACAGCGGGTGGAAGCCGGTCACCACAGTCGCCACTTCCGCTCCGAGGCCAGGCGCGGCAGCCGGGACAGCGCCCGCTCACTGCCCGCCCCGCACAGCACCAGCGTGATCCGGGTGCCGGGGTGGTCCCACAGGCTCTGCAGGCACTCCAGGCACGGCACGGGCAGGCGCTGCACCTCATCGACCACCAGCACCCGCGCCTCACCCAAGGCCCCCGTGACCGCGGCGTCGGCCAGCGCCGACGTGTGTGGGAAGCGGCCCGCCAGCCCCAGAGCGTCGAACACCGCACGCCTCATGCCGGCCACCGACGGGCGCACCGGTACCGGCACCCACGTCACCTTCCAGCCCGGGGGCACTTCGCCAAGCGCCATCCGCACGACCGCGGTCTTGCCCTGGCCCGGGTCACCGAACACACACACCGCGCCCTGGGTAGCCATCGCCTGGCCCACCGCCTTCCACCGCCCGCACCGACGACGTCCGCACCAGCTGCGCGCCCGCTGGCAACGCCACACCCGCCAGCGCACCGTGCTCCCCCACCGGCAAGCCGCTGGTCGTCTCTGGGACGAGACGCAGTGGCGCAGACGTCTTCACCGCGCCGCCCCCCTGCGGCCCGGCCAGGGCGAGGTCAGCCAACGCTTGCCGCGTTTGCTGCTCATCCCGCTCCCGCCGCACCACCGCGCGGTCCGGCAGGACCCTGCCGGCCTGAAGGTCCCGGCGCAACACCCGGTGCAACGACGCCAGCGAGGGCACCTCGCCACCGGCCGCCTTCAAATGCCGGTACAGCGGCGCCACATTCCCGCCCGCCTGCGCCAGCACCTCCCACGCCTGGTCGGACAACTCCAGCCGGGCCCGCGGCCTGCCCTCCATGCGGCCCTCGGTCCGCGCAGCCTCCAGCCAGTGCCACACCGTGCGCGCATTCACCCCGCCGACCTGAGCACCCGCACGCACATGCGCCGCCGTCAACACCCCGGCCGCATCCAGCTCCAGCAGCCGCACAACCAGCACCGGCCTGGACACCCTCAACCCCGCCGTCACCTCACCCCACGCGCCCAGGTCCCCCACCCCACACCCTTCCGCCCGCACAAAACCGACACCGACCACCGTGCCGCCACGCAGCCCTCGGAAAGATCAGAAGTGCCGTTCCAAGACAGTGACGCGAAAACACCCTGGCCTGACGTGCCGTCACTGACACCCACCCACCGACACCAAACCAACACATCGCAGACGTGGGAGCGTACGGCGGCGGAGCATCCCCGCCTGCGCGGGGGCGATGCCTTGGATACGGCGTCGGTGATCGACACACCTTCGGAGCATCCCCGCGGGCGCGGGGCCGACTCGACCTTGATGGCGGCGGCCGGGCCCATCAGCGGAGCATCCGCGCGAGCGCGGGGGCAACGACGGCGCGTTCGTCCTCCACTGGCTGGACGACGGAGCATCCCCGCATGCGCGGGGCCGACTCGGTGTTGCCGGTGCCCGGAACGACGCCGCCCGGAGCATCCCCGCGGGCGCGGGGCCGACTGCCCGGCCGGGCCCCTTGGCTCCCTCGCCGGAGGAGCATCCCCGCGGGCGCGGGGCCGACGCCGCCCGGCTTCCGGCCCGGCGCAGCCACTACCGACGACGGTCTACCCATGAACTCGTCTGACTGAGCGACCCAGTTGGCCGCTTGAGCACCTTCCGACATCTCCCTTGATCGTGAGTGAGAGCGCGCCGGTAGAGTCGGCTGGACGGCAGTACCTGGGGGAACCTGATGGCGGCAGCGGACACAGTGCCCATCGTCTTCGTTCACGGGACGCGCTTCAGCGTGGGACAGTGGAGTGTGCAGCTTGCTGCACTCCGGGACGAATTTCCTGTAGCCGCCGTCGACCTGCCCGGCCATGGGGAGCGCTCGGCTCAACCCTGGAGCCTGAGCAGCGCGACCGAGATCATCGCTTCCGCAGTGGAGTCACTCGACCGTGGGCCAGCGCTGGTCGTCGGGCACTCGCTCGGCGGATACACCTCGCTGGAGTTCGCGCGACGTCGTCCAGAAAGACTGCGCGGACTGATCCTCGCGGGAGCCAGCGCATCTACCCGCGGCCTCTGGGCAGCGCCATACCGTTGGGTCGCCAGGCTGGTCCCTCGCATTTCGGCGGATCGGCTAGCCCAGTGGAACGACTGGCGGCTGCGGCGGCTCTATCCACCGGAAGTTGTGGAGGCGACCATCCAATCCGGCTACGCCTTCCATACTCTGCCCGCAGCCTGGGACGAGGTACTGGGACGCTTCGACGCGGACGCGATCCGTTTTGTGGAAGCTCCGGTACTGATCCTCAACGGCGAAAGGGACACCGTCTTCCGGGCCGGCGAGGCGGTCTTCGCCCGTGCACATCCCCACGCTCGGGTCGAGCTGATCCCGAGAGCAAGACATCTCGCGAACTTCGACGCCCCGGAGGCCTTCACTGATGCCGTCCGCCGCTTCGCCCGACAGCTTGCTGCCGCCGGCTGATCGCCGCTGGCACCGAGACCGCCGGGCTCCCCTGGACACTCACCGGCCAATTACTGTGCTTGACCACAGCACGCTGCGGGGATCACGAAACCGCACTGGAGTACTAAAGTTGCCCTTCCGTCTGCGGCGCTCCCGGTGATGGTCAGCATGTGTCATCTCCCAGGCGTACAGCAGGCCGTGGTGAGGTACGTCAGCACGGCTCTAGCACCATGCGCGATGAGCAGGGTGGATCCCGGGACCGTTGGCCATGGGTAGATCCACGAGCCGGGGCCGGGGGCCAGGGGCCAGGGGCCACTAGGTCAGCCAACACCCACCCACCGAACAGGTAAAACAACGCTGACCAGCACAAACACCGACCGATCCGTTACGCGGTGGTGAAACCCACAACGAGCCCGGCCTCACTCAGCACACAACGGCACAACCCCAGCTCACAGCCCGAACTACCCACTGCAACCGTGCACCCGGCCTCTCCCAACGAACCCACAACATCACAGGCCAACAAACACACGGCACACCAACAAACCCCCCTCCCAGCGTTACCGGACGGGCGGACCACGGCAGGCTGGGTGACCATGAACGATGTGAACACGATGCGGGCCATCAGCCAGGACGTCCTCGGCGGACCCGAGGTCCTGAAGGAAGTGACGGTGGAGCGGCCCACGCCGCGTCCGAATGAGGTGCTGGTCCGGGTGCGGGCCGCCGGGGTCAACCCGACCGACTGGAAGCACCGGGCGACCGGCGGATTCCTCGGCGAACCCCCGTTCGTGCTCGGCTGGGACGTCTCCGGCGAGGTCGCCGCGACCGGCATCGGCGTGGCCGCGTTCCGGCCCGGCGACGAGGTATTCGGCATGCTCCCCTACCCCTTCGGCCACGGCTCGCACGCCGAGTACGTCATCGCCCCGGTCCGCGCCCTGACGCACAGGCCGGCCTCGATCGACCATGTCCAGGCGGGCGCGCTGCCGCTGGTGTCGCTGACGGCGTGGCAGGCGCTGACCGAGCACGCCGGCCTGCGGGCTGGGCAGCGGGTCCTGATCCACGCTGCGGCCGGCGGGGTCGGGCACGTGGCGGTGCAGATCGCCAAGGCGCTCGGCGCGTACGTGATCGGCACGGCGAGCGCGGGCAAGCACGACTTCCTGCGGGAGATCGGCGTGGACGAGCCCGTCGACTACCGGTCCACGGACTTCACGCAGGCGGTGCGGGACGTCGACGTCGTCCTCGACACCCTGGGCGGCGAGACGTCCGTGCGCTCGTTGGAGGTGCTGCGGCCCGGCGGGATCGTGGTGTCGATCGTGCCGATCGGCGGCCAGGACTTCGTCGACGAGGCCGAGCGGCTGGGGGTACGGGCGGTGCGGATGCTGGTGGACGCCGACCGGTCCGGGATGCAGGAGATCGCCCGCATGGCGGAGGCGGGGCAGCTGAAGGCGACGATCGCAGGGACCTTCCCGCTGGCCGAGGCCGCCAGGGCACACGAGCTGGGCGAAACCGGCCGGACGACGGGGAAGCTGGTGCTGCTGGTGGACTAGTGTCAAGGCCGTGAAGTTTGCGGCTGGGGCGTGTTGTCAAGGACCTGCGGGCGCGAGGATTTCGATGCCGGTGGTGGCCTTCTAGCTGGTCTGGTCGATGCGGAGGCCTCGGGCCTGGTACTTGGAGATGGCGCGTTTGACGATGCGGGGGCTGACACGCAGCCGCCGTGCGGGCAGCAAGCCGGCGAGGACGTGTCGGCCGATGGTGTCGGCCAGGTCGATGACGGTGCCGGCGATGACGTCCGCAGCCAGGATGATCTGGTCGCGGGCGGCCTGCCAGGCGATGGTGAAGCCGGCCTGGTCCGGATCGGTGCCGGGCCGGGTGCTGGTGGCGTCTGCCATGGCGGTCCGCAGGAGTTGGTATATGACGAGCAGCGCGTAGATCTCCTGCCCGACGCCTTCGGGGGTGCGGGCCCGCAGGACGCGGCCACCGAGGATGGTCGGCTTCAGTCCAGGTAGGCGGTTTCGATCTCCCAGCGCTGCTGATACAGGACGGCGAGTTCGGCTGCCGGGTGGCGGTGGTGGTCGAGCAGGGTGGTGGCCAGCCGGTTGAGGCCGGTGTGCTTCCCGGCGGTGGTGGTGATGGTGATCTCGCAGTCGACGACCCGAACCGTACCGGGCCGAGCGTGGAGAGGTAGGAGCCGTCCCGGTAGCGGGCCAGGACCGGCATCCGGCGGCCGTTCTTGAGCCGGACCAGGACCTCGCTTCCGGTGGCCGCGATGCCGGCTATCAGTTTCTGGGCGGCGAAGTTGCGGTCTGCCAGCAGGATCAACCCCCGCCGGAGGCTGGGCAGCAGGCGCGGGACGTAGGTGGTCTCGCCCGAGGTGGTGGGGCCGAAGACGGCGTCGACGAGGGTGCGAGTGCCGCGGACGACCAGGGCGAGCAGGCGGATCTGCGGGCAGCCGGTCCCGCCGTGGTTGCCCGCCTGCTTGGTGAACCAGTGCGGACGGCGGGAGTGTCGGGCACCGTCAAGCTCGCGGTGGGCGTGGCGGAAGGTTCGCGGGCCGCCAGAGGCCGCTCTGGCGGGCGGGGAGCGGCTGTACGGCCAGCAGATGGCAGGCTTCGACCTCGCGACCGTGGATGAGGCCTAGGGAACTTCCGGTGATCTTGGTCGGCCGTGGGCTGCCATCCACGACAATGCCCGTATCCCGGCGGACTTCCGGCTCTACCTGGCCGCGACCCCGCGCATCCTGGCCGCTGCCCGTCCGCAGAAGGGGCGGACGGCCAGGAGGTGGAGCTCGCGACCATGGCCGACGACCCGGAGGGAACCTACGGCGCGTGGCTCGCAGAGCTTGGCCTGAGCGAGGCGATCGAGCGCGAAATCCTCGCCGGATTTGAGATCGACGTGCTGGAGATCCGCGACCCCTCACCCGTTCTCGGGGAGTCGGAGGAGGCGCGGCGGGGCCGGCGCCTGGCGCTCCTGTAGACCGCGCTCCTGGAGCACGCCGCCGCGTGGAATCTGCGCACCGTCATGACGTTCCACCAGAAGGTCGAGGAAGCGGCGGCGTTCGCGGAGAAGCTGCCCGAGACGGCAGCCGAGCTGTACATGAACGACGCCTCGGACGACGACCTGGCCGCTGCGGACAAGCTGCCCGCGTCCTCCATCGACGCGGAGTTCTACGAGCTGGAGGCAGGCCGCCACGTGCCCCGGGACCGGGTGTGGTCGGCGTGGCTGTGCGGCGACCACCTCGTGACCGAACGCCGGGAGGTGCTCCGGCAGTTCGCCAATGGCATCGACACCGCCGGGCGCCGGGTCCACCGCGCCTTCCTCGCCAGCGTTCGCGTGCTCGGAGAAGGCGTGGACATCACCGGCGAGCGGGGAGTCGAGGCCGTCTGCTTCGCGGACACCCGCGGCTCCCAGGTCGAGATCGTGCAGAACATCGGCCGCGCGCTCCGGCTTAACAAGGACGGCTCCACCAAGGTGGCCAGGATCATCGTGCCGGTGTTCCTGGAGCCCGGCGAAGACCCGACCGACATGGTCGCCAGCGCCTCGTTCCGCCCCCTTGTAGCGGTCCTTCAGAGTCTGCGCTCGCATGATGAGCGTCTGGTCGAGCAGCTCGCCTCCCGCGCGCTCAGCAGTGGCAAGCGCAAGGTCCATCTCCAGCGCGATGAGGACGGGCGGATCGTCGGGGCCGGCGGCGAGAGCGACGGCGAGGACCAGGAGCGGGACGGCGCTGACGCCGCTGCCGAATCCGCCCTGCTGCACTTCTCCAGCCCGCGCGACGCGGGGACGATCGCGGCGTTCCTGCGTACCCGGGTCTACCGGCCGGAGTCGCTGGTGTGGCTGGAGGGCTACCAAGCCCTGCTCCGCTGGCGAAAGCAGAACGGGATCACCGGCGTCTACGCCGTGCCCTACGACGTAGAGGTCGAGGTCGGGGCGACCAAGGCGTTTCCGCTCGGGCGGTGGGTGCACCAGCAGCGCAAGGCACTGCGAGCCGGGGAGCTGGAGGAGCGACGCAAAACGCTGCTGGACGCGCCGGAGGCCGGGATGCTCTGGGAACCCGGAGAGGAAGCCTGGGAGGCCAAGCTCGCCACGCTCCGGACCTACCGGCGGGCAACCGGGCACCTCGCTCCCCGGCAGGACGCGGTCTGGGGCGAGGGCGAAGCCGAGGGCCTGGTGCCCATCGGGCAGCACATGGCCAACCTCCGGCGGCAAGGCGCGAAGAACGGCCTGGGCAAGGACCCGAAGCGCGCGGAGCAGCGTGCGGCGCAGCTCACCGAGATCGACCCCGACTGGAACTGCCCCTGGCCGCTGGACTGGCAACGCCACTACCGCATCCTCGCCGACCTCGCCGCCGACGAACCCCACGGCCGACTCCCCGACATCGCCCCCGGCGTCCTCTACGAAGGCGACGACATCGGCAAATGGCTCCAGCAGCAGCGCAAGCCGGGCGCCTGGGCGCAGCTGTCGAGCGAGCAGCGAGAGCGGCTGTCCAAGCTAGGCGTCAAGCCGCTCGAGGCGCCGTCCCCCACACCGGCGGACGGGCGCGCGACGAAGGGCTCGAGTAAGGCGCAGCAGGCGTTCCAGCGCGGCCTGGCAGCCCTCACCCAGTACATCCAGCGGGAAGGCAGAACCGTCGTTGGACGGGCGCACATTGAGGAGCTGCCGGACGGTTCGGCGATCAAGCTGGGTGTGTTTCTGAGTAACCAGAAAGCCAGGCGTGACCGGCTGGATGCGACACAGCGGGCTGCCCTCGCCCAGCTGGGCTACACCTGGGCTGCAGGACAGTCCGGGCGCAGCTGACGTTCACCGATGGGCCGTGCGTGCCCATTACCGGATGGGCCGATAGGCCGTTTGGTTCTGTATGCGGGGTGCTGGGTGGGACGGAGTGGGGGCACGGCGGCCCGAAGTCGAGTCGATGGATGTGCTGTTCCGGGCTGCGGGCGGAGCGACGCAGGGTTCGAGGTGGTCGTCGGCCGCCGGCGAGGTGGTCTTCGAAAACTGTTCGCCGCTGAAGCCGTTCCCCGTCCGCAAGGGCAAGCGGCTGGCACCGGGATGGTGGTGGTCGGCCACTACCGGACGGCTGGTGCACTACGGGTCCGCAGCGATGCGGCTGCACGTGATGCTCCTCGACCGCGACCCGCGCATCAGCGGCCTGGCCGCCCGGCCGCTCGAACTGCGGTGGCATGTGCCGAGCGGGGTGCGGGCGCATGCTCCTCAGCTGATGCTCCGGCTGGCCGATGGCCAGGGGGTGCTCGCCGACTGCACAGGCTGATCAACCCAGGCCAGCTCACCACCCACTGATCAGAAAAACCGCCCCCGGACACGAGAAGCTCGCCGACCTCGGACTCCCATGGGCACAGGTCCAAGCACAGGAGGGTGCGGCGTAACCGCGGATCGCCCCCACGGGAGCGGGCGCGACGCTGGAATCGTCGCCAAGCAGACCGACCAGGAAGCCCAGAGCATCCCCGCAGGCGCGGGGACGACACCACACCCTTGGCGAGGGGGTGGATGCTGGTGTGCGTCAGTGGCTGCTGGACGCTGGCATCGTCTCGCCGTCGAAAGGTGGCACGGGGGCCATGCCCATGACGCCCCCGTCTCACGGCGGCCAGCTCGCCACTTTTAGCCGACGCTTCCAACCACCCGGTCCGCCAAGGTTCCCAGCGCATGTGAAGCAGAGGGAAGCCGTATCCGAGCCCAGTCCGTCTCGGACCAGTTGCTCTCCAACTCCCAGTCCCCGGCTTGCACGCGCTGGATCTCGGCGACGAACGCGACCTCACGGCCCCAGTACACGGCTCCCATGACGATGCGGCGGAGGCCGTCTGGGTGCTTGACCGAGAAGGTGAGCGTACCGTCGGGCTCGAAGCCGTCCTCCGAATTCTGCGGCCACTTGTACGACCCGAGCCAGTGCGGCACATCTTCATCCCGGGCGTCGTGTTCGTAGGCGCTGGCCGGGTCGCCAAGTGCCGCGGCGACCTTTCGCGCGGCGCGTCGCATGATGCGGCGTACCTCCGCCTGGTCGCGCACATGGTCGTCCTGCGGGCCCCAACCGGTGCGAAGGCCGGTGTTCCTGACCACCGGGACGTGGGCGGAACGCAGCCACAGGTCCAGTTCCTCCGCCAAGGCATCGATCGTCAGCCGTTCGACGGGGTCGTTTCTCGTGGCGGCTTCGAGTACATGTTCAAGGGCGTCCAGAGCATCGTGGTCTCCCTTCCAACCGCGATTGAGGTCATAGCCCGTGGCCCCGGCCCGGAAGGTTCCGGGCAGCGGCAGGACGCCGAGGGGGTGGATGAACGCTGAAAGAGTCTGCGCCAGAGAGTAGACATCGGCCTGGCGGCCTTCCTCCCGCTCGGACATGCTGCGCATCTCCGGGGCCATGAACCACAGAGGCCCCAGCTTCTCACCGACGACGGTCGCGCCCGCTTCGCCCCAGTAGGCAATGCCGAAGTCCGCGAGCACGGGGCCCTCGTCGTGCCAGAAGAGATTGTCGGGCTTGATGTCGCGGTGGTAGATCCCCTGGTCGGCGAGCTCGCTCAGCGCCTGCGCCAAGGCCTGCATGTGCCCCACGATCTGCTGCAGCGTGGTCGTCTCCACGAAGACGGACTGGAGCAGCTGGGCCTTCGGCATCACGTACCAGGTCGGTTCGTTGCCGCCGGCGATGTCGAGGACGGGAAGAATCCTGGCGACGCCATCGCGCGTCAGCTACCGCATCTGCAGGGCTTCGCTGTGGAAACGCAGACCGCGCGGCTTGTCTGCCGCGTGTGAGCGGTACTTCAGAACCGCTTCCTCGCCGGTCGCTCTGCGTCGGACGCGCCGGACGAAGGGCTTGTTCGAGTCTTCGATCAGGGGGCCGAGATTCTTCCAGCCTGGTACGTCTACGTTGTAGTTGACCTTTGGCATCCGCTCAGCGTAGAGATCCGGAAGCAGGAAGATCCCAAGAATCGGCGATTCGACCCCCAGCCGGGGGCCGCGGTATCCGGGGCTGATGACGTGAACCAGCGCAGCCGAGCCGCGACGCTGTCCTCGGAGCGTGCGGAGTAGCTGTCCGCGATCGAGATGCGATGGACATAGAGGGCGCGCAGGTGATCGATGGCCGCGAAGGCGTCATGTCGTCGACGGCTCGTTCGGTATGGCTGTGGGCAGGGTTCGGATCCGCAGCAGGCCGTCTGTGCCGCCTGTGGCGAAGAGTCTGCCGTCCGGTGAGAAGGCTGATGCTGTCACGTGGCCGCTGTGGCCGATTTGCGGACTGGGAAGCTCGGCCCACGTAGCTGTTTCCCAAATACTGAAGTGAAAGTCCGGGGCCTTCGGGGCATCGGAAACTCGGTCGCCGCTGATGGCTATGAGAATGCGTCCGTCTGGTGAGAACGCCATCTCTGTGACCGTGTCCCCTGGGCACTCGAGTGGCTCGTGGATCATCTGGCGTGTGCGCACGTCCCAGAGCTGGATGTCGTCGCTGCCGGTGGCCAGAATGTCGTTGCTCGGGGCGAGAGCCAGAGCGGTGACGTCCGAGGCATGGCCACGTAGGGGGGCATCAGTTCTCGTCTGTTCTTGCGCGTTCCAGAGCTGGGCAACGCCCTCTGGGTGACCGGTGATCAGCACGCCGTCGGTGGTGAGGGCTGGGGCGCTGGTGAGGTTGTTGGCGAAGTGCTTCTCCGCTTTTTGTGGTTGCCGGGGATCGGTGATGTCCCACCGGCGGATCGTGCGCCCCTGGACGTAGAGGGACTGGCCATCGGGGTCGAAGAGGAGGCTATCGACGAAGCCGCTGTTATGGAGAGGCTCTGCAACGAGGGTCCTGCTTTCCACGTCCCACAACCGAGCAGTTGCGTCCTCGCTTCCCGTAGCCAGGAGCCGGCCATCGGGAGAGAAGGCCACACTCGTAACACGGGCGGTGTGCCCAAAGAGTGCTGGGCCTGCCCGGCGCTGTGCGACGGTGTCCCACAGCTGCACGGTCTTAGCGCCGTGCCCGGTGGCCAGGAGATGGCCGTCTGGGGAGAACGCCACGGCCCATACCCCACCAAGGTCCTCAGCGGTCGGCGGCAGCTGTACATGCTGGCCCCGGCGCAGCGCGGCCAGGACGACCTGCTCAGACAGAGCGGCGTGGTGTTCTGTCGGCTGAAAGGCCGGGGCATTGCTGTTCTGTGCGTGACGCAGCAGAGACAGCCGCTGCCAGCGATCCCGCCAGTGGGGTAGATCCGGATGCTGCAGTGAGGCGATCTTGTTGGCGTCGTAGGTCAGCAGGACGCGGACCAGGGTGAGGTAGTAGTCGCGACTGGGCAGGCTGTGGCCCCGCAAGGCCGCGCTAATCCCAGAGGTGGACAGATGCTGGCCACGCGGAGCCCGAGCCGCGATTTGTGCGAGCGTCGGGTCACCATGCAGCGCCCTAAGCGTGCGCAGTTCTGCAGCGGCGAGCCTCAGCTCTCGTCCGAAGTCGCCCTGGGCTTTGCGCATATCGCCCCCATGTCCGTGTACGGCAGCGGCAGTCCCGGCCATCTGCCCAGGTTAGAGAGCAGTCTCTGCAAATCTTCGGAAAATGCTGAAGTCCGCTGGATACAGCTGGAGAACGGTGCAGATCCACGCCGGTACTGCGGTGTATGCGTCTTTTCGCGCTGTGCAGGAGAACAAGCGCGGCTGGGCTCGACTGGGTGGTCAGGAGGTAGTGATGACAACCCGCCAAATAGCCGAGAGAACACCAGTGCTGATCAGGGCTTCGCTGAACACGTCACCCTGGGCCAGGGCCGAGATCCCGCAGGGACGCTCTCAGGCAGAGAGCCGCAGCAGGACCGCCGACCGCGAGGCGCGCACCACCCCCACGGGGACGACACCAACACAGGTGTCCGCTGTCCTCGATCCCTCTGCTCAAGTAAGCAGCATCATGACCCGGGACAACGTTCTTGCGCCCGTCCGGCTGGCCGCCCCCGCGCCCGTCCCACAGCAGCCCGCTGCCGGTGCTGGCCTGACCGCCGCAATAGCCCAGGGCGCCACCCAGGGGGCGGTCCGGTCCATCACGACCCGACTGGTGGACAAGTTCCTCACCAACCCGCCCGACTGGCTCAGAGCCCTCTGGCACGCGCTGCCAAAGCCCTGGGAGTAGCTGCCACGGCCGGGCAGGCTGGCCTGCCCGGCCGCTGCCGCCGCCCAGACGTAGCAGAACTGCACGCTCCGCGGACGACCGCGTCGGCGCGGATTCGGGCCAGGCCGGAAGGGGGCGTACGTACCGCCGACTGAGATGCTCCCGGCGGGCCTTGGCGAGCCGTCTATTCTGCGCTGGTCTCCTGCTGAGCGGCCTGCCTCTCACGGCGCTTCGCTCGGGTGCCGTTGCCAGGCTTGTCCTGCGCCTCCCAGTCCGGCTCGGGCCCTGGGTCCTTCGCCGGTACCTTTGTCACCTTCAGCCCAGCGGCCCGGCCGCGGGTGTGCTGCCCGGTGTCGCACGTCAGCAGCCGTACCGGCCGGGCGGCGAGGGCCTGTATAGCAACCGCTCGATCAATGATCTCGTCGTCGGTGATGGGCAGACGCACATGGCCGGGCTGGTCCACGACGATCTCCACGTTCACTTCGCCACGCCACGCGGCCGGCTCCCCGCTGTTGTCCGCGTAGCGCAGGATGCCGAAGGGGGATCCGCTGAGGATGCCGTCCAGGAGCCCGAGCGTATGGGAAGCCCGCCACCTGGCCTGGTGCTTGCCAGCGTCCTTCAAGCTGTCGAGTTCGTCGACCACGGCGATGGGGAACAACAGCCGAATGTGCTCGTTCGGTGGCAGTCCGAGCACCTGGTGCAGGTCGGCGTCGGCGAGCGCGACCGTGTTGTGGATGTAGAAGCTGGAATCGGCGACCACGAACCACTCAGTCCCGGTCCAACGGGCTATTTGTGCCTCCAGCGCGTTCCCGGCCGCCTCTAGGGCTTGGATGCGTTCGGTGACCTCCAGGTCGACGAGGCCGTTGACGAGGCGCTGCTGATCGGTGCCGGCGAGCATGCCACAGCTGCCCAGAAGGGACTCGTAGCGGCCGGTGAAGACGAGGTGACCGATGTCCTTGTCACTCACTTGGGAGCGCAGCAGTTCTGCTGCTTCGGTGGCCCACTCCAGGTACTTCAGGAGACGGGAGAAGGCACTGCCGGCGGCAGGCCCGCGCAGAGCCATAGCTTTGAAGCGAACGTCGTTCAGGACCTTGCGGATGTTCCTGCGGTCGGCTCCCGGGCGGGGCGTAATGAGCATGCGCTGATCCTGCCAGGAAGGCCCGACAGCCCGCTGCCGCTCCGGGCCGGCCCCGGGCTCCTGGCTCGGATCCCAGGGAACAAGGAACCGGCGAGGCGTCGATTCCCCGCCGGGGTTCACGGTTTTCCTGGCACGCCGCCGCTCCTCAGGCGACGCCGAACTCGTGGGCGTGCCCCCCCGCCACTCCACCCACTGCGGGTCGTCCAGGAGGGCGTCGGGTTCCACTACCCCGGCGCCCTCGAGGAACACGACCAGGTCGTGGTCGCTGTTGGCGGTGCCCAGGATCTCGTCCCGGCCGTGGCTCACGGGGGCCTTCCAGGCGCCCGAGAGCGAGGGCCGGTGCACGACGATCGGCGCGCTGGTTACGCCTTCCAGCGTGCCCGTGACCGGGCCGGTGGGCGAATCGACCGGGGCGCCGACGACGGTGAGGCACGAGTGGCGGGACGACGCGGAGCGCAAGTGCGTCGTCAGGGCTGCATCGCTCTCCAGCGCTCGATCAGTTCGGCCTGCCAGTCCTTCACCGGTTGCCGTGGAATCACGTGGGCGGTCCGCGCCGTGTTGCCCTCGCCTTCAGGTTGGGCCGCCTCGGAGTCTTCGCTGGACGGCGCCACCGCGCGTGCGGAAGTGGTCGGGTGGAGGAGCTGTCCTCCAGTGACGGTTTGCAGGCGTGAGAAGTCCGTCTCTTCGCCCAGCGGGAGCCACTCCTGGGGCAGTGAGGTCATCGCGCCGGACGGCGCCTCCGTCCCGACAGGAGCGAAAAACACCTGAGCAGGCTCTTCCCACACAGTCGGCTTCAGGGCGACCTGCGCGTCGAAGACTTCAGGCCGGAGCTGCAGAACACCGTCCTTCCACAGGACTTCGATGTAGGCGAGGAGCTCGACCGTCGCGACCATGGTCCAAGCGACCAGCGGGACGGCGGCACGGAACCGGTCTCGCAATCCGAAGGGGTCGCCTTCCCTCCGCCGCTCTGTGTCGTGATGCACCACGTCGCCGTAGATCCAGGCCAAGGCCAGCCGGTGCGCGTCAAGGTCGTGCTCCTCACCTGTCGCCGTGTTGGCGACCAACACCCGGTAGGCGGCGTCCGCAGGCGTGGCGGGGGCCACCCGCGTCTTCCATTCGGCACGCACTGCCCGGACCCACTCGGCATCCTGCGGCAGCTCCCGGCAGGCGTAGCCAGTGCCTTCAGCGCCTTCATGCGAAAGCAGTCCTCGGTCTCCAAGAGGACCGGCCGGATCCGCGCCGCGGCGGACTCGACTACCTCCTCGGCCGGCAGCTCATGCCGGATTCGGATCTCACCGTTCTGGAAACGGATTCCGATTTTCGGGTCGATGAGTGCTACGAGCTTCTCCCAGTCACCAGCGAGGGAGTGCTCTGCCACACGGCGCGCTCGTACAACGAAGGACTCAAGACACTGCCGGTTCTTCTGCTCGATTGCTGCCTGATCGCGTGCCACACGCGCCCCTCACCTTGAGACCAGCTACGAGCCCCAACTCATCGCAGGCCTCCCCCGCATGGGCTCCTATCGGCCGCGGCAGCCCCACTCACATGAACATCGACGCGCCTACTGCACAGTGCGTGGAACGAGTTGTCGGAGGCGTGCTTCGACCTCGTGGCGGTTCAGGGATTGGGTGCGGGCGTAGTGGGTCACTGCGGCCTGCACAGTCGCCGCGGCATCCCGCCACACCTGGCGCTGCTGCTCCCGTTCGCGGTGGCCGTGGAGGTGCTGGAGACGGAGGCGGGCGTCGTCGGCGGCCTGCTGGAGCGTGATCAGTTCGCCGAGTGATCCCGTCGTGCTGTCGGCCGCCTGCCGAGTGCGGCCTGCCTGTTGCTCGGGGGCGGCGGGAGCAGTCTCGATGACCGGTGCCGACGGCTGAGCCGGGATGTTGGATTGAGACAGCGGGGCTGGGGCGGTGAGCAAGGCGGCAGGCTTGCAGGTGGGGCGGTTGCAGCTCGCACCGCGCGCTTGGGGCGTTTCACGTTCGGGCGGCAGGCGGGTGTCGTCGTTGTGGAGATCGTCCAGCCGGTCGCGGTCCGTGCTGGTAACCCAGTAGCGGTGCACGGTAGTCCCGGCGCGGAACTGGATGGGGACGATGGTGCCGGCGGCGGTCTGACGGACCATGTCGTCAAAGAGGACGTCGCGGGGTTTGGGGGTGGCGTGGGCTTTGCCGCAACGTCGGACGCCGTGGGGGCAGGGGTAGAGGGAGCGGGTGTCACAGTGCCAGAACTCAAGGGCGCGGAAGCCGGAGACGATGCGGAGGTCGCCGGTGCGGGTGATGACGTAGGCGGGGAGGTGGTCGCTGCGGGTCCAGTGGGTTTCGTTGCGCTGGGCGTAGGCGGCGCGGTCGGTGTGCCAGGCGGGGGTGATGCCGTTCTTGGTGGCCTTGGCGGCGCGGGCACGGACGCCGCGTAGGCCGCTCTCGTCAATGGTGGACAGCTGTACTTCCCAGCCGATGCGACGGCCGTCGGCTCCTTCGACGAGGGTGTCGGTCTGGATCCAGCTGCGGCCCACCCGGGTGCGTACCTCGCTGTCGCCGCTGAACCCACCTTCCTGCGCGGCACGCAGGATCCGTTCCCGGTAGGCCTTGTGCTCATCGCTCATTGGGGCGGTGTGGCGTTCTGCGTCCTCGCGGCGTTCGTGCACCGCCTCGCGTCGGCCGCCCCGCATTCTCAGGTGCATGGGAGCTTCGACGCCCATGTCGCGGCACACGCCTCCGCACTGAAGATCTCGCTCACTGACCGGCACGCCCAGACGCCCGAAGAACCGGTCCGCCTTGTAGACGGTGTCCCACAGTTCGGGAAGTTCCGGGTGGTCCAAGTCCTCCCGGGTCAGGTCAAGCAGGATCCGCATGCTCTTGTGCCAGACGACGTTCGCCAACTCACACCGCCATCACCGTCGGAGGTCGTTGTATCGACGGTAAAGCCCGGCACTGACAATCCGGCAGGGGTCGGATCAGCCAAGCGAATCTGACGAACAGACCGGCCTCCCCCCGAAACAGCCCTTGGACGCGGTCCGCAGCAGCGTCAGGGGAAAAGGCCCCAGCACCTTCGCGTCCGCTGTGGTCGAGTCCCAAGGACGACATTGATGCCCGGCACTGTGTCCGGACGTTCCCGCACCTCTCTTATTCAGATGGCCGACCAGGGAGGTGCCCGCGAGGTGATCGCGAAGAAAGTTCGGTCGGTACGCGAACTTCTGCCGCGGCGCGCCCCATAACAAGGGTGTGCAGTGGTTATGCCTCCGGTCGGTCGAATCCTCGGCCGGGTCCCCCTGGGGGCGTACGGGCGACGGGCCGATCAGGACCGCTTCACCGGGCCACGGGTCCGGAGCGGCTTCGGTCGCCAGGCCGTCATCGTCCTGGCCCACATCGTCACTGCGCCGCGCCAGCTGACGCATCGTGCGTGCCCGGCCGGCCCCCACGCGGGCGTCCGAGCCCGTACGCAATCCGAACTGGGTCGCCACCGCTCCCGGAGAGCACGATTAGACAGTAGGTAGCCGACTCCCTTACTGACCGTCAACGCACGAGAGGGACTTTGACAGCGCAAGGCCCGGACCAGGCGTCCGGGCCTTCGTCGCGCCCCGGGATCTTTCTCACCGGCCGCTGCTGCCCGGGTCCCAGCTTCCGGCCCTACGGGGTGAACGAGCCGTGCCCGCCAGGACGAGACGCAAGCACCTGCGCCCTGTCACTGTCCCGCCCGCCATGTCGAACTCACGTCGGAGGCAGTACCGATGACCAGCCGCCAGACACCCTGGGCAACACCCGCGCCGATCGCCGCTACGCTGAACACGCCCACCCTGGGCTGGGCCGAGACCCCACAGGGACGCTCTTGTGCAGAGAGCCGCAGCAGGACCGCCGACCGCGCGGCGCACATCCCCGCGGACGACACCACGCAGGTGTCCGCCGTTTCTGCTCCTCCGCCTTCTAGGAGAATCCCGATGGCTCGGGACCAGCACTCTTCCGCGTCCGCGCATCCTGATCCACCCAGCATGCCCGAACTCGCCCCGGCCGGGAAGCCGGCGCTCTTGTCGCAGCGCACCGCGCTGATCCTCTTCATAGCCGTCGTCAGCGGCATCGGCATCGGTGTGCTGACCTTCTTCGCCGAGAAGTCCTGCCCCAAGGCGGTGCTCGCCGGTGTCCTCGCGGCCGGGGGCTGCACGGTAGGGCTGCACAGCCTGATCGACTGACCTGCGGGGCGGGCAGGGCCGTGCTGCCTGACCCCGTGGCACGGACGTCAGGCGCTGAACTGGTGGGCGGGGCTACCGCGCCACTCCACCCACCGCGGGTCGTCCAGGATGGCCTCCGGGTCGGCGACGCCGGCGCCCTCGAGGAACACGACCAGGTCGTGGTCGCTGTAGGCGGTGCCGAGGATCTCGTCATGGCCGTGCCTGTGAACGGTGACTCTCCGGCCGCCCGTGCTGGAGGGCCGGTGCACGACGATCGGCACGCTGCTCACCTCCCAGCGTGCCCTGGGCCGGACTGGTGGGCGAGTCGGCCCGGGACCGGTCAGGGAGCGTCGCCGGTCCAATCCCAGCGGCCGGGGTCGCCGGGGCGCGGGTCGTACATGGCCCGGCCGCCGCCGCCGAACTGCCCCAGCTCGGTGGCCAGCGCGACGCCGGTGTCGGCCTCGTCGGGCGTCCAGCCGGTGATGTCGAGCAGCAGGCCGTCCAGGGGGCCGCCGATCAGTTCGGCGTAGTGCCGGTCGGGTCGCGGATCGGGGTGTTCGTGGTCCGCGCCGTAGACCCGGCGGCGTAGCAGCTGCTCGTCATCACGGTCCATCCGTTCAGCCTGGCAGCTGCCACTGACAGCCGGATCCGGGTGTCACCTGCGGAAGCGGGAGAGCCAGGTGCCGCCGGCCTTCTGCTCGGGCACGGCCTGGCTCTGCTCATGTTGCCGGTGTGCGCCGGGCCAGGCTTGCTGTACGTCGGTGTCGGCCTGCCGGTCTCAGTCCCCGCACAGAGACGGACGGGGTTCTTGGGCGGCGCCCCAGCCGACACGCTCGACCGCCCGCCACCGTTCATCGATGAACTCGGCACCGCAGTTGGTGCAGAGGGGACGACGGGCGTGCCGCTGGACGTGCTGCTCCCGTACCCCCGTCAGGTACCGGTTCCTGATGCCCCTGCTCGTCGGCCGCTGCGGCCTGGGCGGTGTTGGCCCTGTGCTTGCAGTCATCGCACAGGTGCGGGTGGCTGTCCCTCGGGGCGCCCCATCCGGCGGTCTCGGTGGTCTTCCACCGTTCGTCGATGTCGTCCACTTCCACCCGGTGGGCTCCACTCGGTGGAGTGGACGCGGGGCGTCGTCGGTGCGCACCACCGCACCGGGTGCGCACCACCGGGTCCACTCAGTGGCCGGCCTCCCGGCCGCGGTGCGGTCCGGGTTCCTGCGGGCGGTACGCCTGCTGGCCGTCCGGGCGCACCGGGCGCACCGCGCCGGCGTCGGCCTGTGCGGTGTGGCGGTCCGAGCGGGCGCGGGCGTCGTCGCCCGCCTTGGCGAACGCGTCCAAGAGGCGGCGCAGCCGGTCGGCGGTGAGATCGAGGGCTTCCACGTCCGTGCGGGACTCCCGCAAGGCCCGCAGCGCCGTCATGTCGATCGCCTCCCCGCGACCGGCCTTCGGCTCCTGGCCGTCAGGCTCGGGGCCGGCCAGCTCGGGCGCGAGCAGCTGCTCGGGCATCGCCGCCTGCTGGTGGGCGACGACGTCGTACGCCCGGCCGCGTGTGGCGGTGGCGGTGGTGGTGCGCAGCTGCTCACGGACCACCGCGCCGGCGAGGACGGCGCGCTCGTACTGGAGCGGGATGCGGGGGATCTCCCACTCCCCCGCGTCCTGGCCCGGGGGCCGGTGCCCGGTCAGCTCGCCGGGACCGGCCGGGGGGTGCCGGTCCGGATCAGGCGTGGGGGCCGGTGGTCGGCGGTGGGCCGGGAGGTCGGACAGGGCCCACCGGGCTGTGTAGAGGCGGTAGCCGGCCTCCAGGCCGCGTACGGTCTTCGGCTCGCTGATGTCCAGGCAGTGGGTGGAAATGGCGGCAGCCACGATCCGGTCCTCCAGGCCGGGGTCGCGGCGACGGCCCCGCAGGACGAGAGAGGTG
This sequence comes from Streptomyces sp. NBC_01171, assembly GCF_045039805.1. Lineage (NCBI taxonomy): Bacteria > Bacillati > Actinomycetota > Actinomycetes > Kitasatosporales > Streptomycetaceae > Streptomyces > Streptomyces sp. NBC_01171. The sequence goes on along the minus strand of NZ_CP108609.1, from coordinate 6,557,327 downwards.
GCGGCGGGCTTCAGCGAGCAGGTGTCGGCGGTGGAAACGGCCGCCGTCGTTCATCACGAACACGGTCGCGGCCACGTCGACGGCCGCCAGGGCGACGTCGACCACGGCGGCGACCCGGGCCCGGATCGCGGCAGCCGCGGCGCGGGCGTACTCGAGGAGGGAGGTGATGACGTCGACGGCCACCCCGGAGGTGAGGATCGCGCTCGCTTTCCACCACGCGCGCAGCTGCGCGAGCGGCCGGGCCGTCTGCTTCGATGGGCGGGTCTTTCGGGCAGCCATGGCGTTCAGCTTGGCGCGGGCCCGCTCGGAGACCACGGGCAGGAACCGCAGTTCGCCGCCGTCGTCGACGGCGGTGACGTACTCGTGCTCCAGCTCGGTCAGGCAGGCGGCGATCTGGTCGCTGCGCCGGGCAGTCCAGCGGATCAGCTCGTGCGGCACCCCGGAAATCTCCATCACCGGCCGGCGCCCCGGGGTGACGGTGCACGGCTCGGTCGCCAGCCCCAGCGCCTCGCAGACCTCAGCGGCCACCAGCTCGTTGTAGAGCGCGGAGGCCGCGACCGTGTTCTCGTACAGGGCCGTGGTGTGGATCGAGCCCCACTTCCCGTCCAGGCGCTGCCCCTTCACGCTCAGCAGCAAATGGTCATGGAGCAACGGTCGCCCGGAATGCGCCTCATAGTGACGGAAGCGCGCGGCGACCAGACCGCCGGGCGGCCGCACCCGGTAGATGCCGTCCTTGCCGTACCGGATCACCGCCACCTCATCCTCGATCCACTCCAACACCCGCTCGATCGCGTATTCGTGCGCGGCCTCGATCACCCGCCGCGTCTCCTCATCCCCCAGCGCCCACAACAGGTAGATCGTCGGCTGCGGCCGGAAGACGAAGTCGACGCCCGTGACCGTCACCTGACGTCCGAGGGCGCCGGTCTTGAACGCCTTCTTCGGGGTGTCGCCCTTGGCGAGCCGGTCGGCCTCGATCTGGTCCGCGTACGGGTGCCGGCCTCGCTCGCCGAACATGTTCCGCAGCTGGCTCTCGGTGACCTCCTCACCCGGCGCGAGTCCGAGCGCGGCCAGGCCGCGGCCCATCCATCGCCCGGCCGGGACGCCGGCTTGCTCCTGGGCGGCGCGCAGCGGCGTGCGCGCGGGGCGGCGGCCGTCACCGACAACGGTCTCGCGCAGGTAGTACCGGTACTTCTGACCGGCTCGGATGACCTTGATATCTACTGTCATGCAGACCACGCCACACGGCTGTGACCTGCAAGAAAAGGCCGATCAGCGGCACGTCCCGCCAGGCGGGAGCAACGGCCGAACTTTCTTCCCAGGTGCCCGCCAGGCGGGAACCAGCTCCGGCCGGAAAGCCAATGTCATCGCTCTCCGGCAGTCCTTCTGCCTACAGCGGGTCAGCTGGTTCCTGCCGCCTCCGCCATGAGGCGGCACCGCTTCTCGGCACGCGGTTCGGCTTTCCAGCCTGGCAGGAACGCCGACAGACCTGGGTCGCTTTCGATCTTCTGTTGGGTGGACCGCATGCCTTCGTCGATGAGCGCGTCCCACTTCTCCGTGGCGAACTCGACGCGGCAGGGCAAGTCCTTGATGATCTTCTCGTCCAGGGTCAGGTAGTTCGACGCACGGCCCCTGGCGCCACGGGCCGTAGGCACGTACGCGTCGGCGCCGGCTTGGTCGGGAAGCAGGGAGATAAGGACTGCGTCCCCGTCCTCGGCGATCCTTCGGGCCGCCTTGTTCGCTGCCGAGATCTCCGCCTTGGAAGGATCCCGTTCCAGCACCTCGATCAGGGTGCTGCGGATGCTCACCGTCTTCCGGCTGGCCAGCGCAGCCTGCAGGGCCTGGCGGAAGGTCTCCGTCATCGATGTCATAGCGGCGATTGTCGCGACTGGCTGTCCCGAGACCGTGTGCTTGAGGGCGGCGCTCGGTGTGTGTTCCCCCGTACGGCAGATACGTACGGCGCGGGTCCCAGCGCGCTCACCGCGCGACTAGTGGTCTGCGGTGCTCACCGTTTCAGCGACCGCCGCTGATCTCAGTATCTTCCAGTGCCCCCGTTGCGATGCGCAGTTCGTCGGCATCAATGTCCCAGTCGAGGCGACCCTTCAACCCATCGAGGGACCGCGTAGGGCACTTCTCGATCAGCCTCCCATCTGATCTACTACCGCCTGATGGTGTGAATGCCTGCTTGCAGAAGGTTCACACGGTTGTGTAGTCATGCCGTTTCCGTGTGGTTTGCGTGACGGTGATCGGCGCGAAAGGCCAGAGGAACATGCGGGAAGAAGTGGTGCACATCGCCCTGAAGGGCGATGTGGTTGCCATGTGTGATGCGCCGATCGACCGTTCAGCGCCCCGGGCAGAAGAACCCGAGCAAGCGACCTGCCAGGAATGCATCGACACCTACATCGAGGGGTGGGCCGCAGCGCAGCAAGGACGCCCCGCCGGTACGCCTTCAATGCCTACGTATCCGCCTACCGCAGGCAGGCGCCCCCCGTGGCTGCTAGCCGTAGCGGGAGCCAGCTTGGCTCTTGCTGCCGGCGGTGTCGCCTACGCGTTCGCGGGCGGAGGGGACGGAAGCATGCCCGTAAGCGGCACGGTCGTTGACTGCTCCCAGACGGAACTGTGGCAATCCAACGATGGCGGGGCCATGCGGCCCGCACGAATCGCGCAAATCCGTTTCGACAATGACGCAGGTGAGCGGGAAATGTTTTCGCCGCAAGTCGACGGCGTGACACTTGTAAAGAACGACGGCAGTCCGGCGAAGTACACCCTGGAACCGCATGGGTCGACAGTGATCACCTACCCCATGAATCCAGAGAAATACGGTGCGACCGAGGGAAGTTGCTACGCCCTGAACGTCACAGCTGTTCCGTAAAGGCCGCTGTCCCGCTAGAGGTTGTCCCGTAACCGGCGGGGCGGTTGATGCGTTGGCTGGGCATGGGTGGGGTGATCTCAGCAGATGATCCGAAGTGGATCGAGCCGTTCTCCGGGCTGACCGAGGTGCAGTTCGCCAGGCTGGTGGCATTGGTGCGGCGTCGCGGTTGCGACGTGCAGCGCGGCCGTCCCTGGCGGCTACCGCTGGAGGACCGGGTGTTGCTGGTGGCAACGTACTGGCGCACGAACCTCACGTTGCGGCAGGTGGCACCGCTGTTCGGCGTCTCGAAGTCGGCGGCCGACCGCATCCTCCATCACCTCGCACCACTGCTGGCCATCTCGCCGGCTTCCCGGCCGCGCAAGGACACCGGCTACATCGTGGACGGCACCCTGGTGCCCACCCGCGACCGCAGCGTGGCCGCGTCCAGCAAGAACTACCGGTACTCAACCAACCTGCAGGTCGTCATCGACGCCAACAGCCGCCTGGTGGTGGCGATCGGCCTACCGCTGCCCGGCAGCCGCAACGACTGCCGGGCGTTCACGGAGTCCGGCGTCGACCGGGCCTGCCGCGGCGCACCGACCATCGCCGACGGCGGCTACCAGGGAACCGGCCTGCTCATCCCGCACCGCAAACGACGAGGCCAGACACACCTCAGCCCCCACCAAGAAGCGGAGAACGCCGTCCACCGCCGGGCGCGAGCCCGGGTGGAACACGCCCTGTCCCGGCTGAAGAACTGGAAAATTTTGCGGGACTGCCGACTCAAGGGCAACGGCGTGCACCAGGCCATGCTCGGCATCGCCCGGCTCCACAACCTGGCCCTCACCGGATACTCACGCCCTCATATGGGACAACCTCTAGCGACGAGAAGCTGGTACCGATCGACAATACGGGCCGGTTCGCATCTGTCGGAGCGCACGGACGGGATCTACCGTGAGGGGGTATCGCCATGAAAAGGCAGGATTCCGGGGGAACGGGGCGGACGACGTGGAGAGCGAACTTGTGGCCCTGGCATCGTCGGGTGCCACTGCGCTAGTCGGGCTGATGGTGTCGGACGCATGGTTGGGGGCGCGAGTGAGGATCTCGCGCCTCCTCGATCGGGGTCGCGGCGGGGACGGCGCCGCGGCAGCCGGTGAGCTGGAGGCGTCCCGGCAAGAGCTCGCAGCGGCCCAGGCGAACGGGGACAATGCAGGCGCCGGAGACGTGGAGGCGCACTGGCGACTCAGGCTGCGCCGTCTGCTGGCCGCGGATCCCGCCGCCGCGGACGAACTGCGCGATCTGCTGGCCGAATGGGCGCCCGCTGAGGAACAGGCGGTGGGCGGGACCGTGTTCAGGGTGGACTTGAGGGACGCCCGCGGGATCCAGGTCGGTGACGGGAACACGCAGCACAACCAGTTCTGAAACCTAGGCGTCGGGACCGGGAGGGGGGGTTTGTGGCGGACCTACGGGGAGCGCGCGGTGTGCAGGTCGGGGACGGGAACACGCAGCACAACACCACGCACTTGAGCGTCGAGCACGCGGGGCAACTCGTCTACCAGGCCGCCCCGGGGGCGGTCTCGGTGCCAGTGGTCGCGGCGCTGCCCCGCGACGTGGCCGCCTTCACCGGCCGGGATCGGGAACTGGAACGTCTCACCCGTGTCCCGGACAAGGATGCAGGACTGGTGATCCGTACCGTCGACGGCATGCCCGGTGCCGGAAAGACCGCGCTGGTCACGCACGCGGCCCATCTGTTGGCCCCTCACTTCCCCGACGGACAGATGTTCCTCCGGTTGCACGCGCATACCCCGGGGCAGGCTCCTCTGGACCCGTCCGAAGCCCTCGCAGCCCTGCTCACCGGTCGCGGCATCCCGCAGCAGGCCTTACCTTTGAACCTTGACGAACGCGCGGCGATGTGGCGGGCGCACACCGTCAGCAAGCGGATCCTTCTCGTCTTAGACGATGCCTCCGGTGCCCCTCAGATCAACCCTCTCCTCCCCGCGGAGCCTGGTTGCCTCATATTGGTCACCAGCCGTCGCCGACTGATCGCCGTAGACGGAGCCGACCCCATGCCCCTTGACGTCCTTCCACCCGACCAGGCCGTACTTCTGTTCGCACGCTTGGCCCGGCGCACCCTCACCCCGGGCGACCACGCCCCTGTCGAGCGCGCGGTCGCCTTGTGCGGGCATCTGCCGTTGGCGATCGCCCTCCTCGCGGGCAGTCTCGCTCACCACCCGACCTGGAGCATTGCCGAGTTCACCGAGGAGTTCGCCGCTACCCAGGACCGCCTTGGCGAACTCGAAGCAGATGACCGGGCCGTTGCCGCTGCTTTCGACCTCTCCTACCACGACCTCCCACCCCACCGGCAACGACTCTTCCGACGCCTCGGCCTTCATCCCGGTGACGACATCGATGCCTACGCCACTGCGGCCCTCGACGGTATTCCATTGGCCGAGGCCCGGAAAGATCTCCGTGCCTTATACACCGATCACCTGATCGACGAACCTACCCCCGGTCGCTACCGCCTCCACGACCTCATCCGCACCTACGCCCGTATCCGGGTTCAAGATGAGCCCGCCTCTGAACGTCAGCAGGCAGAACAGCGCCTTCTCGACTACTACCAGCACACCAGCCTCCACGCCGACTCCCTGATCAGCGCCTACACCCGTCCCCACACCTCGGCCCTGACTACCCGTGCACCCCAGGCTGCCCCCGACCTCCACACCCAAAAGGACGGCATAGCCTGGCTCAGGACGGAACGCCCCAACCTCCTCGCCGCCATCGACCACACCAGCCGCACTCACCAGAGCACCCGCACCATCGCCCTCACCACCGGTATCACCTCCCTCCTACGCCAGGACGGTCCCTGGAATCAGGCCGTCACCCTCCACCACAGCGCGGCCATGACAGCACATCAGGACCTCCGTCCCCTGGATCAGGCCAACGCCCTCCATGACCAAGGCATCGTCCACCGCAGGGCAAACGAGTACTCGGAAGCCATCGGTGCGCAGAAAGATGCTCTTGCCCTTTACCGCGAGGTGGGCAGCGAATTGGGCGAAGCCAATGTTCTCCGGGATCTGGGGGTCCTACTGCGGCTGCGGGGGGACTACGAGGGCGCCACCGCCTACGTGGAACAAGCCCTTGAGGTCCACCGCAACCTCGGCAACCATTTGGGCGAAGCGAACGCACTCCGGGAGCTGGGCAAGGTGCGGCGGCTGCGGGGAGACTACGAGGGCGCCACCGCCTACGTGGAACAAGCCCTTGAGGTCCACCGCAACCTCGGCAACCGCCGCAGCGAAGCGAACGCACTCCGGGAGCTGGGCATCGTGCGGCGGCTGCGGGGAGACTACGAGGGCGCCACCGCCTACGTGGAACAAGCCCTTGAGGTCCACCGCAACCTCGGCAACCATTTGGGCGAAGCGGAAACGCTGAATGAGCTGGGGCAGGTATTTGCAGAGTTCGGAAGCCCTGCACCGGCTATGACCTCTTTCCAAGAGGCGTTGGAAGTGGCGCGGGCGATTGCCTCGCCACTTGAAGAGGCACGTGCACTGGAGGGAATAGCTCGTATCCAGGTCCAAGTCAGCGAGCGAAAAGCGGCTCTGTCCAGCTTGCGTGAAGCCGTAGGGATGTACCGGCAGCTGGGTGCGCCCGAGGAGCAGGCAGCTGGGGAGTTCCTCGCGGAGTTGGAGGCAGATAGCACGCCTGGGGGGGCGGTGTGACTGCGGGGTGATGCAGGCGGGCGTTCTTCTCGAACATCCAACTTCCATCCCGAAGAGGTCGAGTGGGAATACCTTCTGACGGCGCCAGCTTCGAAGAACTTGTCGAAGCCGGTAAGCCTCGCATCGTCGCCGGCCAGGACAACGACGGGGCGTCGTCTTCGCGATCTCGCATTGCCTGTCCACTGCACTAGCGGACGCTGGGCACTCCACGTTGCGTGACGTCGCCGCCTCGACAAGAGGGCCTACGTCTTCCACGGCACCGTCGTCACCGCGGCAATCCGCCTATGGCTCCGCCTGTGATCTACGAGGCGCCCTGTGGTTCTAGAGTCTTCCTGTGGACGTCAACAACTGGTTCGAGGTCGAGGACCCGGAGGAGTACGGCGAGGAACCCTGGGACTTCGACGAGGCCGAACTCGCCTTTCTGGCGGCCCTGAGAGCCCGGGCCGCTGACTGGCAGGTGCCGTGGGATCCCAGCCAGGTCGGACGGCCCGAGGACGAGTCGTCGTTCCTCGTCCGATGGGGCGCGCCGGCTGGTGCTCGCCCAGTGGGCCGTGCACTTTTACGGCACACACATGCTGGCCGGGAAAGTCCGCGACCAGCTCTTCAACCTTCACGAGTCGCCCGAGCATGGCTTTTCCGGGCCTCCGGCACGGTCGAGGAGCTCGCGGAGCGGTGCGCCGGCTGGTTCGAGAGCCTGTTGAGCCGCCCTGTCGTCCGCGTCGAATGGCCGTTCAAGGATGGGAAGCACGCGACCCACTGGGAGTTCGCCAAAACAGGCGAGATCCTGGCGCCCCGCGGCTCCATCCCCGCCGACGGCTCATCCCCGGCCTACCGCCTCCCGGTCCGTCCCTGATCCGCCGGACACTGCCTAAGCGTTGTCCCGTAAATGATCTACGGCATGCTGGTTGGCCAGCGTCGTTCCCCGGTCACCCGGCGAGGGTGAGGTTGTGGAGGCGGGCGATGCCGAGCATGGCGTGGTGGACGCCGTCACCTTTGAGACGGCAGTCACTGACGATCTTCCAGGTCTTCATGCGGGAGAAGGCGTGCTCGATGCGGGCGCGGACCTTGCGGTGTGAGCGGTTGTGCTCCTCTTTCCAGGCCGGAAGGCCATCCTCGCCGGGTGCGGCGGTGCGGGATGACCAGGCCGGTGCCCCGGTAGCCGCCGTCGGCGATCACCGTGGTGCGGCCGACGGCGGCCTTCGCGCCCGACAGCTCCCACGCCTTGCAGTCGTTGCGGTTTCCGGGCAGCGGCCGGCCGACCGCGACGACGAACCGAGTGTCGGCGTCGATGACGACCTGGTGGGTGGTGGAGTACCTGTAGTTATTGGACTGCTCGGCGATGCTGTGGTCGCGGGTGGGGACATCCACGATCAGGACGGCGTCCATGTGGAACCGCTTGCGTTGCTGAAGGGCGAGCGCGGGTCCGAGGTGGTCGATGATGCGGTCGGCCGCGGACTTGGACACCCCGAATAGCGGTGCCAGTTGGCGCAGGGTGAGGTTGGTGCGCCAGTAGGCGGCGACCAGCAGCACCCGGTCCTCGAGCGGCAGGCCCCTGCGGACCGGGTCGGCGCCCTCGCGCCGGAGCGCGGTGATCAGTTTGCCGAATTGCCGCGGGCTCAGCCCGCTGAACGGGGGTATCCACGCGGGATCGAAGCCGTGATGACGCCAGCCATTTCAAGATCATCGCAAATGGCCGGGGCCCCTCCCCCTGTCAGTACGTTTCAAGGGCTGGAGGAGGGTTGGCGGTCGTGTGCGCTTCCGCAATGTTGAACACACTGGCGCAAGCCGGACACTCTGCCCGGCCAAAGACGTATCTGATCCCCTCGGCGAGCCGCTGCTGCCCGTCTCGCCAGGCTGTGGCGTGCATCCATCGGCCCGGGTCGCGAAGCTCCTCGGCCGGGGCGGGCCGCAGCGACCGCCGCTCGATGTCGCCCCGATCCCAGTCTCGAATGGCCGCGTAGCAGCCGTAGTCGCCGACCGCGATGGTCACCTCCGCTTCACAGGCGGGGCAGGACACGGCATAGAAGTCGTCGGCGAAGTCCCCCAAGCAGGCGCTCCAGTGGTACTGCCCGGCCAGGGCGAGCAGATCACCGAAGAGCCGGTTGTAGTCGGCCGGACGCGTCCGAAGCCTATGGTCCACGAGTTCCCGCAACCGGTCGACCTCGTGGCGGGTCCTCCACGCTGAACCTCAGTGTGGCCGCGCCACCGGCGAACGAGTATGAGGCTCTCCTGGTCGCGGCCGAGCACTTCGCCTTCTGCCCAGACAACGTCTGGGCAGAAGGCCGTACACACTCGCCGCATACGCCGAGCGGATCACCGGCGCCCACCACTGGGATTTCTGGTGGGACTGATCCGCTACCCGGAAGACGTTCGACTGGGAAATGGACTTCAAAGTGCGGTGCTGGATTGTCGGGGGACGGACAGTCGGTGCCACCAGTGACTGCAGCCGCCGGAGCAGAAGCGCTCGCGGCGCCGTCCGTCGGCGATCGCGAGCACCGCGATCAGCAACCGGAACGCCTTGCGGCTTTCGTCGAGAGGCGCGAGACCGGCGATCTTTCCCAATTGCTCGTTTATCCGGTCTCGTGAGATCAGCACTGTGGGTGTATGCGTCGGGCGCAGCCTCGAACTGCGGATGCTCTCAGGTGCGTCCTCCGTGACTGCGCGTGCCTGGACGCAGTGATGGCGCAGGAACAGCAGCGCCTCGGACTGCCCTTCCTGGCCGAGGCTGTCAAACCCAGCACGGTCACCAGCATGCCGAACTGCCGCGGGCTCAGCCCGGTGAACGGGGCTATCCAAGACGGCTCCGACGACGTGATCACACCAGCCACACCAAGATCATCTCAGTTGCAGACGCTGCCCCACGTCCCCGATCCTGTGGTCTCGGCAAGCAGGGAGGGCGCATGGGGCTGGTTCTTTTCCCGGGCGACGGAGACAACAGCAGTCCGGATGTTTCCTGGTCCTACAGCGGCTTTTCTGCGTTCCGACGGCGTCTGGCAGAGACCGAGGGGTTCGTCCTCTCCGAGATGCGAGGCTTTGGCGGCGAGCGCCCGTGGAGTGAGGTGTCCACCACCCTGGAGCCACTCCTCGATCATCCGGATGTCGGAGGTAACGACCTTTCGCCCGACGAGTGCGCTTCCATCCTGGTCCGACTGGAGGGCATCACCGACCAGTGGGCAGGACAGGGCGACGACCAACTCCTCCAGCAGCACATCGAGGACGCCCGCCAGCTGGCGGGCGTGCTGCTGCTCTGCATTGAGAAGGACGTCCCGCTGGCCTTCCTCTGAGGCCCCCGACCGCGGAACCCACTTACGGACAGCTCTTAGAACAGCTATCGGAATGCGGTTCGGCCGAGGATCCTCCTGCCAGAGGTAGGTGTGGAGTTGCCATGGCAGGATCCGGCTGTGACGTGTGATGTGTGTGGACACGGGATGCGACAGGCGCCGGTAGTGGAACCGGGGGCGGCGTGGGACTTGCCGGTGGAGGAGCGGTGGTTCTGCTCCTGGTGCTACGCGTGGACCGAGCTGGTACATGATCCCCATGACGTTTCACGGCTGCAGTACCAGACCATGTGCGGGCGTTGGGAGCGGGCTGAATCACCGAGCCTCCCAGAGAACGTGGCCCATGCCTATGACACGGCCTACGCCTACACGGGTTCCGGCGCGACCCTGTGCGGCATAGAACACGAGGGTCTCTCAGTCTCTCCGTACTGGTGGATGCCGGATCGGAGTAACGCGTGTGGCGCCTGCAAGGAGGCCGCGGCCGTCATTGACCAGCGCTGGCCATTGGAAATGCGTCGCGGGAATCGTGTTAATCCTGCGACTCCCCCGCTTCCTGCTGGTCCCCCTTCGAGGGTTGCCCGCCCAACGAACTGAGCCGCTTTCCAGCAGATCAACGCGCACGCGAGTCTTAGGAAGGCTTCGTGCATGTCGTCTCGTATCTACCAGCGGATGCGTAGACGGCGGAACCAGTGCAGGTGGGCGAACGTGCGCTCTACGACACAGCGCTGAGTGCCCAGTCCGGAACTGTGCTCGGTACCACGGCGAGCGATCACTGGCTTCACCCCGAGGTCCCAGACCAGGCGGCGGTACTTGTCGTGGCCGTAACCCCGATCGCCCAGCACCACGTCCGGCCGTCGCGGGCGCCGGCAACGTTTGCCCCGCACCGGCGGCACGGCCTGCAACAGGGCTTTGTCCGGTCTTGGCTCCACTTTTAACGCGCCGATGGGGGAGCCGTCGACGGCCGCCCGGGAGAAAGTCCAGGGCGTTGGCGTTGCGGAACTCGGCGAAGAGAACCTCGTGCAGCCGGGACCACACGCCAGCCTCGGTCCACTCGGCCAGGGGCCGCCAGCAGGTCATGCCCGACCCGAAGCCGAGTTCTTGCGGCAGGTGTTCCCAGGAGATCCCCGTGGGCAGCAGCGCGTCGCCGTCGATGCGTTGGAGGACACGACGCACGGTGGCCCCGGCCGGGGCGACGGGGCCGCGGCCCGGCTCCCGGCATGGGCCACCGAGCCGGGCCAGGACGTTGGGTGGGGCGTCGGCGGCCCACTCCGCGATTGTGGCCAGGGACTTCGCTCCGGCCAGAACCGCGCACGCGGCCAGGGAGAGGACGAAGGCATGCGGGTGGCGTCGGCCCTGGTCCCGGCGGGGATCGGGCACCTGAGCCACGCAGGTCAGCAGGCCGGGGAGGTCATCGGGGACGGTCGGCGCGGTGTCGGCGAGTTGGCCCAGAGGGCGCGGGATGAGCGAGGATGAGGGGCAGGCACGGTCTAACGTCGTGGTGATCAGGGACTCGACACCTCATGATCACCGGAAGTCGTGCCTGCCTCCGCGTCAGCCTCCGCCGACCATCCCGCAGGCCAGCTCCAGCTCCTGAAGCCCCATCAACCCGGATGCACCGCCGGAACGACGCCGCCCTGCCCGCGTACCCCGTCGGTCACCGTCATCGTGGTGCCGACGGGGTACGCCCGTCACCCGCGAGCGGAGTGCGACTTCAGCGGATGCGGTGCTTCCGCCAGAAGGGGCCGAGGTCCCTGTGCGTCATCGACTGTGCGGCCTTCTTGAAGTCGACGGTGGTGGAGACGCCGTACCAGTGGTCGTGGGCGTACTTCTTGATGAGGCGCGCCATGGTGCCGGCCCCGAGGACGTGCTCCAGGTCGGCCAGGACGCAGGGGCCGATCCCGTACACGACCTGGAAGTACTCGCCACGGTGTGTAGACCAGTAGGCCATCGAGTTGGTGAGCGCGGCGGTGGCGCTCGGCCAGGAGTCGTCCGGCGAGCACTCGAACCCGTCCCAGCGGTAGTAGCGCGCGTTGGCGTACTGAGCGAAACTCTCGTCCAGCCAGGGTGAGTTGTACTCGTCGTTGCCCACGACGCCGTACCACCACTGGTGGGCGATCTCATGGACGGTGGCGCCGCCCTCCTCCTCGGTGCCGAGGATGACCAGGCCGGGGTACTCCATGCCGCCGGCGAACCCGGGGGTCATCACGAGGTCTATCTCGCCGTACGGATAGCGGCCGAACTCCTTGCCGAACCGGTCGATGGCGGCGACGCCGTCCTTGCGGTTGAGGCGGACACCGGCGGCGGGCGTGTTCGGCGACCAGTACGACTTTACTCGCACGCCGTCAGGCGAGGTCTGGGTCGCGGTGCGGAACGGGCCCGCCGCCCATGCGAAGTCCCGCACCCGCTTGGCGACGCTGTGCGTGACCGTACGCCCGGTACCGCCGGGGCGGGTCCATGTGCTGCCGGTCGCCGGGACCTTGAGGGCGGACGGGTGGTCGAGGCGCACCCGGAAGTCGCTCGCCAGGGTGTAGAAGCTCTCGCCGTAGGACACATACGGATCGAGGTGCCACCCCCTCGCGTCGTGCACGGCGAGGACCGGCAGCGCGTTGCCCAGGAAGCGGAACGCGCCTTCGCGGCCGAAGCGGTTGTTGCGTGCGGGCACGGTGAGGGCCACGTCGAAGGAGACGGCCGTCCGCTCACCGCGTGCGAGCGGCCTCGGCAGAGCGATGGGCAGCGCCGTGCACTTCACGCCGGGGCGGCCCGGAGTGCCGCCGCGCACGTGGGAGACGCGGACGGGGGACGGTCTTCCGGATGTCCCGCAGCCGTCTTCGCCATTGCCCCACAGGCGTATGTACACCTCGCGCAGGGGCCGGCTGGAGGCGTTGCGGAAGGACACCGTCTGCCGGCCCGCCCAGTGGGAGCCGTCGGCGTCGGCGCGCAGGTTCACGTCGTAGCTGGGGCGGTCGGGCGTCGCGGGTTCGGCCGCGCTCACCGCGGAGCCGGGCGCCGGGCCGGACGGCGTGCCGGCCTCGGCCACGGTGGTGCCTGCTGTCGCGAGCAGCGCGAGCAGGGCGACCAGCAGACGGCGACCGGTTCTTGAGGGGCCCGTGGGCGACGAAGGTAACGAAGGCGCGGCAGACGACATGACAGGTAACATGCCAGCGGATCTTGTCACAGGGTTCCCACGGCCGACACAGGCCCGCGCGAAGAGGGGAGGTCGGCTCCGCTTGGGCGGCGAAAATGCCAGGGTACGCAGGGGATGTTCTCTGTACGTTGGCGCACAGTGAGGTCTTCTCAGCAACGTGACGGTTGCGCTACGCGACGAGCCGTCAGTGTCCCCGGCGGAGACTGACCTGACATCAGAAACACGAGAAGCCCCTGGTAGGAACAGGTCTGCGAAGATCACGTTCCCGGCAAGAGGCTTCACGCGTTGATGAGTATCACCTACACCGCCGTGCTCGACGTCAGCAGGGCCCCCGCCGAGCACCTCGCGAAGCTGCTCGCCTAACACCGCGAGCGACTCGGCACCCGCAAGGGCACCCGGGCGCTGGGCCCGTTCAAACAGGCAGTGCTGGTGCTGCGCTGGTTCGTCGACGGCAGCCGTCTGGTCCAACTCGCCCGGGACAACGGCATCGCGACCCCGACCGCGTACCGCTACCTGCACGAAGGGCTGACCGGGCTCGCCGACCACGCGCCCGACCTGTCCACCGCTCTGGAGCGGGCGGCAGCGGCGGGCTACACCCGCCTCAACCTGGACGGCACCGTCATCCGCACCGACCGCGTGGCCGCCGCCGGCCCCAACATCGATCGGCGCTCTCCGATTCGCCAACCAGACGAACATCGCCGCTGGACTCCGCCACCACACCCGCGACGCCAACCGTCCCACTGATCACTCTCGGCATCATGTGATCAACCAGGACACATCACCTGAACGACGCGGCCCTGCACCCAGTCCGCCACGTCATGCGTCGAGAGGGAAGGCTGGATAGCTCTCCGCGAGTCCGGCGTATGTCACCGATCGGGGTGGACTGCTTGGACGCCGGTGCCCGCGTACACCTCGGGGGTCAGGGTCAGCAGGAAGCGGCCGGAGGGGAAGGCAGCGGATGGGCGGGCCGCGTGGATGGCGTGGACGGCCGCCCAGGAGCGCCCGGCGTGGAGCAGTTCCGTGGCGGTCAGCGCGGCCTCGGTGTCGAAGGGTTCGATCTGGATGAACCGCAGTCCGTTGATGTAGGCGAGCAGGCCGGCCCGTTCGGTGTTGCCGACGGTGAGTGAGAGCACCGGGGCGTAGAGGGTGCCCAGGCCGCCAGAGGCCTGCACGTAGAACGCAGCGACGGCCTCGTTGAACGGGTCCTTGGGGTCGTGGAGGGCAGTGGCGGTCGTGTGATCCAAGACGACCGCGATGGCCCCCACTACGCGGCCGCCGAGTCCTGGCTGGCGCCGAGGCGCTCCAGGAGGCCACGGGCCTTTGCCTCGGCCTCCGCGCTGGGTGCGGCTCCGAGGACCGAGGCGAGTTCCGCGCGGGCCTGCGCGGCGCGCTCTTCGTACTCTGCGCGGGTGGGCTGGCCCTCGGCGAGCTCCTCTGGCATCTCCCGCCATGACCCCGCTCTCCGTGCACCCGTGCCATGCAGCCAGAGCGGAGACAGGGATGACGATCAAAGGTCCGCCCATCGACTCCACCCAGACAGCAGAGGTGTGGGACGCGTCGGCCGCTGTGGACGAAGAGGCGCTCATGCCGTCAGTGTGCCCTCGCCGCCCACTGACAACGCCCGCCGCCGCTCAGAAGCGCCCGGCATAGGGAAACAGCACAGCGCCTGCCGCAATCAGCGGTTACGGGACAGCCTTTAGGACGATTCGGGGAGGAGCGGGCGCATGAAGGTCCGCTCGTAACGCAGTACACAGCCGCTTTCATCCCTGATGCGGTCCGCGTCGATGAATATGTCGACCACAAGCAGAACCGATCACCTCACATGATCGGCCCGCTTGGGCTCGCAGGCGTTCGGTAGTACGACTGCGCCGCGCCGACCCCACCCGACGATCAGCGGCACGGTCACACTCAGACCAGGGTGGATACGCAGAATGGGTGGCCTGCGGGATCCAGCAGGACCCGCCACCGGTCGGGGTCCGGCTGGAAGTCGGGCTTTACGGCTCCCAGAGCGAGGAGGCGAGCCTCAGCGGCGTCCAAGTCGTCGACGCCGATTTCCATGTGGGCCTGCTTCTCCTGGGAGGGGTCCGGCCAGGTGGGGCGGCGGTAGTCGGCGAGCCGGTTGAATCCCAGTCCGGCAGCTCCCTCTTGGCCGAGCAGGATGAAATCCTCGGTGGAGAAGACCACAGGCAGACCGAGGGCCTTTCCGTAGAAGTGGGCCAGCTCGGCGGGGTCAGGGCAGTCGAAGGTCACAGCCGAGTAGCGGAACGTGGGTGCTGACATGTCTTCATGGCTCATGCATGGGACGGTATTCGGGATCTAGGACAGGCTGGGTCCTATTTGCGACGCGGTCGCCACGTTCGTTTACATGCTGTGGCTGTCGCCTCGTCAGCAGTGATGTCGCGTCTCGATGGGTTTGCGAGGCGTCCCGTTCCATGGGCACGTGGTGCTGATGAGTCTGGGGCACCAGACCACCTCTCGGAGCACTTGGAAGCTAGTGAACCCAACCAGGCGCTACGGGGACTGTGTCGGAGCACTAGTTGATCTGAGGAGGTCCTGAGTAACAAAAGGTGGGGGTGGCCCCTGACCTGCATCGTCACGGTCCCGATACTCCCGTCGGCGCTGATGCCGATGTCGCAGACCGCGGTACCGAACCTGCGTTCGGCGCCGGACTCAACGGCTCGGCCGACCAGGCGGCGGACGAGATGCCGTCCATGCGCCCATGCCTCGTCGGGGTTCTATGTCGCGCCGCCGAGAACAATTGCTACGTCGCCGCCGCGTTTCCTGATCACCAGCCGGCTCGGCGACGGATGGGGCGCCCACGTCGCGCTGGTCCGACTCGATGTCCTGGACCCCGACGAGTCCCTTGACCTGCTCACCTCGTCCATCAGCCGCAAAGGCCCCCGCGACCTCGAGAGCGCCGCAGAACTCTGCGAGGAACTCGGGCACCTGCCCCTCGCTGTTGAGCAGGCCGCCGCCTACATCGCCCAGACCCCGTTCACCACGCCCCGCACCTACCTCCAACTCCTCGCCGAACACCCCGAAGAGATGTACAAGCAGGCAGGCGCCCTGACCGACGCGGAACGAACCGTCGCCCGCGTCTGGAACATCACCCTCGACCACATCACCACCCGCCAACCCTCAGCCGTCGACCTGCTGCGCACCCTGGCCTGGTACGCCCCCGACGCCATCCCCGCCGCTCTGGCCATCCTCCCCGACGGCCAAAGCATCCAGACGAATCAGGCACTCGGCCTGCTCACCGCCTACAGCATGATCACCCCCGACCCCGCCACCAACACGCTCGCCGTCCACCGCCTCGTCCAGGCCCTCGCCCGCACCCCCGACCCCACCAACCCCCACCGCGCCCCCGACCTCGTCAACCAAGCCCGCGACCGCGCCACTACCCGCCTGCGGGGGTGTCTCCCCGAGAGCAGCCAGGACCCTCAGACCTGGGACACCTGGCGCCAGCTCCTCCCCCACATCGACACCCTCACTCACCACGCCGGCGAAGACACCGACACCCCCACCACCGCCTACGTCCACAGCCAGACCGGGCTGTTCCTCCGGCAGCAGGGCCTCACTTACCGCGCCATCCGCTACCTCCAACGCGCGCAAACCCAATCCGAACGGACACTAGGCAACGATCATCCGCACACCCTCGCCACCCGCGGCAGCCTCGCCCTCGCCTTTCACGACGCGAGCGACCACACACGCGCCATCGCACTCCTCCAACAGACCCTCGACGACTGCACCCGCACCCTCGGCCCCGACCACCCGAGCACCCTGAGCACCCGCAACAACCTCGGCACCACCTACCGAGCCGCCGGCGACCACACGCGCGCCATCGCACTCCTGCAACAGACCCTCGAAGACTTCACCCGCGTTTCCGGCCCCGACCACCCGCACACCCTCAGCACCCGCGGCAACCTCGCCGCCGCCTACCAGGAAGCAGGTGACCCTGTCCGCGCCATCCCTCTCCACCAGCAGACCCTCGACGACCGCACCCGCGTCCTCAGACCCGACCACCCCGACACCCTCACAGCCCGCAACAACCTCGCCACCGCTTATCGGGAAGCAGGTGACCCTCTCCGGGCCATCATGCTCCACGAGCAGAACCTTGATGACCGCACCCGCATCCTCGGCCCCGACCACCCCGACACCTTCGCCACCCGGGGCAACCTCGCCCGCGCATACCAAGACTCCGGCGACCACATCCGCGCCATCACTCTCCACGAGCAGACCGTCAACGACTGCAATCGGATCCTCGGCCCCGACCACCCTCACACCCTCACCACTCGCGGCAACCTCGCCCGCGCATACCAAGACTCCGGCGACCACATCCGCGCCATCACACATCACCAACAGGCCCTCGACGACTTCACCCGAATCCTCGGCCCCGACCACCCGAACACCGTCGCCACCCGCGGCTACCTCGCCCTGGCGTACCAGGCTGCCGGCGACCACACACACGCCATCGCACTCCTCCAGCAGACCCTCGACGGCTTCACCCGTGTTTCCGGCCCCGACCACCCGAACACGCTCACCAGCCGCAACAACCTCGCCGTCGCCAACCAGGCCGTCGGCGACCACACACGCGCCATCGCACTCATGCAACAGACCCTCGACGGCTTCACCCGTGTTTCCGGCCCCGAACACCCGAACACGCTCACTGCCCGCGGCAACCTCGCCGTCGCCTACCAGGAAGCAGGTGACCCTGTCCGCGCCATCCCCCTTCACCAGCAGACCCTCGACGGCCGCACCCGCGTCCTCGGCCCCGGCCACCCCGACACCGTCGCCACCCGCAACAACCTTGCTCTCGCATACAAGGCCGTCGGTGACCACACACGAGCCCTCCCTCTTCTCCTACAGACTCTCGACGACCACACCCGGATCCTCGGCCCCGGCCACCCGAACACCGTCGCCACCCGCAACAACCTCGCCCACACCTACCGCGTGACGGGCAATCTGGATAAGGCCATCGTCCTGTTCCGGGAGAGCCGTGATCTATGCGTGGAGCGGTTCGACGCCGTTCACCTGCTGGCCAGGCGGACTCAGCGGGCCTACACGTTGGCGTGGCAAAAGCGGGCTGTGACCGGTTCGAAGCTCAAGTTCGGGCCGGCATCACGGGACTGAAGCCGTTCGCACCGAGGGAGCACCGCTCTTCGCCTTCCTTGACCCCTTCGGCCTTGGCGTCAGCTTCGAAGCACTGACCGAACTCGTCTTCGGAAGCCGCACCCGACAGGGGACAAGCGGCCGACCCGCCACCGAGGTCCTCCTCAACTTCAACGCCAATGCCGTCCGCCGCATCGGTGGTCTCCTGGCAAGCACGAGGCACACCCCGGGAAACCGGCGACCCTCAGCGCCATGGACGCCGCTTGCGGCGGGGACTGGTGGCGCCAGGAGTTCCTCGACTCCGCCGACAACGCCGAGGCCGTAGACCGGACATCGACGTCCTGGCCGCCTACCGCCCCACCGGAAAAGGCCGCGTCGAGCGAAAAGTCCGATAGGAGGCCCGCAGTGAACGCAGAGGAAGACCTCCTCTCCGTGCCCCCGGAGGACGGATGTGTGGATGGCAACGCCGTCGCCGGGGCGATGTCCCTGGCTCTGGGCCGGGACGCAACCATGATCGTCCTGGAGTGTGCCGAGTGCGGGGATCGGCACCGCGTCGTCGAGACCAGGGTCTATCTACGCTGCCCCGGAATGGTGGTGCGCTGTCCGGCGTGCTCGGCGTGCGAGGTGCAGCTCGTCGACCGGCCACGCCGGCTCCAGCTCACCCTCATGTCGATCCGGATGCTGGAGCTGCCGTGACCATCGCCTCGCCGAGCGGCGACGGAGAGGCGGCGGCCGAGCGGCGTGCTCGGGCGGCCCGGTCGCTGGCGTGTGCGGACATCGTGGACGCCCTGGGACGGATCCATCGACACGGCGCGCACATTCACGACCTCGTCACTCCGACACCGGGCCGGGTCCTGTTCGGCCCGGCGGTCACGATCTCCTTCTTCCCCTCCTGTTCGGTGATGATGGACCCCGAGACGCATACGTTCGGCGCTCTGCTACGGCAGGCGGTGGGCGTCGAACCCGACGGTGGCCGGGGAAGGTGCTGGTGCTGGCCAGCAACGGCCACCGCGAGGTCTCCATCGGCGGCGGCACCAAGCTTTCCCTGCTGGCGCGCTACGGCCTGGCCGGTGTGCTCACTGACGCACGGCTGCGAGACTTCGCCCAGCTGCAGTTCTACCCCTTCGCGGCCTACTGTTCCGCGGAAGCCGTGCGATGGGGCGGCGATGTGATCACGCCGTACCAGGCGAACGTGCCGATCGTGGTCGCGGGGGTGGGTGTACACCCGGGGCAGTACGTCTTCGTCGACGACTCCGGCGCGGTGGTGATCCCCGAACCCGACATCGACGCCGTGCTCGACGGAGCCGTGACGGTGGGCAAGGAGGAGGCCGCGTTCCGTGCCCAGGTCGAGCAGGAGCGCACGACCGGCGGAGCCGGCACCGAAGGACAGCAGGAACGCTGACACACCAGGGCAACGAGGGACGTCACTCCGGACGAGGCGGGCTCTGCGGGTCAAGCTCGCTCGGGGCACCATGACCTCACGTCGCCGACATGGTCGGATCGCGCGGTTCCCTGCGTTCCTGCCCGACCCGGGGAATGTGGCAGTCGGAGGTCTGCAGATGGTCGATGGCTGCCTGCAATGCGTCTTTCAGCGGAGTGATGTCCCGAGCGACCTGGGCGAGGAGCATGCCGCCCTGGAAGGCAGCAAGGAACAGACTGGCCCCGTCACGTGGCAACGGCGGCACGGTCGCGAGCCGCGCGGACGGCGGCGGTGAGGCTGGCGAGGTCATAGGCGCCGTGGTGTCTGCGGCCGTTGATGAAGAAGGTGGGGGTGCCGGCCACGCTGCTGAGGTCGGCTGACTCGACGTGCTCGGCGATGCGCGCTGCGCCGGCATGAGCGTGCATGTCTCGTTCGAAGCGCTCGGTGTCCAGCCCGATAGCGGCCGCGTGGGCGTGCAGGTCTTCGATGCGCAGGGCTCGTTGATGGCTGAGCAGCAGGTCGTGCATCTCCCAGAAGCGGCCCTGGCGTGCTGCTGCTTCGGCGGCTTCGGCGGCGAGTTGGGCGTGGATGTGCACGTCGGTGAGGGGGAGGTGGCGCCATACGTAGCGCAGGTCTCCGAAGTCGGCGAGGAGTTCACGGACGACGGGCTCGGCCTGCCCGCAGTAGGGGCATTCGTAGTCGCCGTACTCCACGACGGTGACAACGGCGTGGTGTGGCCCTCGGATGTGATCGTGGTCGGGGTCCACGGGCACGGCCAGGTCGATGATCGTCTCCGCCTTCCCCAGCAGAGCCCTAAGGCGCAGCGCAGGCGGCAGAAGGCCGATCGCTGCGGTGACCAGCCGTGCTGTCAGGAAGGAGCAGATCAGTGTGGCGAGGATGCCGAGCTTGGCCTCGTCGAGGCGTGCACCGTGGAAGGCGAGGGTCGCGATGAGCAGGGAAACGGTGAACCCGACCCCGCACAGCGCGCCGCCGGTGGTTGCCGCGCCCCAGCCGACCGGGAGGCGCAGCCGCCCGCGGGAGGCGAGCGTGGTGAGCGCACAGGCCCCGACGATGCCCAGCGGCTTGCCCAGGACGTAGGCGATGAGGATGCCCAGGGTGACGGGCGAGGTGAAGGCTCGTGCCAGTTGCTCGCCGCTGATCTCGATGCCGGCGTTGGCGAGGGCGAACAGCGGGACCACCGCGTAGCTGGTCCAGGGGTGGTAGATGCGTTGCAGGCGGTCGTTGGGGGAGATCGCCGAGGCGATTCCGGTGCGGACGGACCGCTCCAGTTCCGGGGTGGGCTGCTCGCGGAACAGCCGGAACAGGCCACTGGCGTGTTCTAGGTGGGCGCGCGAGGCAGGGTAGGCGTAGGTGAGCAGCCCCAGGGCGAGACCGATCACGACCGGGTCCACACCCGACTTGAGCAGGGCGATCCACGCGACGACGCCCAGCAGCGCGTACACGCCGCCGTGGCGTACGCCGAGTCGCCGGGTGAGCAGGACGAGTGCGAGGGTTGCGATGGCCACGACGAGTGCGGGCACGGTGATGCGGTCGCTGTAGGCGAAGGCGATGACGCCGAGGGAGAGGAAGTCATCGACCACGCTCAGCAGGAGAATGAAGACCCGCAGTCCGGGCGGCATGCCGCGGCCGGCGACGGCCAGGACGCCCAGGGCGAACGCGGTGTCGGTGGACATCGCCGCGCCCCAGCCCTGCTCGCTGCCGTGGCCGGCGTTGATGGCGAGGTAGAGGGCGATGGGCACGATCATGCCGCTGAGTCCCGCAACGAGCGGCAGGGTGAGCCGCTTGCGCTCGCGCAGTTCTCCCATGTCGAACTCGCGGCGTGCCTCCAGACCGACGACGAAGAAGAAGAGCGTCATCAGTCCGCTGTTGACCCACTCCCGCAGGGCGAGCGAGATCCCGTACGTGCCGAAGCGGACGGCCAGACGGGTGTCCCAGAACGACGTGTAGGCCGAGGGTGTCGCGTTGGCCCAGACGAGTGCGGCGAGCGCGGCGGCGACCAGGACGGCGGCGCCGCCGGTCTCGGTACGCAAGAAGGCACGCAGCGGAGAACCCAATCCGCTGCCGCACAGCGTCTGACCGGTGTAAGTCTCTGGTTCACGGGACATGGGTCAGATTCTCGTTCGAGGCGTGGCTGACCGGCGTGCTGGCGGAACGCCGGTGCGTCGACAGTGGGTCGTTTCGCAGGCTGGCGGGCTCGCGGGCGTGGCAGCGGCAACGGCCAGGTTCACGGGGGCCTCGTCAGCTGGGTCCAGGCGCTGGAGCACGCGGCCTCGCATGCTGTTCCAGCACGGCCGCCTCCAGGCCGGCCAGACTGTCCTCGCCCACGGCGCAGCCGGGGCAGTCGGCACGATGGTCACCCAGCTGGCACGTGAAGTCGGCGCCTACGTCATCGGCACCGGACGGGTCGCCGACCGCGAGAAGGCACTCGACTTCGGCGCGCACGAGTTCGTCGACCTCGAGAACCGACACGCTCAGAGACATCGGCGGCGTCGACCTGGTCTTCGACGTCATCGGCGGCGACGTTCAACAGCAGTCCGCTGCCCTGATCAAGCCGGGAGGAACCCTGGTGTCCGTCGTCGGCCCGGTCGAAGCACGGCCCGCTGACGGCCTGGCCATCGACTTCGTCGTCGAAACCGACCGCGCCCAGCTCAGTGAGATCGTGCAGCGGGTGCGCGACGGACGGCTGCGGACCAACATCGGTGACGTTGCCAGCCTCGACGACGCTGTCAGCGCCCTCAACCCGACCACGCGACGCCGCGGCAAAACGATCATCCGCGTCCTGCCGTAGACGGCCGAGTCGGGATCAGGACCATGACCTGCCCGTGGGTCGGTGGCCGTCCAGTGCCGGCCACCGACCGGCGCCAAGGACCCGAAACGACACACGCCAGGCACTCGAACCGACCCAGGAGTTGATCACCTTGGACGGGCAGGAACTGCAGAAGACCGCGCGCGACCACACCGCGGAACTGCCCGGCACCGACCAGGAGCATCGTTTCGACCCCGACTGGGAGCTCCACAAGGTGGGCGGCAAGGTCTTCATGCTCATGACCGACATGCCGGGACGCCTCGTCGTGATCCTCAAAGCCGACCCGGACGACGCCACAGCCCTGCGCAAGCAGTACTGCCCGAGGCCCCGTTTGAGGCGGGTTTCGTGTTCACGCCCGTGTCGACCGCTACTGCCAGATCGCAGAGTGGCCGCGATGATGTCCATGGTCAGCACGGAGGTGTCCAGCAACGCGCGGCGCAGCGGCCCACGCTGGTACAGGGTGCGCCGTGGAGCTGGCGGCAGCTTGCTCATCCGCGCATCGTAGTGCGGGTGTTGACCGGCGGGCGTGGGATTTTTCCGGTCTGCGCGCTCACCGCCCTCCCCCGGGGCCTGGGCCCTACCGCTGCAAAGCTGACCTGGGCGGCCAGGTCGCGCACGCCGAGCCCGTCACGGACCCGGGAGGCGAGGGCGACGGCCTCCTCGGCCTCGACGGTGACTGTCAGGCCCGGCGCGCGCCGGGGGCAAGGGCGGCATGCCTGCACCAGGGGGTGAGCGGGAAAAGAACGCAGGACAGGACGGAACGCAGCGTCCGGGTGCGCAGCGGGCGGCACGACCGGCGATCATGAAGGAGGCACACGCGTGGCGGAGCCAGAGCACACCGAGAGCACGGATCAGCACTCCCGTGGGGCGGCTGACACCCCTGTGGGCGGGGCGCTGGCCGCCATCGGCGCGGGGGCGTACGTGGTGGACGAGAAGGGGTGCATCATCGCGGTCAACGCCCGAGCCGAGCAGCTGCTGGCGCGGCCCGCGGAGGACCTCGTCGGTCATGACGCGCACGATCTGCTGCATCGTGATGCCCGCGGCCAGCCGATGCCGGCCAGCCGATGCAGCATGCGGGAGGCCTTCCACGCCGGAAGCACCGCCCAGGCCGAAGGAGAGTGGTTCGCCTGCGGTGACGGCTCCCTGCTGCCCGTCAACTGGGTGATGACGCCCTACGACACCGGTGGCCGGGAGGCCGCCACGCTCGTTGTCTTCCACTGCGCCCAGCAACCGCAGGAAGGGGGCCGGCGGCCGGAGCCGGTGGCTGAGGCGCTGACGGAGCTCGAGCGGCTGGCGCTGCTGGCGCAGACCACGACCCAGCTGAACTCCACCCTGGATACCAACGAGGCGCTGCGCCGGCTCGTGGCGCTGCTCGTGCCCCGGCTGGCGGACTGGGTGGTCATTGACTTGATCATGGAGCGGGACGAGGTGTGGCGCGCCGCCGTGGTCCATGCCGAAGACGGCGGGCTGGTGGACCACGAAGAGTTGCAAGGTCCGATGCCCCCGGTGCCGGAAGAATCCCCGATGCCGCTGTCCAGAGCGCTGCGCGGGGTTGCTTCCACCCTTGCCGGTCCGAAGACCTACCAGCAGCCGCCCGATTCCGGCATCGCGGTCGAACAGCGCCGCCTGTTCGAGGCCACCGGCATCCGCTCCGCGGCCATCGTCCCCATCCGCAGCACCCGGGAGGTCCTGGGGGCCTTGACCCTGGGCCGCGCCGCGAAGGCGGGGGACTTCACCACCGCCGACCTGCCGCTGATCGAGGACATCGCGCGCCGAGCCGCGATCGCTCTGGACAACGCCCGCCTCTACCAGCGTCAGCGCAAGGTCGCCGAGACCATGCAGAACCATCTGCTGCCCCAGTTGCCGCGCGTTCCCGGCCTGGAGATGATCGCCCGCTATCTGCCGGCACCCCACGCCTCACAGGTCGGCGGTGACTGGTACGACGCCTTCTGCCTGCCCGACGGCGCCACCGCTCTGGCCGTCGGGGACGTCGTCGGCCACGACCTGGAGGCAGCGGCCGGCATGGCGCAGGTGCGCAACGTGCTCCGTGCCTACGCATGGTCCCAGCAGGAACCCCCCAGCCAGATCGTCGAGCGGCTCGACGAGGCGATCACGCACATCACCAACGTGCCCATGGCCACTATGATCTTCGCCCGCCTCGATCAGGCGGACCACGGCCACTGGGAACTGTCCTGGACCAACGCCGGCCACCCGCCACCCCTGCTGGTCAGTCGGGACGGCCTCACTCGCTACCTCACCGACGGCCACGGCATCCTCCTGGGCACCTGGACCCGCACGCTCCGCCCCGACGCCACCGCCGTACTGCCCCCCGGATCCACCCTCCTCCTCTATACCGACGGTCTCATCGAAGCAGCCGGACACTCCCTGGACGAGGGCCTGGGCCGGCTGCGCCAGCACGCGGCCGCCCTCGCCCACCGCCCCCTCACTTCTTTCACCGACCAGCTCCTGCGCCGGGTCCGCCCCGCCGACAACGACGACGACGTCGCTCTCCTCGCTCTGCGGACCCCCGTGGAAACACGCGCGAGATAGGCGCAGCCGGCCAGCGCGGCGCACGCGGCGGCGACCGCGCCGCAGGAATCGCGGCCCAGGACCAGCACCAGCGGGCAATCCAGAATGTTCCGCCCCCGTACTCGATGCTGCCGCGCACCCCGGTCCCCACAGATCTCAGTAGTCAGCCGAGACCCTATGGCTCGTCACGGCTGGGCTCCCTGGTTCGGCACCCTCACCGGTTCCTCGAAGCATCCTCCATGCGGGCACTATTCCCGTCCGCGTACCCGGTGAGCCCCTCCAGGTCATAGGCGGCAAGCGTCTCGCCTCTGCCGGAGCCAATCAGGTTTATGCGCTTGATGAGTCGCACTTCAGCGGTCAGGATCAGGGCCCAGATGAGAACTTCCGTCCCTCTGCTGATCGCGGAAAAGTCCTAGCGGCGCACCGACATCGGCACAGCCACGACGGTGCTGAGCAGCGCCTGCACTACGCCGGGCTGCTGCCCGGGATCCGCGCTCAGCCGCAGATGTTCCCAGTCGGCTATGTCATCGATGTGCCCCACGATGTACAGCAGCAGCAGCAGCCACCGGATGATCTTGAACGGCCCTGCCAGAGGCCGGGCACGCCACCACCGCACGACATACCCAGGGGCCAACCCATGGCCGCCGATACGATCTTCTATGCGCGGCGGCACCAGCAGCATCTGCGTCAGAAGCGGAGCAGCTCGACGTACCCCCGAGTCGGCACGCCATCGCTCGAAGCGCTCCAAGGACGCCGATCCCCAGCGCTGAACTGTCCCAGGAAAGAGGAACAGAGCCATTGCGACCAAGACCGACCACGGAGTGACCGCGAAGAGGAGACCGTTCAGCACCTTGACAGTCTCACGCATCCCACCGCCAACAACCCGGGGAGCGTGAGGAATCGACGACGGCGCATCGGCGGACGTGCAACGCCTCGCATTAGTGAGCCTTTTCAGCGTGGCCACCGATCGGGTGATTACCTCGGTGTCCGCAACGGACAGGGCTCCCGTGCCGTTGGGTGAGGTGTTCGAAGTCTCAACCTGCCGGTCCAGGAGCCCTGTTGGTTCCCTGTCCTGCCGTCCTCGACCTGCCTCATACGGTGGTCGACTGGGTCACGATGCTTATCGTCACCCGTGAGGGTGACCGCCGCTGCAAGCTCCCGCCGCACAAGCGCGCCCTCGTCGCTCTCGCCTACCTGCGCCAGCACGACACTCTCGCGCAGATCGCCGCCGGGTTCGGCATATCAGTGGTGGCGGGCGGCGGGATCGATGATCTTGACGACGCAGTCGGGGTGGTGGGTCCTTCGCTGGAGGGGACGGCCGCCGGGCGGGGCAGATGGACAAGGTGACGGTCGGCTGACGGTCGCGCTGACGCCGCGAGATACGTGAGAGGGGAGGGAGCCGGGTACCGGGCTCCCTCCCCTCTCACGTTGTACGGTGTCGCGGCCTGATCATCCGCCGAACCGGATCCCGAGCCAGATCCCCAGGCAGGTCATGAGCGGCAGAGTAACGACGATCCTGATCTTCAATGACACAGGAAGAGACGGCAGATCGTCGTTCGGCACACCCGCCTCCCGAGCGACGACCCGCGGGACCAGGCTCTTGTGCTGACCGGCGATAGCCAGCGGCAGACCGATCATCGCCCCTGTGAACGCCCCCAGGTACGCCGGGGCGTCGCGGCAGTCCCTGGCGTAGAAGACCGCCACCAGCACACCGATCATCAAAGGCCCCACCAGGACCGACCGTGTCGTCTTCTGCGTCGGCATCAACCGCGGGTACACGGCCAGATAGACGATCGCCGCCACCGCGGCGGCAGCCCCCCACACCACCACCGGCAGCACATCTGAATCCACAGCGAGCACTCCTTGGACGAACCGTCTGGCTGCGCGGCACGACCGGATCCGCGCAGCCAGACACTCTCACACCCGCAGGGCAACCGGACTCGTCAGTCCTCGAACCACTCGACGATCGGCGTGACCAGCTTGGTGCCGACGGCGGACGCGATCACCTGACGCCGGGTAAGCATGGCCGCGAAGGACCGCACAGGCCGGGTGAGCGCATCGAGTTCGGGGCAGTGCGTCCCCACATTCTTGCGCTGTATAGCTGCTCGGAACCGGTGAGGGTGTCCGGGTGCCGGAGGATCCATCCGGCGACGGCTCGGGGTGAGGGCGGCCGTGCTGTCACCGGCCGCAGCGAGGTGCGCTTCTTGTGCAGGTAGGCGCGGGAGCCGACGCCTCCATTATTTTTGCCACGTTGATCATCTTTTGCCGACTAAGGGCTGTCCCGTAAGTGCTCTCTAAGCGGGTGAGGACGCGGCTGTTTGCTGTACGACCCGCTCGCCTATCCGGCGAGGGCGAGGTTGTGCAGGCGCGCGATGCCGAGCATGGCGTGGTGGACGCCGTCACCCTTGAGTCGGCAGTCGCGGAGGATCTTCCAGGTCTTCATACGGGCGAAGACGTGCTCGACGCGGGCCCGGACCTGCTTGTGGGATGTGTTGTGTGCCTCCTTCCAGTCGGGAAGTTGTTCGCCCTTGCGGCGGCGGTGGGGCATGACGAGTCCGGTGCCGGGATAGCCGCCATCAGCGATCGTGGTGGTCTTGCCGACGGCAGCTTTGGCACCAGATTCCTCCCACGCCTTGCAGTCGTTGCGGTTTCCGGGCAAGGGCCGGCCGACCAACACCACGAGCTGGGTGTCGGCGTCGATGACGACCTGGTGGTTCGTGGAGTACCTGTAGTTCTTCGACTGCGCAGCGATGGCGTGGTCGCGGGTTGGCGCCAAGGTGCCGTCCACGATGAGCACGGTGTCCTTGGCGAACCGTTTGCGGGGCTGGAGCGCGAGCATCGGCCCGAGGTCATCGATGATCCGGTGGGCTGCAGACTTCGAAACGCCGAACAGCGGAGCGATCTGTCGCATCGTCAAGTTCGTCCGCCAGTACGCCGCGACCAGCAGCGCCCGGTCCTCCAGCGGAAGGCTCCACGGCCGGCCCTTGCAGACAACGTCCGCACCCTTGCGTCGCAGCACGGTCACCAGCTTGCTGAACTGGCGCGGGCTCAGTCCAGTGAACGGGGCTATCCAGGAAGGCTCCGCCACCGCAATCACACCAGCCATATCAAGATCGTCCATTGGGTGACCAGCGGCTTTGACCAGTCCTTCAGCTGCCGCTCAGAGGCGATCCCAGGTGGGATCGTGTCGCGATCTTCTCGTCAGGTGGGTAAGCAGATGCTCCGCCGTACTGGAGACGGTGTCTTGCGGCGCTCCAGCCGAAGTCAGGGCGGCGCCGAGCCTTGCCGGCGCTACCTCTGGCACGTCCGGGTCGGTAAGGAGGGGAAGGACCAGCAGGAGGCGGGCGGCCGTGTCCTCGATACCTTCGGCCGCGGGGGACGGGCTGTCGGCGATGCGGACCAGTTCATGCCACGCCAGCCCAGTCCCCGAAAGGTCTCCTTCCCAGTTGGCGATCTGCTGGGCGTGGCTCTGGCCTGGATGGGTGAGGAGGTAGTCGATGCCGTAGTCGCCGACCAGGTTGCGGTAGATCATCACAACTCCGGGACCTTCTTCAGCCGGTACCCGGAACACCGGCCAGTGTTCGGGATCGAAGAGGACCTCGGACAAGGCATCGGTATCGGCGCCGTCATCGCCGAACCACTCCGGAACAGGACGCGCAGCACTTGACCCGTTGCCGCACATCGCCATGAGGTAGTTCGACCAGAAGCCCGGGCGGGCCAGCAGTGACTCGCCCGCAACCAGCGGGCCGTCGTCGTATCCCTTGATCAGCACCCCGGGATCCTGTCACCAGCCACTGACACGCCCCGATCCGGGATCGGTGTGGAGGCTGCGCCCAGTTACGGGACAGCCCTTAGGGGGAAGGCCAGGCGGGGGTCTACGTCGGCTGATGTCAGCGGTGTATTCGGCGCCGAGGCCTCCGCGTTCGCGGTCCCAGTTGTCCGCGGTGCTCTGGTGGAAGCCGAGCAGGCGGGAGCGGTGCCGTCCCGCCTGAGAGCCGGGGACCATCCCCGCGGGCGCGGGGGCGGCTGGTGAGGGCCCGGGCGGGTCGTCACGCGGGGCCGGACTCGCTCCTGTGTCTCAGGGCGGCGGCCACGGTGCTGGTCGCGGCGAGGCTGCCCAGCAGGACCAGCGTCACGCCGACCCCGAACAGCCCGGTGGAATCGTCCGACCAGTCGTAGAAGGCGGCGACGGTCAGGCCCGCCGAGGTGCCAGCCACCACGCTCCGGGCGTCGCACCGCAGCGCGCCCAAGCACACCGGCACGAGCAGGGTGAGTACCAGTCCGATCACCTGCCACGGCTGGTACGGGCCGGTCGTGGAACCGTCGGGGTGCACGTCACGGTGCTGGTCCCAGCCGAGCCAGGCGGCCCAAAGCGCGGCGGAGGCGACGGCGGGGAGCAGGAAGGACAGGGGCCGGGCGGCAGACTTCTTCAGGTGCGGGCTCATGGCCCCAGCGTTCCCGGCCGCCCGTCTGCCAGGTAGAGCGTGTGTGCTCAGCTTCGGCTGAGTACCTGAGTGCCCGCCGGCATGAGTACGTGATCACCGGTCCATGGGGTCCGGCCGATGCTGCGAGGGAGGAGAATGTCGCGGCGGCGCGCGCCTACGCACGTACGCCAGTGGGCAGGGCGGCCGAGGCGGGGCCGGTGCCGAGCTGGCGGCGCGTGGTACTCATCCCCGGATCATGCCGCCCGGCAGAGCGCCGCAACGGCTGGGGGCTCGCCGGGGCAGGCCGCATCCCGCGAAGCCCGACGGGACTGATCGTTTTCAGGCTGGAGGGTTCATACACAGGTGCTTATGAGGGTGGCCGTGTGTTTCCCCGGCCGCCACCGGCAGCCTCAGCCCTACCGGCAGCGGCCGGATCTCATGCGAGCGCGAGGCGCTTGCGCACAGCATATCCCCGAAAGGGGCAAATTATCCCTATCACGGCAGGTCAGCCGCCTGTGGTTCGCGGGTGTGCCGAAGCACGTTAGTTGTCATCGGTGGAGCCAAATAGGCTGGCCAGGAGAGCCGGGCCGAGGCAGCCTGGTTGTCACCTGGGAGGCAGGCCACTTGTCACAGACACTCAATCAGCAGCCGTCCTGTCACCAGGTCGAGGCGTGACGCGCGATGAGCTCGCCGAGATGCTCGGTGAGCAGACAACGGCATGTGGACCTGCGCGTGACGCGTTGATCGCCGACGGGACCTTCGTCGTCTGGGACGGCCTGGTTCCTGCCGACCGCCTGGCACATACCTACCGGACGCGGCTCCGCATCACCCAAAAGCGCGGCCAGCCGACGCTGGCCCTCGCCGCCACCGTCGACATCCTTTCCCATGCAGCAGAAGAGCCTCTCCGCCTCGGGCGCATCGACGCAACCGACACGTCCTGGACGTTCATGCTCTTCCTCAACGCCACCGCCACCGCAGTACTGGCCTGCACCGGCGTCGCGAGAAGCGAGCCCCCGGCAGAGCCAGCCACTCACGCGAAGTGACAACGTGCCTGCCTTGGTGACAACTATCGTGCCCACCACCAGAACTTGGCAGCGATGTAGTCGATACCGGTCAGCTCCATGTCCAGGCGCTGGCGCAACGTCCGCGACTACGAACGCCTGCCCCAGCACTCCGAAGCCCACCTGACCTGGGCACTCATCACCCTCATGACCCGCAGGCTCACCCGCAAAGGACCTCACACCGACTGGTCGAAGAAGTCCTAACCCAACAGATCACCCGCGGTTCGACTCGCCCGGCTCGCCGCGAGTCTGATGGGGTGCTCGTGCTCGCGTCGCGGAGGCGTTCACCTGAGCCGACAGTCGGTCGATCGTCGGGCGCAGCAGTTGATGGCTGTCTCCTGGCGCCCATACTTCGATGGCGACGGGCAGGTCCAGCTCGCGCAGGACCTGGTCGGCCAACACGGGGAGGTCTCCTTCGTCGCGGGCGCAGGTGATCCAGATCAGGGCGTCGCAGCCGGAATGGCGCAGTCGGCGCAGGAACTGGTCGCTCAATGCCTGGGGAACGTCGACGGTGTCGGTGGTGACGAACATCGCGAAGATCCCGATCCGGGCGTCCCCGGACCGGGATACCCAATCGATCAGTGGTTCTCCGACATCTGCCGCCGGGTGACTCTCAATCCGCTCTCCCTGCTCTGCAGAGGCGATGACCGCGTCCTTCACCCGTCCTTCGAAGAGCAGCGATTCGATCAGCGTCAGGAAGGGATCGGCGGTGGAACCGGGATGGACCTCGTTGATGATCTCCAGCAGCCGTCGGCTCTCCTCGGTCGGGAGACGGGCGGCGGTTTGCAGGGCCGATTGCCGGCGACGCCAGGCCAGGCGCACCTCGAACTCCTGGAAACGCGCGCCCAGCAGGGGCATGCCGCTGACAGCGACAAGCAGGAAGACGGCCCCGGCGAGCAGCAGGATGCCGCTGCCGGCCTGGTTCTTGCTGATGAAGACTGCGACACCCCCGGCACCCGCGAGTAAGGCACCGATCGCCACGGCGGCAGCACGCTGGCGCACAGTCAGCGGTTCGGGATCCCACATGCGGAGGTCCGACGCACCATCACCGGGTGGGCTGGAATCAGGCTCTGGCATGAACCTGACTTTAGCCAACCGGTCAGCCTAAGGGCAGCAGTTGACTGCTTCCATGCCCTCCTCGCCGACCCGGTTTTCAAACACTCACTGACACTCCCCTTTTGTGGAACGCACGGTCGACGGTGCGCGGTATGCCCTGGTCACGGTCGACCCAGGGCTGAGCGCGCTCGCCCTACGGCGTGATGACGGCTCGCTGTGGTGTCTGCCGGAGGGCGGTGTTCCTCAACTCCAGCGTTGAGGCGTTCGTTGCCTTCAACCGCGCTTATGAGGAAGCCGCTGGTGAGGCCGCTGCATACGAGGGGCCCGGTGACGGTCAGAGCGAAGACGAGACCGTGGACCTGGCCGAGCAGGCCGCCGACGCGCTCGCTGAAGCGCTGCTGGAACAATTTGGGGTGCCTGACGCCAAGGCCGTTGCCGACGAGAACTCCTGCTGGCACATCGGGGCTGAGGAGCTTGGCTACGGCATGAGTGTGTGACCCCGCAGATCATCGGGGCAGCCTGCTCAAGCTGCGATTACAAGGGGGCGTCCGCCCCAGCGGATGCCCTTTTCGCTGCGGATGCGGGCGCGTTCCTTGCGTTCGGCGGCTAGGACGTCGCGGGGGCGGGCGTTGGCGTTGCGCCAGCGGAGGCAGGCGTGCAGGGCCCGGGTCTGGACCGCGTGGTTGTAGTGGTGGGAGTTGGCGATGGTGAACTGCCGCAGTGGTCCGAAGTGTGCCTCGATCGGGTTCGCCCACGAGGCGTAGGTCGGGGTGAAGCACAGCTCGAGCGGGATGCCGTATGCGAAGCTCTCGGACACCTGCGGCCTCTCGGGGATCTCCAAAGCACCCCAGTAGCCTCTCTGCCTATCGGTTCCGTCGGAAGCCCGGTTCTGTACCCGGAGGTGGTGGCATGGCTCGCCCCGAAAAGACGACGTCTTACGACAGATCCTTGCGCATCATGGTGCACATCGTCTCGTGGCGGCGCAGTGTTCCGTCGGGAGCCTGTTCGTCCCATGCGTCCGGTTGGCGGTCATAGGCACGGTAGCCCAACCTCTCGTAGAGGGCACGGGCACGTGGGTTGCCGTCCTCCACACCCAGCTCCGCCTGACGCAGCCCTCGGTTCTTGATCCGCTGTTCCGCAGCCTCGATGAGAACAGTGCCCACGCCGCAGGACTGCAGTGCGGGGTGCACGGCGAGTTGCCACAGCGTTCCCACGCCGCTCTTGGCCCGGTAGTCGACACCGCCCTTGGCGATCGGGATGTCCGCGCGGGCGCAGACAGCCAGATAGTCGACATCACCGCGCCCTCTACGGTCCAACTGCTCGGCAACGCAGTCGAGGTGGCGGGCGGAGCCTGCCCAGCCGCACGACGCCAGATCTGCGTGCACCAGATCCCGCACAGTCAGTCCCAACACAACACTGATCACTTGGAGCACCTCCGACAGGGCAGCATCCTCCCCCGCCCAAAATCGGTGCAACACAAATTTCCTCGCTCCGCACCGTCTCCTCGCCGCACCGCCCTCGTGCTGGAAGGATGGAGGGACATGCGTACGAAAGGGGTCGGCATTCCGTGAAGGACACCCCAGAGGGCGGCATCGTGGGCGAGGTAACCTCGCTCATCCCCGCCACGGAGGAGCACCTGTCGTTGCTTGCCAAGTGGTTCGCCGACCCCGAGTTCGTCCGCAACTGGGGCGGACGGCCTCTCACCCGCGAGGAAGTGGCCGCCAAGTACACGGGAAGGCGGCGTCCCGCGGTGGTCTCGTTGCTGGTCCTCAAGGGCGCCGAGCCCTTGGGTTACGCTCAGTACGTCACTGCCGGCCCTCACGAAGGCGGCATCGACATGGTGCTGTTGCCTCACGCACAGGGCCAGGGGTACGGCCCGGACGCCGCCCGCGCCCTCGTCCGGCACCTTCATACCGTCGCGGGATGGGACCGGGTGACCGTCGATCCTGAAGCGTCCAACCGCTGGGCCATCAGGGCGTGGAGCAAGGCGGGCTTTCGCCCCGTCGGCCCGTGGGGGAGCCAGTTGCTGATGGAGTGCAGGTCTGCACACAACGGTCCACCACGAGCGGCCCCGACGCACGCCTCCCTCTGAAGACGGACGAACCTACCGGCTGCCGAGATTCCGTGAGAACGACATATTCGATTGCATGACGAGCGTCGAAGCGCGGAAAGTCGTGGCGTGTGTGATCTGACGTTGGCCGACGGCAATCTCTTCCTGTCGTCGCTGAGCCCGGCTGATGTCCGGGCCCACTTGGCGGGCGAGGACGACCTCTTGGTGCGCTGGTTGAACGGCGGACCGGGTACTCAGGCCGGCACCGTGAGGTACGTCCACCACTGCATGGAGCAGTGGGCCATCGATGGACCACTGCGCACCTTCGGAATCCGTGTCGGCGCAGAGCAGGCACTCGCGGGAACGATCGACCTCCGGTTCGAGATGCCCGGCCTCACCGCTGGGCAGGTGAACGTCGCTTGCGGGCTCTACCCCGCCTGGCGTGGTCGGGGCCTGGCGACACGCGCAGTTCTCCTGGTATGCCGCTATGCGGCAGCCGAAGGAGCGGATCAGGCCGTGATCCAGGTGGCTCCGGACAACACGGGCTCGGCAGCGGTCGCCCACAGGGCGGGCTTCACCTACGTCGGGCAAGCCCTGGGCACGGACGGTGACCGGTTCGACCGGTACATCCGCGACCTGCCCGCCCCGGACTGCGCGGGCGACCTCCATCCGAAGCCTCACGCGCCGGCTGGCGTCGGGCCGACCCGAGTGCGGGCGGGACTCGTGGTCCTCGTCGGCCCGCCGGCTTCGGGAAAAAGCAGCTTCGTCCGAGCCCTGATCGCGCGCGGGCACATCGACGAGGACGCCGTGGTGTCCAGCGACGAGATCCGCGCGGAGCTCTTTGGCACCTCACCTGCTGAAGCGAATACCGACGCGGCGGACGCTCGGATCTTCATGGAACGTGACCGACGGATCGCCGCCCGGCTCGCCGGCGGACAAACGGCAGTCGCTGAGTCCACGAACGTAACTCCTCAGGCGCGCACTCGCCTCATCACCATCGCCAGGCGCTTCAACACTCCAGTGATCATGCTGCGATTCACCCCGGACCTCGGCACGCTCCTCGAACAGCACGCGAGGCGATGCCGCGCCGACATCACCACCGCCGACGTCCACGCCTTCGCCGCGGTGATGGCCCGGCATGCTGGGGCTGGCCAACTGCGCTCCGAAGGCGCACACGCCGTTCACGACGTCCCCGGGCGCCGGCAAGGAGCCACTCCTGCCGAAGCCGCGGCGCGCTTCTCGTTCACCTGACAGACCGACCCGTCGCGTCCATACTCGCCTTCCGCAAGCCCCCCGGGAACTTGCGCGGAGCAGCACCAGGTAAGTGGGGACCATCCTTGCGGGCGCGGCGGCGTCGCACCGAGGCAGGCCTGCATCTGGGGCCAGCCCCCGCTGTCGGCGGGTCAGCCGAAGTCGGGCGACTCTGTGGCCACATGCAGATCCGCGGTGGCTATGTATGCGAGTAGACGTCGTTTCGACACGAGATTGGGAGTCGCACGCGCACGCGGTCGGCTGATGCACGTGACTTTGGGAGTCACGCACTGCTTCCAGCGGTTGCCACCTTGTGCGCCTGCTGGTCAGTGGCCAGCGACGGGCTCGGAGGTCGCGAAGTCCCCGAGCCCTCCTCGCTTTGAGACCCTCTGCAGGGCCCTCTACTCGTAACAGCTGCCGGAGCACAGCACGATGGCTGTGCCGCTGCCGCTGGCCGCTGCGGAGGGGACGTGGTGAGTGGTGGCCGTGGGAGCCTTGCTGGTTTCCCAGGGCATGGGGGCGGCCATGGCCTGGGCAGCGAGGGCGGTGAAGACCGCGGTGCTCATGAACACGGCGGCGATCGCGCGCTGGCGCAGACGCATCTTGTCTCCTTGAACGATGACGGGCCATTGAGGTTCGGCGGCCGGCACACTGCTGCGGGCAGGCCGTCCGGCTGGCTGCCAGTCTCACGGTGCGGGCAGCCCCGAACCAGGCTCGCCGGAGGAGTCCGGTGCTTCTCTGCACAATCGCCACGAGTGGCGGACCACACTCCGGGCAGACCGACAACGGGTGCGGTGACTCCCCCAACTCATCGACATTGATCATGCAGCCTCGTCACGAAGTGACTCCCGAAGTCGCCGACAAACGCCTCCGTTCCCGCGTCCACAGCCACCGCGATCTCCTCCGGACCATCCCGCGTGCGCGGGGGCGACGTGGGTTCCGGCGCCGGGCCCGGCTTCTCCGCCGGAGCATCCCCGCGTGCGGGGGCAACGTCTCCCGCGTCCATACCGGGCCCGGTTCGGGCGGACCATCCCCGCGTGCGCGGGGCCGACCGGCGTCCGCCGCCGCGTGGCCACTGGCGGCCGCCGGGAGGTGGATCTGTGGGAGGGTCTCCACGAGCAGTGCGGAGACGGCCCCGCTCAGGGAACCTGCTGGTCCGGGGTGCTCGCGGACCTGCCGCCGCATCTCCAGTGCCTCGGTGAGGGTACCGACGACGTTCTGGATGACCTCGCGCTGTTCCATGGCGCGCAGCGTATGTGCTCCGCACGGTACGCCATGTGACTCAGCACTCAGGAACTCGGAGCGGCGGAGCGGAGCGTTACCGGTGTGAGGGAAACAGAAACGGCTGAACCTGAGCGGGCACGGATACGGGCCGGGGACCGGGCGGCCTTCGGCGAGCTGTACGACCGGTACGCGCGGGCGGTCTACAACCACGCCCTACGGCTGACCGGCAACTGGGCGGAGGCCGAGGAGGCGATGTCCGAGACCTTTCTCGCCGCCTGGCGGACCAGGGAGACCGTGCAGATGGACGGCGGCTCGCTCAAGCCCTGGCTGCTCGGCATCGCCACGCACAAGGCGTACAACGCCAACCGGGGCCTGCGGCGCAGGCTCGCGTTCCTGGCGCGCAGTCCGGAGCCGCGCCCGGTCGAGGACTTCGCCGAGGAGACCGCAGGCCGGATCGACGATGCGCGGCGGCTCGCGCTGGTGCACCGCGCCCTGGGCCGGCTCAAGAGGCAGGACCGCGAGGTGTTCGCGCTGTGCGTGTCGGCCGGCCTCGACTACCAGCAGGCCGCCGAGGCCTTGGGCGTGCCCGTCGGGACCGTGCGGTCCCGGCTGTCGCGGGCGCGCGCCCGGCTCGCCCGGCTGAGTGCGGAGGCGGAACCGCCCCCGGCCCACGGAGAGATGGAGAGTGAGGCCGCGCTCGCGGCCCTGTTCCTGCGAGAGGAGACCCGATGAGCGAGGCCGAGGAACTGCTGACGACCCCGGCGGAATGGGACCTCCCGCCGGAGCGCCACCGTCACTTCAAGGACGTACTGATGCAGCAGATCAATCAGGACCAGAGTCAGGACCTTTCCGTACGGACCCCGGTACGGCCCGCTGCGCGGCGCCGGTTCGCCCGCCCGGCCGTCCTGGCGCCCCTGGCCTCCGCGGCCCTGGCGGGCGCCCTGCTCGTGGCCGTCTCCGTAGACGGCCGTGCCCCGGCGGCCGGGACGACCCCGTCCGCGACCGCCAGCGCCTCCGTCACCCTGAACCGGATCGCCACGGCCGCCATGGCGAGCGACACGATCCGGGTGCGGGACGACCAGTTCGTGTACGTCAGGACACTGGAGCGTTCCAACACGGGCGACTTCAGCGGCCCCGTGCGGCTCGGCGCCCTGCACACCGAGGAGCGGTGGACTGCGCAGGACCCCGGCCCGCTCCATGTCACCGGCTGGATCCGGGCCAGCGGCAAGGACGCGATCATGCCGGACCAGATGCTCCCCGTCGAGTCCCCCGACGCCGTCCCGGCGGGCCTTCACCACCCCACCTACCGGTGGCTGACCTCGCTGCCCACCGACACCGACGCCCTGCTGCGCCGGCTCCACAAGGAGGCCAGGCCGGTCGAGGGCGAGTCCCGGGACCAGGCGGTCTTCTCCCTGATCGGGGACCTGATCAGCGGCGCTGTCATGCCGCCCGCCAACGCAGCCGCCTTCTACCGGGCGGCCGCGAGACTGCCCGGGGTGCGGGAGATCCCGGACGCCGTCGACGCGGCCGGCCGGCACGGCATCGCCATCACCCTCGACGACACCGGCTTCGCGACCCGCGACGAGTGGATCTTCGACAAGGAGACCCTGGCCCTGCTCGGCTCCCGTTACTACCTCACCGATCCCGACCGGGGCATCACGAAGGAGACCCTGTTCGGCAGCAGCGCCGTGATGGAGACCGCCGTCGTCGACGCCAAGGGCGAGGTGCCCGCCCGGGCCGCGTCCCGCTGACGTCCCGTTGATGCCGCTTGGCGCACAACGCCAGGCGGCATCAACGGGAGAGGGCTCGGACGGCTTCGAGTGGTTCGCGTGCTGCGTCCCGTCGAGGGCACCGCCAGGGGCGTCCCCAGCGAAGAGTCAGCTTCCCTGCACCTCCCGTAAAAGAACGTTCGTTCTTGACTGGTCGTTCTTTAATCGCATACGGTCATGGGCATGGGACGACCACGCGCCTTCGACACCGATCAGGCCGTCAGTACCGCAGCCGCCCTCTTCGCCGCCCACGGCTACGAGGGCACCTCGGTGGACGACCTGGTCACAGCCACCGGCATCCACCGAGGCAGTCTCTACAAAGTCTTCGGCTCCAAACGGGGCCTGCATCTAACCGCCCTGCGCAACCACCTCGACCACGAGATCCACCCGACCAGCGCCGCCATCGCCACCCTCACCGACCCCGCGCGGGCACTGACAGCAGCCATTGCCTCGTACGACAACGGTCCGGCCGCCGGACTTCTCCTCCTTGCCGCCGCCGAACGCGCCCCCCACGACCCAGAGGTTGCCGCGCTGGTCGCGGAAGGCATCACCGCGCTGGAGGAGGCCCTGCGCCCCTCTCACGGTGACGCCGCCCCTCAACTCGCCTCCACTGTCCTCGGTACCCGCCTGCGCCTGCGCGCCCAGCCGACCGCCCCCAAGGAGCACTGACATGGCCCTGATCTCCATCGACCGCGAACGCGGCCTACTGACCGCCGAATTCCAGGGCCTCGACAAGCTCTGGACTTTCAAGAGCCGCCTGGAAATCCCCCTCACCCACGTGCGTGGCGCCACCCACGACCCCGGCATCGCCCGCGAACCGAAGGGCATCCGCGTCGGTGGCACCCACTTCCCTGGTGTGATCACCGCCGGCCGCTTCCGCCGCGACGGTGAACGCCTCTTCTGGGACGTGAAGAACCCCGACAAGGCGGTCGTCATCGAACTCGCCGACGCCGAAGGCTACGACCGCCTTGTCATCGAGGTCGACGATCCCCGCGCCACGGTGGCCCTCATCGAACAGTCAATCGCCCGCGGCTGAACCGTGACTTCCGGCTGGGACGCCTTCTGGCGGCCCTGAATGTGTTCATCGACGACCATGTGCCGCCTCGTCGCCGGACAGGGCGACCGCCGAAGCTGTCGGACGCGGAACTGCTGTGCCTGGTCGTGGCGCAAGTGCTGTTGGGCTTCCCCCCTCGGCCCGGCACTGGCTCCCATTCGCCCACGCCCGGCTGCGGCACCTGTTCCCCTACCTGCCGCAGCAGTCGGGCCACACCAAGCGCCTGAACGCGGCCGGGCCACTGATCTCCTACGTGATCGAGGCCTTGGCCAGGCAGGTGCCCAGCTGGCACGACGACCTGCGGCTGATCGACTCCGCCCCGCTGCCGTGCGCGGCCTCCCGCGAGACGGTCAAACGCTCCGAGCTGGCCGGACACACCGGCTACGGCTACTGCCGCAGCCACTCGCGGTTCTTCTGGGGCTTCCGGCTGTACCTGCTGACTACCGCCGAGGGCATGCCGGTCACCTGGTGCCTGGCCAGCCCCAAGCTCGGCGAGCGTCGGTGCGCGGTCCTCGGACCGGGCGGGTCGCATGTCCTGCCCCGGGCGGAGCCTGCCGGGACGGGAAGCAAGACCGTGCGCGGTGTGGGGAGCCGCGCGGCTCACATGTCCTGTCCCGGCAGGCCGGGTCGGGCGATCGCGCCCCTCGCGGGGCCATCGCCTCTGGGCACCGCGGGGCGGCGCATCAGCGGGGAACGGCTGCTGCTGCCTGCCCCGGACGAACCGGAGCAGGGAGCAGCGCAGGAAGACACTCGCATCGCTCCGGTCCCCGGGGCCATGACGGGCCGGCGCCGGCGCACCGCCGGAATGGCGGGGGTTCCGGGCCTGGCGGCCTGTCAGAGGGTGTCCCGGCCGGGACGGCAGAGCGGGCCGTCCGATGGCCGTTCCCAGGGCCGTACGGCCCCGCCCGGGTGGGGCCGGGAAGGCCGTACGAGCCGTGAGCTTGCGGGGCGTGATCCCGCTCCTCCCCCACACGGGGGTGCTCCGGCGTTCAAGCAGCTGGCGCAGAACCTGGTGGAGTCCTCCCCGCCGACGCAGGGGTGCTTTCGAAGCCCGCGGCGCACTTCCCCGTCAAGACCTGATCCTCCCCGCCGACGCGGGGGTGCCGCGTTCTACGTCCAAGCCTCCGGCGGACTTGGCAGCCTGTACGCGCCGGTGCTGTCCCTGACGGCCGGTGACGCCGAGCGGCCCGGCCTGCTCGGCTACATCAAGGGGCTGCGGTTCATCCGGATCGAGGCGTTCGACACCGACGCCGCGGTCACCGCCACCGAACTCCTGCGCTTCGGGCACTCCCGGGCCGCCGTCCACGCCATCCACGCTTCCAGGCCCTCGGCCGCCCCTCCAAGCGGACAGTTTCTGCTCACGCTGACACCCAAGGCCTACGCGGGCACCGGCGTCCAGGCTGTTCACCCCGGCCAGTAATCCTCGAGAGCGCCCAAGCGCTGCTCGAAGCCACGCCAGCCCGGCGACTCGGCCGCCGCGGACACGCTGCTGTCATTGGTCGGTGGCCACCCCGCGGGCGAGCGGGTCAGCTATCCGTGGCCGGGTGGAGCAGGTCGCTCAGGCCGATCCGCTCGTAGAACTCCTCGCGGATGCGGTCACCGATCTTGTTGACTTCTTCGGCGCCGTCGTTGGCGGGGTCGATGTGGACGCGGAAGGGGCGCTCGCCCTTTGGCAGATCGACGACCCGAACGATCTGCCGGGCGACTTCCTGGGGGTCGGCGTCCGGCGGAGCGAGATCGGCCAGCCGGGCCGCGACCTGGTCCAGGAGTCCGGCATAGCGTTCCTCGTAGGCGGCGGCGATGTCGGTGTCGGCGGGGTGGCCGGCGTGAGCGAAGTGGTTCGTGCCGGTGGTGAAGGAGCCGGGAACGATGATGGTGGTCTCGATGCCGAAGCGGGTCAGCTCGGCCGCGTAGCTGACGGCGAGGGAGTCCTCGGCCGCTTTGGCCGCGAAGTAGGGCGCGAGGTAGGGCGGTGTCCCGCCGCGAGTGCTGCTGGAGCCGACCCAGATCAGCAGGCCGTCCCGTCGTTGCCGGAAGTGTGGAAGAACAGCACGGTTGACTCGCTGAGTGGACAGCACGTTGACGTCGTAGGCCTCGGCGAGCTGTTCGGGGGTGAACGCTTCCGCGGGGCCCAGCACCATGTGGCCGGCATTGTGGATCACCACGTCGAGGTGTCCGGCTTCGGAGTAGATCCGATTGATGCCTTCACCGACGGAGTGCTGGTTAGAGACGTCGAGCTCGACCGGGCGCAGTTCGACGTTGCGCTGCTTGGCGTAGTCGAGGGTGCGTTGGACGGCGTCGGCGTTGTGCCCCTGGGTGCCGCGCATGCCCGCGTAGACGAGGTGGCCGGCGTCGGCCAGGGCGGTGGCCGTCATGGCACCGAATCCGCTCGATGCTCCGGTGACGACAATGTTCTTCGGCATGATGTGATCACTCCGTTGCGGGTGAGCGAGCAGGGTTGGACCGGGTTCATATGACGCCGCCGTTGACGTAGATGACCTGTCCGTTGATCCAGCGGGCCGGGCCGGCGAGGAAGGAGACGGCTTCGGCGATGTCTGCCGGACCTCCCAGTCGCTCCAGCGGGGCCATGTGCGCCAGGTGGTCGACGGTTTCCTGGTCCTTGCCGTTGAGGAAGAGCGGTGTCGCGGTGGGCCCGGGAGCCACGGCGTTGACGGTGATGTCCCGGCCGCGCAGTTCCCTGGCGAGGATCAGGGTGATGGCATCGACGGCGCCCTTGCTGGCTGCGTAGGCGGTGTAGGTGGGCAGTGCGATCTTCACCACGGAGGAGGAGAAGTTGATGATCGCGCCGCCGGTCCGGACGCGCAGGGCGGCCTGCTGGTCGACGACGAAGGTTCCGCGGATGTTGATCCGGTGCATACGGTCGAGGTCGTCCAGGTCCAGCTCCGTCAGCGGGGACAACAGCATGATGCCGGCGGCATTGACCACCACGTCGACACCGCCGTGACGCTGCTCCGCCTCGTCGAAGAGCGCCGCGACCTGCTCCTCGTCGGCCACGTCGGCCTGGAAGCTGCTCGCCGTGCCGCCGGCTTGCGTGATCGCGTCCACGACCTCCTTGGCGTGGCCTGGGCTGCCGGAGAAGCCGACGAGCACGCTCATACCGTCGGCGGCGAGCCGTTCGGCAACGGAGCGGCCGATGCCGCCGGACGCTCCGGTGATCACAGCGACGCGGGCAGTGGTAGCAGTGGACATAAGAGGTCTCCCCTCTGCGATGCGATGGAGCCGACGAAAGGACGACACCGGCAAACCAGGCGTGCATGACGACGAAATCGCGAGTTCAGGCCCTACGCGTAGGCATCGGTCAGTGGGCGACTGTCGCTATGCGTGCCTGGGCGTATCAACGGTTCAAGTCTTGCTCGCCGACCGCCCACGCGCCCCTGCAATCCGGACCTAGTTCCCATGTCGACGGACAGG
Organism: Streptomyces sp. NBC_01171; assembly: GCF_045039805.1. Lineage (NCBI taxonomy): Bacteria > Bacillati > Actinomycetota > Actinomycetes > Kitasatosporales > Streptomycetaceae > Streptomyces > Streptomyces sp. NBC_01171. Next base: position 6,515,137 of record NZ_CP108609.1, on the reverse strand, counting down.
CCCGGTGGGAGAAGGTACCTACGTCGAAAGCCCGCACTGCGCGCAGTCGGTGCGCGCCATGCCTACGAGGTCCTCCCGAAGCCGTCCAACGGGCTGGGGCCCTCGTTCTTCACCAAGTTCCTGTACTTCGCCGGACAGGCAGTCCCTCCCCGGCAGGGGCTGCGGCCGCTCATCCTCGATCAGGTCCTGGCCCAGCGGATGCGTACGCCGGCGGCCCAGGTCGGCCGCGACACCGGCCACGACCCCGACGGATCGGTCGCGGCCCGGGTAGGCGGGAGGGGGCTGGTCACCCCACCGCTACAAGGTGTACCTGTCCTTCATGCAGGCGGCAGCCGAGCCGTTGAAGACCGTCACCGGCTGGCCGACAGACGCGGCCGCCGATCTCCTGGAGCGCGCCCTGTTCACCACCCGCTGGAACACCTCCGGGTGACGACGGCGGCCGGAAGGGCCGGCGACCAGTGTGCGGCACCACCACCCCTCTGGAGACGTGCGCTGAGGGGCGTCGATGGGGTACACGGCCGTGCACGCGCGGTGGGGCCGACTGGACGCATCGCTGGACGATCTCGGCTGTGGCCGGTCCTGGGCGGACGTCCACCGTGTCGCGGGGTGGAGCTGGCGTGTCCGGAGTGCGGGGGCCGGGTTTTCGCGCGGGTCTCCTCCTACCGGGCCCGACACTTCTACCACCAGGTGCGGCCCGAGACGTGCGCGCCGGCGAACGAGTCGCCGGAGCATCACCTGCTCATGCTGGAGCTGGCCACCGCTGCCCGGGCGGCGGGCTTCAGGGCGGAGCTGGAGGTCAGCAGCGCGACCCGGAACTGGCGGGCGGACGTGCTGGTCTTCGACCAACAGGACCGGCCGTTCATGGCTCTGGAGGCGCAGCTGTCACCCCTGACGGCACAGGATGCGGCCATGCGGACCGAGCGGTACACGGCGGACGCAGTGGCGGTGTGCTGGAGCCGTCACGCCGTCGGCGCGGCCTTGCGCCGGGCCGCACGGTGGCTGATCGCGCCGAGCACGGCGCCCACGGCGAGCACCACGAGCCCCCGCCACCAGACCTCGGCCTCGACCTGGGTGGCGAGCACCACGCAGGAGACCGCTCCCAGCACGGGCAGCACGGTGGGCGTGCGGAAGTGGTCCGCCGTACCGGTGTCTCGGCGCAGGACCAGGACCGCGACGTTGACCATGAAGAAGACGACGAGCAGCAGCAGGACCAGTGTGGAGGCCAGCGTGGCCACGCTCCCGGTCACCGCGAGGACCATCGCCAGGATCGTGGTGGCCGCGATCGCGACCCAGGGCGTACGGCGGGCGGGCAGCACGCTCGTCAGCACCGAGGGCAGCAGCCCGTCGCGGGCCATGCCGAAGGCCAGCCGCGAGGACATGATTCCCGTGAGCAGCGCGCCGTTGGCGACGGCCACCAGTGCGATCGCGCTGAACAGCCGCGGAGGTACCCCGCCCGCCGCGTGGACCACCTCGAGCAGGGGCCCGCTGGACGCGGCGAGGCGGCTGGTGGGCACGGCGGCCGACGCGGCGATGCCGACCAGGACGTACACGGCACCGGCGGTGGCCAGCGCGCCGAACAGCGCGCGCGGGTAGGAGCGCCGCGGGTTGCGGGTCTCCTCGGCGACGTTCACGGACGTCTCGAAGCCGACGAAGGAGTAGTAGGCGAGGACGGACCCGCTGAGCACGGCACTCGCCGCGTTCTCGCCGGGTGTGCCGAGCTGGGTGAGCCGCCCGACGTCGCCGTCGCCCCGCAGCAGCAGCCAACCGCCGAGGGCGACGATGATCAGCAGCCCGCCGACCTCGATCACGGTGGCCACGACGTTCGCCCGCGTCGACTCCTGGATGCCCCGCGCGTTCAGGGCGGCGAGCAGGGCGAGGAAGACCACGGCGACGGCGGCCACGGGCAGGTCGACGAACGCCGACAGGTAGTCACCGCCGAACCCCCGGGCGAGCGCGGCCACGGAGACGACGCCCGCCGCGAGCATGCAGAAACCGGCGATGAAGCCGGCGAACGGCCCGAACGCCTTGGTCGCGTAGTGGGAGGCGCCCCCCGCCTTGGGGTACTTCGTGGCCAGCTCCGCGTAGGACGAGGCGGTGAGCAGGGCGAGCAGGAGGGCGACGAGCAGCGGCACCCACACGGCCCCACCGGCGTCCGCGGCGACCTGCCCCACCAGGACGTAGACCCCGGCGCCCAGGACGTCGCCGAGGATGAAGAAGTACAGCAGCGGGGTGGTGAGGGCTCTCTTGAGGCCGGTGCCGGAGGCGGTGTCCGGCTGTGCGTTCTGGACCGAGGACATATGACGCGTGTCCCCCACGACCGGGAAAACACGCACTCCCCATCCGTCACCTGGGTCACTCCGGCACTCGTCCGCGCTGAGACAGCGCGTGGAACTGAGGACCGTAGGTGCTCCGCCTGCCGGGGATGGGGTGTCCATCAGGTGCAGGGCGGGTTCTTCCAGGCCGCGCATGGCGTGGACGGCCGCGCCCAGGGCGCGGAGGCCGCCGCCCGCCCAGGCGGCGTCGAGGGAGGTCGGCACGGTGGTGTAGGTGGTGTCGAACCGGTGAAGGAGCCGCCCTACCGGCGCCGGCGGGCGGGACCAGCCGCAGGCCGGGACCCGCGCCATGGGGCGGGTGTCGGGGAAGGGGACGCGCGCCCCGGTGAAGGTCCAGCCCCGGTCGGTCACGCGCAGCTGCCGGCCGTGGTGGATCTCGCTGAACGCGTAGTAGTGGGCGGGGTGAGCGTCGGCGAAGGAGTCGGCCGGTGAACTGACCGCGCCCTCGCCCTGCTCCCTGACGACGTCGATGGCACGCTCCACGTCGAGGAGCGTCCTGACCGGCCGCAGGTCGTCCGAGCCGATGCGCGTCTCCAGTCGTCGGGCCGGACGGTCGCTCTCCACAAGGTCCCCCTAGTGAGCGGCACCGGCGGTACGGGGCCTGCGCACTCGTCGTCCCGGTCATGCTACGCCGGGTGTCCCTCCCCCTCCTGCGCCCCGCCGACGCCTCAGACGCCGAACAGCCGTGCCCCGTTGTCGTGGCACACCGCGCGGAGCCAGGTGTCTCCCAGGTCCAGGCGTTCCAGTGCCTCGAGCTGGTGGAGGTAGGGGTAGGGGATGTTGGGGAAGTCCGTGCCGAGCAGGACGCGGTCGGCGAGGTCCGTGAGCCGGGGCAGGGCGCGGTGGGGGAACGGGGCCATCCGCTCGGCGAAGTCGGTGAACGCCATCGTCGTGTCCAGCCGCACCTGCTCGTACCGCTCGGCGAGGCCGAGGAAGTCCTCGTACTCGGGCATCCCCATGTGCGCCACGATCAGGCGCAGCCGCGGGTGGCGGGCCAGGACGCGGGCGATCGGCTCGGGGCCGGTGTGCTTGCCGGGGGCCGGTCCGGAGCCGCAGTGGATCACCACCGGGATCCCGGCCTCGGCCAGCAGGCCCCAGGCGCCGTCGAGGAGGTCGTCGGCCGGGTCGTACGCGCCCACCTGCACGTGGGCCTTGAACACCCGGGCGCCCGCCTCCACGGCCTCGCCGACGTACGCCCGCACGTCCGGCTCGGGGAACAGGGTTGAGGTGTGCAGGCAGCCGGGGGTGCGGTGGGCGAAGTCGACGGCCCACTCGTTCAGCCAGCGGGCCATGCCGGGCTTGTGCGGGTAGAGCATCGCCGTGAAGGCGCGGACGCCGAAGTCCCGCAGCAGCGCCGTCCGTTGCTCCTCCTCCGCCCGGTAGGTGATCGGCCACTCGATGCCGCCGGTGAGCGGGCCGAGCGCGTCGAAGTAGTCCCAGACCTTGCGCAGGACGCGTTCGGGCATGAAGTGCGTGTGCACGTCGACCAGGCCGGGCAGTCCGAGCCGGCTCCAGAAGCGGCGCATCTCGGCGGCTTCGGGGGTGCCGGGCCCAGGGGGACCGGCCTGGTCGGCGGGGGCGCTGCGGTGATCGCTCATGGCGTCCACGATCGGCCGGGGGGAGGTGGCGGGTCCAGTCCCCGGCCGTGCGGGGCGGGTGAGGGATCCGTCACCCGCCCGCGGCGACCGGGGTGAGGGTCTCAGGGGGGTCAGGCCGCACGGCCGGTGTCCGGGTCGCAGGGGCTCAGGCCTCCTCGATCTCCGAGGCGACCGGGGTGCCCGTCTCCACCGTGCGGCTGACCGTGCAGAGCCGGTCGTGGGAGCTCTTCACCGCCCTCGGCAGGATCGCCCGCGCCCGCTCGGCGCCCTCGCCGTCCGGGAAGGAGACCTGGAAGGAGACCCGCAGGTCGGTGAGCCGGTTGCCCAGCTCGTCGGTGATCTTGTGGCCGGTCACCGTCACGCGGAACGCGTCCGGCTCGGCGTGCCGGCTGGTGGCGACATCCACGTCGACCGCCGTGCAGCCCCCGAGCGCGGCGAGCAGCAGTTCGACCGGGGTGAACTCGGTGTCCGCGTCCGGACCGGAGGCGGTGCCGAAGGCGATCGTACCGCCACGGGCGTTCGTCGCGACGAAGTGGCCGGTGCTGGTGCGCTCGACCGTGACGGAGCGCAGGGAGGTGTCGGTCATGCCGAGACAGTAGCGGTCACCGGGCTGTCACCGCCGCCGGCGATCACCGCTCCGGGCCATCCTCACCCCGGCGCTCCCCGCCCGTCGGCGGGCGTCGCTGACAGGGAGGAAGATGTGAGGTGAGGCGGCGCGCGGACGACAGCGGGGTGAGCACATGACGGCCAGGACACACAGCGTCGGCGTACTGGCGTTCGACGGCATGAAGATGCTGGACCTCACCGGGCCCGCGGAGGTCTTCAGCGAGGCCAACCGGTACGGCGCCGACTACCGTCTGACGGTCGTCTCGCTCGGCGGGAAGCCCGTGTCCTCGTCGATCGGCATGCGCGTCCCGGTCGACGCCGACGTGGCCGACGCGCCCGCCTTCGACACCCTCCTGGTGGTGGGAGGCGACCGGCTGCCCGAGGAGTCCATCGAGCCCGACCTCACCGCGGCCACCGCCGCACTCGCCTCCCGGGCCGGCCGGGTCGCGGCCATCTGTACCGGCGCCTTCCTGCTGGGGGCCGCGGGCCTGCTCGACGGCAGGCGCGCCACGACGCACTGGCAGCACACGGCGCTGCTGGCCCGCCGCCACCCCCGGGCCCGCGTCGAACCGGACGCGATCTTCGTCAGGGACGGCGCCACCTACACCTCCGCCGGCGTCACCGCGGGCATCGACCTCGCCCTGGCCCTCCTGGAGGAGGACCACGGGCCGGACCTCACCCGCCGCGTCGCCCGATCGCTGGTGGTCTACATGCAACGCCCCGGCGGTCAGTCCCAGTTCTCGCCCTCGTTGCAGGGACCGGCCCCGCGCACGCCCGTCCTGCGGCTCGTCCAGGACGCCGTGCAGGCGGACCCGACGGGGGAGCACAGCCTGGACACCCTCGCCGCGGCCGTCCGGGTCAGCCCGCGGCACCTTACCCGCATGTTCCGCACGGAGCTCGGCACCACCCCCATGAAGTACGTCGAACTGCTCCGCTTCGACATCGCCAAGGTCCTGCTGGACTCCGGCCACAACGCCACCGAGGCCGCCGCCCGGGCGGGCTTCCCCAGCTACGAGAGCCTGCGCCGGGCCTTCGCCCGCCACCTGGGCATCTCCCCGACCAAGTACCAGCACCGCTTCGCGACGACCGGCACGGGCTCCCGCACACCCGCTCCACCGCCGTGACCGGCGTGTCGCGGACCGAGGCCGACGGTCGCGCACCGGCCGGCGGCCATGGCCGTTTCGGTGGGCTTCCTGGCCGTCGCGGCGCGGCCCCGGGGCGGGCGGTGAGAGGAGGGTGGAGGCACCGAAGACAGCCGTTCAGCACCCCCTGAGGAGAGCGTCATGAGCGAAAAGATCGCCGGTGTGGCCGTTCCGGACAGCGCGCTGGCGCAGGCCGCGACCGAACTCGTCCGGGAGACGACCCCGCCCCTGATCTTCCACCACTCCCGCCGCGTGTACCTGTTCGGCAGCCTCCAGGCGCAGGCGCTGGGCCTCGCACCGGACCCCGAACTGCTCTACGTGGCCGCGCTGTTCCACGACACCGGTCTGGTGCCCCCGTACCGCAGCGACGACCAGCGCTTCGAGATGGACGGCGCCGACCAGGCCCGCGCGTTCCTGCTGGGCCACGGGTACTCCGAGGGCGACGCCGACACCGTGTGGAAGGCCGTCGCCCTGCACACCACGCCGGAGGTGCCCTACAAGCTGGCCCCCGAGATCGCCGCCACCACGGCGGGCGTGGAGACCGACGTGCTCGGCCTGCACCTGGGCAGGATCACGCGGGCCCAGATCGACGAGGTCACCGCGGCCCACCCCCGTCCCGACTTCAAGCGGCAGATCCTCCAGGCGTTCACCGACGGGTTCAAGCACCGCCCGGACACCACCTTCGGCACAGTGAACGCCGACGTCCTGGAGCACTTCGTCCCGGGCTTCCGCCGCACCGACTTCGTCGACGTCATCCAGAACTCCGCCTGGCCCGAGTGAGCTGTCCCGCTCAGGGCGACGTGGTCCAGCGGGGCGCCGTCATCAGCGACGAGCCGCGCCTGAAGCGGGGACCATCCCCGCGCGGGCGGGGAGCAGACTCGCTGACCTGCAACTCTAGCCCCGTCGAGGCCCCGTTCCTACGACTTTCACCGACTCCGACATTTCACGCAAAACCCCCAGGTGGCGTGGGTCACGGGGCCCTTTCTCGGGATGACTATGTGTCAGGAGGGTCGGGGTGGGGCTGCCGCAGGACAGCTACAGATACTGCGCTTGGCCATTGCCGAGCGACCAGTCGGCCTCACGGTTCTCGTGGACGACGATGAACACGTTGTGGGGTGCCACTCGCGTCTGTTCCGTGAGGCGCTGGCACACCTGTGCGTACATCTGCCGCTTTTGTTCGGCGGTCCTGCCGCGCCGCATTGTGATGTCGATGTAGACGATGCCGTCGTCGCGCGGGATCTCAAGGTAGGTGCCGTGCCGGAGCGTTCCGGCCGTGCCGTCGTGGTTGGTCAGGACCTGGAACCGGTCGTCGAGCGGGATTCCGATGGATTCGGTGAGGGCCTGCTGTACAGCGTTTCCGACTGCTTCTAGTTCGGCCGACGGCATGCGCAGTACGTCGATACGGACGAACGGCAAAACGATCACCTCTCCTGGAGGGTCAGGAGAGCAGTGATCCCGTCGATGGAAGCCGTCATGGCTCGGGGGTCCTGCTGGGCACGGGCGAGCACGTACCCCCCTTGGATGGTCGCGACCAGAGCAGCCGACACATCATCGGGTACAAGGTGCGGCGCGATCTGGCCCGATCGCTGTGCCTCGTCCAGCAGCCGGTGCAGACGATCGGTGAGCCAGGAGAAGAACTCTTCTACCGGGCGCCGCAGCGCGTCATCGGTGACCACATCCGGGTCGAGTGCCATCCGCCCAACGGCGCAGCCTCGCAAGGCATCCCGCTCAAGGCGCAGGTAGGCGATGACCCGATCCAACGCCGGCGCGGAACTGTCGAGGGTCGCCTCCGCTCGCCGCCGCATGTCCTGCGTTGTCTCAGTGAGTGCTTCGATCGCAAGCCCTCGCTTGCCCTCAAAGTGGTGGTACATGCTGCCCTGCCCCGCATTTGCGTGCTGCTGGATCGCTGCGGGACTGGTTCCGACGTAGCCCCGGTCCCAGAGCAGGACTCTTGCGCTTCCGAGAAGTCGATCACGGTTGGTCATGGCAAGACTGTACACACTACTAGGTACAGAACCTCGCTCTGTCAACAACGTGCTGTCCCGCACCATTTAGTCCAGAGCCCCGTTCGCGGGCCTGAAGCTGGTGTGCCTGTGGTCCCGCACCAGTACAACTGGTGCGGGACCACAGGCATCAAACCCTAAGCGTCGGAAGCTCAGGGTGCAGGTACCGCCAGTCGAGCGCGATGTTTCGCAGCGTCTCGGCAACGGCAGCGGCAAGGTCTCCGCGGCTCACGAGATCTTCGGGCAAGTACTCACCGGCGGGGCGCAGCGTGCCGGCACCAGTGCGGGAGCCGAGAGCGTCGGTGTTCAGGTAGTTCCTCAGCCCGAATTGCAAATCCGCAGGGCTGCTGATGTGGAGTTCGGTGGGGGGCGGGGGAACCGGTGCGGAGCCGAGCAGGCTTTCGGTGAGCGCTGGCAACGCGTTCGACAGGAGTGCGTGCACCGCCTCGTAGCACGCCTGTACCCAGAGGTCGCCCGCGACTTTCTGACCGGCCGTCCAGGTGGCGATGTCGAAGAACACGTCCAGACTGCTGCCGCTGTTGGCCAGAGTGACGGTACACGTCAGCTCCATCCGAGCCTGCCCAGCCAGAGAGCGGTCGTGCCCAGCCGAGATGCGGACGAAGCGGCCGTGCCCGTGGGAGGGATCGATCCACCACGGCTGCACATAGGGATGCTTCCCTACCTGCTGGAGCAGCGTGTGAAGCGGCTCGGAAAGTTCGCCGGACCCGGTGTAGCTGGGTGCAGAAAGCGCCTGAATGAGTGCATCGACTGTGGTGCCGTGGAGCCTGAGGCGTCCAGCATCGGGGCGCAAGAACATAGAGGTTGCCGCACGGATGAACACGGCCGGCTCCTCAACGCCTTGGTAGGGGGTCGCCGTGTGGGCAGGCGAGAATCGCGGATCGCTGCTGTAGGAAGGGGCCGGGACGGCGCCTTGCTGGAACAGGGCATGGATCATGCGGAGATCGGCGTACTGGTTGCTGCCATCCAGACGGATCTTAATCTGGTGCTTGTTGACCAGCGGTCGAGGTGCGCTGTGGTGGTCGACTCGGACCACGAGAAGATGCTTGCCGTCGACGGTCACGGGGATAACGTCGGGCGTCCAGCCGGGCGGCTCGTACTGGTTGGCCATCTTGCTCACCAGCCGGTCCTTTTCGCTCGGCGCGACTCCGACCAACTTGCCGCCCAAGTTGGTGTTCTTGGGATCGGGATCGACACCGACGAGGATTATGCCGCCGTAGCTGTTCGCCATCGCAGCGGCCGTCTCCGCTACGGGATCAATGTTGCGCTTGTAGTCCAGGGTGAAGCTCTCCTCCAGGCCAAGCTCGAGGAAACCGCGGACCATCTCGGAGTCGACCGCGTCGACTGGAGCACTGAAAATGGGGTGTGCAAGGTTCGGCATGGCGATCAGCATGACGCTCCTACCGCCTGCTGCGAAGTCCTTTGATCACTGGCTCCGGCTTCACAAGGTAGTGGCCCGACGACGGCGCCGTGAGCGCCGTCGTCCTCAACGCAACTCGCGAGGTCGTGCGGGCCTGCCACATCGTTCCGCCCGGGTCTCGATGTGCGCCTTCACAAAATTTCCACGACACCCTTGGCGCGGCGCATCGCCAAGAACTGCAGGACCAGCACGGGAAGTGACACCCCGCCCGCTCGCATCCAGCTCCGCCAAGCCAAGCGGATTGGCGCCGGCAACGTGGGCTTCCGGGACTACGGGTGGCGGGCATTCGGTCCCTGGGGGTGACGGTCAGCGGTTTTGGGGTGCCGGTGTTCCGGTCACGGGCAGTCAGCCGATGTGCCGTGCCATTCCTGGGCATCGTGAACGTGGTGAAGCATCGCGGTCCCTGCCGATGCCTCAGTTCACTTCTGTGTTGGAGCGGGGGCATGGTGGACGTGAAAGGTGAGTCCGGCAATCCGGCCCGATTGGATGACGGGGCCATGCTGGACTCCGCCGCTGATGTCGTTATGGACGGTGCTCGGTTGTAGATCTGGGTTGGTCGCGAGCGGCTGCAAGGAGGTGAGCAGGTCGCGCAGGTCGTCGCCAGTGGTGGAGCCTGCTTGCAGAAGGCGTTGCAGCAGGTAGGTGTGCCACTGTTCGGTGAGGTCACGGATGTTTTGCGTGTTCTCTGTCGCCTCGGCTGCGAGCAGCTGGGACCGAGCGGTGTCCAGGTCGGTGATCGCGGTGACGTCTGCGCCGCTGCGCGAGAAGAATTCTCGAACGAGGTCCCGGGCGTGTGTCCAGGAGTCGGTGACCAGGAGCGAGACCAGGGTGGTTGCTCCGGATGCGGCGAGGGCGGCCAGCTCGCTGTCCATTGTTGTCCTCCTCCAAGTCAACTTGCGGGCTTCTCATTGTTCGTGTCGCCTGCGGAAGCTGGCGGCTCATCGTCATCCGGTGTGAACCTCGCCGGCTGGTCGAACCTGCGCAGTAGGTCGTCAGCTGTCTCGTGCTGGTCCTGTGTCCTGATGATGTCGGCGATCTGTTTGGCCAGGATCGTTCGCCGAACGTCTCCGTCCGTGAATCCCATGCTGCTGAGGAAGGTCTCGAAGTGGTCCGCGGCTGTCGGTTGTAGTTCCACCGGCGCAGGCCCTCCCTGTAGGAGACCTGCACCAGGTGCCTCACCGTGCGGGCGGGGTATGAAATCGCGCAGCCGTACGGGCACGTCGGTGTCGTTGGCGGCGGACGTGAGCTGAGCCAGCAGACCGAGGTCCGCTACGGCCTTGTCCACTTGGTCGTCGTTCCTGGCGAGCCACCAGACGACCGCACTTCCGGTGTCCTTGAGCACGTCCTCGCTCAGGTATGCGCGCTTGCTCTGCTCGTACTTGCGCTGGTGCTCCCAGACCGCCTTGTCTTTGCGTACTTCGGCGAGTCTTTCCAGCCGCTCCTGGTCGTGCTCGCGAAGGACAAGTGTGATGTCCTCCGCCATGACCTGAAGGTGTCCGGTGGGCTCTGGGCACATTCTGCTGAGTGCACCACTCAGTTCGTGCTGGGCGAGCGAGGGGCGGCCGGGTTCCCGTTGTTCAGTGATCGCGCGGGCACGGTTCAGGACTGCTTCGACAGCGAGGCCGGCTGGATTGAGAACGGGATCGTTGCCGGGCGCCTCGAGGGGATACCACCGGACAGTGGCCGAGAACATGAAGTCGTAGTCGGCCCACTGGCTGGGCAACGCCACACGGCTGACGTGGTGTACCCAGCGTTCGACGGGCGGCGCAGTGCGTTGTTCCTCAAGGTCGACGGGCATGGAGCCACGGCGCACCGCAGCGATCTTGAAGATCGCTGCGGGAACTACGACGAGGAGGACGGCCAGGGCGGGCCAGGCATACGCGGGCCACTCCTGTGCCAGACCGAGGATGCTGAACAGCAGGCCGCAAAGGATGGTGAGGAAGACGGTCGTCGTCCTGGAGCCGGTCGTCATGGTGTGCTCCCCCCAGTTGATGTCATTGGCGCTGGCACAGTGAGCCGACCGAGGCCCTGAGCCGTGGAAATTTTCTGCAGCAGTCGGTCCGTGGTCAGTGCGGCGCGGGCGGTCCCGTGGGGAGCTGTGCGCTCTGCGGCACGGGCGCTCGCATACAGTGCGGCGAAGGCCATTCCGCGTTGATCGTCACACTGGTCGGCAGCAGCGACGAGGAGGTCGAGCAGCAGGTCACCGCAGTGTCCGGTGTCGGTCGCCGTGTGCAGCCAGCGTTCCGCATACGGGTGCCACGTCGCACCGGGCAGCCCTTTGAGCACCGCTCGCCAGCCGCTGGTCAAGGACTCGCGTGCGCCGTTCTCGTCGATCAAGGCGCGTCCGTTGTCGTACGGAGCAGTCAGTGGCTCAGGGTCGCAGACCGGCAGGAAGATACGGAGTTCTGCCGGCGAGAGGGAGGAGCGTTCGAGGCGGTCGAGCAGGCGTCGGCGCAGCCGACTGCTCGTTGCCACCAGGTCGACCAGCGCTTGCAGGGCACGGGTCGTGTCCCGCTCGCGGCGGGCCAGGTGGTAGAGGCGGAACAGAGCCTGGTCGGGGTGGCTGGCGGCGATGACATCCGCGCAGACCTGGACGAGGACCTGAGCGAACTCCCCTTTGAGCTGCCGCTGAGCACACCATTGGTAGATCCATTGGCGAAAGTTCCTGCCCTGTGCAGGATCGTTGAGGCCGCAGGTGAGCGCGTGCACTGCGGCCTCCAGTCGGGACCGGCTCGCGGGCGTGGTGCTCCAGTTCTCGGCCAGGAAGGCCAGGCCTTCTCCGCGTCCGGTCCGCAGATACTGCTCGGCCAGCCGTGCCACCAGGCCGTTTCGGAGTTCCCGGGAGACGTACGGGCCCGTCGACTCCACGCTGCGCGCGACCCAAGTGCCCAGAGGCTGTCGTAGGTCGGGCATGTGGTCCCAGAAATGGGCGCGGACCGCGGCGTCGTAGTCCAGCTCCGTGAAGTGGACGTGGCCGTCCGGCCCGATGCTGGCGGATGTCTCCGACAGTCGCTCCGCGAGGTCTTTGCGCTCGAGCAAGGGCTGATCTTCGGGCGGGGACTTGAGCGTATGCAGCAGGAGTTGGGTTGCCCGGTGGACAACGTCGGCGTGAGCTCCATGCAGCATGGCCACGGTAAGAAGCAGGGCCCGCTGCGGGCCCTCACGTAGTTTGGCAGCAAGCGTGGTGATCTCCGCGCGGCGGTCGTCCCGTGCTCTGCGGGCGGCTGCGCACCACTGCGCGAAACCCTCATCGGTGCCGGCGACCTCGCGGGACCGTCGCACGAGGTCGGCGAAGTCGGCGATCTCCCTCATTGACCGGGCCTCGGCCAGAAATGCGGTGACGGTCGGGACGGGCTCGTAGGGCACCCCGTGCACGCGGAGATGTCGCTGGAGGACCTGCAAGCCGTCCGGGGGGTCGATCTTGATGCGGTAGTGCTGCAGGTCGGGGTCGAGGGAATGCCCGTGGGGCATGACGACGACCAGGTGCGCGTACTGTTCGTGGACGGCCTTGCGGAGGGCGGAGAGATCCGCCCGGGCTGCGGCCCACTGGATGGCGGTAGCTGCCGACAGGTCCAGCAGCAGTCGGTCGCCGTTCCCTACCAGAGCCGGGTTACTGAGGGACAGCTCGTCTTCGTCGTCCGGCAGTAGTTCGTGGAAGACGCCGGTTCCCAGGTCGTACTCCCGAAGGAGTACCCGGGCCACCGAGGTGCGACCGCTGCCCGGAGGACCGTCCAGGATCACGGTGCCGGTGTCGGTCAGCTTGTGGCGGGCCGCTCCCATGCCGGCCGGGGCGACCAGCACTTGTCTGAGCCAGGCGAGGTGGTCGTCGGCGAGGCGGCGGAAGGTGGGTCTGTCCGGGTCTTGCAGCTGAGTGCCGATGGTGACGTAGAGGTCGCCGCTGCCGGTGTGCATAGGGGCGTGCGGACTTTCGACCCGCGTGCGGATGTGCTCGCTCACCGGTCCTCGTCCTCGCGTCGGTCCGGCTCGCCGAACCTGTGCTGGATGTCGCCGTGATGGTCGCCCTCGAAGTAGGTTATCCCGTTGCCGGAGAAGTGACGGTCGCCCGACACGTGACGCGAGTGTTGGTAGATGTTGCCCTGTCCCGTGTGCACAGGGCCGTGTGAGTCCTTGATGACAGTGGTACCGACGTCTCCGGTGAAGTCCCGGCTCTGTACAGCTGTCCCGCTCACGTCTCCGATCGAGTTCCTCACGGCGGCAGGGGCGGGTAGCGAGGCAGCTTCCCGGTCACGGTCATGCAGGCCAGGGACTAGCTCGGCCACCAGGTCGCCGAGGCGTTTCAGGCCCGTCTCGGTGTCGTGCGTGTCAAACGGTATGGACTGGAGGTCGGCCAGCCGCGCTAGCTCGCCCGGCAGGTCCGCCTTGTTCAGCCGGTCCGTCTTCCGGCCATCCAGCACGGGAACGATCGCTATGCCGCAGGCGAACGCCTCCAGGATCTCCTTGCGTACCCAGTCCTCCGGGTCACGCAGCCGAGTCTGGAAGCTCGTCCAGCCGGGTCCGATGACAGCCAGCAACACTGAGCTGCGCCGCACACCAGTCAGCAGGGCGTCGGGGTAGGCGTGGCCCGGGGGGATGGACTTCGAAGCGCGGAAGATGCGCTTTTGGCCGAAGCGGCCCGACAGTTCCTGGTCGATCAGGGCGGCGGTCTTGTCGCCGTCCCCCGTGCGGTAGTTGATGAACACGTCGGTCATGACTGACCAGGCCTTTCTTCTTCATCTTCAGGAGGTCGGAAAACGCGCTAACGTGCCGAGCCGCGGGGCAAGTTGGCGTACGGCGGCGTGATCGGAGTGGCGGGCCAGGACGCGGGCGAGTCGCCGGAGGTCGATCGCGACGGTCGCGGACCGGACCGCCGCCGCTCCGTCGAGGAGGGGCGCGGTCAGCGCACAGGCCTGGTCGATCTGGCCATCCGACGCATGAGCGAGCGCGCGGCGGACGCCGTAGCGCACCTGCGTACGTACCGCCTCGGGTGAGACTCGTGCCAGTTGCCGGTCAAGTTCCTCCGCCGCTTCCCGCGGCCGGCCGAGGTCGAGCATGCACCAGCCGGTGACCATGCCGACCGAGTCGGGCAGGTGCATGCTGCCGATCACCGGTTCGTCGGCATCGCCGTCCTGGCGGGCCAGCAATGCCCGGGCCCGGTCCAGGGCACGCAGGCATGCATCGCGGTCACCTGCGAGTGCGTGCCCCTGTGCCTCACGCTGCGCGGCCAGCCCGCGGATCCGCGGCGGGAGCCGGCCGCTCTGCGCGCGGTGTGCAAGGGCGACGGTCTGTCCCGCGTCGTCCTGGTACAGCGTGACCAGCGCCCGGCGGACCAGCGCGTACCCGGCCAGTGCGCGGTCACCGCCGGCAGCCGCGAGATCCACTGCGCGCTGCGTCCACCACAGCGCGGCTTGTTCGTCTCCGGTCTCCTGCACCAGCCAGCCGATGTACTCGGCGTAGCGGGAGCCGAGCGCCAGCAGCTCCTGACATGTGCGGGAATCGGTGTGCGCGGACAGCTCCCGCAGCGTGTGCGTCTGCGCGATCAGACCCGACAGCAGGAAGCCGGGCTCGACGCTCTGGCCGAGCCGCCTGTAATGCGTGAACAGAGAGCGGGACGCTTCCAGCATGCCTTCCCCGGCAGCCGGGGAGACGGCTCCCTGACCACCCTTGTTCCACCTCAACAGCGATGCGGCGCCGGCGCTTACGACCTGCCGCCGGCCCACAGGCTGGAACCAGTTCGGACCGCCTGGTGACAGCTGCATCATCCACTCCTCCTCGTCGATCCCGCCCAGCACCGGCCCGTCAGGCGCGTCAGCGGCGGGCGGAGTGACCAGAGCGATGAGTGCTCCGCCGGCTCTAAGGACGGCGTCGCACAGTCGGGCAAGATCGCGACTGGGCGCCTTGAGGCCCCGTTCGACCTTGCTCAGCTGCGCTTTGCTGTAGTGCACGGCGGCAGACAATGCGGTGAGACTGAGACCGGCGTCCAACCGCCGTCTTCTCAGCTCCTCGCCGAACGCGGCGGACGGCTGTGGCACGGAAACCTCCATAACCATCCATCCAGGTGAACGGGGTTACCGCACGAAAGACTGCGGCAACCCCACCCGGACGGACAAGACGAACAGTGCTGTTTCCCGTTTCCTCCCCACGGATGGAACGCCGTATGGGACTGATCTTGGAACATCATTGACGCACCGACCCGGGCGCCGACAAGACGATCTCCTACACCTACGACAGTCAGTCCCGCATGAGCTACGCCCAAAGAATGGGGCGACCTCACGGGTCCGAGCCCCGTGGACCGGGGCAAGCCGGGTTCCAAGATGCACGTCCCGTCCGACGCGGACGAACTGCCTCTCCGCGGCCAACGCACACGACCGCCAAGCCCTGAAGCCGATGCCCCTGCACGCGCGTCGCGTGTCCGGGTGGCGGTCTCAGGATTTTCAGGAGTCGTACTGACCGCGTTGCGGTGACGGCCACTCGCGTGACGCGATTCCGGTGGGCGCCGTCGGCGGACGGGAGACCAAAGCTCCATCGAACGACAAGCCACTCATAAAGGGTTGACGCCATATCCGGCCAACCTGGCGGTCACGAACATGCCGGCGCGGGGCGCGAGTTCATCTCACGCGCCGCCGGGGCGGGATGTCGTCGCGCGCCCCTTGCGCCCTCTCTTCCCGTGACGGCAGGGGAACCTGGCCGGACTTCCTGCTTCTACCCAGGGGTGCGATCTCCGAGGCGTGCGAAGCCGCCGCGAGATGCCTGAAAATCGCCGTAGGAGAAGTTTTGGGGAGCGGTGGCGCATATCCGATGATCGGACCAGGGAAGTCTCCCGGCGTTCCCCATTCCACACGGAGGTGTGTCGATGAAGCTTCTCTTCGCCATTCGCAACAAGGTCGCTGCCGGTAAGAGTCTGAAGGCCAGCGCTTGGTACATCTGGTACTGATCCAGCGGCGGTCCGACATCGTTGTCCGGTGCTCCCCCAAGCGGGCCACCGGACGACGACGCCCGCCGCCGTGTCTCCCCTCCCCGCCCGTCGAGCACCCGACCGGCCCCGTCGCCGACCGCACCGGAGAACGCATGCCGTCGTCATCCGCCACGCGTACACGCACCACCGTGTTCGCCCCGCGGCTGGCCGCACTCATCAGCGGTCACCTCGGCCAGGACGTCTTCCGTCTGGAACCGGACACGATCGGGGTCGCCGGACCGGAGATCATCGACCGTGTGCTCGCTGCGCGCCGGGCCACGGAATCGGAACGGCCGACGTTCAAGCCGCTGCACGGCCGCTCCATCACACGCACCGAGGCGTCCTCGGTGACCCGCACCATCGGCAACGACGTACGCCGGGCCCTGACCGGTCCACTGCCCGAGACCGTCGACCTGTCGGGCTCCTGGCCGCTGACCGGGCACCTCTTCCTGCGGGACATCATCCTGAGCGGTGACCCCTACCGGCTGCGCATGCTCATGAGCCGCTATCTGGAACTGACGCCCAAGCTCACCTGGACGGTCATCGCCATGGGCGCCGCGCTGCCCGGCTGGCCCCGACCCGGCGACGAGGGCCTCACCGGACTGGCCGCCCGGACGGCCGAGGCCGCCGGCTACCAGGAGCGCCGGTACGCCATGGGCATGTACCGCAGGGCCGCCGCACCGGTGTGCTTCACCATCTCCACGCTCGTCGCCAACGCCCTGTGGCTGGGAGCCCCGTTCGACGATGCGATGCCGAACCGGAACATCATCCTGGAGTCGCTGCGCCTGCTGCCACCCTCCTGGAACATCCTGCGCAACGCCTCGCCCGAGTACCCCGCCATCGACGAACGGATAGGCGCCGGCGACGACGTGCTCGTGCTGCCACTGCTGTCCCACCGCGACCCGGGCCTCTGGGACGACCCCGAGAGCTTCCGCCCCGAACGTTGGGACGACCTGGACCCCGACAACACCCCCGGATACCTCCCCTTCGGCCACTCCTCCGAGCGCTGCTGGGGTCGGCACATGGTCATGCCGCTCGCTGAACTGCTCCTGGACCACGTGCGCCAGTCGGGGCTCATGGTCGACCCCGAGCAGAGCACAGGCAAGGTGCCGCTCCTCGGCCTCCTGGGTGTCGAGGACGTGCGCATGGTCCGGGCCACCCGAGCGCGAGGGTGACGCCACTGGCCGGCGGCGTCTCGAGCGACATCGACACCGACTTCCTCCACCAACTCGGGTTCCACCAGCGTGACATCCAGCGTCATGGGCCAGCACGGCACGTTCTACGACGGGCCGGGCTACACGTCTCGGGCATGCCCCGACGCCTAGGGCGGCCGCCTACGTGTCTGCGCCGCCTGGCGCTGACCGGTCCTTCCGAGGGCAGGTCTGCGGGGCACCGCCTTGACCTACTCTCGGCTGCGCGCCAGCAACTAAGAGCACCTAACAGAAAGCCTGGTCGTAGCCATATCCCCTTCCTCGTTGAATCGGCAGTGCTGCGGGAGGCGCTTGGGCCCGAGCTGTACGAGGTTGTACTGGCCGTCCGCCGCGCGGAGGCGGAGTTGTTCGCGATGTTCGCCGGCGCGGACGTCATCGGGGTTGTCCACTAGCGGTATTGGCTGGCTACTCCTCGGGCTCCCAGGCGATCAGCTGCTCGAACACCTGCGGGTCTCCCTCGATCTTCAGGTCGCTCAGCATGAGGCGACCCCACATGAAGAGGAGCAGCTGCTCGGCCGTGCCCGTGGCCGAAACGGAGGGAGGGGCGGCGTCGTTCGTGAGGGGTGCGGGCCAGGCGCCGGTGCCGTCCAGCGCGAGGAGCCAGGAGCGGCCCTGGGTGGCGTGGTAGTGGATGGTGGCGGCCTCGTGCGGCCACGCAGCCGGGGTGGAGTTGCAGGTGTCGAGAAACTCGGCCACGCCGTCGATGGCGACGTCCGCCGGCATCGGCTGCACGTCTCCTGCGGCGAGCTGGGCGTCGTAGGTGTGCACCAGCACCTCGTGCACCCGGCGCCGGGCAACGCCCCAGGCATTCGCCGGGGACACGCCGGCGCTCCACCATGTCCAGCACTCGCGCTCCGGCCCAGCCTCGCGCAGCGCACTCAGCAGCAGCTCGTTCGACTCGGCGTACCAGGCCAGCAGCGCATCGAGATCGCGCGGCACCTCCGCGGCATCCTTGGCCGGCGGAGCCGCGGCCGGGCCCGCGGCGACGATCGCGGCCCACCAGCGCTGGCCCCTACCCAGGTGCTGCACCAGCTCGAACAACGTCCACTCGGGGCAGGACGGCACCGGCGCGTCAAGGCCGGGCGCGGCGGCAACCGCACTCCGGAACGCAGCTGACCCCTCGTCGATCAGTTGCAACAGGGCGGAAAACTCAAGACTCTCTGTCACATCGTCTGCCTACCACCCCAGCTCAGCCGACCGCACCCCTATTTCCCGGGCCGTCAGCTGCGGGAGTCAGAGCACCTGATAGAAGGCCTGGTCGTAGCCATATCCCCTTCCTCGCTGGCTCGTTGAACGAGTCGTGGGGAAGGGCAACGGTCCTTCGTGGATGGTGTCGGATGACCTGTGGGGGCGGGTCGAGCCGTTGCCGCCGGTCAGGCAGCAGCGTCGGCGCCATTCCTGCCGACTGCCACGGGATGCCTGCAGGGCATCGTGCCTTCTAGTGAGACCTGGTAGGGGCGGGCGGGAAAAAGTGCCAGGCATCGGCTCCAGAAAGTGGTAGGCCCTGGCGCACCGGGCGAGGACGCGTTGCCGGTGGTCGTTTGCGCCGGCGTTCCCGGCAGCAGCCTTTCCCGCAGGATCCCTATGCGGAAACGGTCGCAGATCCTGTGAAACGCCCCTGGAAGGCCGCACGCCGCGACGGGGTAGACACCCCCTCCCACCAGCCCCTTTGGGCTAGGTGGCGAGCCGCAGCGGACGTGCGATGGTGCTTTCGGACGCACTACCGCGTCCCTAACGAAGGGGGAGACATGAGTATCGTCATCGCGGCCGTAATCACCGCCCTGGGAGGCATCATCGTGGCGCTTATCAACGCGCGGCGCGGCGGCTCCGGGGGATGATTCGCGGCGAGGTGACCTGACGCGAGTCCCCCGCTATGGGCGCGTCACGTCACCTCACGCAGTCAGGGCTGGTCAGCGCAGCTCGGCGAGGGCGCGTTCGAGCGCGTCGAGCGTGGAGCGGCCGGGCTCGGCGGCCGCGGCCGGCACCCTGGGCCAGCACCGCTGTTGGTGCTGCGACCTCAGCGGTAGCGCGCGGCATCCTCGGACATGAGGACCGGGCCGGCGGGCGCGCACAGGAACGCGGCAAGGGCGGCGACCGTGTCCCGGTCGGTGACGGCCCTGGGCACGCCGTAGGGCACGGTGTCCAGGGGGCGCCGGCCGGGAATTCCGGCAGCCCAAGCGGCGGCGTGCACTGCTCCCGCGTGCTCCCGCATGTCGGCGGCGTGCTGGGTGATGCGGGGCTGGTCACACCCAGGTGTAGTTCCTCCGTGACGGCGTCCAGGGCGGCGTTGCCGACGAGGGCGCGGGGGTTGTCCAGGGCTGCGAGGGCGGGTCCGATGGGCGGGAAGATGGGCAGGTCGGCGGTCTTGCGGAAGTTGATCCACTCGATGGCGCCGACCTCGTGGCTTCCGTCTGGCTGTTCGTCCAGCTCCTGCTCGGCGAGGGTGGCGCGGACGTCGGGGGTGATGTGGAGGCGGTAGACCAGGTGGAGCTTGCGGGGCGGCGGGGTGGGGCCGGGGCGGATGACCCGCTGGTCGATGACCCACACGAGGTCGCCGCCCTCGGCATCGGCCACGACGTCATCACCGCCATGGGCGGCGTGGACTCCGCCCGTACCACCACCACGCTCACCGAGCTACGCGGGCACCTCGCCGACTACCGCCACGTCCCCGCCGTGGCCGACTTCCTCGACTGCGCCGCCTGACCGCCCCCCGCCCTCCGGCTCCGAGACGGGCGCCCGCCGGATGGAGGTGCGCAACATGCCACGGCCTGGTGGAAGACCCCAGGCATGACGTGGACGCTGGCGGAGCCGATGCTGAGCATCCCCGTACCCGACCCTGGCCTGCGGCCGGGCTGGGCGGGCGAGCCAAAGTGGGGCGGTTCTCCAGACACCTCGTGATGTCTCGGTCGACAGGTCGTCGGAGCCGCCGACAGCCCCTAGCAATCTGAGAACTCAGGCTCGCGCACGAAGGCGCGAGGCGCGAGCCACGCACTGGCCGTGTGGGACCGTCCAGGCAGCGTCCTGGTCACGGCTGCTTCGTGCGGCTGGCTGAAGCCTGCTGAGTGTCCGCGCCGGAGCTGACGTGCCGCAGGGTCTCCTGGGGGCCGTGCCAGTCCAGGCACATCACCGTGGCGTCGTCTGCGAGCCGGCCCCCGGCTGCGTCCCGTACCGCGGACGTCAGCGTCAGCGCCGCCTCCCGTGGGTGCAGATCCCGGGTGCGCCTGAGCAGAGCGAGCAGGTCGACCGTCTCCCCATGACGTTCGAGCATGCCGTCGGTCATCATGAGCAGACGGTCACCGGAGCGTAGATCGAGGTCCTGAACACGGTAGGGGTGGGGCATGGAAACGGGCAGCCCGAAGGGATGGTCCGCCTCGCAGGTGATCGCTTCGGCAGTCCCGTCGCGCACGCGTAGTGGCCAGGGGTGGCCGGCGTTGACGAGCTGAGCGCGACCGGTGTGGAGGTTTATGCGCAGCAGTTGCCCGGTGGCGTGACCGTGGCCGTGGTCGGCCAGGGCCTGGTCGGCCAGATGGGCCTGCTCGGCCAGGCCGGCTCCTGCGCGGCGGGCGCCGCGCAGGGCGCCCACCAGTACGGTGGCGGCCAGGGCGGAATCGATGTCGTGGCCCATGGGGTCGGTCACCGACACGTGCAGGATGTCGCGGTCCAGCGCGTAGTCGAAGGTGTCGCCGCTGAGGTCTTCCGAGGGCTCCAAACTCCCGCACAAGGTGAACTGCGCGGCCTCGCACGACAGTGACGGGGGAAGGAGCTGGTACTGGATTTCAGCTGCCAGTGTGGGGGGCCTGGAACGTTTACCCCAGGTGTAGAGGTCGGTGAAGCGTCCGTTGGCGATCACGATGTAGGCCAGGATGTGGGCGGCTTCCCCGACCTCGTCAAGGACGTCGTCGCCGATGTCGGCGGGCAGGAGCAGTTCCAGCAGCCCGATGGCGTCCCCCCGGTTGGTGACCGGCACGATCACCCGCTGTCCCTGGCCGGTCGCCTCCTGGAACAGCCGCTGGGTACGGATCACCTGCTCGTAGACGCTGCCGAGCATGGGGATCCGCTCCGCTTCCCGCCCACCCTCCGCACCGGCGGCAGTGGTCAGGCGCGCCACCGCCTTTCCCGTCAGGTCCACGATGAGAAATGACACCATCGTGGCTCCGAACCGCCGCCGCAGGTCCTCAGCGACCACCGCGACGGCGTCCACCGGCGCCGCCGTCTCCGCTGCGGTCAGCAGCCGGGGAAGTCCACTCTGCCCACCGCTCATGACCACGGCCCCTTCTAACCGGCCCCGTCTCCAGCATGGGAACCGCCACAGCTGGCGTCAATCTGCACAAGGTCACGCACCGTGGTCAAGCTTTACGTACACGGAGACAAATCGGGCTCGCGCGTACCCCGGCGTCCACCTCGAGGCACCGCTGTCTGGTCGCGTGACTCGACAGGCTATGCCGCATCCGACCCGAACGGTCGTTTCAACAGGCCCATGTCTCATGAGACACGACAAAGTCTGGAGAAGGACGGCTACCGTGCCCAGCTCGCGCCGGCGAGCTGGTCGTGTGGGAGCACAGCCGTCTCGCGTTCGATCAGCAGCGCCTCGCCCGGCGCGGCCGCGCTGTCGGCGAGATCGCGGCGGGAGCTGGCCCACGTCCACTACGTTTTCGATCACAACCGCTGACACCGGAGGACCGCATGGGGGAAGACACCACCAAGGGCCCCGCGAGCTTCATCTCCGAGATGGGCGTGCTCAAGCGCGTCGCACGGGCCACGGACTCCGGGGATTTGTTGCCGGTGGACCACCGGCCGGTCGACCCGGGCCGGGTCGACGCCCTCCATCATGGCGAGCACCGAGCCGATCACCCCGACACGGAAGGAATGCTCCGCCCGGGATGAGTAGGCCCGGTCTGCAAGGACGACATCGGGTCGCGTTCGTGGCCTGCCCAGGCCGGTGCGTGGGACCCTGATGAGGGCCATGACCGTCTCGAAGGCAGGCGCGTCGCCAGCCTGGCCCGCGGTGACATGCAGGGCCAAGGGCCGCGCATGACCGTCAGCGGCGAGGTGAACCTTCGTGCTCAGGCCGCCCCGTGAGCGTCCGAGTGCGTGATCGACGGGTTCAGTTTCGTCGAGTGCCCCCCCCCTTTCCTGGCCTTGGCCGCGTGCGGGTGAGCCCGGCAGACAGTGGAGTCCACCGACACGGCCCATCCCACATCGTCAACAGCGTCCGCCTGGGCGAGGAGGGCGGCGAAGGCCCGTGCGTGCGCACAAACCAAGCCGTGCGCGCCCATCAACGAGGCGATCTACCGCACCTCACCGGCACTCTCCCTCGACATAGCTGTGCCCCGAGGTCGGGACCGCCACAGCAGGAAGGCCGACGACGTTGTCCGTGAAGGCAGGGGCACGGGCATGGCATCGGGCAGCAGCGGGCTGCCAGTTCTCCAGCCGGCTCATGTCTACACGTCCACGAGACCTTCACCTAATGCGGTGTCAACTCATCGCGACCACTGGGGTATTGCTCTAAGCCCGCTGTTAAGATCATCTGGCTTTCAGTAGGTTGACGCTGCGTCATGCACGTGTCACGGGGGATGGTTTCTGCCCACCGCGAAGGAGTAGCCGTTGGTCCGCGTGTGAGCCCGCAGCGCGGCGTCGGGTCCGCGACTTCGGCCACCGCCGCGCGGTCCTGCATATACCCCCGCGATGCGACTGAAGAGAGTCTGATGACCTCATTGATGAAGGATCCACTACTGTGGATCTTGCTAGGAGTACTGACTGCTGCGGTACTCGCAGTGATGCTCGCCCGGAGAACGAATCTGGCGCTCCGGAAGCAGACCGCCGATCTGCACGCAAGCCAGGGCCGTCTCGAAGCGGAGCGCCAACGGCTTGCCAACGAGTGCGCCACTCTGCGTTCCGAGCACGATCGCGATCTGGCGCAGGTCCGCAGCGACGCCGAAGAGGAAACCAAGGCCGCTCTCCGTACTTGGATGCGTAGCCTGCAGGTCCTGGCTGATGAGCAGCAGGGTGTCATCAGCGATCTGGCCCGAGTGAAGTACGGCAACGACAGCGAGATCCTCGCGGATTTCATGACGATCGACCACACCAACAGCCAGTTCGGCCGGCGGGCTCAGGGCATCGCGGCTCTGTGCGGTGGCTGGCTCGGCCGACGTGACCGCGCGGCCCCTGTCCTTGACGTGGCGCGCAGCGCTCAGGGCCGCATCAAGCTCTTTGACCGGGTGAGGATTCACAGCCAGGTCAACGTCGCAGTTGCCAGCACCGCCGTGGAACCGGTGGCGGTCGTCTTGGCCGAGCTCCTGGACAATGCCACGAACTACTCGGCGCCCGGCACGCCCGTCGAGATCAACATCCAGGCCGTTCCGACTGGTGTGTGCCTGATCGTCGACGATGCCGGTCTGGGTATCAACGCAGAGGAGAGGGAGCGCGCTTCCGCCTTGCTGAACACGCAGGGCCCTGTGTCGATCACCAGCTTGGGCAGCCCGCCGCGCGTCGGCTTCGCTGTCGCAGGTGTGCTCGCTGCCCGGTACGGGTTCAAGGTTTCCGTCGATTCCGTCTCGCCGTACGGCGGCGTCCGCGCGGTCATCCTCCTACCGGAGACTCTCTTGACCCACGATGTCCCCGCACCTGAAGTCGAGACCGGCTCCACCACTGCGAGTGAAGGGTTGCCGCGCAGCGGGCCCGTCACGGCACCGGTGGCCATTGTGGGGACGACGGCAGGCGGTTTGCCCAAGCGTCGCCGTGCGGTCGCAGTGGTACCGCCTGCACCATCGCTGGCAGCCGAGCCGGACCCGGTGCCGGTGCCGGAGCACAGTGACGTGACCGCCACCGCGACACGCCTCACCGCCTTCGCACGCGGAACCGTCCGCGGGCGGAACACGATCATCACGGAAGGATCTGAAGACCAGTGAAGCCCGACCTGTCCTGGGTGCTGGACGACGTAATCAGCGTCCGTGGTGCCCGGCATGCGATCCTCGTCTCCGCTGACGGCCTGCTCCTGGAGCGCTCCAGCGAGATCCCCCGAGACGAGGCCGAGACCAACGCCGCGGCGATGAGCTCGATGCAGTCCCTCAGCCGGGCCGTCGCCGGGTTCGTGGCAGGCGGTAAGGGCGTCTGGAAGCAGACCCTGCTCGAGTACGACGGCGGCTGGATCTTCCTGATCGCGGCAGGCAGCGGCGCCTACATGGCAGTCTCCGCGGCCTTGGACGTCGACATGGAGGTCATGTCGATGCGCATGCAGCAGCAGGTAGCCGCGCTGGGCCGCGCACTGAGCACCCAACCGCGTCAGAGCGCTGGTGCTGAGGCATGAGCGTTCCCGGCGAGGAAGCTCCGGTCTCCAGCGAACTCGTCCGCTCCTACGTCATCACAGGCGGCCGGCGCCTGCCCTCCGCAGACGACCTCTCCCTGCACATGCTCGTCACCTTGGCGCCCGACCGGGAACTGCCGCTGGGTGCCAGCCCAGAGGTACGCGCCATCTGGGAGCTGTGCGCGGGGGGATACCTGGCCGTGGCAGAAGTGGCCGCGCACCTGGGCCTACCGGTCGGCGTTGCCCGGCTGCTGCTGACGGATTTAGCAGAACAAGGCCATCTGCTGCGCCGCTCTGCGCCGCCACCCGCCAAGTCTGAATCGAGACTCGTCATCGAGAAGGTGCTGCATGGACTCCAAAGCCTCTATGCCTGAACCGAGCTACGTCTCGGGCTCGGTGACGACAGTCGCAAAGATCCTCGTGGTGGGGCACTTCGCCGTAGGCAAGACCACCTACATCGGCTCGCTCTCCGAGATTCCCCCGCTGCGCACGGAGGAGCGGATGACCCAGGCTTCCGCTCACGTGGACGACCTGGCGGGTGCACCGGACAAGGTGACGACCACGGTCGCCCTGGACTTCGGCCGGCTGACCCTGGGCGACGAAGTCGTGCTGTATCTCTTCGGGACGCCCGGTCAGCAGCGGTTCGTCCAGCTTTGGGAGGACATGGCCCGCGGGGCGCTGGGAGCGCTGATCCTGGTCGATCCCGCACGGCTGGCCGACTCCTTCCCGGTGATCGAGCTGGTCGAGAAGTACGGCCTGGAGTACTCCATCGCGGTCAACTCCTTCACCGATGTCCTATATGACGAAGCTGAGATCCGTGAGGCCCTCGACCTGCTGCCCGACACCCCAGTCTCGTACTGCGATGCCCGCGACCGCGCGTCGTCAGCAAGGTCGCTGATCACGCTCGTGAAGCATCTCCTGGTGCGCACGGCCTGATCCGCCGCTCGCCCCCTGCTCCTCCACTCGCCCGGACCGCAAAAGACGCCGGGCCCACAAAGGATCCGATCCCATGGACAGTCAGCAACCAACGGCGCCGGGCGCCCCCGCACGATGCCCGATGCACACGGCGGAGTTTGCCGCCGATCCGCATGCCGCCTACGACAAGATGCGCGCCGAGGGGCCTGCGGCTCCGGTCGAACTAGCCCCCGGGGTGGATGCCACTCTCGTCGTCGATTACCAGACGGCGCGGAGCGTGCTGCAGAACACGACCGATTTCAGCAAGGACGCCCGGCACTGGAAGGCCCTCATGGAGGGCCGCATAGCGCTGGACAGTCCGGTGGTGCCGATGATGGCATTCCGCCCCAACGCCATGTTCACCGACGGGACGGTCCACCACCGGCTGCGTAAGGCCGTCACGGATAGCCTCGACCGCCTCAACATCGGCCGGATCCGCCGGGACGCCGAGCCCATCGCTGCCTTCCTGATTGATCAGTTCAGTGAACGCGGCCGCGCCGATCTTCTGAACGACTACGCGAAGTTGCTGCCGCTGCTGCTCTTCAACAAGCTCTTCGGCTGCCCGGCCGGTATCGGTGATCGCCTCACCACCTCCATGTCGGCGATGTTCGACGGCAGGGACGCCCTGAAGGCCAGCGAGGACATCACCGCCTGCCTCATGGAGCTGATCGCTCTCAAGCGGCGCCAGCCCGGCGACGATGTCACCTCCTGGCTCATCCAGCACCCCGCCGGCCTGAACGACGAGGAGTTGAAGGACCAGCTCGTCATGATGATGGGCGCTGGCGTGGAGCCTGAGCGGAACCTGATCGGCAACGCCCTGCTCCTGCTGTTGTCCGGCTCCTCGAGCCGAGGCGCCGGCATGCTGCCCGAAGAGGCCATCGACCACGTCCTGTGGAACAACTCGCCCATCGCCAACTACGCCACGCACTACCCCCTGCGTGACGTCGACCTCGGTGGCGTCCGAGTGGAGGCCGGCACACCTCTCATGATCAGCTTCGGGGGCGCCAACTCCGACCCCGCACTTGGCGCTGCCCGTGAGTCCCTCAGCAAGGGCGCTCACCTCGCTTGGGGCGCCGGGCCGCACGCCTGCCCGGCGAAGTCGCCGGCGACAGTGATCTCCCTGACCGCGATCGAGGCCGTCCTCAACGCGCTGCCCGACCTGGCGCTCGATGTCTCGGTTGAGGAGCTGCAGTGGCGGCCCGGCCCCTTCCACCGGGCCCTGGTGACGCTGCCGGTCCGCTTCACGCCGACCCCCGGCACCCGAATGGCCGCGCTTCATACCCCCGCACAAACCGCCCCGCGGCGGCGCACGATCGCCCCGTCCCACATCCCCGTGGCGCCCTCACCACACTCTGACCTCAAAAAGGCGAGAAAGGGATTCTGGAGCACCTTCCTCGACATTTTCCGCGTGTAGAGGTCGGCGGCGACGGGAATCGTTCCCTTTGGCATAGCGCCAGAGGAACGGAGGATGGGCGGTAGCGGTGCTGTTCGGTTCCGCGGAGGAGCTCTACGCGACCACAGCGGTTGGTGTAGATGGTGCGGCATCATCCCAAGCTCCGCCGCATCAGTTCCACCGCAGGCCGAACCACCCGCTCTAGGAGGCGCTACGGCACTCCGGCGTCACGGGTGACGTCGTCCCCGCCCCCTGGGGCGGGTGCTTCGTACCGGCTTGGATGCCTGCAGCCAGGTCCTGCGCGGCGGGACCTGGCTCGTGCCCGAGACCAACTTGACGAGGTCGACGACCGGTGCCGGGCCGCCTTCAAGGATCACTCGACGTCTCCAACCACGTTGATCACAACGCGGTGACTTTGGGTATCTTCCACACTCTCGAACAGCCCAATCGTGTTGATCATCACGCCGTGCGGAGTAATCAACTCCTCTGCTTTCAAGTACTTTCAAGCCGTGAATGCCACTCCACTCCCCCGGACCCGGGATATATCGGCGGACCTCGCCCGGATCCTCTTCGGGCCTCATGCAGAGCAGATCCACCAGCCCTGGAAGTCCCTGTTCAGCGACCCGCGGTTCAGCTTCCAGGAGGGCCTGAGCCCGCATGAACGGACGGCGCTGTCCTACGAGCGACTGCGCCTGGTCAACGAATTTGTGGCTGACCCGATCGGACTCGCCTCCGACATCGAATCCCTCACCGCGATGCACGAGTGGGCCGGCGTCGTGGACGCTGGCATGGCCACCATCGCGAGCATCCACTGGAACCTCCACATCGGCAGCCTGGTGGACCATGACACGGATGGATGGGACCTGTCCGCGTACGCCCGCATGGACCGCATCGGCACCTTCCTGTGCACCGAACTGGACCACGGCAACGACGCCGCGTCGCTGGAGACGACGGCGACGTTCGATCGTGAGACGAACCGTTTCATCCTTCACACCCCGACTCCCGGCGCCTGCAAGTGGATGCCGAACACTTCGTCAACCGGTGGCGCCAAGAACGCCGTCGTGGCAGCACGCCTGGTCGTCGACGATCTCGACCACGGCGTCTTCCTCTTCCTCACTCCCCTGACCGACAGTGCCGGCCACCACTACCCGGGCGTGGAAGTACGGCCCCTCCCGCAGACGGCGAGTGCGCCTGTCGACCACTGCGCCACGTACTTCCATCAGGTGCGGTTGCCGTTCGAAGCGCTGTTGCAGGGCGAGCACGGCCGCCTGTCTCGTGACGGCACGTTCACCAGCTCCCTGGGCAACCCACGCAAGAGGTTCCTCCAGTCTGTACGCCGCGTCCATACAGGCAAGCTGTGCATGACCGCCTACAGCCTCGGTGTAACCCGGCACGCCCTGGCCGTCGCGATGCGGCACTCCCATCTGCGGCTCACCTCGGGGATGACGACGGGTCGCAAAGTCTCGCTGATCGAGCACCGCAGTCACCACGCACCCCTCCTCGAAGCTGTTGCCACCACCTACGCCGCGACCCTGCTGCACCGCGACGTCGTAAGGCAGTGGACAGGCGAGGCGGAGGCCGAGCAGGAGGAGACCGAGCGCCTGGCGGCCGTGACCAAGGCCTGGATCACCTGGCAGGCCCGTTCGGTGATGACGGAGTGCCGGGAGCGGTGCGGCGCACAGGGCCTGCTCCTCTCGAACGGCATCGCCTTCCAGCTGGCCGCGAACGAGGGGACGATCACGGCGGAGGGCGACAACCGCGTGATCTGGGTCAAGGCCGCGGGCGAGATGCTTCTCGGCGGATTCACCCCGGCACCACCCTCCGACGTGCCGCCCGCCGGCCGCGCCCTCGACGACCCCAGCTATCTCCAGGACCTCCTGGCCGATGTCGAACGGATCTGGCACAGCCGGGCCCGCAGCCGACTGCGCGGCGGCCGCCGCGGAGATCCCCTCGCGCGCTGGAACGGCACCGTCACGCCCGCGCTGAACCTGGTCGAAGCACACGTGCACCGCCGCGCGGCACAAGCCCTCCTCGTCGCCGCCGGACGGCCGTCCGACCCGCAGGCACGGGCGGTTCTCGGACGCCTGCACGCCCTGTTCGCACTACGCCAGGTGAAGGCACACAGCGGAGACCTGCTTGCCGCCGGTCGCCTCACACCCGACCACGTGCAGCAACTGCCGGACGTGGAGGAATCGACGATCGAGGCACTCGTGCCGTACAGCCTGCAGTTGACCGAAGGCTTCGCTGTCCTGGACGGATTCATGGGCGAGCATCCAATGCTGCGTGCCCCGGCGCCTGCGGCCGAGCTGGCCCCCGCCTAGGGCCCGTCTTCAAAGTCGTTCAAGGGGCTGCTTCCGCGGAGTCGGCTGGCCGTTTCTACCTGCTGTCCTGCGCCCTCTCGTAGACGGCCAGTTCCTCTGAACTGCCGATGAAGGCCGGGCCGCAGTGCGGTGGCAAGCGATCGGTGACCATCGCTACTGCAGCTTGGACGCTGTCCATCTCGGCGATCCGCAGGCTGGTTCGGCTCGGCCCTTCGACGTAGCACCGGCCGTCTGCCAGCGTGCCGATGTAGGGGATGTCCAAGGGGGACGTTCACCGCCTACCGATACCTTGTTGCCCCTTGTCGGCGACTCCGCTTCCGCGAATGGGCCGCCCACCGGGATCGAAGAAGCCTGCCGTGGAGTGGCAGCGACAGGGTGGGTTGTGCTGACCGAGTCGGCTGCCTACCTCGAACTGGACCAATAAGGGGGTGAGTTATTGGTCGTCAGTGGCTGGTTCTGGGTCGTAGGGCTCGAATTCGATGTAGTCGAGGGGGTCCTCGTCGCGGCGTCCGAGCGGGGGTAGGCCCTCGGTCACGAACCGACCGCGCAACCACTCCAGCGGGGTTCACCCGCTCGGCGGAAACCACCCCTGACCACCCGGGAATTCCGTTCCTTGGGCAGTTATGGCCGTACGGCCTGGACCCGGACGGCACGCCGACACCTCCATGGCAGTGATCAACGCGCTGCCCGGACAGCGGCGCGGTACTTCCGCGTCGGCGAACGCCGGGGACTTGTCGGCCTGCGGCTGCCGTCCCGGTGATCGCACTATCGCCCCCTACGGCCGAGGATTCCCGGGCGGGTCGTCACGCGGCGCCGGACTCGCTCCTGTGTCTCAGGGCGGCGGCCACGGTGCCGGTCGCAGCGAGGCAGCCCAGCAGGACCAGCGTCACGCCGACCATGAACAGACCGGTGGAATCGTCCGACCAGTCGTAGAAGGCTGCGACGGCGAGGCCCGCCGAAGTGCCGAGCCGAGCGTTTGATGAGCAGCCTGGTTCGAGGAGCCTCGACATCTGGCGCTGCGGAGACACCCAGCTGGTTGTAGGTGGTGCTGACCTTGTCGGCGAGGCACTCAAGGGGGAAGGTGGGATGATCCGAACTCCTCGCCATCCTCGTACTGCGGCTCCATGCCGCCGCCGCCCATGCGGGGATGCTCCTCTGGCTCGTGATCGCGTAGGCGGGCAGGGTGGGTCGGCCTGCGCATGCCCGGGGATCGATGTCGTCTGCCGCGACCGCGCCCCGTGCTTCGCCGAGTGGGGTTGTGCCGTTGTGCGCTGAGTGGGGCCGGGCTCGTTGTGGATTTCCCCGGCGCGTAACGGCTCGGTCGGCGTTTGTGCTGGTCAACGCTGTCTCACGTGTTCGGTGGGGGGTGTTGGCTGACCGTGGGGCCCTGGCACCCGGCTGCGGCTCGTGCATCTATCCTGGCTAACGGTGCCAAGATCCACCCTGCTCATCGCGCACGGTGCCAGAGCGTGCTGTCACACCTCGCCACGGCCTCCTGGTTCTCGTCGCTCGTGGGAGGGTCCGGCTGCCACCGTGTCCTTGATCTGGGTGCGGGCACGGGTGTCGCCGAGCTCGAACAGGGTGATCGTCACGGCGGCCCAGGCTGCGGCACTGCGGCCGGGTGCAGCGGCCCAATCCCGCACAACGACGAGGGCGTCCTTCGCATCCAGTGTGCGAAGGAAGCGGACCAGTTCGGCGAGCCGGTAGGACTCGAGGCGGTCGAGACATGCAGCAAGCGCGGCCCCGAATGCGGAGCCGGCGTGGCGGGCGCACCGCTTGAAGAGGCGATGGTGCAGCTCCGCGTCCTGTGCGGAGACGGTCATCGTGGCCAGGGCGAGTGCCCAGCCGGCCCACCGCTCGCCGTCTGTTGCGGGGACTGCGGCTTGCAAGCAGGCGGCCGGAACGAAGCCGGCCGCGGCAAGCTCCGGTACATCGGTCCGTTCTGTGCCCCAGCCCCTGACATCGTGCGCGCCGCAGGCGGGGGCCGTGGCCAGGACGTGCAGGGCGGCTTGACACAATTTCGTGCGCGCCGGGCTGCCTTGGCGCGGGCAGGACGGTGCTGCGGCGACCGCGTTGAGGTGGAAGGGTTGTTCGGCGGGCCGGCCGTCGCTGGTGTGGTGGAGGTGGCCCAGGACGGTGTGCCATGCAGAGCGGATCTGATCTGGAGCAGCCGTGTGCACCGCCTGAAGTGCAGCCGCGAGCTGTTCCGCGTCGAAAGTGTTGGCATGCCGTTGTTGTTGTTCCCGCGCATGCCTGCGCAGCTCCCATGGGGAGGGCGGGCCGTCCCACCAGACGGTGGCGTCCCGCAGCTCCTCATCGGCCTGCCAGGCCTTCTCAATGGCCTCGCGTAGTCGTGCGTCCTGCGGTCGCGGTCTGTGGCTGAGGAGCGGCTGCGCCGTATGGCGCACTTCTTGCGGGAGGTGGAGCCAGCGCTCGGCCGAGTACAGCAGGTCCTCGTCCGGAAACAGACCCGTCTCCGGGGTGGCGGAGGTGAATTCCAGGATGTGCTCCCGGGTGCTGTGGCGCAGGACGTGACCGGCGAGATGGTGGCGCAGAGCGGGCTCGGAGGCCAGGCAGTCATGCAGTATTCCAGCGGAGTGCGCGCGTCGCTGGTGTAGGACAGCTCGGTGTGGGCCGCTAGCGCGACGAGTGCCCGGCCGGCCTGCTCCTTGCCGGGCTCCGCGTTCGACGGTCAGTGCCCGACGAACTGCTGGCCGCCGTCGATGTCATAGGTGGCGCCGGTGAGGGCGCCGTTGGCCATGATGTGCAGAGCCAGGGCCGCCACATCGGCCGGGCCGACCACCCGTCCGATGGGCAGCGTTTTTCTCAACTGTTCCCGACGCGCTTCGAGTTGGTCACCCAGCAGAGAAGCCGAGAGCGGTGTGTCCACGAACCCGGCCGCGATGAGGTTGACCCGGACCGGGGCCAGCTCCAGTGCCAGGTTCGCCGTCAGCGCCGGGAGCGCTGCCGTGAGCGCGCCCGTCACTGCCATCCCGACCGCGGGCCGCCGCCCGCCTGTACCGCCGATGAACAGCAACGTTCCTCCTGGCCGGACCTTTGCCCGGCTCGCCCGCCCGGCCGCCAGCATCATCGCGATACGCCCACCGAAGTCACGTCCGGCGTCGGTCAGGTCGAGTCCGTCGAGGGGCGTGTACGACGGGCTGCCCGCCGTGACCAGCACATGGTCGACGGGATCCGGCAGTCCGTGCAGGAAGTGTTCCAGACGGTCGGTGTCCAGGGCGTCGAACGCGGCCGTGCTCAGGGGGCGCACGTCGTCCGCCGCCTGCTCGAGCCGGTCGGCGTCGCGTGCCGCGAGCACCACATCGCCGCCTGCCGCACGCACCTGCCGCGCGGTCTCCAGACCGATCCCTGAACTTCCTCCCACGACTACGACCGTTCGCCCGGCCAGCCATCCATCTGCTGAACGGGCCCCTCCGTCCTTCGCACTCACAGCAACTCCCCGTAGCACGAACGCGACTGGCAGACGTCTCTCCCCACGCCCCACACGCGTCTCCGTCTCTCCCGAGACCCAGTACGAGACGGCCTTCGGAACGGAGAGGAGGGGAAAGTGGGCGGTCATGGTCGACGGCCACAGACGGCCGAACCAGTGGGTCTCAGTCTGGCACTCGTCTGGCCTGGTCGCATCCGGGGTCTGGCGCCTCGACGGAAGGGCCACGAGCGGCGTCGCCCGGCTCAAACGTGGGTGGTGAAGCAGGCGGGGTCTCCGCCGAGCCGGACGCGTTCGACTGCGTCGAGGCGGGCGGAGCGCGAGGCGTCTTCGACTCCCTCGGGCTCTGCGGACCCGGGGTCAGTGGGTCCGGGATGACGGTCAGCGGTGCGAGGGCCTGGAGGTTATGGCCGGCACCCGGGCCCCTGGGACCGGCCAGGAAGGCGCTGGTGAGGTCCGCTCCGGCCAGGTCGGCGCGGGTGCGTCCCGTCCGCTCGCGCGCCCGCTGTACCTCGGCGTCGACGTCGCTCGCCGTGCGCGCTCTTCGCGCGAGTGCTGCTCGGCCGCCTCCTGCGCTTGAGCGAGCTGCTCTAAGCGGGCGCGAGGCCGCTCTGCGGATTCGTCCTTGGTTTGCGCTGAGGCCCGCGTCGGGGGTGCCGTGCTGGTACCCGGTTTCTCGGCCGACGGTGCGGTGCTGAGGTGGAAATCCGATGTCTGGCTGGTGAGTACCCGACGGACATGGTCGCATCCGCGAGCTTCAAGCCGCTCGTGGCGCTCCAGGGCCTGCGCAGCCACGATGAGCGTCTGGTCGAGCAGCTCGCCTCCCTTGCACTCACCAGCGGCAAGCGCAAGGTCCACGTCCAGGAGGAGGGCACGTACGTCCGCAGGACGGTGCGCACGAGTTGTTCGCCGCGGGTGGTGCGGGTGGTGATGGCCTTGAAGTGGGTGCGGCTCATGGCGGCGAAGTGGGTCGGGTAGGTGGCCACCGCGCTGCTTACCCCGCTTTCCTGCCGGCTCTCGAGCGCACCTTCACCTTCCAGCACCGCGACGGGCACAGCCAGCAGCACACCGTGCTGCTCACCGACGGCGGCGTTTACGACAACCTCGGCCTGTCCGTCCTGGAACCCGGACGGACGCGGTCCCACCGATCCGGGGCAGCGGGGGCGGCCTCGCAGCAGATCGCGGCGCCTGTCCGCCTACCGGGGCTACGACTTCGACAAGTACCGCCGCCACCTGTGAAACGTGGCATCAAAACGACGCGGCCACCGGGTATGACGCACCGCCAACTGCCCGGTCCTGACCTCTCCGCGACTGCGCCCAGTGCCGACGGCGGCTTCGGCCGCTTTCTGTCAGCGGCGGCCCGCTCCGGAGAGCTCCTGCGGTGCGCCGGTCACTCGGTCATGCGTCCAGCTCGCGGCCGCCTTCAGGGTTCGGCTGTCCACCACTGACCCGCGCGTCGCCAAGACGGTGGAAGTTTTGGCCGCCCGCAAGGTTTGACAGTCGCCTCGACGTACATACGTCGCGTTGACGAAACCTTTATCGGAGTAGCTAGGAGACATGTCATGGGCATCATCGCGTGGATTCTCATCGGCCTGATCGCCGGGTTCATCGCCAAGGCGATCATGCCGGGGAAGGACCCGGGCGGGGTCATCATCACGATCCTGATCGGTATAGCGGGCGGCC
The DNA here is from genome assembly GCF_045039805.1 of Streptomyces sp. NBC_01171. NCBI lineage: Bacteria > Bacillati > Actinomycetota > Actinomycetes > Kitasatosporales > Streptomycetaceae > Streptomyces > Streptomyces sp. NBC_01171. The sequence continues at coordinate 6,480,752 of NZ_CP108609.1, read as the reverse complement.
TGCTGGGCGGCTTCCTCGGCAAGGTCATCTTCGGTGTCGACTCCATCGATGGTTTCTTCGACCTCTCCACCTGGATCGCGGCCGTCATCGGCTCGGTCATCCTGCTGATCCTCTACCGCGTCATCACGGGCAACCGGCGACGCGCCTGACCGCTCCGTACACCGCAACGCGTTGAACGGCTCCTCCCTCACCTGGGGACGGAGCCGTTCGCCGTGCGTGGGCTTTCCCTCCGTCGCGCGAGCACGCAGGCAAGCTCCGTCGCGCTCGAAGGCGCGACGCCGCCTGCACCCGCTGGCCTGACGAACCCCGGTCGTATTGCTCCCCTCTGGTCCGGGAATCCCCCGACCGAAAGGTGTGGGCCCGACCCGACGGGGCAGTTGGGAGCAGACGTGATTGCCGATGCCATCGGCGCGTCGTGCCGTTTTATCTGTGGAGGAAACTGCCATGTTGCTGCCGGCCGAGAAGAACCTGCGTGCAGTCCTGGCGCGCTTCGCCGCCGCACGCATCGACCATGACGCGCTACCCACCCCCGACACCAGCCGGATGCTGCAGGACTCCTCCTACACGCTTTGCGTCATGACCGGCACCCACACCATCAAGGACGCCCTGCGCGCCGCCGACGCGATGCTGGAGCAGTACCGGGCCGACCGCAGCGGCATCACCCAGGCCGATGAGGCCCTCGCCGCATAGCCGAACCAGGACCATTCTGGCGATCATCGCGCGCAGGCAGCGGCTGCCGCGGGACCGTGCGGGTGTCTACCAGCAGGCGATCCCCTGGACTCATTCAGGGATCCAGGGTGTGCCCACTGCGGTGACTACGCGTCACGGTCATATCGCAGGGCCTGGATGAGCCAGGGGTACACCGGGATCAGGTTCGGTACTACCTGCCAGCCGTTGACGATCCACACCAGCCGCCAGTACCGGTCTACCCGGGGATCGTGCGCCTCTTCGAACTGCTGGGCCATCCACTCTCGGAATTCCATGTCAGGGGTGCGCGCGAGCACCTCGGCGAAGCGGTGCACGAGTTCGTCGATGACGGGTGCGCCCCTGTCGCCGAGCGGGTCGATGCCCGACTGCATGGCCTCGGTCACCTTCCGCCGGGTGAATTCCATCAGTTCCTCGCCGGCATCGCATTCGATGTCGAGCGGGCGCCCGGCGGCCTGACGTACGGCCGTCCGGCGCATCCGGGCACGGAAATCCTCGTCCCTGACCAGCTCGGCGAGCTCCACCCACGCGGCGACCTGCTCGCTCGTCGGATCATCGGGGAGGTCGGGAGTGGCAGCGCGAACCATGGCCACCGCGGACGGGTCGGCATCCACTGTGCCGAAGGTGCCATCCATGAAATCGTCGATCAAACGTCGGCGTTCCTCGCCGGACAACTGTGTGAGCCTGTGCATGAGTGTGGTCTCCTCGGGACTGGCCCCGCTTCTGGCTACGACTCGCAGAACACTCCGACGCAGTTGCAGCACCCGGATCTGGACGTCTATGGCGTCGGCGTGCGCCGCGGCGACTTCTGCGACCGAGAGCTCGCGGCTCAGTACCCGTTGAATCGTGGCCAGGTCCATGCCCAGCTGGCGCAGTGTGCAGAGGAGTTCCAGACGAAGCAGTGCGTCGGGGTCGTAGAGCCGATAGCCGGCGGGGCTACGGGTGGTCGGCGCTACCACCCCCGAGTCGGAGTAGAACCGGATGGTCCTCACAGACAAGCCGGTCCGCCGGGAAAGCTCCCCGATCGAGTAGAGGGTCGTAACGTCCATGTCCCCCACTCTGCTGTCTCCAGTCACTGGAGACTCAAGGCCATTCCCAAGCAGGGCCCCGACCACGAGACCTCCTGCGAGTTGCTGAAGCATGCGTCGTCGATGTGGGGGGTGGCTGACATGCCCGCGCCGCGCAGCACGGTGAAGGCGTAGCGGCGGGCGTCGGGGCTGGCGAGGGCCTGGTTCCAGGACAGCCAGAGCTGGTCGTAGGTTTCCCGACGGCGGTGTCGCAACAGGGGCCGAGGAGGAAGACGCCGGCGTAGAGGCGGTAGTCGTTCTCGGTGAGGTCGCGGAAGGCGATGAGGTCCAGGGGCGGGGTGGAGCGGGTGGCGCTCATCGTCCCGTGGGCGCGGGCGGCGGAGGTGTCCACCCAGGTGCGGGCCTTGTTCTCGGTCTCCAGGGCGGCCTGGCGCCATAGCCGGTACAGCGGCCAGTAAAACCGCCGAAGGGAAGGCTGCCTCAACTCGGCGGGCAAGCGAGATCGTCCCCTTGGTGCCGACAGAGCGGCTTGACATACACCCAATGTCCCCAAGGCGAGCCGGAGGAGTCGGCATCCGGCTCGCGCTCGGACAGCGGTCAGTGCGATCTCGCGGACAGGCGGTCGCCACACAGATCTACGCCTCACCGCCCACCCCGAGCGAATTGACAGTGCTTCACCAGCTTCGTACAGTCGAACTCAATTCGAGTTCGGATTCAGTGGTGGTCATGTCACGGGCCTGACGACGTGAGGGGCCCGTTCACAGCGGCGCGCGTCGTCAGGTTCTTCGCCCGGCATTCCGCCCCGTTGCTCATGACCGCCACAGAGAACCCGGGTGAAGACGGAGGAACCCTGGCTGGGTGCTCCGACCTCCGCCTAGGGCACAACCATCGGCGGAAGCGCCGAGAAAGCGTGACATGAGCAACTCAGAAATCACCTACACGTCGTCCACCCCCTGGATCGACCCGCCCGACGACATGGCCCAGGCATTGCGTGGTGACATCGGGTGCGATGTCGTTGTAGTCGGCGGCGGCCTGATGGGACTGTCGACTGCTCTGCGACTGGCCGAACGTGGTGTGGACACCGTGCTGCTGGAGGCGGGATTCTGCGGCTCGGGGGCGAGCTCGCGCAATGCCGGTCAGCTCTCCGGAGCGCCAGCGGGTGACGTCGAACTCCTCAGCTATCTGCACCCGCGTCGCTTCCCAGGGATCGTGCGTTTCGCGGACCACTCCGCCCACTTCGCAGAGGATCTGGTGAAGCGGCTCGACGTCGATTGCGACTACGAGCCCACGGGCAACGTCATGGCCGCCGTCACGAAGGGCCAGTTCCGCAGCGCCAGGAAGAAGGCGCAGATCCTGAAGAAGGCGGGCGGAGAGGCGCATTTCGGCGATCACCTCGACCTCGGCGTGCCGGACACGTTCTTCGGTGGACTCCTCGAACCAGCCGGTGGGCTGATGAACCCCGGCAAGTTCACCCTCGGACTCCGTGACGCCGTGTCCCGGGCGGGCGTAAGGGTCTTCGAACGGACCTCCGTGACGTCCGTCGTGCCGGACGGTGCGAAGGTCCTGGTGAGCGCGGAGCACGGGCGGGTGCGCGCCGAGCGGGTCGTGCTCGCCACCAACGCCTACTCGCGTGACCTGGCGATTGCCCCGAAGCGGCTCGCCGCGCCCATCTGGGTCACCGAGGTCGAGACTGAGCCAATCGAGCCGGGGCGGCTGGAGGCGGCCGGCTGGACGAGCCGCGCCGGCATCGCCACCCAGCACAACCTCATGCAGAACTACCGCCCCACCGCCCGCGGAACCCTCGTGTTCGGCGTCCGCCGGATCCAGGTGGGAGGCAAATCCGTGAACGACCGGCGGCGGCCGGACCCTTCGGTGGTGGCGGACCTCGTACGCGGCTTCCGCGCGCAGTTCCCCTCCCTGCGTGACGTCGCCCCGAAGACCGCCTGGGGCGGCTGGATCGCACTGACCCCCTCCTGGCTGCCCGTCGCCGGAGAGGCCACGAAGAACGTCTTCTACGCCACCGCCTGCAACGGCCACGGCCTGGCCCAGGCGCCCTACCTCGGCACACTCCTCGCCGACCGCATCGTCGGCGACCCGCTGCACGAGGATCTCGGCGCGGTGTGGCGACAGCACCCTCGCTTTATGACCTCTCCCGTGACCAACTCCCCCGTCCTGCGCACCGCATGGGCGGTTGACCGGCTCTCCGAACGACTCGGTAGCACCCGGCTGGGACGAGGCTGAACCCCGGGGGCGGCGCGCGGACGGAGGGACGACGGCTCGGCGGGGACGTCCCGCGACTGTTTGTCATCGCGGACTTCACCCGCTCCCGATGCGGTGTACAGCACCGTTCGCCGCCCCCGATGGGTTGCGGAACATCGCTGACAACGGCGCTCCACCAAGAACCCATTCAAAAGTCAGCGGTCACCTCGCGCCCGCTCCAACTGCCCCCGGTTCAGCCACTTCGGCAGTCCCGGCGCCGTGAGAAAGCCCTCCGCACGGGCAGCGGCCAGTCCGATACGCGCTACGTCCGTGCTCTTCTCGAACAGCAGGTAGCGCGGCTCCCAGATGGGCCGGTACTTCGCGTTGGCGCGGTAGAGCGACTCGATCTGCCACCAGCGGGAGAAGAAGGCGAGCAGGGAGCGCCACAGCCGCAGCACCGGGCCGGCGCCGAGCCGGGCGCCACGTTCGAAGACGGAGCGGAACATGGCGAAGTTGAGGGACAGCCGGGTGATCCGGGCCTCGTCCGCCCGTTGGATCAGGTCGAGCACCATGAACTCGATCAGGCCGTTGTCGGACTCCCGGTCCCGCCGCATGAGGTCCAGCGACAGCCCCTTCTCGCCCCAGGGAACGAAGCTGAGCAGCGCCCGCAACTGCTCTGCGGAGTCGACACATTCGAGCAATAGGCAGTCACCGTCGGCGGGGTCGCCGAGCCGTCCGAGAGCCATCGAGAAGCCCCGCTCGGTGTCCCCGTCACGCCAGTCGTCGGCCAGCCGCACCATCCGGGCCATCTCCTCGGCGGGGATGTCCGCGTGGCGCCGTATGCGCACGGTGTACCCGGCCCTGCCGACCCGGTGGTACGCCTGCCGGACGCCGCGCATGGCACGGCCCTCAAGAGCGAAGTCCGCGACCTCGACAATCGCTTCGTCACCCAACTCCAGTGCGTCCAGGCCGTGTCGGGCGTACACCATGCCGCCAAGTTCACTCGCGCCCATCACCGCGGGCGTCCAGCCGTGTTCGCGGGCCTCGGTCAGCCAGCGCTCGATCGCGCCCGGCCATGCCTCGGGGTCGCCCAGTGGATCGGCCGAGGCCAGTGAGACACCGCCGACCACCCGGTAGGTCACCGCGGCCTTGCCGGTGGGCGAGAAGACGACGCTCTTGTCCCGGCGCAGCGCGAAGTAGCCGAGCGAGTCCGCGTGCCCGTGCCGGGCGAGCAGTTCGCGCAGGCGCTCCTCGTCGGCCGCGGTGATCGGGTCCGTGGCGCGCACCGAGCGGAACGCCGCCCACAGCACGGCGACGAACACCGACGTGCTCGCCATGTTGATCAGTGCGTCGGCCCAGGCAGGGGTGGAGATGCCCGGGAACTCATCCCGCGCCGGGGCCATGGAAACGGCCCTTAGCAGCCCGTACGCCCAGCGGTCGACGAGGGTCGAGGACCGTGCGGGCGCCTCGTCGGCGACCGTGACCAGGAGGGCGGCCAGGAGCGAGGTGACCAGGAGGCCCCCGGCCGCCACCAGCAGGGCACGCCTGGGATTCGACCGATCGCCCTTGGCATAGAACTCCCGGCGCCCGGCAAGCAGGGCGCACCCGAACAGCGCGGTCAGCGCCAGCGATATCCAGTTCTGCGGGTGGGACCGGTATTCGGGCGCGAACGCCATGGCCGCCACGAACACGGCCGCGAGGAACCCCGACAGTGCGAGGTTCAGAATCCACGCCGCCCGCTTACGCCGGCGCAGGGTCACCGCCAGGAAGATCACGAAGGCCCCGGAGGCGTAGCCGGGCGTGACCAGATACGGCGTGAAGAGGTCCGCGGTGTCGTGCCGCCGGATGTCGTCCCCGAAGGACACCCACACCGCCCCGAGCACGTCGACCACCGCGACCACCCTCAGGTAGTGAATGGCGTAGGCGGCACCGTGCCGTCCCCACTCGGCTGGGGGCCGGTTTTCGTCCGATCTCAAGCGAAGTCTCCAGGTCTTCCATGACAACCAACGTACAACTGAACCAGAATACGATTCGTATTCGTATCGAAGCCAAGCGGCCTGGGCAGCGTCGCAGCTCGCTGTCATGACCAGAAGTGCGCGGGCTCGTGACCAACGGAGATGCCTCGGGGCGCCACGGAAGGCGGCTCAACCAGCACGGTGAGTTGGTCGTGGCGCGTAGCCATCGAGCGTTGCACCAACGTGTTACCGACGATCACCACATGCAACATCACCGGCACCGCGTTAGTGGTACTGGCGGTGGAGGGCACCGCCAAGCGGCGGTTCGCATCAGCGGTGAGCGAGTTCGTCCGCACCGACCCTGCCGCCGGCACCGACCTGGCAGACACTGGCATGCGCAGCATGAGGGAAACGACCGCGCTGATCACGGCACGGTGGGACCGGGAGGCGGCCGAACAAGCGGACTCGATCAGTCAGTTTCGGGGGCGTAGGTCCGGAAGGACGCGGTCAGCATGCGGCGCTCCTCGTCGATCGTGATGTCATCACCGTCCGGCGAGCGCCGGAACGCCATGTCGAAGAAACGACTGCCGACCTCGAAGGCCACTTGCGGAACGTGGCGCGGGGTGTCGGCCACGATGAGCCTCCGCTCGATCAAGTGACGCCAGAGCCGTTCCGCCTGGGCCTCGTCGAAACTGCGGACGAGCACGTCCACCGTTCCGTTGCGCCCCGCGAGCCACGACTCGGCGCAGCTTCGGTGGCCCCGAAAACTCTGCCGTAACGGTTGACAGCCCTGGAACACACTGTACTCTCGAATCCGAATCGTATTCGATTCGTGGCTCATGGAGGCCGGACGGAAGAAGGTCAGGACCTGGCCGACCTGAGGCGCCGTCGCGACCGAGGCGCTCGGCCGTCGCCTCGTCGACAAGGCATCTCACCGAGCACCTCGGCATTGCGCGGCTGATGGGGGGGACGGCGCTCCGCCACGCTGGACAGCACACCGCTCCGCGCGCGCAGGGACCGGCAGATCGGCGCAGACGAGGAACATGGACGCAACACACGTGCAGTACTTGGAAGCGGCGGCTTGGACCGGCCGCGCGCCCCGCCGGCCGGCCTCCGGAGTCACGGCATGACCGGCTGCCTGCTCCTGCTCACCGTTCTCGGTCTGACGGCCGCCGTACCGGTCGCGCGAGCGCTGGACCGGGCAGTCTGGCCTGAACGGGAGCCCGTGCTCGGCCTGTGGGTGTGGCAGTGCCTGGTCGTCACCGTCCTGCTGAGCTGCCTGACCGCTCTGGCGCTGGGCATGGCCGCGATCTTCCGGACCGTCCGCGACGATCTCTTCGGCTCCGCGCCCCCCGCCGTGGTCGCTGCCTACAGCCTGTCGTCCGTCCCCGCATGGGCCGTCGCCCTTACCATGCTGCTTGCGGCGGGCGCCGCCTGGACAGTGGCTGTGCTGGCAGGACGATTCAGGGCGGTCCGCCGGGCCCAGGGTGCGGCGCGTGACCGGCTGCGAGAACGGGCGCCCGAGCTACCCGCCGGCCTCCCCGCACAGGGCGGCCCGCTGCTGGTCCTGGAGGACGAGTACCCGGATGCCTGGTGGGCAACTGGCAACCCAGCGCGACTCGTCGTCACCACAGGCGCGCTGCACCGGCTGACAGACCGCCAGCTCGACGCCGTGCTCACGCACGAGCGCGGTCACGCCCGCGCCCGCCACGACTGGCTGCTGCACCTGTCCGCCGGTCTCGCCGAGGGGTTTCCCCGGATGCCACTGTTCAGCCTCTTCTGCGAGCGAACCCACCGGCTGGTGGAACTGGCCGCCGACGACACCGCCGCCCGACGCTGCGGGCACGTCACCACCGCGCTGGCCCTCATCGAACTCAACCAGCACCGTGGAGTCTTCTCCTGTGCATCCAGCCGTCGCCTGCTCGCGGACCGAGTGGACCGCCTCCTCACTCCCCCACCACGACTCAAGACCCGAACGCGTGCCCTCACCGCCGCCATGGCGGCATGCGCTCCGCTCCTGCCCCTGCTCATCACCTTCGCGCCCGGGATCGACGCGCTCGGCTGACGCGCCGTGAAGCACTGCCACGCCTTCGATCACGATTCGATTTTCAGAGGTACGCGCTGGAGGGCGGCATGCAGGGGCACGGCTTACACCGAGGAGACCTACGACGGGGTCACCGTGCTCGTGGCGTCCCGTCAGGGTGCCCTGACGGGACGGCCTGGTGCCTGGGCTTCACGGACAGCTCCGTCTTCGATCTCGGCGGCCGAAAGGTGACCGCGCTCCACCTGCGCGGTCACACAACGGGCCACAGCGGCTTCCTGATCGAACCGGACGGCTTCCTGTTCGTCGCGGACGTTGATTTGACATCGTTCGGTCCGTTCTACAGTGATGTCGGCAGCGATCTGGCGGCCTTCGAAGCGTCGATGCGCCGATGCGCCGGAGTCGACGCCCGCTGGTACGGCACCGGCCACCAGAAGGGGGCGATCGCAGGCTCCGCGCGTTCGCCGGCGTGGTGGAACAGCGTGACGCGGCTCTGCTGGCTTTCCTGGCCGAGCCGAGGACGGTACCGGAGATCGTCGGGCACCGGCTCGTGCACCGCCGGCACGTCGAAGGTCCTCACGTGGCGCCGGTGGAGCGCCGGACCGCAAAACGGCACCTGAACCGACTGGCGGACCGGGTGCTCGTTACGGAGACCGAGCCGGGCCGCTTCCGGGCCACCTGACCTACGGCCGCTCCGTCTCGGCCGCCGCCACAGGCTGGGGACGACGTTCGAACCAGCGGGCGACCGGCTCGACCGTGATGCCGTGCAGGAAGATGCTCATCAGTACGGTCACGCCCATCACCTTGATCACGAACGCGGCGTCGGGACCGGACAACTGGGTGTACGCGAGCACCGCGAAGACGATCGAGGTGACGCCCCGGGAGCCGAGCCAGCCGATGGCCCAGCGTTCGGGCCAGGTGAATTTGGTGCCCTTGAGCGACGCCACCACAGGCACCATCCGGGCAACGGTGAGGGCGAGCAGGGCGTAGCCGATGGTGGCGAGGTCGACGCCGTTCTCGAACACGTCGGCGATGAGCTTGCCGAAGGTGAACCACACGGCGAGGGTCATCAGGTAGGTCGCGTCGTGCACCAGGTCGAGATGGTGCTTACCGAGGGTGTGCGCGGTGCGCGCGTACCACAAGCCGGTGACGAACGCGGCGACGAAGCCGTTGCCGCCGATCACCACGGAGGCCGCGTAGGCGACGAAGGGGAGGGCCAGGCCGGCCAGGCGCAGATCGGCCGCCTTGGCCCACCCCGCCGAGAAGGCCCGGCGCACCAGCCAGATGGCGGGGAGAGCCACGACCGTACCCGCGAGCACCGCGTAGCCCGCGCCCTTGAAGGCATCCAGGACGAGGTCACCGAAGGAATGGCCCTGTGCGGTGACGAGGTTGGCCACGCAAAAGACGAACAGGGGTGAGATCAGACCGTCGTTGAAGCCGCCCTCGATGTTCAGGGCGGCCCGTATCCGCAGCGGCACACGCTCGTCCCGCAGGAACATCATGATCGGCGCGAGGTCCATGGGCATGACCACCAAGGCGGCCACGGCCAGCAGCCACCAGTTGGTACCGGGGAACAGCAGGGCGCCGGCCAGAGTGGCGAGTGCGAGGGAGACGGGAAGGGCCAGAGTCAGCAGCCGGACCTCGCCGACCGAGCCCTCCAGCCGCTCGTAGTCCCGTGCCTCGGTGGCGTCGGTGAACAGCATCACCGCCAGCACGAGTTCGACACCCCGCTGGAAGGTGTGCGTCTCCATGTCGAGCGTGAGGACCGGATGGTCGCCGCCGGTCAGCAGGATGCCTGCCACCGCGAAGGCGATGGGCGCGGTGACACTCCACCGGGCCAGCCGGTCCGAGACCGTCCCCCACAGGAACAGCAGCGACAGCAGGACGAGGAGTGCGATCACAGGATCTCACCATAGTCGGTCGGGTGACTGAAACTATGCGACACCTTCCACCCAGAGGGGTCAATACGGCAAATCGCCCCGCATCCGGACAGGCGACCCGTCCAGTCAGCCCGCGACCGCGTCGGCGTCGCGGCGTACCCCGGAGAGTCCGACGAGCATCTCCGTGACGGCTTCGAGGTCCTGTCGAGAGCGGGCCGGGTGCGGGTCGCACACGTACTGCATGATCAGCCCGTCGAGCCCGGCGACGACGAGCCGGCCGAGCTGGGCGAAGGGAACCGCGCAGATCTCCCCGGCCCGCTGGGCGGCCTGCTGGCACCAGTCCGCGACGACGGCGGCGTACCGCTCGTACTGCCAGCGGGCGAGGCTCTCCATGCCGACGGTGCGCAGGGCGTGATTGGTCAGCTCGTACTGCATGACCTGCAGGTCGGAGCGGCCGTCGACGAGGCGGACCCAGAAATCCTCGACACCGCGCCGGATGGCGTGCTCCAGCCCGCCGTCGAGATCGGCGGCGGCCCGGAACACCTCAGCGGTCTCCTCGATCACGTCCTCGATCACCGCGCGCAGGAGCAGTTCCTTGGAGGGGAAGACGTACTGCATCGTCCCCAGCGGGACACCGGCCTCGGTGGCGACCGCCCGCAACGAGGTCCGGCCCACTCCGTCCCGGGCCAGCACGGTGCGGGCCGCGGCCACGAACTGCCGATGGCGGACCGACGCTTCGATGTAAGGCATAGCCCTCCTTTCCCAGTCGTGTGACCGAAATGATTCCAGCGGTCTTTACTACGGGCAACCGCACCCGTAGATTGGAGAGAAGTCAGTCACTTGACCGACTCTCCTCGACACCCCTCGAGCATCATGATCCCTTCTTCTCTCACGGTCCTCCCGGCGCCGGTCCCGCAGAGCGGCGAAGAAGACGAGCACATCCTTCCGCTGCCAGGCTGCCCGCGCCGACTCGCCGGAATCCGCCACCACGCTCGCATCACCCTGGCCCACTGGGCCCTCCCCCAAGAGGTAGCGGACGACGCCCTGCTGGTGGTTTCGGAACTGATCAGCGACGCCGTCCTGCACGCGCTCCCGCCGGCCTTCCTGAGACTCATCCGGCGCCGTACCGAGACCGGCGGCACCCTCGGCATCGAGGTAACCGACGGCGGACCCATGACGGGCCAATCTGCCGACCACCCGGTTGCGCCTGATGAGCACGGCCGGGGACTGACGATCGTGCGCGCCCTGTCGACCGACCACGGCACCTGCGGTGGACCGGACGGCAGTGCCACCTGGTGGGCGGAGCTCAGCACCCCCTGACGGCGCGATCGGCAGCGGATCCGACCGACTCGATACACCGACTTGTTCGGCAGACCAAGTCAATACAATCCGATGGCTCCCGTTCCCGCGGCTCGGCGCCGCCCGCAGCTCATCAAGACCGCCATCGCCCTCATGACGAGGGAGGGCGTCGCCGTCGGCAGTACCCGTGCCATCGCGGCCGAGCTGGGTGTCGCGCAGGCCACGGTCCGCTACACCTTCGGCACGAAGGAGGACCTGTACCGCGCGGTCATGGACCAGCTCATCGCGGACATGATCGCTCAAGTCGAAGGCGCCGCCCCGCAGGAGGCCGATTTCGGGGAGACGATCGCCGCGCTGGCCAACCCTGTGGCGCAACGCGCGCGAGGAGTCGACCAGTTACGTACGGCAACAGGTCCGGCGTGCGTTCACTGCTGGCCGGGCACAGCGCTCGGCATTCTCGACTGAAAAAGCGGCAGTCCCGGCCAGCATGCCGGCCGGGACTGCCGCAAAAGGTTGTGATCGTGAAGGGCGGTCGCCTACGCGGCGAAAGGCTCTGCAGGGCTTCAGCCGAACGATCGTCCCTGCAGGCTATAGATGAGGCCCGGGGACACTGTCCCCTTCACCATCACGGCCTGTTCAACCACACCGGCCCGGCGGGCATTCCCGGTGCGGCAGAAGATTCCCCGCGGCCCAGCACGACTCGTGCGCGCCGCCTCCCGTCACGGGGCAGTCTTCTTATAGCGAGGCCGGCTGCGAGCCTTCGGCGGCTCCTCCGCCGCCGCGATCTCCTGGCCTTTGGCCTTGGCCTTGACCAGCTCGCGGACCTTCTTCCTGGTAGGTGTCGTGGTAGGGGGAGGGATCCCAGTCGGAGCTGAGCGCGTCGACCAGCTGCCAGCGCCACGTCCAGCTGACTGCCGCACCCGACCCGGCCCGAGGACACTCATCACCTGGGCCACGATCACCCTGATGACCAGGCGCATCACCCGCCCAAGCTCCCTCAGGAGCGGACAGCCGGCCTCCCCCCGGAGGCGAGCGGGACTGATCATCTCGACCATTCCGATCGGCAGGGTCACCAAGGCCCCCTCCCCCAGCACCGTCGATACGGTACGGCTCCGGATGCGCTATGGGTGTAGGACGATCTTTCCCACGTGCGCCCTGCGGGCGAGTTCGTCCTGCGCCTGAGCAGCCTGATCCAGTGGGAACCTCGCGGCGACAACGGGCTGGATCTCCCCCTGACGCGCAAGGTCCATGAGGAGGTCGAAGTGCGTGGGCGTGTGCATCGCGGAGCCGATGACCTGCGCATTGTGCAGGTAGAGACGGCGCACATCAAAGGTCACGGTGTATCCACCGAGTGCGCCCGCGATGACCCACCGGCCACCTTCGCGCAGCAGTGGCAGCCCCTCGCTCAGCAGATCCCCGGCGACGACGTCGAGTGCGACATCGATGCCGTCCGGGGCGGCAGCGCGGATCTGCTCGGCAACGTCTCGTGCGCGGTCGACGACTTCGTGCGCGCCGGCCTCGCGTACCGCATCGATCTTGGATTCGCTGCTGATGGCGAGCACCCGCGCACCGCGCGCACGGGCGATCTGCACCAGCGCGATGCCGACACCGCCGGAGGCTCCTGAGACCAGGATGGTCTCTCCCTCCTGCAGCCGGCCCCGCTCGATCATGCCCAGCGCCGTGCCGTAGGCGGTCGGCAACGTCGCGAGCTGGTCGTCCGTGAGCGGGGATGTTGTCACGTCGTGTACACGCTCCGCCGATGCGGTCACGTACTCCGCGTAACCGCCATCGTGTTCGCTCCCCATCAGGCCCACCGGGTTCGCATCCGGTCCTTCGGCGTCGTAGATGGCAGGGTCGACGACCACTCGGCGACCGACGAGGCACTGGTCCACGTCGCCGCCGACCGCCACCACCCGGCCGACCACGTCGGCGCCCTGGATGCGCGGGAAGTCGACGGGGCCTCGCCAGCCCGACAGTGCCTCCGGGTCTCCCGGGCGGCCGTAGGCGCCCTCCCGAGTCCACAGGTCGGTGTTGTTCAGCGCCACCGCGCTGACCTGGACCAGTACCTCTCCGGCCTGCGGAATGGGCACGGCCACTTCCGTCACCTCAAGAACCTCCGGACCTCCGTGCTCTGCGATCCGCACCGCGCGCATGGTCTCGGGCACGCCCCTCACATGAATCTCCTCCCAGGTATACTGATCTGTGAACATGGCCTACGCTACACCGATCAGTGAAGGGCGTCCGGTGCAGGAAACGCGGACCATGACACCGGCCGGCCGCCGCATCGTCGCGGCGGCCGAGGAGCTGTTCTACAACCGCGGCATCACAGCGGTCGGCGTGGATCTGATCGCAGAGCAGTCAGGCGTGACCAAGCGAACCCTGTACAACCAGTTCGGTTCGAAGGACCACCTCGTGGCGACCTACCTGGCGGAACGTGACCAGCGCTGGCGGTCACTGGTCCGCGCCACCGTCGACACGTGCGAGCGCCGCGTCGAGGCCGTCACCGCACCCTTCGACGCGCTGCGGACCTGGAGCAAGACCAATGCCCGCGGGTGTGCGTTCATCAACGCATTGGCCGAACTCCCCGACCCCTCGCATCCCGCGCACCGCATCGCCGCGAACCAGAAGCTCTGGCTGCTGAACCTGTTCAAGGAGCTCGCCATCGCAGCCGACTGCTCGGACCCCGCCGCCCTCGCCACCCAACTCTTCGTGCTGCACGAAGGCGCTCTCGCCACCCAGCCGCTCCCGATCGACACTCTTTCGGAAACCGCTGACCTGGCACGAGCCCTGGTGCGAGCCAGTGAACGCCCCCGCCAGTAACACGGCGTCCCAGGAGGGACGCAGGAGTTCAGCAGGTCCGCGCAGGATGTCCTTCTCCGCCACGACGTGCAGCGCATGCTCCTGGCCCTCGGTGCGGCGCCCCGGACCATCCCCGCGTGCGCTGGGCGACTTGTCCTTGCGGCCTGCGCACGATCCAGAGCTCGCAGCATCCTGCGGGCGCGGGGCCGAACTGCCCGAGCTTTGTGAGGAGGGAGACCCCGTCGTCGATCTGCGCCTCCAGCCGGTGGTGTCGAGCAGCAGGCCGTCCGGCGGCCCGCCGACCAATTCGGCGTAGCGCCGGTCGGCGACCCCGCAAGTGGATCGAGCGCACCACGGTGTTCCGGAGCATCCCCGCAGGCGCGGGAACGACTCGTTGACGGTGGGGTAGCTCCGTCCGATGTCCGGAGGACCCCCGCGGGCGCGGCGGCGAGGCAACGAGGCCGGCCTGCGTCTGCTTCGAGGGGCCGCCAGCTTTCGTCGGGTCAGCTGAAGTCGAGCGCCTCCTGTCCGATGAACGGACCGCGTAGGATCCCCACTCGAGGGGTGGTGGCGTGTTCATGAGGAACGACCGATGGTTCGTGGCGATCGCTGCGGCGCTGCTGCTGGCTGGCTGTGGCGGTGGCGGTGACACCCAGATCGACACCGAGAACGGCAAGGCGGTGGCCCTCACAAAGGAACAAACACGAAAGACGTTGCCGGATGGTGGGGCCATGACGGGTTGGAAGGCTTCTGCCCGGCCCACGACCGTAAAGATGAACAAGCTCTACCGTTCAGCGATCTGCCCCATCAAAGACAAGGCGAGCTGCGAGAACTCCCGCTTCTACGGCACCTCGACCTTCCGACGCGACGACAGCGCCGCCACCGCCACCTTCCTGATCGTCGCCTACGACAGCGAACAGGCCGCCCGCGAGGCGTACGACGTGCTCTGGAACTACTACGGCAAGAGGACGGGACAGCGGGCCAGGACATTCAGCCTCGGCCCGATCGGTGAGAAACGCGACGCCCGGATCGGCCCCTCCGGCTTCCACGGCGAGCCCAGCACCATCACCCAGGCCCGAGTCGGCACGACCCTGCTGTGGACGATGACGGATTCAATGGACAAGGACAAAAACGCCGTCACCGAGGACAGTGCCCGGGACCTGGCCACGGTGCTCGCCAAACGGGCCCGCCAAGCCCAGAACGGTGACACGCCTTCCGCCACACTCTGACCGCCACACAGGGGCGACTTCACCTCAGCATCCCGAACAACCTGCCGCGCCGCCCCATCCCCGCGGGCGCGAGGGCCACCTCCTGAGCGAGGACACCGAACGGCCCGTGCACGGACCATCCTCGCGGGCGCGTGGCCGACCCGAACTGGAGGTCGCCGGACTCCTCGTCGTCCGGGCCATCCCTGCGGGCGCGGGGGCGACAACACCTTGCCGGTCGTCGCGGCGCGACGACGGAGCATCCCCGCCTGCGCGGGGGCGACTCTGTGGCCACATGCAGATCCGCGGTGGCTATGTACGCGAGTAGACGTCGTTTCGACACGGGGAGTCGCACGCGCACGCGGTTGGCTGATGCACGTGACTTTGGGAGTCACGCACTGCTTCCAGCGGTTGCCACCTTGCGCGCCTGCTGGTCAGTGGCCAGCGACGGGCAAGGAGAACGCGAAGCCCCCGAGCCCTCCTCGCTTTGAGACCCCCTGCAGGGCCGGGCCCTCTACTCGTAACAGCTGCTGGAGCACGCTGGCAGCCCAGCGCCGCGAGCGCGCTCCCGTCCGCAGTGAGAAGGGCATCCGTTGGGGCCGACGTCCCCTCGCCAGTGCCGCTTGACCAGCCCGGCGACCTTGCCCCGCCGGGTCCTAGCAGTAGCCGTCCACCCTGGCGCCGGCTGGAGCGAGGTTGGGCCAGTGATGTCCCGCTCTGTCGGAGGCAGCGGACCGTAGGAGGTCAAGAATCGTGCACCCCGGGTAGCCCCGAAAGCTCGCGTAGGTGCCCCGGTAGTAGCAGCTCCAGTAGCTCACGACCCGCCGTTGAGTGCGCGCGAAGAAGGCAGGGTTGTCCACGAGGAAGTGCCCGTAAACGAGGTGGCCGCAGGTGCCGGGCGTGGCGAGATCACGGAGCTCATCGCAGATGACGACCAGGATCTCCAAGACGTACTCGCCAACCAACTGCACGACGAAGGGGACGACCCATGGGTCCGTGGAACCAACGACCTTCTCCAGGTGGCGCTGCCTGACCAGGCCGTCGCAATGCCTTGAGTACAGGCAGTGCAGAAGCTGTTGTTGGCGCGACGAAAGCGACGCCACCCTGTCAGTTGGCGGCTCGTCGTTGTAGAGGCGCCCGGGGATCAAAACCTGCTGACCCTCGACAGCAACCGGGAACGAGGCATGCGGCCGGAGCCGAGAATCAGGCATCACCGCCAGGACTGCCTCGGCATCGCTTGCAAGCTCGGCTGGGAACGCCGTGATCAACGGATTGCTGCGGTCGGAAAGCGGCTGCACGAGCCGAGCATAGGCGGATGCCTCGGCCAGGTAGCTGGCATTAATGGCCCCGCACCCCCCAACCCGGCGAAGGTATGCGGTCAGAGCACTGGCAGCCTCCCATGAGCAGGAAGCCGAGGTGGAGTGAGGTGGGACAGATCCTTCTGCCAGCTTCGCTCTTATCGAGCGCCTTTCGGGCCGGCCAGGTACTGCTGGACACGGCGGCGGGCCGTCTGCACTGGGTACCCGCCGTCCTCGCCGCGCAAGATCCACGTCCGGGAGAGGTAGTAGTCAGGATGGCGGACAGCGGCATAGCGTCCAGCGTCATACCCGGATTGGACAAGTTGGACACGAACTCGGCCTTCAGCCGAGCATGAACTGCAGCCACCTCGGTAGCACTTCGCCGTTTACCCATGACGGCGGATCCTGACAGCCCCCACTGACAACGGCCTCCCACTGGCCACGCTTGTGCCGCCGGTAGAACTGAGTGAGGTGGGTGTCGCCGTGAGCGCTTCATTCCTCTTTCGACCCACCCTGTGGTCCTTTTGGGCTGCGGTCTTACCCGGGAGGCAGGCCCGGAAGCACCGTCCCGGTGTACGCGGCGAGCACGCTTCCCAGGGCTCTGCTGACCCCAGGAGAGTTGAGGATGCCGACGATGGATCCGCG
This sequence comes from Streptomyces sp. NBC_01171, assembly GCF_045039805.1. Lineage (NCBI taxonomy): Bacteria > Bacillati > Actinomycetota > Actinomycetes > Kitasatosporales > Streptomycetaceae > Streptomyces > Streptomyces sp. NBC_01171. The sequence goes on along the minus strand of NZ_CP108609.1, from coordinate 6,463,698 downwards.
CCAGCGCTGGAGCCTGCTGGTGCCGGGCGACGTCGTACGCCCGGCCGCGCGTGGGGACGGTGGAGCGCAGCTTCTCGCAGACCGCAGCTCCGGCAAGGACGGCCCGTTCGTACTGCAACGGCACGCGCGGTATCTCCCACTCCCCCGGTTCCAGGTCCTGAGGCCGGGATGCGGCGGGGGCGCTCGGGTCGGCTGGTGGCTGCCGGTCGGGGGCGGTGATAGGTGGGCGGCGGCGGTCGGAGGTGAGGGCGGCCAGTGACCAGCGGGCGGTGTAGACACCTCATGCGCCTAACTCGTCAAGCGGCGGTCCTCAGCCCGCTGTGTAGCCTCTCGTTCTGTTCGATCGGGATGGTGGGGCATGGAGACGCTGGTGGAAGGGACCGTCACGGAGGCGCTTCGTGACGGGGGTGACGAGGCGATCCGACTGTATGCCGCCGCCTGCGCCGAACGTATGGCGCCACTGTTCGTGGGCCTGCGGGCGGGCGCGCCGGGGCGGGAAGCCGACCTGGACTTCTATGCGGAGTCCGTACGCGATCTCTGGCATGCCGACCGGCCGCTCGCCAACGCCGCCCAGAGCGTGCGCCAGCTGGAACGGTTCCCAGAGCTTCAGCCGAACGAGGAGGGGATCACCGATGTCGCCGACACCTACGCCTTCTTCGCTGCCCTCTGCCTGCGGTATGCCCTCCTGGCCCACGGCTCGGGAAACGCTGACGACGCGGTGTCCTGCGGCCACGCGGCGCTCACCGCGGTGGGGATGCTCGACCAGAACATGGCAGATGCTGGCTTCCTCGCCGAGGAACAACGGCTCCAGTCCCTCTCGCTGCGCGGTGACGCCTCAGGCCTGTGGAACGCGAGCGTCATGGCAGGGCAGGAGAGGTTTCGTGCTGTGTTGGGCCGCCTGCCCCGCTAGGCATGCTCCTGACCGCTTCCGACGAGATGCGGCCTCTGGTTGGGCGGCCGCTGTGCGCCCCCGAAGTCACCTCCAATTGATGCCCTCGCTGACGAGTTGCGCGGGGCAGGGTGTCGGGGGCCGGGCTGGCAACGGCCCTACACGCCTGTGTACGCCCGTCACCGCTGCCGCCAGCGGCGGGTGACGAGGTTCAGTTCGTCCAGGAGGGCCGCGTCGCGGAGGAGAGGCTGCAACCAGCCGATGTCGGTGGGACGCAGGCGTTGCAGTCCCTCGACGGTGAGTGTCTTCAGCAACGTCTCGGCGTGTTGGGCCAGCCAGTCATCGGCACCGAGGTCGCGGGCGAGGCGGAGCAGGCCGACCGCGACCTGGGGCGGTCTGGGATGGGGGAGGCGCTCCAGCAGCGCAGCCGCCGGGCGACCCCGGGATGGTCGAGCACGGCACGAAGCGCGAGGAATCCGCCCATGGAATGTCCGACGAGCACCCCGTCGCGTACGTCGAAGTGTTCGAGGACCGCCAGGTAGTCCTGCGCCATGGGTCCGGAACCGCTGCCATGCGAGCCCCGTTGTCACGAGAAGGACGAGGCCGAAGTGGTCCATTCTCCCGGGCAGCCCCACGAGGGCGACCCCAACCCCGGCGGGGTGTTCCGCACCGCTCCCGTCACAGGGGAGACGACGTCGTCGCTCATCTGCCGTATCGCGGGCCGCTACGGGATGGAGGGGAAGGTGTTGCGGTCGTGCTGGCAGTGGCGCAACTACCCGCCGGGGCACGACGGCGGGGGCGCGCGGGCCGACGCCGAGGTGCTGCTGAACGCGGCCGGACGGCAGCTCCTGGCAGGCCTGTGCGGCGTCGAGGAAGACGTGCTGGCGCGGGCGTTGCCGTCCTGGGGACAGGAGGACTCCAAGCTGTCGGCCGGAAAGCACGGGGTGCCTGCGGCGGCGTGGCGGATCGGCGACGCGGTCGCCTTCGGCTGCCGCCTGTGCGCGGCTCGGCGCACAGGGACAGCCGTGCGGGTGGTGCGGTGTGCGCCGCGATGGGAGCGGGCGTGTGTCCAGCACGGGCGGTGGCTGCTGGACGCGGACGCCAACCAGCCCCTCGAGCACCTCGACCTACGCGGCGTGCCGAAGGTGGCCGCGGCGCAGCGGCAGTGGGCCAAGGTGGTGCTGCCGGCGGTACGAGGGCGCCGCCCCGGCGCCCCCACGAAACCGTGCCGGGCGCGGAGGCCGGGCTCGACCACCCCGCATCCCGGCTCCCTTTTCCCGGCTGGTGCGACCGGCCGGGGCTGCATAGCGTGATCACATGACCACAGAAATGGCCCGGCCTGCTCTCGACGACCGGCGGTGGAAAGCGCTCGGGGTGTGTCTGACCGCGGGGTTCATCTCGCTGCTCGACGTCTCGATCGTGAACGTGGCGCTGCCTTCCATGGAGCGCGGGCTCGGTGCGTCCGAAGCCACCCAGTCCTGGGTGGTGTCCGGGTACGCCCTCGCCTTCGGGCTCGCGCTGGCACCGGCGGGACGACTGGGTGACCTGCGGGGGCGCCGCCAGGCGTTGTTGTTCGGCCTCGCCGTGTTCACGGCCGCGTCGGTGGCGTGCGGCCTCGCCGCCGGCCCCACCTGGCTGGTGGTGTGCCGGCTGATCCAGGGTGCGGCCGCCGGTGTGGTCGCACCGCAGACCTCGGGGCTGATCCAGCAGATGTTCCAGGGTGCCGAGCGAGCCCGGGCCTTCGGCTTCCACGGCAGCGTCGTCGCCGTGTCCACCGCGGTGGGCCCGCTGGCGGGCGGACTGCTGATCCACGCGTTCGGCACGGCCGACGGATGGCGCTGGGTGTTCTTCGTCAACGTGCCGATCGGGGTGGCGGCCCTCGTCGCGGGGAACCGGCTGCTGCCCCGTCTCCCGGTGCCGGGCAACAGACGGGAGAAGTTCGACCCGTTCGGCGTACTGCTGCTCGGTGCGGGCGTACTCGCGCTGCTGCTGCCCCTGGTGCAGGAGCAGCAGTGGCAGGGCCGGGCGAAGTGGCTGCTGATTCCGTTGGCCGCACTGCTGCTCGGGGGCTTCTGGGTGTGGGAGAGGACCCAGGGACGCCTGGGGAAGGCACCGCTGGTCGACCTCGGGCTGTTCTCCCTGCGCTCCTTCACGCTCGGCGCTCTGATCAGCCTCATGTTCTTCGCCGGGCTGACCACCATCTTCTTCGTCCTGTCACTGTTCCTGCAGAACACCGCGGGATACAGCGCGCTCGCCGCGGGTGTGACGATCCTGCCCTTCGCGGCCGCCTCGGCGGTCGGCGCGGCCATCGGGGGACGGCTGGTGATGCGCTACGGCCGCAGCCTGGTCGTCATCGGTCTGAGCGGGGTGGCTCTCGGGCTGCTCGGTGTCGTCGTCGCCGTTCGGCTGGTGCCCGGGGACGGCGTGGGCTGGGCCATGGCGCTGCCGCTGATCATCGGGGGAATCGGGTCCGGACTCACGGTCTCGCCCAACACGACCCTCACGCTCACGCTCGTGCCGGTACGACGTGCCGGTGCGGCGGGCGGGGTGCTGCAGACCGGGCAGCGCATCGGATCGGCCGCCGGTATCGCCGTGGTCGGCTCCGTCTATTTCGCGCACGTCGCCAACCACGGCCGTTCCACGACAGCCCTTCAGCTGGGGTTGCTCACCGCCACGGCGATCATCCTCGTCGCCCTGGTCCTGGCGGTGGCCGACCTGCGCGAGCGCCGGGCGCATCCGGGACGCGACGGCCTCGCGGCGGCCGTGCCGCGGGGCCTCGGGGAGAGCGGAGCCGGCGAGAAGGCGGGTCGCGGGGCCTGAGGCCGGGCGGGGACAGAAGAAGTGCGCCGCCCAGCCGCCCCGGGGAGAGGTGCCCCGGCCCCGAAGAGGTGCGCCCCGGCCCAGGAGAATGCTCCAGTGCAGGAGAATTGCCCGTCGAAGAAGCGCCCGTCGAAGAAGTAACCTGCCCCCCGAGTCGTCAGCCCCGTGCAAGCACCGTCCGGTTCCCGGAACCGAGAGGGGCGCCGCGCGTCAACTCTTCGACGTGCAAGGCCGCCGACGCGTTTCGAACAGAACCATCGAAATCTTCACCGCGGTCGAAATGGTCAAGGCCTGCATGAAGGGCATACCCATGAGCCACAGTGTCACCATCATGGCGGTGAGGACCAGGAACACCGGCAGCAGCATGGTTTCCTTCACGGCGAAACGCAGTGCACTTGCGAGCGTTCGGGGTTGATCCGCCGTATCGATCGCGCTGACGCGGATCTCTTCTTCGTCCAGCTGAGGCATTCTGTGTCCTTCCCGCGGCGTCGTTTCCGTTAGCGAGCCTAGGTACGGCCGGATCGGGCTGCCACCGCTGATACTCCGACACCGCCGGTGCACGGCCGGTGATGTGAACCTGTACGCCCGACCGGAGGTATGCGGGCGAGTTGTCGCGCGGGCAGCCGGGTATCCGGTCCTATTTTCCGGACATGAAAAGGAATCATGTTCGGTACGCCGCGTTCGTCGCCGTACTCCTCGGTGTGGGCCCCGGTGTCCTCCCGGCCGCCGCGTCACCGCGAACCCTGACGGTGCACCCGGGGGAGTCGATCCAGAAGGCGGTGAACGCGGCCCGTGCCGGTGACACGGTCTTGGTGCAGGCCGGCACGTACCGCGAGAGCGTCACCGTCAAGACCTCCGGCGTGACGCTGCGCGGCGTCGGTCCCCGCACGGTGATCGTGCCTCCCCAGAAGAAGGCCGCCCCGAGCCGCAAGGGAGCGATCGGCTGCGTGGAGGGCGGCAAGGGCATCTGCGTGGTCGGGCTCAGGAACAAGCCCGTCGCGAACGTGACCGTCTCCGACCTGAAAGTGACGGGCTTCTCCAGCGTCGGTCTGTGGTCCCTGGCCACCGACCGCCTGACCGTGCAACGGGTCAGGGCCGAGAGGAACGGCAAGTGGGGCATCTCGCAGGAGCACTCCACGCGTGGCGTGTTCAGGGACAACGTCGCCCGCGGCAACGGGGACGCCGGCCTGTACCTCGCCAACACGACGATGTCGGAGAAGGGAGCCACGGACAGCCGGGGCCTGGTCGTGGAGGGCAACGCCCTGCAGGACAACCGGAACGGCCTGACGATCCTCCGCCTGCGCAACCTGACGGTCCAGCGGAACCACATGACCGGGAACTGCGCCGGCCTGCTCGTGATCGGTGACGAGAACAAGCCCCGTGCCGGCGCGCTCACCATCAGCGGCAACCAGGTGCTCCACAACAACAAGTACTGCGCCAAGACGGCCCGGCTGCCGTTCGTGCAGGGCTCGGGCATCGTGCTGGCCGGCGCGGAGAACGCGCTGCTGACGCACAACGTGGTCGCGGGCAACAGCGGCCGGTCCCCGCTGTCGGGCGGAATCGTGCTGTTCAAGAGCTTCGTCGGCGCGGTCAACGAGAAGAACCACGTCGACGAGAACTGGATCACCGCCAACGCCCCCGCCGACCTGGTCAACCAGAACGCCACGAAGGGGAGCAACCTCTTCCGCGGCAACTTCTGCCGGGTCTCGATCCCGGCGGGACTGTGCTGAGGTGAACCCGCGCGTCGGCCGTGCGGCTCGTGAGACGAGCCGCACGGCCGACGTCCGTCCGAGCGCCGGGCGAGCCGGGCAGCGCCTCTCCGCGGCACTCGCGCAAGCGGTACAGGGACGGCCCCCGGGCGTGCTCAGGCCGGCGCGAGGGCGGGCAGGAGACGCAGGGCGTTCCCGCGGTTGATGTGACCGCGCTCCTGGTCGCCGAGGGCGGGATCCCTGTCCAGAGCGGGCGTCGTCACATCGGCGACCACGCGGGTGGGGGTCGGCGGCCAGTCGCTTCCGTAGAGGATGCGGGAGGAACCCGCGGCGGCCAGAAGTGTGGGGGTGGCCGACGGGGACATGGGCGCGGCCGTGTCGTAGTAGAAGCGGTGCAGGTAGTCGCGGACGCGGCCGGGGTCGACGGCGGGGACAAGCTGGCGCCCGAAGACCTCGATCCGGCTCGCGATGTAGGGGAGGTACCCGCCGCCGTGCGGGAGGATGAACGTGAGCCGCGGGAAACGGTCCAGAGTGCCGTTCATGATCAGGCTCAGCGCGGCGCGGGTCGTGTCCATGAGGAAGTCGCACACGAACGGCGGTACACCCTTGGGGCCGCCAGAGGTGTTCACCTGCATGGGGTGCGTGCTGATCACGGCGGCGCGTTCGTCGAGCTCCGCCATGATCGGGTTGAGCCCGGGGTCGCCCAGAAACGTGTTGCCCGTGCTGGTGCGCGCGCTGACGCCCACCGCGCCGAGCTGGTCCATCCCGTGGGTGACGGACCAGCGGGAGAGTTCGGCGTCGTCGAGGAAGACGGGTGTGAAGAAGGCGAAGCGGCCGGAGTGCCGGACGGTCAGGTCGCCGGCGGCCTCGAGGGCGACCCGCGTGCTCTCCTTGCGTGTCGCGGCGTCCTGGAAGCGTCCCAGCATGGCGACGGTGAGGATGCTGGTGCGCGTGCCGGTCCGGTCCATCAGGTCCAGGGCGGCGGCCTCGTCCCATCGGGTCCACGGCGGCAGGCTGTCACGGTGCGCGATCCCGTTCTCCTCGGCCCACCGCACCCATTCGGGAGCGGTGTAGTGGTGGTGGACGTCTATTCGCTCGTGCCGGGCGTCGTCGGCGCTCAGCGCGGTGCGCAGGCCTATGTCGCCCGGAGCTTGCAGGTCGGTGGTCTCGGCGGCTTGAGGCATGGAAGGGCTCCCTGTGGTGGCACGGTCGGAGGAGGGCGTCGGAGACGGGATCAGCGGCTGAGAAGGCCTTGCAGAACGCGCGTCAGCTCGTCCTCGGGGTTCGCGGGGAGGTCGCCGGAGCGCCAGGCGACCATTCCGTCGGGGCGCACGAGCACCGCGCCCTGTGGGGTGACGCCGTGCGTGGCGGCCCAGTCCTCGGCACCGGCGTCCAGGGTGGGCGAGGTGTCGAGGTCGAAGTCCGGGCCGGCGCCGGCCCGGTAGGACACCAGGGGGACGCCGAGCTTGGCCGCCGCGGCGTGGGCGGCCGACGGCCAAGGCCCGTCCGCGAGGCCGCAGAGCAGGACGAAGGACCGCTCGTACAAGTCGATGGTCGACTTGGTGTCCCCGTTGTGCACGACGGTCATGTGCGGGGCCCGGGTGCCGGGGTCCGCCTGCAGGCGGAGCGTCTGCGGGATGGTCGGCGCGTCGGTGTCGGCGCCGGACACGGCCGTGGAGACGTAGCGGTAGCCGAGGGACACGGTCATCAGGTCCGTGCTCTGGCCCGTGCCCTGCGCGGCGGTGTAGCCGGGGTGCTGCTCGCGTGCGGCCTGCTCGATGGCCCGGGCACTCGTGGCCAGCGCGACCGGACGCCGTTCGTTCTCGTAGGTGTCCAGCAGGCCCTCTCCCGCCCAGCCGCCCAGTACGGCCGTGATCTTCCAGGCGAGGTTGTGCGCGTCCTGGATGCCCGTGTTGGACCCGAACGCACCGGTGGGGGGCATCTCGTGGGCCGAGTCACCGATGAGGAAGACGCGGCCCTGCCGGTAGCGGTCGGCGACCCGGTCCGCCGCGTGCCACGGGGCGCGACCCGTGACCTCGACGTCCAGGTCCCGTACGCCGGCGGCGGCCCTGATGTGGTCCGCGATGCGCGTGTCGGTGAAGGACTCGAGCGTCTGGCCGCGCTCGGGGAACCACGGGACGTGGAAGACCCACTTCTCCTCGTTGTCGACGGGCAGCAGGACCCCTTCGCCCTCGGTCCCGTTCAGGTAGCACACGAGGAACCGCTGGTCCCCGACCACCTGGCGGAGGAGCTTGCTGCGGAAGGTGACGCTGACGTTGTGGAACAGGTCGCCCCCGCCGCTCTGTCCGATGCCCAGCCGTTCGCGCACGGGGCTGCGAGGCCCGTCGGCCGCCAGGAGGTAGGCCGTGCGCATCGAGTACGTCCGGCCGCTCTCCCGCTCGCGCAGTTCGCACGTCACGCCGTCCCGGTCCTCGGTGAAGGAGATCAGCTCCGTACCGAAGCGCACGTCCCCGCCCAGTTGACGGGCGTGTGCCAGCAGGACGGGCTCCAGGTCGTTCTGACTGCACGCGCACCGCCGGGTGGAGCACACGTTCGTCTCGGGAGCTCCGCCGGTGAGACGGGCCGAGAGCCATCTGCTCTCGCCGCCCGACAGCTTGTCCGTCTGCATGATGCCGTGATTGCCGGACAGGACGGCCGCGGCCTTTCTGATGTCCGGTTCCAGTCCGGCGGTACGGAACAACTCCATCGTCCGCATGTTGTTCCCCCGGCCCCGGGGGTGTTCGGAAGTGGCGGCCCGGCGTTCGGCGACCGTATGGCTGACGCCCAGTCTTCCCAGAAACACCGACGCGGACAGTCCGACAAGCGAACCGCCCACGATCAGTACCGGCACCATTTCTTTGTCGCGTGTGTCCACGGCCCGTCCTCCTCCAGTGACCCAGCGGTAGTTCGGGCAGCGATTCATATTCACGGCGGCCCTGGGTCCGAACCTGTCACAGCCCCCCGGGGTCGGCAATCGAGCCTTCCCCCGGACGGCGCACTCTGCCTTTCCACTTCCGTACCGTGCCGACGACATGGGTCCGCGTCAGGGTGAATCGCGTTTTCCGGTTCCGAGTGGCGTCAATGCATTTCAGCGTTGCAGCCGTCCCGTGCCACCGTGGGAAGAGAAGAAGGGCCGTCGATGACTCAGATGCAGGAGCAGGAGACCGCGGACGAGACAGCCCGGGCGGTGGACGCGGCATCCCGTGGTTGCCCGGAGTACCGGGCCAACCCCCACCCCCTCTACCAGCACCTGCGGGAGAACGCTCCCGTCTGCCGCATCACCCCGCCGCACGGTGTGGACTCGTACCTGATCACGCGGTTCGAGGACGCGAAGGCCGCCCTGGCCGACCCGAGGATCAGCAAGGACATGTACGCGGCCATCGACGCCTACCGGTCCATCTTCGGCGACTCCTCCATCGCCCTGGACGACAACATGCTGTTCGCCGACCCGCCGAAGCACACGCGGCTGCGCCGGCTCGTCAACCGTGCCTTCGTGCCCCGCCGTATCGAGGCGCTGCGCCCACGGATCCAGGAGCTCACCGACACGCTGCTCGACAACTGCTCCACCCTGCAGCCCGTCGACCTGCTGTCGGCCTTCGCCTTCCCGCTGCCCCTGCAGGTGATCTGCGAGCTCATCGGCGTCCCCGAGGAGGAGCGGCAGGAGGTCCAGAAGTGGTGCAGCGTCGTCGCGCGGACCGGTTTCAGCAAGAAGGACAAGGATCGCCTGGCCGAGGCGGAGAACACTCTCCGGGAGTACTTCGAGGTCCTGATCGCCCGTAAGCGCAAGGCCCCTGAGGACGATCTGCTCAGCGTCCTCATCCAGACGCAGGACGAGCAGGAGTCGCTGACGGACGGTGAGTTGCTGTCCACGCTGTGGGTGCTGCTGTTCGCGGGCCACAAGACGACCGCCTACCTCATCGGCAACGCCGTCTACACCCTGCTCACCCATCCCGAGCAGCTCAGGCAGGTGATCGACTCACCCGACCTCCTCCCGAACGCGATCGAGGAGATCATCCGCTTCGAGGGCTCGGTCGAGAACGCGACCTTCCGCCACGCCCTCGAGGACATCACCATCGCGGGGACGCTCATTCCCAAGGGTTCGCTGGTGCAGATCGCGGTCACCTCGGCCAACCGGGACGCCGCTGCCTTCGAGAGCCCCGACACCTTCGACGTCGCCCGGCCGGGTGTGCAGAGCAACCACCTGGGCTTCGGTACGGGGCCGCACTACTGCCTCGGCGCGCCGCTGGCGAGGATGGAGATGCAGATCGCCCTGGCCTCGCTCTTCCGCCGCTTCCCGAAACTCACCCTGGCCCTGCCGGCGGACGAGGCCCGGTGGCTCACCGTCCCCTTCCCCGCGTTCCGGGGCCTGACGGAGCTGCCCGTCGTCCTGGACCCCTCCCAGATGCTGGACCACGGGGCCGGGATGGCCGACATCGCGTGACATCACGGGCGTAGCCCGCGACCCCGGCGAAGCGCGCTGCTGGTACGGCCGGCGCGACGCCGGGGTCGCGGCGCGTTCGAGACGTCGTTCGTCCACATCAGGCAGGGCTGGCGATGTCGCGGAGCCGGGGCGTCGCGTCGCGGGGATCGGGTCCGACCCGCCGACCCTCTGAGGCGGCGCGGCTCAGGCAGCCAGGGCCTGGCCGGCCCTGGTCGCGGTGTGCCGGTCCGCTCGGAACCGTAAGCTGCCCGGCCCTGGCCACACCACCAGCGGCGGTGGATTCCACTGCGAACGCGGCGGTGTCGTGATCGGTGCCCACGTTGACCCAGTCGGTGTTCGCCGCGACATCGTAGATCCCCGGCGGGGGCTGCCTTGCCCGGCTGCGGGTCGGCGAAGTCATGGACGTTCACCGGCACCGGATCAGCCGCAGGCCGCCACTGGCAGCCGCTGTTCTTGAACTCGCCGACGAGCTCCTTCTTCTTGGTGTCCACGCTGATCACCGGCTGGCCGGCGTCCCGGTGATCGCGGGCCTGCTCGTTGAGACAGCGGAACTGGGCATCCCGGTCCGGATGCTCGCTTCCCTCGATGGTCTTGGCGTTGGCCTGCAGGCTGCAGTCTTCCTCCCGCAGCAGGTCGGCGACGGTGTCCGCACTGACCTCGTGCCCGGCCCGAGCCAGCTCCCGCGCGAGGTTGCGGGTCGACTTGACCGTCCACCGAAGTGGCGACATCGGATCATCGCGCTCGTCCGGCTCGACCAGCGCCAGCAGTGCCGGCCGCAGCCCCGGATCGAGATCTGCGACCCTCTTGCGGCCTCCGCCTCACCCGCCCCAGAGGCTCCTCACCGGTCTCCAGTTCGAACACGCCCTTGCGGACCGTCGTCTCGCTCACCGAGGCCGCCCGCGCAACGGCCCGAGCACCGCCGTGTCCCAGGACACGGGCCTCCGCGGCCATCAGCAGCCTCGCTGCCGCCCGGCTCGTCGGCACCCAGGTCGGCCCGGATCGCCGGGGCGGCGATCTGCGCGACGGCGACGTTGAGCAACTGCACGAATGTCGCGCTCAGCACGACCGGCAGGATGAGCCGCCCGTCGCCACCGGCCGAGAGCCGTCCCCCGCTCAAGGACGGGGAACCTTTCATGGGCCGATGCCGGCTCACGGCGCGAGGACCGCGGCGAGCTCGGCCGGCCGGGCGGCGAACGGGCTATGGCTGCCGGGCAGGGTACGCACGGTGAACGGGTTGCCGGGGAAGGCCCGGTCGGCTTCCGCGATCATCAGGTCCTGCGCGGCCGGTGCCAGTGCCCGATCCTCGGCGCAGCGCAGGAAAGTTCGGGGAATTCGTCCCCATCGTGCCGCGGTCAAGGTGACCGGAGCCGTCGGGATCGCCAGGGGCAGATCGGGGCTCAGCGCGGACCGCCACCGGTCGAACCGGTCCAGGGGGGTGTCGTGGTAGTGGGTTTCCCGCAGTTCGTCGAGGTAGGCAGGGTCCGGCGAGAGCGGATTGATCCGTACGGCGCCCAGGGCCTCGGGGTCGCCGAGGGTCAGGTTCTGGCCCAGCGCGGAGGCGTTCTCGGGTGATCCCAGATAGTCGAAGAACCGTGGCCGCCCGCCCGGGACGAAAGCGGACAGGTAGACGATCTGGTCCACCAATTCGGGCGCCCGCTCCGCGGCCAGGGACGCGGGACCCCCGCCCGCGCTGTGCGCGACGAGCACGACAGTGCGGTGGTGACGCACCTGGTGCAGGACGCCCAGTACTGCCTCGGCGCAGTCGTCCATCGTCAAGGTGGCGAGCTGGGACTTCTCGGTCAGCAGGCCCGGCTGGCCGGGCAGCAGGTACCCGGTGGGCAGGGGTGCGTCGAAGCCGTGCCCCGGCATGTCGACGGCCACGCTTGCGGCGCCGAGTCCGGCCAGGGCGCGCTGCGTCGCCGCCCACTGTCCGGAGCTGTGCCAGGCGCCGTGCACGAAGACGAAGACGGTGTCGGTCGGAGGGACGTTCTTCATGGCTCCATTCCAGACAGAAACCACGGCGCCATCCATTCATAGATCTGATAAGTGGCATGGCGATATCTTTGAGGTATCGCCACCGGCGGCCGGTGGGACGGAGGGCGGGTTATGGAAGCGCGACACCTGCGGTACGCGATTGCTCTCGCCGCGCACGAACACTTCGGCCGGGCGGCCGCCGAGCTGGGTATCGCGCAGCCGCCGCTGTCCAAGCAGATCGCCGACCTGGAGCGCGAGGTCGGGGCCCGGCTCTTCGACCGCACACGTCAGGGGGTGTTCCCGACCGCCGCCGGCGAGGCGTTCCTCGCGCGGGCGCGCCGGGCGCTCGACGAGATCGCGGCGGCCACGGTCGACGCGGGCCGGGCCGCGCGCGGCGAGACGGGACGTCTGCGCCTCGGCTTCATCGCCTCAGCACTGCTCGACCCGCTGCCGGGCGTCCTGAGCCGGTTCGGCCGTGAACGGCCCGATGTGAGACTGGAACTGCACGAGATGGCAACCAGCCGCAGCGGCCCAGCTCTCGTCGCCGGGGAGCTGGACGTGGCCCTCACCCTCGGCGCTCCACGGGGTGCCGGAGCCGAGCATCTCGTGTCCGTTCCCGTCGGACACGACCACGTGATCGCCGTGGTGAGTACGGTGCACCCGTTCGCGGGTCAACAAGCGGTAAGCGCCGATCAGTTGCGTCGACAGCCGCTGATCGTTTCGGCCGGCGAGGACGAGCCCGCTGTGGTCGCCGGGCTGCGCACCCTGCTGGGCGCGGACTCATCGGCTCTCGGCGGCGCGACCGTCGCGAGGGACGTCCACACGATCATCGGCCTCGCCGCCTCAGGCGTGGGCGTCGGCCTGGGGCCGTCCCGCATGAGGGCGGTCCCGCGCCCGGGAGTGCGGTTCTGTGACGTGACCCCGCGCTCACCCCTGCCCGATCTCGTCCTGTCCTTCGCGGCCCGCAATCACTCCCCGGTGCTGCGCGCCTTCCTCGACACCATCCGGAAGAACTGCCCCGACGTCGGTGCCGCGCTCGACGACCGTCTCCGGCCCCACACCTGATTCGGGCCGATCTTCCCTTTGCATGCGGGTGTCCGGCCTTCCGGCAGGGGTCGGCCTCGGCGTGAGGCGCACGGCGTACACGAGCGAGTCTCAGAACAATGCGTCGGCCCGCAGCCCGCCACCGTCACCGCTTGCCGCAGTCACCGAAGAGGCTGAGCGCAGACCTGACGCGGCTTCCAGGCTTCGGGGCTTGCGCCGGGGCGTCCGCGAAGTCCCCGGATGGGCGTGTCCGCGTCCAGCAGTGGCAGGAGTTGGGTGCTGTCGTGGCGGCAGCTGAGGTGAGCGTGACGGCGAGCGGTGTTCCGTGGCGGTCGACGGCGTAGTTCGCCCAGCATGCGAACACCGGTCCCCAGCACGCGGCCCTTACTGCTCATGTCTGAGTGAAGTTCATAGGCGGCGGAGGCATATGAGGCTGCAGGCCAGTTCGAGCAGGCATCCCGCCGGGCGGGCCAACATCCTGCTCGGCTGCCGCTCACGATGCTGGGGGCCGGCCGCCCCCGCAGTGGAAGGTCTTGGGTTTGGCGGCGGTGGGGTCATGCGGAACTGGTAGGCGACTGCGTCTTCTCCTGGCCCCAGTGGGACTCGTGGGCGAGGGGTCAGCTCAGCAACGCGGCCGGGGAGTTCACCGGCGAGTATCGGCGGCGCGGTGGCGAAGGTGGTGAGCCCAACTCCAGCTCGAGTCCGACAGCTGGCCTTCGAGGCGTGGCGTGGGACCAGATCGCGCAAGCGCGGCACGCAAAATATGACGTCGCGCGGGTGGGTAAATATCTGTGCCCGCGGGCTGAGATTTAAAAGGGGCGTGCGGATAGATTCTCTGCCGCAATAAAACAGGTGGCGTTCTTCACCGCACACTGGCTTCTGCGGCGTGCTACTGTCGTCCTCAGTTGCAGTTGTGGTTCCCGAAACTTCAAGTGCTCCGGTCGGTTCTGTGCCGCTGGGAGCGCTTTTGTATTTCCGGTATTTTTCCGGGCGGGGTGATCATCGCGGCGACACGGAGTCCGCACGGTGCGGGCTCCGATGCACTGCCCCAAAGGAGAAATAACATGGCTGCTGGTACCGTGAAGTGGTTCAACGCGGAAAAGGGCTTCGGCTTCATCGAGCAGGACGGTGGCGGCGCCGACGTGTTCGCCCACTACTCGAACATCGCCGCCCAGGGCTTCCGCGAGCTGCTCGAGGGCCAGAAGGTGAACTTCGACATCGCGCAGGGTCAGAAGGGCCCGACGGCCGAGAACATCGTTCTCGCCTGACGCTGACTGTCGCATACTTGTAGCTGGGGCCCGCATCCCTCGGGGTGCGGGCCCCAGCTACATGCATTTCCCACAGTTTTGTGGACGACACCCAGGAATCCGTAGGCTCACCGGACGGATCTTCCTGCAGGGGTGCAGACGCACCCTCTCCCAGCGCAGTGGGCGCTTCGCATACTGAGCCCACACCGCGCCACTTATTTCAGCGCTTGCGAATCTGGCGACGGATAATCCGTGCGAGTGCAAGCTGCCACCCCACGGCCAATTCTTGCAATTCCCCGTGCCGCTCATTGCTGCGGGAATTCCTTGAGATGTGCCGCATCGAGGAAGGTTCCGCATGAACCGCACACGCACGAACGACCGCTACGCCCGCACCCGTAACGGCAGTGACGACTCCGGAAAGGGTGGCAGCCGCTTCGGCTCGTCGGCCCCGCGCCGGTCGGCCGGCCCGATCCGCTCCGGCGGTTACGGCCGCCGGCCCGCCGCGCTTCAGGGGGAGTTCGCTCTCCCCGCGACGACGACTCCTGCGCTTCCCGCCGTGGAGAGCTTCGCTGATCTGGACATGCCACGGGAGTTGCTGGCCGCGCTCGGCTCGCAGGGCGTGACCGTGCCGTTCCCGATCCAGGCCGCGACCCTGCCGAACTCCCTCGCGGGCCGGGACGTGTTGGGCCGTGGCCGCACCGGTTCCGGCAAGACCCTCGCCTTCGGGCTCGCGCTGCTGGCCCGGACCGCCGGGCGGCGCGCCGAGGCCCGGCAGCCGCTGGGGCTGGTCCTCGTACCGACGCGTGAGCTGGCGCAGCAGGTCACCGACGCGCTCGCCCCGTACGCCCGTTCCGTGAAGCTGCGGCTGGCCACGGTCGTGGGCGGCATGTCGATCGGCCGGCAGGCGAGCGCGCTGCGCGGTGGCGCCGAGGTGGTCGTCGCCACGCCGGGGCGTCTCAAGGACCTCATCGACCGGGGCGAATGCCGGCTGGACCAGGTCTGTGTCACCGTCCTCGACGAGGCCGACCAGATGGCCGACATGGGGTTCATGCCCCAGGTCACGGCCCTCCTCGACCAGGTACGCCCGGACGGTCAGCGCATGCTGTTCTCCGCGACGCTCGACCGCAACGTCGACCTGCTGGTGCGCCGCTACCTCAGCGATCCCGTGGTGCACTCCGTCGACCCCTCGGCCGGAGCGGTCACGACGATGGAGCACCACGTGCTGCACGTCCACGGCGCCGACAAGCACGCGGCCACCACCGAGATCGCCGCCCGCGACGGCCGCGTGATCATGTTCCTCGACACCAAGCACGCCGTCGACCGCCTCACCGAGCACCTGCTGAGCAGCGGGGTACGGGCCGCGGCCCTGCACGGTGGGAAGTCGCAGCCGCAGCGCACCCGCACCCTGGCGCAGTTCAAGACCGGGCACGTCAACGTGCTGGTGGCGACCAATGTCGCGGCACGCGGCATCCACGTCGACAACCTCGACCTCGTCGTCAACGTCGATCCTCCGACCGACCACAAGGACTACCTCCACCGCGGCGGCCGCACCGCCCGCGCGGGCGAGTCCGGCAGCGTCGTCACCCTCGTCACCCCGAGCCAGCGCCGCGGCATGACCCGCCTCATGTCGGACGCCGGAATCCGGCCGCAGACCACCCAGGTCCGCTCCGGCGACGAGACCCTCAGCCGGATCACCGGAGCCCAAGCCCCGACCGGCATCCCGGTCGTCATCACCGCACCGGTCGCCGAACGCCCCAAGAAGCGCGGTGCCACCTCCCGGGGCCGACGCCGCCCCTCCTCGGCTCCCCGCCGCGCCCCCGCACTCCAGTCCACCGCCGGTGCGGCCGCATAGAAACGTCTTGGTCAGAAATCCGTCCGTCTGCGCAGGAGGCACCCTTTGATGCTGGGAACGTTGGACACTCGCTCCGTGAGCGCTCGCCCCGTGCGAGGCACGGTGGTCGACGTCGTGAACGCGGCCGGGCCGCAGGTCTGGTACGACATGACCGTCGAGGTGGCGCTGTCCGTCATGGCCGCCGCACGTACGCAGTATCTGCTCGTCTGCGACGAGGACGGCCAGTGTGTCGGCCTGGTCACCCAGTCCCAGCTCACCGCCGTTCGGGACAGCATCGGATACACCGACCGGGTCCGCCTCGGCGACATCACCCACAGCAGCGAGCCCTCCGTCTCACCGTGGGCCGCGGGGGAAAGAGCCGAGAACGGGGTGCCTTTCGGGCGGCTCGGGCCCGTGCCCGTGGTCGACGAACGCGGCAACGCCCTGGGCGTCCTCGCTCGCTCCCGCTGAACCACCGGCCCGTCCCGTCTCCTCTCCTGCCTGTGAGGCATCATGCGCTGTGTCATCGCCCGCTTCCCGTTCGACCTGACCAAGAGCGGCGTGCTGGAATCGATGAATGGCATCAAACCCGAACCCGTCACCGGCGAGTCCGTGATCATCGGACGACGCCACTACCCCGCCAAGCAGGTCGGCCAGGTCATCACCCGCCAGGACCGCCGCGACTTCAGCACCGGCGAAGTCCTGAGGGCCATGGCCCGACTCGGCTTCACCTGCCGCACCCGGCCCGAGGCCGTCCCGACCCGCATCGAAAGCCCCTTGCAGCGGGCCTCCGCGATGCTCGGGACACCCCTGGCCGCCTGACCGACGCGGACAGGCCCGCCCAAGCAGCGGTGAGGGCCCGGCCAGCGCGCGCTGGCCGGGCCCTCACCGCATGTCGCACTCCCCCGATCGGTGCGCGAGTAGGGCGAGAGCACCGTGACGCAGGGGCGATTCCCGCTGCGGGGGTCAGTAGACGGCGAGGGAGATGGCGATGTAGTGCGCGGTGAAGGCTGCCACGGTCAGAGCGTGGAACACCTCGTGGAAACCGAACCAGCAGGGCGAGGGGTTGGGGCGTCGGACGGCGTACACCACCGCTCCCGCGCTGTAGAGGAGACCGCCGACCACTATCAGGGTGACTACGGCCGCTCCGCCGGTGTGCAGGAAGTCGGGCAGGTAACGCACCGGTGCCCACCCCAGAGCCAGGTAGCAGGGGGTGTACAGCCAGCGGGGAGCACTGACCCACAGGACACGAAAGGCGATGCCGGCCAGCGCACCCGCCCACACGATCCACAGCAGCAGAGCCTGCCGGTCAGAGGGAAGGAGCACGGCCAAAGGGGTGCAGGTTCCGGCGATGATCAGGAAGATGTTGGCGTGGTCGAGGCGACGCAGAACGGCCTCGCCCAGCGGCCCCCAGGTGCCCAGGTGGTAGACCGCGCTCGTCCCGAACAACAGCAACGCGGTCACGGCGTACACGGTGCACGCCACAACCGCCTGCTCGGTCCGCGCCAGACAGATCAGAACGATGCCGGCACTCAACGAGGCAGGGACCATCACGGCGTGCAACCAGCCACGCAGCTTCGGCTTGACCGGCTCGACCAGGTCCGCCGCCCACCCGGCCAGATCGGCAACAGGACGAGAACTCTCCCCGCCATCGCCACGGTGTGATCCGCCGGAGAGACCGCCTACGGCGTCCCCCGCCGCAACTCCCCGTACCGTCTCGGCCCCATGGATATCATCGAAAACCATCCGATCATGCTAGAGGCCTGCCGGAAAAGCCGCCTTGCCGAAGGTCGAGCTCCCACCGCCAGACCAGGAGCGCCAGGCGGGGTCAGCACTGCCATCAGAATGCGCCGGCCCCGGGGGCCTACCACCCTGGGGCCCGTCAAAGCCGTGTAAGCCGACTGGCCGACGAGGTCTCCTCGGCCGCCTTCCGCGAACCCGTTCTTCACCACCTGCTCTCCACCCGGCAACGCGCACCGGCCATGGGGCGGACGACGCGACAGTTCTCGTGGCAGCCAGCAGGCGCACCAGGCGGCGGGACGCGGCGCCGACGTCTCACCCTGAGTGGCCTCGACCTCGTCGCAGAGACCGCTACCGCGCCTCCTCCCCAGGCGATGACGCGTGAGGACGATACGGGACACCTGCGCTCATGTGGGTCAACCTTCCGGCATCTCGGCCCACACCCGGGCGGCCATTGCCTCGGCCTCGTCCTGCGGTGTCCCCGCACGCACCAAGATGATCCCTCGAGACTGGTCCGGGAACGTGACCTCCCGCATTGCCGTACCCAACGGGCCCGTCGGATCGTCCGACATGGCGCCTCCCTTCGGCGGCTGCCGCCCACGTTAGAGAGGTGCGGCCCAAAAGACGAGGACCCTCATCCAGACGGGCGACAGCCCTGGGTCGCAGACAGCATGGGATCACCTGCCATCTGACGGAGCACCCTGCAATACGTTTCCGGGAAGGACGGTCCCGCCAGCCTTCTTTCCCCCATGGAACTCACCATGGCCAACGCTTCCGGGCTGCGGGACGATCTCTGGTGAACCTTCGCGCTCCTCTTGGGCATTGCCGGCCAATTCCGGTGGGGACGCTCACCCGCTGGGACCACCGTGTGGCTGCGTGCCCGTGGCCGGTCGCGTTCGTTAGAGCCTGCGGTCGTCTAGGCAAGCAGCGTAGGAGTGTCGCGGCGTGGAAGTCGTGGATGTACACCATCACTATGGCAAGAGGCTGGTGCTGCGGGGTGTCGACTTCACCCTGCCTGCCGGATCGTTGACCGGGGTGGTGGGGGAGAACGGTGCGGGCAAGTCCACCCTGCTGAAGATTCTCGCTGGGGAGTTGCGCCCCTCACGGGGCAGTGTTCGTCACGGTGGCCGGTTCGGCTACTGCCCGCAGCAGGTAGTGGTGAACGATGCACTGACGGTGCGGCAGCATTTGACGTTCTTCCAGGCGGCATTCCGTCTCGACAGCCTTGGCTATGCGAGGGAGGTCATGGATGTGCTCGGTTTCGCCGAATACCTGGACGAGCGGGCCGGCGTGCTCAGCGGAGGGACGCGGCAGAAGCTGAACGTGACGTTGGCGTTGATGCACGACCCGCAGGTGCTGCTGTTGGATGAGCCCTATCAGGGCTTCGACTGGGACACCTACCTGCGGTTCTGGGAGCTCGCATCCCGGTTGCGCGAGCGGGGGCGTTCAGTTCTGGTGGTCTCTCATCTCGCCTACGACACCGAGCGCTTGGACGAATTGTGGCGCCTGAACGGCGGTCGTCTCCAGGCGCAGGGGAGGGAAGCGGCATGAGAGCGCAGATGATGCTGCTCGGCACGGCCACGCGGTACGCGGTGGCCGAGCACGCCCGTAACCGATTCGCCGCGGTGCTCATCGCGGTCTTCCTTCCCGTGTGGACGCTTCTGGCGTACGTGTCGATGCCGGACAGGCCGGTGCGGGTGCGACTGCAGACCACGGGAGAGCTCCTGGCGCCTCATGGCAACGAGCTCACCGCGGTCAGCGGTGCGCTGAACGCGGTCACCTTGATCACCGGGTTCTTGATGTTCGCCGCGACGTTCAACGGCAGCTTGTTCGATCGGCGCCTTGTGATGGCCGGCTATCCACGACCTCATCTGGTCGCGGCGAAGTTGGCCGGCCTCGCTCTCGCGTCCGCTCTGGTGGCCGCCTACGCGACAGCGGTCATGTACCTGGCCTGGGCTCCGCGTCAGCCGGCCCTGCTCGCCGCAGCCCTCTTCAGCGCCGGGCTGACCTACGGCGTACTCGGAGTCGGCTTCGGCGCGTTGCTGCGCAAGGAAGTGGAAGGCATGTTCGCCATCGTGATGACCAGTGTCGTCGACATCGCGCTACAGAACCCCATCTCCAGTTCCAGCGCAGACAGCGCTATCACGCACTACCTGCCTTCCTACGGCGCCATGCAGGCAGCCACCGCAGCAGCCTTCTCCAGCACATCCGCCCCCGGGCACCTGCTCATCGAGCTGACCTGGTTCGCTGCGGCAGCGCTGTTGGGCCTGCTGACCTTCCAGTGGCGCACCCGCAGCGCCCTGTCTTCCACTCCGGTGTTCGACGCGCCAGAGCCGGGCCCTGCCGCGCGGCGGACGCTGCCAGGCAGCTGACGCACCCGTCCAGCCCTGGGATCACCGGCACAACCTCGCTGCTCTGCTCTCGTTGTGATCAGTATGCGCTCCACCACTTCAGGCAGGCAGCGACCTGCCCCCCTGCGAACTGGTCACCGCTCGACGAGGTCGTTAGCGGGGGTGGCCGGTGACGACCCGGCGCTACAGGCGGCGTACCGGCTCTGCCAGACCCTGACCAAGCAACAGGACCCGGCGGAATACGCGCTGATCCAACTGGTGCCTGCGGTGCTCCGCCCGGCCTGCTGGGCGCTGTGGACGGCGGCCAACGCCCTCGACGACCTTGCTGACGACCGCACGGCCGAATCCGGGGAACGAGCGGCACGGGTCGGGGCATGGATCAGTGCCCTGGACCGTGACCTGGCAACCGGGACAAGCACAGACCCTGTCCGCCTGGCCCTGGTGGACACCGCCTGGCGCTGGCGCCTGGACCTCTCAGGGCTGCACAACGCCATGACGCTGGTCCAGCACGACGCCCACGGCAGGCGGTTCACCGACTGGAGCAGCTGGCGCGCCTGGGGCCGCGGCACCCTGCTGCCCTGGTTCGAACAGGTCCGCGACCTCTTCGACAGGGCCGGCGTGGCGGTGGCACTCCGCCTGGACAGGCAGGACGTCTACGAGCAGTTCCTCGACGGAGTCCGGCTCACCGACATTCTCACCGACCTGTCCGCCGACCTCGCCCAGGGGGACCTTCTCCTGCCCGGTCAGATCCTCGATCAGTTCCCGGGATCAGCCGACGACCTGGCGCAGCGGCGCTGGAGTCCCTCCACCGCCGACCTGATCACCGACCTGACCCGGCTTGCCCGCCGATGGGTGACCCAGCCTGCCCTCGCCCGAGGAATGCACCCCGGCCTCGCAACCGTCCTCGACACCATGGCCGACCTGCTGCGCGCACAGCTCGACGCCGTGAGCGCCGCCGGTCCCGCCCTCTTTCATGCCCCGCCCAGGCCCGCCTTCGTCACCATCGCACGCCTCCTCGCCCCGGCTCGGGCGCGCGCCGCTCTCGCCTGGAGCCTGACCGAGGTGACCGTGCCACCGCCACGCCGTCCCCGGCACGACACTGTGGTCACACAGCGTCCGCGCGCGCAGCGCCCGGCCTTTCGCAGCCCGCCACCACACCCCAGCGGTGAGCGAGCACCAAAGATTCCAGTCGACCAGATGCCCACCCACGTCGCCGTGATCATGGACGGCAACGGCCGGTGGGCACAGCAACGCGGCCTGCCCCGGCACGAAGGCCACCGGATCGGCCGCTCCGCCGCCTACGAGATGGTCTACGGTGCTCTGGAGATCGGCCTGCGGCACCTGACCCTCTACACCTTCTCCACCGAGAACTGGAAGCGCGACGGCGAAGAGATCGGCACCATCCTCGCCGTTCTGCGCCAAGAGCTGCGCGAGTACCCTCTCGAGGATCTTGATGTCCGAGTGCGCTGGCACGGCCGCCCGGACAGGCTGCCTCAGGACGTGATCGACCTCATGAGGATGCGTGAGAGCAGCACACATGACCGCACCGGCCTGACACTGACCACGTGCATCGATTACGGCGGCCGGGACGAGATCACCCGTACCGCTGCCGCCCTCGCCCGCCGGGTACGAAGCGGTCAGCTTGATCCCGACCTGATCAGTGAAACGGACGTCGCGCGGCACCTTCCCCTGCCAGACATGCCGGATGTCGATCTGGTGTGGCGCACTGGCAATGAGCAGCGCATCTCCAACTTCCTGCCCTGGCATACCGCCTACGCCGAGCTGTACTTCACCGCCGACTACTGGCCCGAGACTGACCGGCGCCACCTGTGGCAGGCCATCTCCGAGTACACCCGCCGACAGCGCCGCCACGGTGCCCCCTCCCTCCCGGCAGTGGTGTCTCATGAGCCACAACAACCCTGATCGCGGTGCCCCAGGCGGTCGTGTCGCTCCAGGCCCTGGTATGCGCTCATCCAGCTGACGCCGCCGCGTCTACCGCCCGAGCCCAGCGTGCGCCTCACCGCCATGCTCACATCCCTGGCAACCCCCCAGTTCAGCCACGCGCTCGTGGCCTGACATCGCCGGCGGGGACCTGTGATGGGACTCGGCATCTCCGGTCGGCCAACGCGCAGCTTCGGCTCTGTACTCAAGTCCGGCGGCACCGCGCCAGGAAGCTACGGACTCATCCCACATCTCCGATCGATCCGGGACACTTCTGAATGACTGAGAAGTTGCCACTCAAGCCACTGTCCGCCCCCGCCGTCATGCCGATCATGGCGGGTCGTTTCCTCTGGGGCCCCCGCTACATGGAGCGCCACTTCGCCCGACACGGCGCGATCGTCCCCGACTGGTTGCCGGGTGTCAGAGCTGTATGGCTGCGTGATCCACGTCTGATCGAACAAGTGCTGCGCAGCTCCGGAGTGGAGCACCACACGACTGGCCGTCTTTTGGGGCGCGTGATGGGTTCCACGGCGATGCTGAACCAGCTGAGCGGCGCACAGCACCATGCGGTAAGCCGGCTGATGATCCCCACCCTGCGCGGTGACGCCCTGTCCGGCAACCGGGCTGCCATCGCCGTCGCAGCACAGCGGATGGCGAATGCCTGCCCTGTGGGGACGCCCTTCCGACTGCTCCCCTTGCTGGACACAGCTGTCGCCGAGGCCAACGTCAGAGCGTGCCTCAGTGTCGACGATCCTCGCCTTCTGCACACCTGGGTCAAGGCCATCGCTCGGCTCCGCCAGAGCACCGTCCGTCCTGCTGTGATGGCCTACGCGGTGGGCGTGCTGCCCTGGTGGCCTACGGGGCACAGGGCTTGGAATGCCTGCCTTCATCTGGTGCGCGAGGAAGTTGCCCGGCGACGTCGCACTGGCACGATTCACAACGATGTCCTGGGCATATTGCTGGCATCTGACAGCGAGGAACTGAGCGACGAGGTGCTGTGCGACCAGATCGTCTTCTACCTGTTGGCTGCCCAGGCTCCCGCCCTTGCGGCAGCCTGGGTCATCGAGCGCGCCACGCGCACACCGCACGTGTGGCAACGGCTGGTCGATGAAGCATCCGGACAGGATGACAGCGCTCCCTACACAGACGCGGTCATCCGCGAAGCACTGCGTCTGCGACCGCCGGTCACAGCCATCCCCTGGCTGCTGCGCGAGCCATGCGACATCGGCGGATACCACGTGCCGGCCGGGACGTTCGCCGTAGCGAGCCTATGGGATCTGCATCGAAACCCCGATCTGTATCCCGAGCCGGAGGAGTTCCGTCCCGAACGGTTCCTCGGGAACCGGCCCCCTCGCGGCGCCTGGCTGCCCTTCGGGTCTGGCCCGCACGCTTGCATCGGCGGTCAACTGGCCTTCATCCAAGTCACCGTGCTGGTGCACACACTCATCCGCCGTGGGCAGCTCCTGCCGGTGACGCGACAAGATGAGGGAATCGGCCACCGCGCCAGCACGGAGCCCTACCCCGCCCAGGGCTGCCGGGTCACCCTGCACCCTGTTCGAAGACGTCATCCGCAGGGCACGGCCCGCAGGTGACCGGGTTCCTCACGACCTCGATCACCCACTTCATCGAGCAGATCCTCACCCAGGAACACGAGCCCGTCGGAGCCGTCTTGCACCACCTGCATGACGTCGCCTTGGCCCAGGCCCTCGATCTTCGACAAGGAGCGGTACACCTGGGCACCGTCACCGTCGCAGCAACCATCGCCTGGCTCCGGACATGATCGGTGGGACAGGACCTAACCCTGGCCGCGCCGCACGAGGGCGGCCGCCGCCCCGCCGTCCTGACCGAGAACGAGGACCCGGAGTGGTCGCGGCGGGTCCGCACCTTCCTGTGCGGCCGGGCATGGAGCGTCGTACTAGGCGTGTGCGGGCCAGGGGGCCAGGCCCGGGGGTCGGGCCCGCACACCGGCGCCCTACACGGTGCCCGAGGCCGCGATCGTGGCCACCTGTGAGGGCTTGCCGGCCTGCGAGCCCAGGCCCTCGCTGTGTGGACAGCACGAGCTTGTCGTCCACCTCGCGCCGGAGCAGCGGCTTGACGCCCGCCTTCGGCCGATCCTCGCGGACACCACGGCACCTACGGCAACGCCCTGAGCGCCCGCGCTCTCACCGGCCCCGAGAGCCGGGAGCCGCGCCCAGGGGCGGCCGGCTGGACCGCTCAACGGGCCGCGCATCTTCACACCGTTCACGCCCTGCGCGGCAGCCCGGGGCGCCCACCCAGTTCGCCCCCGTAGGCGCCTGCGTCGTCGCCGGACTGATCGTCCTCGCCGACCGGCTGTCCTCCCGGATCGACTGGGTCCGCGCACGCCAATGGCAACGATGCGACCCGCGCATCAAGGGTTTCCAGGAGTTTCACCCGCTCCTCTTTCACCACCACGCGCTCGTCACTTTCGGTAATCAGAGTGATACCTTTCGTGACGATCAGGGTTCGGGAGAGACGGAAGTGGCAGGTGGACAACGAATGCATGGGACACAACGCGCGACGCGGGTGCTCGGAGCGTGCGCGGCGGCGCTGGCGCTGGCGCTGACGGCGCCGGGTACGGCACAGGCAGCCTCTGGCGTGCTGTTCATCGACAGGGCGCCCCACCACGACCCGTCGGGTTGCTACCCGCTGGGGGATTTCGCGCCCTCCGAGATTGCCAACTTCACCGACGGGGTGGCCTCTGTATGGTCAGGGCCCCTCTGCAACGGGCGGGTGACGCAGGAGGTTTCGCCGGGGGAGGTGGCGTTGGGGCGCGGCAGGAGCGTGTACATCGCCTGACGGCCCGGTGCTGGCCCCCCATCGCTGCACGGCGGTCGGGGCCCAGCACCGCGACAGCCCGACAGACTCCAACCGGCCGCCGCGGGCTCCTGCCCGGGCCCACTGGATGGCTCTCGGTTCATGAGCAGGCCCCGGGGTGACTGACACCTGTTCTCGTGCACACCGCCTGTTCGCGCGAGCGTGCGGCCCCCAAGCTCACGTCGAAACGACGTCGCAACTCGCGTACATGGCCAGACCCGCTCGCCTCGAGAGCGTTGAAGAACAAACCGGGGCGTGCCCGACAACGAATCTAAGGAAAGCCGATGAAGCGCAAGGCCATCACGCAGATCAGAGCAGCCGCTATGGTCGCCGTACCGTCTCTGGTCTTCTTGGCTGCCGTGAGCACTACTGGCACGGCACAGGCAGCGCCCCTTGACCCGCACCCGGGGGGCAAGCCGATCAGCCACAGCGGCGTGAGAGTCAATTTCTGGCAGGGAATCTCGCTCACTGACGAGTCAGGTGACTTCTGATTCGTCAGAGCTGTTTCTGAATCGGTCGGGCCGAACGGGCTGGGTGGTGGTATCCGTACGGCCGGTCGGAGAGGACAAACAGCCGTCTCGATCTGAATAGTCCGTCCGGGCGACAGGCTTGCTTCCTAAGCGGGGTCCAGTGGTCCAAGCAGCCACACGCCGGTGGAGGTGGGCTCCTCGTTGAAGTAGAACTCACGGATTGCCTCGAGCATGTCGTCCCGGCTGATCAGCCCGTCGGCGTCCCGGTCGAGGCGGCCGAAGACCTCGCGAGCGTCCGCTTCCGGCAGCCCCATCAGGGCGCCGGACCAGCGAACCTGCTCATCCCGGGTCAGTTTCCCGTCGCCGTCCTCGTCCGCGATGTCCATCAGCGCATCGAGGAACGGCATGTACCCGGCGTCGAAGGAAGCGGGCGTGACCAGCAATCCGGCGGCGAACGCCGCCTGGTACTCGGCGAGGCTGATGCGTCCATCGACGTCGGTGTCCGCGGCCCGTGACAAGTGCTGCCACAGGCCGTCGCTCAGCTCCCGCATGTGCTTGAGCGCGGGGGCTTCGGGCGCAAGCCTGAATGCGGCGGCGAGGCGGTCGCAGGCCGACTCGAAGTCGGCACGGTCGATAGAGCCGTCACCGTTGGTGTCGAAGGTGGCGAAGCGGCGCGCGAGCTTGCGCTGCAGGAACGGCGAGATGTCCATGCCCGACACCCTGCCAGATGGAACACGCGGCTACGGCAGGTAAGGGGCGCCTCCGTCAGATGACGTACGCAGTCACGGAACCCGAGTAGAGCCTGCCGGCCGACCCCTGGTGTCACGAGCGCGCGGGCCAGGGGACCTACCAGCTGATCAGCATCACGCCGCCGCTGGCGCCACTGGCCATGCCGAACAGGACCACCTGTGTGCCCGGGCGTATCGGGAAGGAAGCGAGAACAACGCCGGGGTGCCGCCGACGCTGCGTCGTCCCCGCAGCCCGGTCGAGGTATCCCTTGCCACTCTTACGTCACTCCCGAGGATTGGCAGACGGCTCGCGCCGCCTGGTGCGCCACCACGCAGTGAGCAACGACCAGGAACAAGCGCAGTTGTGGCCCCACCCTCGGAATTGCCTGCAAGCCCTCCCCCGCCGGACGGCTCACGCCTTGGGGCCCGCGGCGGTACACCACGCGGGCGCCGGCCACCAACCGTTGCCGGCGGGCCGTCCGCGCGTACGACCCGATCCGGGCCGTCTGCGAGGCTGCAGCTACTCGCTCGGGTGAAGACGGTGGGATCGGAGAGTCTCCCTGGACTGCCCCACCAGGCGAGTCGAACCGCGGTCCGGCGGATCGGTCACCGGTTGCCGCTGGTCGTCGCGGATGTCCGCTCCAGGGGCAGGGGCCATGCGGCGGGGGAGGTGGCCGAGGGCGAGCAGGGTGAAGACGTCGGCGAGAGCGGGGACGGTGAAACGGAACGGGCGGGGTCCGATCGAGGTGGGGCCAACAGGACGGCGACCCGAGCGACACCTGCGCGGACATCCCTGCGGACGTGTGCGCCCACAGCTCCTTCAACGCCCGCGCATACGCGGCCTCTTCGCCGACGGCGGCCCACCGCCGCCGGCAAGGACCTCGCGCAGCGGAGCAGTGAACTCCTCCACCTCACCGGGAACCAGCCCCAGACCACGACGATCGACCAGGTCGTCCACACAGCAGACGAACACCGCCCACCGGGCCGTCAGCGCCACGTTCTGGCTGCCGGCCCGCGGCAGAGCCCCTTCGGCGAGCACGTCGAGCCTCATTGCGGCAAGCCGCCGCTCCTCACCCTCGTCTGCCACCAGCCCCATCGCCCGCGCCCACTGCAGCACCGCCCCGGGCCCGGCAGCCACCGAGAGCGGCTGCGCATCGTCCATACCCTCACGGTGACCCCGCCGAGCCCTCCGGGGGAGGGCCACAGACCGAATTAACCCGTTCGGATGAGCGTTCGTCTGCCCCTCCCGGCGCGGCGACAGGCCAGGCCCTCTGATAGTGGCCGGACCCGGCTCTCTTGCCGACACGCCGGACTCGGCCCGGGTGACCCACCCCGAGACCAGCCGGTACCGCGTCACCCGCCGCGACACCGACCTGGGCATCCAGGACATCACCGCTCTGATCCTCGTGGCCGCCCTGCCCACGCCCCCAGCGGCTCGAGTCAGCTCATCGGACGGGCTCCCGCGGTTCCTTCAAGGAGCCGCGGGAGCCCGTCCGGTCCTGCGCCCGTTCCCTCGGCGGAAACCCAGCCCGCTACTGCGGCACCGGTGTCTCACCGGAGACGGCGACGCCTGCCCGGCGGAAGTCCTCCAGGGTCGATGCTGTGGTGTCCGGGGCGACGCCGACCGAGTAGTCCAGGAGCACGCGGGCGCGGAACCCGGCCTTGACGGCATCCAACGCGGTCGCGCGGACGCAGTGGTCGGTGGCGATGCCCACCACATCCACGTCTTCCACCCCCCGCGAGCGCAGCCACTCCGCCAGGGAGGTGCCGTGTTCGTCGGAGCCTTCGAAGCCGCTCTTGGAGGCGCTGTGGGCCCCCTTGAAGAAGACGGCGTCCACCTTGCCGCCCGTGGCCGTGGAAGCGAAGTTCGGATGGAACTCGCCGCCCTCGCCTCCGGCCACGCAGTGGACGGGGAAGCTGTCCTTGAAGTCCGGGTTCTCGGAGAAGTGGCTGCCCGGGTCGATGTGGTGGTCCCGGGTGGCCACGACGTACTGATAGTCAGCCCCCGCACCGCGCTCGACCAGATCGGCAACAGCGGTCGCGATGCGCGTCCCGCCCCTGACCGGGACACTGCCTCCCTCACAGAAATCGTTCTGCACATCCACGACGATCAAGCCACGGCTCATGGCGCACACCCTTCGCAACGACGAAACGACCCTGGTGTTCTACGGGCTTCTCACCTCCGCCGGAAGGCATGGCGGGTCCACCTCACCCGCCCGGCTCACGACATTCACCGCAGGAACGATTCACGATGTTTGCCCGGCACCGCCGGCGCCGGGCAAGTCCCTGGGGGTGGCAGCCGCTCCGGGCTGCCGCCTGGTCACCGACTCCGCAAGCTCCCCCACGAACCCCTCATCCCCTCCTCAAACCCCACTCCCCTGCCATCCCGAATCATCCAAACGCACACCACCAGAAGCGACAACAGCAGCAGAAACAGGAGCCGCCAGCGAAGAACCGACCCCCGAC
Source organism: Streptomyces sp. NBC_01171 (assembly GCF_045039805.1). Taxonomy (NCBI): domain Bacteria; kingdom Bacillati; phylum Actinomycetota; class Actinomycetes; order Kitasatosporales; family Streptomycetaceae; genus Streptomyces; species Streptomyces sp. NBC_01171. The sequence goes on along the minus strand of NZ_CP108609.1, from coordinate 6,435,212 downwards.
GAAAGAAACGCAACACACCCAACCGGCGACGAGACACCGGCCTCAGGGAAGGCGACACCCTCCCCCGGCGAGGACAAGTCCGACGACGAGACACCCGACACCGACGAGGAGGCGCCGGCCACGGCGGCCGAAGCCGCCACCACACCCGCCCCCGCCACCACACCCGCCACGACCACCCGCACAACCGACCAACCCACCAACGACATCCCCACGACCCCCCTCCCACCCAGCCACCCGAACACCCCCCACCCTCCCCCGCCCCAACCCACCTATAGAAGACCACAACACCAGGCCAAACCGGCCCTGACCTACACAGGCCGAACAACCAGGCAGCAGGGACGAAGAGTCGGCAGCCCTGAGTAGGGTGGCGTCATGTACACACGGGGGCGCAGGCTCAGGTTCGTAGTGGTGTCCGGGGTGGTCGTGCTTGCCTTGACCGGGTTTTCGTCGAGTCGTGGGCACGGGAGCAGGAGCCATCACAGCAGCGGTGGTGGGTGCAGCAACTCCAGCCAGGATCACGACAGTTCGTCCGCTTCGGGCAGTGGTGGCTCGTACGGCACCGGCACGCCCGGCAGGAACAGCGACCGCGGTACGTACCGTTCGCGGCCCACCAGCCGCTCCTCCCCCACGGCGTCCGCCCGGCCCCTCAAGGACGGCACCGCCGTGCTCAAGCACTGCGCGAGCGCCGAAGACCCCTACACGAATGTCGAGGTCAGGAATCCGAACGCGCGTGACGGGCTCTTCACCGTGAAGGTGAGCTTCCAGGACGAGAGCGGGTTCACGATGGCCGACACCACCGACCAGGTGTCGGTCCCGGCGAAGGGCACGGCAAGCCTCCGCGTGTTCGGTGGCCGCGCAGGAGACGTGTCCCGGATCGGCCACTGTGAAGTGCAGCGGCGGGCCAGCGCCGACGAGTGACGGTTTTCTTCGGAGACCGGTACAACCATCCGTATGCGTCGCCAGTCAGACCAGTCAGGAGCAACAAGCTCCTACAGCCACAAAGGGGGAAATATGCGATTCAACCGTACTGCCCTCACTGTCGGTGCTCTGGCCGCGCTCGCGCTCGGGGCCAGCACCGCGATGGCCGCGCCGGCGTCCGCCGCGCCCAACACCACTCCGCAGAAGGTCTGCGGGAGCAGCTACCGCACCGTCAACTCCGCGGCCGTCGGCTCGCTCGGGACCGTCTACCTGACCTACAACGCGTCCAACGGCAAGAACTGTGTGACCACCATCCGCAACAGCCCCGGCACCGCCGTCGACATGTCGGCCTGGCTCTACGTCGCCGACACCGACCAGGGCGACGACGACTACGGCAGCTTCACCTCGTACGCCGGTCCGACCTACGTCTACGGCAAGGGGCACTGCGTCGACTGGGGCGGGCAGATCAAGAACGTGTACGTCCAGATCTCCGGCTCCAACTGCGCGTCCCTGAAGGAGAAGCGGGTCACCTACACCCGCTGATCCCCGGCAACGCACGATGACGGCTCGCTCTGACGGAAGCTCAAAAATCCGCCAGAGCGAGTCTTCATGTGAGCGGTGGCTCCAAGTCAGCACTTCACGCGCAAGGAGTGCAGGTACGCGCTCGAGCGGCGGGCGAAGCTCAGCGAGTCCGGCGGGCTGTCGTGCTCCGTCTGCCAGTGGTGGGCCAGGCGCTGGCCGCGCAGGTGGCTCACGGTGGAGATGAAGCGCTGGTAGTCGATGTCACCGTCGCCGACGTCCGTCATGCGGTAGCCGAACTCGTTCGTGGGGTCGCTCACGCCGTCCTTGACGTGGAAGAGCGGGTAGCGGTGGGGGTGCGCGAGGACGTAGTCCAGCGGGTCGAAGGGGGCGGGCGTGCCGTCGGGGCGCTTGGAGAAGCGGAACTGACCCGCGTAGGCCCAGTAGATGTCCATCTCCAGATGGACGAGGTCGGGGTCGGTCTCCGCCAGCAGGACGTCGTAGAGGCGGACCTTGGGGTCGTCGGCGGCGAAGGCGAACTCGTCGGAGTGGTTGTGCTGGTAGAACTTCATGCCGCGTGCCCTGGCCGCCGCGCCGTAGGTGTTGAACTCCTCGGCGGCGCGCTTCCAGGCGTCGACGGTCGAGCCGTAGCGGAACGGGCCGGATGCGGTGCCTATGTGCTTGAGGCCGAGGGCCTGGGCGTCGTCCAGGACCTTCTCGAGGTTCTGGGCGAAGGTGTAGGCGTTCGGGTCGTCGGAGTAGTAGCCGACGTGGCTGCCGATCGGTGTCAGGCCGTGGTCCCTGGCCAGGCGCCTGAGGCGCGCCAGGGTGATGGGGCCGGCCGAACCCTGGGCGTAGCCGGCGAACTCGATCTCGTCGTACCCGTACTTCTCCAGTTCGGCGAAGACGGGGGCGAAGCCGAGGGTGCCGACCTTGTCGCGCAGGCTGTAGAGCTGGATGCCCAGGCGGCCGGGGGGCAGGACGGGACGGCCCCGGCCGGTGACGGGCGCGGGGGCGGTGGTCGCGGCCGAGGCAGGACCGGCCGTACCCAGCAAGGCGGCGGCCGTGGCGCCGGCGGCGACGCCCAGCATGCCCCTTCTGGTGAGGCGGTGGGTCAGTTCGGGGTCATTGTGCGAAATGCGGCTCATGCGGGAACTCCGGGGTGTGGGAGGGCGTTGTCAGTGGTGAGTGCTTCACTGGGGACCAGGCACACGTGACGGGTCTCATGACGCTCGTCAGGTGAGGCCGGCGAGTCGGAGCAGGAGTGATTTCACATCGGTGGCCGCGACGCGGTCGCCGACGGCACGGGGGGTGGAGCAGATGAGGAGCGGACCGTCGTCGTCGCTCGCGGGAAGGCGGCCGTGGCTGCCCCGGATAGGTGACGGGTCCAGGGGTACGACCGCCATCCGGTAGCGCAGGCCGAGCTTCTTGCGGGCCAGCGCGGCCGCCGCCTTGACCTTGACGTAGGGGTCGAGGGGGTCCATGAAGAGTTCGACCGGGTCGTAGCCGGGTTTGCGGTGGATCTCGACGAGCCGTGCGAAGTCGGGTGCGCGGGCGTCGTCGAGCCAGTAGTAGTACGTGAACCAGGCGTCCGGCTCCGCCACGGCGACGAGTTCGCCCGCGCGCGGATGATCGAGCTGGTGGGCCTTCTTGCCCTCCTCGTCCAGGAGTTGGGCGATGCCGGGCAGGCCGGTGAGGGCGGCGCGGGTGGCGTCGAGGTCTTCGGGGCGGCGTACGTAGACGTGGGCGATCTGGTGGTCGGCGACCGCGAAGGCCCGTGAGGCCATCGGGTCCAGGTACTCCATGCCGTCCTGCTCGTGCACCTCCAGCAGGCCGGCGCGGCGCAGAGCGCGGTTGATGTCCACGGGCCGGTCCACGCGCGTGATGCCGTACTCGGACAGGACGACGACGGTACGGCCCTCCGCGCGGGCGTCGGTCAGGAGGGGTGCGGCCGCGGCGTCCAGGTCGGCGGCCGCCTTGAGGGAGCGCGCGTCGTCGGGGCCGTAGCGCTGGAGGTCGTAGTCGAGGTGGGGGAGGTAGCAGAGGGTCAGGTCGGGGCGGCGGGTGCGCTGGATGTGGCGGGTCGCGTCGATGATCCAGCGGCTGGAGGCGAGGCCGGCTCCGGGGCCCCAGAACTGGAAGAGGGGGAACGTGCCGAACTCGGCGGTCAGTTCGTCGTGCAGCTCGGGAGGGCGGGTGTAGCAGTCGGGTTCCTTGCGGCCGTCGGCGTAGTAGACGGGACGGGGGGTGACGGTGAAGTCGGTGTCGGCGCCCATGGCGTACCACCAGCAGATGTTGGCCACGGTGTAGCCGGGGTGGGTGCGGCGGGCGGCGTCCCAGAGTTTGTCGCCGGCGACCAGACCGTTGTGCTGGCGCCACAGCAGGACGTCACCCAGCTCACGGAAGTACCAGCCGTTGCCGACGATGCCGTGCTCGTCGGGCGTGGTGCCGGTCAGGAAGGTGGACTGGGCGGCGCAGGTGACGGCGGGCAGGACCGTGCCGAGGTGGGCGCGGGAGCCCTGGTCCGCGAGTGCGCGCAGGTGGGGCGTGTGAGCGAGGAGGCGGGGGGTGAGACCGACGACGTCCAGGACGAGCAGCGGGGTCGGGCGGCCTGGCGCGGGCCGGGGCGGGGCCGCCGGGTGGTCGGTCATGGCAGCTCCTTGAGGCCGAGGTCGGTGAGCAGGTCTCTGGCGAGGGAGAGTTCGGCGGCTATGCCGTCGGTGAGCTGGGCGCGGGTGCGGGGCCGTAGTTCCGTGGGGAGGGCGTGCCAGGTGTAGGTCTCGACCTCCAGGTGGCGGGTGAGGGGGTGCGGGCCGCCGACGAGCCGGGTCAGGGCGGTGGCGAGGACGGGGAGGGTTGAGGTGAGGGGCGCGGCGGGGGCCGCGTGCAGGGGGACGTGGACGTGGGTGCGCCACGGGGTGGAGTCGGGCAGGGCGCCGTTCTGGAGGGCCTCGCCCAGGTCGTCGGTGCCCTGTCGGCCCGTGGCGGTGAGGGTGCGGGTCTGGTGCAGGAAGCGGGGCTCGTCGAACGCGGTGAGGGCTTCGCGGACGTCCGGGCGGTGGGGGTGCTCGGCGTGGAGTGCGGCGGAGAGCTGGGATTTGACGATGGGGACGCCTGCGTGGGCGACGGCGTCCAGGGCGGTGCCGGGGTCTTCGAAGGAGGTGGCGAGGTGGCAGGTGTCCACGCAGATGCCGATGCGGGGGTGGGCGATGTCGGTGAGGGGGGTGCGGGCGTCGGCGGTGGTCTCGATGACGCAGCCGGGTTCGGGTTCGAGGCCGATGCGGAGGGAGCGGCCGGTGAGCTCCGCGAGGGCGTCGAGGCGGTCGCCGAGCGTGCGCAGGGCGGTCAGGGCCGTCTCCATGCGGGCGGGTGTGGCGACGGTGCGCCAGGCGAGCGGCAGGGTGGAGATGCTGCCTTCCACGATGTCGTCGGGGAGGAGGCCGGCGAGGATGCGGGCGAGGGCCGTGGTGTGGCGCAGGCGTTCGGGGTCGGCCCAGTCGGGTTTGTACACGCGGTACTTGACCTGCTGGGAGCCGAAGCCTTCGTACGGGAAGCCGTTGAGGGTGACGACCTCCAGGCCGCGCCGGTCGAGTTCGGCGCGGAGGGCGGCCAGTGCGCAGGGGTCGTTCTCCAGGGCGAGGGCGGCGTCCTTGGCGAGCCAGAGTCCGATGCCGAGGCGGTCGCGGCCCAGGCGGCGCCGAATGGGCTCGCAGTGGTCGCGGAGCTGGGCGACGACGGCTTCGAGGGTCTCGGCGGGGTGGACGTTGGTGCAGTAGGCGAGATGGACGAGGGAGCCGTCGGGGTGGCGGAAGCGCACGGGTCACTCCTGTCCGGCGGGGGCGGCTTCCTTGGGGGCGCCGCGCAGGATGGTGTTGCCCTCGTGGGTGGCGTCGGTCGCGGCGACGTCCAGGTCCAGCCGTCCGCTGAGGCCGTAGAAGGCGACGGGGTTGCGCCACAGGACGCGGTCGACGTCGTCCTCGGTGAAGCCCTCGGCCAGCATCAGGTCGGCCACCTTGCGGGTCTTCAGGGGGTCGCTCCTCCCCCAGTCGGCGGCGGAGTTGATCAGGACCTGTTCGGGGCCGTGGGCGCGGAGGACGGCGACCATGCGCTCCTCGTCCATCTTGGTGTCGGGATAGACGGAGAAGCCGAGCCAGCAGCCGCTGTCCTTGGCCTCCTTGACGGTGGTCTCGTTGAGGTGGTCGAGCAGGACGCGTTCCGGGGCGAGCGCGGACTCCCGGACGGCGTCCAGGGTGCGGCGCAGGCCGGCGGCCTTGTCGCGGTGGGGGGTGTGGACGAGGGCGGGCAGGCCGTGGTCGGCGGCGAGCTGGAGCTGGGCGGCGAGCGCGGTGTCCTCGGCCGGGGTCATCGAGTCGTAGCCGATCTCGCCCACGGCGACGACACGGTCCTTGACGAGATAGCGGGGCAGTTCGTCCAGGACGGGCGTGCAGCGGGGGTCGTTGGCCTCCTTGGGGTTGAGGGCGAGGGTGCAGTGGTGGGCGATGCCGTACTGGGCGGCGCGGAAGGGTTCCCAGCCCAGGAGGGAGTCGAAGTAGTCGAGGAAGGAGGCGGTGGAGGTGCGGGGCTGGCCGAGCCAGAAGGCGGGCTCGACCACGGCGCGGACGCCCGCCGTACGCATGGCCTCGTAGTCGTCGGTGGTGCGCGAGGTCATGTGGATGTGGGGGTCGAAGAGGCGCATCAGGACTCCTTGCCGTGGGAGGCGCCACCCTCGGGCGCGGGGCGCGGCGGGGCTGCGCCGGGGTCGGTCAGGGCCAGGACGTGGTGCAGGTCTGCGGGGACGGAGCGGCCCGCGGCGGTGCGTTCGGCGGCGAAGTCGGCCAGCATGCGGGCGAGTTCGGCGTCGCCGTGCGCGCGGGCGGCCAGTTGGGCGACGCCGGTCACGGGCACGCCGGTGAACAGGCACTTCAGGATCGCGTGCCGCCAGAGGTGGGCGCTCAGATGGCGGGCGGCGTAGGGGCCGAGGGCGGCGGTGAGGAGGCGGGTGTCGTTGGTGCGGAGGGCGTCCTCGACGAGGGGGAGGGCTTCGGGGCCCGGTACGAGGTGGGGCAGGGCGTGCAGGACGGCTCGGCGTTCGTCGGCGGTGCCTCGGTGGTAGACGCGGGTGAGGTCGGCGGGGGTGGGGTGGGCGGCTTGGAGGATGAGGACGCGGGCGGTGTCGGCGTGAGGGGGGCCGCAGCGGCGGGCGGCTTCGGCCAGGTGTAACTCCGTGGTGGGGGTGATGCCTTGGGCGGCGTCGGCCAGCACTCGGTCCAGCCAGTCTCGGGCGGGGGGTGTGAGATGGGGGCGCAGGTCATCCGGGAGGGGGCTCGTGTTGACGGGGGCCGGGGTGCTCGGGGCGGAGTGGGTCATGCGGTGGTCCCTTCCGTGGGGGCGGAGGGCTCGGGTGAGGTGATCGGGGTGGTGGCGGGGGCTGCTGAATCGTGCGGGCTGCTACGGCAACGGAGGGCTGAGGGGGGTGGAGGGGACGGCGTCGAGGAACGCCGAAGTCGGGGCCGACGACGCCTGGCCGCTCAAGGGCGCGGAGGAAACCGGGCGGGCGGCGGCTGTCCTGAGAAAGGGCAGGGAGGTTTCGGCGTAGTGGGGGCCCGCGTGGGAGTGGCGGGGCAGTTCGACCACAGTGAGGGCGTTGTAGCCGGTGGCGGCCAGCGCCGCGAGGACGGCGGGGAAGTCGATCTCGCCGTCTCCGAAGGGCAGGTGTTCGTGGTGACCGCGGCGCATGTCCTCGATCTGGACGTGGCGTAGCCAGGGAGCGGCGGCGCGGACGCAGTCGGCGGGTGGGACGGGTTCGAGGCACTGGCAGTGGCCTATGTCGAGGGTGAGGCCGAGGTGGTTGGGGTCGCCGAGGGCGTGGCGCAGGTGGTGGAAGTCGGCGAGGGTGGCGAGGAGGTGGCCGGGTTCGGGTTCGACGGCCACGGGGATGTCGGCGGCGGTGGCGGCTTCCAGGACGGGGGTGAGTGCCTCGGCCAGCCGGTTCCAGGCCGTTGCCTCGTCGGTGTCGGGCGGGAGGGTGCCGCTGAAGCAGTGCACGGCGTGGGCGCCCAGGTCGGAGGCCACCCGTACGGCTCGGAGCAGCAGGTCGGCGCGGCGGGACCGGTCGGCGGGGTCGGGGTCGAGGAGGGAGGGGCCGTGTTTGCGGCGGGGGTCGAGGACGTAGCGGGCGCCGGTTTCCACGGTGACCTCCAGGCCGAGCGCGGCCAGGCGGCGGCCGACCTGGCGGGTGCGGGCGGCGAGGTCCGGGGCCAGCGGGTCGAGGTGCATGTGGTCGAGGGTGAGGCCGACGCCGTCGTAGCCGAGGTCGGCGAGGAGGGCGAGGGCGTCGTCCAGGCGCAGGTCGGCCAGGCCGTTGGTGCCGTAGCCGAAGCGGAGGGGTGCGGGGCCGGGCTGCTCGGCCGGCTGGGGCGTGGGCGTCATGTCAAGCTCACCTTCCTGGCGAACCGGGCGGCCAGGGGGGCCAGGGCCGCGGTGATCAGTGCGCTGGCCGGGGCGCCGGCGCGGGCGGAGAGCGCGGCCTGGAGCGGGATGGTGGCTCGGATGCCGCCGCTGACGGCTCTCTGGGTGAGCGGGGGTGAGGGGTTGAGGGCGGCGTGGAGGTACGGGCGGGCGGCGGTCGCGGCGTAGGCGAGGGCGAGGGCTACGCGGAGGGGGTAGGCCGGTCCGCGTCCCGTACCGCTCAACTGTTGTGCGCCTAGCGTGACTTGAGCATGGCCGGACCCTCGACCCAGGCCGAGTGCCAAGGCTCCCGTGGAGGCGAGTGCCGTCAGGGCGGTGAGAGGGGAGCCGCCCTGGGTCTCGTGGCGGGAGACCGTGGTGAGGGCCAGGGTGTGGGTGCCCAGGAGGGCGGCGGAGGAGAGTGCGGGTCGGACGCCGCCGGACGTGGTGGCGGCGCCGAGCAGGAGGTCCAGGGCGCGGGCCGTCGCCATCGCGGCGGGGCCTGCCTGGGTGCGTTTGAGGCCCAGATCGTAGGCCCATACCGTCGCGGCGAGCGGCGTGGCGACGGCGAGCGCCGGGCGGCCGGCCCGCGCGGCGAGCGCCAGGCCGGTGGCGGTCAGGGCGCAGGCCGCGGTGAGTGCGGTGGCGGGGCGGATGCGGCCCGAGGGCAGGGGGCGGTGGGGGCGTTCGGCGGCGTCTTCGGCTCGGTCGGCCCAGTCGTTCAGGGCCATGCCCGCCTCGTAGAGACAGAGGGAGGAGGAGATGGCCCACAGGGTGCGAGGGCCGGGGCGGCCGGGAACCGTGGCCGCCCCCGCCAGGACGTCACCGGGGACGGTGAACAAGGCTGGTAGGCGCAGGAGTTCGACCCAGGCGGAGACACCACCACGCCCCTCCCCCGTCACCGCGTCTCCCCCACCCGCAGCCGAGCCGCGAGGTCGCCCAGGGCCGCGTACTGCTCCCCCAGCCCCGCAGCACCCTCCCCCACCGGGTCCTTGAAGTAGAACCCCAGCTCACCCACCGCCCCCGACACTCCCGCCTCGCGCGCCCGGAGCATCAGCCGGGCCAGGTCCAGCACCAGGGGTGCCGCGAGGGCCGAGTCGCAGCCCTGCCAGATGGTCTGGAGGATCATGCGGGTGCCGAGGAAGCCGTCGAAGGCGATGTGGTCCCAGGCGGTCTTCCAGTCGCCGAGGGCGGGGACGTCGTCGATGTGGACGTCGCCCTGGACCGGGGTGCCGAGGGTGTCGGCGAGGACGCGTTCCTTGCCCGCGTTCTTGGCGGCGGCCGCGGCCGGGTCGGCCAGCGCCGCGCCGTCCCCGCCGCCGAGCAGGTTGGTGCCGGACCAGGCCCGGACCGCGAGGGCGCGTTGGGCGAACATCGGGCCGAGTACCGAGCGCAGGAGGGTCTGGCCGGTCTTGCCGTCCCGGCCGGCGTACGGCAGGCGGCTCCGCGCCACGGAGGCGGCCAGGGACGGGTGGTGAAGGCCGGTGGAGGGGGTGAAGTTGACGTAGGGGCAGCCGGCGCGGAGGGCGGCGGCCGCGTAGAGCGAGCTGGGCGGGAGAGTGTCGCCGTCGGCGACGGGCTCGGTGGAGGCCACGTTGAGGACGACCGTTCCGGCCGGGGCCCGGCGGGCGGTGAAGTCGCGGATGTCGGCCGCGAACGCCTCGATCAGCTCCTGCTCGTCGCGGTCGTCGTGCGGGAGCGGGCCACCGGGGACGATCTCTGAGTCGGCGGCGGTGAGTTCGGCGGTCACCGCAGCGGGGAGGCCGTGTGGGAGGACGCCGCCCGCGGCGAGTTCCTCGGCGCGTTTCGGCAGCGGGCAGTCCAGTGTGTCGTGGCCGCCGAAGACCAGGGAGGACAGCCCCGGCAGGCCGCAGTCGGCGAAGAGGGCCGTCTCCGTGAGCATGCCGGTGGGTGGATGCAGGCCGGCCGACATCGCGGCGCAGCCCGCGACCACGGTGGTCGCCACCGAGCCTCGGGCACCGATGAGCCAGACGCCGGCGGGGCGGGACGTAGACATGGTCGGCCTCCTTGTGGACGTACTGATCAGGGACGGGAGACGGCGGGCGGGAGTACGGCGTCCCCCGCCCGCCGCCGCTTCAGCGCCCCCGCACCGGCAGTTCCTTGATCCGGACGTCGCGGAACGACACCTGGTCGTCGGCACCGTGGTTCTGGATGCCGATGTGGCCGTCCCGCAGGCTGCGGACGGGATCGGTGTTGGTGAAGTCGTTGACCGGGACCCCGTTGAGCCAGATCCGCAGGCGTTCGCCCTCGACCCGGATCTCGTAGGTGTTCCACTCCCCCGGCGGGTTCAGCGCGCGGTCCCGTGCGGCCAGGTCGGCGGACCGGAAGCCGTACACCGAGCCGGTGGTCTTCTCAGGGACGTCGGTGGCGTCGATCTGGACCTCGTAGCCGTTGTCCACGGCGGACCAGGGGTCGTCCGAGGGCGGGAAGCCGACGAACACGCCCGAGTTGCCGTCCCCGGTGATCCTCCAGTCGAGTTTCAGGGAGTAGGAGGAGAAGCCGGCGTCGGCGTACCAGAGCAGGCCCATGCCGCCCGACGAGGTGAGCGTGCCGTCGTCGGACAGGGTGAAGGAGCCCGGTCCCGCCTGCCGCCAGCCCTTCAGCGACTCCTCGGTGCCGTCGAACAGGCGGCGGTAGCCGTTCTCCGGGCGGCAGTCGGCCTGGGCGGCGCCGGTGGCCCAGCGGAGGCCGCCGAGCAGGTGGGCGCGGAAGGCGGCGTCGGCGTAGGACTCGCGGGTATGGCCACCGCCGGTGTAGAAGGCGCGGCCGCCCTGATAGGTCTGGCACCAGGCGATCGGGTGGTCGCCGTCCATGGTGCCGCCCGTGTACGAGGACTCGTCCAGCGAGGCCAGGACGTGGGCGCGTTCGCGCGGGTTGGAGCGGTAGTTGTACCACTCGTCGGTGCGCTCCCACCGGCCGGGCAGGCCGGCGGTGGCCGGGTGGGCGTGGTCCTCGACCACGACCGTGGCGGGCTGGATCGCGGGGTGCGAGTCGAACCAGGCTCCGGCGAGACCGCCGTAGAACGGCCAGTCGTACTCGGTGTCGGCGGCCGCGTGGACGCCGACGTAGCCGCCGCCCTGGCGGATGTAGCCCTCGAAGGCGCGCTGCTGGGCGGGGTCGAGGACGTCGCCGGTGGTGGAGAGGAAGACAACGGCGTCGTAGCGGCGCAGGTTGCGGGTGGTGAAGGCGGTGGCGTCCTCGGTGGCGTCGACCGTGAGGCCGTCCGTCGCGCCGAGCTGCTGTACGGCCGCGATGCCGTCCGGGATGGAGTCGTGGCGGAAGCCGGCGGTCTTGGAGAAGACCAGGACCCGTCCGGTCTCCGTGGGCTTCGCGGCGGCCGGGCCGGTGACGCAGCCGAGCAGCAGTGCGGCTCCCAGGGCCGTGGTGGTGAGCAGGCGTGTGGTGCGCATGGGGTGCCCTCCGCTCAGCCGGTGGTGAAGGTGAAGTCGTCCATGTCGAAGAGGGCGCCGGTGCCGCCCTTGAAGACCAGGAAGAGCGTGGTCGTGCCCTTCGGCGCGCGGGACAGGTCGGCGCTCACGTCCTGGAAGGTCTCCCAGCCGCCGGTCACCGGCACGGTGGCCTTGCCGAGCAGGGTGCCCTTGGCCGATCCGGCGCGGATCTCCAGGCTGCCGCCGACGCCGCCGGAGGAGACGCGGGCGGTGATCTTCTTGGCGTTGCCCAGCGCGTAGGGGGTGAAGGAGATCCAGTCGCCGTTGTGGATGTCGCCGACGGTCTTGCCGCCGTGGGCGGTGTCCTTGGACTGGAGGGTGACGCCGGAGGAGTCGGTGTAGTGCTCGGCCTGGCGGTGGCGGGGCTGGGCGACGTTCTGGTCGTGGGAGGTGAGCGGGGCCTGGCCGCCGCCTCCGGTGTCGGTGTACTCGGCGTCGAACACGCCGAAGATGTCCTCGTTCTCGTCGTGGCCGCCGTCGGCGCTGGTCTGGATGGTGCCGGAGCAGCCCTTGGCGGAGGTCAGCGGGTGCCCGTGGGTGTCGTGGCCGAGGATGAAGTGCACGGTGACCTGGGAGCAGTCGATGTCCTGGCCGTCCTCGGGGTCGGTGACCTTCACCGTGAAGGGGACCGCGTCACCGAAGCTGAACAACTGCCCGTCCTGCGGGAGTTGGAGGGTGACGGTGGGTGCGGTGTTGCCGACGACGACACGGACGGCGGCGCTGCCGGTGCGGCCGGAGGGGTCCTTGGCGGTCAGGGTGGCGGTGTAGGTGCCGTTCTGCCGGTAGGTGTGGGCGGGGTTGGCGGCGGTGGAGCTGGTGCCGTCGCCGAAGTCCCAGTGGTGGGTGAGGGCGTCGCCGTCCTGGTCGGTGGTGCCGGCCGAGGAGAAGCGGACCTTCAGCGCGGCCTGCCCGGAGGTCCTGTCGGCGGCGGCCCGGGCGACGGGCGAGTGGCCGTCGGTGGCGTTCTCGATGCGGTACAGGGCGGAGTTGTCGTCGCCGCCGAACCAGGCGGTGCCGTAGTCCAGGACGTACAGGGCGCCGTCGGGGCCGAAGGCCATGTCCATCACCTGGGTGCCGGTCCAGGGGAAGGCGTTGATCGACTGCACCGCGCCGTCGGCGCCGGTCTCGATGCGCTTGATCCAGCGGCGGCCGAACTCACCGGCGAAGAAGTCGCCGTCGTACGCCTCGGGGAACTTCACCGGTGAGTCGAGGGCTGGGTCGTAGTGGTAGACGGGGCCGCCCATCGGGGACTCGGAGCCGTCGCCGAACTCCGGTACGGACGCGCCGTCGTAGGGCAGCCACGCCGCCTGGGCCGGGGGCAGGTCGGTGAGGCCGGTGTTGTGCGGGGAGTCGTTCCTGGGGGCGGCGCAGTCGAAGGCCGCGCCGGAGGTCTTGGTGGCGAAGTCGTAGTCGACGTAGGCGTCGTTCTTGCCGGTGCAGTAGGGCCAGCCGAAGTTGCCGGGGCCGGTGACGCGGGCGAACTCGACCTGGCCGCCGGGCCCTCGGGCGGGGTCGGCGGCGCCGGCGTCGGGGCCGTAGTCGCCGACGTAGAGGACGCCGGTCTCCTTGTCCACGGTGAAGCGGAACGGGTTGCGGAAGCCCATGGCGTAGATCTCGGGGCGGGTCTTCGCGGTGCCGGGGGCGAAGAGGTTGCCGTCGGGGACGGTGTAGGAGCCGTCGTCCCGCACCTTGATGCGCAGGATCTTGCCGCGCAGGTCATTGGTGTTGCCGGCGGTGCGCTGGGCGTCGAACGCCGGGTTGCGGTCGGCGCGTTCGTCGATGGGGGTGAAGCCGTCGGACTGGAAGGGGTTGGAGTCGTCGCCGGTCGACAGGTAGAGGTTGCCGTCCCGGTCGAAGTCGATGTCGCCGCCGACGTGACAGCAGATGCCGCGCGAGGTCGGCACTTCCAGGATCTTCTTCTCGCTGGCGGTGTCCAGGGTGCCGTCGGTCTTCAGGACGAAGCGGGAGAGCCGGTTGACGCCGTCGAAGGGGGCGAAGTCGGCGGCGGTTCCGGTCTCGGGGGCGTCGCCGGGCGGGGTGTCCATCGGGGGCGCGTAGTAGAGGTAGACGAACCGGTTGTCGGTGAAGTGCGGGTCGACACCGACGCCTTGGAGACCCTCCTCGTCGTGGGAGTACACGGCGAGCCTGCCCGCGGTGCGGGTGGTGCCGGCGGCGTCGGTGAGGCGGAGTTCGCCGTCGCGGGAGGTGTGCAGGACGGAGCGGTCGGGCAGGACGGCGAGGCTCATGGGCTCGCCGACCTCCGCCTCGCCGCGGGCGAGGGTGACCTGCTGGAAGTCCTCGGCGGCGGCGCCGCTGCGGTCGGCGGCGGCTGCGCCGGGTGCGGTGAGGGCGGGGGTGGCGCCGATGAGGAGCGCACCGCAGGCGAGGGCGAGGGCGGTGCGCAGGCGTGGCCGGCGGCTTGGGGTACCGGTGGGGCGGTCGTTCCCGTGCACGGATGCCTCCAGAAGAAGCGGGTTGTACGGGCGGGTGGGGGTGCGCCGGGATGCGCCGTCATCCCGGTGGGGAGAGTCAGTGGCCGAACGCCGCGTCGAACGAGGCCGACGGCGGGTCGAAGTCGTACGCCTTGAGGCGGGCCAGGGCTTCGGGGGCGCCCTGGAGCCGGTCCATGCCGGCGTCCTCCCACTCGACGGAGACGGGACCCTGATAGCCGATGGAAGCCAGCATCCGGAACACGTCCTCCCACGGGACGTCACCGTGCCCGGCCGAGACGAAGTCCCAGCCACGACGCGGGTCGCCCCAGGGCAGGTGGGAGCCGAGCCGGCCGTTGCGGCCGTCCAGGCGCTTGCGGGCCTCCTTGCAGTCCACGTGGTAGATCCGGTCCCGGAAGTCCCACAGGAAGCCGACGGGGTCCAGGTCCTGCCACACGAAGTGGGAGGGGTCGAAGTTGAGACCGAAGGCGGGCCGGTGTCCCACCGCCTCCAGGGCGCGCTGCGTCGTCCAGTAGTCGTAGGCGATCTCGCTGGGGTGGACCTCGTGCGCGAACCGCACGCCCTCGGCGTCGAAGACGTCCAGGACCGGGTTCCAGCGCTCGGCGAAGTCCTGGTAGCCCCGCTCGATCATCGTCTCGGGGGCGGGCGGGAACATGGCGACGAGGTGCCAGATGGCGGAGCCGGTGAAACCGACGACCGTGTCCACGCCGAAGGCGGCGGCCGCCCGGGCGGTGTCCGCGATCTCGGCCGCCGCCCGCTGCCGTACGCCCTCGGCGTCGCCGTCGCCCCAGATCCGGGCGGGCAGGATCGCCTGGTGGCGTTCGTCGATGATGGCGTCACAGACGGCCTGGCCGACCAGATGGTTGGAGATCGCCCAGCACTTCAGACCGTACTTGTCGAGCAGGGCATGCCGGGAGGCCAGGTAGCCGGGGTCGGCGAGTGCCTTGTCGACCTCGAAGTGGTCGCCCCAGCAGGCGAGTTCGAGTCCGTCGTAGCCGAAGTCGCGGGCGAGGCGGCAGACCTCCTCCAGCGGCAGGTCGGCCCACTGGCCGGTGAACAGGGTGAACGTACGCGGCATGGCGGGCCCTCCTCGGAACACGGATTCAGAACACGATCGGGGTGTAGACGGAGTTCTTCGCCGCGCTCTCCTCCACGGCGGCGAGCACCCGCTGGACCTCCAGGCCGTCGGCGAACGACGGGACGGGCCTGCGGCCCTCGGCGATGGCGTGCACGAGGTCGCGGGCCTGGTGGACGAAGGTGTGCTCGTAGCCGAGGCCGTGGCCCGGCGGCCACCAGGCGTCCAGGTAGGGGTGATCGGGCTCGGTCACCAGGATGCGGCGGAACCCCGCGTGCGCGCCCGGCTCGGTGCCGTCGTGGAAGGACAGCTCGTTGAGCCGCTCCAAGTCGAAGGCGAGGGAGCCCCGTTCACCGTTCAGCTCGATCCGCAGGGCGTTCTTGCGGCCGGTGGCGTACCGCGTCGCCTCGAAGGAGGCCAGCGCGCCGGAGGCGAACCGGCCCGTGAACACGGCGGCGTCGTCCACCGTGACCGGGCCCGAGCCGCCCTCCGACAGGGGCCGCCTGCGCACGAAGGTCTCGGTGAGCGCGGACACCCCGGCGAGCTTCTCCCCCGCCAAGTACTGGGCGACGTCGATGACATGGGCTCCCAGGTCCCCGAGCGCGCCCGAGCCGGCCGCCTCCTTGCGCAGCCGCCAGGTCAGCGGGAACTCCGGGTCCACCAGCCAGTCCTGGAGATAGCTCACCCGGACGTGGCGCAGGGTGCCGAGCCTCCCCTCGGTGATCATCCGCCGGGCGAGAGCGATGGCGGGCACCCGGCGGTAGTTGAAGCCGACCATGGCCAACTGGCCTCGTGCGGAGGCCCTTTCCGCCGCCTCCGCCATGGCCTCCGCCTCCTCGACGGTGTTGGCCAGCGGCTTCTCGCACAGCACGTGCTTGCCGGCCGCGAGCGCGGCGAGGGCGATCTCGGCGTGGCTGTCTCCGGGGGTACAGATGTCGACCAGATCGACGTCGTCACGGGCGATCAGCGCACGCCAGTCGGTCTCGGTGGCCGCCCAGCCGTGGCGCTCGGCGGCGGCGCGGACGGCGTCGGCGTCCCGGCCGCACAGCACGGACAGGACCGGTTCGCGGGGCAGGTCGAAGACGCGGCCCGCCGTGCGCCAGCCCTGGGAGTGGGCGGCGCCCATGAAGGCGTAGCCGACCATCCCGATGCGCAGCGGCGGCTTGCCATCAGGGCCGGGACGGGTGACGTCCGTGCCGGTCCCCTCCCCTGCTGAACTCTGCGGCTCTGCCATGCGGTGGGTCCTCTCCTCGTCCTCGTACGGGGTGCCGTGCGGGTGGGGCGGGGGCCGGTCACCGGAAGCCGGTGGACATGTACCGGTCGACGTTGTCCTTGTCGACGACGGCGGAGTAGAGCGTGACGGAGGCCGGGATCTCGTACTCGGCCATGCCGCCCACGCCCTTGCCCTGGCCGAGGGCGCGGGCGAGGTCGATGGCGGAGGCGGACATGGTGGGCGGATAGAGGACGGTGGCCTTCAGTACGCCGTCGTCCCGCTTGATGGCCTGGAAGGCGGAGAGCGCGCCGGCGCCGCCGACCATGAGGAAGCCGTCCCTGCCCGCCTGTTCCACGGCGCGCAGCGCGCCCACGCCCTGGTCGTCGTCGTGGTTCCACAGGGCGTCGAACTTACGCTGGGCCTGGAGGAGTTGGGCCATCTTGGCCTGCCCGGACTCCACGGTGAAGTCGGCCGCCTGGCGGGCCACCTTGCGGATGTTGGGGTAGTTCTTCAGGGCGTCGTCGAAGCCCTTGGTGCGCTGCTTGGTCAGCTCGAGGTTGTCCAGGCCGGCCAGCTCCACGACCCGGGCGTCGGGGGTGTCCTTGAGCTTCTCGCCGATGTAGTGCCCGGCGTTGAGGCCCATGCCGTAGTTGTCGCCGCCGATCCAGCAGCGGTACGCCTGCGGCGTGTTGAAGACACGGTCGAGGTTGACGACCGGGATGCCGGCCCGCATGGCCTTGAGGCCGACCTGGGTGAGGGCCTTGCCGTCGGCGGGCAGCACGACCAGGACGTCGACCTTCTTGTTGATGAGGGTCTCGATCTGCCCGATCTGGGCGGCGGTGTCGTTGGAGCCCTCGGTGATCTCCAGGGTGACGTCGGAGTAGGTGCGGGCGCGGCGCCTGGCGTTGTCGTTGATGGCGTTGAGCCAGCCGTGGTCGGCCTGCGGGCCGGCGAAGCCGATGGTGACGTGCTTGCCGGGCTTGTCGTCGGCGGGCCTGTCCTCGGCGGCGGTCTTCTCTTCCTTCGGCTCGTTGCTCGTGCATCCGGCGAGGAAGGCTCCGGCGCCGACGGCGGCGGTGCCGAAGAGGAGCCCTCTGCGGCTTGTCTGGGGTGTCGGTGCGGTCGGTCGCATGGCGGTGAACCCTTTCCTCAGGTCGTGCTCGCGGTACGGCGCTGGACCAGCACGGCGGCGACGATGATCGCGCCCTTGGCGATCTGCTGGACGTCGCTCTGCAGGTTGTTCAGGGCGAAGATGTCGGTGATCGTGGTGAAGATCAGCACGCCCAGCACCGAGCCGGTGATGGTGCCCCGGCCGCCGCTGAGCAGGGTGCCGCCGATGATCGCGGCGGCGATCGCGTCGAGTTCGTAGAGGTTGCCGTTGGTGTTCTGGCCCGATCCGGCCAGGATGATCAGCAGGAAGGCCGCGATGCCGCAGCACAGTCCGGAGAGCAGGTAGAGGTAGAGGCGCTGGCGGCGGACGTCGATGCCGGCGAGGCGGGCCGCCTCCGCGTTGCCGCCGACCGCGACGGTGCGGCGGCCGAAGGTGGTGCGGTTCAGGACGAGCCAGCCGATGACGGTGACGACGGCGAAGACCAGGACCAGCGGCGGGATGCCGAGGACGTAGGCGTCGCGTTCGCCGAGGCTCAGGACCGAGTCGACGGTGACGATCTGGGTGCGTCCGTCGGTGATCTGGAGCGCGAGTCCGCGTGCCGAGGCGAGCATGGCCAGGGTGGCGATGAAGGGGACCATGCCCCCGTAGGCGACGAGCAGGCCGTTGACCAGGCCGCAGCCCACGCCGACGGCGAGCGCCGTGAAGAGGATGCCCGCGAAACCGTACTCCTGGGTCGCCACCGTGGTCGCCCACACCGAGGCGAGGGCGACGATCGCGCCGACGGAGAGGTCGATGCCGCCGGAGGTGATGACGAAGGTCATGCCGACGGTGACGACACCGATCACGGACGCCTGGGTGAGGACGAGTTGGAGATTTCGGGTGTCGAGGAACTCGTCCGGCTTGGTGACCCCGCCGATCACGACGAGGACGGCGAGGACGCCGAGCAGGGAGAGGGTGCGGACGTCGGCGCGGGCCGCGAGCGTGCGCCAGGCGGGGGGCCGCGCGGTGGTGGGCGCCTTGCCGCTGTCGTACCGGGGCGGGGAGACGGGCTGCGTCATGACGCCGGGCTTCCTTCCATGACGAGGTCGAGTACGCGGTGCTCGTCGAGTTCGCGGGCGGGTGCCTCGTGCACGACGTGGCCCTCCCGGAGCACCAGGACGCGGTCGGCGAGGCCGAGGACCTCGGGCACCTCGCTGGAGACCAGCAGCACGGCGAGGCCCTCGTCGGCGAGCCTGCGTACCACCGCGTACAGCTCGGCGCGGGCGCCGACGTCGACGCCCCGGGTTGGCTCGTCGAGCAGCAGCACCCGGCAGCCGCGCAGCAGCCAGCGGGCGAGGACGGCCTTCTGCTGGTTGCCGCCGGAGAGGGTGCGGACGGGGACGCCCGGGTTGTCCGGGCGCAGGGACAGCTCCCGGGTCGCGGCGCGCGCGGCGCCCAGCTCGGCACGCCGGTCGATCCAGCCGACACGCGCGAACCGGGAGAGGGTGGACACCGAGACGTTGCGGGTGACGGACTCCAGCATGAGCAGGGCCTGTGCCTTGCGTTCCTCGGGGGCCAGCCCGATCCCGGCGCGCACGGCGGCCCGTACGCTGCCGGGCCGGATCGGCCGGCCGCCGACCAGGACGTGGCCGGTGTCGGGCTTCCGGGCGCCGTAGACCGTCTCCAGGATCTCGGAGCGGCCGGAGCCGACGAGCCCGGCGATGCCGACGATCTCGCCGGGCCGCACCACGAGGTCGAGCGGGTCGAACTCACCGCTGCGGGCGAGGCCGTGTACCTCCAACGCCGGTTCGCCGAAGGAGGGTTCGGCCGGGCGCGGCGGGAAGACGTACTCGACGTCGCGGCCTGTCATCAGGGTGACGACCTCGCGGGTCGGGGTGGTCTTCGCGGGCAGTCCGCGGGCCACCGCCCGGCCGTCCTTCAGTACGGTCACGCGGTCGCCGATGCGGCGGATCTCGTCCAGCCGGTGCGAGATGTAGACGACGGCGACGCCCTCGGCGGTGAGTCCGGTGACCACGCGGAAGAGGTTGTCGACCTCGTCGGGGTCGAGCGCGGCGGACGGCTCGTCCATCACGATGAGCCGTACGTCGTGGGACAACGCCCGTGCCATGGAGACGATCTGCTGCTGCGCGGCGGACAACTCCCCGACCAGGCGCCCCGGTTCGATCTCGGAGTGTCCGAGTCTGCGCAGCAGCGCGGCCGTGGAGGCGCGTGCCGTCCGGCGCCGAACGACGAATCCGGCCCTGGTGGGTTCGTGGCCCAGGTGGATGTTCTCGGCGACCGACAGGTGCTCCACCAGGTCGAGTTCCTGGTAGATGGTGGCGATGCCGAGGCGCATCGCGGCCATGGGCGAGCGGAGGGTGACGGGTTCGCCGCGCCAGTGGATGGTTCCGGTGTCCGGCTGGTGGGCGCCCGCGAGGACCTTGATGAGGGTGGACTTGCCCGCGCCGTTCTGGCCGAGCAGGCAGTGCACCTCGCCCTCCTGCACGTCGAGGTCGACACCGTCGAGTGCCCGGACGCCGGGGAACGCCTTGGTGATGCCGGTCATGCTGAGCAGGGGTGGTTCTGGTGCCATGTGGATTCCCCTCGGCGGGCGTGCGGGCCTGTTTCAGGGCGGTACGCCGGCGGGTCGGGCGGACCGGGGCAGAGCGGAGCGGAGCGGTGGCGCTGTTTCCTGCGGGCCGTCCGGCGGGGTGCCGGACGGCGTGGTCACGCTGGGGAGAACAGGTGGTCGCTGATGAGGCGGGCTCCGCCGATGACTCCGGCGTTCTGGCCCAGCTCACCGAGCACGATGGGCAGGTTGCCGGTCGCCAGCGGCAGCGACTGGCGGTAGACCTGGGTGCGGATCGCGGCGAGCAGGGTGTGACCGAGGCCGGTCACACCGCCGCCGATCACCACGAGAGAGGGGTTGAAGAAGCTGACCAGGCCCGCGATGACCTGGCCGGTGCGGGTGCCGCCCTCCCGGATGAGGTCGAGCGAGACGGTGTCGCCGGCGGCGGCCGCGGCCGCGATGTCGACGGCGCTCAGGGTGCCGTGCCTCTCCAGGCGGGAGGCGAGTTCGGCCGAGAGCCCCTGGCCGGCCGCCTCCAGGGCATCGCGGGCGAGCGCCGCGCCGCTGAAGTGGGCCTCCAGGCAGCCCCGGTTGCCGCAGGCGCAGGCGCGGCCGTCGGGTACGGCCTGGATGTGGCCGATGTCGCCCGCGCTGCCCGTGGCCCCCCGGTACACCGCACCGCCGACGACGATGCCGCAGCCGATGCCGGTGCCGATCTTGACGCAGAGGAAGTCGGCGGCCGTGCGGGCGACGCCCGCGTGCTGCTCCCCCATGGCCATCAGGTTCACGTCGTTGTCGACCATGACGGGGCAGCCGAGTTCCTGGCTGAGCGCCTCCCGCACGGGGAAGCCGTCCCAGCCCGGCATGATCGGCGGGGCGACCGGCACCCCTTCCGGGAAGCGGACGGGGCCTGGTACGCCGATGCCGGCGCCGTCGAACCCCTCCACGAGTCCGGAGGAGCGGAGTTTGGCCGCCATGGCGAGGACGTGCTCGAAGACCGCGACCGGGCCCTCGCGTACGTCCATGGACTGGTTGAGGTGGCCCAGCACCTCGAGTTCGGCGTTGGTGACGGCGACGTCGACCGAGGTCGCGCCGATGTCGATGCCGAGGAAGCGCAGGTTCGGGGCGAGCCGCAGATTGTGGGAGCGGCGCCCGCCGCGCGAGGCGGCGAGTCCGTCGGCCACGATGAGCCCGGTCTGCAGGAGCCGGTCCACCTCCACGGCCAGCTTGGACCGGGACAGCTCGATCTGGTCGCCGAGCTGGGCGCGGGAGTTGGGGCCCTCGTCGCGCAGCATGCGGAGCAGCCGGGCCTGGTGGGCGTTGGCGGGTCGTGCCGTCATGCGTCTCACGAGTCCCTCCCCGCCTCCGTACCGGCTGTCTGTCGCGTTCTTTCGGGTGGAACGTAGCAGCGGCTGCCGAGGCTGGGAAGAAGTAGCGCGGGAATTCGTGCTCACTTTCTCCACTCACAGGACAAAGGTCGGGGGCGTCAGTGGGCGTGGTGCGCCGCGGTGTGGTGTCCCGTGTGGCCCGGTACGGTGCCGTCGGGCTTCGCCACCAGGAACAGACCCGCCATCCCCATGTCGGAGTGGCTCTGGACATGGCAGTGGTACATCCACGCGCCCGCGCCGACGTGTTCGCCCGCGATGACCTGGAAGCCGAAGGAGTCGGCGGGCCCGGTGATCTTGTTGTCCACGATCCGGCTGGGATCGTCGGGGCCGGTCAGCAGGCCCGTGCGGTTGTCGGCCCAGCGGTGACCGTGCATGTGGAAGGTGTGGTAGTACTCGCCGTGCGTGATCATGATGATCTCGACGCGATCGCCCACGGTGGCCTCGAAGTTGGGCGTCTCCCCTGCCGTCCTGTTGTTGATCGTCATGTCGTTGAAGACGATCGTGAACTGCTTGTCCGGCAGGAGGTCGCCCTTCCGGCGCACGACGACCGGGCCGTACAGCCCCTTGCGGATGCCGCCAGTTCCGTGGTCGGTGCCCACGACGTGGTCGTGGTAGTGCCAGTAACCGGCGCTGCCCGCCTGCCAGGTGCCGTCCTTGCGGCGGCCGGGGGCATGGGTGCGCCAGGTGTAGGTGCGGGTGCCGCCGGGTTCGACGTGGCTGTGGGTCATCCGGGTGCCGTCGTTGGCGATGTCGTAGTCGACGCCGTGGACGTGGAGGCTGGCGTCGGCGTCGGTGAGGTTCTCGAACTCGATGTGCAGGGTGTCGCCCTCGACCAGCTCGATGAGCGGGCCCGGCACGGTCGCCTTGCCCTTCTCCAGGCCGTAGCCGAGCTGTCCGCCCGGCAGTTTCTCGGCGTAGAGCTTGAGGTGGCGCACCTGGCCGCCGACCGGGGCGGTGGGCGGTGCGGGTTCCGCCGCCGAGGGGGCGGAGGCCAGCGACAACGTCGCCGTACCGGTGGCGGCGACCACACCGCCGGCCAGCAGCCGTCGCCCGAAAGTCCTTCTGTCCAGAGCCATACCGGTCTCTCCAGTCCTGTGCGGAGTGCTGTGAGGAGACGGGCGGGGGCGGGCCCCCGGGGACGGCCACGGTAGAGGCGCACCACCCGTTTATCCACACCCAGGACAAAGTTGGTGAGATTCCGTCCGTAGCTATTGGCGGGTCGTCAAAAGGCGTCTAGCTTCTGGCGCTGTTGCTGAGACCACGGAGGGTGGGTGACCCATGCAGAGCGCACCACATCACCGGTCGAGATCCCGGCGGGCAGCGGCGGCGGCCCTGGCGGCCGGAGCCCTGGCGGCATCCCTGCTGAGCGGCGGCACCGCCGCCACGGCCAGTCCGTACCCGGAGCCGAAGGCGTCGGCGCTGCCGTCGCCGCCGGGCGGCAAGAACGTCAAAGTGCTCGTCTTCCACGCCTCGACCACCGAGGAGTCACCGACCGTCGACGCGGGTATCGAGGCCATCGAGTCCATCGGTCTGACCGGGCCTGAGGATCAGCGATTCAAGACCGTGGCCACGGACGACGCCTCGGTCTTCACCAATGAGAAGCGGCTGGGCACCTTCAACGCCGTGGTGTTCCTGACCGGCGGCGGGGACGTGCTCGATCCCGAGCAGGAGGCGGGTCTCGAGGCGTACCTCAAGGCCGGCGGCGGCTTCCTCGGCATTCATGACGCGGCGAGGACGGAGCCGTACTCCGACTGGTTCACCGGTCTGATCGGCGCCCGTCCCGCGAGCGCGAGCCCGGCCGGCGTACAGCGGGCCACCGTGGAGATCCCGGACCGGAGTCATCCGGCCACGAAGAGTCTGCCGCTGGAGTGGAAGCGGCCCGACAAGTGGTTCAACTGGGCGAGCAACCCGACCGGCAAGGTGCACACCGTCGCCAAGGTCCGGGAGAGCAGCTACCAGCCGGGGACCGGCGCCAACGGTGTGGACCACCCGGTCTCCTGGTGCCGGGACTACTCCGGCGGCCGGTCCTTCTACACCGGCATGGGCGGCACGGTGGAGTCGTTCGCGGAGACCGACTTCCGCGACCATCTTCGGGGCGCGCTGCTGTGGACCACCCGGCTCTCGCGCGCCGACTGCAAGGCGACCATCGACGCCAACTACTCGGCGGTGCGCGTCACTCAACCGAACCAACCCGGCCGGCAGGACCAGATCGGTGAGCCGCACGGCCTGGTCGTGGCGCCCGACGGACGGGTGCTGTACATCGGCCGGGGCGGCGGCACGAACGAGGCTCCGGTCGTCACCGACTGGAACAACCCCGACATCGGCAAGGGCGTCGGCCAGATCCACGTCTACGACCCCGCCACTAGGAAGGTCACGCTCGCGGGCGCCCTCACCGTGTTCGGCAACAAGGGCGGCGGCGACGAACTCACCAAGGTCGAGGAGGGGTTGCTCGGCATCGAGCTGGACCCCGGCTTCGAGTCCAACGGCTGGGTGTACCTCCACTACACCCCGCACTCCGGCCTCGACCGTGACAAGCAGGTGGCCGAACGCCGCGTCTCCCGCTTCACGTTGGACCGCACCACGAACAAGCTCGATCTGACGTCGGAGAAGGTCCTGCTCAAGTGGCCTGTCCAAGTGCACAGTTGCTGTCACGCGGGCGGCGGTATGGCCTGGGACTCCAAGGGCAACCTCTACATCGCCACCGGTGACAACAACTCGTCCGGGTTCAGCGACGGTTACTCGGGCAACAACCCGCAGCCCACCTACAAGGGCCTCTCCTTCGCCGACGCCCGCCGCACCGCGGGCAACACCCACAACCTCAACGGCAAGATCCTGCGCATCCACCCGGAGCCGGACGGCACGTACACGCTGCCCGAGGGCAACCTCTTCACCGGCAAGGAGCAGGACGAGGGCGGCGGTAAGACCCGCGGCGAGATCTACGTCATGGGCGTACGGAACCCGGCGCGGATCTCCGTCGACAAGAAGACCGACATCCTCTACGCGGGCTGGGTCGGCCCCGACGCGGGCGCGCCGAGCACGACGTGGGGACCGGCGAAGTACGACACGTTCGCCGCGATCACCAAGGCGGGCAACCACGGCTGGCCGTTCTGCATGGGCAACAAGCAGCCCTACCGCGACCGCAATCTGCCGGACCCGACCAAGCCGCTCGGCTGGTACGACTGCGACGCCCCGAAGAACGAGTCGCCGAACAACGACGGCCTGGTGAACCTGCCGCCCGTCACCGGCAACACCATCTGGTACTCCCCGCAGGGCGGCGCCCCCGACTTCCCGCGCGACGCGGCGGGCGTGCCCAGCTACAAGAACGAGGAGGCCACCTACCTCCTGCCCTGGCTCAAGGGCGGCGGCCAGGCCACCATGGACGGCCCGGTCTACCGCTACGACGCGGCGAAGGCCGGTGCCGGGGCGTGGCCGGAGTACTGGGACGGCAAGTGGTTCGTCGGTGACTTCTACGACGCGGACAACCCGCGCCACGCGGTGCTCACCGACCCGAAGACGGTCGGCAAGGGCGGCCTGCCCGTCACGGCGGAGTCACTGAAGAAGATCATCCCGGTCGGGCAGGGCGGCATCCGCAACCTGATGGACTGGAAGTTCGCGCCGGACGGTTCGCTCTACGTCCTTGACTACGGCCGCGGCTTCTTCACCTCCGACTCCCAGTCCGCGTTGTGGCGCGTGACGTACACCGGCGGCGAGGCGACCCCCGCCGCGAAGGATCTGGCCAGGAAGGCGGCACAGTGAGACATCGACCTCTCCGCCTGTACACCGCGCTGCTGGGCGCGCTGCTGCTGATGCTGGGGCTCACCTCGACGGCCGCGTACAGCCGGGACGGCGACCGCGCGGCGGCCCAGGTGCTGACGTGGACGGCGAGTTCCCGCACCGACCAGTACGCGAGTTTCCCGACGACGGCGGTGGCCGGCGCGGCGACCCTCGTCTTCGAGAACAGCACCGCGACCGGCAACGACATCGGCATGCCGCACACGCTGACGTTCGACGTGTCGGACCCCGAGTACAACCACGACGTACCGGTGAACATCCTGGCCAACCCCGGTGACGACAGCGGCGGCAAGCACACCGTCGACGTGACGCTGACGCCCGGCCGTTACCGCTACTTCTGCAGCATCCCCGGCCACGGCCAGATGCAGGGCATCCTCACGGTGACCGAGCCCGGCGGCGAGGACACCACCGCGCCGACGGCCTCGGCGAAGGTCGAGGGGCAGCGGAACGCCGACGGCGCCTATGTCGGGTCGGCCAAGGTCACGGTGTCCGCGTCGGACGACGCGTCCGGGGTGAAGTCGATCGAGTACGCGGTCGGCGACGACGGTCCGTGGCAGGCGTACACCGCGCCGGTGGTGGTCGACCAGGTCGGCTCCCACACCCTGCGCTACCGGGCCACCGACCAGGCGGGCAATGTGGCCGCCGAGAAGTCCGTGACCTTCAGCGTGGTCGCCCCGCCGACGGACGACACCACCGCGCCGGAGACCTCCGCGACGGTGAGCGGCGAGAAGGACGCCGACGGCAACTACCTGACGATGGCCACGGTGACCGTGACGGCCTCGGACACCGGGTCGGGCGTCAACACCATCGAGTACGCGCTCGGCGCGGACGGCGCCTGGCAGCCGTACACCGCGCCGGTGATGGTGCACGAGGTCGGCTCGCACACCGTGCGCTACCGGGCCACCGACAAGGCGGGGAACGCGGCGGCGGAGAAGTCCGTTGCCTTCAAGGTCGTGGCCCCGCCCGCCGAGGACACGACCGCGCCGGAGACGTCGGCGACCCTCAGCGGCACCCGGAACTCGAACGGCGCCTACGTCACGAGTGCCAAGGTGACGGTCAACGCGTCGGACTCCGCGTCCGGGGTGGCCCGGGTCGAGTACTCCCTCGACGGGGGCCCGTACCTGGCGTACTCGGCGCCCGTCGTCGTGGACCGGCTCGGGTTCCACACGGTGGCGTACCGGGCGACGGACAAGGCCGGTAACACCTCCGCGGCCAAGAACGTCACCTTCACCGTCGCGCAGGGCGGTGGCGTCCCGGCGCCGGCCTGTCCCGAGTACGACGAGCGGCTCACGGTCATCGTCGGCACCGTGGACACGGGCGTGCCGAACCGGCTGACCCGCAGCCGGTGCACGATCAACGAGCTGATCGAGGACGAGAAGGACTGGTCGTCGCAGGCGCTGTTCCTCAAGCACGTCGACGGCGTACTCGACCGGCTCCTCGCGGACAACGTCATCGACCAGCGCGAGTTCAACAAGATCACCAAGGCGGCCAAGCAGTCGAAGATCGGCAAGCCCGGCCAGACAGAGGGCTACCGCGACCTGTTCGACGGCACTCAGGCGTCCCTGTCCAAGTGGGAGCAGGTCGGCGGCGGGCAGTTCACCCTGACCGGCGACGGCGCCCTCACCAGCAGCACGACCGTGCCGGGCATGGGCATGCTGTGGTTCCCGGAGCGCAAGTACGGCGACTTCTCACTGAAGCTCCGGTTCCGCGACGACGCTCCGGGCACGGGCAACGCCAACGGCGGGGTGTTCATCCGGTTCCCCGACGTCCACAACCACCCCGAGGAGTCCCGGCCCGAGTGGGTCGCCATCAACTACGGGCACGAGATCCAGATCCTGGACAGCCCGACCGGCGACATGTACAAGACGGGTTCGGTCTACGGCTTCGACCGGGTGGGTCTGGGCGGGGCGGGGGTCACCCCGAAGGGCACCTGGAACGACTACGAGATCCGCGCGGAGGGCCAGCACTTCACGATCCTGCGCAACGGTGTCGTCATCAACGAGTTCGACAACGTCGGGGGCCAGGTCTTCACCCCGCCCCGCGCGGGTGACCCCGGCACCGACGGCCGGCGCTATGCGACGGGGTACATCGGGCTCCAGGTGCACAGCACGTCGGACGTGATCTCGTACCGCGACATCCGGATCAAGGAGTTGTAGGCGACGGGACCGTGGGTCCTCACCGCTTCGGCGGTGGGGGCCCTTCTCGCTTGCGAGCCGCTTCTCTGAACGTCCGGGAACTCCCGTGCAGGGCACGGGCATTGAGGGTCATGGCCAGGTCAAGCCGTTCCCGCGCGTTGGCCACATGTTCACCGCCCTCCTCTGACGCGTCCCGCCCTGATGGGCGGAGAGTGAGCGGCGGCCCGGCTTCCCGGCCGGGCGGACCGACACTCCGCCGGAGCGCCCACCGCGCTCAAGAAGGGATGACCATGGCCGAGTTGACCCGCCGTAGAGTCCTGGGGTCGGCCGCGGGCGCGCTGGGTGGCGCCGCGGCTTTATCCCTGCTGCCACCGAGCGTCCAGAAGGCCGTCGCCGCCGGACCGCCCAAGGGCGGTTCGCTGCGCGACATCGAGCACGTGGTCCTGCTGATGCAGGAGAACCGGTCGTTCGACCACTACTTCGGCACCCTCTCCGGGGTCCGGGGCTTCGCCGACCCGCACGCCCTCAAGCTGGACAACGGGCGCAGCGTGTTCTACCAGCCCGACGCGCCGAACCCCAAGGGCTATCTGCTGCCCTTCCACCTCGACACGCACTCGTCCAGTGCCCAGGCCATCCCGTCCACCAGCCATGCCTGGTCCGTGCAGCACCGGGCGTGGAACAACGGCAAGATGGACCAGTGGCTGCCCGCCCACCGCGCGGCCGACGGCGTCAACGGCCCCTATGTGATGGGCTATTACACGCGCGAGGACATCCCGTTCCAGTTCGCGCTCGCCGAGACCTTCACCATCTGCGACAACTACTTCTGCTCGGTGTTCGGGCCGACCTGGCCCAACCGGCTGATGTGGATGACCGGTTCGATCGACCCCGGCGGCACGAAGGGCGGTCCGGTCATCAAGAACTCGGCGCCCGAGCCGTACCAGTGGACCACCTACGCCGAGCGGCTCCAGGCGGCCGGGGTGAGCTGGAAGGTGTACCAGCAGGACGACGACTACGGCTGCAACATGCTGGAGCAGTTCGCCGCGTTCAAGAACGCCGCTCCCGGCTCCGAGCTGTACGAGCGCGGAGTACGCCCGCAGCCGGAGGGCACCTTCGAGGACGACGCCCGCAACGACCGGCTCCCTGCGGTGTCCTGGATCATGCCGACCAGCTTCCAGTCGGAGCACCCGGACTATCTCCCGGCGGCCGGCGCGGACTTCGTGGCCTCGAAGATCGAGGCGATCGCGTCCAACCCGAAGGTGTGGCGCAAGACCGCGTTCATCCTCAACTACGACGAGAACGACGGCCTGTTCGACCACGTCCCGCCGCCGGTGCCGCCCGCGGGGACGCCGGACGAGTTCGTGCAGGGGCTGCCCATCGGGGGCGGCTTCCGGGTGCCGGCGATCGTGATCTCGCCCTGGACGGTGGGCGGCTGGGTCGCCACGGAAGCCTTCGACCACACCTCGGCGCTTCAGTTCCTGGAGCACTTCACCGGCGTGGAGGAGCCCAACATCAGCGACTGGCGCCGTTCCACCTTCGGTGACCTCACCAGCGCCTTCCGCTTCCGCTCCGGCCGCCCGCGCCCGCCGCGCCTGCCGGACGACACCGCGGAGCAGCTCGAGAAGGCGAAGGAGGAGGTGGCCACGCTGCCGAAGCCGACGCTGCCGGGCGCGGACCAGACCTTCCCGCGCCAGGAGCACGGGCGCCGACCGCACGTGTGAGCGATCCGGGCCGGTGCCGTTCGCGGTACCGGCCCTTCAGTACACCGGGTCGCCCGGCGCCACGCGGTGCGTCTCCAGCTCGCCGTCGGCCAGCAGCTCCTCGATCAGTGCCTCGCTGCCGCCCACATAGGTGCTGACCAGGTCCACGTCCCCGCCCACGCACCAGGCCCGGTCCTGCGGCCACCACAGGTCGGGCAGCTCGGCGAACTCGTCCCACGCCACCGGCGACACGGCGTCGCTGAGGGGTCCGGCGAGGAGCACCTCGCCCCGGTACGGGGTCTCGAAGGTGGGGAAGCGGGAGAAGTCCCACCGCCCGTACCCCTCCCACAGGCCGAACCAGCACCGGTCGGCGGTACGGGTGTGCCGGGCGAGGACGGGGATCAGCGCCTCGGCGACAGCGGGCGGCGTCGGCCCCTCCGCCGGATGCTCGTCCCAGACACCGGGCAGGCCGTACTCGGAGGCGTTCTGGTAGTCCCGGTCCATCCCGGCCACCTCGTGCCAGCCGACGTTCGGCACCACCGTCCGCCCGCGAGCCGCCGCCACGTCCCGCCACCGCACCGGTCGCTCCTCCAGTGCCGCGGGATGCAGAATCCGTACGTAGGCATCGAACCCCGGCACGGCGACCCCGGCCACCGTGCAGGTGTGATCGTGCCCGACGAACCGCTCGGTGAGCCGGCGGGCGGGCGCCAGGTCGGCGGCCTGGACGCGCAGGCGTCCGTACAGGTCGGGTGCGGGCCTCTGGCCCAGCGAGGGGTAGTCGTCCACTGTCGGCAGTCTGCCCCACCGGCGCGCTCAGTGCTCGACCGCCAGGGACAGCAGGGCCGCCGCCGCGCAGGCCGCCGCGAGGGCGAGCCACACCGGGTCGTACGTCCCGAACGCGTCGCGGGCCGTGCCGGCGAGGAACGCGGCCAGGGCGGCGCCGAGTTGGTGGGTGGCGTTCGTCCAGCCGAAGACGATGGCGCTGTCCCCCTCCCAGTGCACACGGCACAGGGCGATGGCCGGGGGGACGGTGGCCAGGTCCAGGAGGCCGAAGAGGACCACGAAGGCCAGCATCGGCGCCCGCACGGTCGCTGTCATGATCAGCGGAAGGACGAGCAGCAGCAGTCCGCGCAGCGCGAAGAAGACGGCGAGGAGCCTGCGGGCGTCCAGGCGGTCGGTGAGCCGGCCGGAGGCGACCGTGCCGGCCACGTTGAACACGCCGATGCCCGCCAGCAGCGTGGACGCGGTGGTCACCGGCATGCCGTGATCGTGGGCGGCCGGGGCGAAGTGGCTCCACATGATGCCGTTCGTGGACGCCCCGCAGACGGCGAACGCACCGGCCAGCAGCCAGAACGGCGCCGTCCGCCCGGCCTCCCTCAGTACCGTGAAAGTGCGCCGGGCCGCACCTGGCACCGGTGCGGGTTTGGCCACGAACCCCCCTTTGCCGTAGGGGTGTTGGCCGAGGTCGGCGGGGTGGTCGCGCAGTACGAGCACCACGAGCGGGATCACCGCGAGCGCGGCGAGGGTGAGGGTGACCAGGGCGGGGCGCCAGTGGTGGTGGTCGATGATCCAGGACAGTGCGGGCAGGAACACCATCTGGCCCAGCACGCTCGCCGAGGACAGCAGGCCGGTGACCAGGCCCTTGTGCCGGGCGAACCAGCGGTCGGTCACCGCCGCCCCGAGGGTCATCGACAGCGCCCCGGTGCCCGCCCCGACCAGGAGCCCCCAGAGCAGGGTGAATTGCCAGGCGGCCGTCATCGCGGTCGTCAGCCCCACCCCCGCCGCGACCGTCAGCAGGGCGGCCGCCACCACGCGCCGCACCCCGAACCGGTCCAGCAAGGCTGCCGCGTAGGGGGCGGTGAGACCGTAGAGGACCATGTTCACCGACACCGCCAGCCCGATGGACCCGCGCGACCAGCCGTAGTCGTCGCGCAACGGGCCCTGAAGGATGCCCGGCAGCGTGGAACAGGCGCCCGCGACGACGATCGCGGTGCCGGTGACGGCCACGACCCACCAGGCTCGGTGACCGGCAACGGATTTCGGAAGAACCTGAGTTGCCTCGCTCATGGTCATCCATGCTTCGCCGCGCCCGACCGCCCTCACCACTGACCGTCCGGACAGCAAGTGAAAGAATCCGGTCATGGACGGGGAGAGGCGGCACCAGGTGGTCGTCCTGGTGCGCGCCGGGCTCATTCCGATGGAACTCGGCATCGTGCACCGGCTGTTCACCACCGCCACCGACCCCGACGGTCGGCCGCTGTACTCGGTGCGCACCTGCGCGACCGTGCCGGGCGTGGTGGCGACGGACACCGACATCGGGATTCAGGTCCCGTACGGGCCGGAGATCCTCCGGGAGGCGGACACCGTCGTCGTCCCCGCCGCCGTCGAGGACTACCGGCCGCAGGAGCGCGGGCGGCTCGACCCCGAGGTGCGGCGGGCGCTCGCCCTCGTGCCCGAGGGGGCGCGGCTCGCGTCGATCTGCACGGGAGCGTTCGTGCTGGCCGCCGCCGGGCATCTCGACGGGCGGCGGGCCACCACGCACTGGAAGTCCTGCGCCGAGCTGGCCGCGCTGTACCCGGAGGCCGAGGTCGATCCCGGTGTGCTGTACACCGACGACGACGGGGTGCTCACCTCGGCGGGGGTCGCCTCCGGGGTCGACCTGTGTCTGCACATGATTCGTAGCGATCACGGGGCGGAGGTCGCCAACGCGGTCGCCCGCGACACCGTCGTGCCACCGCACCGGGAGGGCGGGCAGGCGCAGTACATCGAGCGGCCCGTACCCCGGGAGTCCGCCCCCTCCCCCACGGCGGCCGCCCGTGCCTACGCCCTGGAGCACATCGGCGAGCCGCTCACTCTGGACGACCTCGCCCGACGCGCCGGGATCAGCGTGCGCACGCTCAGCCGCCGTTTGCGTCGGGAGACCGGCGCGACACCGATGCGCTGGCTGGCCGAGCAGCGCCTCGACCATGCCCGGCGGCTCCTCGAACGCACCGACCACCCCGTCGACCGTGTCGCCGCCGACGCGGGGTACGGCACCGGTACGGCGATGCGGCTGCACTTCCGGGAGGCGCTCGGCGTTTCACCTCGCGCCTATCGGAACACCTTCCGCGTCAGGAGCGGGCCGACTCCGTGAGCCGGCGCAGGGACGCCTGGCCCGGCGGGCCCCAGGTCGGTTTGCCGCCTGGGCTTCCCTGGTCGCCCGCGTGGCCGATGCGGATGCCGGCCAGGGCGCGGAGGATCGCCCAGCCGCGGGCGCGGCGGAGGGTCGCGGGGTCCGGGGCGGGGCGGTAGGCAGTGTGGAAGCGGTCGAGGGCGCCGTCCGGGAGGAGAATCCATGCGGAGGCGAGGTCGAAGGCGGGGTCTCCGGCGAAGAGGTCGCCGAAGTCGATGACGCCGGAGAAGGTGCCGTCGATGGTGAGGATGTTGGCGGGGTGCAGGTCGCCGTGGAGCCAGAGGCGGGGGCCGGTCCAGCCGGGCGCGGCGGCCGCGTCCTCCCAGACCGCGCGGACGGCGTCGGGGTCGTGGACGAGGCCCAGTTCGGCGGCCCAGGCGAGCGAGCCGGCGAGGGCTTCCGCGTAGTCGGCCAGGCGGCCCCCTCGATCCCGGCCCACCGGTGCCTGCTCGGGGGCGGGGCGGTGAAAGGCGGTCAGGAAGGCGGCGAGGGCGTCGGCCGCCTCCTCGGGGCGGGTCGCCGGGGCACGGTCGCCGGGCTCGCCGGGTACCCAGGTGGTGACGAGCCAGGGTCTCGGGAAGCGTGCGGAGGGTTCACCGAGGCGCTGTGGCACGGGGACCGGGAGGGGCAGGCCCTCCGCGAGAAGGGGCAGCCAGGTGTGTTCCTTGCGCAGCAGCGCATCCGCCGACTCGGTGGCCCAGGGCAGGCGCACGGCGAGGTCGTCGCCGAGCCGCCACACCTGGTTGTCCCAGCCGAGCGCGCCGAGCTTCAGGGGGCGTTCCGCCAGGTCGGGGTGCTGCTCGCGCAGCAGATCCCGGATCAGGTCCGCCGTGATGTCCGTCCCGGTGACTGTCATGGGGAGCCACGGTAGCGCTTAGCCCGGATGCCGGTCCGGGATGCGCGCCCGCGCGGTCGCGCCCCAGGATTCTGATCATGCGGAACTCCACTGACACCCCGTCCTGTCCCCGCTACGCACGGCACGGTGGTGCCCGGCATGCCATATCCGCGGCGGCCCTCTGCGGTGTCCTGCTGGCGGTGACCACGGCCTGCGGGGACCCGGGCACCACGTCCCGCTCCGGCGGTGTGGCGGGCAACGGCAACCCGGCCGTGTCCGGCTCCTCCCGCCCGACGACCGCCGGCGGCGTCCCCGGCGTCGGGGAGCGGATGGGCAGGCAGATCCCGGACGACACCCGGCAACTGGTGGTCGTCTACGGCGACGACCGGGACTCGGCCGAGGGCACGGCCGTGCTGTACGAGAAGCGGGGCGCCCAGTGGAAGCAGTCCGCGAGCTGGCCCTCGCACAACGGCCGCCGGGGCTGGACGACGGACCATCAGCTCGACGACGAGCGCAGCCCTGTGGGCGTCTTCTCCCTCACCGACGCCGGGGGCACCCTGCGCAGCCCCGGCACCAAGCTGCCGTACTGGTACGACGACCACGCCTACGCCGCATCGGTGGTGGACCCGGACGACGAGGCGCACGCGCACGACTTCGACTACGTCATCGCCATCAACTACAACCGGATCAAGGGCACTCCGCCCTATGACTGGAGCCGGCCCGAGGGTGTGGAGAAGGGCGGCGGCATCTGGCTGCACCTGGACCACGGTGATGGCACGTCGGCCTGTGTGACTGTCCCGGAGGCCGGCATCAAGACTCTGCTGGGCGCCCTCGACCCCGCCGACCGTCCGATGGTGGTGATGGGCGACCGCGAACGCCTCAAGGGCTGAGCGGAACCCATCCGTCACACGCGTATCGGCCGTGGCGATTCGGCCACGGCCGCGCGGAGGCCCGGCGCGTTGAGTCCTACGGCGCCTTTCCGGGGCTCCCGGAACGACGGCGGTCGATGCGGACTCCGCTGCGGCCGAAACACGTGTGTTCGATATCGGTCTCCCTCTCGTTGACTCCGGTGCCGCACCTTCACCGGACTTCGCAACCTGAGGAGACGCGCAGTTGAGCACATCCACCCGCACCGTCCCACCGCCCGCACCGGCGGAGATCAACTACTCCGGGCACTACTCCGTCAACCCGCTGGGCGAGGCGAGCTTCCGCAGCCTGTGCGCCCAACTCCCGCGTGTGCTGGGCCGGATCACGGCCATGGCGTGGGCGATCGACCGCCGTGCCGTACTGCTGCTGCTCGCGTGCCAGGTGGCGACCGGGGTGTCGGCCGCCGTCCTGCTCACCGCCACGGCCCGGGCCATGACCCCGCTGCTCGGCGCGGGCGCGATGGCGGACCGGCTGCGCGCGGCCCTCCCCGCGCTGGTCGTCGTCGCCTGCGCGAGTGCCACGGCCCGGACCGCGCTGGCCGTGGCCCGCTATGCCGAGCGCCGGATCACTCCCCGGCTGATGACCGCCACGGACACCACTCTCGTCGAGGCAGTCTGCCGGGTGGAGGCGGCCGCCTGCGCGGTGGACGGTTTCTCGGACCGGCAGGAAGCCGCCGAGATGGGCGTGACGCGTACGCAGGTCATGGTGATGGACGCCCAGCGGTTCACATCGGCCCTGATCCGGATGGTCACCGCGGGCGCGGTCGTCACCGTGCTCAACCCGCTGGTGCTGCCGCTGCTCCTGCTGGCCGTCGCCCCGGCCGCCGTCGGCGCGGTCCTCACCGCGCGGGTGGACTACGACATCCACTACGCCAACATCGCGGACCGCAACGTCCGGGGCATGACCCGCTGGTGGGCGACGACCCCGAAGTACGGCGACGAGGTCCGCGCCAACGGCATGACCGACTACCTCCTGTACTGGTACCGGGCCCTGTCCGAGCGGGTCGACCGGCGCACCCTGGCCGCCGCCCCGAGGACGCTGCGGATCGCGCTGCTCTCCTCCTTCGCCGGAGGCGTGTTCCTCACCGCCACCTGGGGGATGCTCGCCTGGCTGGCCGTCACCGGCCGGGTCGCGCCGGCCGTCGCCGCCACCGCCGTGGTCGCGGTGCAGACGACGCTCTCCGCGCTGTCCCAACTGGTCATGGAGGGCGCGGCCGTCTTCCACACCAGCCTCTACCTCGGTGACATGCAGGCGTTCTTCGACCACGCCGCCGAGCGGGCGCCCAGGCGCGGGGGCACGGTCGTCGAGGCGCCGGTGGAGGAGATCCGGTTGGAGGAGGTCAGCTACCGGTATCCGGGCAAGGACAGGCCCGCCGTGGACGGGGTCTCCCTGGCGCTGCGGCGCGGCGAGATCCTGGCGGTCGTGGGGGTGAACGGCTCCGGCAAGAGCACCCTGACCCGGCTGATCACCGGTATCTACCTGGCGGACAAGGGCCGGGTGGTGTGGAACGGCACCGATCTCGCGACCGCCGATCCGGCGACCGTCTGGGACAACACCGGTCTGGTGCCGCAGATCTTCGCGCAGTGGCCCCTCCGGGTACGGGAGAACGTCACCCTCGGCCAGCCCCGCAGCCATGACGACGGCCCGGTGTGGGACGCGGTGGAGGCCGTCGGCATGCGGGAGGCGGTGGAGGAGCTGCCCGCCGGGCTGGACACGCTGCTCGCCCGCGAGATCTTCGGCGGCACCGAGCTGTCCGGGGGCCAGTGGCAGCGGCTCGCCTGCTCCCGCGCGCTGTACCGCCGTCCGCCGCTGCTGATCCTGGACGAGCCCACGTCCCAGATGGACCCGCACGGCGAGCACGCCATCTTCGAGCACATCAAGGCGATCTCCGCCGACCGGATCACGATCGTCATCACCCACCGCCTGGAGAACACCAGGATCGCGGACCGGGTCGTCGTCATGGACCAGGGCCGGGTCACCGAGCAGGGCACGTACGACGATCTCGTCCACGCCGGCGGCACCTTCGCCGACCTCCTGCGGCTGTCCCAGGACCGCTGAGCGCTTCGGCGCGGGTCCCCGGCCGAAAAGGGGGAACGCGTCAGGCGGAACGGACGGGCCCGTCGCGCCGGAGCGGGCGGCGGGCCCGGCAGGGACAGCGCGCGGTGCGAGCCGTGCGGCGAGGAGGCGACATGGGTGGCGACGGCAACAGCGCCTACGGCCACAAGCAGTTCAAGCGGTCCAAGAGCCATTTCACGGACCGGATCACCGCCGACGGGCGGGACGGCTGGCCGGTGGAGTCCGGGCGGTACCGGCTGGTGGTCTCGCGGGCCTGCCCGTGGGCGAGCCGGGCGGTGATCTCGCGCCGGCTGCTCGGGCTGGAGCGGGCGCTGCCCATGGCGGTCACCGACCCCCTCCAGGACGACCGGAGCTGGCGGTTCACCCTGGACCCCGGCGGCCGGGACCCGGTGCTCGGCATCCGGTACCTGGCCGAGGCGTACGAGAAGCGGGAGCCGGGCGCGCCCGGCGGGGTCAGCGTGCCGGCGATCGTGGACGTGCCGAGCGGCGAGCTGGTCACCAACGACTACCAGCAGCTCACCCTGGACCTGGCCACCGAGTGGACGGACCTGACCCGCGAGGGCGCCCCCGACCTGTACCCGGAGCACCTGCGGGACGAGATCGACCAGGTGATGGCGGAGGTCTACGAGGACGTCAACAACGGGGTGTACCGGGCCGGGTTCGCCTCGGACCAGGAGAAGTACGAGGAGGCGTGCGCCGGGGTGTTCCGGCGGCTGGAGGCGCTGGCCGAGCGGCTGGCGGGGCAGCGCTATCTGGTCGGGGACACGATCACCGAGGCGGACATCCGGCTGTTCACCACGCTGGTCCGCTTCGACCCGGTCTACCACGGGCACTTCAAGTGCAATCTCTGGAAGCTGACGGAGAACCCGGTGCTGTGGGCGTACGCGCGGGACCTGTTCCAGACGCCGGGGTTCGGGGACACGGTCGACTTCGACCACATCAAGCGGCACTACTACCAGGTCCACTCCGGCATCAATCCGACCGGGATCGTGCCGCTCGGCCCGGACCTCTCCGGCTGGCTGAGCCCGCACCACCGCGAGGAGTTGGGCGGGCGGCCGTTCGGCGACGGCGCCGCGCCGGGACCCGTGGCTCCGCACGAGCGGGTGGGACCACGAGGTCTGCCTGCATGAGGAGGGCGTGACGAGGAAGAAGCGTGACATGGCGAAGAACAAGACGAAGAAGAAACTCTCGCTCACCTACAAGCCGGTCGGCTTCGTGATGAGCTGGGCCGGCGGCGCGCTGGCCGGGCTGGCCTTCCGCAAGGCGTGGATGGCCATACGGCACGAGGAGGACGCGCCCGACGCGCTCGACCGGGACCGTGGCTGGGGCGAGGTGCTGCTCGCGGCGGCGGTACAGGGCGCGATCTTCGCGGTGGTGCGCAGTGCCGTGGACCGTACGGGGGCCAAGGCCATCGAGCGGTCGACGGGTGTGTGGCCGGTGGCCGAGAAGGGCGGCCGGGACTGAGCACACGAAGACCGGGGGTGGCGGGCCGATCGGATGCCCGCCACCCCCGGTCTTCGTGTGTGGTCAGCCCTGCTTGGGGGCGGTCGGTGGGGCGAGCCGCACCGTGAAGGAGTGGCCCGACGGGTCCGAGTAGCTGCGCTCCTCGTGCGGGCCCACCGCGTCCCGTGTCTCCAGGGGACGGCCGCCCAGCGAGACGATGCGCCGCTCGGCCCCGTCCAGGTCGTCGACCATGAACTCGAGGTGCGCCTGGAGGGAGTTCTCCGGGCGGGGCCAGCTCGGGGGCGTTGCGTTGACATCGCGGCGGAAGGCGATGCGGAAGCCGTCCGCACCTCGGATCTGCACCAGGTTGGCGGAGGCGACGGTCTGTTCGCCGTCCAGGAACTCCTCGTAGAACGCGGCCAGTTTCTCCGGCTCGGCACAGTCGAGCACCACCACGCCCGCTTTGACCAGGGTCATGCTTCCTCCCAGAAAGTCGCCTCCCCCTGCGACTGTCCCGGCCCGCCCGATTCAGTCGGTGTTCCTCGCGCGGCTCAGTCCGCGAGGTCGACGAGGAACTTCCGGGGCGGACAGAAGAAGGTGACGCCGGTGACCGCTCGTGAGTAGTCGAGGATGCGGTCGTGCAGCGGCGGCGGGTCCCCGATGAACATGCGCTCCAGCATCTTCTCGGTGACCCACAGATGCCGGGAGTAGCCGATGAAGTAGGTGCCGTACTCGCCCTTGCCGGGGGTGGCGAACGGCATGTTGTCGCGGAGGATGTCGTGTTCGCCCTCGGCGTCCTGGATGGTGCACAGGGTCTTGTGCGACTTCTGGCCTTCGGTCG
Source organism: Streptomyces sp. NBC_01171 (assembly GCF_045039805.1). NCBI lineage: Bacteria > Bacillati > Actinomycetota > Actinomycetes > Kitasatosporales > Streptomycetaceae > Streptomyces > Streptomyces sp. NBC_01171. The sequence continues at coordinate 6,397,155 of NZ_CP108609.1, read as the reverse complement.
CGTCGGGGAGCTCGATGTTGTCGAACTTGGTGCGTCCGATGATCTGCTCCTGCGTCTCGGTGGTCTGGGCGCGCCAGTCCTTGAGGTCGTGCAGGTACTTCTGGATGACGACGTAGCTGCCGCCCTCGTAGGCCGGGTCCTCCTCGCCGACCAGGGTGGACGCGGGAAGGGAGAGGCCGATCGGATTGGCGGTGCCGTCCACGAATTCCAGGAGGTCGCGGCCGTTGTAGTAACGGAATCCGCTGACATCGTCCACGGCCGTCACGGAATCACCGAATGCCTCGAGAAGGATCTTCTCGAATTCCACGACGAGATCAACCGAATCGGCGCGGGTGTGATAGAGGAGATCGCCCTCGGTGGCGACCGCCGTGTGCTGGGCGCCCCGGATCTCCTGAAAGGGCTTGAGTTCCTTCGGCAGCGGTTTCCGGGTCAGCGGTTCCCAGGCGTGGTGCGAGATACCGAGATTGCAGGTGAAGATCCCGGTGTTCACCTGGATCTTGATGTCCTTGAGCAGGTCCTCGATGCTCGCCACCACCGACCGCGCCTTGTCCATGGCCTCGTCGCCGTCGTTGATGGTCAGCACGAGGAAGGCGGCCGCGGCGGTCATCGGCGCGTCGATGTACTGCGGCTCGGTCCTCAGCGCGTGCTCGGCGGCGGTGTCATCCATGGCCTCTCCCGGTGTGCGGCCCGCGAAAGGATGCAGGCAGGGCGGTGCGTGGCGGACGGAATCCGGCCAGTCCAGCATCCGCCCCCGCAGCGCGGTGCGCCACTGGCACCGGCATAGGAGAGGTCCGCCAAACAGGTGATCCCGGATGGGCCGAACACCTGCGGCTGCCCAGAAACCACGGGCCCGCCGGGGCCTTCCCGGCCCACGGGTTGATCGATTCGAAGTGGCAGCCTGACCGTGCCGGGCCGAAACTGATTCAGCAGTTCGTGATCAGAGAAGAGCACGTGGCCGAGCCAGCGATCGAGACGTTCTCGCAGGAGATCACATGGTGGAACAGTCCTCGGGCGTCCATATAGAAGGAACGGACGACGAAACCCTCGTAGGGCGGCACGATGGCGGCCCGGCGGTGAGGGAGACCGAAATGCGGCTGGCGGATGCGCTGGCCGACGTCATCGGTGTGGAGAACGTTCCGGCCGATGCGCACTTCTTCGAGAGGCTCGGCGCCAACTCCCTGGTCATGGCGCAATTCTGCGCACGGGTCCGGAAGCGGGAGGATCTGCCCTCCCCGTCCATGAAGGACATCTACCGGTACCCCACGATCCAAGCCCTGGCGGAGGCTCTCACGGAGGCCGCCCCGGCTCCCGTCGATTCCCCGGCCGCCCTCTCCCCCACCGCTCTGGTGATGCCGACGGAGCCGGTGCGGCGGGCGAGCGGGCTTTCGCACACCCTCTGCGGCACGGCCCAACTGCTGATCTTCCTGGGATATTCACTGGTCGCCGGTTTCGTCACCGCGAGCGGTTATGAATGGGTCGCCACCGGATCGGGCGCCTGGGACGTGTACCTACGCTCCCTCGTCTTCGGCGGTGTCGGATTCGTGGCCCTGTGCGCGTTCCCGGTCGTCGCCAAGTGGCTGCTCGTCGGCCGCTGGAAACCCGGTGAGTTCCCGGTCTGGGGCCTCGCCTACCTGCGCTTCTGGGTCGTCAAGGCGCTGCTCCACGCCAATCCGATGATCCTCTTCATCGGGAACCCGCTGTACGTGTTCTACCTGCGGGCACTCGGCGCCCGGATCGGCAAGGGCGTCACGATCCTCTCCCACTCGGTACCGGTCTGCACGGACCTGCTGACGATCGGCTCCGGCACGGTCATCCGCAAGGACTCGTTCTTCCTCGGCTACCGGGCGCACGCCGGGTACATCCAGACCGGGCGGATCAGCATCGGCCGGGACGTGTACATCGGGGAGAAGACGGTCCTGGACATCGACACCTCGATGGGGGACGGCGCCCAGCTCGGGCACTCCTCGTCGCTGCACCGAGGCCAGTCGGTCCCGGCCGGCGAGCACCGGCACGGCTCCCCCGCGCAGGCGACGGACGTCGACTACCTGCGGGTGGTCCCCGCCCGGTGCGGCACCGGCCGCCGGGCCTGGTTCGGGCTGGCCTCGCTGCTCCAGTTGTTCCTGCTGTACATCCCGCTCGGTGTCGGCGGCCTGTACATCCTGTTCAACGCGGTACCGGCGGTCCGCAGACGGGTCGACCCCAAGACGGCGCTCCCCCTGGGGGAGCTGGTGACCGACGCGGTGGTCCTCTCCCTGGTGCTGTTCGTCGGCTTCGTGGTCCTGGGCCTCGTCCTGCTGTGCACCCTGCCCCGCCTGCTCCACCTGGTGGTGCCGCCGGACCGGGTGTTCCCGCTCTACGGGTTCCGGTACGCGGTGCACCGGGCGACCGCGCGCCTGACGAACATCAAGTTCTTCGCCTGGCTCTTCGGCGACAGCTCGTACATCGTGCACTACCTGCGCGGCATCGGGTACGACCTCTCGCACGTCGAGCAGACCGGGTCGAACTTCGGCACCGAGGTGCAGCACGAGAACCCGCTGCTGGTCACGGTGGGCAGCGGGACGATGGTGGCCGACGGGCTCTCCGTGATCAACGCGGACTACTCGGCCACGTCGTTCCGGGTGTCGCGGGCGACGATCGGGGCGCACAACTTCCTGGGCAACAACATCGCCTACCCCATCGGCGGCCGGACCGGCGAGAACTGCCTGCTGGCGACGAAGGTGATGGTGCCGCTCGACGGGGAGGTCCGCGAGGGGGTCGGGCTGCTCGGTTCGCCGTGCTTCGAGATCCCGAGGTCCGTGGAGCGCGACACCCGGTTCGACAAGTTCAGGTCCGGTGACGCGCTACGCCGGAGCCTCGCCAAGAAGAATCGTTTCAACCTGCGCTCGATGGCCTTCATGCTGTTCGTGCGCTGGCTGCACGTGCTCGCGCTCACGCTGCTGGCCCTGGCCACGGTGGAGCTGTACGGCGTGCTCGGGCACGTCGTGATCGCCACCTACATGGCGCTGACGCTGGCCCTGTCCACGCTCTACTACGTGCTGCTGGAGCGCTGCCTCACCCGCTTCCGCCGGCTGCGTCCCATGCTGTGCTCCATCTACGACCCGGCCTTCTGGGCGCAGGAGCGCCTGTGGAAGGTGCCGGACCGGCACCTGAACATCTACAACGGCACCCCCTTCAAGGCCCTCGCCTGGCGCCTGATGGGTGTCCGCATCGGCCGCAGGGTGTTCGACGACGGCTGCTACATGACGGATCGCACACTCGCCGTCATCGGCGACGACTGCACCCTGAACGCCGGCAGCAAGGTCCAGTGCCACTCGCAGGAGGACGGCACGTTCAAGTCCGACATCAGCACGCTCGGTGCGGGCTGCACCCTGGGCGTCGGCTCGCACGTGCACTACGGCGTGACCATGGGCGACGGCGCGCGGCTCGCGCCCGATTCCTTCCTCATGAAGGGCGAGGAGGTCCCCGCGCACGCGCGCTGGGGCGGCAACCCCGCCGCGGAGATGCCGGAGGCCGAGGTACGGCCCGCGAGTACCGCCCGCAGGACCCCACCCACCGTCGACAGCGCCGCCGCGGCGTCCGTGAACTGAGGGAGCAACCGATGGGAACGCGTGTGCTGGCCGACCGGGACTTCTGGAGCGGCGTGCTGACCGCCGGCGGATTCACCGCGGTACCGCGCTGGGCCGAGGCGCCGGTCGCCGGTACGGCCGAGCACGAGGTGCCGTTGCCCGACTCCTTGGGCGACCTGGCGCGTCGGCTCGACGTGCCCGCGGCCGCGCTGCTGCTGGCGGCCCACGCCAAGGTGCTCTCCGCCCTGGCCGGCGAGCGGGACGTGGTGACCGGGTACGCCGCCGAAGCCGACGGCGAGCCCCTGCCGTGCCGCGTCACCGTCTCCCCCGGCACCTGGCGCACGCTCGTCGGAGCGGCCCACCGCGCGGAGTCGGAGGTGCTGGCGCACCGGGACTTCGCCGTGGCGGACCTGCGCCGCGAACTGGGCCTGACGGAGCCGGCGTTCGAGGTGACGTGCGGCGCCGCGAGCCCTCTCTCCGGTGACCGTGTCCTGCACGTGCACTGGTCCGAGCCAGAAGGGCGCCTGGTCCTCCGGTACCGCACGGACGTCCTGGATGCCCGGAGCGCCGACCGCATCGCCGGGTACCACGTGCGGGCGCTGGAGCTGATGGCGGCCGACCCGGATGCCCAGCACACGCACCAGAGCCTGCTGTCGGCCGAGGAGCGGCACGAGCAGTTGGCGGGGCTGGCCGGTCCCGAGCGGGAGCTGCCGGACGCGCGGGCGCACGAACTGTTCGAGCGGCGCGTGCGGCAGTACCCGGACGCCGTGGCGGCGGTGCACGGCGGGGAGCGGTGGACGTACGGCGAGCTGAACCGCCGGGCCAACCGGCTGGCGCGGGCGCTGGCGGCGCGCGGGCTGGGCCGTGAGGACGTGGTGGCCGTGGTGACCGAGCGGAACCTCGACTGGCTGGCCGCGACGCTGGCCGTGTTCAAGGCGGGCGGCGCCTATCTGCCGATCGAGCCGCACTTCCCCCCTGGCCGTATCGCCGCGACGCTGTCGCGGGCCGGGTGCCGGCTGGTGCTGACCGAGTCGGGCAGCACGGGCACGCTCGACGAGGCGCTGACCGACGTGCCCGGCACCGAGCGGCTGCTCGTCGGGGACGCGTACGCGGAAGGGCATGCCGAGGACGACCTCGGTGTGGCGGTGGACCCCGGTCAACTGGCCTACATCTACTTCACCTCCGGGTCCACGGGCGAGCCGAAGGGCGCGATGTGCGAGCACGCGGGGATGCTCAACCATCTCTTCGCCAAGATCGACGACCTGGGTGTCGCCGAGGGCGGGGTGGTCGCGCAGACGGCTCCGCAGTGCTTCGACATCTCGCTGTGGCAGCTCGTCTCCGCCCTGTTGGTGGGCGGGCGGACGCTGCTGGTGGAGCAGGACGTGCTCATGGACGTGGAGCGGTTCGCCGACACGCTCGTGGGCGGCCGGGTCGGGGTCACCCAGCTCGTGCCCTCCTATCTGGAGGTCCTGGTCACCTACCTGGAGCAGCACCCGCGCGACTTCCCGGATCTGCGCTTCGTGTCCGTGACCGGCGAGGCGCTCAAACCGGAGCTGGTGCAGCGCTGGTTCGCCGTGCAGCCGGGCATCAAGCTGGTCAACGCCTACGGCCTGACCGAGACGTCCGACGACACCAACCACGAGATCATCGACGGGGTGTGCGACCGCGTCCTGCTGGGGCGCGCGGTGAACAACGTCCGCGTCCTGGTCGTGGACGAGCGGCTGGAGCTGGTGCCGCTGGGCGCGCCGGGGCTGATCGCCTTCTCCGGTGTCTGCGTGGGCCGGGGCTACGTCAACGATCCCGAGCGCACCCGTGAGGCGTACCGGGAGGACCCGTACCGGTCGGGTGAGCGGCTCTACCTGGGCGGTGACTGGGGTCGCTGGCATCCCGGCGGCAAGCTGGAGTTCCTGGGACGCCGGGACAACCAGGTCAAGATCCGGGGCTTCCGTATCGAGATCGGCGAGATCGAGAACGCGCTGCTGCGCGTTCCGGGGGTGCGGGACGGCGCGGTGGTCGTGGCCGAACGGGCCGGGCAGGGCAAGCAGTTGGTGGCGTTCTACGCGGGGCGCGAAGTGCCCGTGGACGAGCTGCGGGAGGCGCTGGGCGTGGGGCTGCCCGCCTACATGGTCCCCGCGGCCTTCCACCGGCAGCCGTCCCTGCCGCTGACGGCCAACGGCAAGACCGACCGCAAGGCACTCACCGCACTGGCCGAACGGACCACGCCGGCCGCGCACGACGACGCCGCGGACCGCGAGCCGCGTACCCCGGCCGAGCGGCGGCTCGCGGCCGCCTGGGCCGCACTGCTCGGCATCCCCGAGGAGCGCATCGGCCGTACGGACCACTTCTTCGACTCCGGCGGCACCTCACTGACGGCGGTGAAGTTGACCATCGCGCTGGACCGAGCGGTGTCCCTGAAGGACATCACCCGCAACCCGGTCCTCGCCGACCTGGCCGCCCTCCTGGACGGCGCGGCCGGGCCGGACGGGGAACTGCTCCAGCCGCTGGCGGAGGCCGACGGGACACCGGAGTGCGCGCTGGTGTGCTTCCCGTACGCGGGCGGCAACGCGGTCAACTTCCAGCCGATGGCCAGCGCGCTGGCGGGCGGCGGGATGCCGGTGCTCGCGGTGGAGCTGCCGGGGCACGACCTGGCAGGGCGGCAGGAACCGTTCGGGTCGATCACCGAGGTGGCGGAGCGGGTCGCGGCGGAGATCACCGCGCGTGGTCTGACCCGGGTCATGCTGTGGGGCCACTCCTCCGGCGCCGCAGCGGCCGTGGAGACGGCCCGCAGGCTCCAGGAGCGCGGGGTGGAGGTGGCGCGGCTGTTCCTCGGCGCACAACTGCTGGGCACGGCCGCCGAGCGGCATGCCGCGGTGGAGGCGCTGTCGGTCCGCAGCGACGCCGAGATCGCCGCGCGGCTGGCCGAGGAAGGTGGTTATGTCGAGCTGGCGGAGCTGTCGGCACGGCACGCCGAGCGGGTCGGTGCCGCCTACCGCCACGACTGCCTCTCCGCGCACCGGTACTTCTCCGACGCCCTGGAGAACCCGCCGGCCGTGCGCCTGTCGGCGCCGGTGTCGGTGGTGGTGGCCGCCGACGACCCGTACACGGCCGGGTACACCGGGGCCCACCGGGACTGGCTGCTGCTGGCCGCCCGCGTGGACCTGCACGAACTCCCCGACGGCGGGCACTACTTCCCGCGCCTGCGCCCCACCGAGGCGGCGAAGGCCGTGTTGACCGCCGTGGAGCCGCTGGCCTCCTCCTGACTCTCCTCCCCGAGCCCGATGACGGGCGACCGAAAGGAAATCCGAGATGTCGACCTCTTCCCTGGCAGCCCCGCTCGACGTGGAGCTGCGGCCGGGCAGACCGCCGGTGGCCCGTATCGACACCCCGCCGGACGTGCCCGGCTGGGCGGCGCAGTACCGCGACGTGCTGCGCGCCCAGGTCGCCGAACACGGGTCGCTGCTGGTTCGGGGCCTGGGGCTGCGGGACCCGGAGCAGGTCGGTGCCGTGTTCGCCCGGCTGACCGGCGGCCTGATGACGGAGCGGGAGTCCTTCGCGCCGCGCGAGACCTTCGGCGCGGGGCTGTACGCGTCCACGACCTGGCCGGCCAACCAGCCGATGTGCATGCACCACGAGCTGAGCTACACCCAGGAGCCACCCGGTCTGATGCTGTTCGCCTGCCTGACCGCGCCCGAGGACGGCGGGGCGACGGCGGTCGCGGACGCGGCCGAGGTGCTGCGGGAGCTGCCCGCCGAGGTGCGGACGCGCTTCGAGCGGGAGGGCTGGCTGCTGACCCGGTCCTACAACGACGAGATCGGGGCGTCCCTGGAGGAGTCGTTCGGGACCGCCGACCGCGCCGGGGTGGAGAGCTACTGCCGGGCACACGGCATCGACTTCGCCTGGCAGCCGGACGGTTCCCTGCGCACCACCCAGCGGCGCCCGGCCGTGGTCCGGCATCCCGTCACGGGCGAGGCGTGCTGGTTCAACCAGATCGCGTTCCTCAACCAGTGGACGCTCGCCCCCGAGGTCCGCGAGTACCTGGTGGACATCTACGGCGCGGACGGCCTGCCGTTCAACACCCGCTTCGGGGACGGCACTCCGATCGGCGAGGACGTCGTCGAGCTGCTCAACGCGACGTACGAGAAGCACACCAGGCGCGAGCCCTGGCAGGCAGGCGACCTGCTCCTCGTCGACAACGTGCGCACCGCGCACAGCAGGGAGCCCTACACCGGGGACAGGCAGGTGCTGGTCGGCATGGCCGAGCCGCGCCGACTCGACGCCGGTGCCACGACCTCGGAGGCGATGAAGCGATGACCGACCTGTTGCCCACCGCCGCGCAGCCGGCCACCCCCGACCCGGCCTCGCCGACGTTCGCGGTGATCTCCGGTGAGCAGGTGCAGAAGGCGCTCGCCGGGCGCGAGCGGGAGATCACGGACCTGGTCGAGGCGACCTACCGGTTGCACGGCGCCGGGGACTCGGTGAACCCGCCGTCCTACTTCCTGCGGTTCCCCGACCGGCCCAGCTCGCGGATCATCGCGCTGCCGGCCTCGGTCGGCGGGTCCGTGGGCGTCGACGGCATGAAGTGGATCTCCAGCTTCCCGGACAACGTCCGGTCGGGGCTCCCCCGCGCCTCGGCGGTGCTGATCCTCAACGACCCCACGACGGGCTATCCGTTCGCCTGTCTGGAGAGCTCCATCATCAGCGCGACCCGGACGGCCGCGTCCGCCGCGCTGGCCGCCGACTGGTTCAGCCGCAACCGGCCGCGCCCGACCCGGGTCGGGTTCTTCGGCACCGGGCTGATCGCCCGCTACATCCACACCTTCCTCGCGGGCACCGGCTGGGAGTTCGAGACGGTCGGGGTGCACGACCTGGCCGCCGACAGCGCCGCCGGCTTCTGCGAGTACCTGCGGCAGAGCGGGACGAGCGCCGAGGTCACCGTCCACGACAGCGCGGCGGACCTGATCCGCTCCAGCGACCTGGTGGTCTTCGCCACCGTCGCCGGACAGCCGCACGTCACCGACGCCTCCCTGTTCTCCCACAACCCCCTGGTCCTACACGTCTCGTTGCGCGACCTCGCCCCCGAAGTCCTCCTGGCGTCGGCCAACTTCGTCGACGACGTGGAGCACTGCCTGAAGGCCGACACCTCCCCGCACCTGGTCGAACAGCGCACCGGGAACCGGGACTTCCTCAACGGCACGCTGAACGACGTGATGCTGGGCCGGGCCGCACCGCCACCCGACCGGCCGATCGTCTTCTCGCCCTTCGGGCTCGGCGTCCTCGACCTCGCCGTCGGCAAGTACGTCTACGACGAGACGGCCGCCGCCGGAAACCTCGGCCTCATCGACAACTTCTTCCACGACCTGCGCCGGTATGGCTGAAAACGCTGCCCTTCCCCGGTAACAGGAGGCCCACCGTGCCCGTCATATCCGCTCCCCATGACTTCAACGAAGGCCATCTCTTCGTCGACCTCAAGTCGATCCTCGGGTGTCCCCTCTACCTGAAGTGCGAGGGCTTCAACTTCGCCGGCTCCATCAAGCTGAAGGCCGCGAACGAGATGGTGGAGAGCGCCGAGCGGGAGGGCATCCTCAAGCCGGACTCCGTCATCGTGGAGTCCTCCTCCGGGAACCTCGGCGTGGCGCTCAGCATGATCGCCGCGAGCAAGGGCTACAAGTTCCTGTGCGTGACCGACTCGCGCTGCAACCTGTCGACCCGGCTGCTGATGGAGGCCCTCGGCAGCAAGGTGCACATCGTGGCCGACCTGGACGAGAACGGCGGGTTCCTGGGCACGCGGATCGAGTACGTCCGCTCGCTGTGCGCCTCCGACGACCGGTACGTGTGGCTCAGCCAGTACACCAACCCCGGCAACTGGCAGGCGCACTACCGCACGACCGCTCGTCAGATCGCCCGTCAGTTCCCGAGCCTGGACGTGCTGTTCGTCGGTACGGGCACCGCCGGGACGCTGATGGGGTGCGCCCGCTACTTCCGGCAGTGGCACCGCCCGGTGCGCATCGTCGCGGTGGACAGCGTGGGCTCGGTCGCGTTCGGCGGGGAGCCCGGCCGCCGGATGATTCCCGGCCTCGGGATGAGCATGCGGCCGCCGCTGCTGGACGAGTCCTACGTCAACGAGGTGATCCGGGTGGAGGAGGCGGACACCATCCGGGCCTGCCACCAGATGGCCCGGCGCGGCTTCCTGTTCGGCGGGTCCACCGGCACGGTGGTCAGCGGTGCCGCGAACTGGCTGGCCCGCCACGACACCCGTGACTTGACGGCGGTGGCCATCGCGCCGGACCTGGGCGAGCGCTACCTCGACACCGTGTACCAGACCAACTGGCTCCAGGATCTGTTCGGCGACGAGGTCCTGGATCCGAGCCGGCCGGTCACTCCCTTCGAAACGGACGGTCCGGCCTCCCGCGAGCCGGACCGCTGGCCACAGCCGTAACACGTCCCCCGCTTGCCCCGTCCATCTCGGTGCCGCCCGTGTGAGGGCCCTGTGGAACAGGGCCCCGGCAGGCGTCTCTCCGCGTAACCGGGGCATCCGGATTTCCGGATACGCAGGAGGGGTGATGGTCATGTTCGAACCCGACCGCGAACAAGCGGTGGCCCGTGAGGAGCCGGTCGGCGAATTGGTGCAACGCGCCTCGCAGCAGCTCACCGAGCTGGTACGCGGTGAACTCCGCCTCGCTCAGGCGGAGATGAAGGAGAAGGGCAAGCGCTACGGCAAGGGCGGCTCGCTCTTCGGCGGCGCGGGGCTCGCCGGTTTCCTCACGCTCCAGGCCCTGGTGGCCACGGCGATCGCCGGTCTGGCCGTACCGCTTCCGGTGTGGGCCGCCGCGCTCATCGTCAGCGGCGTCCTCGGCGTGGTCACGGCGGTGCTCGCCCTGACCGGCAAGAAGGAGGTCGGCATGGCCGCCCCGCCCGCTCCGGAGCAGACCATCGACAGTGTGAAGGCCGATGTGGCCGAGATCAAGGAGAGTGCCAAGCGATGACACAGCAGCCGTTCGAGGAGTCCTCCTCCGCGAGCCCCCAGGAGCTTCGGGAGCAGGTCGAGCGGACCCGCCACGAGCTCGGGGAGACCGTGGAGGCGCTCACCGACAAGGCCGACGTCAAGGCCCGTGCCCAGCAGAAGGCGGCCGCGCTCAAGGTGCAGACCGCCGAGACCGCGCAGAAGCTGGCGGAGAAGGTGCCGGACCCGGTCAAGGAGAAGGCCGCCACGGCCGCGACCCAGGTCCGGGCCAAGGCCGGTCAGGCCGAGCAGCTCTGGCAGGAGCGGGCGCCCGAGCAGGTCCGCGACAAGCGCAAGCTGCTGGTCGCCGGCGCGGTCGCGGCGGTCGCGCTGACCCTGCTGAGCCGCCGGAAGCGCCGCTAGCGCGCGACTGCGGTGACGAACGGGCCCCGGCCGAGCGTAAGTGCGCTCGGCCGGGGCCCGTTCCCTCGTTTCGGCGGGGTGCGGGCGCGATCGTGGGGAAGGCGGGTGGCATGAGTGTCGATGAATCTTCCTTGAGCAACTCCTCCCTGCGAGCGGTGGGATGGGCACGGTCGCTGCCCGTCAGCAGCGGGGTGAAGGCGGCGCGGGACTGGACGCGTAGCCACCTGGAGACCCTGGACTGGGCGCAGAGCGCGCCGGACACGGTGGACGCGGTGCTGCTGACGGTGTCCGAGCTGGTCACCAACGCCCATGTGCACGCCCAGGCCACCGCACAGCTCGTGCTGACCTGGGACAGCGAGTGCCTGCATGTCACCGTGCACGACGCCTCGCCGGAGTTGCCCGAGCAGCGCAAGCCGACCACCGGGGCGACCGGCGGCCGGGGCATGCTGCTGGTGGACGCGCTGGCCGACAGTTGGGACGCCTACCCGTGCCCGCGCGGCAAGGAGGTCACGGCCTGCTTCCGGCCCGCGAGTTGAGGGTGCCGTTCAGGAGCGGGCGAAGTCCTCGGGCTGGAACTCGTGGTTCTTCAGGTGCCGTTCGATGTCCTCCAGGCTGTGCCCGGTCAGCTCCGGCATCTTCCACCACACGAAGAGCCAGGCGGCGACGTTGAAGAAGGCGTAGATCCAGAAGACCTGGCCCACGCCGAAGGCGCTGATCATGCTGAGCAGGGTGAGGGTGATCAGGAGGTTGGTGCTCCACAGGGTGGCCGACTGGACACTGGTGGCAGCGGCCCGCACGGTCAGCGGGTAGATCTCGGAGCCGGTCAGCCAGCCCATGAGCTGAAGGCCGCCCGCGTTGAAGAACATGAAGGCCAGCAGGCAGGCGACGATGGCGGGGACGTAGGCGCGGGTGCCGTGGCCGGTGATGTAGAAGCCCCCCAGCACGAACAGACTCACGGCCGCGCCGGGCACCATGATCAGAGTGAGCCTGCGGCGGCCGACCTTGTCGACGATCCACAGGCCGACGATCATCATCACCAGGTAGACCACACCGAGCGCCACGCTCACCCGGAGCGCCGAGGAGCGGGGGAAGCCGTTGTCGGTGAGGATGGTCGGGGCGTAGTAGATGATCATCTCGATACCGGAGAGCTGGGTGAAGACGGCGATGCCGCAGCCGACGACCAGTGCCGGACGCACCCACGCCTGCCGCAGCCCACGCCAGCCCCGGTGGCTCCGGTCGGTGCGCTGCTGACGGCGGGCCAGGGCGCTGATCTCGTCCAGCTCGGAGCCGACGTCGTAGCCCTCGGGGCGTACCTGCCTCAGGACCTTCTCCGCCCCCTCCACGTCGCCCTTGCGCAGGATCAGCCACCGGGGGCTCTCGGGGAGCCGCAACTGGCCCACCAGCATGACCAGGGCCGGTGCGGCGGCTGAGCCGATGGACACCCGCCAGGACACCGCTTCGCTGGCGCCGACGATGGTGGCGATGACGATGCCGACGCCGATGGCGAGCTGGAAGCAGAGCACCAGGCGGCCGCGGATCGTCCTGGGCGCCAGCTCGGCCACGTACATCGGGACGGTCTGGGTGGCACCGCCGACCGCGAAGCCCAGCAGCACACGGGCGAGGGCGAGGCCGACGGCGGAGGGGGCGACCGCGCAGGTCAGGCTGCCCGCGATGAAGACACAGCAGATCAACAGGATGGTGCGGTGCCGGCCGAAGCGCTCGCACAGGAGGCTGCAGCTCAGTGAGCCGATGACGGCGCCCAGCAGGATTCCGGCGGCGATGGTCTCCTTCATGGTGTTCCCGATGTGGAACTCCTCGGAGATCTGGAGCAGCGCGCCGGAGATGATGCCGGTGTCGTAGCCGTACAGCAGGCCACTGATCGCGGACACCACGGCCGCCATCAGCATGTGCCCGTTCAGGCCCTTGGTGGTGCGGGGCGCCTGACCCGCGGCTTGCGTCATGGTTCCTCCGGGGCGGTTTCGACCGTTTCCGCCGGTCGAAACCGTACGTCGGAGGGGGACCCGGAGCCCGGAGGGCTCGCTTCAGCAGGGCGAATCGGCTGAACGGGCGGCCGACTCCCGCCTCAGGCGGCGGAGCATCCGGGCGTCCTCGAAGCCGACCTCGCGGGCGGCGGACTCGGCGGTGGCGCCGTGGCTGATGAGGTGTTCGGCGCGCTCCACCCGGAGCGCCTGCTGGTACCTGAGCGGGGTGAGCCCGTCGGTGGCCCTGGTGAACAGCCGGGTCAGAGTACGAGCGCTGACGCCCGCGTGGGCGGCGAGGCGGGCCAGGGGCAGGGGCTCAGCGTAGCGGGCGTCGATGAGGTCCTGGACGCGGTGGGTCGTGTCGTCGAGGTGGGCGCGGTGCCGGAGCATGGCGCTGGTCTGCGGTTCGTCGCCGTTGCGGCGGGCGTAGATCACCATCTCGCGGGCGACCCGGGCGGCGAGAGCGGGGCCGTGGCGTACGGCCAGGAGGTGCAGGGCGAGGTCGATGCCGCTGGCGATGCCGGCCGAGGTGATGACCCGGTCGTCGGTGGTGAACAGCACGTCCTTGACGACGGTCGCCCTGGGGTGACGGGCCGCCAGTTCGTCCTGGAGCTGGTGGTGGGTGGTGCAGCGACGGCCGTCGAGCAGCCCTGCCTGTCCGAGGGCCTGGGCGCCCGCGCACACACTGGCGACGGTGCCGCCGGCGGCGTGGTGGGCGCCCAGCCGGTCGAGGATGTCGGGGGTGAGCACGGGGCCGGTGCGCAGGGTGCGGGCGCGCCAGCCGGGGACCACGACGAGGTCGCCGGGGCCGAGGCCGGGCCACTGGGTCTGTGCGGTGAGCATGAGCCCCTGGGCGCTGGGGACCTGCGGCTGTGCGGCGACGTAGTCGAGGGTGTACGGCTGCCCGAGGTCCGCCGCGGTGGAGAAGACCTGGGCCGGTCCGGCCAGGTCGAGCAGGTGGACCCCGGGCAGCAGGACGAAGACGACGCGGGTCATACCGGTGTGGCCGCCAGCTCGTCCACGGTGGCGATACGGGCGAAGCGGTCGCGCAGGACGGCCGTGGTGCGCTCGATGATCGCCTCGGCGCTGAGGTGGCCGATCGGGTTGGTCGCGGTGGCGTCGACGACGAAGACGACCTCGTACCCGAGGTCGCTGCCGAGCCGGGCGGTGGTCTCGACGCACTGCTCGGTCCGGATACCGCACACCCACAACTCCCCCACGCCCGCCTCGGTGAGCAGTTGCTGGAGATTGGTGGTGGTGAACGCGTTGTGCGAGGTCTTCCGCAACACCGGCTCCCCGGGCAGCGGCTGCTCCAGCTCCTCCAACAGCCGCACATGCCCCAGCTCCGGATCGAACACGTCCCCACTGCCGGGCGCGGTGTGCAGCACCCACACGACGAGGTCCCCCCGCTCGCGCGCGCCCCGCACCAGCCGGTTCACCGGCCGAGCAATCTCCGGATCACTGATCTCCTCCCACAGCGGCCGGGCCCGGAACGACTCCTGGACATCGATGACAATCAGCGCTCTCTTCATGCCCCTAGTCTGACCTGGGCCTGAGCCCACCCGACAGACATGATCGGGGCCACGCCCGGAACGATCCGGTCAGCGGCACACGAGCCTCTCCGCCTCGACGCTCGCCGGTTCCAGCTTCTCGTCGATTCCGCACTTGACGAGATCGCCGTACATCACGGGCGCCCAGGTGACCACGGTTCCGCGTACCGGAGCCGCGTCCGTCGGAGCGCAGTAGTACGCGAAGGACGCCTCGTAGGTGGTGGCGCCGACGTCGTAGAACAGAACGCCCGCCGACTTCTTGAACGACACCTCCTGCTCCCTGTCCGCCCCGAGGGTGAAGCCCGTTCCCGCGGCGGCCAGTTCGGTATCGGCCGCGCAGCCGCTCCCGGCCAGCACGACGGCGACCGCCACGACCCCTCGAACTCCACGCTTCATGTCCGACAGCCCCTCCCCTTGATCCAGGAGCGACAGTCTCCCCGACCCACTCCCCCACCCCGCGCCCGCCCGTAGCGACAACGTCAACTGGTCACCGGGGGACCCCGGTTGTGGGAGACGGAAGGGGTCCGCGATACGGGAGTCGTTCACTCGGCTTTGCGGAGCAAGTTTTTTGGGGTGGTTGCTGAAACGGTTCGTAGTGCGAAGGGACGGTGGCGGAGGTGCGGGTGCGCCCCCGATGCGACCCGGGCTGTGCCGAATGACCGGATTCGCACTTCTATGGCAGCTCATCCGGTCGGGACGATGGATCAAGTCTTCGGGACCGGCGTCATCCATGGCGGTGGCCGGAGGGCGGGATCAGGGGGAGTTTCAGGATGAGCGTGCGCAAAGTTCTGGCCGTGACGGCGGCCGCGGTGGCGCTGGCGGGAAGTCAGTTACTGGCCGGCAGCGCGTCGGCGGCGCCGGCTGGCGGAACCCAGGGCCGGATCGACAGCTATCTGGCCGCCCACCCCGGCGAGAGGCAGCTCGCGGCGGACAAGGCGACCATGCCCGGCGGGACGGTGACCTTCGCCGTTCCCGGCACCGCCGCGATCAGTTGCAGCGCCGGACACCTGTGTATCCAGGACGGGAACGGCAAGCGCTACGACTACTACTACTGCGGGTACTACGACTTCTACGGAATCGGGGACGGCTACTTCAACAACAGCCAGAGCACCGGCACCGTGGCCCGGTTCTACAACGAGAACGGCACCGAGCGGTGGAGCAGCCGGGCACCGCAGAGCGGTACGGCCTCCTGGACGCCGGTCTGGCACATCCGCCCCTGCTGACCGACAGGGACAACCACACTGCTCCCCGCCTTGAGCCGAGGCGGGGAGCAGCGCCGTTGCGGGGTGGATCAGAACGACGTCAGCGTGAGCGTGAAGCCGGAGGGCGCCGTGTCCTGGATGAAGGACGCGAAGTCGGCGACGTCGTCGAAGGCGAAGCCGTACGCCTTGCCGTCCTTGGTGGCCGCGTGGATGGCCTTGGAGTAGTGGTTGGTCAGCTCCCCCTGGTAGAAGGCGGCCGGGTCGGTGCTGGGCTGCGCGGTGTCGGTGAGCAGCGTCGAGCGGTTGAAGCCGGCGCCCAGGACGGCGGCGACCGGGCCGGTGGTGCCGTCGTTCGGGGCGGCGAGGTTGCCGTCGCAGAAGAGGACGTCACGGGTGGACGGCTTGGCGAAGGACACCGAGGCCGGGCCGTCGAAGGTGAAGCGGTCGCCGCGGACCCGGCCGGTGAAGGTGCCGGCGTTGGTCGTGATCTTCAGGTCCTTGCCGGTGAAGGTGCTCCACACCTCGTCGATGTACGGCGCGAAGTAGTCCTTGGCGAACAGCCCGGCGTCCAGCCCGTGACCCGGCGCGATGATGCGCTTGTCGTCCACGACCAGCTTGGAGAACTCCGCGACCTCCTTGACCGCGGCGAACGCGGCGGCGCGGCCCCCGTCACGGATGCTGCCGGTCGTCTGGTCCTTCTCCCCGGTGAGGCGGATGCTCATCGGCACGCTGAACATGTCGACCATCGTGGTGTTGCAGAACATGCCCGACGCGTTGTACGTGAACTCCGCGCAGTCGTGCAGCACACCGAAATTGGGGTCGGACTCGACCCAGCCGGCTGGGAACTGGAGTGCCGCGTTGCCGTTGCCGTCGGTGACGGCCTTCATCTTCAGCTTGTCGCCGAGCGAGACGTAGATACGGCCCGACATGAACGGCAGGGACAGCTTGGTCTCGCCGCTGCCCGCGAGCGGTATCGCGTAGTCGGTGAAGCCGTCGGCGCCGTTGTCGGAGACGGCGATGGGCGCGAGGGTGCCGTCCTGCTTGAGGCGGACCTGCTTGCCGTCGACGTTGCCGACGACGTAGACGTTCACGGACGCGTTGTCGAACGAGCCGCTGTTGTTGACGACGGTCACCGGCAGCGAACCCGACGCCGCGCGGGTCTTGTTGCCGCCGCTCTCGCCCGGCTGGTCGGCGAGGGCGAAGGGCGCGATGGCGGCGGCCGCGGGGACGGCCACGGCCGCGCCGCCGAGCGCGAACATCAGCTTGCGGCGGGTCAGGTTGCGCTGGTGACGAGGCGACATGCGGGGAACTCCTTGCAGTGGGGGAAGCACCCGGCCGGAGCCGGGACAACACGGGGACGGTCAGCGGGGCCGGGGGTTGGCGACTCCCGGCCCCCGGACCTCAGTTCTGGGCGGAGACGTGGACGTAGTCCACGGTCATCGTCTGCGGGAAGGACGTACCGGCGTCGGGGCCGCCGGGCCAGTCACCGCCGACCGCGAGGTTGAGGATGACGAAGAAGGGGTGGTCGTAGACCCACTTGTTGCCGTTGACGTCGGCCGGGGTGCGGGTCTGGTAGTTCTGGCCGTCGACGGACCAGGTGATGCCGGACGGGCTCCAGTCGACCGCGAAGGTGTGGAAGTCGTCGGCGAACGGCTTGCCGTCGGGCAGGTTGTACGCGGCGCCGATACCGCCCGCGCCGGAGTAGCCGGGGCCGTGGATGGTGCCGTGGACCGTGGCGGGCTCCTTGCCGACGTTCTCCATGATGTCGATCTCGCCGCTGCCCGGCCAGCCCGCGCTGCCGAGGTCGTCGCCCAGCATCCAGAAGGCCGGCCAGATGCCCTGACCGCGCGGGATCTTGATGCGGGCCTCGAAGTGGCCGTACTTCTGCGTGAAGGTCTGCGCCGTGTTCAGCCGCGCGGAGGTGAACTGACAGGGCCCGTTCCAGCAGTTCAGGTTGGGGTCGGTGTTCTTGCGGGCGGTGATGACCAGGTTGCCGTTGCCGTCGAGGGCCGCGTTGTCGGTGCTGTTCGTGTAGTACTGCAGCTCGTGGTTGCCGTTGCCGCCGCCGCCCGTCTCCAGGGTCCAGCGGGAGCTGTCCGGCGCGCTGCCCGCGGCGCCGTCGAAGTCGTCGGACCAACTGAACGCCGCCGGCGCGGCGTCGGCGCGGTGGGCGCCTGGTCCCGTGGTGTTGAGCAGCACACCGGCGGCGAGCGCGGCGGCGCTTCCGCAGATCAGTCCGCGGTAGGACCAGCGACGTAAACGATGACCAGCCATGACCAGAACACACCCTGTTCTCTGTGGGGGGGACGTACGGGGCACGCCCTCGACCGTGGGGGAAGGGACGAGCGCCGGAATTGCACACCGCACACACCGGACCCGAAGGTCTGAGAGCGCTCTCACGCGAACGGCGAGCACCACCGGCAGGCCCCGACCATACGCCTCGGTCCCACCGGCTCCAACCGCCCCGGCGACCTCTCAAATCGCCCATGAGCAACGGGTATCTGAACAAACGACAGCCTCACCGGGCGACGTTTAATCCTCGATTAACCTCCCCTTAAGTCCCGGTCAGGGAGGCGGAGTTGGCGTTCTGACATGCGAAGACCCCCCGTCGCCGCAGGGGCAACGAGGGGTCTCCCGGAGTTTCGGGGGCCTAGCCCCGATCCGCCGCCGGGCGGTCCTTCGCCAGGGCGTACAGCTCCTTGGACGTGGTGATCAGTTCACGCCGTTCCTCGTTCGAGCCGACCATCGGCTGGGAGCCGCGCAGGGGGACCTGGGCGCTCTCGGGGAGGAACTTCACCGTGATCAGACCGATGACGCCGGCCAGCATCAGGTAGTACGCGGGCATCAGGTCGTCGCCGGTGATGTCCACCAGCGCGGCGGTCACCAGCGGGGTCGTTCCGCCGAAGGCCGCGACGGCGAAGTTGAAGCCGATGCCCATCGCCGCGTACCGGACGGCCGTCGGGAAGAGGGCCGGCAGCGTGGCCGCGCTCGGCGCGGCGAAGCAGGCCAGCAGGGTGGAGAGGATCAGCACGCCGAGGATCGGCGCCCAGGTGCCCTCCGCCTTGATCAGCAGGAAGGCCGGGATCGCCAGCACGATCATGGCGACGGCACCCCAGCCGTACAGCGGGCGCCTGCCGATCCGGTCGCTGAGCCGGCCGAGGAACGTGATCAGGATGACGATCCACACCATGCCGATGAGCACCAGCACGTCGGCCGAACTGCTGGACCGGCCGAGCGTCTCGGTCTGGTACGTCGGCAGATAGCCCGTGACCATGTAGTTGGTGACGTTGTACAGCAGCACCAGGCCCATACAGATGAGCAGTGCGGCCCAGTGCTTCTTGAGGATGTCCTTGAACTCGCTGCCCGCCGACTCCTGGGCAAGGCTCTTCTCGTGCTCGTCGAGCTGCTGCTGGAACGCCGGGGACTCCTCCAGCTTCAGCCGCATGTAGAGGCCGATCACCCCGAGCGGACCGGCGACCAGGAACGGGATGCGCCAGCCCCAGGAGAGCATCTCGGCGTCCGACAGCAGCAGATTCAGCACGGTGACCAGGGCGGAGCCGAGCGCGTAGCCGACGAAGGTGCCGAAGTCGAGCCAGCTCGACAGGAAGCCGCGCCGCCGGTCGGGTGAGTACTCGGCGACGAAGGTGGTCGCGCCGCCGTACTCGCCGCCGGTGGAGAAGCCCTGCACCATGCGGGCGACCAGCAGCAGGATGGGTGCCGCGATGCCGATGGTGGAGTAGCCGGGGATCACGCCGATGGCGAAGGTGCCGATGGCCATCATGATCATGGTGGTGGCCAGTACCTTCTGCCGGCCGAGCCGGTCGCCGAGCGGTCCGAAGACCAGCCCGCCGAGGGGGCGCACCACGAAGGCGGCCGCGAAGGTGGCGAAGGAGGAGATCACCTGGGCGCCCGGGGAGGCGCCGGGGAAGAACACCTTGCCGAGCGTGGCGGCAAGGTAGCTGTAGACCCCGAAGTCGAACCACTCCATGCAGTTGCCGAGCGCCGAGGCGCCGACGGCTCGCCTGAGCAGGGGGGGTTCGACGACCTGGACGTCGTCCTTGCGGAAGGCGCCCCGATTGCGCCGCAGTCTGTGGGTCAGCTCCTCGCGGACCTGGTGGGGGAGGTCCGTCACGGCCTTGGAGGCCCTCTTCTTTATGCCTGAGGGCTGCTCTCCGTTGGACAGGGCATCACTCACTGCCGCTCCTTTCGCCGTCGGTGTCACCGGATGTGCTTTCTCCGGCCGCACCGGGCATCAGCCCCGTGTCCCATCCTGCTGCCCAACGCCACACACGTCACACCGGCCACGGGCACATGGGCGAATGCCGAGGTCAGCGGCGGGATGATTAAGAAACAAGGCAGCTCAATCCCATGAGGTACGGCGGTTGGACTTCGCGCTGCCGAGGGAGCAGGGTGGATCAGCCCCGCTTCCCGGGGGCACCCCTACGGCACCACCCGGAGATCACCCGATGAACCATGTCGCGGACCCCGCTCGTTACGACGGCACCATGCGCTACCGGCGCACCGGACGTTCGGGTCTTGACCTGCCTCTGCTGTCGCTGGGCTACTGGCACAACTTCGGTGACGACCGGCCCTTCGAGACCCAGCGCGAGATCGCGCTGCGCGCCTTCGACCTGGGGATCACCCACCACGACCTGGCGAACAACTACGGCCCGCCCTACGGCTCGGCGGAGATCAACTTCGGCCGGCTGATGAAGCAGGACCTCGCGCCGTACCGGGACGAGCTGGTGGTCTCCACCAAGGCGGGCTGGGACATGTGGCCGGGCCCCTACGGTCAGGGCGGTGGCTCGCGCAAATATGTGCTGGCCTCCCTGGACCAGTCGCTGAAGCGTATGGGCCTGGACTATGTCGACATCTTCTACTCCCACCGGCTGGACGCGAGCACGCCGCTGGAGGAGACGATGGGCGCGCTCGACACCGCCGTACGCCAGGGCAAGGCGCTCTACGTCGGCATCTCCTCCTACGACGCCGAGCGCACCCGGCAGGCCGCGGCGATCCTGCGCGAGCTGGGCACGCCGATGCTGATCCACCAGCCGTCGTACAACATGCTCAACCGCTGGATCGAGACCGAGGGTCTGCTGGACGTGGCCGAGGAGGAGGGCTTCGGCGTCATCGGCTTCACGGCGCTGGCGCAGGGCCTGCTGACCGGCCGCTACCTGGACGGCGTGCCGCAGGACTCGCGGGCGGCGGCGGGCAAGTCCTTCGACCAGTCCTGGCTGACCGAGGACATGCGCGGCCGGCTGCGCGCCCTGAACGACATCGCGGCCCGGCGCGGCCAGTCCCTCGCCCAGATGGCGCTGGCCTGGGCGCTGCGTGACGAGCGGGTGACCTCGCTGGTGATCGGCGCCTCGCGCACCGAGCAGCTCGAGCAGAACGTGGCGGCGCTGGAGAACCTGGAGTTCAGCGCCGAGGAGCTGGCCGAGATCGACAAGTACGCCACGGACGGCGGGGTCGACCTGTGGGCCGACGCCCGGCAGGGCAACCTCGGCGGCTGAAAACGGCACAAAGCATGACGTGACCCCCCTGAGAGACTGCTTCCCGCCTGGCCATGCACCGTCAAGCTACGGTGTAGGTAATGATTGCGCCAAGAAACAGTCAAAAGAGTCAGGGGGGTTGCCATGGGCACCGCACGCACGAGTAGGACGCCGCTGCCGGGGATCGGTGTCCGGTACGACCTCACCACCCGCGAACACCGCCGGCTGTCGGTGGTGGCCCACCGGGACGGCGCGCGGACGCTGAGCGCCTACCGCGAGGACGACCCCGACGCGTGCGCGCTGTCGGTGCAGTTGACCGGCGGGGAGGCGGAGGCCATCGCCGGGGCGCTCATGCCGACCCACCAGAGCCCCAGCCTGCTCTCCACGACCGAGCTGGGCCTGGTCGCCGAGCGCATCTCGCTGTCCTCCGTCTCGCACTGGAACGGACGGCTGCTCGGGGACACCCGGATGCGCACCGAGACCGGCGTGTCGATCGTGGCCGTGCTGCGCCGTGCCTACGCCATCCCCTCCCCCGGTCCGGGATTCCGGCTCGCGGGCGGTGACACGCTCATCGTGATCGGCACCCGCGAGGGCGTCGACGCGGCCGCCGAAATCCTCGGCAGGGAGTGATCCGGATGCATTCCTCCGCGGTCTTCCTCATCGAGTTCGGCGCCATCATCCTGGCCCTCGGCCTGCTCGGCCGACTCGCCGCCCGGCTCAGGTTCTCCCCCATCCCGCTGTATCTGCTCGCCGGGCTGGCCTTCGGCGAGGGCGGGCTGCTGCCGCTGGGCGCCAGTGAGGAGTTCGTGGCGATCGGCGCCGAGATCGGCGTGATCCTGCTGCTGCTCATGCTGGGCCTGGAGTACACCGCCGGTGACCTGGTCTCCAACCTGAAGACGCAGTACCCGGCCGGTCTGGTGGACTTCGCGCTCAACGCGGTGCCGGGCGCCGTGATGGCGCTGCTGCTGGGCTGGGGCCCCATCGCCGCCGTCGTGCTGGCCGGCATCACCTGGATCTCGTCCTCCGGCGTCATCGCCAAGGTCCTGGGCGACCTGGGCCGGATCGGCAACCGGGAGACCCCGGTCGTCCTCAGCATCCTGGTGCTGGAGGACCTGTCGATGGCGGTCTACCTCCCACTGGTCACCGCCCTGCTGGCCGGTACGGGCTTCGTCGCGGGCGGCATCACGCTCGCCATCGCGCTGGGCGTGGCCGGTCTGGTGCTGCTGCTGGCGGTGCGCTTCGGCCGGGTCATCTCCCGCTTCGTCTCCAGCGACGACCCGGAGAAGCTGCTGCTGGTGGTCCTGGGGCTGACCCTGCTGGTGGCCGGTCTCGCCCAGCAGTTGCAGGTCTCGGCGGCGGTCGGCGCCTTCCTGGTGGGTATCGCGCTTTCCGGCGAGGTCGCCGAGGGCGCGCACAACCTGCTGGCGCCGCTGCGGGACCTGTTCGCGGCCGTGTTCTTCGTGTTCTTCGGGCTGCACACCGACCCGGCGAGCATCCCGCCGGTGCTGCTGCCCGCGCTGGCCCTCGCGGTCGTCACCGCGCTCACCAAGATCGCCACCGGTTACTGGGCGGCGCGGCGCGCGGGTGTCTCCGTGCGGGGCCGCTGGCGGGCGGGCGGCACGCTGGTGGCGCGCGGCGAGTTCTCGGTGGTCATCGCCGGTCTCGCGGTCACCTCGGGCATCGACTCCCGGCTGGGCCCGCTGGCCACCGCGTACGTGCTGATCCTGGTGGTCGTCGGCCCGCTGACCGCGCGCTACACCGACCAGGTCGCCCTGGGGATCGCCAAGTGGCGCCGGGCCCGTACGGTTCCCGCGGAGCCGGCCGCGGAGCCGTCCGCCGCGGCGGAGGTGCGCGACCAGGACGCGGTCGGCCGGTCCTGAGCACGGCCCCGGGGCGGTCCTTCCCGCAGGTCAAAGGGGGGCGGGGGCGCGGCGCGGCGTACGGTGATGCCATGCCGCCTCCCCTCCCCGGCCCCCTGGCGCCGCTGGCCCCGCTGCTCGGTCACTACGGCTACTGGGCTGTCGGCGCGGTCATCTTCCTGGAGGACTTCGGGGTTCCGGCGCCGGGCGAGACGATCCTGCTCGCCGCCGGGGTCTACGCCGGTGCGGGGGAGCTGAACATCGTCGCCGTGGCGGCCATCGCGTTCGCGGCGGCGGTCGTCGGGGACAACGTCGGCTATGTGATCGGCCGTACCGGCGGCCGGGCGTTCGTGGAGCGCTGGGGCAAGTACATCCTGCTGACGCCGAAGCGCTTCGAGGCGGCGGAGGCGTTCTTCCGGCGGCACGGCGGCAAGATCGTGACGGTGGCCCGGTTCGTGGAGGGGCTGCGCCAGGCCAACGGGATCATCGCGGGCACCACCGGGATGGCGTGGCCCCGTTTCCTCGCCTTCAACGCGCTCGGCGCGGCCCTCTGGGTGGGCCTGTGGTCCTCGCTGGCGTACCTGGCGGGCAGCCACATCACAGCCGTGTACGACGAGATCGTCCGCTATCAGCGTTACGTGCTCATCGCCGTCGGATTGCTGGTGGCGGCGCTGGTCGTCCGGCATCTGGTGCGGCGCGGGAGGGCCCGTCGGAGCGACTCCGGTTCATGAATTTCGGCTTTTCCGGTTTGGGTGACGGCAATGGGGATAACCGGATGTCGACCACGCACCGAAAACGTTGGGATGTGAATACCCCATGGCTGGTGACCAGAAGGGCAAGGCCAAGGCGGAGCAGCTCAAGGGCAAGGTCAAGGAGACCATGGGCAAGGCCGTCGGGAACGAGCGCATGGAGGCCGAGGGCCGCGCCGGAGGCGCGAAGGGCGATGCCCGCGAGGCCAAGGAAAAGGCGAAGGACACGTTCAAACACTGAATCGGTGCGATGCCGTGCCGGGGCGGGCCCGGAAATCCCATTCGTGGATTTCCGGGCCCGCCGCTTTGTGCCCTGGTGTTTTACCCGGCCGTTCTCATACGTCCGAGGGATTCCCGCCCCGACACCCCTTGATCGGGGGCGCAGGGGGTAGCCGGGTGGGGAAGGGACGATCCTCCGCGATCGCACTACGGGGCCTGAACCAGCTACCACGGGAGAAGGGCGATTCCGCATGGACCTCCCCCTCACGGCAGACACCATGACGCGGACCATGCCGGAGGTGCCGCGCTACAGCCGCCGCTGGGACGCCGACACCGCGTCTCTCCCGGCCGCCAGGAACGCGGTCACCGACCTGCTCGCGCGGGTCCGCCCCACCCCCTCGGCCCGTACCGTGCAGGACGCGCAGCTCGTCGCCAGCGAGCTGGTGACCAACGCGCTCAAGCACGCGCCGGGGCCGTTCACCCTGCACATGGAAGTGACACCGGACCCGTCGGCGCTGCGGATCAGTGTCACGGACTCCTCGCCCCGTCCGCCCCGGCACCGCCCGCCCGATCCGGAGCGGGTGGGCGGGCACGGGCTGCGGCTGGTGAGCCTGCTGTGCGGCGCCCTGGAGGTCACTCCGGTGGGCCGCGGCAAACGGGTCACCGCCTCGGTCGCGCTGGCCTAGCGCCCCGGCGGCCGCGCGTCGTCGCCGGGCCGCAGCAGCGGGTCGGCGTCCTCGGGGGCCGGGCGGGGTGGCGGGGCCTCCCCCGCGGTGAGGTGTTCCAGCACCTCGACCAGTTCCTCGCACGCCCGCTCCACGGAGCGCCGGGTGTGCCGCTGCTCGGTGATCACGGCGGACAGCAGCAGGGCGGTCAGCGCCATGGCGCCGTTGAAGGCCTGGAGCTTGGCCATGACCTCGATGCGGCTCAGCCCCCGGAAGGCACCCGCTCCCCCGTTGGCGGCGACGGCGGCCAGCACCGAGGTGGCCAGCGCGCAGAGCATGCTGCCGAGCAGCTCGAAGCGCAGCGCACCCCAGATGATCAGCGGATACACCAGGAACAGCAGGCTGAGGTGGCTGTAGACGGCGGCCGGTACGACGCAGACGGCGACCACGGTCAGCGCGGCGGCCTCCCAGCGGCGGGGCGTGGGCCGCAGTCCCCGGGCGTGGCTCAGCAGGAGCAGGAGCGGGGTGATGAGCAGGACGCCCATGGCGTCGCCCACCCACCAGGCGAGCCACACCGTCCAGAAGGCGTGCGCGGGCATCCGGTCGGTCACCACGAGCAGGGCGACGCCCAGGGTCGAGCTGATCAGCATGGCGCCCAGCGCGCCGAAGAACACCAGCGCGAGCCCGTCCCGCAGCCGTCTCAGATCGGTGCGGAACCCGGCCCGGCGCAGCAGCACCACCGCCACCACGGGTGCCAGGGTGTTGCCGACGAGGTAGCCGAGCGAGTAGAGCACCGGCGTGTCCAGCGACAGGACGATGAGGTACGCGCCGATCGTGACGCCGGGCCAGTACCGCACCCCGAGGATGAGCAGGGCGGCGACGGCCACGCCGGTCGGCGGCCAGATGGGGGTGACGACGGCGCTGTCGACGGTGAGCTTGCAGAGCAGGCCGAGGCGTCCGGCCGCGAAGTAGCAGACCGCGACGGCCAGGCCCAGGGCGACATGGCCGCCCGGCCGACGCGCTTCAGGGAATGCCACCACCCGGAAACTCTCACACCGGTCGGCCGGCAGAGGCGAGGCGAACGGCGCCTATGGCCTAACGACGCGGGGCTGCGCGGGGGTGACGGTGTTCGGGCCGTCGTGGCCGACGACGAGGACGGCCGCGTCGTCGTCGTGGCCCACGTTGTCGGCGCCCTTGATCACGGCCGCTGCGAGCGCGTGCACCTTCAGGCCGGCGACGGCGGCGATGCCCGCGAGGCGGACCACCTGGGCGAGGCCGTCCTCGACGTGCAGCGAGGGCCCTTCCACCACGCCGTCGGTGAGCAGGACGAAGACGCCGCCGGTGGAGAGCCGGTGCCGGGTGACGCGGTAGTCCATGCCCGGCTGGATGCCCAGCGGCGGGCCGCCCATGTCGTGGACGACGCCGGACTTGCCGTCGGCCGTGGCCCAGACGAAGGGGATGTGCCCGGCCCGCGCGCTCTCCAGGACGCCCGTGACGGGGTCCAGCCGGAGGAAGGTGCAGGTGGCGAAGAGATCGCTGCCGAGGGTGAGCAGCAGGTCGTTGGTGCGGGCGAGGAGTTCGCCCGGCTCGCTGGTGACGGAGGCGAGCGCGCGCAGCGCGGCCCGGACCTGGCCCATGAAGGCGGCGGCCTCGATGTTGTGGCCCTGGACGTCGCCGATGGTGAGGCCGATCTTGCCGTCCGGCATGGCGAAGGCGTCGTACCAGTCGCCGCCCACGTTGAGGCCCTGGTTGGCGGGGGCGTAGCGCACCGCGAGGTGCAGGCCGGGGCGGCTGGGCAGGTCGCGCGGGAGCATGCCGCGTTGGAGGGCGATGGCCAGCTCGACCTGGCTGCGCTGCTGTTCCGCTCGCTCACGCGCCTGGGCGGTGAGCGAGCCGAGTCTGGCCAGCAGCTCGTCGCCGTCGTCCGTGGGGCGCTTGCGGAACATCGTTCACTTCCGGTGGGCGGTGATCCTGGCGGGCCGTTGTCTGGATTTTACCCATTCGGGCGCTTTCGGCGTCCGGGACGGCCCGCCACGGACCGTCAGTGCACCTGGGAGTCGATGCCGGTGATCACGGCGGGCCCGAGCGGCGCGGTGTTCTCGTCCAGCCCGACCGTGCGCAGGGCCTCGTCCGCGAGGCGGCGGGCCTCCTGCTCGGCGTGCTTGTTGTTGTCGGCCTCGACGGTGAGGTGGAGGGTGAAGGTGCCGTCCTCGTTCACGTTGAGGGTGTCGAGGTCCTCTGCGCTGCCCAGGTCGGTGCCGTGCGGGTCGGCGGGACGCAGGGCCCGGCCGAGCCGGGCGCGGGTGTCGGCCTCGATGTCCGCGGTGAAGGTGCCGGGCACGGTGATCACGTAGGTCGTCATGGTCGTCCTTTCCTCGAAGCCCCCGCCTACCCCCTTTCCCCGCCTTCGCACCGGCGCGGGTCACAGCGGCGCGTGGACGAGCACCGTGACGTAGGCGCCGTACAGCACGGAGACGACGGCCAGCGTGCCGCCGACCAGGCAGGCCGCGGCGGGGCGGGTGCGCCAGGTGCGGGTGAGGGCGCGCGCGGCCGGGATGAGGAGCGGGAAGGCCGGCAGCAGGAAGCGCGGCTTGGAGGAGAAGGAGCCGGAGCCGAAGACCACCAGCAGCACCAGGACACCGGCGAAGGCCGCCAGGGCCAGCGGGACGCGTTCCAGGCAGAGCAGCGCGAACAGCACCAGGCTGATCAGGACGAGGGCGAGGGCCACGGGGTAGATGACCTGGCCGCCGTGGGCGAGCAGCGCGCCGACGAAGCGGGCGGCCCCGGCGCCGAAGTCGATCCGGGAGCCCCAGGCGCCCTGCACGGCGAAGTAGCCGCCTGTCAGGTCGCCGGTGCACCGGCCGACCCAGAGGACGTAGCCGAGCCAGCCGAGTGGGGCGAGCAGGGCGGCCGCCCATACGCCGGGGGCGGTCTGTCCGCGCCGCGGCCGGAGCTGCCGCGCGGCGGCGGCGATGACGGCGGCCGCCACGGCGAAGCCGGTGGGCCGGGCGAGACCCGCCAGGAGGGCGAGCGTGCCCGCCCAGAGCCAGCGGTCCTTGAGCACGCAGTACAGGGACCAGGCGGCCAGGGCGGCGAAGAGGGACTCGGTGTAGGCGATGGTCAGCTCGACCGCGTGCGGCAGCGCGGCCCACAGCGCGACGAGGGCGGTGGCGGTGGCACGGCCGTACAGATGGTGGCCGATGAGATAGACCCCGTACGCGGCGACGACGGCGGCCGTCCAGGAGATGAGCATGGCCGCCGCGGCCGGGGTGAGCGGGAGAACGGTGTCGGCGGCCCGGACCAGGGCCGGGTAGAGCGGGAAGAAGGCCCAGTCGCTCTGTACTCCCCCGGTGGGGGTGATCCAGATGAGCCGGCCGTAGCCGTGGGCGGCGATGTTGAGGTACCAGCGCGAATCCCAGGAGTGGGCGAGGTTGCGCACCAGCGGGCGGCCGGTCAGCGCGTTGGTGGCGATCACGGCGGCGATCCCCGCCGCGCGGACCGCGGCGAACAGCGCGAGGGCGAGGAGGGCGCCGTGCGGTGCGCGGTGGCGGACGATCCGGGGCAGTGCGCGGTGGCGCTCCGGGCCGGGGGCGGTGGCCGCTCCGGGCCGGGGTGCGGAAGACGTGATCACGCTCCGACCATGGTCACGGGGTACGGGCGGTGCAATGCGGTGCCCGGGTGTCGCGCGTTTTCCACCCTGATTCAGGAACGGCGCCTCGACCGACCCCCCTGACAGGCGGTTCTGGTGATCAAAGTAGGGTGTGCCTACCATATGAGCGCCGCCTAGCTCGAAAGATAGATCTGTGACTGTCAACGACGACTCGTTCACGAACTGGAAGCACCGCGAGGAGATCGCGGAGTCGATGATCCCGATCATCGGGAAGCTGCACCGCGAGCGGGACGTGACCGTCCTGCTGCACAGCCGCTCCCTGGTGAACAAGTCGGTGGTCAGCATCCTCAAGACCCACCGCTTCGCCCGGCAGATCGCGGGCGCGGAGCTGTCGGTCACCGAGACGATGCCGTTCCTCCAGGCGCTGACCGCCCTCGACCTCGGCCCCTCCCAGATCGACCTCGGCATGCTGGCCGCGACGTACAAGGCCGACGACCGGGGACTGAGCGTGGCGGAGTTCACCGCCGAGGCGGTCGCCGGGGCCACCGGCGCCGAGAAGATCGAGCGCCGCGCGCCCCGCGATGTCGTGCTGTACGGCTTCGGCCGCATCGGCCGGCTGGTCGCGCGCCTGCTGATCGAGAAGGCCGGTTCGGGCAACGGCCTGCGCCTGCGTGCCGTCGTGGTCCGGGGCGGTGGCGCCAAGGCCGCCGGCGACCTGGTCAAGCGGGCCTCGCTGCTGCGCCGCGACTCGATCCACGGTCAGTTCCAGGGCACCATCACGGTGGACGAGGACGCCAGCACGATCATCGCCAACGGCAATGAGATCAAGGTGATCTACGCCGACGACCCGTCGGCCGTGGACTACACCGAGTACGGCATCCGCGACGCCATCCTGATCGACAACACCGGCAACTGGCGTGATCGTGCGGGCCTGTCGAAGCACCTGCGACCCGGCATCGACAAGGTCGTGCTGACCGCGCCCGGTAAGGGTGACGTGCCGAACATCGTGCACGGCGTCAACCACGACACCATCAAGCCGGACGAGCAGATCCTGTCCTGCGCCTCCTGCACGACCAACGCCATCGTCCCGCCGCTGAAGGCCATGGACGACGAGTACGGGGTGCTGCGCGGCCACGTGGAGACGGTCCACTCGTTCACCAACGACCAGAACCTGCTCGACAATTACCACAAGGCCGAGCGTCGGGGCCGGTCCGCGCCGCTCAACATGGTGATCACCGAGACCGGTGCCGCGTCCGCCGTGTCGAAGGCGCTGCCGGACCTGAAGGCGCCGATCACCGGCAGCTCGATCCGCGTGCCGGTGCCGGACGTCTCGATCGCCATCCTGAACCTGCGGCTCGGCCGCGAGACCACCCGCGAGGAGGTCCACGACTACCTGCGCGAGGTGTCGCTGACCTCCCCGCTCAAGCGCCAGATCGACTTCACCACGGCGCCCGACGCGGTCTCCAGCGACTTCATCGGCTCCCGCAACGCCTCCATCGTCGACGGCGGCGCCCTGAAGGTCGACGGCGACAACGCGATCCTCTACCTCTGGTACGACAACGAGTTCGGCTACTCCTGCCAGGTGGTGCGCGTCGTCCAGCACGTCTCGGGCGTGGAGTACCCGACCTACCCGGCGCCGGAGGTCTGAGCGACCCACGAGCCGCCAGAAACGGCCGCCGACCGCACTCCGGTCGGCGGCCGTCGGCGTTCCCGCCTACGCCTGGGCCATATTTGCCTAAAGCCTTTAGGCAAATACATAATCGGTCAGGTTCTTCGAGAGGCGGGTCCATGGTGCGTGCGGGGCTGAGTACGGAGCGGCTGGTCCGGGCCGGGGCGGAGCTGGCCGACGAGGCCGGGTTCGAGCAGGTGACGGTGTCGGCGCTGGCCCGGCGGTTCGACGTGAAGACCGCGAGCCTGTACTCGCATCTGCGCAACTCCCACGACCTGCGCACCCGGATCGCGCTGCTCGCTCTGGAGGAACTGGCCGACCGCGCCGCCGAGGCCCTTGCGGGCCGGGCCGGGAAGGGCGCCCTGACCGCGTTCGCCAACGCCTACCGCGACTACGCCCGCGCGCACCCCGGCCGCTTCGAGGCGGCCCGGTACCGGCTGGACCCGGAGACCGCCGCCGCGAGCGCGGGCGTCCGGCACGCGGCGATGACCCGGGCGATCCTGCGCGGCTACGACCTAGCCGAGCCCGACCAGACCCATGCCGTTCGCCTGCTGGGCAGCGTGTTCAGCGGCTATGTCGGCCTGGAGTCGGCGGGCGGGTTCGACCACAGCGCCCCTGGCTCGCAGGAGTCCTGGGAGCGCGTGCTCGACGCGCTCGACGCCCTCCTGCGCAACTGGCCCGCCACTCCCCCGCCCGCCCCTGACCCGACAGGCCACCGATGACCACCCCTTGGACCACCACCCCCCTCACCGCCGACCTCGTCCGGGGCGCCCTGGAGCTGGAGCGCACCGAGCGCGGTCTGCTCCCGCACCGGCTGCCCGCGCGGGCCCGCGCCCAGTGCGCCGATCCGCAACTGCACATGGTGGAGTCCCAGCCCTCCGGCGTACGGCTGGTGTTCCGCACCCGCGCCACCGCGATCGAGCTGGACACGCTGCCCACCAAGCGGGCCTACCTGGGCGCCCCGCCCCGCCCGGACGGCGTCTACGACCTGCTGGTGGACGGACGCCCGGCGGGCAGCGCCTCGGTCACCGGCGGCGACACGCTGACCATCGACATGACCACCGGCGCCGCCGAGCTGACCCCCGGCCCGCTCGGCACCGCCCGCTTCACCGGGCTGTCCGCCGAGGACAAGACCGTGGAGATCTGGCTGCCGCACAACGAGACCACCGAGCTGGTCGCCCTGCGCACCGACGCGCCCGTGGAGCCCGTACCCGCCTCACGCCGCCCGGTGTGGCTGCACCACGGCAGCTCCATCAGCCACGGCTCGGACGCCGCGAGCCCGACCGGCATCTGGCCCGCCGTCGCCGCCTCGCTCGGCGGGGTCGAGCTGGTCAACCTGGGACTGGGCGGCAGCGCCCTGCTGGATCCGTTCACCGCCCGCGCGCTGCGGGACACCCCGGCCGACCTGATCAGCGTCAAGCTGGGCGTCAACCTGGTCAACACCGACCTGATGCGGCTGCGCGCGTTCGGGCCCGCCGTGCACGGGTTCCTGGACACCGTCCGCGAGGGCCACCCCGACACGCCGCTGCTCGTGGTCTCCCCCATCCTGTGCCCGATCCACGAGGACACCCCCGGCCCCACCATGCCGGACCTCTCCGCCCTGAGCGAGGGCCGCCTCGCGTTCCGGGCGGCCGGGAACCCGGCGGAGACCGCCCAGGGCAAACTGACGCTGAACGCCATACGCAAGGAGCTGGCCCGGATCGTGGCCCAGCGCTCCGCCGAGGACCCGCACCTGCACCTGCTCGACGGACGCGAGCTGTACGGGGAGGCCGACTTCACGGAGCTGCCGCTGCCCGACGGCCTCCACCCGGACGGCGCCGCGCACCGGCGGATCGGCGAGCGTTTCGCCGCCCTCGCCTTCGCACCCGACGGCCCGCTGGCGCCCCCCGCCCGGTGAACGCGGGGCCTCAGACGAGGTGGCCGAAGACGACCAGGTTCTCCGTGTAGTCCTTGGCCGAGTGGTCGTAGTCCCCGGCGCAGGTGATGAGCCGGACCTCGGGACGCTTGGCGTTCGCGTACACCCGCTCGCTGGGGAAGTCGTCCTTGGCGAAGGTGTCGGCGCTGTCCACGACGAAGTTCGCGGTGTTGCCGTCGGCGCGCTCCACGGAGAACCGGTCGCCGGGCGCCAGGTCGTCGAGGCTGGCGAAGACGGCCGCCGAGGTGGTCGTGTCCACGTGGCCGGCGATGACCGAGGTGCCCTTCTCGCCGGGCGAGGCGCCCTTGCTGTACCAGCCGACGAGGTTGGTGTTGCCAGCGGGCGGGGGTTCCAACTGGCCGTCGGAGGCGAGCACCAGGGCGGTGAAGGGCGCGTCCACGCCGATCTTGGGGATGCGCAGCCGGGTCGGTGCCGAGCGGGGCAGCGGGGCTCCCGCCTGGACCGCGCCCGCCGTCGCGGCCTTGGTCCGGGCCGTGTCGGTGCCGTTGACCGTGCCGTGGTGGCCGCCGAAGACGCTGAGCGCCAGGACGACGATGGCCACCCCCCACAGCGTCAGCCGGCCGCCCCGGCCCGCGTTGTCACCGGAAGGGTCTGCTGCCATCGGACACCACCTCGCTCGGGCACGGCAGCACAGGGATCTGGATCGGGGGGCGCGGGCCGCCGACGCGGTACGGCGTCGACGGCGGCCACGGCCCCTGGGATGCGGGGACGGTCAGGAGGCCGACCCGGCGGCCTTCTTGCGGCGCAGCGCGTAGGCGCCGACGGCACCGGCGGCGAGGACGGCGACGCCGCCCGTGGTCACGCCACCGGAGCCGGCGAGGGCGCCGCCCCCGGTGTGCATGCCGCCGCGCGGCTCGTCGGAGTCGTCCTTGCCGCCGCTGTCCTTGCCACCACTGTCCTTTCCGCCACTGCCGCCGCCGTCGCCCTTGTCCTTGTAGCTCTCCGGGTCGAAACGGCTGTCGTCGCCGGAGTCGGAGCTCCAGTCGCCGCTGCTGACGGCGGCGAGGGCACCGCCGCCGGTGTGCATGCCGCCGCGCGGGCCGTCGCTGTCGGAGTCGTAGGAGTCACGGCCGGAGTCCTTGCCCCCGGAGTCCCTGCCTCCGGACTCCTTGTCACCGGACCCGTTGCCCTGGTCCGAGTCGCTGTCGTGCTGCTTGTTGTAGGAGGAGTCGTCCCGGCCTCCGTCGTCCCCGGCGAGCGCGGCGCCTGGGGCCAGGGCGAGGGCGGCGGACGCGGCCGCCGTGGCGAGCAGAATGCGGGCAGAGCGCATGTCGGTGTCCTTCCGCCGTGGCCGGGCAGCGGATTCCTCATCGGCTGACATGACCCGGCCTCGACATGATCCACCGTCGGACCGGCCGGCGCCGCGCACCATCCGGGCCGTCCAGCCGGGTCAGCTCTCCACCCGTCTGTCGCAGCGACACGCCGGTACGACCCCCGAACGGGCCAGCCGATTACCCGTCCGGCGGGTCGGCGCGGCCCCGGCCGACCCTCGGATGCGAAACGGACGTCACCGCCTGGCATTCCGGGCGAACTTGACCGAAAACCGTCGTAGCAAGGCTCGAAGTTCCTGACATGGCGGGGCTTTTGCGGGCCGTACCCTGGGGCCGTGGTCGAGCGAGTCGAAGATCCAGAGCTGACGGCGTCCCGGCTCACCGGGCGCCGGGTGACGGGCGGCCCGGTGGGGGCGGGATCGCCCGCCGAGGTGACCCTTGAGGACGGCACCACCGTGATGGTCAAGCGCGGCGACGGCCCCGGCGCGGTGCGTGCCGAGGTGGCCGGGCTGCGCTGGCTCGGTGCCGCGCGTGCGGTCCGGGTGCCGGAGGTGCTCGGGCACGACGAGTGGTCCCTGGTCAGCGAACGGGTGCCGACCGGCGCCGCCGACGCCGGGGCAGCGACGCGTTTCGGCCGCGCGCTGGCCAATCTGCACGCCGCGGGCGCCCCCGCGTTCGGCGCCGCCCCGCCGGGCGGGCCCGAGGAGGCGTACATCGGCCGGGCGCCGATGCGCAACGTCCGGGGCGACGACTGGCCCTCCTGGTACGCCGAGCACCGGGTGCTGCCGTACCTGCGGTCCGCCGTCGACGCGGGCACGGTCCGGCCGGGCGAGGCCCGGGTGATCGAGGCGGTGTGCGAGCGGCTGCCCGCGCTCGCCGGTCCCCCCGAGCCGCCCGCGCGGCTCCACGGCGACCTGTGGCAGGGCAACGTCCTGTGGGGCGCCGACGGCGAGGTGCGCGTCATCGACCCGGCCGCGCACGGCGGCCACCGGGAGACCGACCTGGCGATGCTCCGCCTCTTCGGCTGCCCGCATCTGGAACAGGTGCTCGGCGGCTACGAGGAGACCAGCCCCCTCGCCGACGGCTGGCGCGACCGGGTCGGGGCGCATCAGCTCTTCCCGCTGCTGGTGCACGCGGTGCTCTTCGGCCGGGGCTACGCGGAACAGGCCCTGTCCGCCGCGCGCGCCACCTTGGCCGGGTGACCCGGGCTCGCACCGAGGGCCTACGGGGCAGACGAATGTGCGGTGGGGCGCAGCCACCGCGCCCCGCGCGGCGTCCTTCCTGCTGACCCATCGGTTCACGGTGCCTCCCCCCGGACTCTGGTCACGGAGTGTGAGGAAACCAACCACTCGTTCGATTCGTATAAGGACGTGAAGGACGAAACAGGGGAGAGACCATGCAACCGTTCACGCTCAACTACGCACGGCCTGCCGACCAGTTGGACGTCACCGCTCCGTACGCGTACGACTCCGCACTGCAGTTGAACGTCCTGCCGGACGGGCGGATCGCCGCGACCGATCACGCGATCCTGCTCACCCTGGGGACGACCACCTCCACGGCGGGCTCCAAGACGCACTTCGACGACTGATCGCGGGCCCCGACGATGACCGTGCTCATCCTGACCAGTGACGAGGACGTCACGGCGGACATGGTGGTCCTGCGGCTGGGCGAGGCGGGTGTGCCCGTCGTCCGGTTCGACCCCGCCGACCTCACCAACGGGGTGGCGCTCACCGGCGAGTACGCCGGGGACGCCTGCGGCGGCCAGTTGTCCGTCGGCGGGCGCCTGGTCGAGGTGAGCGGCCTGCGCTCCATCTGGGTGCGCAGGCCGGGCGACGCGGCCGCCCGTGCCGCCCAGCCGTCCTCCTGGCTGACCCAGGAGTCGGCGCAGGCGCTGTACGGGATGCTGCGATGCAGCGACGCCCGCTGGATGAACCATCCGGACGCCGCCCGCAGGGCCCGGCACAAGCCGTGGCAGTTGCGGCTCGCCCAGCGCAGCGGGCTGCCGGTGCCGGCCACGCTGATCACCACGTTCCCCGACACGGCGCGGGAGTTCGCCGAGCGGCACCGGGACGTGGTGGTGAAGCCGGTCTCCGGCGCGCATCCGCAGGAGCCGCCGCGCGCGGTGCCGACCAGCCGGGTGGCGCCGGGCACCGACTTCAGTGCGGTGGCCTTCGGGCCGACGCTGCTCCAGCGACGGGTGGCCAAGCGGGCCGACATCCGGCTGACGGCGGTCGGGGACCGGCTGCTGGCGGCGCGCAAACCGGCCGATCCGGACGCGCACCCCGACCATGTGGACGTCCGTTTCGCCCCGTCCGTCTCCCCCTGGCTCGCCGCCGAGGTGCCCCCTCGGGTGGCGGTGTCGGTCCGCCGCTATCTGAAGGCCGCCGAACTGGCTTACGGCGCCTTCGACTTCGCGGAGGACGCCGACGGGACCTGGTGGTTCCTGGAGTGCAATCAGTCGGGCCAGTTCGGTTTCGTCGAGCTGGACACCGGTCAGCCGATCGCGGAGACGATCGCCCACTGGCTGGCCGGAGACGACCGGCCGGTGGAGCCGTATACCCATGACAAGAGGGACGCCGTCCCTTGATGCCGTGGACCGCGGCTGGGAGAAGGGAGCGCTCGATGCGCATCGGACTGCTGGGAACGGGCCCCTGGGCGCGCGCCGCACACGCCCCGGCGCTGGCCGGTCACCCCGGTGTGGAGTTCGCCGGGGTGTGGGGGCGCCGCCCGGAGGCGGCGGCCGCGCTGGCCGGGGAGTACGGGGTGCGGGCGTACCCGGAGGTGGACGAACTGCTGGCCGATGTGGAGGCGGTGGCGGTGGCGCTCCCGCCGTCGGTGCAGGCGGAGTTGGCGGTGCGCGCGGCGCGGGCCGGGCGGCATCTGCTGCTGGACAAGCCGCTGGCGCTGGGCGTGGCCGAGGCGCGGGCGGTGGCCGAGGCGGCGGAGCGGGCCCAGGTGGCGTCGGTGGTGTTCTTCACCACCCGGTTCCAGAAGGAGCCGGAGGCGTGGATCGAGGAACAGGCCGCCGAGGCGGGGTGGTTCACGGCGCGGGCGCAGTGGCTGGGCTCGGTGTTCACCAGCGACAGCCCGTTCGCGGCGTCGGCCTGGCGGCGGGAGAAGGGCGCGCTGTGGGACGTGGGCCCGCACGCCCTGTCGGTCCTGCTCCCGGTCCTGGGTGACGTACAGCAGGTGCTCGCGGCGGCGCACGGTCCCGCCGACACCGTACATCTGGTGCTGGACCATGCCACCGGGGCGTCGAGCACGCTGACGCTGAGTCTGTCGGCGCCGCCCTCGGCGGCCGGGGCCGATGTGGAGCTGCGGGGCGATTCGGGCGTGGCGCTGCTGCCGAGGAGCTCGGAGGGCGCGGTGCCCGCGCTTGCCCGTGCGGTGGACGCGCTGGCGACCGCCGCCCGCACCGGCCGCCGGCACGCCTGCGACGCCGCGTTCGGACTCAGGGTGACCGAGATCCTCACGACGGCACAGGCGCGCCTCAGCGAACCGGTCGACTAGGCGGCCGGTTCCTGGTCCGCCCGGAAGTTGACCCGCTCACGGACGACGGGATAGCCGGCCGTGGTGAAGTGGGCGGCCATCGGGAAGTTGCCCTGGTCGGTGGCGGCCGCGATGAAGTCGGCGCCCTCGGCGGCGAGGAAGCGGGTGCAGTCGGCCAGCAGGTCGTAGGCGTAGCCGTGACCGCGCTGCTCGGGGACGACGCCGATGAAGCCGACGCAGGGCCCGGAGGGGTTGCGGGCCGGGACGTGGATGCCGACGGTCTCGCCCTCGGGGGTACGGGCGAGGCGCCACCACTCCCTCGGCGACGGGCACCAGTGGAAGAAGTCCAGCTCCTCCTGGGCGGCCAGTTCGACACCGCCCTTCTCGATGGCACGGCGGGCGTGGGCGTCCAGGGTGACGGAGTGGATGCGGCGCAGGACGTCGAGGAACACGGCGTCGTCCGGTTCCGGGGCGAACTCCAGGCGTCCGGGCTGTTCGGGCAGGCCCAGGTCAGGGGTCCAGCGGTAGAGGAAGCGCTCCACGAGAGGCTCGTATCCGGCGAGGCGGGCGGCGGCGGTACGGGTGGCCACGGCGGAGGCCAGGGCCGGGTCGTCGCGCCAGCCCGGCGGGAGGTCGAGTTCGAGTTCCGGGGTCGTCCAGGGCGCGGTGCGCAGCAGCTCGGCGCCCGTCTCCTCCTCGCCCTCGGCCACGTCGAACCAGTTGATCAGCAGGGGGCTGGGGTCCTCGGCGCGGGCCCACCAGGCGGCGCGGGCCACGGGGCGTCCGTCGCGCAGGGCGACGCGCTGCCAGTCGGGGCGGTAGTGGGTGGCGCGGTGCCGCTCGCTCAGGCCGAGCGGGTCGGGCAAGTCGTGGAACAGGTGGGCACTGCTCGGGTCGAGCGTGCGGATGACCGGTGCGGTCAAGGTGTCCTCCGGGAGGTGAGCCTTCGTTTTCGAGGCGCTCCCGGTCCGGTCAGGCGTGGCACACCCGGATGACGGAGTTGAGGGAGCGCGCGTTCGGTGCGGTGTGCATGACGCTCGCCTCCTTCCTGGTCCGTCTCGGGCGTGCTCGCGCAACAGTAGGGGGACACCCGCGCGGGCGTCCAGGGGTTTTACGGGGCGGGCGACGGGGGCGGGCCCGGCGTAGCGTGGGCGTGTGAGATCGCTGCGTGGCTGGTCAACGGGCCGAACGCGGGAGCGGCGCGGCTGGCTCCGCGGTGCTCCGCCGCCGCGGTGGGTACGAGTCCTGCCGATCCTGCTGCTGGTCGCGGTCACGCTGGCCACCCTCGTCACCCCGCACGCCAGCGACCTGGGTTTCCTGCTCGGCGCGATCCCGCCGCTCGCGGTGCTGTCGTACGGGCCGCTGGCGACGGCGGCGCTGTGCGCGCTGGTGATCGTGTCGCTGCTCGTGCCGGTGACCCATCTCGACCGGCCGGGCGACACGGACCTGCTGACCATCGCCTTCGTGGCGCTGCTGAGCGTGTTCGTGTCCTACGTACGCAGCCACCGGGACGCCCAGTTGGACACCGAGCGGGAGATCGGCGAGGCGGTGCAGCGGGCGGTGATGCCGCCGCTGCCGGAGCGCGTCGGGGACCTGCGGTGCGTGGGGTTCAGCCGGGCCGCGCAGGACGGGACGCTGCTGGGCGGGGACTTCTTCGACGTGCGGGACGGCCCCTACGGGGTGCGGGCGGTGATGGGGGACGTACAGGGGCACGGGCTGTCGGCGGTGCGGACGGTGGTGGCGCTGCTGGGCGCGTTCCGCGAGGCGGCGCTGGACCAGCGGGCGCTGGAGGCGGTGGCCGCGCGGATGGACCGCAGGCTGGTGGTGGACTCGTCCGGGGTCCGGCACGCGGAGCTGTTCGCCACGGCGGTGCTGCTGGAGTTCTCCGCCGACACCCGCACGGTACGGGTGGTGACCTGCGGGCACCCGCCACCGGTACTGCTGCGCGCCGGGCGGACGCGGGAGCTGACGGTCGCACCGGGTCCGCCGCTGGGCATCGGCCTCCTCGGGGTCGAGCCGCCGAAGGAGGTCACGGTGACACTGGACCCGGGCGACCGGCTGCTGATCGCCACGGACGGGCTGTGGGAGGCGCGGGACACCTCCGGCAGCTTCTACCCCCTGCCCGAGCGCCTGGCCGCCCTCGCGGACACCGGCACCGCCGCGCTCCCGGACGCCCTGTGGGAGGACGTACGCCACCTCGGCCACCACGTGGACGACGACGCCAGCGTGCTGGTCCTGACGCCGGAGCCCTCGGTCCGCTGAGCCCCGGCGCTCACCCGAACGGCCGACGGGCGGGGCGGAAGAAGCGCTCCTATGCTGAGAGCCCCGGGCGTCAGCCCTGCCGCAGCTCCGGCTCTCATGTGCTTGGAGTCAGCCCATGCCCCGTTCCCCAGCACGCCTGCGCCTGAGGCTCGCCACCGCGGCCGCCCTCGGCGCACTCGTCGTCCCGCTCGCCGCGGCCCCCTCCCTGGCGGCGCCGCCCACCACGGCATCCCCGAGCCCCTCCCCCACGGGCCCCGATGTGCAGGCCCTCACCCCCGAGGTGAACCGGCAGATCGACGACGCCGTACAGCGAGTGATGCGCGAGGCGGACGTCCCCGGAGTCACGGTCGGGATCTGGACGCCCGACAAGGGCGATTACGTCCGCTCCTTCGGCGTCGCCGACAAGAGCAGCAAGCGCCCGATGTCCCCGGATCTGTACATGCGGATCGGCAGCGAGACCAAGACCTTCACCGTCACCGCGCTGCTGCAACTGGTCGACCAGGGAAAGGTGGACCTGGACGACCCGATCGGCCAGTACATCGACGGCGTGCCGAACGGCGACAAGATCTCGCTGCGCCGGCTCGCCGACATGCGCAGCGGGCTGTTCAACTACTCCCAGGACCCGGACTTCTTCAAGGCGCTCACCTCGGACCCGCAACGCTCCTTCACCCCGCAGCAGTTGCTGGACTACTCCTTCAAGCACCCGGTGCAGTTCAAGCCGGGCGCGAAGTTCGAGTACTCCAACACCAATCTGATCCTGCTCGGTCTGGTCGTGGAGCAGCGCAGCGGGCAGGGGCTCGGGGACTACATCCAGCAGCACGTGCTGGACCCGGCCGGGATGAAGCACACCTCGTTCCCCGAGGGCACCGAGTTCCCGAAGCCGCACGCGCAGGGGTACACCGACCAGACGGCGGACGGGAAGATCGCGGAGACGGCCGGCTGGAACCCGTCCTGGGCCTGGGCGGCCGGCGCGATGGTGTCGAACCTGGAGGACATGCGGGTGTGGTCCCGCACGGTGGCCACCGGGCGGTTCCCGGACGGCGAGCGGATGGTCTCCCCCGCCGCCCAGCGCCAGCGCCTGCTCACCCCGCCGACCGGCTACCCCGACGCGGGCTACGGGCTGGGCATCTTCGACGTGCACGGCTGGATCGGCCACAACGGCTCACTGCCGGGGTACGAGTCGCTGACGGTGTATCTGCCCTCGGCGCGCACCTCGCTGGTGGTGCTGCTGAACACCGACATCGCGCACGACGGCCAGGAGCCGAGCACCCTGTTCGGGCAGGCCGTCACCAAGGTCATATCCCCCGGCCACGTCTTCGACCTGCCCGCGCAGAACGCCCAGCACTGAGCCCACGACCGGGCCGGGGTGCGGGCATGCGAGAGGGGTACGACCGGCCCCCCGCTCCGGTCGTACCCCCGCTGGACTGCCGAACTTAACCGCGGGGCCCGGCGGTGACCATCGCAGCGGTGCCCGGTCCGCGCCGGTGAGCACTCACCCGTGCACAGGTGCGTCCGCTTGGTCCCCCTTCGCTCCGGCCTCGGGGGCGGCGAGAGTGCCGTCCGCCAGATGGGCGAGGACCACCTCGTACAGGTCGCTGCCGCCCGCGAGGAGCTGGCGTTCCAGTACGGGTTCGGCGGCGCGGACGTGTTCGCGGACCGTCTGGGCGTGCACACCCCGCTGTTTCGCGGCGCGTTCGGCGTTGGCCCCGGCCGCGATCCATGCGCTCAGGGTGCCCCGCAGGTCGCGCCCGTCACCGTCCAGCCTGCCGAGCAGATCGCGGGCCCAGCCGCGCAGCGCGGCGGAGTCGAGCAGGTCGGTGAAGCGGAGCCCGGTGTGCGGGGGCGGGACGGCAGCGGGGTCGTACGGACCGTGCGCCGCCTCGGTGAGCAGGGCGAGCCGGACGGCGGTGCGGGTGGTGAGGTCGGTCAGGTCGGTGTCCAGCAGGGTCTGGAGCCGATCCATGCGGGCGCGGACGGTGTTGCGGCTGACGCCGAGCACCTTGGCGGCGCTGACCGCGGTGAAGTCCAGGCCCAGCCGGGTGGTGGCCAGCAGCTCGGCGCGGGTGTGGTGGGGCAGGGTGTCCAGCGGGCGGAGCGTCCGGGCGGACCAGGTGCGCAGCGCGGCCGGGTCCAGCAGGCGTTCGGGGTGGGTGCGTTCGGCGTAGACCGCGATGCGGCCGGGACTGAACCGGGCGACGGCGAGGGCGCTGACGGCCTGGCCGTAGGCGGTCGCGGTCCGGGCGAGGCGCTGGTGCATGCTGCCGCCGAGGTAGGTGCCCGGGCGGTCGGCGACCAGGGTGCGCAGCCTCTCCCCCGGCGCCGAGGCGGGGCTGACGACGATGACATGGCCGTCCATGGCGGGGCAGCGCACGACCAGCGCACGGCCCTCGGTGAGGTCGGCGCACTCCTCGGCAAGGGCGTCGCGGCCGGCGGGCGAGCCCTCGACGACGTAGACGCGGGCGGTGTCCTGTTCGAGCAGGCCGGGCCAGAGTCCGGCGGCGACCCGGCGGGCGGAGACCACGTCCTCCACCATGAGCAGCTGCAGGATGGCCAGGCGCAGATCGGCGGAAGCGCGGCGCAACCGGCGTGCCGAGCGCGCGAGTTCGCCCTCCCGGAGCAGCAGGCCGAGGACTCCGGCGGTCCGGTGGACGATCTCGGCGGCGCGCCGGTCGAAGGGTTCGGGGCGGGCAACGGTGAGCACGGCACCGGCCGCGCGGCCCGGTCCGGGATGGCGGATGCCGACCAGGTGGACATGGCGTCCGCCGTCCTCGAGAGCGGCGGCGGAGATCCGTCCGGTGGCCACGTCGGCGCGGACCGTGGCGTCGGCGGGGAGGCGGTCACCGGCGAGGAGCCGGCCGTCGGCGTCCTCGAGGCCGACCGTGGCGTGCACGGTGCGGGCGAGCCAGGCGACGACCCGGCGCGGGTGCCGGACCGCGGGACGCAACTGGTCGAGCAGCTCTTCCGCCCAGGCGGCGGCGGTGTCGTGCGGCGGTGGGGCGTGGGTGCCCTCGCCGGCTCGGGCGGCCACGTCGTGCACCTCGTCCCCGTCTCGGCCTCGGCGTTCGACCGCCGACGTTACCCGACACCCCCGCCGCGCGTCGTCGGGTGAACACGGACAAAGCTCCGCCGGTGGCCTGGGGGGCGTTGGCCACCGGCGGAGACGGCGGGGCCCGGAGCTGGGGGGGAGTGCTCCGGGTGCCTCGACGTGCGGATGCCCCGGTTCTCACGTCCTACGCCTGGCCGGGTGGGGGTGCGCGAGTGACGGATGGGGACGGCTTAAGCTCGGCGGATGGCCAAGTACTTCGACGTGCACCCCGACAACCCGCAGCCCCGCGCCGTGGCGCAGATCGCGGACGCGGTCCGGTCGGGGTCGCTGATCGCTTATCCCACGGACTCGTGCTACGCGCTCGGCTGCAAGCTGGGCAGCAAGGAGGGCATGGAGCGCATCCGTGCCATCCGCCGGCTGGACGACCGGCACCACTTCACGCTGATGTGCCAGAACTTCGCGCAGCTCGGGCAGTTCGTCCGCATCGACAACGACGTGTTCCGCGCGGTGAAGGCGGCGACGCCCGGCAGCTACACCTTCATCCTGCCGGCCACCCGTGAGGTGCCGCGCATGCTGCTGCACCCCAAGAAGCGGACCGTGGGCGTGCGCATCCCCGACCATGTGGCGACCCAGGCGCTGCTGGCCGAGCTGGGCGAGCCGCTGGTCTCCAGCACGCTGCTGCTCCCGGACGAGGAGGAGCCGCTGACCCAGGGATGGGAGATCAAGGACCGGCTCGACCACGTGGTGGACGCGGTGGTGGACTCCGGCGAGTGCGGCACCGAGCCGACCACGGTGGTGGACTTCTCCAGTGGCGAGGCGGAGATCGTGC
This sequence comes from Streptomyces sp. NBC_01171, assembly GCF_045039805.1. Taxonomy (NCBI): domain Bacteria; kingdom Bacillati; phylum Actinomycetota; class Actinomycetes; order Kitasatosporales; family Streptomycetaceae; genus Streptomyces; species Streptomyces sp. NBC_01171. Next base: position 6,354,396 of record NZ_CP108609.1, on the reverse strand, counting down.
GGGTGGGCGCGGGCGACCCCGCGCGGTTCGAGTAGACCGACCCAGACAGACAGGGAAGCGTGCTGATCATGACCGACGTGCAGGGAACGACCGTCACCATCCCCACGCGGGACGGTGACGCCGACGCCTATCTCACCCACCCCGCCGACGGGCGACCGCATCCCGGAGTCCTCTTCTACCAGGACGCGTACGGGCTGCGGCCCTGGCTGAAGGGGATGGCCGACCGGCTGGCCGCCGAGGGGTACACCGTACTGGTGCCCAATGTGTTCTACCGGCAGGGGACGGCCCCGGTGGTGGAGCTGCCCGAGTTCATCGACCCGGCGGCCGACCCGGCGATCTGGGAGCGGCTCGGCCCCCTGGTGCACTCGCTGACGCCTCAGCGGGCGGAGGTGGACGCGGACGCGTTTCTGGGCTGGATGGAGGAGTCCCCGCTGGTCGCGGCCGGGCAGGTGGCGGTGACCGGGTACTGCATGGGCGCCCGGCTCGCGCTGCGCGCGGCGGCCACGCATCCCGAGCAGGTGGCGGCGGTCGCCGGGTTCCACGGCGGCAGCCTGGCCACCGAGGACCCGGACAGCCCGCACCTGGGCGCCGACCGCATCACGGCCGAGCTGTACTTCGGCCACGCCGACCAGGACTCCTCGATGCCCGAGGAGCAGATCCGCCGCCTGGACGACGCGCTCACGGCCGCCGGGGTACGCCACACCAGCGAGGTCTACGAGGGCGCACCGCACGGCTACACCCAGAAGGACACCTCGTCCTACGACGCGGCGGCCGAGGAGCGCCACTGGGAGGCGCTCAACTCTCTGCTGCGGCGCACCTTCTGACGCTTGCTCACTTGACGGAACGTGTTCGGTTCAACTGATTGACACGTCCGTGACACACAAGCACTCTGAGAGCGCTCTCAAAAAGGTACGGACCAGTATCCGTGCCGCCCCGAACCCCACACGGAGGTGGAGAGTTGACTCGAAGAATCGCTCGTTCCGCGCTGTCGGCCACGGCCACGGCCGCCCTGGTCGGCTCGGTGCTGACATTCGGCACCGCCGGCCAGGCCAGTGCCGCGGTGCCGGACACGATCCCGCTCCAGATCACCAACAACTCGGGCCGCTCCGAGCCGGTGTACATCTACGACCTCGGCACCCAGTTGTCCTCCGGGCGGCAGGGCTGGGCCGACGCGGGCGGCGCCTTCCACGCCTGGCCCGCGGGCGGCAACCCGCCGACCCCGGCGCCGGACGCGGCCATCGCCGGGCCCGGTCCTGGCCAGTCGACGACCATCCGGATACCGAAGTTCTCCGGCCGGATCTACTTCTCCTACGGCCGCAAGCTGGACTTCCGCCTCACCACCGGCGGTCTGGTGCAGCCGGCCGTGCAGAACCCGTCGGACCCGAACCGGGACATCCTGTTCAGTTGGTCCGAGTACACGCTGAACGACGCCGGGCTCTGGCTCAACAGCACCCAGGTGGACATGTTCTCGGCGCCCTACGCGGTCGGCGTGAAGCGCGGCGACGGCCAGGTCGCCACCACCGGCCACCTGAAGGCGGGCGGCTACTCGGCCGTCCTCAACTCGCTGCGAAGCAAGTCGGGTTGGTCCGGCCTGGTGCAGACCCGCTCGGACGGCACCGTGCTGCGCGCCCTCTCCCCGCTGTACGGCGTGGAGACCGGGGCGCTGCCGGCCAACGTGATGGACGACTACGTCAACCGGGTCTGGTCGAAGTACTCCTCGCAGACCCTGACCGTGACGCCGTTCACCGACCAGCCGAACACCAAGTACTTCGGCCGGGTCTCGGGCAACGTCATGAACTTCACCAACTCCTCCGGCGCGGTGGTCACCAGCTTCCAGAAGCCGGACGCCGCCAGCATCTTCGGCTGCCACAAGCTGCTGGACGCGCCCAACGACCAGGTGCGCGGCCCCATCTCCCGCACCCTGTGCGCCGGTTACAACCGCTCCACGCTGCTGAGCAACCCCAACCAGCCGGACAGCTCCGACGCCGGTTTCTACCAGGACGGGGTCACCAACCAGTACGCGAAGGCCATCCACGCGCAGATGGCCGACGGCAAGGCGTACGCCTTCGCCTTCGACGACGTCGGCAACCACGAGTCGCTGGTCAACGACGGCAATCCGCAGCAGGCGTACCTCACGCTGGACCCGCTGAACTGACGGGGAACGCGAAGGGTCCCGCACACCCGTGTGCGGGACCCTTGTCGTGCGGGGAGGTGCGGATCAGCCGGTCGTCAGGGCGGTGTCGTCGATGACGAAGCTGGTCTGGAGCGAGGAGTCCTCGACCCCGGTGAACTTCAGGCTGACCGTCGAGCCCGCCAGCGAGGACAGGTCGATGGTCTTCTGGACGTACCCCGTGGCCTTGTTGAGGTTGGAGTAGGTCGCCAGGGTGGTCGAACCGGCGGTGAGCGTCAGCTTGTCGTACTGGGTGCTGGTGGTGGTCTCCGCCGAGTCCACGTGCAGGTAGAAGGTCAGGGTCGCCTTGCAGCCCGCGGGGATCGCCACCGACTGGGCCAGGGTGTCGGTGTGCGCGGAGCCGTAGCCGTCCAGCCATGCCTTGTACGAGCCGCCGTGGCTGGCCTGGCCGCTGTCGGTGGTGATGACGCCGCTGCTCGCGGTCCAGCCGGTGTTGCCGGACTCGAAGCCGGGGTTGGCGAGCAACTGGGTCGCCGAGCAACCGCCGCCGGTGGCGCTGACCGTCCAGGTGAAGGCGGCCGTGCCGGTCTTGCCCGCGGAGTCGGTGACGGTGACCGTCGTGCTGGCGGTGCCCGCACTGGTCGGTGTGCCGGAGATCAGGCCGGTGGAGGCGTTGATCGACAGTCCGGCCGGGAGCCCGGTGGCGCTGTAGCTGAGCGCGCCGCTGTTGGTGCTGCTGGCCTGGATCTGGAGGCTGACCGCCTTGCCCACGGTGGCGGACTGGTTGCCGGGGTTGGTGACGGTCACCCCGCTGGCCGGCGGGTTGATGTGGCTGCCGACGTTGATCCCGGCGAAGGCGTTGCCGACGCCCGCGTACTCGGCGGAGTTGGTGCCGTACAGCGCGGCGGCCGCGTTGAGGGCGGCGGTGCGGGCGGCGGCGTAGTTGGTGCTGGACGTCATGTACGTCGTCAGCGCCTTGTACCAGATCTGGAGGGCCTTGTCCCGGCCGATGCCGGTGACGGCGACGCCGTCCGAGGTCGGGCTGTTGTAGGTGACGCCGTTGACGACCTTGGTGCCGCTGCCCTCGGAGAGCAGGTAGAACATGTGGTTCGCCGGGCCCGAGGAGTAGTGCACGTCGAGGTTGCCGACCCCGGAGTACCAACTGTCGGCGGAGCCGCCGTCCTTGCTGGGCTTGTCCATGTAGCGCAGCGGCGAGCCGTCGCCGTTGATGTCGATCTTTTCGCCGATGAGGTAGTCACCGGGGTCGGTGGTGTTGTTCGCGTAGAACTCCACACCGGTACCGAAGATGTCGGAGGTCGCCTCGTTCAACCCGCCCGATTCACCGGAGTAGTTGAGCCCGGCGGTGTTGGAGGTGACGCCGTGGCTCATCTCGTGGCCGGCGACGTCCAGCGAGGTGAGGGCGTGGGTGTTGCTCGTGCCGTCGCCGTAGGTCATGCAGAAGCAGGAGTCGTCCCAGAAGGCGTTGACGTAGGCGTTGCTGTAGTGGACGCGGCTGTAGGCGGCGACGCCGTCGTTGCGTATGCCGCTGCGCCCGAAGGTGTTCTTGTAGAAGTCCCAGGTCTCCTGGGCGCCGTAGGCGGCGTCGGCGGCGGCGGTCTGGGTGTCCGAGCCCGCGCCGGAGCCCCACACGTCGTCGGCGTCGGTGAACAGGGTGCCGGTGCCGGACGTGCCCTTGTTCAGGTTGTACGTCTTGTGGCCGCCGCGCGTGGTGTCGTAGAGCTGGTACGTCGACCCGGACAGCGTGGTGTTGAGGCTGACCGTGCCGCTGTACTGCGTCTTGCCGGTGCCGGTCTGCACCGCCTGATAGCGGTACAGCTCCTTGCCGGTGGTGGCGTCGGTGATGACGTGCAGCTTGCTCGGCGTGCCGTCGTCCTGGAAGCCGCCGATCACCGACTCCCAGGCGAGGGTCGGGGCGCCGGAGCCGGCCCAGATCACCTTGCGCGCGCTGTCGGCGGCGGGCTTCTCCGCCTTCAGGGCCTTGGCGGTCTTGAGCGCCGTGGACTGCGCCGCCGACCTGCTGACGGCCGGGGTGGTGGAGGCGACCTTGATGACCCGCTTGGTGTTGAAGGTGGTGCTCACCGTGCCCTTGGCCAGGGAGGCGGGCGGGGTGTGCACCACGAGGTCGCCGCCGAGGACAGGCAGGCCCGCGTAGGTGCGCTCGTAACGGGTGTGCACGGTCCCGTCGTTGTCCTTGACGACGTCCCGGACGACCAGCTTCTCCTTGGCGCCGAGGCCGAGGGAGCGGGCGGTGTCGTCGGTGCCCTGCTTGGCGGTCTTGATCAGCGCCGCGTGCTGGGCGGGGCTGAGCCTGGCCTCCAGGGCGCCGGTGCGCAGGGGGGCGTGGGGGGCGGCGGGCCGGGCGGCCGCGGGGGTCGCCTGGACTGCCACGGCGAGGAGCGCCGCCGTGGACAGCAGGGCGGCTCCGACCGTGGCTCCCTTGCGGGAAAGGGATCTGTGGGGAAGGCGTCTCACTCGTACTCCTCCTGTGAAGGGAGTGGGGAGGATGCGCGTACGGGGCGAGAATGGCACCTTGATTAGGTCATGTCACCAAGTGCCGGGGCAAGCGAGGGTTTTCCCTAGGGGGCCGCACGGGTTCCGGCGATTCGATTCGACCTCAAACCTCGCTGTGTAAAACCTTTTTGACAGCTCGACAAAGAAATTGCCATGGCTGTCCGCATTCCGGAGCGACGGTTTTCCCGGAGCGAATGTCCGAGGGGCACCCCGTGTCCCCCCTGAGGCGGACCCGCGAGAACCCCCCTGAGAGGGGACGACCGCGCACCCGCTCTCCGCCTACCGTCTCTTCCGTGACCGATACGACGCACACCCAGCCGATACCGCCGGGCCGGGCCGCGCGGCAGCGCAGCCCCGAGTTCCGGTTCGCCGCGGACGCCCTGCGCGGGCTGCGGCAGGACCTGTTCCACGACGCCTTCGCCTACCGCCCGGTGCCGCCCACGGAACCCGGCGGCCGCTTCACCCGGCGCGGCTCCGAGCGCATGAAGGAGTACGGGGCCTGGGCGCCGCACGCGGCCGTGGTCGCCCTCGCCGGGCTGGCGATGTTCGTCGCCCTGGTGAGCACGGACGGCGCCGGTCTGGCCGCCCTGCTGTGCGCGCTGCTGGCCGGGGCGCCGGTGCTGCTGACCCTGGTGCGTCCGGTGGGGGCGTTCTGGGTCTCCCTGGCGGCGAACACGGTCACTCTCGTCCTCACCGGGGGCTCCTCCGGCGACTCCCCCTGGCCGCCCGGCGGTTTCCTGGCGCACCTGGCCGTGGTGACGGTCGTCGCGGTGCGCACCCGCCCCCGCACCGCCGCCTGGATGTGGCTGCTGACCGCGGTCTACGGGTTCCTCGCCGACGGCCTGTTCGGCTGGAGCGACGACTTCGGGTACGGGTCCGACCTGGGGCCGCTGCTGTTCTTCGCCGGCGTGGCCCTGCTGACCGTGGCGGTCCGACAGACCTTGCGGCAGGCCCGTCGGGAGGTGAGCGTCCACCAGACGGTCACCGCGCACGAGCGTTCGCGGCGCACCCTTCTGGAGGAGCGCACCACCATCGCCCGGGAACTGCACGACGTGGTCGCCCATCACATGTCGGTGGTCGCCATCCAGGCGGAGGCCGCGCCCTACCGGGTGGAGAACCCGCCGCCGGAGTTGGAGAAAGCGTTCGCCACCATCCGGGAGAACGCGGTCGCCGCCCTGACCGAGCTGCGCCGGGTCCTGGGTGTGGTCCGCGCACAGGACTACGAGGCGCCGGACGCTCCCCAGCCCACCCTCGCGGATCTGGACGCCCTGCTCGCCAACGTGCGGGACGCCGGCCTCGATGTGACCAAGACGGTCACGGGCGCGGTGCGCGAACTCCCGCAGGGCGTGGAGCTGTCGGCGTACCGGATCGTGCAGGAGGCGCTCAGCAACACCCTGCGGCACGCGCCGGGCGCGGACGCCAGGGTGGAGATCGGTTACGTGCTCGGCGGTCTGGGCCTGCGCGTGGTCAACGGTGCGCCGCCCGCTCCGAGTCTCATCAAGCCCTCCCCCGGCGCCGGGCACGGCATCACGGGCATGCGGGAGCGCGTCTCCATGCTCAACGGCGAGATGACGGCGGGCCCCACGGCCGAGGACGGCTACGAGGTGGCCGTGTTCCTGCCGGTCCCCGCGGCCGCCCCGATCGAGGGTGAGGCATGACGATCCGCGTGGTGATCGCCGACGACCAGATGATGGTCCGCGAGGGCTTCTCGGTCCTGCTGAACGCGATGCCGGACATCGAGGTCGTCGGCGAGGCGGTCAACGGCCGGGAGGCGGTCGCGCGGGTACGTGAACTCGCCCCCGATGTGGTGCTGATGGACATCCGTATGCCGGAGATGAACGGCATCGAGGCGACGCGGGAGATCATCGCGGCGGACGCGGCGGCGAAGGTGCTGGTGCTCACCACCTTCGACCTGGACGAGTACGTGTACCAGGCACTGCGGGCCGGGGCTTCCGGCTTCCTGCTGAAGGACGCCTCGGCACGCCAACTCGCGGACGGCGTAAGGGTGGTGGCCTCCGGAGAGGCGCTGCTCGCGCCGACGGTCACCAAGCGGCTCATTCACGAGTTCTCCCGGCTCTCCGAGGCCCCCCGCCTGATGCCGGCCGCCCACGCGGCCTACGGCGAGCTGACCGATCGGGAGACGGAGGTGCTGGTGCTGATCGCGCAGGGCCTGTCGAACTCCGAGATCGCCGAGCGGCTGGTGGTGGCCGACTCCACCATCAAGACCCATGTGAGCCGCATCCTGGTGAAGCTCGGCCTCAGGGACCGCACCCAGGCGGCGGTGTTCGCGTACGAGGCGCGGCTGGTCACACCGGGGTGAACGGCGAGCTCACCAGCGCCCGGGTTCCGTCCCCACCAGCGGCTTGGAGGCGATGCCGTCCACACCCACCGGCACGTCGCCCTGGAGCATCACCCGGTGCATGATCCGGGGGTGGTCGACGTGGGCGGTGTCGCCGGGAGCGAGGTGGACGGTGGCCCGGTTGTCCCAGAAGGCGACGCTGCCGGGCTCCCAGCGGAAGCGGACGGTGTACTCCGGCCGCACCGCCTGCTCCAGCAGCATCTCCAGCAGGGCCGCGCTCTCCGGGCGGGAGACCCCGGAGATCTGCTCCAGGTAGTAGCCGTTGACGAACAGCACCCGCTCCCCCGTCTCCGGGTGCACCCGCACCAGGGGGTGCTCGGAGGCGACCTGGTGGTCCAGCAGATGCCGTAGGTACGCGTCGTCGCCGGGCCGGGGCTGGTAGCCGACCCCGAGCCGGTGCTCAGCCCGCAGCCCGTCCGCGAAGGCGCGCACCGGCGCGGAGAGCCCGGCGTAGGCGGCGGCCAGGTTGGCCCAGGTGGTGTCGCCGCCGTACGGGGGTACGGTCTCGGCGCGCAGGATGGTGGCGGCGGGCGGGTCGATGCGAGCGCCGTGGTCGCAGTGCCAGCCGCGCAGCAGGGTGTGCCGGCGCCGGCGCAGCCACTCCTCGTGCTCCATGCCGAACCGGCCGCCCAGCTCCAGCCGGTCGGCGGTGGTCTCCACCTCGGGGAACCCCTCCGGCGAGGCACTCCCCCGCTTGCGCAGCACCACGGGCTCGCCGAAGCGGCGGGCGAAGGCGACGTGCCCGGCGTGGTCGAGCCGCTGGCCGCGGAAGAACACCACCTTCCAGCGCAGCACCGTCTCCCTGATCAGCGCCACCAGGGAGTCGTCGAGCGGTGCGGCGAGGTCGACGCCGGTGATCTCGGCGCCGATGTGCCCGGCGACCGGTCTCACCGCCACGCCCGCGATGCGCTCGGGCCGCTCCGCCGAGGTGCTGTCCGTGGTCATGTGTGCGCTCCCGAAGGTCGTCGTACGGGCCTCGCCGTGATCGTGTCAGCTCGACGGCGCCCTTGGCGAGCGCCGACGGCTGACATCCGCCACGCAAGAACGGGGCTCAGCCCTTCGCCGCCCGCAGCGCCTCCAGCGCCCGGTCGGCGTGGGTGTTCATGCGCAGTTCGCTGCGGACGATCTCCAGGACCGTGCGGTCCTGCCCGATGACGAAAGTGACCCGCTTGGTGGGCGCGAGCGTGAAGCCCCGCTTGACGCCGAAGCGTTCACGGATCGTGCCGTCGGTGTCGGAGAGCAGGGGCATGCCGAGGGTGTGGCGCCCGGCGAACTCCTGCTGCTTCTCGACGGTGTCACCGCTGATGCCCACGGGCCGGCCCCCGGCGGCGGCGAACTCGCCCGCCAGGTCGCGGAAGTGGCACGCCTCGGCGGTGCAGCCGGCGGTGAGGGCGGCCGGGTAGAAGAACAGCACGACGGGGCCGTCGGCCAGCAGTTCCGTCAGCCGCCGTTCGGTGCCGGTCTCGTCCGGCAGCGTGAAGTCCTCGACGATGTCGCCGACCTGGAGGCTCATGACTGTCCCTTCGCGGTGCGGGCGACGCCCCGGGCCCACAGCACCAGCGGCGCCTGCAGGGGCAGCCGGGCGAGGGAGGCGGTGCGCTGCGGGGCGGGGCGGTGCCGCCAGTCGACGGCCATCTTCACGTTGGCGGGGAAGACCCCGACGAAGAAGGCGGCGGCCGCCTTCGCGGCCGGCGCGCGGGTGGCGGGCACGGCGACCCCGGCGGCGAGGGCGAGTTCCGCGACCCCGCTGGCGTAGGTCCAGGTGCGGGGCGAGCCGGGCAGGGTGCGGGGGACGAGCCCGTCGAACATCTTGGGGGCGGCGAAGTGGGCGATCCCGGCCGAGGCCAGCAGACCGGCGAGCAGCAGGGGCGAGCGTGGGGGCACGGTGTCTCCTTCGATGGCCTGCCGCCGGATATTACTTGACGGTAGGGTCCGGTCGGCGGCTCGGGTACGGGGGTGACGACGGCACACCCCTCTCCTCTGCCGTTCGGGCGAACCCGCGGCGCGGGGCGCGTGGTGGCGTCCGGCGTGGTCGAAATGTTCTGCCGTGACCGTCGCCCCGCTGCCGTTCGTCCGCCCCATGCTCGCCACCCCCGGCACCCTGCCGCCGCCCGCCCAGGACGCGCGCTGGGCGTACGAGACCAAGCAGGACGGGCAGCGGGTGATGGTGTACCTGCCCGGCGACGGAACCCTGCTGCTGCGCGCCCGCTCCGGCGAGGACATCACGGCCGCCTATCCCGAACTCGGCCCGCTGGCCGACGCCTTGGGGGACACGCCCGCGATCCTGGACGGCGAGGTGCTGGCGCTGGACGCGGAGGGCCGGGCCGACTTCCAGGCGCTCCAGAACCGGATGGGCCTCGCACACACCCCGGCCCTGGCGGCACACCGGGCCGCGCGGGCGCCGGTCCACCTGGTGCTGTTCGACGTGCCCTATCTCGCCGGGTCCCGGGTGGCGACCCCGTACGCGCGGCGGCGGGAACTGCTCGCGGGCCTCGACCTCAACGGTCCGCGCTGGTCGGTGCCGGGGGCGGTGGTGGGGCACGGTGCCGAGGCGCTGCGCATGACGCGGGAGCACGGTCTGGAGGGGGTGGTGTGCAAGCGGCTGGACTCGGTGTACGAGCCGGGGACCCGCTCCCGGAACTGGATCAAGATCCGGAACACCCGGAGCGTGGACGTGATCGTCGGCGGCTGGCTGCCCGGCAAGGGCCGTCTGTCCGGGCTGCCCGGCGCGGTGCTGGTCGGCCAGCGGGCCGGAGGGCGGCTGGTGTACGCGGGCCGGGTGGGCACGGGCTGGAGCGAGGGCGAGCGCACCGAGCTGGCCGCGCTGCTGGCGGCCTCGGCGAGCGAGCGGTGCCCCTTCGATCCCGTGCCCCGGATTCCGGGGGCGCGCTGGGTGCTGCCCCGGCTGGTCGGCGAGGTCGGCTTCAACACCCGGACGCGGGCGGGACTGCTGCGCCAGCCGAGCTGGCTGCGACTGCGCCCGGACCTGGCCCCGGAGGAGTCGGCGGCGGACCTTCCCGAGGAGCTGTGAGCACTCGGCTGACAGGATTTCACCTGGGGGACAGGTGGGACGGCTTCACAGCGGGCCCTTCGGCCGGGATGCTGAACTGCCCTGTCCCCCAACGCAGTTGGAGATTGAAGTGGGTTCGTCCACGTCCCGCCGACGGCGCGGCAGATGGCTCGCCACGCTCACCGGTGCCGCCACCCTCGTGATCGCCTTCCCGGCCGCGGCCTTCGCCGCTCCCCCGCTCGCCCTCCCGGTCAACGCCACGGCCGAGGAGCTGAAGTACCAGCCCGCCTTCGACTACGACACGGACGGCTGCTACTCGACGCCCGCGATCGGCCCCGACGGCACGATCAACCCCGGCCTGAACCCGACCGGCGCCCTCAACGGCAACTGCCGTGACGCCTCGGACCTGGACAACACCAACGGCTACTCGCGCGCCAAGTGCAACAACGGCTGGTGCGGCTATCTCTACGGCCTGTACTTCGAGAAGGACCAGGCGCTGCCCGGCAGCAGCATCGGCGGCCACCGCAACGACTGGGAGCACGTGGTGGTGTGGGTGCAGGACGGGCAGACGCGGTACGTGTCGACGTCCAACCACGGCTCCTTCACCGTGCACCCGGTCTCCGAGGTCCGCTTCGAGGGCACGCACGCCAAGGTCGTCTACCACAAGGACGGCATCGGCACGCACTGCTTCCGGCTGGCCAACAACAACGACGAGCCGCCGGAGAACCACAAGCACACCTGGCAGTACCCGGCGCTGGTCGGCTGGGAGGGCTACCCGCCCGGTCTGCGCGACAAGCTGAGCACTTATGACTTCGGCAGCGCCAACTTCGGCCTGAAGGACGCGAGTTTCGCCTCGCACCTGGCGTCGGCGAAGCCGGCCGGCATCCCCTTCGACCCGAACGCCTGACCCCTGAGGGCCGGCCCGGCGTCCGTCAGGCGGTGCCGGGTTCGGTCCGCTCCTCCAGGTACGCGGTGAGCTGGTGCGCCAGGCTGTCCGGCCCGCAGGAGGCGGTGGCCACCTGGGCCGTCTCGGTGAGGCCGATGCCGCCGGCCCACAGCCTGCGGTCGGTCCACTCGTCGTCCACCCGCAGGTGGACCTGGACGTCGACGTGGGTGAGCGCGTCCTCGGCGGCGGCCGCGTGCACCACGGCGGTGGCCCGGCGCAGCGGGTACACGTCGAAGCCCTCGATGAACTGCGAGTTGCGCCAGTCGATGAAGGCGCCCTCGCCGTCCGCGCCGACCCGGACGTCGATCTGACCGTCCTCGAGCTGGACGCTGCACGGGCGGGTGCCGCGGTTCTCGATCGTCACCCGGACGCTGAAGTACGTCAGCCCGGCCGCCGCGTCGTCGCGCCCCCGGGGCGGTTCGGCCGTCTCCAGACGGTGGACGCGGACCCGCAGACCGGCGTGCTCGCCGTATTCCTGCCAGTCACCGACCACGTTCGGCTCGTACACAGTGCCCCTCTCGACCATCCGCGAGCTGCTGTCTATCCGTGTGCTCAGCACACTGTCAAATGAGCGGAATGCCACATGGCCAGGCGGTTCGCCCGCTTCGCTCGGTGATCAAGCCGTGCCCAGGAGAAACCGTCCGGGCGGGTGCGCGGGCACCGCTCGCGCGCGTGCCGCACATCACTCCGGGCGACCGCCTCTCACGGCCCGCGTCCATGGAGCCACCCGGCCCAAAACCGGGTCAAGACCGACACGGGTTTCGCCCCTTATTGGCATGTTTGTTTGTTTTTGCCGCACACTGGGGAGGAGGGACTTCAGTGCTGAATGTGCCTGTTGCCCCAGCCCGCGAGAGAAGTGCACGCGATGTCTGTAACTGGCAGCACGAGAACCCACCCTCACGACGACGCCCCCGATACGGCCCATGCCTTCGAGCGCCTCGCCGGGCTGCCCGAGGGTCCCGAGCGCACGGCGCTCAGGGACGAGCTGGTACGGCTGTGGCTGCCCATGGCCGAGCGGATCGCCGTCCGCTTCCGCGGTCGCGGCGAGTCCCTGGAGGACCTGTACCAGGTGGCCGCCCTGGGCCTGGTGAAGGCCGTGGACCATTACGACCCCGAGCGCGGCCGGGCCTTCGAGGCGTACGCGGTGCCGACGATCACCGGCGAGATCAAGCGCCACTTCCGGGACCACATGTGGACCCTGCACGTGCCGCGCCGGGTGCAGGACCTGCGCAACCGGGTGCGCAGCGCCGGGAAGGAGCTGGCGCAGACCATTCCGGGCCGTCCGCCCACCGTGGCGGAGCTGGCGGCGCACACCCGGCTCAGCGAGGACGAGGTCCGCACCGGCATGGAGGCTCTGGAGTGCTTCTCCGCGCTGTCCCTGGACGCCGACGTGGCGGGCACGGACGGGTACGCGCTCGGTGACTCCCTGGGCGAGCCGGACCCCGGCTTCGACCTGGTGGTGGACCGGGCGGCGGTGAAGCCCTGTCTCGCGGCCCTGCCCGAGCGCGAGCGCACCATCCTCTACCTGCGGTTCTTCCGCGGTATGACGCAGAGCGGGATAGCCGAGCAGCTCGGCATATCGCAGATGCACGTCTCCCGGCTGCTGAGCGGCTGCTTCGACCGGCTGCGCGAGGAACTGCTCACCGAGTCCGGCTGAGCCGCCCCCGACGCCGCCGCCCCGCTGAAGCTTCACTCTTTCGGGTCAGAGTCGACCGGCTTCGTGGCGACCCGGACGCGCTGCGTGGCCGGGGGAAGTCACCGCACATCAGGGCCCTCCTCGGGGGTAGTCGAGAGGCAGCCGGCCCCCTTCCGGCCGGACACTGGACGAGACCGGTGGCCGCCGGGCCCCGAGAGCAGGACGCGACCGTCATGAATCACCACACATCCGTCAGCAGTGGCTTGAGGAAGAAGAAGGACGCCGTCTCGACGCACTCCGTCTTCGGCGCCCCCTGCTGGGTGAGCCTGACCAGCCGCGACCTCGACGCCACCGAGGAGTTCTACAGCGCCGTGCTGGGCTGGCGCTGGCGCGACGCCCGCCTCGGCGACCATTTCCGGATCGCGCTGGCGGACGGCGTGCCGATCGCCGGGATCGCCGCGGTCGCCGGGATGTGGCAGACGGCGGTGGCCTGGACCCCGTACTTCGCCGTCCCCGACGCCGACGTGGCGGTGGCCCGGGTGCGGGAGCGGGGCGGCACGGCGGCCGTGGGCCCGCTGTCCTTCCCGCCCGGCCGGGGCGCGCTGCTCGCCGACCGGGACGGGGCGACCTTCGGCATCTGGCAGGGCGAGCTGTTCTCCGACTGGGAGTCCTGGCGCCGCTCCGCCCCCGCCTTCATCCGCCTGCACACCCGCAACGCCTTCGACGCGGCGATCTTCTACGGCGAGGTGCTGGACTGGGCCACCGGGAAGCCGGGCTGCTGCGAGGTCGAGTACGAGGGCGGCGAGGTGGTGCTGCGCAGCCAGGGCACCGTGGTGGCGCGGATCGACTCCGGCGCGGTGGAGGCGGCCCCGGACCCGTCGGTTCGGCCGCACTGGCAGATCCATTTCTCGGTCGACGACGTGGCGCGCTGCGCCCGCAGCGCCGAGAAGCACGGCGGGAGCGTGCTGAGCGAAAGTGAGCGGGAGGCGGTCCTGCGGGACCAGGACGGCGCCCAGTTCACCGTGACCGCGCGCGACCCGCGCTGACGGACAGCGAAGAGGGCGCCCACCGGATTCCGGTGGGCGCCCTCTTCGCTGTCCCCGCTCAGCCGTCGCGGGACGGCCTGGACAGCAGGATCAGGCTCCGCGACTCGACCCGCAGCCGGGTGCCCGCCTTGCGCTCGCGTTCGTCGGGCACGCCCTCGGGGTCGGCGGTGTCGATCAGGGTCGTCCAGCGCTCGCCGTAGGACGCGGCGGGCAGCCGGAAGTCGACCGGCTCCCAGAAGCCGTTCAGGAGCAGCAGGAAGGAGTCGTCGACGACCCGGCCGCCGTAGGCGTCCCGCTCGGCGATGGCGTCACCGTTGAGGAAGACGCCCACCGAGTGCGCGTCGCCGCGCCGCCAGTCCTGGTCGGTCATCTCGCGGGCGTCGGGCCGCAGCCAGATCAGGTCGGGCAGCGGCTGCTTCCGCCTGGTCGCGGTCTCGCCCCGGAAGAACCGGCGCCGGCGCAGCACGGGGTGCTCGGCGCGCAGGCCGATCAGGCGCCGGGTGAAGTCGACGAGGGCGCGCTGCTCCTCGGTGAGGTCCCAGTCGATCCAGGAGACCTCGTTGTCCTGGCAGTAGGCGTTGTTGTTGCCGCCCTGGGTGCGGCCGAGTTCGTCACCGTGGCCGAGCATCGGGATGCCCTGGCTGAGCAGCAGGGTGGCCAGCAGGTTGCGCTGCTGGCGGGCCCGCAGGTCGAGCACGGCCGGGTCGTCGGTGTCGCCCTCGGCGCCGCAGTTCCAGGACCGGTTGTCGCTCTCGCCGTCCCGGTTGCCCTCGCCGTTGGCCTCGTTGTGCTTGTCGTTGTACGACACGAGGTCGCGCAGGGTGAAACCGTCGTGCGCGGTGACGAAGTTGACGCTGGCCCGGGGTCTGCGCCGGCTGGCCTGGTAGAGGTCGGAGGAGCCGGTGAGCCGGGAGGCGAACTCACCCAGCGAGCCTGGCTCGGCCCGCCAGAAGTCCCGTACGGCGTCCCGGTACTTGCCGTTCCACTCCGACCAGAGCTGGGGGAAGTTGCCGACCTGGTAGCCGCCCTCCCCCAGGTCCCAGGGCTCGGCGATGAGCTTGACCCGGCTGATCACCGGGTCCTGCTGGATCAGGTCGAAGAACGCCGAGAGCCGGTCCACCTCGTGGAACTGCCGGGCCAGGGTCGCCGCGAGGTCGAAGCGGAAGCCGTCGACGTGCATCTCGGTGACCCAGTACCGCAGCGAGTCCATGATGAGCTGGAGCACGTAGGGATGCCGCATCAGCAGGCTGTTGCCGGTGCCGGTGGTGTCGTAGTAGTGCGCCCAGTCGCCGTCGACCAGGCGGTAGTACGAGGCGTTGTCGATGCCCCGGAAGGAGAGGGTGGGGCCCATCTCGTTGCCCTCGGCGGTGTGGTTGTAGACCACGTCGAGGATGACTTCGAGGCCGGCCGCGTGCATCGCCTTGACCATGGCCTTGAACTCGTTGACCTGCTGGCCGCGCGAGCCGAGGGCGGCGTAGGCGTTGTGCGGGGCGAAGAAGCCGATGGTGTTGTAGCCCCAGTAGTTGGACAGGCCCCGGTCGCGCAGCACACCGTCCTGCGCGAACTGGTGGACCGGCATCAGCTCGACCGCGGTGACGCCGAGCGAGGTCAGGTGCTCGGTGATCGCGGGGTGCGCCAGCCCGGCGTAGGTGCCGCGCAACCGCTCCGGCACGTCCGGGTGGGTCGCGGTCAGGCCGCGCACATGGGTCTCGTAGATGACGGACTCGGAGTACGGGTGGCCCGGCGGGCGGTCGTCGCCCCAGTCGAAGTAGGGGTCGGTGACGACGCCCAGCATCGAGTGCCCGGCGCTGTCGGCGGGAGCCGGGCCGTGCGGGTCGCGCTCGTACAGCGAGGGGTCGTTGTCCATCTGGCCGTCTATGGCCCGGGCGTAGGGGTCGAGCAGCAGCTTGGCCGGGTTGCAGCGGTGGCCGAGCGAGGGCTGCCAGGGGCCGTGCACCCGGTATCCGTAACGGCGGCCGGGTCCGACCTCCGGCAGATACCCGTGCCAGACGAAGCCGTCGACCTCGTGGAGAGGTACGGGCGTCTCGGCGCCCGCGTCGTCGACGAGGATCAGCTCCACGCGTTCGGCGACCTCGCTGAACAGCGCGAAGTTGGTGCCCTGGCCGTCGTAGGAGGCGCCCAACGGATAGGGGTGCCCGCTCCACACGGGCACCCCCTTCCGGGACTTCCTGGCCGTCACCGGGCGCCCACCAGGGCGCCGGCGGGCACCTCGGCGACCCGTACGGGCACCGGGGCCGCGCGGGGTACACGCAGCATCCGGCCGATGTGCGGCGAGGGAGCGGTCGGGACCAGCGGGACCCGCTGGTCGGCACGGGCACGCTGTGAGAACCAGATGATCCTGGCCCCGGTCTCGGTGGCGCAGCAGCCCCACCCGTCGCTCATCGCGGCGATGTCCGCGAGGCAGGCGCGCAGACCCTCGTCCGGGCCGAGGTCGCGGTCGCCGCCGCCGATGGCGGTGATGAGGTGCTGGCCGTTCCACCACATCTCGATGGAGGTGGTGGTGTCCGGGGCGTGCTGGTCGATGGCGCGCAGCAGAATCTCGGTGCCGCGGCGGACGGGGTCCACGAGATTGTCGAGGTCCCAGTGGCTGAGGTGGGCGGCCAGGATGCGGCTGACCTGTCCCACCCGTTCCGGGCTGACTTCCACGTCGAGGTGGTAGTAGCGAGGCACTGCGGTCTCCATTGTCGCTTGCTCCTCACCGGCGAAGCTCCTGCTCCACGGCCGTCCGGCGGGATCACCGGACACTCAGCGTGAAAGCCAGTCGCTTCTGAGTCACCATCCACAGTGCGGCTGCTACGCCATTCGTGCAACACGAGCATCACGAACGGCGGGGTCGTTGAAGCTCCAACAGGACGGAGTGTGTTTACACGTGCACCATGGGTGAAAGCCCTCGATCGCCGTAACGGTTCCGCGCCCTCCCGTGCTCGGACACCACCCGACCGTCGGGAACGCGACGTCGAGAGCCGTGGAAGGTGAAGGGGACCATGCTGCTACCCGCCAAGGCCGAAGTGGCCCGGCAGTTGCGGCGTTACCGGGCGTGGGAGCGCGTGATGCTCGCCTCGCCCCACGACCGCACGGTCCGGAGCACCTTCGAGGACTCGGGCTACACGTTGTGCGTGTTGATGGGAAAACGCTGCGCCAGGGAGGCGGCGGACGCCGCGGAGCGGTATCTGCGCTCCACCCCGGCCGGTTGGCAGAGCGAGCAGGACGGGCGGCCGCAGCCCGGCCGGACGGCGCGACGCGCGCAGTCACCGGAGCGGCGATCCACGGCGCCAAGCCCCTGACCTGGCACCGTACATGGCGTTCCCCTACGGGACGGCACCTGCCGGCCCGTATCCAGGACCGCGAAGCCGGGCCCGTGTGCCCGGCTTCGCGCACGGCGGAGGTGAGATCCATGCGCAGGACCCCGGCCATCGGCCGCGTACCGGTACGTGATGTCCGGCCGGCCGTGGAGTGCGGCAGGCGCCCGGCGAAGGCGGTGGCCGGGGAGACGTTCCAGGTGACCGCGACCGTGTTCCGTGAGGGACATGACGCCGTGGGCGCCAATGTGGTCCTGCGCGGCCCCAAGGGCCGGCGCGGCCCGTGGACCCCGATGCGCGAACTGTCCCCCGGCAGCGACGTGTGGGGCGCGGACATCACCCCGGACGCCACCGGCCGCTGGACCTACCGCGTGGAGGCGTGGTCCGATCCGATCGCCACCTGGCGGCACGCGGCCGGCATCAAGATCCCGGCCGGGATCGACACCGGCCTGGTACTGGAGGAGGGCGCGGAGCTCTACGAGCGCGCGGCCGCCGGAGCACCCAAGGGCCCGGAGCGCGACCTCGTCCTGGCCGCCGCCCACGCCCTCGGCGACGACACCCTCTCGGTGAACCACCGTCTGAAGGACGCCCTGGGCCCGGAGGTGGAGGCGGTCCTCGCCCGATACCCCCTGCGAGACCTGGTGACCGCGTCGGACCCGATGCCGTTGCTGGTGGAGCGCGAGCGCGCCCTTTACGGCTCCTGGTACGAGTTCTTCCCGCGCTCGGAGGGGACGCTGGACGAGCCCCACGGCACGTTCCGTACGGCGGCGAAGCGGCTGGAGGCCATCGCGGAGATGGGCTTCGACGTGGTCTACCTCCCGCCGATCCACCCCATCGGGACCACACACCGCAAGGGCCGCAACAACACGCTCACCGCGACCCCGGACGACGTCGGTGTCCCGTGGGCGATCGGTTCCCCCGAGGGTGGCCACGACGCCGTCCACCCGGACCTCGGCACCCTCGAGGACTTCGACCACTTCGTGGGCCGGGCAGGCGAGCTGGGCCTTGAAGTCGCCCTGGATTTCGCCCTCCAGTGCTCTCCGGACCACCCGTGGGTGGAGAAGCACCCGGACTGGTTCCACCACCGCCCCGACGGCACGATCGCGTACGCCGAGAACCCCCCGAAGAAGTACCAGGACATCTACCCGATCGCCTTCGACGCCGACATGGACGGCCTGGTGACCGAGACCGTACGGGTCCTGCGGCACTGGATGGAGCACGGCGTCCGCATCTTCCGCGTCGACAACCCCCACACCAAGCCGGTGGTGTTCTGGGAGCGCGTGATCGGGGAGATCAACCGCGCCGACCCCGACGTCATCTTCCTGGCGGAGGCGTTCACCCGCCCGGCGATGATGCACACCCTCGCCCAGGTCGGCTTCCAGCAGTCCTACACGTACTTCACCTGGCGCAACAGCAAGCAGGAGCTCACCGAGTACCTGACCGAGCTGTCGGGCGAGTCGGCCGCCTACATGCGGCCCAACTTCTTCGCCAACACCCCGGACATCCTGCCCGGTTACCTCCAGCACGGCGGCCGTCCCGCCTTCGAGATCCGTGCCGTGCTGGCGGCCACGCTCTCTCCCGCCTGGGGCATCTACAGCGGCTACGAGCTGTGCGAGAACCAGGCACTCGCGCCGGGCAGCGAGGAGTACCTGAACTCCGAGAAGTACCAGCTCGAACGCCGGGACTGGGAGGCGGCCGCTCGCGAGGGACGGACCATCGCACCCCTCATCACCCGCCTCAACGAGATCCGCCGCAGGCACCCCGCACTGCACCATCTGCGCAATCTCAGCTTCCACCGGACCGACAACGACTCGGTCCTCGCGTTCAGCAAGCGCACCGGCGACGACACGGTCCTCGTGGTCGTCAGTCTCGACCCGCACCACACCCAGGAGGCCACGGTCTCGTTGGACCTGCCGCGACTCGGCCTGGACTGGAACGACGCCCTGTCCGTGCACGACGAACTGACGGGCGCGACCTACCACTGGGGCCGCGACAACTACGTGCGCCTCAGCCCCGGCCGCGCCCCCGCGCACGTCCTGCGTGCCGAGCCGGCGACGTCCCAGATCGGAGGGCCTTCAGCGTCATGACCGTGAACGAACCCGTGCCGGACACTTTCGAGGACACTCCGGCCAAGGACCGGGACCCCGAGTGGTTCAAGCGTGCCGTCTTCTACGAAGTGCTGGTCCGCTCCTTCCACGACAGCGACGGCGACGGGGTCGGTGACCTGAAGGGTCTGACCGCCAAGCTCGACTATCTGCAGTGGCTCGGCGTGGACTGCCTCTGGCTCCCGCCGTTCTTCAAGTCCCCGTTGCGTGACGGCGGTTACGACGTCGCGGACTACACATCCGTCCTTCCCGAGTTCGGTGACCTGGCCGACTTCGTGGAGTTCGTCGACGCGGCCCACCAGCGGGGCATGCGGGTCATCATCGACTTCGTCATGAACCACACCAGCGACCAGCACCCGTGGTTCCAGGAGTCCCGCAACAATCCCGACGGCCCCTACGGCGACTACTACATGTGGGCCGACGACGACAAGCAGTACCAGGACGCCCGCATCATCTTCGTGGACACCGAGGTCTCCAACTGGACCTTCGACCCGGTGCGCGGACAGTACTTCTTCCACCGCTTCTTCTCGCACCAGCCGGACCTCAACTACGAGAACCCGGCCGTGCAGGAGGAGATCCTGGCCGCCCTCCGGTTCTGGCTGGACCTCGGCATCGACGGCTTCCGGCTCGACGCGGTGCCGTACCTGTACGCGGCCGAGGGGACCAACTGCGAGAACCTGCCCGCCTCCCACGCCTTCCTCAAGCGCGTCCGGAGCGAGATCGACGCCCAGTACCCGGACACCGTGCTGCTGGCGGAGGCGAACCAGTGGCCCGAGGACGTGGTCGACTACTTCGGCGACTACTCCACCGGCGGCGACGAATGCCACATGGCCTTCCACTTCCCGGTCATGCCCCGCATCTTCATGGCCGTCCGCCGTGAGTCCCGCTACCCGGTCTCGGAAATCCTCGCCAAGACCCCCGCGATCCCCACCAACTGCCAGTGGGGCATCTTCCTGCGCAACCACGACGAGCTGACCCTCGAGATGGTCACCGACGAGGAACGCGACTACATGTGGGCCGAGTACGCGAAAGACCCGCGTATGCGCGCCAACATCGGCATCCGCAGGCGGCTCGCGCCCCTGCTCGACAACGACCGCAACCAGATCGAGCTGTTCACCGCCCTCCTGCTCTCCCTGCCCGGCTCGCCGATCCTCTACTACGGCGACGAGATCGGCATGGGCGACAACATCTGGCTCGGCGACCGCGACGCCGTCCGCACCCCCATGCAGTGGACCCCCGACCGCAACGCGGGCTTCTCCTCCTGCGACCCCGGCCGCCTCTTCCTGCCCACGATCATGGACCCGGTCCACGGCTACCAGGTCACCAACGTCGAAGCCTCCATGTCCTCCCCGTCCAGCCTCCTGCACTGGACCCGCCGCATGATCGAGATCCGGAAACAGAACCACGCCTTCGGACTGGGCTCGTTCACGGAACTCTCCTCGTCCAACCCGGCGGTGCTGGCCTTCCTCCGCGAATACGGCGACGACCTGGTGCTGTGCGTGCACAATTTCTCCCGGTTCGCGCAGCCCACCGAACTCGACCTGCGGACCTTCGACGGGCGGCACCCGGTCGAGCTGATCGGTGGAGTGAAGTTCCCGGCCATCGGTGAGCTGCCATACCTGCTGACCCTGGCGGGCCACGGTTTCTACTGGTTCCGGCTCACCCGACCCGCATCCCGCATCGGCCGCCGCCGCTGAGCGCCCGGCGCCGAGGAAAGGACGCGTCACCATGCCGAAGACCATCACCCTCAGCCCTCCGGCGGCGACCGGTGCCGACGGGCTCCTGGCCTCGCTCGGCGGCCTGCTCGGCGCATGGCTGCCCCGGCAGCGCTGGTTCGCGGGCAAGAACCGGCCGGCCACCGACCTGTCGGTGCTGTCCGTCACCGAGCTGTTCCCGGGCTGCCTGCACCTGCTGGTGAACGCCTCGCACGCACCCGTGCCCACGCCCGACGGCACTCCCCCGCCCGGCGACTGCTACCAACTGCTGCTCGCCCTGCGCGAGCGGCCCGCGCCGGGCCTCGAGCGGGCGTACATCGGGCGCGCCGAGCACGGCCCGCTGGCCGGACTCGGCGTGTACGACGCGCTGCACGACCCGGGCTGCGCGCACCTGCTGCTGGAGCGGCTGCGGCAGCCCGGCAAGGCGGGACCGCTGCGCTTCGAGGTGGACGAGGCAGCCGACGTTCCCGGCGGTCTCGCGCCCCGGCTGCTGACCAGCGAGCAGTCCAACTCGTCGATCGTGTACGGCGACGCGTACATCCTGAAGCTGTTCCGCCGTATCCAGCCGGGCGTCAACCCGGATCTGGAGGTGCCGCAGGCGCTGGCCGCGCAGGGGTGTGCGCGGGTGCCCGCGCCGGTCGCGTGGTTCTGCACCACCGCGCCGCGCCCGGCCACGCTGGGTGTGCTCCAGCCCTTCCTGCCGGACGCGGTCGACGGGTGGGAGCTGGCGCTGGGGGCGCTGGCCCGTGGCGACCACTTCACCGCCGAGGCGGGCGAGCTGGGCGGCGCCATGGCCGAGGTGCACCTGGCACTGGCCGGGGCGTTCCCGGCGGCCGGCGGGGACGAGAACGGCGTCATGGCCGACGCGATGTGCGTACGCCTGGACGCGGCGGCGCGGGCGGTGCCGGGGCTGCGGCCCTATGTGCCGGGCCTGAGGGCCGCGTTCGGGGCGCTGGCCGCCCGCGACTCCGGTCCGGCCGCCCAGCGTGTGCACGGCGATCTGCATCTGGGTCAGGTGCTGCGCGCCGGGGCAGACTGGTTCGTCATCGACTTCGAGGGCGAGCCCTCCCGTCCGCTCGCCGAGCGGCGGACCGCGCAGTCCCCGGTGCGTGACATCGCCGGGATGCTGCGCTCCTTCGACTACGCGGCCCGGCAGCGCCGCCCCTGGCGGCCCGAGTGGGCGAGCCGCTGCCGGGAGGCGTTCTGCGCGGGCTACGCGGCCCGTGCGGGCTGGGACCCACGCAAGGAGCACGCGCTGCTGCGCGCGCACGAAACGGACAGGGCGGTGTACGAGGTGCTGTACGAGGCGAGACACCGGCCGGACTGGCTTCCGGTCCCGATGGCGGCCATCGAGCGGCTCGCCGAGTGGAGAGGCTGAATCATGGCACTGCGCGACACTTCGCTGCCCGAGACCTCGGGCCCCGTCCGCACCTCTGGCGTCGCCCTGGAGGGCGAGGAGCGCGACCGTCTGCTGGGCGGCGCGCATCACGACCCGCACGCCCTGCTGGGCGCACACCCGGTGCCGGGCGGCGTGCTGTTCCGTGCCCTGCGCCCGAACGCGCTCGGCGTGAGCGTCCTGGCCGACGGGGTGCGCTCGCCGCTCGCCTCGGAGGGCGACGGTCTCTTCTCGGCCGTGCTGCCGTACCGGGAGATCCCCGCCTACGAGCTGGTGGTGGCCTACGAGGACGGGGAGCGGACGGTGCACGACCCGTACCGTTTCGCGCCCGCGCTCGGTGAGCTGGATCTGCATCTGATCCGGGAGGGCCGGCACGAGGAGCTGTGGAAGGCGCTCGGCGCCGAGCCGATGACCCACGAGGGGATCGCGGGCACCCGGTTCACCGTGTGGGCGCCGAACGCCCAGGGGGTGCGGCTGGCCGGGGAGTTCACCTTCTGGGACGGCAAGCAGTACCCGATGCGCTCGCTGGGCGCGGCCGGGGTGTGGGAGGTGTTCCTGCCGGGGATCGGCGAGGGCGCCAAGTACAAGTTCGAGATCACCTCGCGGTACGGCCACCGGTTCCTGAAGGCGGACCCGATGGCCCGGCTCACCGAGGTCCCGCCGGACACCGCCTCGGTCGTCACCTCCTCCCGCTACGCGTGGGACGACGCCGAGTGGATGGCGCACCGGGGCGACACCCCCGTGCACCGGGCGCCGATGTCGGTGTACGAGGTGCATCTGCCGTCCTGGCGGCCGGGGCTGACCTACCGCGAGCTGGCCGAGGAGCTGCCCGCGTACGTGCGGGACCTGGGCTTCACCCATGTCGAGCTGATGCCGGTGGCCGGGCACCCGTTCAGCGGGTCGTGGGGCTACCAGGTCACCTCGTACTACGCGCCCACCCCGCGTCTCGGTTCGCCGGACGACTTCAGGTTCCTGGTGGACGCGCTGCACCGGGCGGGCATCGGCGTGATCATGGACTGGGTGCCGGCCCACTTCCCCAAGGACGACTGGGCGCTGGCCCGGTTCGACGGGGACCCGCTGTACGAGCCCGGGGACTCCCGACGGGCGGAGCACCCGGACTGGGGGACGTACGAGTTCGACTTCGGCCGGACCGAGGTGCGCAACTTCCTGGTCGCCAACGCCGTGTACTGGTGCGAGGAGTTCCACATCGACGGGCTCCGCGTGGACGCGGTCGCCTCGATGCTCTACCTGGACTATTCGCGGGACTCCGGGCAGTGGGCACCGAACGTCTTCGGCGGGCGCGAGGACCTGGACGCGGTCGCGTTCCTCCAGGAGATGAACGCGACCGTGTACCGGCGCTGCCCGGGTGTGGTGACCATCGCCGAGGAGTCGACGGCGTGGGAGGGCGTGACCCGGCCGACCGACAGCGGCGGTCTCGGGTTCGGGTTGAAGTGGAACATGGGCTGGATGCACGACTCGCTGGAGTACGTGCAGAAGGAGCCGGTGCACCGCAAGTACCACCACCACGACATGACGTTCTCGATGGTGTACGCGTACAGCGAGAACTACGTGCTGCCCGTCTCGCACGACGAGGTGGTGCACGGCAAGCAGGCGCTGGTGTCCAAGATGCCGGGCGACTGGTGGCAGCGGCGCGCGAACCACCGGGCGTACCTGGGCTTCATGTGGGCCCACCCCGGCAAGCAACTGCTGTTCATGGGGCAGGAGTTCGCGCAGGGCGCGGAGTGGTCGGAGAAGCACGGGCCCGAGTGGTGGCTGCTCGCCGACGACTATCACTCGGCCGCCGACCACCGGGGTATGCGGGACCTGGTGCGGGACCTGAACACGGCGTACCGGCAGGCCCCGGCGCTGTGGCAGCGGGACACCGATCCGGGCGGCTTCCAGTGGTCCATGTGCGACGCGGCCGACGACAACGTCTTCGCGTTCGTCCGGTACGCCGAGGACGGCACCCCCCTGCTGGCGGTGTCCAACTTCTCGCCCGTGGTCCGGGAGGACTACCGGCTCTGGGCGCCCGAGCAGGTGCCCGCCTGGCAGGAGGTGCTCAACACCGACGCGGTCCGGTACGGCGGCAGCGGTGTCCAGGTGGGTGACGCGGGCAAGCTCTGCCCGGAGGACGGCCGGCTGCGCCTGACGCTGCCGCCGCTCGCCACGGTCTGGCTCACGCCCGCCCGCTGAGCCCGCCGGTACCGGCGCCCGACGAGGGGCGTCCGGGGGTCACGACGACCCCGGGCGCCCCTCCCGGTGTGCCCCGGCGGCCGCGCCGATACCCGTACGGAACGGCGGCACCCGGGACCCACCGGACAGCCGCAGGTCATCAGGGGATCACGACTTTCTCCTTCCCCGCACCGAAACCGCGTCCCCGCGCTACATTCGTGCACCGCCGACACAGAGTCGATCGGCGGGGTCACCCTCCGTACTTCCAGGAGCAGCGCATGCGCGACGTCGCCTCCGCTCCGGCAGCGTTCCCGCCGCCCACCGGCGGGCTCGCCGACACCGTCTTCGAGAGAGCCGAGGAGAACCCCCAGCTCCCGCTGCTCGCCCGGCACGCGGAGGGCGCGCCCGGCGGCTGGGAGACGGTCACGGCCGGCCAACTGCGGGACGACGTGCTCGGGCTGGCGAAGGGGCTGGTGGCCGCCGGGATCTCGCCGGGCCACCGGGTCGCCCTGATGGCCCGCAACCGCTACGAGTGGACGGTGCTGGCGCACGCGCTGTGGACCGTGGGCGCGGAGATCGTCCCGATCCACCCGACCTCCTCCCGGGACCAGGTCGAGTGGATTCTGCGGGACGCGGCCTGCGTGGCCGTGGCGGTCGAGGACGAGCTGGGCGTGATGACGGTCGGCACGGTGTGCGCCGCGCTCCCCCGGCTCAAGCATGTCTGGCAACTGGACGCGGGCGCGCTGCCCGAACTCGCGGAGCGGGGCGTGGACGTCCCGCTGACCACCGTGGAGTCGCTGCGCCGGATCGTGCTGCCGGACTCCACCGCGGCGATCACCTACACCTCCGGCGCCACCGGCCGCCCGATGGGCTGCGCGCTGAGCCACCGCGGTCTCGCGTACCCGTGCGACGTCCTGCTGGCCGGCTGGGGCCACACGGCCGCGCAGCCGGGCCAACAGCCCTCGGTGCTGGCGTTCCTGCCGTTCTCGCACGTGTACGGGATCATGATCCAGACGATGTGTCTGCGCGGCGGCATCCTGATGGCGCACGAGCCGGAGATGTCCGAGGAGGCGCTCACCTCGGCGCTGAGCACCTTCCGGCCGACCTATCTCTACGGCGTCCCGTCGGTGTTCGAGAAGCTGTACAAGACGTTCCTGAGGACGGCTCAGCAGGCGGGCCGGGGTGCGCTGTTCGAGCGGGCGGCGCAGACCGCGCGGGACTTCGCGGAGGCCGAGGAGCGCGGCCGGCTCGGCATCGGCACCGGCCCCGGCCTGGATCTGCGACTGCAACACGCCCTGTACGAGCGGACGGTGTACCGCAAGCTCCGCTCCGCGCTCGGCGGCCGGGCCCGGCGGGGCACCTCGGGCGGGTCGTCACTGAGCCGCGAACTGTCGCTGTTCTTCGAGGGCATCGGCCTGTACATCCACGACGGGTACGGGCTGACGGAGACCTCCGGCGGGATCACCATGCAGCCGCTCGGCCGGGAGAAGTCGGGGACGGTGGGCGTTCCGCTGCCGGGCACCGAGGTCCGGGTGGCCGAGGACGGGGAGATCCTGGTGCACGGCCCGTCGGTGTTCCAGGGCTACATCGGCGACGAGGCGCGTACCCGCAGTGTGCTGCGCGGGGGCTGGCTGTCGACCGGGGACATCGGGCGGCTGGACCGGGAGGGGTATCTGACCATCACCGGCCGCAAGAAGGACCTCATCGTCACCTCGAGCGGCAAGAGCGTGGCGCCCGCGCCGCTGGAGCAGCGGCTGCGGATGCACCCGCTGATCCACCAGGCGGTGGTCGTCGGCGAGGACCGGCCCTGCATGGGCGCGCTGATCACCCTGGACCCGGAGTTCCTCTCGCACTGGCGGGCCGCCCTGGCGCTCCAGGGCGACTTCGAGGGGCGGGAGGGCCGCGAGGAGAGCGCGCTGCGCGAGGAGCTGGCCCGCGCGATCGCATCGGCCAACAGCACGGTGTCGCGCGCCGAGTCCATCCGGGTCTACCGGGTCGTGCAGGAGCCGTTCGCCCCGGACAACGGTCTGCTGACACCGTCGCTGAAGCTGCGCCGGGACGTCATAACGCGGCACTACGCGGCCGAGATCGACGCGATGTACAAGGCGCGTTCGCGTGCGGCGCGGCGTGAGCGGAGCCCGGAACCGGCGGACTGGGACGAGCCCGACGACGTGTTCCGGTGAGCCCCTCGTCCGGCCCGTGCGCGTCGGATGGCACGACCACGCGTAATCCGCGTGGCGCTGGGAACCCGCCCTGGTGAACTGACCAGCGACGATGACCGCCCCGGAGCGCGAGGCCCGTACACGGGCCCGCTCCGGGGGACCGGGTCGGGGAATGCGAGATGGCGACAGAGCGGCGTTGGGACGGCACACCCCCCTCCGAGAGGGCGCACGAGCGTGCCTACTCCTTCCCCGGCGAACTTCCGAACGTCACGGGCGCGCGGCTGGCCGCGGAGGAGTTCCTGCGCAAGCTCGCCCGGGACGCGCCGCCCACCGCGCCGGAGTACTGGGACGACATCCTGCTGGTCGTGACGGAGCTGGCGGCCAACGCGGTCCAGTTCGCGCCGGGCCCGTTCGGGCTGCGGATGCGGCGCACCTTCGACGGGGTGCACGTGACCATGCACGACACCAGCACGGTGGTGCCCGAGCCGCGCCCGTTCAGGCCGAGTTCGGGCGGCGGCGGCATCGGCTGGCATCTGGTGCACACCCTGTGCGACCAGGTCAGCGTGGTGGTGGTCGAGGACGGCAAGGACATCCACGTCTTCCTGCCCTGGTGAGAGCGCCGGGAGGTGTACCGGTGCGGAATCGGGTTACTCCGGTGCGTGGAGGGGCAGGCTGCTGCCCACGCGTTCGCTGCCGGGCGCTTCCGACTGGCGGAACGGCTCGGGGCGCGGTGGGATCGGGTGTGGTGGCAGTGGTCCCGGGCATGCGAACGGCGTCCATCCGGACCGACGGGAGCCGCAGAAGGGAACAACACCGTGACACGACGACCCAGGATTCTGGTGATCGGCGCAGGCTTCGCCGGAGTCGAGTGCGTCCGCCGGCTGGAGCGCAAACTCGGCCCCGACGAGGCGGACGTCGCCCTGGTGACGCCGTTCTCCTACCAGCTCTACCTTCCGCTGCTGCCCCAGGTCGCCTCCGGCGTGCTGACGCCGCAGTCGATCGCCGTCTCGCTGCGCCGCAGCAAGAAGTACCGCACCCGGATCATTCCGGGCGGGGCGATCGGGGTGGACCTGGCGGCGAAGGTGTGCGTCATCCGCTCCATCACCGACGAGATCATCAACGAGCCCTACGACTACCTGGTGCTGGCACCGGGCAGCGTGACCCGCACCTTCGACATCCCCGGTCTCGCCGAGCACGCCTTCGGGATGAAGACGCTCGCGGAGGCGGCGTACATCCGTGACCACGTCATCTCGCAGCTCGACCTCGCGGACGCCAGTGACGACCCCGAGGAGCGGGCGGCGCGGCTGCAGTTCGTGGTGGTGGGCGGCGGATACGCGGGCACGGAGACGGCGGCCTGCCTGCAGCGGCTCACCCACGCGGCGGTCCGGCGCTATCCGCGGCTGGACCCGAGCCTGATCCGCTGGCATCTGATCGACATCGCGCCGAAGCTGATGCCGGAGCTGGGCGACCGGCTGGGCAAGCAGGCGCTGAAGATCCTGCGCGACCGGGGCATCGACGTCTCCCTCGGGGTGTCCGTGGCCAAGGTGACCGAGAACGAGGTCACCTTCACCGACGGCCGGGTGATCCCGACGCACACCCTGATCTGGACGGCCGGTGTGGTCGCCAGCCCGCTGATCGGAACGTTGGACGCGGAGACGGTGCGCGGACGGCTCGCGGTGACCCCGGAGATGACGGTGCCGGGGCACGACGGGGTGTTCGCGCTCGGTGACGCGGCGGCCGTGCCCGACCTGGCGAAGGGCGAGGAGGGCGCGATCTGCCCGCCCACCGCGCAGCACGCCATGCGGCAGGGCCCGAAGGTGGCGGACAACATCATCCACTCGCTGCGCGGCGAGCCGCTGGAGCCGTACGTCCACAAGGACCTCGGTCTCGTGGTCGACCTCGGCGGCAGGGACGCGGTGTCCCGGCCGCTCGGCATCGAGCTGCGCGGCATCCTCGCCCAGGCCGTGGCGCGCGGCTACCACTGGTCCGCGCTGCGCACCGGGGTCGCCAAGGCGCGGGTGATGGTGAACTGGCTGCTGAACGCCATCGCGGGGGACGATTTCGTCCGTACGGGCTTCCAGGCCCGCAAGCCCGCCCAGCTCAAGGACTTCGAGTACACGGACTCCTACCTGACGCCGGACCAGGTCCGCGACGAGGTGCGGAGGGCCGAGGCGGAGGGCAAGGTGCGGGGGAAGGTGACCGGGGGCTGAACCGGGTGAGCCGGGTTGCCGGAGGCCGCCGTCCCGTGGTGGGGGCGGCGGCCTCCGGCGGCTTCGGGCCCGTGATTCCAGGGGTCGCGGGCGCGCCGGGCGGATATCCGCTGGCCAGCGGCGAGCCGGGCGGGGCGTCGTGACATCCTGGGTCGTAGATCATGGTCCGGCACGGGAGAGAGAGCGCGGCGGCGTGAAGGCAAGGGGACGGGCGCTTCTGGTACGGCTGTGGGACCGGCTCGCCGCGTCCGATCCGGGACTGCTGCGGCTGATCGCGGGTCTGCGCATGGTGGCCGCGATCGCCCTCACCCTGATCCTCCTGGGTTCACTGCGCTTCCCGGTGCCCCAACTGGTCGCGGGCGCCATGGCGGCGATGTCGTCGACGTTCGCCGTCCGGGAGACCGACCGCGCCAAGCAGGCCGTCACCCAGGCGCTGTGCCTGCCGGTGGCGCTGGCCGCGGTGTCGCTGGGGGCGGTGCTGAATCAGTGGCCGCTGGTCAGCGACATCTTCTTCCTGCTGCTCATCTTCGCGGCCGTCTACGGGCGCCGGTTCGGCGAGCGGGTCACGGGGCTCGGCCTGATCGGCTTCCAGGTCTACTTCCTGTCGCTCTTCGTACGGGCGACGGTACCGATGCTGCCCTCGCTGTACGTCGTGATCGCGGTGGCGGTCGGGTGCAGCGCCTTCGCGCGGTTCGTGCTGATGCCGCAGACGGAGGCGGGCACGCTGGACCGGCTGCGGCGGGCCTTCCGGGCCCGGCTCGGGCAGTTGCTGAGCACGCAGATCGAGCTGTTGGACGCGGGTCCCGACGACATCGACAAGGTCGTGGAGGACCTGCGCACCGGTACCGCGCGGCTGCACGAGACGGCGCTGATGATCCAGGGCCGGCTGGAGCGCGGCACCTCCGACGAGGCGATGGCCCGGCTGTTGCAGCGCCGTATCGCGGAAGCCGAGATCGCCGCCGAGCGGCTCGGGCTGATGCTGCTCACCGCGCGCAGCGCGGAACGGACCGACACCCTCACCCTGCATCTGCCGGGCGCGCCGCTGCCGACCGGCCGGATGCTGCCGGTACGGGACCCCACGATGGAGATGATGCGCCGGGAACTGCGGGCGCTGCGGCTGCTGGTGCTGCGTCCGGTGGGCGAGACGTCGGGGACGGCGCTGGCCCAGGTGCGCAACCGGCTGCTGGGCTACCGCGAGGAGGAGAACCTGCCGCAGGCGTCCCCGGCCGTGCAGGACGTCTTCCGCGGCATCGGTGAGGCGGCGCGCGCGGTGCTGGGTCTGCGGACCGCGCTGGACGGCCCGCAGGACGAGTCCGACGACAGCCCGGCGACCAGCCGGTCCCGTGAGGAGCTGGACGCCGAGGACGCGGCGATCGAGATCAGCGAGGAGCCCGACGCGGAGAAGCCCGAGGAGACCGGGCTCCGGCGCCCCACGACGCGGGCGGCCATCCAGGTGACGGTGGGGGCGTCGCTGGCGATCATGGGCGGTGAGCTGCTGTCCCACCAGCGCTGGTACTGGGCGGTGCTGACCTGCTGGATCGTGTTCATCAACACCACCTCCACCGGGGAGATCCTGGTGAAGGGGTACCGGCGGCTGCTCGGCACCATCCTCGGCGTGGTGGCCGGCATCGGGCTCGCCGGCGCGGTGGGGCACCACACCTGGACGGCGTTCGCACTGGTGCTGGTGTGTGTGTTCGCGATGTTGTACACCGCTCCCCTGTCGTACACGTTGATGTCGTTCTTCGTGACCGCGGCGCTTGGGCTGCTCTACACGCTGCTGAACACGTACAGCATGTCGGTGCTGGTGCTGCGGGTGGAGGAGACGGCGCTGGGCGCGGCCTGCGGGGTGATCACGGCGGCGGTGGTGCTGCCGGTGCGCACCGACCGACGCACCAACGAGCTGCTGGTGAAGGTGCTGGACAAGCTGGCCGAGCTGACGCAGGCGGCCGTGGACCAGCTCAGCGGGCGGCCGCACTCGGATCTGGTGGAGCAGGCCCGCGAGCTGGACCAGGCGCTGGCCGACCTGCACGCCGCGACCAAGCCGCTGACCCATCCGGTCACCCCGCTGCGCTCCCGGCGGGACACCGCGCGGTACGTGGTGGCGCTGCTGGAGACCTGCGCGTACCACGGGCGGGCGCTGGCGGCCACGGCGGAGCTGCTGCCCAGCAACCCGTCGATCGCGGCCGACCCCCGGCTGCGCGGGGTGTGCAGCCGGATCGTGCACAACATCGAGGCGATCGCCGACCACGTCCGCGACCCGCACTCCTCGGCCGAGCTGGAGGCCGGCCCGAGCATCGCCTCCATGCTGGAACCCGGCACCCTCGCCACCCCCCGCTACGGCCGCGTCACCGACCGCGTCCTCCGCCACCTCCAACGCCTCGACGAAGCGGTCTCCGGCCTCGCCCGCCCCCTGGGCGTCCCGGTGAAGGTGGAGGCGGCGAAGAAGTGACGGCCGGCCCTACCGCTTGAGGGGGCCGTCGGCGCACGGGTCCTGGGCTTCGGCTCGGACTCGGGCGCAGATGTGGTGCAGGAGGCGGGAGACGTGCATCTGGGAGATGCCGAGGCGGGCGGCGATGCGGCTCTGGGAGAGGTCCTCGAAGAAGCGCATGTAGAGGATGTCCCGGTCGCGTTCGGGGAGGCGGCTCAGGCTGCGCCGGGCGGCCTCGCGGTCGACGACGACGGAGTAGGCGGGGTCGGGGACGCCGAGGGTGTCGGTGAGGGGGCTGCCCTCCCCGGCCGGTTCGGCGTCCAGGGAGAGGGTGTTGTAACTGTCCAGCGCCTCCAGGCCGGTGGTGACCTCTGCCTCGGTGAGTCCGGTGTGCCCGGCGATGCCCGCGACGCTGGGCGCCTGGCCGCCGGGCCGCTCGGTGAGGTCGCGGCGGGCGACGCGGACGCGGTTGCGCAGCTCCTGCACCCGGCGCGGTAACCGGAGCGCCCAGGTGCGGTCGCGGAAATGGCGCTTGACCTCGCCGGTGATGGTCGGCACGGCGTAGCTCTCGAAGGCGCCGCGTTCCGGGTCGAAGCGGTCGATGGCCTTGACCAGGCCGAGCGCGGCCACCTGCCGCAGGTCCTCCACGTTCTCGCCCCGGTCGCGGAAGCGGCCGGCGATGCGGTGGGCCATGGGCAGCCAGACGGTGGTGAGGTCGGCGCGCAGGGCGTCTCGTCCGGGGCCGACCGGCAGTGCGGCGAGGCGGGCGAAAAGGGCGGCGGTGTCGGGGGCGTCGTCGTGGCTCCGCCGAGGCCGTACGGCCTCGGCGGAGGGAGTGTGCGAGGGGTGGATCGGCATGAACGAGCGCTCCAGACGGTGGAGGGTGCGCGGCCGGGAAGGGGCCGTGTTCAGCGCAGGGGCACGAGGGCGGTGACGCACTTGCCGCCGTGCGGGAGTCCCGCCACCCGTACATCACGGGCGAGGTGGCTGACGATGGGCCAGCCTCGGCCACCGGTGCGGCTCCGGTCGGCGTCGGTGCCCAACTGGGCCGTGGTGTCCGGGAGTTCATCGCTGCGGTCGCTCACCGAGAGCCGCACACCGCAGGTGTCGACGTCGACCTCGAAGCGGGTGATGCCGCCGCCGTGCAGGATGGCGTTGGTGGTCAGCTCGGAGGCGACCAGCAGCGCGTCCTCGAGGGTCTCGTCGGGGCAGGTGAGCGCGCGGTCGCGACAGCGTTCGGTCACCGCGCGGCGTACGTCTCTGCGGGCATCGACCGGCCGGTACGCCATGGTCCTGCGGCTCTGCCGAGGCACGGCCGGGGTACTGGTCGCGTGCTGCTCGCCCATGGTGTCGTCCCTCCCTGGCGCGGTGCCCGGTCCGTCCCGGTGCGTTGCCCGGACGGCCGGGGTCTCTTCCTTGCGGCTGACCCCTCCTGGCGATGTCAAACACCGTCCGCGCCGGTGCCTTTACCGGTGCGCCGAGCGGGTAGGGGTCCCCTATGAGCGATGTCGTGGACGCCGATGAATTGTTGCGACGCATCCGGCGGGGCCGGGATCTGGCCGCCGAGGAGGAGCGGGTGTGGCTGGAGCGGGCACAGAGCCTGACGGCCACCGATCCCGACCAGGCACGGGAGGCGACCGAGCGCGCGCTGACGTACCAGGTGGTGGCCGGGGTGCTGTCGGAGATCGTCGCACCGGGCAGCCATCCGGTGGACGCCGGCGAGGCGGGAGTGACGGGAGTGAGGCACGTCACGTGACGCCGAGACCAATACCGGTCGGGCGCCCTGTGGTTTATCGTTCATCCATATCGGGGCGCGCCCGGACCGGTACCCGTGTTTTCCGCGCGCTTCCGCACCGACTGCCCTGGCTGGTTTCCCCCGTCCAGCCAGGGCTTTTTCCTGCCCTCGGCACGGCGGGCCCGCGCGCGGCCGTCTCTTCGAGGTGCCCCTCGCGGCGGCAGCGGCTCCAATGGATTGAGGGAACCACCCGAACGGCCGCCGGTGAGGAGCCCCGCGTATGACCAAAGCGATCAAATTGCCGACCGCCCTGCCACAGGCCCAGCGGGAACGGCTGATGGAGCTGGCCAAGGAGGTCTCCTTCCCGGAGGACACCCGCGTGTTCGAGGCGGGCGGCGTCGCGGACCGGTTCTGGGTGATCCGCTCGGGCGCGGTCTCCCTGGACCAGCAGGTGACCTCCCGGCAGTACATCACCGTCGCCACGCTCGGCGCCGGTGACCTGCTCGGCTGGTCCTGGCTCTTCCCGCCGTACGAGTGGGACTTCGGGGCGGTGGCGTTCAGCAACGTCCGTGCCTACGAGTTCGACGGGCCCTCCGTGCTCGCGCTGTGCGTGGAGGACCCGCTGCTGGGGCTGTCGCTGGTGCGCACGGTGGCCGAGATCCTGGCCCACCGGCTGGAGACGACGCGCGGCAAGCTGATGGACCAGTACGCGATCCGGCGGAGCACCCCGCTGTAGGGTCCCGCCGGTCAGATCCGGTATCGGCGCAACGCCGGTATCGCGGCGGCCAGCGCCAGCATGACGACGACCACCAGCGCGCCACCGCCCGCGACGGCGGCGCGGGGGCCGAAGACGGAACCGGCGGTGCCGTGCAGCACGTCGGCCAGGCGGGGCCCGCCGGCGACGACCACGGTGAAGACGCCCTGCATCCGGCCGCGCATCTCGTCGGTCGCGGCGGAGAGCAGGATGGCGCCCCGGAAGACCATGGAGACCATGTCGGCCACGCCTCCGGCGGCGAGGAAGGCGACGGCCACCCAGAGGTTGCCGCTCAGCCCGAACCCGACCACGGCGAGCCCCCAGCCGACCACCGATCCGATGACCATCCAGCCGTGGCGGCGGGCCCGCGAGAACACGCCGGAGAACAGCCCGCCGAGCACCGAGCCCACCGGGATGGCGGCGAAGAGCAGACCCAGCGCGAACCCCTCGCCCCAGGCGCCGTAGGTCTGCGCGGCCAGCTCCGGGAAGAGGGCGCGGGGCATGCCGAAGACCATGGCGACGATGTCGGCGAGGAAGGACAGCAGCAGCACCTTGTGCCCGGCGATGTACCGGAACCCGGCCGCGATCTCCCGCACCCCGGCGCGACGGGTGGCGGACTCGCCGAGCGGGGGCAGGGCGGGCAGCCGGAACACCGCCCACACGGTGAAGGTCAGCGCGAGGGCGTCGATGAGGTACAGCTCGGGCAGTCCGATGACCGGGATCAGCACACCGGCGAGCAGCGGGCCGGCGACCAGGCCGGTCTGCATGACGGTGGTGCCCAGCGCGTTGGCGGCGGGCAGTTCCTCGGCGGGGACCAGCCGGGCGACGGAGGCGCTGCGCGTGGGCTGGTTGAGGCCGAAGAACGCCTGCTGGGCGGCGAGCAGGATCATCAGCACCGGCACCGAGTCCAGCCCGGTGACGGCCTGGGCCCAGAACAGCAGCGAGGTCACCGCGATGCCGATGTTGGTGATCAGCAACAGCTTGCGCCGGTCCACGGTGTCCGCGACGGCCCCGCCCCACAGCGCGAAGACCACCATGGGCACCAGCCCCGCGAGGCTGGCGTAGCCGACCCAGGCCGAGGACTGGGTGATGTCGTAGATCTGCTTGGGTACGGCGACGGCGGTGAGCTGGCTGCCGACGGCGGTGACGATGGTCGACGACCACAGGCGCCGGTAGGCCGGGATGCGCAGGGGGCGGGTGTCCATCGCCCAGCGGCGCCAGCCGCGTGCGGGCGGGTCCCCTCCGGGCGTCCCGGTCGTGCCCGCGTCGGTGGTGCTGCTGCTCTCGCTCGTGTCCACGGAGGTCCTGGTTGCTCGATACATCTTTCGATTTCGAGCCTCACTATCGCAGCAACTCCGGCGCAGACCGAACCCTTTGCCCTTAAGCGCCGCCTCAGGGACCGATGAGCAGCATCGCCCCGAGGCCCAGCATGGTGACGGCGACCAGGCCGTCCAGCACCCGCCAGGCGGCGGGCCGGGCCAGGACCCGGCCGAGCAGCCGGGCGCCGAGGCCGAGGGCGGCGAACCAGCACAGGCTGGCCAGCGCCGCGCCCAGCCCGAAGGTCCAGCGCAGCGGGCCCCGGTCGGCGGCGAGGGAGCCGACCAGGAAGACGGTGTCCAGGTAGACGTGCGGGTTGAGCCAGGTCATCGCCAGGCAGGTGAGCACCGCGCGCCGGATCGAGCCGGCCGCCTCGCCGTCCGTGCTCAGTCCACCGGTGCCGGGGCGCAGGACGCGCCGGGCGGCGAGGGCGCCGTAGCAGAGCAGGAAGACGCCGCCGACGATGCCGACCGCCCGTACCGCGTCCGGCCAGGCCACCACGATCGCGCCGACCCCCGCGACGCCGAGGGCGATGAGCACGGCGTCCGAGAGCGCGCAGATGCCCACCACGGCGAGGACGGCGTGCCGGCGGACCCCCTGGCGCAGGACGAAGGCGTTCTGGGCGCCGATGGCGACGATGAGGGAGAGGCCGGTGCCGAAGCCCGCGGCCGCGGCGGTGAGCGCGTTGTTCATGCCCTCGACGTTAAGGACCGGATCACCGCGCGTACAGCTAAAGATTCTTAACTACCCTTAGCTCTCGTGATGAACGAGCTTCCCCTGGAGCAGGTGCGGACGCTGCTGGCCGTGGTGGACGAGGGCACCTTCGACGCGGCCGCCGCCGTGCTGCACGTGACGCCGTCAGCGGTGAGCCAGCGGGTGAAGGCGCTGGAGCAGCGCACCGGCCGGGTGCTGCTCAAGCGCACCAAGCCGGTCCGCCCGACCGACTCCGGCGCGGTCCTGGTGCGGTACGCCCGCCAGCTCGCCCGGCTGGAGCGGGACGCCCGTGACGAGCTGGGGATGAGCGGTGCCGGGGAGCCGACGCGGGTGTCGGTGGCGGTGAACGCGGACTCGCTGGCGACCTGGTTCCTGGACGCGCTCACCGCGGTGCCGGGGATCAGTTTCGAGCTGCGCCGGGAGGACGAGGACCACACGGCGGCGCTGCTGCGCGAGGGCCTGGTGATGGCGGCCGTGACGGGCTCGGCGGAGCCGGTGCCCGGCTGCTCGGTGCGTCCGCTGGGTCGGCTGCGGTATCTGCCGGTGGCGGCGCCGGAGCTGGCCGCGCGGCTGCCGTCGGGGCCGCTCGCCGAGGCGCTGGGCGCGCTGCCGGTGATGGTCTTCGACGACAAGGACGACCTCCAGGACGCCTTCGTCCGCGGGCTCGGCGGGACGGGCGCGGGCCCGGTGCGGCACTACGTGCCGACCTCGGAGGGGTTCGCGCAGTCGGTGGCGCGCGGACTCGGCTGGGGGATGGTCCCGGAGTCCCAGGCGGAGCCGATGTTGGCGGCGGGCCGGGTCGTACCGCTGGCGCCGGGGCGGTGGCTGGACGTGGCGCTGTACTGGCAGCAGTGGCGGCTGGACTCCCCCGCGCTGGCGGCGCTGGCCGAGGCGGTCAGCGCGACGGCGGCGCGGGCGCTGCGCCGCTGAGCCGGGCGGCCGCGCTGTCCAGCAGCATCTCCAGCGCGGTCGGGTAGGCGCTGTGCACCATCTGCCGGGCCAGCAGCGGGGCGGCCTCGGCGATGCGCGGGTGGGTGGATCGGGGCAGCCGGGCGTAGGTGGAGTGCCACTGGTCCTCGTCGGCCCGCTGGGAGGCGCTGGGCAGGGCCAGGGTGGCGGCGTCCAGCGCGGCGAAGGCGAGGGTCTGGTCGATGAAGGCGTGGTAGACCCGCACCGCCCCGGGCAGCGGGAAGCCGGCGCGGGCGAGGACGTCGAGGACCGCCTCGTCGACGGCGAGTTCATGGGCGCGGCCGGTGACCCGGCTGACGGTCAGCAGCGCGGCCTGGGGGTGGGCGACATAGGCGGCGTGGATACGGGTCCCGATGGCGCGTAGGTCGGCGCGCCAGCGGCCGGTGCGCCGCCAGCCGTCGAGGGCCTGGCCGATGAGGGCGTCCCCGATGGCCAGGGTGAGGTCGTCCATGCCCCGGAAGTACCGGTAGAGGGTGCTGGGGTCGCAGTCCAGGGCGAGGCCGAGGCGGCGCGCGGTGAGCCCGGCGCTGCCGTGTTCGCGCAGCAGGCGCAGCGCGGTGGCGACGATCAGTTCCTCGGAGAGCACGGTGCCGCTGCGGGTGGGCCGGCGCCTGCGGCGCTTCTCCTCGGGCACGACGGGTTTGGGCACGGCGGGAGCCCTCTCTGCGGTGCTTATGCCAACGCCATTGACCTTAACGCGGCGCGGGGCGTTGGATGCGGGGCAAGGCGCGCCTGTCCCGTTCTCGTTTCCCGTCCGTGTCAGGCAGGGAGTTTCCGTCATGCGTGTACTGCTCGTGGGCGCCGGTGGTGTGGGCACCGCCGTCACCCGGATCGCGGCCCGCCGTCCGTTCTTCGACCTGATGGTGGTGGCCGACTACGACCCCGCCCGTGCGGAGGCGGCCGTCGCGGCGCTCGGCGCGGACGCGGGCCGGTTCCGGGCCGAGCGGGTCGACGCGGCCGACGAGGCGGCGGTCGCCGGGCTGCTCGCCCGGCACGGCTGCGACGTGCTGCTCAACGCCACCGACCCCAGATTCGTGATGCCGCTGTTCCGCGCGGCCCGCGAGGCGGGGGCCACCTATGTCGACATGGCGATGTCGCTGTCCCGGCCGCACCCGGAGCGCCCGTACGAGGAGTGCGGGGTGAAGCTCGGCGACGAGCAGTTCGCGCTCGCCGCCGACTGGGAGCGCGCGGGCGCCCTGGCGCTGGTGGGCATGGGCGTGGAGCCGGGCCTGTCGGACGTGTTCGCCCGGTACGCGGCGGACGAACTCTTCGACTCCATCGAGGAGATCGGCGTCCGCGACGGCGCCAACCTCACTGTGGAGGGCTACGACTTCGCGCCCTCCTTCAGCATCTGGACCACGATCGAGGAGTGCCTGAACCCGCCGGTGATCTACGAGGAGGGGCGCGGCTGGTTCACCACGGAGCCGTTCAGCGAGCCGGAGGTGTTCGACTTCCCCGAGGGCATCGGCCCGGTGGAGTGCGTGAACGTCGAGCACGAGGAGGTGCTGCTGATGCCGCGCTGGACGGACGCACGGCGGGTCACCTTCAAGTACGGGCTGGGCCGTGAGTTCACCGACACGCTGCGCACGCTGCACCAGTTGGGCCTGGACCGCACCGTTCCGGTGACCGTGCCGGGCCCGGACGGTCCGGTCGCGGTCTCGCCGCGTGACGTGGTGGCCGCCGGGCTGCCCGACCCGGCGACGCTGGGCGACCGGATGCGCGGCAAGACCTGTGCGGGCACCTGGGTCCGGGGCACCAAGGACGGGGCGCCGCGCGAGGTGTACCTCTACCACGTGGTCGACAACGAGTGGTCGATGGCCGAGTACGGCTCCCAGGCCGTGGTCTGGCAGACGGCCGTGAACCCGGTCGTCGCCCTCGAACTCCTCGCCACCGGCGCCTGGTCGGGCGCGGGCGTGCTGGGCCCGGAGGCCTTCCCCGCCCGCCCCTTCCTCGACCTGCTGACCGCGTACGGCTCCCCGTGGGGGCTGCGGGAGCAGTGACCGTCAGGCGGTCTTCGGCTTGCCCTTGGTGTAGAGCCAGGTGTGCAGCACCGGGGCGACCTTCTTGCCGGACTCCTTCTCGGCGAGCCGGGTGAACTGCTCGGTCGTGCCGTGGCCGTCGCGGTGCTGAGCGGCCCAGGCGCGCAGGATGCGCAAGAAGGCGCGGTCGCCGACGGTCTTGCGCACCTGGTGCAGGGCCATCGCGCCCCGGTCGTAGACGGGGTCGCCGAAGATCTTGCCGCCGTCGCCGGGGTTGCCGGGCGGGTAGGCCCACAGCTTGTCCTTGCCGGGGCGGGCGTAGAGGCCGTCGAAGGTCTTCTGGGCGCTGTGGCCGCCGTGCTGCTCCTCGTAGAGCCACTCGGTGTAGCTGGCGAAGCCCTCGTTGAGCCAGATGTCCTGCCACTTCGTCAGCGAGACGGAGTCACCGAACCACTGATGTGCGGTCTCGTGCACGAGGGTGTCCAGGTCGGGCGCCGAGGCGTACACCGGCCGGGTCTGGGTCTCCAGGGCGTAGCCGACGTCCGGGGCGTGGTCGACGATGGAGCCGGCGGCGCGGTAGGGGTACGGGCCGAACAGTCCGGCCTCCCACTTCAGCACCGAGGGCAGCTTCTTCATCACCGGGTCGGCGGCTCGGGCCTCCCGGGGGTCGACGGCGTCGTAGAGCTGGACGCCGCCGGGCAGGGTGCTGCGCCGGACGGTGAAGGTGCCGACGGTGGCGGTGGCGAGGTAGGCGGCCATCGGCTCGGCCTGGTGCCAGCGGAAGGTGGTGCGGCCGTGCTCGGTGCGCTGCCCGCGCAGCACGCCGTTGGCGACGGCGGTCCGGCCCTCGGGGACGGTGATGGTGAAGTCGTACGACGCCTTGTCCAGCGGGTGGTTGTCGGCCGGGAACCAGGTCATCGCGCCCTGCGGCTGGCCCGCGACGAAGGCGCCGTCGTCGGTGGGAATCCAGCCGTCGGTCGAGCCGTCCGGGTCGGTGAGGGGCTTCGGGGTGCCCTTGTAGCGGACGGTGACCTTGAACTCCTGGCCCTCGCGCAGGGCGTTCTTCGGGGTGACGACGAGTTCTTGGCCCTTTCGGGTGAAGCGGGCGTCGTCACGGCCGACGCGTACGGAGGTGACGGTGAGGCCGCTCAGGTCGAGGTCGAAGCGGCTGAGGCGCTGGGTGGCGCGGGCGGTGAGGACGGCGGTGCCGTCGAGGTGCCGGGAGCCGGTGTCGTAGCCGAGCGTGAGGTCGTAGTGGCGTACGTGGTAGCCGCCGTTCCCGCTGAGCGGGAAGTACGGGTCGCCCGCCCCGGCGGCTCCGGTGGTGCCGGAGCCGAGCGGGGCGGCGGCGCCGAGGAGCGCGGCGACCGCGAGCGGGACCGTGGCGAGGACCGTCTCGCGGCGGAGAAGGGCGGTGCGGCGTCGTGCGGCCGGACGGCGGGAGGACGTCACGTGCGCTCCTTCGGGGACGGCGATGATCGCTCCGCACAGATTAGGGCGCCGGGCCCCGGCTTGTCCTGCGCTCCAGGGCACCGCACCGGCAGGGAGCCGGCCGCTCCCGGGGCCGCCGGGGCCCTCGGCGCCCTGCCGGAGCAGGCCGCCGGGGGCCCGGTCGGTCCGCGTCAGCCGGTCTGCCGGGCCGCCGCCCTGCCCGCGGCGCGGCCGGAGAAGAGGCAGCCACCGAGGAAGGTGCCCTCCAGCGCGTTGTAGCCGTGCACCCCTCCCCCGCCGAAGCCGGCCACCTCACCGGCCGCGTAGAGACCGTCGACCGGGCTGCCGTCGAGGCCGAGGGCGCGGGAGTCGAGGTCGGTCTGGATGCCGCCGAGGGTCTTGCGGGTCAGCACGCGCAGCCGGACGCCGATCAGCGGGCCCGCGGCCGGGTCGAGGATGCGGTGCGGGGCGGCGACCCTGCCGAGGCGGTCCCCGATGTAGCGGCGGGCGTTGCGGATGCCCTGGACCTGGGAGTCCTTGCTGTAGGGGTTGGCCAGCTGGAGGTCGCGGGCCTCGATCTGGCGGCGCACCTCGGCCGGGTCGAGCAGGGCCTCGCCGGTGAGACCGTTCATCTTGCCGACCAGTTCCTCCAGCGTGCCGGCGGTGACGAAGTCCTCGCCCTTGTCGAGGAACGCCTGCACCGGTCCCGGGGCGCCCTTGCCCAGGACCCGGTCGCGGAGCACGGCCCCCCGGTCCTTGGCGGTGATGTCGGGGTTCTGCTCGGAGCCGGAGAGCGCGAACTCCTTCTCGATGATCTTCCGGGTCAGGACGAACCAGGAGTGGTCGTGGCCCGCGATGTCCTCGGTGGTGCGCAGATGGCGCAGGGTGCTCAGCGTGTCGTAGCCGGGCAGGCAGGGGTCGGGCAGGCGGCGGCCGCGCGCGTCGAGCCAGATGGAGGACGGGCCGGGCAGGACACGGATGCCGTGGCCGGGCCAGATGGGGTCCCAGTTGGCGAGGCCCTCGGTGTAGTGCCACATGCGGTCCCGGTTGACCAGGCGTACCCCGGCCTCCGCGCTGATGTCGAGCATGCGGCCGTCGACGTAGGCGGGGACGCCGGTGACCATGTCGGCCGGGGGCGTGCCGAGCCGCTCGGGCCAGTAGCGGCGGACGATGTCATGGTCGGCGCCGATGCCGCCGGTGGTGAGGACGACGGCCTGGGCGGTCAGCTCGAACTCCCCCACCGCGTCCCGGCTGGAGGCGACACCGCGCGGCGATTCATCGGGGGCGAGGAGGGTGCCGCGTACTCCGCGCGCGGTGTTGCCGTCGATGAGCAGCTCGTCGACGCGGTGCCGGTGGTGGAAGGTCAGCAGGCCGTCCCGCGCGGCCTGCCGGGCGTACCGCACGAAGGGCTCGACCACGCCGGTGCCGGTGCCCCAGGCGACGTGGAAGCGGGGTACGGAGTTGCCGTGGCCGTCGGCGCGCAGGTCGCCGCGCTCGGCCCAGCCGACGGTGGGCAACAGCTCGATGCCGTGCCCGCGCAGCCAGGACCGCTTCTCCCCGGCCGCGAACTCGACGTAGGCGCGGGCCCAGCGCACCGCCCAGGAGTCCTCGTCCTCGATGCGGTCGAAGCCGGCGCTGCCCCGCCAGTCGTTCCAGGCGAGGTCGAGGGAGTCCTTGACGCCGAGGCGGCGCTGTTCGGGCGAGTCGACCAGGAAGAGGCCGCCGAAGGACCAGAACGCCTGGCCGCCGAGGTTGGCGGCGTTCTCCTGGTCCAGCAGGGCCACCTTCCGGCCCCGGCTGGTGAGTTCGTGCGCCGCGACCAGGCCGGCCAGGCCCGCTCCCACGACTATGACGTCCGCGTCCATGGAGTCCTCGTCCTTCCTTCCAGGGTTCATTCCGGGTCGCCGCTGCCGGCCAGCAGCGGCGTGAGCAGATGTTTCAGCCAGTCGCGGGCGGCGTCCACGTCCTTGTCCAGCAGGAGCTGGACGGTGACGCCGTCGTAGGCGGCGACGACCGCGCGGGCGGCGGCGTCCACCCCGCCGGGCGGGGCTGCGGTGGCCTCGGCCCGGCGCAGCCGGTCGGCGACGGCCTCGCGCAGCCGGGCCCGGTGGCGGAGCAGGGTCTCGGCGACGGCCGGGTCACGGGCGGCGTGCACCAGGAAGTCGGTCTTCACCAGCAGCCAGTCCACGTCGAGGAGGAGCACCTCGGCGACCCGGTCCACGGAGGCGGCCACGTCCAGCGCGGGACCGTCCTGGGCGAGCGCCTCGGCGACCTGGGAGGCGATGAGGTCGGCGCGCTCCTGGTACAGGGCGAAGAACAGCTCGTCGAGCGTGGCGAAGTTGGAGTAGAAGGCCCCCCGGCTGTACCCGGCGGCCTCGCAGACCTCCTCGATGGAGACCCGCCCGAACCCCTTGGCCGCGAACACCGCGAAGGCGGCGGCGAGCAGCTCGGCCCGTGTCCGCGCCCGCCGCTTGGTGACCCGCGGCGCCTTCTCCTCGGCCGTCATCACCCGCACCTCTCTTTTGATACAGGAATGTATCCGATACATCAATGTATCGAAAGAACCCTGCGGCGAGAGCCGTGCCGGCGGGCGGCCCCTTGATCAATAGAACGTATTTTCGATTCAGGAGTACGCTGGCCCCATGTCCACGCACCTCCAGAGTTCGCTGTTCGACCAGGCCGACGAGCTGCGCCTCGGCCCTCTCGACGGACTGGGCCGGACCGTACTGGGCTCCGGAGCCTGGATCGACGTGCTGCCCGGCTGGCTGAGCGGCGCCGACGCCCTGTTCGAACACCTCGCCGCCGAGGTCCCCTGGCGGGCCGAGCAGCGCCGGATGTACGACAACGTGGTGTCCGTACCGCGCCTGCTGTCCTTCTACCGCGACCGGGAACCGCTCCCCCACCCGGTGCTGGACGAGGCCCGCGAGGCACTCTCGGCGCACTACGGACCGGAGCTGGGCGAGCCCTTCGTCACGGCCGGGCTGTGCTACTACCGCGACGGCCGGGACAGCGTGGCGTGGCACGGGGACCGGATCGGGCGGGGCAGCCGCGAGGACACGATGGTCGCCATCCTCTCGGTGGGCGCGCCGCGCGATCTGCTGCTGCGTCCGGCGGGCGGCGGCGCGGTGGCCGTGCGCCGGCCGCTCGGACACGGCGATCTGATCGTGATGGGCGGCTCCTGCCAGCGCACCTGGGAGCACTGCGTCCCCAAGTCGGCGCGGGCCGCCGGGCCCCGGATCAGCATCCAGTTCCGCCCTCGCGGGGTGCGCTGACCCGGCATCTGATTGGCTGACGCCGGTCAAGTCATCGGCCGGAATCCGAGGGAACATGCGGGCACAGGCAGAACAAGTCGCGGACGGCGTCCACCTCGTGCGGGGTCACCACGTCAACTGGGTGATCCTGAAGGACGGTGAGGACGTCGCGCTCATCGACACCGGGTATCCGGGAGACCGGCAGGCACTGCTCGACTCCCTTGCCGCCGTCGGCAGTTCACCCGAGGCGGTGACGGCGGTGCTGATCACCCACGCGCACAACGACCACCTGGGCTCGGCGGAGTACCTGCGCACGGCCCACGGCACGCCGGTCCTGCTGCACCCGGCCGAAGTCCCGCACGCCCGGCGGGACTTCCTCCAGCAAGCCTCCATCGGTGACGTGGCGCGCAACGCCTGGCGGCCCGGTGTGGTGCCCTGGGCGGTGCATGTGATCAAGGCGGGCGGCACCGAGCACCACCCGGTGTTGAAGCCCGAGCCGTTCGAGTCCGGTGGCGCCCTCGATCTGCCGGGGCGCCCGGTGCCCGTGCACACGCCGGGCCACACCGACGGGCACTGCGCCTACCACCTGCCGGACGTGGGCGTCGTGATCTCCGGCGACGCCCTGATCACCGGACACGCGACCTCCCGCGTCCGGGGCCCGCAGATGCTGCACGGCTTCTTCCACCACGAGACGGACCGGGCCGTGACCTCGCTGGCGCTGCTCGCCGAACTGGAGGGCGACGCGCTGCTGCCCGGCCACGGCCCGCTGTACCGGGGCCCGGTGCGGGCCGCCGCCGAGCAGGCCCACGACCGGGCGTCCTGACCGTCAGGCCGGGCCGTCACCGGGCCGGTCCTGGGGGACGACGGCGACCGGGCTGCCCGCGTGGTGCAGCACCCCGTGCGCGACCGAGCCGATCCGGGCGCCGACCGCCGTACGGCGCGCCCGGCGGCCCACCACGAGGAGTTGGGCCCGCGTGGCCTGGGAGACCAGCACCTGCCCGGCGCTGCCCATCTCGACGTGCTCGGCGACGGGCACACCCGGGAACCGCTCCCGCCAGGGCCGCAGCGCGTCGGCCAGCGCCCGCTTCTCGTACGGTTCGAGGCCGCCCGCCTCGTCCAGCAGCTTCAGCGAGCCGGGGCTGTAGGCGAAGACGGGCGGCAGGGTCCAGGCGCGCACCGCGCGGAGGGTG
Organism: Streptomyces sp. NBC_01171; assembly: GCF_045039805.1. NCBI lineage: Bacteria > Bacillati > Actinomycetota > Actinomycetes > Kitasatosporales > Streptomycetaceae > Streptomyces > Streptomyces sp. NBC_01171. The sequence goes on along the minus strand of NZ_CP108609.1, from coordinate 6,309,888 downwards.
GCGCCGCGGGCGGCCGCCGTCTCGAAGGCGAAGCGCAGCGCGGCGGCGCTGTCCTCCGGGGTGCCGTGCTGGCCGACCACGATCTCCCGCCCGGCGGACTCGGCTTCCGGGCGGTCCCCGGCACGCACCAGGATCACCGGCCGGGTGGTCTCCGCGACGACGCGGAGGCCGACCGAGCCGAGCAGGAAGCCGACCACCGCGCCGTGCCCGCGGGTGCCGAGGACCAGCGCCTCGGCGTCCGCGCCGGCCGCGAGGAGCGCGTCCACCGCGTCGTCCTCGGTCAGCTCGACGGTCGCGTCCAGGCCGGGGTGCCGGTCGGCGAGGGTGCCGACGGCGCGGCCGATGCCCTCCTCGACCCAGCCCCGCTGGGTGTCCCGGTCGGCGGGCAGTTCGCCGATCTCCTCCCAGGCGTGCACCACGCGCAGCGGCAGGCCCCGGCGCACGGCCTCGCGGGCCGCCCAGTCCAGCGCGGCCAGGCTCTCCTCGGTACCGTCCACCCCTGCCGTGATCGGGCGTGTCATGCGTGAGGCCTCCTCGTCGTCCGGCATGTTCCGTCCTCGCCATGACCCTGCCACAGCGGGCGGGGGCGTCCGCCACCCGACGTCCGGAGCACACCGGGGCGAATCGGGAGAAACGCACATACGATGGGCGGGACCGTCCCGTGCACCCGACCGCCCGGGGTGAGAACGCATGCCAGAGCCGACCGACGCCGCCCGGACCGTCCTGCTGACCGTGGACGACGATCCGGGCGTGTCCCGCGCGGTCGCCCGCGATCTGCGGCGCCGCTACGGCGCGTCGTACCGGGTGGTGCGCGCGGAGTCCGGACCGTCGGCCCTGGAGGCGCTGCGCGAGCTGAAGCTGCGCGGCGACTCCGTGGCGGTGCTGCTGGCGGACTACCGGATGCCGGTGATGAACGGCATCGAGTTCCTGGAGCGCGCGATGGACGTCTACCCGGGCGCCCGGCGGGTGTTGCTGACGGCGTACGCGGACACCGGGGCGGCGATCGACGCGATCAACGTGGTGGACCTGGACCACTATCTGCTCAAGCCCTGGGAACCGCCGGAGGAGAAGCTGTACCCGGTGGTCGACGACCTGCTGGCGGCCTGGCGGGCCGGGGACCACCGGCCGGTGCCGTTCATGAAGGTGGTGGGCCACCGCTGGTCGGCGCGTTCCTCGGAGGTACGGGAGTTCCTGGCTCGCAACCAGGTGCCCTACCGCTGGTACTCGGTGGAGGAGCCCGAGGGGCGGCGGCTGCTGGCGGCGGCCGGGCAGGACGGACTGCGGCTGCCGCTGGTGATCACCCCGGACGGCGGGGTGCTGGTCGAGCCCGAGGCCCCGGAGCTGGCCGCGCGGGTCGGCCTGGCGACGACGCCGACGGCCGACTTCTACGACCTGGTGGTGATCGGCGGCGGCCCGGCCGGGCTCGGCTCGGCGGTGTACGGGGCGTCGGAGGGGCTGCGCACGGTGTTGCTGGAGCGCTCGGCGACGGGCGGCCAGGCCGGGCAGAGCTCCCGCATCGAGAACTACCTCGGCTTCCCCGACGGCGTCTCCGGCGCCCAGCTCACCGAACGCGCCCGCCGCCAGGCGACCCGGTTCGGCGCGGAGATCCTCACCGCGCGCGAGGTGACGGGGCTGGAGGTCAACGGCGCGGCGCGGGTCGTGCGGTTCGCGGACGGCTCCGCGATCGGCGCGCACAGCGTGATCCTGGCGACCGGGGTGCAGTACCGGCGGCTGACCGCCGAGGGCTGTGCCGGGCTGACCGGCTGCGGGGTGTTCTACGGCTCGGCGCTGACCGAGGCGCCGTCCTGCCAGGGGCACGACGTGTTCGTCGTGGGCGGCGCCAACTCGGCCGGGCAGGCGGCGATGTACCTGTCCCGGTTCGCCAAGTCGGTGACGCTGCTGGTGCGCGGGCCCGACCTGGCGGCGTCGATGTCGCACTACCTGGTCCAGCAGATCACCGAGGCCCCGAACATCGCGGTGCGCGCCCGCACGGAGGTGGAGGCGGCGCACGGCTCGGACCGGCTGGAGCGGCTGACCCTGCGCCGGGTGGACACCGGTGAGGCCGACCAGGTCGAGGCGCAGTGGATGTTCGTGTTCATCGGCGCGGCCCCGCTGACCGGCTGGCTGGACGGGACCGTACGCCGGGACCGGCGGGGGTTCATCCTGGCCGGTCCGGATCTGACCGTGGACGGGGAGCTGCCGGAGGACTGGGAGCTGGACCGGCCGCCTTACCACCTGGAGACCAGTGTGCCGGGCGTGTTCGTGGCGGGCGACGCGCGTGCCGAGTCGGCCAAGCGGGTCGCGTCCGCTGTAGGAGAGGGAGCCATGGCCGTGATGCTCGTCCACCGGTATCTGGAGCAGTCGTGAGCGGGCGGCCGCTGCCGTGCAGCCCCGGTGAGATCGGCAGTCTGTTCCTGTTCGAGCGGCTGTCGCCCGAACAGTTGGGACGGCTGTGCCGGGAGGGCCGGGTGGAGCTGTTCGAACCGGGCCCGGTGTACACCGAGGGCGACCCGGCGACCTGCTTCTACGTGCTGATCGAGGGCACGGTCGTGCTCTCGCGACGGATCGGAGCCGAGGACGTTGAGGTGTCCCGGACCGCCCAGCGCGGGGTGTACGGCGGTGCGATGCAGGCGTATCTCGGGGACCGGGTACGGCAGTTGTACAACAACTCGATGCGGGTGACGGAGCCGACGCGGTTCTTCGTGCTGCCCGCGCCGGTGTTCGCGGAGGTCATGCGGGCCTGGTTCCCGATGGCGGTGCATCTGCTGGAGGGGCTGTTCTTCGGTTCCAAGAGCACACAGGCGGCCATCGGGCAGCGCGAACGACTGCTGGCGCTGGGCTCGTTGTCGGCCGGGCTCACCCATGAGCTGAACAATCCGGCGGCGGCCGCGGTACGGGCCACCTCCACCCTGCGGGAGCGGGTGGCGCGGATGCGGCACAAGCTGGCGCTGATCGCGGACGGGCCGTTCTCCCGTGACGCGCTGGCGAGCCTGATCGAGATGCAGGAGCGCACCGCCGAGCGGGTCGCCAAGGCTCCGGCGCTCGGCCCGCTGGAGGCGGCCGACCGGGAGGACGCGCTCGCCGACTGGCTGACCGACCACGGCATCGAGGACGGCTGGCGGCTCGCGCCGGTGTTCGTGCAGGCCGGGCTGGACGCCGACTGGCTGGAGCGGGTGGCCTCCGCGGTGGACCAGGAGATCCTGGGCGGCGCGGTGGGCTGGCTCAACTACACCATCGAGACCGAGCTGTTGATGAACGAGATCGAGGACGCCACCACGCGCGTCTCCCAACTGGTCGACGCCGCCAAGCAGTACACCCAGCTCGACCGGGCACCGTTCCGCGTGGTGGACGTGCACGAACTCCTCGACAGCACCCTGCTGATGCTGTCCGGCAAGCTCGGCCCGCACATCGAGGTGGTGCGCAGTTACGACCGTACGCTGCCCTCGCTGCCGGGCTATCCGGCGGAGCTGAACCAGGTGTGGACCAACCTGATCGACAACGCGGTGTCCGCGATGACCCAGGACGGCGGCGGGGGCACGCTGACCGTGCGGACGGCGCGGGACGGGGAGCTGGCGCTGGTGGAGTTCGCGGACACCGGGCCCGGTGTGCCGCCGGAGATCCGGGAGCGGATCTTCGACCCGTTCTTCACCACCAAGCCGGTCGGCGCGGGCACCGGGCTGGGGCTGGACATCTCGCGGCGAATCGTCGTCGACAAGCATCACGGCACGCTGCGGCTGGAGTCGGCCCCCGGCGACACCCGCTTCCAGGTCCGCCTCCCGCTGACCGCGATCACACCGTCCGGCGAAACCGACAGACCCGAGGAGAGCGCATGAGTGAGGACACCGCGATCGACCCGTCCGTGCCACCGAGCGGTACGGGGTGTGTGGAGTGCGAGAAGGCGGGCAGTTGGTGGTTCCATCTGCGCCGCTGCGCGCGGTGCGGGCACATCGGGTGCTGTGACGACTCGCTGGGCAAGCACGCCACCGCGCACTACCGGGCCACCGGCCATCCGGTGCTGCGCAGCTTCGAGCCGGGCGAGGGCTGGTTCTGGAACTACGCCACGGAAGAGCTGTACGAGTCCGGCCCGGCGCTGGCCCCGCCCGAGAGCCACCCCGCCGACCAGCCGGTGCCGGGACCGGCCGGACGGGTCCCGGCCAACTGGGCGCGGTTGCTGAGCTGAACCGGCGTCAGCGCCGGCAGTCCCGGCTCGGGGCGTCGACCGCCCCGGCGATGGCCCGCATGCCGTCGTCGTCGGGGTGGAGGTGGTCGCCGCTGTCGAGGTCGGGGCGCAGCCGCGCGGGGTCGCGGGGGTCGCGCAGGGCGCGGTCGACGTCGGCGACGGCGTCGAAGTCGCCCCCGGAGCGCACCTGGTGGTTGACCTCCCGGCGCACCGACTCGGCGTCCGGGTCCCACTGGAGCCAGCCCTTGAAGGGCGCGACGGTGGCGCCGACCACGCACAGGCCCGCCGCGTGGGCCCGCTTCGTGATCTCACGGTAGCCCGCGACGATGTCGGCCGCGCTCGCCCCTTCGTGCGCCTTGAGGTCGTTGACGCCCTCGTAGAGGATCACCGTGCGCGCGCCGGGCTGGGAGAGGACGTCCCGCTCCAGCCGGCGCCCGGCGCTCGGGCCGCCGTTGTCGCCGGTGAGGACCCGGTTGCCGGAGATTCCCTCGTTGGCGACGCCCGTGCCGTCCTCGCGCAGCCGCCGGGCGAGGTCGTCGGGCCAGCGCCGGTCGAGGCCGGGCGTGGACCCCCATCCGTCGGTGATGGAGTCGCCGAGCGCGACGACCGCGCCGGTACGGGGGTGTGCGGGGCGTACGGAGACGGCGTCGAGGTACCACCAGGAGCCGGTGGTCAGTGTCCAGCCGGTGTCGCCGTCGCCGCCGGGGTCGGCGTCCCGGCCGAGGTAGGACGTGGTCAGGGCCATCTCATGGCCGGTGGCGGGCCCCTGGGCGTCCGGGGTGCGCAGGCTGACGGAGAGGCGGGCCCCGGCGGCGACACGGCCGGGCAGCGGGTCGCTCCAGACGGCGCCGCCCGCCGGGACGGTGACGGCGTGCTCGCCGCCGAAGGTGAGCGCCCGGTTGCTGCCCGCCTCGAGCGCGGCGCCCTGGGCCTGGAGGCCCGCGTGGGCGGCGTCGACGGTGAGCGGGCGGTCCCCGTAGGCGTTGGACAGCCGGACGCGCAGGTCGCTCCCGCCCGCGCTGACCCGCAGGATCAGCCGGTAGGCCCGGTCGGCGCCCTGCCCGACGCGCTGGGCGCTGGCGGCCCAGGTGACCACGCCCGAGCCGCGCACGGTGGCCCCGGCCGGCGGGGCGGCCGCCTGGGCGGGCGTCGCCTGACCGGCGAGGGTGAGCAGCAGGACGGCGGCCGCCCGGCAGGCTCTCCCCCGGCCGCTCACCTGGCCGGTTCCTTCACTTGGCCCATGCCAGTGATGGTCCCGCCGACGCCCGCCCGGCGCACCTCGGTACGTTACGTGTCCGCATGCGTACAAGGGGGTGCCTCGTCTGTCAGGCCGGATCAGGGAGCGGCGTCCGGCGCCGTGCATCGCAAGGCGGAGGAGGGAGTCGATGCGGAGCATCGGGGACCGACGACAACGCGGCGAGGTGCGGTGCCGGACGCCGCGAGCCCGGCCTGATGGACGAGACACCCCCTAGGGGCCCCGCCCCGCGCGGAGGCGGGACGGGGCCTTCTCGGAGCCGGTGTGCGTCAGCGGTTCGCCGGGGTGTTGGCGGCCTTGACGTTGACCGCGGCCCAGGCCCGGTCGACGGTCCGGTACTCGGTGCTCGTCGCGCCGTACAGGTCCCTGGCCGCGTTCAGCGTCGCCACGCGGGCGTCGTGGAAGTCGGTGGTGGAGACCATGTAGCGGGTCAGGGCGCGGTAGAAGACGGCCGTGGCCTTGGCGCGGCCGATGCCCTTGACGGCGCCGCCGTCGTAGGTCGGGGAGTCGTAGGAGACGCCGCCGATCTTCTTCTTGCCGCTGCCCTCGGCGAGGAGGTAGTACGCGTGCGAGGAGACGCCGGAACCGGCGTGCACCTCGGTGTCGTACGTGGCCTTCGACCAGTAGTCGACGGTGCCCTCCAGCTTGTCCAGGGAGGGGTGGTCGAGACGGCGCAGGAACTTCTGCTTCAGGCCCAGCTTCTCGCCCAGCAGGTAGTTCGGCGGGTTCTTCGCGTTGGCGGCGAAGAACTCCACGTTGGAGCCGAAGATGTCGGCGAGGGACTCGTTGAGCGAGCCGGGTTCGCCGTACTGGTTGCCGTCGCGGTCGACGTACGTCGGTTCCAGCTTGGCGGTGGCGTCGACCACGCCGTGGGTCAGCTCGTGACCGGTGACGTCGAGCACCACCAGCGGCTTCTTGATCATGTCGTCGCCGTCGCCATACAGCATGCAGCCGCACGCCGGGTCCCAGAAGGCGTTGCCGACCCCGCGGCCCCAGTGGACCATCGCGCGGGCGGCCTTGCCGTTGTTGGCGATCCCCGACCGGTTGAAGGTCTTCTTGTAGAAGTCCAGGGTCTTGGTGATGCCGTACTGGGCGTCGGCGGCGGCGCTGTTGCGGTTGCTGGTGCTGCCGTTGCCCCAGACGTTGCTGGTGCCGGTGATCGCGGAGCCGCTGCCGAAGGTCTCGGTGTACTTGCCCTTGGCGTCCCGAGTCTCGGTGTTGTACCGGGTGGGGTCCTTGAGCTGGAAGTGGCCGCGCGAGGTCTGCGTGGTGGTCAGCGGGACGCTGCCCACGAACAGGGTCTTGCCGGTGCCGCGCGCGGTCGCCGGGTAGCCCGAGGCGCCCGAGGTGATCCCCGCGAGGAGGCCCGGCGCGGTCTGGGCGGAGGTGGACGGGGTGACCGTCTCGCCGCGCGCCCGCAGCGCCTTGCGGAGTTTGGGCGACAGGAACTCGTCGGCGTCGGGGGTGTTGCTGCGGACCTCGCCGGTGACGGCGTCCACGACGACCGTGCGGGAGCCGCTCGCGCCGTCCAGGGCACTGCCGGTGACGGTGACCCGGTAGGCGAGGGCGGACTCGCCGTCGCGCGCGTCGACGACGAGTTCGGCGGTTTCGGCATCACCCTCGGCGGCGTCGGCCGCCTTGGCGGCTGCCTGCCTGGGGGTGATCCGGGCGTCGGAGGCGGTGGCCTGTACGGACTGGCCGGCCGCGGTGGTCACGCCGGTGTAGGCGAGCTGCCGGTCGAGGTGGACGACGAGGTCGCCGCCGAGCACCGGCATGCCGCTGTGGGCGCGCTGGAAGCGGACGTGACGACCGCCCTCGGGGTCGAACATGACGTCCTGCACGCGGAGTTCGTCACCCGTGCCGACCCCGGAGGCGTCTGCGTGGGCGACGGCGGCCGCGCGAGCGGCGTTCACCACGGGGGCGGTCCGTGCGGCGGTCCGGACGCCTTCGGCGGCCGTGCGGGCCGTCGACGGCGCGGGGCGGGCGAAGGCCGTGCCGGCCAGGCCCGTGGCCGCCGTCGCCACCGCGACGGCGACGGCCACACTGCGTATGTGCGGTCTGCGCACCAGGGGTTGTTCCTTCGTTCGACGGCGGCCGGACGCGCCGGCCGCCGTGACACATGGCGCCGTTGGGCAGCCATCGGGGCAGGCGGGTCGCGCCCCGAAGGTTCACCCTTTCGGATGAGTCATGGCCACGTAAAGAAGGAATGATCCATTTCGCTGTTCTCCGGGACAATCCTTTACCCAAAGGACACCCCGGAGTGATCACCACGTGGCCGACTGTGTGTCGTCCGGGAAGACGGGGTCTCAATCCCCTAGGTTCCAGGCCGGAATGTGACTGATGTCGCATCAACGACGGCGTGGACGGGAGTGGTGACCTGATGGTCTCGGCAACGGTGGGCAGGGGCGCGGTACTCGGGGCGGTGGCGCTGTCGCTCCTCGTCGTCCCGGCGCAGGCGGCGACCGGCGAGAAGAGCGCCGCGGCCGCGCTCCCCGCGCCCGACACGGCGGGCGTGGACGGGGTGCTGCGCACGGTCCGCACCCAGGGCGCCCCGGCCGCGCTGGCCCGGATCGACGATCAGGGCCGCAGCCATCTGATCAGCCGGGGTGTCGCGGACCGGGGCACCGGACGCGCGGCCAGCACCGCCGACCGGTTCCGCATCGGCAGCGTGACCAAGACGTTCTCCTCGGTCGTCCTGCTCCAACTGGCCGACGAGGGCAAGCTGGACCTGGACGCCCCGGTGAACCGGTACCTGCCGAAGCTGCTGCCGAGCGACGCAATCACCGTGCGGCACGTGCTGAGCCACCGCAGCGGGCTTTACGACTACACCAACGACATGTTCGCCCAGAGCGTCTCCGGCTTCGAGGCCGTGCGCAAGAAGGTGTTCACCTACCCCCAGTTGGTCGCGCTCTCCCTGAAGAAGCCGCGCGTCAACGCGCCCGGCGCGGCCTACTCGTACTCCAACACCAACTTCGTGGTCGCGGGCATGCTCATCGAGAAGCTCACCGGACGCCCCGTCAAGGAGGCGTACCAGAACCGGATCACGGGCCCGCTGAAGCTGCGGGACACCTTCTACGTCCACCCGGACACCAAGATCCCCGGCCGGTTCGCGCGCGGCTATCTGACCCCGGACAGCTCCGGCGACCCGCTGGTCGACGCGACCGAGCAGACCGTGTCCTGGGCGCAGAGCGCGGGCGCCGTCATCTCCACCGCCAAGGACCTCAACACCTTCTACGCGGCGCTGCTCGGCGGCAAGCTGCTCTCGTCCGCCCGGCTCGCGCAGATGGAGCGCTTCACCAAGGTCGACGCGACCACCGCGTACGGCCTCGGCCTGCGCCGCCGGGACCTGTCCTGCGGGGTGTCGGTGTACGGGCACACGGGCGCGGTGCAGGGCTACTACACCTACGCGTTCGCCACGAAGGACGGCAAGCGGGCACTGACGGCGGTGGCCACCACCTCCAACAACGGCAAGGTCCTCAACGCGCTGGCGGGCGCCCTGGAGCCGGCCTTCTGCGGGAAGAGCGCCAAGCAGCGGCGCGGCCCGGCGCTGGTGGAGCGCAACGCGGACATCGCCCCTGCGCGCTGAACTCCCTTTCCCGGACGGGCCGTCACTTACGTGATCTTGGCGGAACGAGTCCGTCCGGGACACCATGCGCACATGAAGGGTGACCTCTTTTCCAGTGAGCACATGGTCCGTCCGGCCGTCGAGCCGGGGATGGCGACAGAGAACGGCAAGTGCGTCAGGTACGCGGTGGACGGTGAGATGCTCGCCCGCCAGGGCGCGATGATCGCCCACCGGGGCAGCCTCCAGTTCGAGCGCAAGGGCCAGGGCGTGGGCGGCATGCTCAAGCGCGCGGTGACCGGCGAGGGGCTGCCGCTGATGGTGGTGCGCGGGCGGGGTGAGGCGTGGTTCGCGCACGAGGCCCAGAACTGTTTCATCGTCGAGGTGGAGCCCGGCGACCAGTTCACCGTCAACGGCCGCAACGTGCTGTGTTTCGACGCTTCGCTGTCCTACGAGATCAAGACGGTGAAGGGCTCCGGCATCGCCGGCGGCGGCCTGTTCAACAGCGTGTTCAGCGGGCACGGCAGACTCGGCCTGATCTGCGAGGGCAACCCGCTGGTGATCCCGGTCTCCGAGCAGGCGCCGGTGTACGTCGACACGGACGCGGTGGTCGGCTGGACCGCGAACCTCCGCACCTCGCTGCACCGCTCGCAGTCCATCGGGTCGATGCTGCGCGGCGGTTCGGGCGAGGCCGTACAACTCATGCTGCAGGGCGAGGGCGTCGTGGTGGTGCGGCCCAGCGAGGCAACCCCGCAGAAGCCCCAACAGCACTGATTCCGTACGGGGGTTCCCCGCGCCGCTCGGAGTGATCCGCGTCGCACGGGCAACCCCCCTCGCCGTACCCGCGTCTTGCCCCACGACCGACCACGCCCCGGCCCCCCGGTGGACCGGGGCGATTCGCCCGCTTGCTATACGCGATGCGTATACACGTGGTGTATAGAAGGGTTCACATGTACGGCAAGGCTTTCGCCCCGGAGTACCAGGGCGCCCTGACCACCCTGTCCGTCAATTCCTCACTGACCGATGTGCTCGCCGAGGGGCTCGAGCGGCTGCGCGAGGCCGAACGGGCCGGACACCCCGCCGAGGTGGCCCGCTGCGGTCTCGCGGTCGCCGAGGCGCACCGGCGGCTCGGCAGCACGGCGGAGGCCGACCGCGCGTGGAAGGCGAGTTACCGGGCCGCCCGCACGGCCGGGGACACCGGGGCGATGGCGTGGGCGTTGTGGAGCGGGGGCACGCTGGCCCGGCAACGCGGGGCGTTCCCGCTGGCCTGGCGGCTGCTGGGGCTGGCGGCCGAACTCGGCGACCGCGGCGGCGACATCGTGGTCCGGGGCTACTCGCTGGCCGGGCTCGCGGAGACCGGCCGTATCCAGGGCGACTACGCCGCGGTCGGCCGACTGCACGAACAACTGCTGGCCGAGGCCCGCAGGCGCGGGGAGGCGCGCCACACGGTGTGGGCGCTGGAGGGCATCGCGCAGATGCACCGCAACACCGGCGACTTCGACCGGGCGTACGCACTGTTCGAGGAGGCGGCGGAGATAGCGGAGCGCGCCGACGACCGGCGCGGTCACGCCTGGGCACTGCGCGGGCTCGCGGACATCCTCTCGGCGCGGGACGGGGACACCGGCCGGGCGCTGGAGCTGCTGTCGCGGGCCGAGGAGACGTGCCGGACGATGAACCTGTCCAGCGCGCTCGCCTACAACCACAAGATGCGCGGCAACGTCCTCTACCGCGCCGGGCGTCACGAGGAGGCGCGGGACCTGTACGGCCTGGCGCTGTCCGAGTTCCGCACCATGGACGAACCCCGTGGCGAGGCGCTGTCCCGGCTCGGTCTGGCCAAGTCCCTGGCCCGCCTGGGCCGCGACCCGGAGGAGACGGCGGCCGAACTGGCCGAGCTGGCGGTCGTACTGGAGCGCTCGGGGCTGCGGCACGCGCGGGAGATGGTGGCGCGGGCGCAGGCCGAGTTCGTGCCCGAGACGGAGGGTGCCCGGTGACGGCGGTGTTCCGCGCGGAGCGGATCTCGACGGCCCACGTCCTGTCCGAGACACGTGAGTTGGTGCACCCCGCGCTGCGGGAGGCGGTCGCCGGGCTGCATCCGTGGCTGGCCGAGATGGCCGCGTACTCCTTCGGCTGGTGCGAGGGTGCGGACGCCGGCGGCAAGGGGGTGCGGCCGGCACTGGCGGTGCTCGGGGCGCGGGCGGCCGGCGCGGACGCCGGGGCGGGGGTGCCGGGCGCGGTCGCGGTGGAGCTGGTGCACGCCTTCTCGCTGCTGCACGACGACATCATGGACGGCGATGCCACCCGGCGCGGCCGCCCGGCGCTCTGGAAGGCGTACGGCACGGGCCCTGCCGTCCTCGCCGGGGACGCCCTGTTCGCGCTGGCCGTCGGCATCCTGGCCGACGTGCCCGGCGGGGTCCGGCTGCTCTCGGGCGCGCTGGCCGACGTGATGCGGGGGCAGGCCGACGACCTGCTGTTCGCCTCCCGGCCGTGGACCGGGCCGGAAGCGGTGACGCCCGAGGAGTACCGGGTGATGGCGGAGGGCAAGACGGGGGCGCTGCTGGGCTGTTCGCTCGCGCTCGGCGCGCTGCTGGGCGGGGCCCCGCAGCCGGTCGTCGCCGCGCTGGACCGGGCCGGACGGCACGCCGGGGTCGCCTTCCAGCTCGCGGACGACGTGCTGGGCATCTGGGGCCGCCCCGACACCACCGGCAAGCCGGTGGGCGGCGACCTGCGCGAGGGCAAGAAGACGTACCCGGTACTGACCGCCCTCGCCGCTCCGGAGGGCGCCCGTCTGCGCGACCTGCTCCGCAGGCACCGTACGGCGGAGGCGGCGGCGCTGATCGAGGCGGCGGGCGGCCGGGCCGCGGCCCTGTCGGAGGCTCGCGCGCACATGGCCGCCGCCCGTACGCTGCTCGACGGGCTGCCGTTGGAGCCGGGCGCGGCGGCCGAGCTGGGCACCCTGCTGGACGCGCTCGCGGACCGCGAACGCTGAGGGGGGCCGGTACCGGCTGCGGCGAAACATCACCTATCGGGCCATATAGGCTGCCCCCGGCGCCCGGCCCGCCGGGTGGCCGCACCATCGAACCCCGTACGCAGGAGAGCCATCCGTGACCCTGGCCATCGACCCCTCCGAGACGACCGCCGCCCCGGCGCCCCTGTCCGACCTCGTGGCGCGGGACGCCCGCGAGTTCGGGGTGTACGCGCGCACCGGCGGCTGGGCCTTCGCGCTGATGGTGGCGCGTAGTGTGCGGCCGGGCGGGGAGACGGCCGGGGAGACCCCGAAGGTGTCCGCGAAGGAGTTCGCGGAGCTCGCGGAGTGCTCCCCGGAGCGGGTCATGCGCTACTACCGGGCCTGGGACCGGGCCGCCGACGACGGCCTGGTCCCGCAGTTCGAGACGCTTCAGCCGGGCCAGGAGGTCCAACTCCCTGACTCCGACGTCTGGTTGAGCTACTACTCCTCGCGCAGCAGCGCCGCCTCCGAGCGCGGCACGGCCATCGCGGAGGCCGCCGAGGCCGAGGGCATCCGGCCGACCAAGGCGCTGGAGGTGGCCGAGAACCCGACCGCGCTGCGCGCCGCCATCCTGGCCGACCCCTCCACCGCCCGCGCGGCCCGCTCCGCGCTGCTGGACCGGCTCAAGGAGGACCCGGAGCTCCAGGCCGAGCTGGCGCGGGACGTGGTGCGCACCGACGACCTGAAAAGGGCCGTCGCCACCGAGAGCCGCGCCGCCGACAAGATCGGCTACGTCCGGCAGATCGCGGAGTCCGGGCAGATCAGGACCCCGGCGGGGCAGACCGTCGAGGCCCCCGCCGAACTGCGCGAGGAGGCCGAGCGCCATCTGTCGCTGATCGACGAGCTGGAGGACGACGAGGACACCGGCGAGTGGGCGGTGGAGGCGTACGACACGCTGAAGACGCTGGTCGCCGACACCGTCGAGGCCGACCCCGAACTCCGCGTGCAGGAGCGGCGCACCAAGTTCTACGGCAGCCTCCAGAAGGCGACGCGCGCCTTCGAGGAGCTGACCTTCGACGACGCCCAGGACTTCTACGAGGACGACATGGTCCGGCGCCTGGAGGAGTTGCAGCAGGCGATCGGCTCCTGCCTCACCGCGCTGCGCGGCGCCGTGGGCGACAAGCCCTAGGGAGGCGCGGCGGGGGCATGAGTACCGGTACTCATGCCCCGCGCGCCGGATGGCCGGACGATGGGGCGACCGACACCGCCCAGCCTCTGGAGCCCGCCATGACCGCAGTCCACCCCGACCGGCCGACCGTCCGCCGCACGGTGCCGCCCGTGGTGTTCGCGGGCGTGGCCGCGGCGGGCCTGGCGGTCTCCGCATGGGGCGCGCGGGACCGTACGACGTGGTTCCTGGAGACCTTCTGGGTCCTGATCGGGCTGCCCTTGGTGGTGCTCCTGTGGCGGCGCTTCCCGCTCACCGGGCTGCTGTGCGGTCTGCTCGCCGCGCACGCCCTGGTGCTGTCGGTCGGCGGCCACTACACCTACGCGCAGGTGCCGGCGGGCGACTGGGTGCGGGACACCTTCCATCTGGCCCGCAATCCGTACGACCGGTTCGGGCATCTGATGCAGGGCTTCGTCCCGGCGATCCTGGTACGGGAGCTGCTCACCCGTACCTCACCGTTGCGGGGCAGCCGCTGGCTGGCCCCGCTGACGGTGTGCGCCTGTCTGGCCTTCAGCGCCTGCTTCGAACTGCTGGAGTGGCTGGCCGCCGTGATCGGCGGGCACGGAGCGGACGCCTTCCTGGCGACCCAGGGCGATGTGTGGGACACCCAGTGGGACATGTTCTGCGCCCTGATCGGCTCCGTGCTCTCCCTGCTCCTGCTCAGCCGGGTCCACGACCGCTCGCTGGCGGCCCTTCGGGCCCGTACCGGGCGTTAGCGGTCCTCGGGGTCGGTGTGCCGGCGGCGGGCCCACAGGGGCAGGCCGTACCAGCAGACCAGGTACCAGCAGACCACGGCACCGACCAGCCACGGCACATAGCCGTCGTGAGTGGCCACCCGGAGGATCAGCAGCAACGAGCAGGTCATGGTGGCGAGGAGCAGCACCAGGCCGACGAAGGTCAGACCCCCGGCCAGCCGTACCGCCTGCGGTTTCACCCGGCGTCCGGAGACCAGGCGGTGCAGTGAGACCGGCCCGATGAGGGCGCCGGTCGCACAGGCCCCCAGGACCACGGTGACGATGTAGATGATCTGGTCGGTGCTGGAGAGTTGGGCGTACTTCGCCTGGAAGACCACGGTGAGCAAGAAGCCGAACAGGATCTGTACGCCGGTCTGCGCGACACGTACCTCCTGGATCAGCTCGCCCCACTTGCGGTCGGCCCGCTCTTCCCTGGTCTCGTCCCGCCCCCTGCGCGGTGCCTCCTTGGTCATGCGGTGCAATTAACCGCGCAAACGTTCTTTCAAACCGATCACCTGTCCGGTCTTACTGTGCTGGTTCACTCGAAGTAGTGGCCCTCGTCCAGATCGGCGAGGAGTCCGGGCCCGGTGGGCCGCCAGCCGAGCCGTTCGCGGGTGGCGGCGCTGGAGGTGGGATTGTCCACCCCGGCGAACCGGCCGAGGAACCCGAAGTGCTCCCCCGCCCGCTCCGCCGGCACGCTCACCACGGGCACGTCCAGGTGGCGGCCGATGACCTCCGCGATGTCCCGGAACAGCACGCCCTCGTCGGCGGCCGCGTGCCACCGGGTACCGGCCGGTGCCTGCTCCAGCACCAGCCGGAACAGCGTGGCGGCATCGAACCGGTGGACGCCGGGCCAGCGGTTGGCGCCGTCCCCGACGTAGGCGGCGACGCCCTTCTCGCGGGCGATCCGGATGAGGTGCGGTACGAAGCCGTGGTCGCCGCGTCCGTGCACGGAGGGGGCGAGCCGCACCACGGAACCGCGCACGCCCTGCCCGGCGAGGTGGACGGCGGCCTCCTCGGACGGGGTGCGGTGGGTGCCCGGCGCGGGCGCGTCGGTCTCGGTGACGAGGCGGCCCGGCGGGGCGATCGCGGTGCCGGAGGTGACCACGAGCGGCCGGCCGGAGCCCGCCAGCGCGTCGCCCATCGCCTCGACGGCCCGCAGATCGGTGGCGCCGGCCGCGTCGAAGTCGGCGAAGTCGTGGACGAAGGCCAGGTGGATCACCCCGTCGGCGCCGTCCGCCGCGCGGGCCAGGCCCTCGGGGTCCTCCAGGCTGCCCCGGAACACCTCGGCGCCGGCCTCCTTCAGCGCGGCGGCCCCGTCGTCCGACCGGGCGAGGCCGACGACCTCGTGCCCGGCGCCGATCAGTTCGGGCACCACGGCGGAGCCGACGAACCCGGTGGCCCCGGTGACGAAAACACGCATGGTGAAGCTCTCCTCGGATGGTCGGTGGAAGTGCCTCCATCGTCGGCCGGGCGGAACCCGCCCGTCCAAGGCTTCTTCCGCATGGCGCAATACGTTCCGGGCATCACCGCTGGTGCGAACCGTAGGCTGGAGGGCATGTCCGACTTCGCGGATCTCGATCTCCGGCTGGTCCGGTACTTCACGGTCGTCGCCGAGCACCGGCACTTCGGCCGTGCGGCCACCGCCCTGCACATCACCCAGCCCTCGCTCAGCCGTCAGGTACGGCGGCTGGAGCGGGAGCTGGGCGTCGAGCTGCTGTACCGCACCCCGCAGGGCACCCGGCTCAGCGAGGCGGGCGAGGTCTTCCTGCCCCGCGCCAAGGCGCTGCTGCGGGCCGCGCGGCAGGCGGCGACGGAGGCGCGGGCGGCCGCCGAGCCCAGCCGGATCACCGTCGGCTACACGACGGGCGTGCTGGTCACCCCGGCCGTGCGGGAGCTGCGGCGCCGGTTCCCGGACGCGGACGTGCGGGCCACGCATCTGCGCTGGCACGAGGCGCGGGAGGCGCTGCTCGGCCACCGGGTGGACGCGCTGGTGGCCCGGCTGCCGTTCGCCACCGACGGGCTGCGGGTGACCGTCCTCTACGACGAGCCGCGCGTGGTGGTGGTCCCGCTGGACCATCGGCTGGCGGGCAAGGAGTCGGTCACGCTGGAGGACATCGCCGACGAGCCCCTCCCCCGCGTCCCGGACCCGCTGTGGGACGCGTTCTGGCGGATCGACCCGGGCCCGGACGGACGGCCGGCGCCGGACGGGCCGTTCATCGGGGACATCGAGGACAAGTTCGAACTGGTCGCGTCCGGCCAGGCGTTGGCCATCGCGGCGGCCGCACCGGGGATGCCGGCGCGGCCCGATCTGACCGCGATCCCGCTGCACGGCGTGGAGCCGTGCCATGTCGCGCTGGCCACCCGCGCAGGCGACGGCGGCCGCCTGCTCGCCGCGTTCCGCCGCTGCGCGGAGTCGCTGCTGACCGGCCCCGAGGGGTGAGTCAGGGCGTCAACTGGGCCTGGACGAGCGGTCCGTAGCGGTCGGCCACCTCGTCCGGGCCACTCTCACGCAGGTGCGGGCCGCGGGCGATGCCGTACATGACGCCGACCCCGATGAGCGCGGCGACGGCCAGTTCGGCGCGCAGGCCGGCGTCGGGGCCGGTGAGCCGGGCGGCGAGGCGGTCGGTGACCTGGGCGCGGAAGTTGGCGCGCAGGATGTCGCCGTGGTCGCCGTGCAGCGGGGCGAAGGCGATGCGCAGCAGCGGGTCGGCGCCCCGGTCGCGCTGGCTGGCCAGGACGTGCCGGACCATGTGCCGCCCGAGGCCGGCGAGGGGTGCGTCGAGGAGGTCGTCGGCGTCGGTGTCGAAGGACATGACACGGGCGAACAGGGCGTCCTTGTTGCCGAAGTACTTCAGCACCAGCGGCGGGCTGACACCGGCCCGCTCCGCGACGGCCTTGAGGGTGATGTCGGCGTGCGCGTGCCGGGCCAGGAGGTGGCGGGCGGCCTTGAGGATGGCCGCCTTGGTCGCCTCGGCGTCCCGGCGCGCGGGGGCGGGTGCGGTGGTCACGCCTCCTCCAGGGCGCGGGCCCCCCGGGTGGCGCCCTCGGCGCGCGGGGCGCCGTCGGGGGTGCTGTCGCCGGGGATGGTGAGCGCGGCCGCGCAGGCGGCGAGCGCGACGGCGCCGGCCATGGCGAAGGCCAGCAGATAGCCGTGCAGGGTGGGCACCGGCAGCCCGCCGACGAGGCTGGTGTGGTGGACCAGTACCGCGGCGACGGCGGCGCTGGAGACGGCTTGGCCGATGGTCCGCATCAGGACGTTGACGCCGTTGGCGGACGCGGTCTGGGCGGCCGGTACCGCGCGCAGGATGAGGGTGGGCAGCGCGGAGTAGGCGAGGGTGGTGCCGGTGGCCACCACGGTCGCCCCGAGGATGATCATCCACAGGTCGCGGCTGTCGGCGATGCGCAGCGCGTAGCCGCAGGCGATGACGGCGGCGCCGAGCGCGAGGGTGATCCTTGGCCCGCGCCGGGCGGAGATCCGGGCGGACAGCGGTGAGAAGAGCAGCATGGTGACGCCGCCGGGCAGCAGGCAGAGTCCGGTGGCGACGATGGACAGCCCGAGCCCGTAGCCGCTGGCCTTGGGCGCCTGGACGAGCTGGGCGGTGACGAGCGAGTTGGCGTAGAACGCGAAGCCGGTGAGCAGGGCCGCCACATGGGACAGGCCCACGCGGGGCCGGGTCACCAGCCGCAGGTCGACCAGGGGGCGGGCGGTCCGGAGCTGCTGGCGCCACCACAGGGCGAGCACCACGGTGAAGGCGGCGAACAGCCCGAGGACGGCGGGGCTCGTCCAGCCCCACTGGCCGCCCTGGGAGACGGCGAGCAGCAGGGACACCAGCGCGACGGCCAGGCCCAGCGCGCCGACCACGTCGAACCGGCCGGGCTCACGCACCGGCGATTCCCGGACCGCCCACCAGGTGGCCGCGACCCCGAGCGCGCCGAGGGCGCTGGTCAGCCAGAACATGGTGTGCCAGTCGGCGTACTGCACGACGAGCGCGGCCAGCGGCAGGCCGAGCGCGGCACCGATGCCGACGGTGGAGCTCATCAGCGCGACCGCCGACCCGCGCCGCTGGGGCGGGAGTTCGTCGCGCAGGATGCTGATGGACAGCGGGACGACCGAGGCGGCGGCGCCCTGGAGGGCGCGGGCGGTGATGAGCACGGTGATGTCGGAGGACAGCGCGCACAGCACCGAGCCGATGGTCATCAGGGCGAGCGCGGAGGTCAGCACCCGGCGCTTGCCGTACATGTCACCGGCGCGACCGAGGACCGGGGTGAGCACGGCCCCGGAGAGCAGGGTGGCGGTGACCATCCAGGAGACGGCGGCCGGGGAGGACCCGGTGAGCCGGGGCAGGTCCGGCAGGAGCGGGACGACCACGGTCTGCATGACGGCCATGAGGATGCCGCCCGACGCCAGCACGGGGATGGTGAGGCGCTCCCGCAGCCGGGGCGGCGCCGCGAGGGCGCCGGACGGCTCGGGTATGGGGGCGGAGGGGCCCATCGACACTCCTGTGGGTGAATGTGCGTGACTGGTGAATAGCCATTCACTCTATCCAGTGAATGACCATTCACCAACATTTACCAGGGCCCTGAGCTGGGGCGCAGGGTCAGCGGGGGCGGTCGGGGGTGCGCGCGGCGTGCAGGGCGCGGGCGGCGCGGGGGCCGAGCCAGCGCTTGAGCCGGCGCAGCGGTTCGAGCTGTCCGGCGGCCTTGTCGAGGCCGTAGTAGAGCTGGGGCGGTACGTAGGGCAGCAGCGGGGAGTGGCGCTGGCCGAGCAGGGCGAACATGCGATGCGGGGGCAGATCGATGTAGCGGGGCAGGCTCTCGTACCAGCGGGCGCTGTAGCGGGCGGCGCTCTGCGCGGACAGCAGCTCGAAGCGGCGGCGCTTCTCGTAGGCGGCGAGGGCGTCGGGGAGGGAGGGGTGCTCGCGCAGGGCGGTGGCCAGGCACATGGCGTCCTCCAGGGCGAGGGTGGTGCCGGCGCCGATGGAGTAGTGGGTGGTGTGGGCGGCGTCGCCGAGCAGGACGAGGCCGCCGTGGTGCCAGGTGCGGTTGGTGAGGGTGCGGAAGTTCAGCCAGGGGACGCTCACGCCGTCGCTGGTGCGGCCGATGAGGGGGTGGCCGTCGAGGAGGCCCGCGAAGAGGTGCTCCAGCAGGGCGAGCCCCTCGCCCTCGTCGGCGCTGTGCAGGCCGAGGCCGGTGAGGGTCTCGGGCGAGCACTCGATGACGCAGGTGCTGTGCTCGGCGTCGTAGGGGTAGCCGTAGGCCCAGATCCAGCCGTGCGCGGTCTCGACGAAGGCGAAGGTGAAGGCGTCGAAGACCTTGGTGGTGCCGAGCCAGAGGAAGTGGTTGCGGCCGTGGGTGACATGGGTGCCGAACTCCTCCGCGTACCGGGTGCGCAGGGCGCTGCCGATGCCGTCGGCGGCCACCACCAGGTCGGCCCCGGCGGGGGGTTCGGTGATCTCGCTCGTGAACTCCAGCCGCACGCCGAGGTTTCGGGCGCGCTCGGCGAGCAGTTCGAGGAGGCGGTGCCGGCCGATGCCGGAGCCCTGGTCACCTGGCTGACGGATGCTCAGGTCCCGTACGTGGGCCACGCCTTCGTGCCAGTGGACCGAGTGCCGAGCGATGGCGTCCGCCGACTCGGGGTCGTGGGCGCGGAGCCGGTCCATCAGCCCCTGCCAGTAGGTGACGCCCCAGCCGTACGTGGAGCCCTCGGGGGCGCGTTCATGGACCGTGATGTCGTGGGACGGGTTCTGCCGCTTGAGCAGGATGGCGAGGTACAGGCCGGCTGGCCCGCCCCCGACGCAGACGACCTTCACGCGCACACCCCTGGAAGTCACCGGACGTAGTCGATCGGCCTCGCAGGGTAGCAGCGTGGGCGTACGACCGGACCCGGGAGCATCCGCCGGGGCCGGTCAGCCGGTGGCGGTACGGCACTCCGGGTGGCCCCAGCCCTGCGCGTTCTTGGCGATGGACTCGCCGGCGGCGTAGGAGCGGCCGCAGAGGCAGCGGCCGGCGAACTTGGCCTTGATGGTCCGCGAGGAGGCGGCCCCGGAGGCGCCGGTGGCACGCCGGGGCGTCTTGCGGCGGGCGGACGGAGCCGGGGTGTCGGGCGAGGGCGGCGGCTCGGGCGAGCCATGGGCGCTGCCCGCGGCCTCCTGCACCACGGCGGCCTGGCTGGCGGCGCGGTCGGCGAAGTCGTTCAGCGGGTCACCGTCGACCTGGTGGGCGGGGACGTACCGGAACTCGACCGAGCGGCCGTCGAGCAGCGCGTCGATACGGACCACGAGGTCCTGGTTGGCGACCGGCTTGCCCGCGGCGGTCTTCCAGCCGTTGCGCTTCCAGCCGGGGAGCCAGGTGGTGACGGCCTTCATCGCGTACTGGGAGTCCATCCGGACCTCCAGCGGCACATCCGGCTCGACGGCGGTCAACAGCCGTTCCAGCGCGGTGAGTTCGGCGACGTTGTTGGTGGCCCGGCCGAGCGGGCCCGACTCCCAGCGGGCCGGGGTCCGCTCGTCGTCGTCGGAGACCACCCACGCCCATCCGGCCGGTCCGGGGTTTCCCTTCGAAGCCCCGTCGCACGCGGCCACCACACGTTCACGCATGTGCCCGATCATGCCATGGCCGCGCGCGGGGTCCGACCGGCCGGGTCAGGCGTCCTTGAAGTCGGGCATGCCGCCGTCGGTCGTGGTGACGTCGATCACCGAGAAGCTGGCGCCCTGCGGGTCCGTGAGGGCGGCGAACCGGCCGAAGGGGCTGGTCATCGGGCCGAACCGGAGCACGGCACCGCGCTCGGTGGCGCGGGCCACGGCCGCGTCGCAGTCCTCCACGGTGAAGTAGACGTTGACGTACGAGGGGACCTCCGGCGGGAACTCCTCCCCCATCCGCATCCGGCCGAGCACCGGGTCGGCGCCCAGGTCGAACAGCCGGAAGTCGACGTGCTCGTCCGCCAGCTCCTTCATCCGGTACGGGAAGACGGCCGACAGGAACGCGTCCGCCTTCTCCGGCTCGCGGGTGAACAGCTCCGCCCAGCAGTAGGCGCCGGGCTTCGCCACAGCCTCGAAGCCTTCGTGGGCGTCGCCCTGCCAGACACCGAAGACGGCGCCGCTGGGCTCGCGGACGATCGCCATCGTCCCGAAGTCACCGACCCGCATCGGCTCCATCAGCACCTCGCCGCCGTTCTCCCGGATCTTCGCGGCGGTGGCGGCGGCGTCCGGCGAGGCGAAGTAGAGACACCACTGCGACGTGCTCTCCTGGCCGGGCATGGGCGGGACGATGGCGGCGACGGCCTTGCCGTCGGCGTACGCCTGGGTGTAGTTGCCGTACTCGGACGACGACTCGCCGAAAGTCCAGCCGAGGACGTCGCCGTAGAACCGCTTGGCGCCCTCCAGGTCGGTGAACATCGCGTCGGCCCAGCAGGGCGTTCCTTCGGATTGCACGGCCATGGTCGGCCCTCTCGTGTTGACGGTTCGTCCCGGAAGATCACGCTAGCCACCCGGTGGGCGGCTCGCTCGGGGACGATGTGCCGTTCGGTGGTCTGGTTTTTTCGGTCGACAGCGGGGACACACCGGCTCTTGGACGGGGCCGGTGACGCTGGTGGGCCGCCTGGTGGCGCGGCGGTTCCCGGCGTGGGCGGAGCTGCCGGTGACCCGGCTGGGGTCGTCCGGCACGGAGAACGCGATGTTCCGCCTGGGCCAGGAGCTGGTCGTGACGAGTCGACCCGTGAGGCGCTGGGCCGGATCGACACGGCCGAGGCGGCCGCGCGGTGGGAGCGGGCACTGGCCCGCCGGCCTGGGCGCACGGCGACCTCTCCCCCGGCAACGTGCTGGTCACCGGTGGTGGCCTGAGTGCGGTGATCGACTTCGGCTGCGCGGGGGTGGGCGATCCGGCCGTGGACCCGATCGTGGCCTGGAACCTGCTGCCCGCCTCCGTCCGGGACGTCTTCCG
This sequence comes from Streptomyces sp. NBC_01171, assembly GCF_045039805.1. NCBI lineage: Bacteria > Bacillati > Actinomycetota > Actinomycetes > Kitasatosporales > Streptomycetaceae > Streptomyces > Streptomyces sp. NBC_01171. The sequence goes on along the minus strand of NZ_CP108609.1, from coordinate 6,288,047 downwards.
CGACGCGGTGGGCGCGGAAGACGCCCAGTGGGCGCGCGGCCGGGGTTGGGCGCTGTCCATCGCCCTGGTCCAGCTCCCCTACTACTGGCGCACCGACCCGGTACTGGCACAGAACGCCCGGCACACGATCGGCGAGGTGCTCGCCGAGAGCGCGTGACCGGGCGCCGGGCCCGGTCATTCGCCCGCGTACGCCTTCTCCAGGGCGGCGAGGTCGATCTTGCCCATCTTCATCATGGCGCCGAAGGCACGGGCGGCCTTCTGCGAGTCGGGGTCGCTGGTCATCTCGAGCAGCCGCTGGGGGCAGACCTGCCAGGAGACGCCGTACTTGTCCTTGAGCCAGCCGCAGGGGCCGCCCTCGCCGCCGTCCTCGGTCAGCCGGGCCCAGTAGTGGTCGATCTCCCGCTGGTCGGCGCAGAGGATCTGGAACGAGATGGCCTCGCTGAACGTGAACTCGGGGCCGCCGTTCAGGGCGACGAACTTCTGGCCGTTCGCGGTGAACTCGACGGTGAGCACGGTCCCGGCCTCACCGGGGCCGGCCTCGCTCCAGCGGGTGACCCGGCCGATGCCGGAGTCCTTGAAGACGGAGACGTAGTAGTGCGCCGCCTCCTCGGCCTGGCCGTCGAACCAGAGACATGTGGTGAAACCATCGTGGGACATGGGGACCTCCTGGACGGGTCGCGGCGCCGGTCGCGCGCTCACCTGTATCGACCGGCCCCCGCCCCCGGACTCATCGGTCGCGGGTCGATAAGATCGAGCCACTTCGGCTGTTTCGAGCCACCTCGAAATTCGTCTGCATGCGTCGCGTGACCGGGGGTACCCGCCCCGTGAGAGAAGACGTGCATGGGGCGGGGTTTTCCGGGTAGCCGGGGACCACGCGGCAACCGTGGCCTCGGGCAACCAGGGCCCACGGGAGCAGTCGTCGAACCGTGACTTACGTGGGAGAGGTAATGGACACCGCCGTCGGCATCCGGTCGCAAGCAGAGGTCGCGGACAAGGCCGCGCAGGACATGACGGACGAGGAGATCCTTCCTGGTATCGCGGACCCCGCGTCCGTCGCCCCGCGTGACGCGCGGGCGCTGTCCCGCCAGTTCTTCCGCCGGCTGGCGGAGCTGGAAGAGGGCACGCACGAATACCAGTACGCGCGCAACACGCTCATCGAGATGAACATGTCGCTGGTGCGCTTCGCCGCCGGGCGTTTCCGGGGCCGGGGCGACGACATGGAGGACATCGTCCAGACCGGCATGATCGGCCTGATCAAGGCGATCGACCGGTTTGAGATCTCGCGCGAGGTGGAGTTCACGTCCTTCGCGCTCCCCTACATCGTGGGTGAGATCAAGCGCTTCTTCCGTGACACCACCTGGGCGGTGCACGTGCCGCGCCGGCTCCAGGAGCTGCGCGTGGAGCTGGCCAAGGCCCGTGAGGAACTGTCGAGCCGGCTGGACCGCGACCCGACCGTGGCCGAGCTGGCCACGCTGATGAACATCACCGAGGAGCAGGTCGTCGAGGGCCAGCTCGCCTCCAACGGCTACAACTCCAGCTCGCTGGACGCCGCCCTCACCGGCGACGGCCGCGAGGACGGCGAGGCGGTCCTGGCGGACTTCATCGGCGTCGAGGAGGAGGGTCTGCGGCTGGTGGAGGACTTCCACGCCCTCGCCCCGCTGATGGCCGAGCTGAGCGACCGCGACCGGCAGATCATCCACATGCGGTTCGTGGAGGAGGCCACCCAGGCGGAGATCGGCGAGAAGCTGGGCTGCTCGCAGATGCACGTCTCCCGTCTGATCAAGCGCATCATCGCGCGGCTGCGCCAGGGCATGCTCGGCGAGCTGGGCTGCGCCTGAGCCCGCAGTGCTGACGCTCTGACACCTTGAAGTGAGTAGGGCGGTCCGGTTCGGCCGGGCCGCCCTTCGTCATGCCTGCTCGGCCTCATGTCCGCTCAACGGGAGCCGGACGCGCGAAGGCCGGTTCCGGACACACGAAGACGCCGACCGGATCGCGGTCGGCGTTGACTGGCTCAGGAGGGCCGTGAAGCGGTCAGCTCAGCCGTCCAGCCGGATCAGGGCACGCACGCGCTTCCCCACCGGTACGCGGTCCACGGTGATCTCCGAGGCGACCGCTCGCACGATCTCCAGGCCGTGATGGCCGACCCGCTCGGGGTCCTTGGGGAAGAAGCGGGGCAGGGCCACGCTGCTGTCGTACACCGAGACGCTGATCGCACTGTCGGTGCCCTCCAGCTCCAGGATGTACGGACCCCCGCTGTGCCGGTCGGCGTTGGTGACCAGCTCGCTGACGACCAGCAGCAGCTCCCCACCGGTACGGCTGTCCACGGTGGCGCACCACTCCGTGCGCAACTGCTCCAGGAAGCGCCCGGCGAAGGCCCGCGCGTCGGCGATGCATCCTGGTTCCCCGGTGTAGTGCGCCGCACGCCGAAGGGGTTCCACGGGTACGTCGAAACCAGTCGGTATCACTGCCACTGCCACGCCCAGGTGTTCGGTCATGGTGTCTCTCTCGAAATGCCCGGTACGGCCGGTCGCCTGTTGCCTCTGTTGCTCGTACCCCGACTCGGCCCGCGCATTCCACCCAATCCGTTCGCTGTGCGCGCACCTGTTCCTGGCCTGGCGCGAGCGGGCCGGGCCTGCGGTTTCGCGCTCAGGCAACGGGGACGACGAAGGCGGGGACGGTGCGCTGCATGCGGAGGGCGTCGATCGACTCGGCGAGAAGTTCGTACTCGGTGGTGTCGTCGCTCGCGGCGATCCGCACCAGGCGTCCGCCGGCCAGTTCGTCCGCGACCAGTTCCTGCCGGGCGTCGTCGGAACACCAGGCGCGCAGCAGGGTGGGGACGTCGGCCACGGTGTCCGGGACGGGGACGAGGGCGCCCGCCGGGATCTTCTCACCGTCGGGGCTGGGGTCCAGGCGTTCGGCGATCCAGGAGGCGCGGTCCCGCAGCCACCACAGGGCGAGCGCGAGGGTGGGCGCGCGGTAGGTGCCGAGCGGTACGCCTACCCGCTGACCGCCGCAGATCCCGTACGCGGTGACATGGCACAGGAATTCATCGTGCACGATCACTCCCCCGTTGCCTCGCCGGTGTGCCGACCGGTCCCTCTCTTTTCCGTGCGGCTCCTGTGCGGTGAAGTGCCCCTGGCATTTCGAGTATCGCCACAATGGAAACACTGTCACCATGTCTTTCCGGCCACTCTCCTGGCATATGCGATGCCCCGATTCTGGCCGAATCATGTGACGTGCGGGAGCACCCCGCATTAGTTGGCGGATTATCGACCGTGGACGGCGCATCAAGTCCCGGCTCGCCCGCGCCCGCAAGGCAAGAGCCCAGGGGTGAGGCTTCCCTGGGCTCTGCCGCCGCTCCGCTTCCCGGCGTGGCAGGAATTCAGCGCCACCCGTGCCGGAATACGCGAAGAAATTGTGAAGGCGGAAAAAACTTCCGCCTTCCGTCACTACCGTTCCGGCGAGTTCAAGTCTGCACGACGGCGTCGATACGAGCCATGTCGTCCTCGTTGAATTCCAGATTCCGGATGGCGCCGACGCTGTCTTCCAGTTGCTTGGTGCTGCTCGCCCCCACAAGAGCGGAAGTCACCCGTCCGCCCCTCAGCACCCAGGCGAGGGCCATCTGGGCCAGGGTCTGACCGCGCGAGGCGGCGATCTCGTTCAGGGCGCGCAGCCGGCCGACGAGGTCCTCGGTGACGGCGTCGGACTTCAGGAACGGGCTGTCGCTCGCCGCGCGGGAGTCCTCCGGGATGCCGTCGAGGTAACGGCCGGTGAGCAGGCCCTGCTCCAGCGGGGAGTAGACGATCGAGCCGACCTGAAGCTCGTCCAGGGTGTCCAGCAGCCCCTGGTCCTCCGGGCGCCGGTCCAGGATGGAGTAGCGCGGCTGGTGGATGAGGAGGGGGGTGCCCAGCTCGCCCAGGATGCGCGCCGCCTCACGGGTCTGCTCCGCCGAGTAGTTGGAGACGCCGACGTAGAGCGCCTTGCCCTGCTGGACCGCCGAGTGCAGCGCGCCCATGGTCTCCTCGAGCGGGGTCTCGGGGTCGAAGCGGTGCGAGTAGAAGATGTCGACGTGGTCCAGGCCCATCCGCGTCAGGCTCTGGTCGAGCGAGGACAGCACGGACTTGCGCGAGCCCCATTCCCCGTACGGGCCGGGCCACATCAGATAGCCGGCCTTGGTGGAGATGACCAGTTCGTCGCGGTACGGCGTGAAGTCGGCCTTCAGTGCCTCACCGAGCGCGGACTCGGCGGCGCCGGGCGGCGGGCCGTAGTTGTTGGCCAGGTCGAAGTGGGTGATCCCGAGGTCGAAGGCGCGGCGCAGGATCGCGCGCTGGGTCTCCACCGGCCGGTCGGGGCCGAAGTTGTGCCACAGGCCGAGCGACAGCACGGGGAGCTTCAGTCCGCTGCGTCCGGAGCGCCGGTAGGGCAGGTCTGCGTAGCGGTCGGGGTGGGCGGTGTACAACGCGACTCCATAAGGGGTTGGCACACGGTCTTTCCGGCGCCGGACCCGTACGCGTCCGGCAGCCTCCCCCAACTCTTCCCCGGAGCGCGGTCAGCGGTCCAACAGAAGAATCCGATGGATTTCAGCGGCTAGGCTTCTCAATCATGGAACTGCGTCACCTCCAGCACTTCGTCGCGGTCGCCGAGGACCAGCACTTCACCCGTGCCGCCGAGCGTCTGATGGTGTCCCAGTCGGGGCTCTCGGCGTCGATCCGCGCTCTGGAGCGGGAGCTGCGGGCGCCGCTGTTCGTGCGCACCACCCGCCGGGTGACGCTGACGGAGGCCGGGCGGGCGCTGCTGGTGGAGGCCGAGCGCATCCTCGCGCAGGTGCGCTCCGCGCACGAGGCGGTCGCCGCGGTGCAGGGAGTGCTGCGCGGCACACTGGCGCTGGGCACGGAGCAGTGCATCGCCGGGGTGCATGTGGCGGGGCTGTTGGCAGGCTTCCGGCGGGAGCACCCCGACGTGGAGATCCGGCTGCGGCAGAGCGGTTCGGGCGCGCTGGCGGAGGGGGTGTCGGCGGGCCGGCTGGACCTCGCCTTCGCCTACCGCACCCCGGCCGACGGCGACCCGTTGCGCTCGGTGCCGCTGACCAGCGAGGCGATGACCGTGCTGTGCCATCCGGAGCACCGGCTCGCCGAACTCGGCGCGGTGCCCGACCCCGCCGCCCTGGCCGGTGAGGTGTTCGTGGACTTCCATCCGGACTGGGGGCCGCGCCGGGCCACGGACGCCGCGTTCGCCGCGGCCGGGGTGCGCCGTACGGTCGCCCTGGAGGTGAACGACGTGCACAGCCTGCTGGACCTGGTGGACGAGAACCTCGGTATCGCGGTCGTCCCCCGGCACTTCCGGCACAAGCGGACCTCGCTCACCGCGCTCCCCCTCAAGGGCGTCGACGAGGCCGCGTACGAGACGGTGGCCCTGCTGCCGCCGGAGCGGGCCACCAGCCCGGCCGCCCGCGCACTGATCGCCCTGCTGGGCACCCCGGAGGCGGAGCCGGGCCAGGGCAGGCCCTGACCCGGGTGAGGTCACGCTCTCGCGCCGGGGGCGGGGATGCGCGAGGGTGGGAACATGTACGCGAAGGAGATCCTCATCGAGGGCTACGACCGTATCCGGGAAGAAGTCCACACCGTGCTCGACGGACTCGGCGCGGACGACCTGGACCGCTCCCCCGCGCCCGGCGCGAACTCCATCGCCTGGCTGCTGTGGCATCTCAGCCGGGTGCAGGACGACCACATCGCCGACGCCTTCGGGCTGGACCAGGTGTGGCTGGCACGGGACTGGGCCGACCGCTTCGACCTGGAGCTGCCGCACCACGACACCGGCTACGGCCACACCCCCGAGCAGGCCGCGAAGGTACGGGTCCCCTCGACCGTGCTGCTGGCCGGGTACTACGACGCGGTGCACGACCAGACCCTCGGCGTGCTGCGGGCGCTGGCCGCCAAGGATCTGGAGCGGGTCGTGGACGAGCGCTGGGAGCCCCCGGTCACGCTGGGCGTACGCCTGGTGAGCGTCCTGTCCGACGATCTCCAGCACGTCGGACAGGCCGCCTACGTCAAGGGGCTGCTTCAGAGCGCTTCGGCGTAACCCGGCAGGATGACGTCCTCGATGAGCGCCTTGCGCTCGTCGAACGGGATGAAGGCGCTCTTGACCGCGTTCACGGTGACCGTGCGCAGGTCCTCCGCCGTCCAGCCCGCCTCCTCGACCAGCAGCGCCATCTCGCGGGTCATGGTGGTGCCGGAGACCAGGCGGTTGTCGGTGTTGAGGGTGACCCGGAAGCCGAGGTCCTTCAGCGCGGTGATGGGGTGCTCGGCGATGGACGTGGCGCAGCCGGTCTGGAGGTTGGAGGTGGGGCACATCTCCAGCGCGATCCGGCGGTCGCGGACCCAGCCGGCCAGGCGGCCGAGCTTGCCGTCGACGATGTCCTCGGTGATGCGGACGCCGTGCCCGAGGCGCTGGGCGCCGCAGACCTGGACGGCCTGGTGGATGCTGGGCAGCCCGTACGCCTCGCCCGCGTGGATGGTGAAGGGCACGCTCTCGGCGCGCAGGTGCTCGAAGGCGGCCAGGTGGTCGGCGGGTGGGAAGCCGTCCTCGGCACCGGCGATGTCGAAGCCGACGACCCCGGCGTCGCGGTAGGTGACGGCCAGTTCGGCGGCCTCGCCGACCCGGTCGAACATCCGCATGCCGCACAGCAGGGTGCCGACGCGTACCGGCGTCCCGGCGGCGGCCGCCTTGGCCATGCCGGCCGCGAGGCCCTCCTGCACGGTCTCCACGACCTCGGCCAGGGTGAGCCCGGCGCGCGTGTTCAGCTCGGGGGCGTAGCGCACCTCGGCGTAGACGACGCCGTCGGCGGCGAGGTCCAGCACGTACTCCTCGGCGACGCGCAGCAGGCCCTCACGGGTCTGCATCACGGCGAGGGTGTGCTCGAAGGTGCCTATGTAGCGGACCAGGTCGCCGGAGCCCGCAGCCTCGACGTACCAGGCGGCCAGCTCGTCCGGGTCGGTGGTGGGCAGGGTGTGGCCGACCGCGGCCGCGAGTTCGATGACGGTGGCGGGGCGCAGGCCGCCGTCGAGGTGGTCGTGCAGGACGGCCTTGGGGAGCCGGCGGAGGGTCTCGGTGTCGATGCGGGGCGCGGTCATGGCGTGCTTCCTCGGCGGGTCGTGCGGATGGGGGTTCAGGCGGCGTTCAGGCGGCGGGCTGGAGCAGGTCCCAGCGGTTGCCGTAGAGGTCCTGGAAGACGGCGACCGTGCCGTACGGCTCGTGACGGGGTTCCTCCAGGAAGGTCACCCCGTGGGCGGTCATGCGGGCGTGGTCGCGGGCGAAGTCGTCGGTGTGCAGGAAGAAGCCGACGCGGCCACCGGTCTGGTCGCCGAGGCGGGCGCGCTGGCCGTCGTTCTTCGCGCGGGCGAGCAGCAGGCCGGTGCCGGGGCCCGCTTCGGTGCCGGGCTCCACGACGACCCACCGTGAGCCGTCCGGGCGGGGCTCGTCCTCGGCCAGCCGGAAACCGAGTGCCTCGGTGTAGAAGCGGATGGCGTCGTCGTAGTCGTCCACGACGAGGGTGACCAGGGCAACGCGGCGCATCGGAGCCTTCCGGTGGGGGTGGTTAGCGGGAGAGGTTATACGTAAAACTACCGGGGCGCCAGTCTCCCCCTGAGAGGGGACCGGCGGGGTCCTCGGCTAGTGGTGGAAGGCGTTCAGGCGGCCCAGTTCGCCGTCGGTGAGCTTCAGCGCGCCCGCCGCGATGTTCTCCGTCAGATGGGCGGGGTCGCCGGTGCCGGGGATGGCGAGGACGTGCGGTCCCTGCTGCAGGGTCCAGGCGATCCGGACCTGGGTCGGGCTGACGCCGTGCGCGCGGGCGATCTCCGCGACCACGGCGTCCGCGTCGGCCGCGACCCGCTCGTGCGCGCCGCGTTCGCCGGTCTCCCCGGCGACGGCGTAGTACGGGACGAAGGCGATGCCGCGCTCCCCGCACAGCCTGAGCAGCTCGGCCGCCTCGGGGTACGGGGTGTCGAGTCCGTACCGGTTCTGCACGGCGACCACGGGTGCGAGGGCCAGCGCCTCGTCGAGGTGCCGGGGTGCGATCGCGGAGATGCCGAGGTGCCGGATCAGGCCCGCCTGCCGCAGCTCCGCGAGGGCGCCGAAGTGCTCGGCGACGGAGTCCTGGCGCATTCGGCGCAGGTACACGAGGTCGAGGTGGTCGCGGCCGAGCTGGCGGAGGTTCTCCTCGACGTGGCCGCGCAGTTGGTCCGGGCGGGCGGCGGTGCCCCAGGAGCCGTCCTGCTCACGGAAGGGGCCGACCTTGGTGGCGATGACCAGGTCGTCGGCGTAGGGGGCGAGGGCGGTGTTGATCAGTTCGTTGGCGGAGCGGAGGGCGGAGAAGTAGAAGGCGGCGGTGTCGATGTGGTTCACCCCGAGTTCCACGGCCCGGCGCAGGACGGCGAGGGAGCGGGCCCGGTCGCTGGGGGCGCCCAGGTGGAAGGCGGCGTTGCCGGTCAGCCGCATCGCGCCGAGGCCGACGCGGTGGACGGAGAGGTCGCCGAGGGTGAGGGTGCCGGAGTCTGCCGCGGTGATCGTTCGGGTGGTCATCGGCGGAGTGTGCCACAGGTGCCGGGCGGTGCGGCGGGGGTAGGAAGTGACGCATGACGATCACCGAACACCCGCTCGTCGCCCGCGCCCGTCTCCTCTCCGCCGAGCTGCTGGAGCCCGAGGCGGAGCGGGTGGACCAGGAGGGCGTGCCCGCGAGCCACGTCGAGGCCGTGAAGCGGTCCGGGCTGCTGGGCCTGACCGCCCCGGCCGAGTACGGCGGCTCGGCGGCGCCGCCCGGCGTGGTCCGGGAGGTCTCGGAGATCCTGGCGGGCGCGTGCGGTTCGACGTGGTTCGTCCAGTCGCAGCACCACACCCCGGTCCAGGTCCTCACGCGGGGCGAACCGGCTGCCCGTGAGCGCCTGTTGGGCCCATTGGCCCGCGGCGAGCTGCTCTCCGGAGTGGCGTACGCCCACCTGCGCGCCCACCCCGGGGCGCCCGTACGGGCCCGCCGCGACGGCACGGGCTGGCGCTTCGACGGAACGGTCCCCTGGTACACCGGCTGGGGCCTGAACGACGTACTCCTCCTGGCCGGCCTGACCGACGACGGCGAGGCGGTGTTCGCCTTCGTGGAGGCCCGCGACCAGCCGGGCCTGCGCCCCTCCGACCCCCTGCGCCTGGCCGCCCTGACCGCCGCGCACACGGTGTCCCTGGAGCTGGACGGCCTGCGCGTCCCCGATGCCTCGATGGCCCTCCGTGTCCCGTACTCCGACTGGGCCCCCACCGACCGGGCGAAGACCCTGAACACCAACCCGGCGGTCTTCGGCATCGCCTCGGCGGCCCTGTCCCTGCTGGAGGAGCGGACGGCGATCCCGCTACGGGCGCATCTGACGGACATCCGTACCCGCGCCTACGCCCTCGCCGACCACCCCTCCCCGCTGGAGCGGGTGGAGGAACGCCTGGCGGTACGGGCGGAGGCGTACGCGGCGCTGAACACGGCCACCACGGCGGCGGTGGTGGCAGGAGGCGGCCGCTCGATGTCCCTCACGTCCCGGGCCCAACGCCTGGCCCGCGAGGGGATGTTCCTGCTGATCCAGGGTCAGACCGCGGAGACCCGGAAGGCCCATCTGGAGGCACTCACCCGGTGACGCGGTCCGGGGTTCTAGTCGTCCGCGCGACCCTCGACCACGACCAGGAACGCGTCCGACTTGAGGTCCATGACCACCGTCGCGGGTTCGCCCTCGGCCCGGCGGGCGGCGGCGTACTCCTCGGCGGGCCAGGAGCCGCGCGGTGAACCTGCGGGGAAACGCTCCAGCACTGTCGAATTCATGGCGGCGGACACCTCCGGCGGAAGGTTCGGACGGGACACGGAACCTGTACCTCATCGGCTGCCCGGCTATCGCGTGGACATGCCGTTGTACTCCGTCCGGCACAACCGCATCCACTTATGGCGTCGGGCGGGAAGGGATCACCGGGAGGCCGTGGCGGACCACGGGCGAACACCGATGCCGAGGAGCCGAAGACGATGAACGACGACGAGCCCGAGGGCGGACTGCGCTGCCTGGTGACCGGTGCCACCGGCTACATCGGGGGCAGGCTCGTGCCGGAACTGCTCGCCGCCGGACACCAGGTGCGCTGTCTGGCCCGTACCCCGAGCAAGCTGCGCGACCTCCCGTGGGCCGGTGACGTGGAGGTGGTGCGGGGCGATGTGACGAACCCCGACACGCTGGCCGACGCGATGCGGGACGTCGATGTGGCGTACTACCTGGTGCACGCGCTGGCCAGTGGGGGCGGCTTCGAGGAGACCGACCGCCGCGCGGCCCGGTACTTCGGCGAGCAGGCGAAGGCGGCCGGGGTACGCCGGATCGTGTACCTCGGCGGGCTGACCCCGGCCGGGGTGCCGGAGCGGGAGCTGTCCCCGCACCTGCGCTCGCGGGCGGAGGTCGGACACATCCTGCTGGAGTCCGGGGTGCCGACGGCCGTACTGCGCGCGGCGGTGATCATCGGCTCCGGCTCGGCCTCCTTCGAGATGCTGCGCTACCTCACCGAGCGGCTGCCGGTGATGGTGACGCCGAGCTGGGTGCAAACCCGTATCCAGCCGATCGGTGTCGAGGACGTGCTGCGGCTGCTGGTGGGCTCCGCGCGGTTGCCGGAGGACGTGAACCGGACCTTCGACATCGGCGGCCCGGACACACTGACGTACCGGGAGATGATGCTGAGGTACGCCCAACTCGCCCATCTGCCGCACCGGTTCATCCTGTCCGTGCCGATGCTCACGCCGGGTCTGTCCAGCCACTGGGTGGGGCTGGTTACCCCGGTACCCGCGTCCATCGCCCGCCCACTGACCGAGTCGCTGCGGTACGAGGTGGTGTGCCGCGAGCACGACATCCGGCGGTATCTGCCGGAGCCGCCCGGGCATCCGTTCACCTTCGACGAGGCGGTACGGCTGGCGCTGCGCCGGGTGCGTGAGGCGAAGGTGGTCACCCGCTGGTCGTCGGCGTCGGTGCCGGGCGCGCCGAGCGATCCGCTGCCGACCGACCCGGACTGGGCGGGCGGCAGCCTGTACACCGACGAGCGCGAGACGCTGGTGGACGCCCCGCTGGACCGGCTGTGGCGGGTGATCGAGGGCGTCGGCGGCGACAACGGCTGGTACTCCTTCCCGCTCGCCTGGAGCCTGCGCGGCTGGATGGACCGGGCGATGGGCGGGGTGGGGCTGCGCCGGGGCCGCCGGGACGCGGAGCGGCTGCGGGTGGGCGACTCGCTGGACTTCTGGCGGGTGGAGGAGATCGAGCCGGGCCATCTGCTGCGGCTGCGGGCCGAGATGCGGCTGCCGGGCCTGGCCTGGCTGGAGATGTACGCGGAGCCGGCCGGCGAGGGCCGCAGCCGGTACCGCCAGCGCGCCCTGTTCCATCCGCGCGGGCTGCTCGGCCAGGCGTACTGGTGGGCGGTGTCGCCGTTCCACGCGATCGTGTTCGGCGGGATGTCCCGGAACATCGCGCGGGCCGCGGTCTACGGCCCGGTCCCGACGATGAAGAACCGGGGGCTCCGGAAGCGGGGCATCAAGAACCTGGGGCTCCAGCACCGGAGGCTGAAACGGCGGGCACGGCGTTGACGTCCGCGTCCGTCCGGGGCCCTCGCCCGGAAGAGTCCACCGTCCGCATCCCCTGCTCCGGAGCCGTTCGATGAACACCTCGGTCGTCCTCTTCACCGCCGATCTGCGTCTGTACGACCATCCGCCGCTGCGCGCGGCCCTCGACGGAGCCCGGCAGGTGGTGCCGCTGTTCGTGCGCGACGAGGGCATCGACGGCGCGGGGTTCACCGCGCCCAACCGCCTGGCGTTCCTCGCCGACTGCCTGCGGGACCTGGACGCCGGGCTGCGCGAGCGCGGCGGCCGGCTCGTGGTGCGCTCCGGGGACGTGGTGGCCGAGGTGTGCAAGGTGGTCGCGGAGGCGGACGCCGACGAGGTGCACATGGCAGCCGACGCCAGCGGCTACGCGCACCGCCGCGAGCACGCCCTGCGCACCGCGCTGGAGGCGGACGGCCGCAGGCTGCACGTCCACGACACGGTGACGGGTGCCGTCGAGCCCGGCTTGGTGACCCCGACCGGCTCGGACCACTTCGCGGTGTTCACCCCGTACTTCCGCCACTGGTCCGGGCAGTCGCTGCGGGACCCGCTCGGCGCGCCCCGGAGGGTGAGCGTCCCGGACGACATCAAGTCCGAGGAACTTCCGTCCCGCGACGCGGTGCCGGGCACCTCGCCGGGCCTCGCGGAGGGCGGGGAGAAGGAGGGGCGCCGGATGGTGGCGGCCTGGCTGCGGTCGGGGATCGACGCGTACGGGGACCGGCACGACGACCTGGCCGGTGACGGCACCTCCCGGCTCTCCCCGCATCTGCACTTCGGCACGGTCTCGCCGGTGGAACTCGTGCACCGGTCGCGTCGTGAGGGCGGTGCGGGCGCGGAGGCGTTCGTGCGGCAGGTCGCCTGGCGGGACTTCAACCGGCAGGTGCTGGCGGTGCGGCCGAAGGTGTCGCATGCCGACTACCGCACGAGGCACGACCGTTGGCGCACGGGACCGGAGGCCGAGGCGGACATCGAGGCGTGGCGGGAGGGCCGTACCGGCTATCCGATCGTGGACGCCGCGATGCGGCAGTTGCGGCACGAGGGCTGGATGCACAACCGGGGCCGGCTGCTCACCGCGAGCTTCCTGACCAAGACGCTGTACGTGGACTGGCGGGTGGGCGCCCGGCACTTCCTGAACCTGCTGGTCGACGGTGACCTGGCCAACAACCAGCTCAACTGGCAGTGGACGGCCGGCACGGGCACCGACACCCGCCCCAACCGGGTGCTGAACCCGACGACCCAGGCCAAGCGGTACGACCCGGACGGTGCCTATGTCCGGCGATGGATCGAGGAGTTGGCGGACGTGGAGGGCCCGGCGGTGCACGAGCCGTGGAAGCTGAGCGGGTCGGACCGGGCGGCGGCCGGGGACTACCCGGACCCGATCGTCGACCTGAAGGACGGGCTGGACCGGTTCAAGCACGCACGCGGACTGGAGTGAGGTTCCGGCCGACCTCGGTGCCGTAGGCGGCGGTCAGGGTGTCGAGGGCGTCGGCGAGCCCGGTCGGGCGGAGCATGCCCTGGCAGGAACGGCCCGCCCAGCCGGGTCCGCCGAGCATCATCAGGGTCTGCCCGCGGGCACCGCGTACGCCCCACTCGATGCCCGCCACATGCCGGGCCAGCGGCAGGCTCGCGGTGGCGCGGGCCTGGGACCACAGCACGACGGCTGCCGGACCCAGGCGCCGTACGGCGGCGGCGAGCGCGTCGGCGGGGACGGCGCTGCCGAACATCCGGGTGGGGATGCCGTGTTGGGCCAGCGCGGCGTTGAGGGCCTCCAGCGGGAGGGTGTGCTGTTCGTCGGGGGCGCAGGCGAGCAGCACGGGTCCGGTGACGGGGGTGCCGGGCGGACCGAGCCGGGGGGTGTGGCGGCGCAGGGCGGTGGAGACGTGCCAGGACAGCAGGTGCTCCACCTCGATGTAACGGTCCCCGGAGGAGACCCACTTGCGGCCCACGGCGTGCAGGGCGGGCGCCATCACCTCCTGCCAGGCCACGGTGACGCCGTACTCGGCGACGACACCGTCCAGTTGCTCCTCCACGGCCGGGGCGTCCAGGCGGACGGCCGCGCGGGCCAGACCCCGGCACTCCGCGCGCACGTCGCCGAGCGGCAGTGCGCCGGGGGCGCGGGAGCGGGGCGCGGGGGCCGGGGCCCGGCCGGCGGGCGGGTGCGTGGCGTCGCGGGCGGTCCGGGCGGCTTCGGCGGGCGGGACGCCCGAGGAGGTCAGGCGGCACATCGCCTCCAGCACGGCCACGTCGTCCGGCGTCCAGCGGCGGTGTCTGCCGTCGGCGCGGGCGGCGGGGCCGAGGCCGTAGCGGCGGTCCCAGGAGCGCAGGGTCGTGGGCGACACACCGAGCCTGCGGGCCAGGGCGCCGGTGGTCAGTCCGGCGCCGACGGTTTCGTCGTCCATACCTCGACTGTACGCCGGGAACGACGCAGAAACGATGCGAGTTGTCGGCGCCCGGCACCGGCTCCCACGATGACCTGACCGTCCCACCCGAGGAGCCAGGTCATGACCTCGTACCCGTCCCCGTCCGCCACCGCCGCGCCGCCCGTGGCGCGGGCCGGGGACGGGTGCGACGACGAGGAGCTGGCGCGGGGCCTGGTCGCGGGGGACGAGGACTGTCTCGCGGCCGTGTACCGGCGCTGGTCCTCACTGGTGTACGCCCTCGCCCGCCGCGCGCTGGGGAACGCCGCTGAGGCGGAGGACGTGACCCAGCAGGTGTTCCTCGGGGTGTGGCGGGGCCGTGCGGGCTACCGGCCGGACCGGGGGCCGCTGGGCGGCTGGATCGTCGGCATCACCCGGCGCAAGATCTTCGACGCGCTGGCGGCGCGTGCCCGGCGCGGCGAGCTGGTCGCGGCGGCGGCCGCGTCCCTGTCTCGCACCGCGCTCGGCTCCGAGACCGCCGCCGACCCGGAGACGGTGCTGGACCGGGTCCTGGTCCGCCGCGAACTGGGACGGCTGCCCGCCGCCCAGCGCCGGGTGCTGTACCTGGCGTTCTACGAGGACCTCACCCAGCCGCAGATCGCCGCCCGCACGGGCTGGCCGCTCGGCACCGTGAAGAGCCACGCCCGCCGAGGCCTGCACCGGCTGCGCTCCGGCATCGAGCGGCAGGAACCGCTGGAGGCGGCCGTCTGAGCGGGGTCTGTACGGGGGTCTGAACCCGGTCGAAAGTATTGCTCGAACCCCCTACACATACGGGAATAAAAGGCGCAGAATGGACGGATACGCGATACGCGGCACTCCACCGCAGGCCCACCGGACGCGGTCGAGTCCGCTCGGTTCGACGGAAGGAGGACCGTACGCAGACTCCCACCGACAACGAAGGACGCGAGGCCGGTCCGCCGGAGCGGACCGGCCTCCTCGTGCGCGCGGGCGGCGCGTCCCGGCCGGAGGTCTTTGACACGGTTCGCGGCGCTTTCTAGCTTGAGCCGGGCCATAGCGTTCCTTGACCTCACGAGGCTGGAGACCGCCCTGTCCGCTCGCCCCGCCCCCGGCCGCCGCCTCGCCACGGCCGCGGCGCTCCTCGGCCTGATCGGCACCCTCACCACCACCGCCTGGGCGGGCCCGAAGGACCGGGCCCCGGTCCCACGTCCGGCCCCCGGAGCGACCCGCGTCCCGGACACGGCGGGCTCGGCCACCCCGCTCGCCTCCTTCTCGCTCCAGTCCACCGCCAAGGTCGGCGACTCCGCGGCCACCGTCTCCTCCCCCGGCTACCCGGCGCGCGGCTGGCACCACGCCGGCCCCCGCTCCACGGTCCTCGCGGCCCTGCTGGCCGAGGGCCGCTACCCAGACCCCTTCCGCTCGACCAACCTGAGCCGGATTCCGAAGGCCGACTTCAAGGTGCCCTGGTGGTACCGCTCCGACTTCACCGTGGACGACACCTCCCGGCGCACCCGGCTCGACTTCAGCGGGGTCGTCCCGGCCGCCGAGGTGCACGTCAACGGCCACCGGGTGGCGACGGACGCACAGGTGAAGGGCGCGTACACGCGGCACGAGCTGGACATCACCGCCCTGGTGCGGCCCGGCCGGAACACGGTCGCCTTCCGGGTCCGGCCCAACGATCCGAACCGGGACCTCAGCATGGGCTGGCTCGACTGGCTCCAGCCGCCCCCGGACCAGAACATGGGCCTGGTCCGCGACGTCCTGGTCCGGCGCGGCGGGCCGGTCGCGCTGGGCGACGCCCATGTGGTGACCAAGCTGGCCGTGCCGTCGCTGGCCACCGCCGACCTGACCGTGAAGGCACGGGTCCGCAACGACACCGGCCGCGCGGTCACCGCCCTGGTCACCGGCAGCGTCGCCGGAACCACGCTCAGCCGCCGGGTCGCCCTCGCCGCGCACGAGTCGCGCACCGTCGTCTTCTCCCCCGCCGACGTCCCCGGCCTGCGCCTGCGCTCCCCCCGCGTGTGGTGGCCCGCCGGAATGGGCGGCCAGCCGCTGTACGACCTGAGGCTCACCGCCTCCGTCGCCGGTGCCGTCTCCGACACCGCGCACGAGACCTTCGGCATCCGTGACGTCCGGGCGCCCCTGAACAAGGACGGCGCCCGCCAGTACCGGATCAACGGGCGCTCGCTGCTGATCCGGGGCGGCGGCTGGTCGCCCGACCAGTTCCTGCGCTGGGACCGGGGCTATGTGGAGGACCGGCTCCGGTACGTCCTCGACCTCGGGCTGAACACGGTCCGGCTGGAGGGGCACATCGAGCCGGACGAGTTCTTCGACCTGGCCGACCGGCTCGGCGTGCTGACGCTGCCGGGATGGGAGTGCTGCGACAAGTGGGAGGGCCAGGTCAACGAGGACGGCTCCGGGGAGAAGTGGGACGCGGACGACCACACGGTGGCGAAGGCGTCCATGGCTGCCGAGGCGGCCCGGCTGCGCGCCCACCCGAGCGTCATCTCGTTCCTGATCGGCAGCGACGCGGCACCGAACGCCACGATCGAGAAGAACTACCTGGACGCGCTCGCGGCCGCCGACTGGCCCACCCCCGTCGTCCCGGCCGCCTCCGACAACTCCTCGCCCAGGCTGGGCAGTTCGGGCATGAAGATGAGTGGCCCCTACGACTGGGTGCCGCCCGCCTACTGGTACGCCAAGCGCGAGGGCGGCGCCACCGGATT
Source organism: Streptomyces sp. NBC_01171 (assembly GCF_045039805.1). NCBI lineage: Bacteria > Bacillati > Actinomycetota > Actinomycetes > Kitasatosporales > Streptomycetaceae > Streptomyces > Streptomyces sp. NBC_01171. Next base: position 6,271,308 of record NZ_CP108609.1, on the reverse strand, counting down.
CAACTCCGAGACCAGCGCGGGCCCCAGCATCCCCACCCTGGACACCCTGCGCCGGATGATGACCCCCGCCGAGCTGGACACCCTGTGGAAGACCCCGGGGGCCAAGCAGTACCACCGCTCCCCCTCGGCGGTCTTCTCCACACTCAAGCTCTACAACGCCGCCCTCACCGCCCGCTACGGCGCCCCGGCCGGCCTCACCGACTACGTGCGCAAGGCGCAGCTCGCCCAGTACGAGAACGTCCGCGCCGAGTTCGAGGCGTACCGCCGTAACGCGCACGACGCCCACAAGCCGGCCACCGGGATCGTGCACTGGATGCTCAACAGCGGCTGGACCTCGCTGCACTGGCAGCTCATGGACCGCTATCTCGACCAGAACGGCGCCTACTTCGGCGCCAAGAAGGCGGGCGAGCCCCTGCACGTCCAGTACTCCTACGACGACCGCTCGGTCGTCGTCGTCAACGGCCGCCACTCCCCCGCCACCGGGCTCACCGCGCGGGCCACCCTCTTCGACCCGGACGGCACCCCGCGCTACGAGCACGCCCTGACCGGGTTGCGCGTACCCGGCGACGGCGCGCACGGCACCGCGTTCACGCTGCCGAAGGACATCAGCGGCACCTCCAGGACCCACCTGCTGCGCCTGGTGCTCACCGGCCCGGACGGGAGGGAGGTGAGCCGGAACGTGTACTGGCTCTCCACCCGGCCCGACACCCTCGACTGGGCGCACACCGACTGGTACTACACCCCGACGACCGCCTACGCCGACCTCAAGGGCCTCTCCGCCATGGCACCGGTACCGGTGTCGGCCACCGCGGCCACCCGCTCCTCGGGCACACTGTCCACCACGACGGTGACCCTGCGCCGCACCGGCGGCGGCCGGACGCCCTCCCTGCTGACGGACGTCCACCTGGTCGACGCCAAGGGCCGGCCGGTGCTTCCGGTGCGCTGGTCGGACAACCAGGTCGGGCTCTGGCCGGGCGAGTCGGTGACGCTCACCGCCACCTACCGCACGGCGGACCTGCGCGGCTCGGCGCCCCGGGTGCGGGTCTCCGGCTGGAACACCCCGGAACGGACGGTCCCCGCCTCCTGAAATCCCGCCGCTCCGCCGCGTCGACGGCAGCCGCCACGGGCACTCTCCCGGTGGGAGTTCCCGGGGGCGGCGCCGGAGTGGACTGGCTCCGTCCGCAGCGGGCACATGCCACAGCAGCAGGGGCCGAGAGCACTAGGGGTGGACATGGAGATTTCAGGACTCATCAGCGCCGTCATCATCGGCATCGTGATCGGTGTGCTGGGGCGGCTGGTCGTGCCGGGACGTCAGCACATCGGCGTGATCGTCACCATCCTCGTCGGCATCGTGGCCGCCCTGCTGGGCACGGCCATCGCGGCGGGCCTGGGTGTCGCGGACACCGACGGGCCGGACTGGATCGAGTGGCTGATCCAGATCGCCCTGGCAGCGGTCGGCATCGCCGCGCTGGACCGGACGGTGGGCCGCCGCCGCTGACCCTCGGGTCACCTCTTGTACAGATACGGCGTCGTGGTGGTCAGGGCGTGCAGCCCGAGACGTTCCAGGACGGGGCGGCTCATGACGGAGGCGTCCACCTGGACATGACGGCAGCCGTGGGCGGCGGCGACGCGGGTGCGGTGGGCGACCAGGGCGCGGTACAGGCCCCGGCCCCGCCACTGTGCGACGGTGCCGCCGCCCCAGAGTCCGGCGAAGTCTCCGCCCGGCACCAGCTCCAGCCGGGCGGAGGCCACCGGCTCGCCCCCGGCCAGCGCGACCACGCCGAGGACCGTGCCGGGGTCGGCCGCGAGGCGGGTCAGCAGGTGGTCGCGCAGGGCGGTGCCGTCCGTGCCGAAGACCCTCTCGTGCACCGCCACCACGAGGTCGACGCCCGCCGCGTCGGCGGCCCGGACCAGGCGGACGCCGTCCGGGAGCCGTTCCTCCAGGGTGAGTTCCGCGATCTCTCCCACCATCAGCGTCTCGGGCTCCTCGGCCCGCAGACCTGCGGCGATCAGGCGCTCGCCCAGATCCGCCGGCCCGTCGTGGCCGTAGAGCTTCCACTCGAAGTCGCGGCCCAGGCCCGTGAAGTACGCGATCTGCTCCGCGATCGCCCGATCCGCCCCCGCCGAGTCGAGGCCGGACCAGACGACGCCGTTCCAGCCCCGCTCGCCCGCGACCTGGCGCACCACGGCCCCCGCCCGCTCGATCCGGGCGCCGGGCGCGTCGGGGCGGGCGTTCCGCCGCATCTCGAGGTCGTAGCGGGCGAGTACCGCGGCGTGATCCATGCGGTCACTCCAGCATCCTGGCCGGGGCCGGGCAACGGGATTATCCCGGACGAGCCCTGCGATCAGCCGAGTTCCAGCGTGGCGATACCGAACACGCGCTCGGCGGCGTGCTCGCGGACCGGGCCGGTGTACATGCGGGCGGTCTCGAAGGAGGGGGTGAGCCCGGCCCCGAGGGCCATCTCCACGCCCGCCTTGTTCGGTTCGGGTACGTCGATGGCGATCTGCCTGCCGGTGTGGTCGGCGGTGAGCGCCGCGAACAGGGCGCGCGCGTCCTCGGGGGTGTCGGCGAAGAGGGGGCCGATGCGCAGGCAGTCCGCGCCGGGGCGGATCACGCCGTAGCCGGTGAGGTGCTCGCCCTCGTGGCGTACGTAGGTGTGGTGGCCGGGGGCGGTGAGCCACTCGGCGAGGAAGCGGGGGCGGTCGGCCGGGGTGCACGCGCCGTCGTAGCGGGTGATGGCGTCGAGGTCGCCGGGCTGGGCGTGGCGCACTTTGGTGGGCGGCTCGGCCGCCGGGGCGGGGCCGGTGTAGCGGGCGGTGCGGTGGGCGAGTTCGAAGCCGGAGCGGCGGTAGTTGTCCTGCTGGTCGACGACGCCGTCCAGGCCGACGGTGCGCTCCCCGGCGTGGGCGAGCGCGGTCTTCCAGGTGGTGAGGCCGTAGCCGTGGCCGCGCAGGTCGGGGCGGACGAGGTAGCAGCCGAGGAAGGCGTAGTCCGTGCCGTAGTTGACGACGGAGACCGCGGAGACCGGCTCGCCGTCGATGCGGCCGAGGAAGAAGCCCTCGGGGTCCTGGGCGAAGAACGCGGGGCCGTCGGAGAGTCCCGGATTCCAGCCTTCGGCCGCCGCCCAGCCGCTGATCACCGGCCAGTCGTCCAGGGTGGCCTGGGTGACGGTGAACTCCTGGGGGGCCGGTGACGTCATCGCTGCGCTCCGTTTCCGTGGGGTCGGGGACGCGGCCGGGCCCGCCCGCGAGGGCGTACGGCACGGTCGCTCGCGCCGCATCCTTCCCGATCGGGCGGCCCCGCGTCACGCCGGGACCGGACGGGCCGTGCGCGTACCGGGCGCAGGCACTACAAAGGCCCCACCGAGTGGTGCTGGGTCGGTGGGGCCGTGCGGTGGAGCGGGATCAGCGCAGGCTGTCCGGGCGGAAACGCCGGTACAGGGCCGCGCCCGCCACCAGGAAGGCGGCGCTGCCGGCCAGCGCCGGGGCGGCGAAGTCCGATCCGGTGTGCGCCAGGCTGGGCGGTGCCTGGTGGGTGGGCGGCACCACGGTCTTCGGCGGCGCCGGGGGCTGGTGCTTCGGCGGGGCCGGGGGCTGGTGCCTGGGCGGCGCGGGCGGCGCCACCGGCGGTGGGGTCGGCGCCTCGGAGTGGTTCTCGCAGTGGTTGCCGAAGGCCGGGTTCAGGGCGCCGACGACGTCCACACTGTTGCCGCAGGCGTTCACCGGGATGTCGACCGGCAACTGGATGCCGTTGCCGGAGAGCACGCCGGGCGAGCCCTGGGTGACGCTGTGCGCCGTGGCGCCGCCACCCCCCACATCGCCGGCGTTGCTGCCACCGGTACTGCTGCCGGAGCCGCCGTTGGTCACCGCGCCGCCGTTGTCGGAACCGGTGTTCGCGCAGGAGTTGCCGAAAGCCGGGTTGAGGAGCCCGACCACGTCGACGCTGTTGCCGCACACGTTCAGCGGGATGCTGACCGGGGCCTGGACGGTGTTGCCGGAGAGCACACCGGGCGAGCCGACAGCGGCGCCGTCGGCGGTGGCACCACCAGCCGCGAAAGCGGCGGAGACGGGCATGGCCATGGCCATGGCACCGGAGGCGGCGGCGACGCCGATCACACCGTTTCGGGTAGCCCGTTTCATAGGTTCCCTGCCTTCCAGAAGTCGTAGCGGGCAGTCACCCGCACCACATAGAACGCGTACGGACCGTTCGGGTTATGGCCTGTGCGGCTTTCACCCGTTCGGGGGGCACGATCGTTCGAACCGCACGTCAAGCCGTTGTCGCGTCATCCACGCGGATAGGTGGACCGTTCACCCGGCCGGAGGAGGTGAGCCCGGCGGCACCGGGCCGGAGGTGACGCCCGGACGGCCGGGAGGCGACCGGTGCGGGGGCCGCTTATGGTGAGGACGGCGCCGCCCCTGTTCAGAGCGGTGGCGCTCTGGGAGGCGAGCGATGCCGGCCAAGGTGAAGCAGCAGTCCAGACGGTCCGCCGTACGGCGCGGCGCGGGTGCGGGAGTGCTCGCCCTGGCGCTGGTCGGCGCGAGCCTGCCCGCGGCGGTGGCCGCCGAGTCCCGGTCCGACCGGGCCGGCATGGCCCGCTTCTACGAACAGAAGGTCGCCTGGGGCCGCTGCACGGGCCCGGACATGCCGAAGGATCTCCAGTGCGGCAAGGTGACCGTCCCGCTGGACTACGCGCACCCGGGTGCGGGCACGCTCGATCTGGCGCTGGCCCGCTACCGGGCGACCGGCTCCGGGCACCGCGCGGTACTGCTGAACTTCGGCGGACCCGGCGCCTCGGGGGTGAACCAGCTCGCGGCTGGCGGCAAGGAGTTCATGGACCTCACCAACGGCTCCGACGTGGTCGCCTTCGACCCGCGCGGGGTCGGCCGGTCCTCCCCCGTGAGCTGCGGCGTGGGTGAGGAGCCCCCGTCGGACTCGTCCGACTCGGCCGGCTCGGACGCCAGTGTCGACGTCAACAGCCCGCAGCAGCTCATGACCCTGCTGCGGCAGTCCGCGGAGCTGTGCGCCAAGCACTCCGGGCCGGTGCTGGGGCACATAGGCACCGTGAACGCGGCCCGCGACATGGACGTCATCCGCCAGGCCCTCGGCCAGAAGAAGCTGGACTACCTGGGCTTCTCCTACGGCACCCGGCTCGGCGCCGTGTACGCGGCGCAGTTCCCGCGCAAGGTCGGCAGGATGGCCCTGGACGGGGTGGACACGCTGACCGAACCGCTGTCCGAGCAGGGCGTCGCGGGGGCCCAGGGGCAGCAGACGGCGCTGGAGGGCTTCCTGGACTGGTGCGTGACGGACGTGGGCTGCCCGTTCGGCCAGGACCGGCGGGCGGCGGACGCCCAGGTGCTCCAGCTCGTGCGCTCGCTGGACGAGAACCCCGTACCGACCGACTTCGGCGGCACCTTCTCCGGGCAGGACCTGGTCGGCGCCATCGGGCAGGGCCTGTACAGCAAGGAGCTGTGGCCGTCGCTGGAGCGGGCGCTCGCCACGCTGGTGGAGGACGGGGACGCGCGCCGGGTGCTCAGCTTCGCCTCGAGCGGCTTCGGGCTGCCGATGCGGGCGAGCGGGTCCGGCAGGAGCGACGGCGGCCTGACCGATCCGGGGCAGGTGCCGATCGACAACCTCACGGCCGCGCTGATGGCGATCAACTGCGCGGACGACCCGGACCGGCCCACCGCCGCCCGGCTCACCAAGGACCTCACCGACCTGCGGGCCTCCTACGACGCCGCGTCCCCGGTCTTCGGCCGCTACCGGCTCACCCAGTTGCTGATGTGCTACGGCCGCCCGAAGGGCACCGACTACATCAGGGACGCGGTGAAGGACGTGCCGTCCTCGCGGATGCTGCTGGTCGGCACGCGCGGCGACCCGGCGACGCCGTACCGCTGGGCCGAGGAGACGGCACGGCGGCTGGGGTCCTCGGCCGTGGTGCTCGACAACAAGGGCGACGGGCACACCGGATACACCTCGTCCAAGTGTGTGCACCGCAAGGTCGACGACTTCCTGATGTACGGCACGCTGCCGCCCAACGGCAGCTCGTGCCCGGCGGACGGGAAGGCGTGGAGCTCCACCGTGTCGACGGACCCGTGAGCGAAGGGTGAGGCTGCAACTCCGACGTCATGTCCAGCGTCACACCGGGTAGGCGCGGCCTCAGCCCGCCGACCGGACCCGATCGTGACAGGGGGACCCCTTCATGCGTATCCGTACCGTCCACACCGTGCCCGTCCTCGCCGCCTCCGCCGCCCTGCTGCTGGCCGCCGCGCCCGGCCAGGCGGCCCCGCAGCACCAGGCCGCGCCCGCCCGGTGTGCCGCGAAGGCGCTCGCCATCCACGCCAAGGCGGTGGAGGGGAGGACGAGCGTCGTCCGCTTCTCGGTGACCAACTCCACCTCCCGCGCCTGTCTCGTGGACCGGGTCCCGACGATCACCTTCGGTGATCTGGACGGGGCGGCGCTGCCGACGCCGGAGGGCGGCCGGGGCACCTACCGGCTGGACGCCGGCAAGACCGCCTACGGGGCGGTGCGCACCATCGGCGATCCGTCCGACCCGGAGGCGCGGCGCTCCCCCTCGCTCGGGGTGTCGGCCTCGGCGTCCCAGTGGGGCCGTGACTTCCCGGCCGCGCGGCTCGGCACCGGGCGGGAGATCCGGGTCTGGGAGCCGGTGACGACGTGGTGGCAGCCGACGCGCGCGAAGGCCGACAAGGCGATCGGCCTCGGCTGACGAGTAGGAACAGGTGAGCGGCGAACGCATGCCCGAGTGCCACGTCGGGGTCTACGCGCTTGGGTCAAATCCCGTACCCAGGCTACGACTTGACCGGCGCGACGCTTAGCCTCCGGGACCGCACGGACCACTCCGGAAAGACTCTGGCATATGCCCGAAGCACCCTCGTATCGTGTGTTGCCAAATCCCTTACGAGGCATCGCGGGCTGTGCCACAGTCGTAGCGGTCCCCCCGTTCCCCCTGGCCCTACCGTCCCCTCGGAGTGCGTCATGCCACCCCCAGTCTCCGCGGACCGCCCACCCGCCGGGCATGCCGAGGGCACGCCGTTCGGCCAGGTGGGCCGGGCGGAGTGGGGGCTCCTCACGGACGAGGCCGACTGGTCGGTGGAGCTGTACCGCATTCTCGGCCTGGACCCCTCCGTGCCCGCGCTCACCCTGGACGAACTCCCGGCGCTGGTCCACGAGGAGGACCGGCCCCGCCTCACCGCCATGGTGACGGGCTGCCTGGTGGACGCCCGGCCGATCGACGGCGAGTTCCGCGTGCGGCGGCCCGACGACTCCGTACGGACCGTGCACATGAGGGGCGCGCCCGTACTGGGCACGGACGGCGGCGCCGTCTCCATGTGGGCCGTGATCCGGGACATGAGCGAACTCCGCCCGCAGGGGCGGTCGGTGGGCGCGGCCTCGGGCCCGCCTCCTGCCCGCCGGCCTCCTCTTCAGGGGCCGCCGACTCTCGATCTCGCGGCACACCACCTGCCCGGCGCACCGCCCGTCACGGCGGCGGCCGACTGGTGCGACGTGCTGGAACTACCCGGCGGAGCCGCCCTGTTGAGTGTCGGCTCCCTCACCGGCCCGGACGCCGCCACACTGCTCGGCGCCGTGCACGGCCTGGCTTTGGCGAACACCCCTCCCAGTCGACTGCTGGCCATACTGGACCAGTTGGGCACCACCACCTCGTTACGCGGTGCGGTCTGCTGCCATTACGAGCCGCAGAACCGTACCTTCACCTGGGCGCGGTCCGGGCGGCCCGTCCCGTTGCTGTTCCGCGACGGGACGGGCCGTCGGCCGGCCGCTCCGGACGACCCGCCACCGGGCGCAGACGCCCCTTACGGACAGGCTGAACTCAGCCTGCGACCGGGTGACTTGCTTCTGCTGCACACCGAGCCGCTGGGCGAGCCGGATGTGGAACGTCTGCTCGGTCTCGGCCCACGCCTGAGCACGGCCCGTACCGCGCGGGAGTGCGTGCGGTTGCTGGCCGGGGAGCTGGGCGCGGGGCAGGACGGCGACGCCTGTGTGCTCGTCGTCAGGGTCTCCGGGTAGCCCGGTCCTTTTCCTACGCCGGTGCCGCGCCTCCGTTGCGGCTCCTAGGCTTGGGCAGGGCCTGCCTGATCTCCTCCCGCAGTTCACCGACCTTCGGGTAGCTCGCGTACTCGGCGGTGAGCCGGTACATCTCGCGCAGCCGGTCCCAGGTGCGGCGGGAGGAGTTGGCTCCCATCGCCATCAGCGCCAACCGGGCGTACCGGTCCGCCTGTTCGGGGTCGTCCGCGATGAAGCAGGCCGAGGCCATGGAGAGATGGTCGAAGATCTTCGACCGCTCCCGCCCGTCGGTCCTGAGGGCCAGCGCCTTCTGGGCGTAGTGCTGGGCGTGCACGGCCGCGCTCGGGTCGTGCTCGGCGAGCGTGCGGTAGGCGAGGGCCTGCATGCCGTACAGATCCTCGTCCTTGAAGGTCTGCATCCAGTCCGGCTGCCGGGTCTCCTGGCGGTCGGAGACGAACAGGTCCTCGGCCTGGCCGAGGGTACGGCGCATCGCCTGGCCCCGGCCCATCGCCGCCTGCGCCCACGCCTCGATGGTGTGGAACATGGCCTTGGTTCTGGGCTGGAGCTCCTCCCCCGAGCCGGACTGGGCCAGCTTCATCAGGTCCATGGCGTCGTCCGGGCGGCCCAGATGCACCATCTGGCGGGCCGCCCGCGACAACGCTTCCCCGGCGCGGGGGCGGTCGCCGCCCTCGTGCGCGGCGTGCGTGGCGATGACGAAGTACTTCTGCGCCGTGGGCTCCAGACCCACGTCGTGGGACATCCAGCCCGCCAGGACCGCGAGGTTGGCGGCGACGCCCCACAGGCGCCGCTGGAGCTGGGGTGGATGGTGGTAGGCGAGCATGCCGCCCACCTCGTTGAGCTGGCCCACGACCGCCTTGCGCTGGAGGCCGCCGCCACGGGCGGCGTCCCAGGCCCGGAACACCTTGACCGAGCCCTCCAGTTCCTCGACCTCCTGGGACCCGATGGGCGCGGCCTCGTAGCGGTCGAATCCGGCGGGTTCCGCGTGCAGTGGGTTGTCGAGGTCGGGGGCGTCGGCCCGGAGCGTGGGGTCGGTGTGCAACCAGTCGTGCATGGCGCTGCTGAGTGTGGCTCCCGCGGCGAGCGCGGCACCCGCGCCCACCAAGCCGCGTCGGTTGAGCATGAGGTCCATTCCCGTGAATTCGGTGAGGACCGCGGCGGTTCGTTCGGGCGCCCACAGCACGCCGTCGGGATCTTCGCTCTTCCCGTCGCCCTGCCGTTTCCCCGCACGCCCGTGCCGTACCAGACCAAGGTCCTCCATGGTCACGACACGGCCGAGACGCTCGGTGAACAGAGCCGCCAGCACCCTCGGCACCGGATCGCGCGGGATCTCTCCCATGTCGATCCAACGCCGTACCCGCGAGGTGTCCGTCGACAGTTGGGGGTGGCCCATGGCCGCCGCCTGCCTGTTGACCAGTCGCGCGAGTTCGCCCTTGGACCAGCCGGCCATGCCGAACAGGTCCGCAAAGCGGGTGTTGGGTTGTCCGCTCACGTCAAGCCCCCAGGTTCTCGGCTGAGTTGACAGTAGCCCCGTGCAAGTTGCCGGGCGACTATTCGCCAGGGTTCGCCAGGGTGCGCCAGATGGTGTGCCAGTGGGCGTCGGGTGTCAGGTAGGAAAGCGCCACCCCGGCCCGGCCGCCCAGGGACACTCCCCAGGGTGTGCCGGGGACGACCGGGCCGGGTGGGCGCACAGCTCGTGACAAGCGACGCACAGGCAGGCACAGCAGGCACACGAAGGGATCTGTATCTCCCATGTACGCAGCATCGTCCTCCGTGTCCGCCCCGCCCCGGCCACCACGTCCCCGCCCCGTGGGCGGCGGACCGTATCTGGACCCGGCGGCGCGACCCGGAGCACCCCTCCTGGGCGTGGGCCGGGCACCACGCATTCCCGGGCAGCCCGGCTCCCAGCCGCTCAGCGGCAGGCTGGACCTGTCCGGCCCGCAGGGCGCCCAGCTCCGCACCGCCATCGCGTCGGTGCAGCGGATCTGCCCGGAGTTCGCCCCGGTGCAGGTGCTCCGCCGCAGCCCACGTTCCGTCACCTTCGTGGGGACGACCGGCCGCAGCACGGCGGTCGCCAAGTGCCTGCTGGACCACGCACCCGCGGCGGCGGAACGGGTCCGGCACGAAATAGCTGCCTACCGCTCCTTCGTCCGGCACCGTCCGCCGGTGCGCGTGCCGCGGCTGATCGCGGCCGACCCGGACAACTGCACGCTGGTGATCGAGCGGATGCCCGGCCGGGTGGCCTCGCACCGCCGCCACCCGCTGGAGGCGCCCCCGCGCGCGGACATCCGGGCCGCGCTCGGCGCGATCTGCCGGCTGAACGGCTGGCGGCCCCCGGCGGGCACCTTCGGCGCGCCGCTGGACTACGCGGACCGCATCTCCCGCTATCACGAGCTGGGACTGCTCACCGACCGCGACCTCGGCGACCTCCAGAAGCTGCTGCACGGAATCGCGCACGCGGCGGGCCGCCAGGGCATGGGCCAGTTCTGCCACGGCGACGCGCTGCTCTCCAACATCCTGATGTCCCCGGCCGGCCCGGTGCTGGTCGACTGGGAGCACGCGGGCTGGTACCTGCCGGGGTACGACCTGGCCACCCTCTGGCTGGTCCTCGGGGACGCCCCGGACGCGCGCCGTCAGATCAGCCAGCTCGCCCAGTCGGGCGGCCCGGCCTCGCGCGACGCCTTCCTGGTCAACCTGATGCTGGTGCTGACCCGCGAGATCCGCGCCTATGAGACGGCCGTACAGCGCTCGATGCACGGCACCCCCCCGGCCCCGGTCCCCTCGGGTGTGACCCCCTCCGGTGAGGAACAGCGCCTGCTCCTGCGGAGGCTGCACGACGACTGCCACATGGCCCGCCGGGCCGTGCGCGCGGCGGTCGGCACCCGCTAGGTCGTGTCCGCGAAGTAGCGCCGTCCGCCCGGAGGGCAGGGGTGGACTTCGCGGCCACGTCCTCAAACGGGCCAAGAGCACCGCGGTGCGCCTGAGCGGCGGCGCACCGCGGTTCCGGGTGCCGGGCCTATGGGGCGAGGGGTCACTGGTATACGCCACTGACGCCCCGCAGGCCCGCGCCCCATCAGCGCGAAACTCGCCCGAAACCCGGTGTGACGTGGGAAATCATCTTCCCGAGGGCATCATTGACGGATCGTCGGCAAGCCGGTACCACTGACCCAGCTCGGCGCCGCCCGTCCCGCCACGCCCCGCCCGTCACAGGAGGCCGCATTGCGAGGATTCGCCCCCGACCCGTCGTCCGCACCCGGCGTCAGACGCCTGAAGCGGACCGCCGGAACGCTCGCCACGGCCGCCATGGTGCTGCCGCTGCTCGGCGCCGCCCCGGCGGCGCCCACCGCTCCCCCGGCCGGCCAACTCCAGCGCGCCTTCGGCAGTGCGGCCGCCGAGTACCGCGTACCCCAGAGCGTCCTGCTGGCCGTCTCCTACCTCCAGTCCCGCTGGGACGCGCACGCCGGGGCGCCCAGCGTCAGCGGCGGCTACGGCCCGATGCACCTGACCGACGCGCGTACCGCGCTGGCCGCGACCGAGCACCACGCGGAGGGCACCGAGGACGCCCGGGGTGACGACGCCCGCCCCGCGCTCCACCCCAAGGCCGAGGCGCCCGCCCTGTCGAAGCTGCCCGCCCGGCTGACCACGCTGCGCCGCGCGGCGGAGCTGACCGGTCTCCCGGCGGCCGAGCTGCGTACCGACCCGGCGGCCAACATCGCCGGCGGCGCCGCACTGCTGGCGGCCGCGCAGCGCGAGCTGGGCGAGCCGCTCAGCTCCGACCCGGCCGCCTGGTACGGCGCGGTGGCCCGCTTCTCCGCCGCCGACGACACGGCGACCGCCGCCGCGTACGCGAACGACGTGTACGACGTGCTGCGCACCGGCGAGCAGCGCACCACCGACGCCGGCCAGCAGGTCGAGCTGAAGGCGAGTCCGCAACTCCAGCCCGACACGGCCCAGTTGAACCGGGCGGGTCTGCGCACCGCGCCCGCCGGTGATGTCGAGTGCCCGAAGTCGGTGTCCTGTGTGTCCGTCCCGGCGCCGTACGAGGAGTTCGGGGACAACGACTACGGCAACCACGACCTCGGCGTCCGCCCGGCCGCCCAGCGCGTGAAGTACATCGTCATCCACGACACCGAGGGCGGCTGGGACGGGGTCATGAACCTGATCCAGGACCCGACCTATGTGTCCTGGAACTACACGATCCGCTCGACCGATGGGCTGATCGCCCAGCATGTGAAGGCGAAGGACGTCGCCTGGCACGCGGGGAACTGGGATGTGAACGCCCGCTCCGTGGGCATCGAGCACGAGGGTTTCCTCACCGACCCGGACGCCTGGTACACGGAGGCGATGTACCGCTCCTCGGCCCGGCTGGTGAAGTACCTGTCCCGTGCGTACGGCGTGCCGCTGGACCGGCAGCACATCCTGGGCCACGAGAACGTGCCCGGCCCGACGGCCTCCACCATCCCTGGCATGCACACCGACCCGGGCCCGTACTGGGACTGGCGGCACTACTTCCAGTTGCTCGGCCACCCCTTCAAGCGCACCGGCACCAGCCGTTCCGGCCTGGTGACGATCCTGCCGGACTACGCGGCCAACCAGCCGGTGTACACGGGCTGCACGACGAAGGGCGAGCCGTGCCCGGCGCACGGTTCGGGCGAGGTGCGGCTGTACTCCGACCACGATGTGCACGCGCCGCTGATCAAGGACATCGGCCTGGGCACGCAGCCGACCGACGGGGTCAACGACCTGTCCTCACGGGTCTCCACCGGTCAGCAGTACGTGGTCGCGGACCGCTGGGGCGACTGGACGGCGATCTGGTACCTGGGGCAGAAGGCGTGGTTCCGGAACCCGCACCGCGAGCCCACCGCGGTCCCCGCGTCCGGACTCACGATCACCCCGAAGGCGGGTCTGGCGAGCGTCCCGGTGTACGGCCGCGCCTACCCGGAGAAGGAGGCGTACCCGGCGGGCGTCCCGGCGCAGTCGGTAGTGCCGCTGCCGTACACGATCCCGGCCGGGCAGAAGTACGTCGTCGGTGACCGGATGCCGGGCGAGTACTACTACGCGGTCACCTTCACCGAGGACTCGCACCGGGTGATCACCGGCAAGGACCTGTACTACGAGATCCAGTACGGCCACCGGGTCGGGTTCGTCCGCGCGGCGGACGTGGACCTGGCGGCCGCCCGCCGCTAGGCCCGGTCGTCACAATCCCGGCGTCCGCCCGAAGGGCGGGCGGGGCGGCGTCAGGTGCGTGCTCTCGGCGTGCCGGACACGGGCCCTCGTACTGGACGTACGTGGGCCCGCGTCCGGTGCGGCCAGAGTGCGTGCATGGCGTCGCCCCGCAGGCGGGAATGTGACGACAGGTACTGGGGGCCTCAGCCCTGCTGGAACAGCTCCGCCGGGAGCGGCTTCAGCAGGGCGTACAGGTCGTCGGTGATGGGGCGGTCCCAGGCGGCGATGGTCACCAGGACGCCGTCACTGCGGTCGAACTGCACGCAGGAGATCCGGCCCTCGGAGAGCTTGAGGCGGCGGACGATCAGCAGGTTGTCGCCCTGGAGGACGGGGGTGTCCTCGGAACCGACGACGGTGACCTCCTCCTCGTTGTCCAGCGCCAGCAGGAGCTGGGCGACCTCGAAGGGGATCTCGCCCTCGGCGGTCTCGCGGGCCGGGGAGCCCTCGGGGAGGTTGCCGATGATCATGGCGGGGCCACGGCCGCCGAACAGGTCGTAGCGCAGGAAGACGCCCTGGCAGCTTCCGTCGGGGGCGGGCAGCAGGCCCGCGCCGAGGTTGCCGGGCCAGTCGCCGGGGTCCATGGCCAGCACGTCGAAGTCTGGTCCGGCGGGAGTGGCGCTGCGGCGGCGGAGGAACGACATGCCGCCAATGGTACGTGCCCGGAGGGGCCCGGCGGCGTGCGGGAGCCCTCCCGGCACGGCCTTGTGCGGGGTCACTCCTCGACGGGACTGGAGGGTACGACGGCGATGGGGCTCGCCGCGTGCAGCAGGACCGCCTGGGTGACCGAGCCGAGCATGCGGGTGGGCGCGAGCAGCCGGCGCCGGTGGCGGCCGACGACGACCAGGTCGGCGCCCGCCGAGAGGGCGACCAGATGTCCGGCGGCGTCGCCCGGCAGCGCCTCGGCCTCCGCGTCGACGCCGGGGTACTGGGCGCGCAGCGGGTCGAGGAAGCCTTCGGCGAGGACGCGGGTCTCGCTCTCCACGGCGACCTGGTCGATGGGCGGGGGCACGAGCTGGCCGGGGACCGACCAGGTCTGTACGGGCCACGGGTAGGCGGCGATCACCTGGAGGCGGGCGCCGAGCAGCGACGCCTCGGCGAAGGCGAAGCCGAGGACGCCGTCGTCGGGGCTGTCGACGTGGAGTCCGACGACGACCCGGCGTCCAAGTTCGGCCGGGGGTTCGGCGTGCACCTCGCGGCCGGGGCGGGGGACGACGACCACCGGGCAGGTGGTGTCGCGGGCGGCGGCGACGGAGTTGGAGCCCAGCAGCAGGCTGGCGAAGCCGCCCCGGCCGCGTGAGCCGAGGACCAGCAACTGGGCGTCGGCGCCGAGTTCGGGCAGGACCGCGCCGGGTACGCCCTCGACGGCGACGTACTCCACGGTGGGCAGGTCGGGCAGGCCGGCGAGCCGCTCGCGGACCTCGTCGAGTACGGGGTCGCCGCTGTCGTCGGGCGAGCCGGCGACGAGGATGTCGGCCTGGCCCCAGGCGGCGTACTGGCGCACATGCACCACGCGCAGCGGTGCGACGCGGCGGCGGGCGGCCTCCAGGGCCCAGTCGAGGGCGCGCAGGCTGTCCTCGGAACCGTCGACCGCGGCGATGACCGGCACAGCGCTCATCGTTCCTCACCTCCCGGGACGCGGCCTCCCCCCTGCCGGGGCGGGCCTCTTGTCGGGGCCAGCCTCGCTCAGGCGGCGCTCGCGCGAAGGCGCAGCGGGGCGCGTGTTGGGCAATCGCGGCCGGAACACCCCCGGTCGGCTCCGGTCCCGGTCCGCCCGGTGCGTCAGGTGAGGTCGAACTCGCCCTCGCGGGCCCCGGAGACGAAGGCGCCCCATTCGGCGGGGGTGAAGATCAGGGAGGGACTCTCCGGGCGGCGGCTGTTGCGCATGGCGACGAAGCCCTCGACGAAGGCGATCTGGACATCGCCCAGACCCCGGCTGCCGGACTGCCAGTCGGCCCCGCTGAGGTCCAGGTCCGGCTTGTCCCAGCTCGTGAGCGACTGCTGCTGGATGGTGCTCTCGGCCACGTCCGTGCTCCTCCCGTTACGTCGTCCGCGGCTCAGCCTAGCGACCGGCCAGGACGCCGCACAGGCCACGTGAGGGGGACCTTGTGGCGGGTGGGTGTACGCGGGCGACGGGTCGCGCACGGAAAAAACCCCGCCCGCCTCTTGCCCGGGGCCCGACGGCCTGAATTACTGGCCTCGGCAAGATCGACCGAATGATCGGTCGTCCGTATTGCGTGTCGTGATGCGTGTCGCGTGCGAAGGGATGCCCCGATGGCGGATGAGACGGACCTGCTGGACGCGGGCGAGCGGCTCGGCCCCGAGGAGCTGCGGGCGCTCCAGTTGGAGCGGCTGCGCGCCTCGCTGCGGCACGCCTATGCCCATGTGCCGTTCTACCGGGAGTCCTTCGACAAGGCGGGGGTACGCCCGGAGGACTGCCGCTCGCTGGCGGACCTCGCGCACTTCCCCTTCACCACCAAGGCGGACCTGCGGGCGAACTACCCGTACGGGATGTTCGCGGTGCCCAGGGAGCGGGTGCGGCGGCTGCACGCGTCCAGTGGCACGACAGGACTGCCCACGGTGGTGGGCTACACCGACAACGACCTTTCGGTGTGGGCGGACATGGTGGCCCGCTCGATCCGGGCGGCGGGCGGCCGGCCCGGTGACATCGTCCATGTGGCGTACGGCTATGGCCTGTTCACCGGAGGACTGGGCGCGCACTATGGCGCCGAGCGACTGGGGTGCACGGTGGTGCCCGCGTCCGGGGGCATGACGTCCCGGCAGGTGCGGCTGATCCAGGATCTCGGGCCCGGCGTCATCATGGTCACCCCCTCGTACATGCTGACGCTGCTGGACGAGTTCGAGCGGCAGGGCGTGGACCCGCGCTCGACCTCGCTGCGGGTGGGGGTGTTCGGCGCGGAGCCGTGGACGGAGAGCATGCGGCGGGAGATCGAGGAGCGGTTCGCCATCGACGCCGTGGACATCTACGGGCTGTCGGAGGTGATCGGTCCGGGCGTGGCGCAGGAGTGCGTGGAGACCAAGGACGGTCTGCACGTGTGGGAGGACCATTTCTATCCTGAGGTGGTGGACCCCCTCACCGGTGAGGTGCTCCCGGAGGGCGAGCGGGGCGAGCTGGTGTTCACCTCGCTCACCAAGGAGGCCATGCCGATCGTCCGCTACCGGACGCGGGACCTGACCCGGCTGCTGCCGGGGACGGCGCGGGTGTTCCGGCGGATGGAGAAGATCACCGGGCGCAGCGACGACATGGTGATCCTGCGCGGGGTCAATCTGTTCCCGACCCAGATCGAGGAGATCGTGCTGCGCACCCCCGGTGTGGCGCCGCACTTCCAGCTCCGGCTGACGCGGGAGGGACGCATGGACGCGCTCACCGTACGGGCGGAGGCGCGTCCGGGTGCCACGCCGGAGGTGCGGGAGGCGGCGGCCCGGTCGATCGCGGCGGCGGCGAAGGACGGCATCGGGGTGTCGGTGTCCGTGGAGATCGTGGAGCCGGAGTCGCTGGAGCGCTCGGTGGGCAAGATCCGCCGCATCGTGGATCTCCGCCCGCGCTAGCCGAGTTGGTCGCGCAGCTCCCGCTTGAGGATCTTGCCGCTGGCGTTGCGCGGGAGGACGGGCACGAAGTGCACACGCTTCGGGGCCTTGAAGGCGGGGAGTTGCTCGCGGACGTGGGCGATCAGCGCGTCCTCGGTGACCTCGCCTCGGGTCACGACGACGGCGGTGACCGCCTCGATCCAGCGCTCGTCGGGCAGCCCGATCACGGCGGCCTCGGCGACCGCGTCGTGGGTGTAGAGGGCGTCCTCGACCTGGCGGGAGGCGACCAGCACGCCGCCGGAGTTGATGACGTCCTTCACCCGGTCGACGATCGTGAAGTAGCCGTCGGCGTCGCGGACCGCGAGGTCGCCGGAGTGGAACCAGCCGTCACGGAAGGCGTCGGCGGTCTCCTCGGGCTTGTCCCAGTAGCCCTCGCAGAGCTGGGGCGAGCGGTAGACGATCTCGCCGGGGGTGCCGTCGGGCACCTCCGCGCCGTCCTCGTCGACCACGCGGGCGTCGACGAACAGCACGGTGCGGCCGCAGGAGTCGAGGCGACCCTTGTGCTCGTCGGGGGCGAGGACGGTGGCGAGCGGGCCGATCTCGCTCTGTCCGAAGCAGTTGTAGAAGGCCAGCTTGGGCAGCCGTTCGCGCAGCTTCTCCAGCACGGGCACCGGCATGATCGAGGCGCCGTAGTACGCCTTGCGCAGCCCGCTCAGGTCGCGTTCGGAGAAGTCGGGGCGGGCCGCGAGTGCGATCCACACGGTGGGCGGCGCGAACAGGCTGTCGCAGCGGCCCGCTTCGACCAGGTCGAGGAGGCGGTCGCCGTCGGGGGCGTCGAGGATCACGTTGGTCGCGCCGACCGCGAGGTACGGCAGCAGGAAGACGTGCATCTGTGCCGAGTGGTAGAGCGGCAGGGCGTGGACGGGCAGGTCGCCGGCGCTCAGGTCGAGGGCGGTGATGGCGCTCAGGTACTCGTGGACGAGCGCCCGGTGGGTCATCATCGCGCCCTTGGGCAGCGCGGTGGTGCCGGAGGTGTAGAGCAGTTGGACGAGGTCCTCGGTGCGCGGCTCGGGCCCGTCGTACGGCTCGGTGCCGGCCAGCCGGGCGAGCAGGGAGCCGTCGGCGTCGCGCAGCGGCAGGGTGCGGGTGCCGGCCGGGAGCCGGTCGGCGAGGGCCGGGTCGGTGAGGGTGAGGACGCTGCCGGACTGGTCGAGCAGATAGGCGAGGTCGGCGCCGGTGAGGTTCTGGTTGACCGGGACGTGCACGAGGCCCGCGCGGGCGCAGCCGAGGAAGGCGATGAGGTAGGCGTCGGAGTTGTGGCCGTAGGCGGCGACCCGGTCGCCCTGGGCGAGACCCTGGGTCAGCAGCAGGGCGGCGGCGCGGGAGACGGCGTCGTCGAGTTCCGCGTAGGTCCAGGAGCGGTCGCCGTACTTCAGCGCGACGCGTGCCGGGGTGCGGCGGGCGCTGCGGCGCAGCACTCCGTCGACGGTGCTGCCGTGTCCCTGTGTCATGAGAGCCGATCCTCGGGCCGGCCGGTCCCGAGGTCAAGATCTTCGGCGGCCGGGGTCACTTCCCCAGCACGGCCATCGCCGCGTTGTGTCCCGGCACCCCGCTGACCCCGCCGCCGCGCACCGCGCCCGCGCCGCACAGCAGGACGTTGGCGTGCCGGGTCTCCACGCCCCAGCGGCCGGTGCCGTCCTCGGCGTAGGGCCAGGTGAGTGGGCGGTGGAAGATGTTGCCGCCGGGCAGGCCGAGGTCGCGGTCGAGGTCGAGCGGGGTTCTGGCCTCGATGCAGGGGCGGCCGTCGGCGTCGGTGGCCAGGCAGTCCGCGAGGGGTTCGGCGAGGTGGGCGTCGAGCTGGGCGACGGTGGACTTCAGGAGTTCCTCGCGTACCGCGTCGTTGTCGTGGGCGAAGAGACGGGCGGGGGTGTGCAGGCCGAAGAGGGTGAGGGTCTGGTAGCCGCGTGCGGCGAGGTCGGGGCCGAGGATGGTGGGGTCGGTCAGGGAGTGGCAGTAGATCTCCGAGGGCGGGGCGGCGGGGAGTTCACCTGCGGCGGCCTGCGCGTGGGCGGTGGCGAGCTGCTGGTAGCCCTCGGCGATGTGGAAGGTCCCGGCGAACGCCTCGCGCGGGTCGACGGAACTGTCCTTGAGCCGGGGCAGCCTCTTGAGCAGCATGTTCACCTTGAGCTGGGCGCCCTCGGCGGCCTCGGGCGCCGGGTCGCCGGTGAGGGCGGCGAGTTCGCGCGGGGAGGCGTTGACCAGGACGTGCCGGGCGGCGGCGACGCCCTCGCCGTCGGCGGTGCGGTAGGTGACCTCGGCGGTGCGGCCGTCGGTGTCGATGCGGACGGCCTCGTGCCCGGTGACGATCTCGGCTCCGGCCGCGCGGGCCGCCCCGGCGAGGGCGTCGGTGAGGGCGCCCATGCCGCCGACGGGGACGTCCCAGGCACCGGTGCCGCCGCCGATGACGTGGTAGAGGAAGCATCGGTTCTGGGCGAGGGAGGGGTCGTGGGCGTCGGCGAAGGTGCCGATCAGCGCGTCGGTGAGGACGACGCCCCGGATCAGGTCGTCGTGGAAGGTCCCCTCGACGGCGACACCGATGGGCTCCTCGAACAGGGCCCGCCAGGCGCCCTCGTCGCCGACGCGGGCGCGCAGTTCGGCGCGGGTGGGCAGCGGTTCGGTGAGGGTCGGGAAGACTCGTCGGGCGACCTCGCCGGTCATCCCGTAGAAGCGCTGCCATGCGGTGAACTCACGCCCGTCGCCGGTCAGTTCGGCGAACGCCCGTCGGGTGCGCTCCTCGCCGCCCCCGACGAGCAGCCCGGTGGCCCGGCCGCCGCGCTCGACGGGGGTGTACGAGGAGATGGTCCGCCCCTGCACCCGGAAGTCCAGCCCGAGATCCCGGACGATCTTGTCCGGCAGCAGGCTGACGAGGTACGAGTACCGCGACAGCCGGGCGTCGACCCCGGCGAACGGCCGGCTGGACACCGCCGCGCCCCCGGTGTGCCCGAGCCGCTCCAGCAGCAGGACCGAGCGCCCGGCGCGGGCGAGATAGGCGGCCGCGACCAGGCCGTTGTGCCCCCCACCGACGATGACGGCGTCGTACGTCCGGGTTCCCTCGTGTGCAGGCATGGTTCTTGGTAGCACGGCTGATCTTCGCCGGGTAGGGGGCTGGGGGGTGTCTCGTCGATCACGCCGGGCTCGCGACGACCTCTAGTCCGTGCAGCTCGCCCCCGCCGCGCTGCCGTCGGCGTTGGAGCCGACCGTCACCTCGTAGCCGATGCCCTTGCCGGGATCGGGGACGGGGGACCAGGAGTCGAGCTGGAAGTCGACGTCGAGCACCAGGTGGCGTCCGTCGTCGGTCCGGGTCCAGCAGGCGGCGCCGGCGTGCGGGGCGGGTCCGCTGTGCCAGCCCTGGGCGGCGGCGGTTCGGGTGTAGTGGTCGACGACGGCCTGGCGGGTGCCGGGGAAGGCGTAGACACGGCCCGCGTGCAGCCAGGCCGGGCCCGCGCTGTCGTCGTCACAGCCCGTGGAGACGCCGGTGCCCCGGTAGTTGGCGGGGTCCACGGCACCGTCGGGGGGCGAGGACAGCACCTTCTGGGCGGCGAGGTCCTTGCGCGCGGCGCCCGATCCGTCGCAGCTTCCGCCGCTGCCGACGAGGGAGCATCCGCTGAGCAGGGCGGCGGGCAGCAGGAGGGCGGCGGGGAGGACGGTGCGGCGGAACAGGGAGGGGACGGTGGGGGCGGTGGGGGACAACTCTGCTCCTGATCAGGGGGTTTGGCGAGCGCGCCGGTGCGCTCCCGATGAGGCGGGAGCGCACCGGCGCGAGGGTGTCACCGGGGTGCGCCGCCAGCGGCTATCCCCAGAGGTAGCCGTAACGGAAGAGGTAGCTGCCGACCTGGTAGAGATACTGGAGCAGCAGGCCCCTGTTCAGCCAGTACCGGGTCTGTCTCCGGTTGTAGCTGCTGGACTCGAAGATCCGCGCGACCCGGTTGTTGTGCTGGTCGGTGCGGGTGTCGCACCGCCCGTGACGGGGGCAACGCTCGCCCCACTCATGGGCGTTGCCGATCCGTTCCGCCGCGTTCCAGCCGAAGAAGTACGTGAGGCTGGCCTGCCAGATGAAGTGGCGTACGGCGTTGCGGCGGCCGCGGTTGCCCTTGATGTTCCAGGACAGCACGCCCGACAGGTACATCACGAACACGCAGTTGGAGTAGCCGAGGCTCATGCACGCCCGTGCCTCGTGGCACTCCTTGTTGCACCGCCCGTCCAGGTCGAAGCCGTTGACGGGGTCGCCGCCGGCGTATTCGTAGGCGTTGGCGCTGCCTCCGCGCACCGGGTCCACCGAGAGGAAGCGGCCGGTGGCGGGGTCGTAGAGCCGGGCGCCCATGAGCACGATGCCGGTGACGGTCTCGGCGGAGCGCTGCTTGCCGCCGAGCCAGCCGTAGCGGGTGGCGGGCTGGCCGGTGCGCGGGTTGCCGTACTCGTCGGCGTCCAGCACGGTCGGGGCGGTGCCCGAGTCGGCCGGAAGTTGGAGTGTGACGTCTCCGTGCAGGTTGGCGAGTTGGAGGACGACGCCACCGGTCTTGGTGCTGGTGGCCGCCAGGTTGCCGTCGGTGCCGGCGATGTTGCGGGTGACGGCGCCCGCGGTGTCCTCGGCGATCCAGCGGGGGCTGTCCTCGTCGCCGCCGAAGTGGTTGACCTTCGCGGCGCTCTGGGTCCAGGTGCCCGAGGCGTTGCTCTCCTCGGTCCAGGTGCGGAGCCGCTGGGTGGAGTCCAGGGTCCAGGTCTGGCGCCGGGTGCCCGAGGTCATCTGCTGGACCATGTCGTTGGCGTAGTAGGCGAGCGTGGTGCCGGGGCTGGTGGTGGTACGGCCGAACGCGTCGTAGACGTAGCCGGAGTTCACCAGGCGGTCGGCGCTGTCGTAGGTGTAGCTCTTGGTGGTGGCTCCCGAGGTGGTGCAGTCGGCGCCGACCGGGGCGAGGGCGGTGGCGAGGGTCTTGCGGTTGCTGTTCTTGTCGAAGGTGTAGGTGCGGGTGGTGCAGTAGGCGTCGGTGCTGGTGTCCTGGGCCTGGGTGAGCCGGCCCGCCGCGTCGTAGGTGAAGCTCTGCGAGGCGGTGACGCCGGGGGTGCCGGTGTGCGTGGCGCGCTGGCCGTGCACGGTCAGGGTGACGCTGTCGGAGACCAGGACGGTGCCGTCCGAGGTGCGGGTGTAGACCTTGCCGGTCTCCGCCCCGGTCGGGTCGGTGGTCTGGGCCATGGTGTAGCCGCCGGGCAGCGTCTGGGTGACGACGGCGCCGTCCGCGTCGTAGCGGGTGGTGAAGGTGCCCGCCACCGAGTCGGTGACGGAGGTGGCCAGGCCGCGCGGGTCGATCCCGGTGTCGTAGGTGTAGGTGGTCGTGGACGGCACGCTGTCCGAGACGGTGACCGGCCGGTCCAGGTCGTCGTACGCCGTGGTGGTGGTGCCGCCGTCGGCGTCGGTGTAGGAGATGCGGCGGCCGAGCGCGTCGTACGCCTCGGTGATCGTGCCGCCGCTCGTGGAGGTGACCTTGACCGGCAGGCCGGTGGCGGGGTCGTACGAGGTGGTGCTCGCCGGCGCGGCGGCGCCGAGTCCGCCCGCGGTGGTGAGTGTGGTGGCGCGTCCGGCCGTGTCGAAGCCGGAACTCACCGTGCGGGTCACGCCGTTGGCGGTCTCGGTGACCTTCACGGCCTGCCCGTACTGCCCGTACTCGAAGGTGCGGGTGGGCAGTGCGGCCGGGTTGGAGCCGCCGCCGGTGATCGCCGCGGCGGGCGCGGTCTGGCAGACGAGGTCGGCCCATTCGGGCCGGTTGCCGCAGGTGCCGGTGCCGGTCGCGGTGTAGTAGGTGGTCCGGGTGGTGCCGGCGTCGCTGCCGCTGGAGGCGGGCTGCGCGGTGGCGGAGACCCGGTTCTGGGTGTCGTAGCCGGTGGTGGACGTGATGTTGAGGCCGCCGGGGTCCTGCGTGGTCCCGGTGGGCTGGCCCTTGGCCCAGTCGATCGCGTACGAGGTGACACGCGGGTCGGCGGTCAGGGTCGGCCAGGAGCGCGGCTGGGCGCCCACGGTGGACTTGGTGACCTGGTCCTGCACGATCGCCGAGCCGTCGGTGGGACGGCCCGCGTCGTACTCCTGGACGGTGTGGGCACGGGCGGCCAGCCGGGTACCGGCCGTGGCGAGCGTGGTGGTGCCGCTGACCAGGTCCGCGGCGAGGGCGATCTGGTGCAGCGGCCCGTAGGTGTCGGTCTCCCGGACGCCGTCCGCGCTGAACACCGAGGTGGTGGAGAGCAGTTGGGCGCGTTCGGCCGAGGACAGGGCGTTGATGCCGAGCGCGGTGAGCTGGGTGCGCTGGGCGTCGGTGGCGCCGAGCGCCAGTTCACGATTGCCCGCGGTGAGGCTGCGGACGGTGTTGCCGTACCCGTCGTACTCCGTGACGCCGAGGCGGTGTCCGGGTGCGGCCCGGTCGACCTCGCGGCCGGAGGCGTTCAGGTAGTGGATGTCCGCCCGGGTGTAGGACCCGGACGTCAGGGACGGTCCGTCGTGGCTCGCGGGCACCTGGTCGGCGGGGAAGACGGCGGTGCCGTCGGTCGGCAGGTCGCTCTGGCCCCACGAGGCGAGCGCGGTGGCACTCAGATCCTCCGGTGCCGCTCCCCCGCTGAGCGGGACGCCGTAGACGACGTTGGTCTCGGCGGTGCCGTTGGTCTGGGTGGCGCTGCCGGGGGTGAGCGTGGCGCGGGAGACCTTCAGCAGCATCCCGTCACCGGCCGCAGGGTTGGACCCCGCCTGCCCGTAGGTGAACGTCCACGGGAGCCGTCCGGGCGGCGTCTGGGTGGTGACGCGGCCGGCGGAGTCGTAGCCGTACACCGTCTTCAGGGCCGGTGAGATCCGCGGGTCCCAGGACTCCACGAGGCGGCCGGAGCCGTCGTAGCGGAAGGCGGCGACGGTGGTGGCGGTCGCGGATGCGGCGCCCGGTGCCGTGGACCACAGCTTGAGCGAGGCGACCTGGTCCTTCACGTCACCGGGGACCGTGGAGGTCGCGGTGGTCGTGGTCGCGTACCCGAACTCCAGGACGCGGCAGCCCTTGGTGGACGGGGTGGCCTGGCAGGTGGCCGCCGGTACCGCCGAGGTGGGTGCGATGAGGTACTTGGGCCGGGCGGTCTGCACCCCGCCGACCGTCACCGGCTCGGACACGGTCGTCGTGGTGGAGTCGGAGACGCCGTCGGTGTAGGAGGTACGTACCTGCCAGGTGGTGCTGGTGGCCGTGGTGCGGACGAACGTGGTGATCTGGCCGTCGCTGGTCTCGATGCTGAAGCCGCCCGAGAAGGAGCCGGTCAGCGTGTAGTCCTCGGCGCCGGGCTCCGGCGTCCAGTCCGTGCCGTTCCCGGCGGAGGTGAAGTGGATCTCCGAGCCGTCGGCGGCGGAGACGACGCTCAGCGAGGTCGCCGAGGTCTTGCGCAGGTACGAGAACGGGGTGTCGACCTGGTCGGAGGCGGCGCCGTACACCCACTCCTTGCCGAAGACGGGCGCCTGGTCGTCGTCGCCCCCGGCCTGCGGGGTGCGGGAGGACGCGGTGCGCTGCACCGACATGTCGAAGAACGAGGCGTCGGTCGCGGACAGGGTGTAGTCGCCGGTCAGCAGGTTGAGCGAGCCCGGTCCGACGTCCTCGGTCGCGGCGCCGCCGGCGTTGCGGTCGACGACGACCTCGATGGCGTCGGAGGAGGCCGGGGCGCCGGAACCGGTGAAGTCGGCGCGCAGTTGGACGGTGCCGTCGGGCTTGACCGTGGTGGTGGCGTTCCAGGTCAGCTTGGCGCTCTTGCCCGAGGTCAGCGGGGCCGGCCAGGAGGACAGCGGCTGACCGCCCACCGTGACGTCGGCGGCCGGGACCGGGGTCCAGTCGGCGTCGTCACCGCGCCGCCAGTCGAAGGACACGCCGGTGAACCGGCTGCCGTCCGCCTCGGCGGTCAGCGGCACGCGGGCCGCGGTGCGGGTGCCGTTGCGGGGGCTGGTGACACCGCCGGGACCGACGTGGAAGGTGTAGACGACGGGGTCGGACTTGTTCTCCGCCTTGTCCGTGGTGCGCACCGACAGGACATTGGTGCCCGCGGTGTCCGGCTTCAGCGTGATCTTCACCGGGGTGGTGGTGCCGTTGGTGGGCACCTGGGTCCAGGTCACGCCGTCCAGCGACCACTCGATGCCGTTCTGGTCGCCCGAGGGCGGGGTGACGGTGAAGTCGCCGGCCTGCCCGACGCCCTTGACCCAGCCGGTGGCCGGGTAGTCGGTGGAGGTCACCGAGGTGGGCGCGGAGGGCGCGGAGGTGTCCACGGTGAACGTGGCCCAGGACGACCAGCCCAGGTTGTAGTGGGTGCCGTCGTAGGGGTTGGTACGGAACTTGTAGGTCTTGCCGTTGGTGAGCACCCCGGCCGGCACGGTCACCGAGGCGGGCTGTCCGCTGGGCACGTACGGCGAGACCAGGACGTTGCCGACCTGGGTGTTGGTGGCCGCGTCGTAGATCTGGAAGGTGCCGTCGACGGTGTCGTTGTTGACGTCCACGAAGGTGTCGGTGAGCGTCGGGGTGGTGGTGTTGACGTACCAGGTGCCGCCTGCGCCCTTGAAGAACGGGGGTCCGGCCTGCTGGTCGGTGCCGGTCTTGGGGCGGTAGTTGTACGTGACGGTCAGCTTGGGCACGTTCGAGGCGGCGTTGGCCGAGTTGAACCGCTTCCACTGCATCGTGGAGGCTTCGTCGGGTGCCTGGAGGCCCATGCCGCTGGTGGTGTTCTTGGCGGAGGCCCAGTTCTGGACGAGGGTGGTCACGTCGGCGTTGACCCAGCCGTCCGGCGCGGAGGCGCAGCCGGGGTTGCCGCGGGTCTCGCTGGAGGTGGCGACCTTCTGGTTCCAGGCGGGCTGGGCCGTCCAGCGGGAGGCGGTGGACGCCTTGCCGGTGTCCCACACGTCCCAGGGGTAGGTCTTGCAGTCGGTGTTGCCCGAGTGGAAGTTCCACAGGCTCAGCTTGGCGTTCGACACCAGGGAGTCGCTGATGGGCGCGGTGTTCCAGGTGATGAAGGACCGCGCGGTACGGGCGGTGCCGTCGCCGTTCTTGGTGCCGGGGTTGCCGAGGTCGAGTTCGACGTCTCCGGACCAGTCGACGGTCTCGCCCTGCTGGACGTAGGTGTCGAAGACGTCGGACAGCGCGGTGGTCGAGGGGTCCACGGTGACCGGGTAGGTGGTCGCCGGGTCGGCCAGGAACTTGGCGTCCGGGGTGAAGGTGAGGTTCAGCGCGCCGTGGGCCCGCTGGACGGTGAGCCTGACCGGTGCGCGGTGGGTGTGCAGTCCGGAGACGGGGTCGACGCGGGCGTCCCACATCACCGGGGCGGGCATGACCGCCTGCTTCTTGCCCCTCTTGTCGGTGAGGAGCAGGCTGCCGTCCTTCTGCTGGGCGGCCTTGAGGCCCTTCGCCTTCAGCGGCAGAGTGTAGTGGTAACCGCCCTTGTCAGGACGGGTGTTGAGGTTGACGAACTGCTCGAACCCGGTGCGGGTGGCCGCCACGACCATGTCACCGCCGGGTACCGCGTCCCGGTAGGTGGCCCGGTTGCCCTTCAGTGCGGGCTTCGGCAGGGCGCCCTTCCACTGGAGCGTGACCTCGCGGTCGCCGTTCCCGAGGGTCACGAGGTCGGTGGTCTTCGCCGGACTCGCCTTGCCGGTCAGGGACTTGGGCGCGGTGGGGGTGCGGCCGGCCAGGCGCAGGCCGCGCGGGTGGGCCTTCGGTTGGATGCCGCCGTTCGCGTCGTGGACCAGGTCTAGGTCGACGCCGCGCCACCTGCCGGTGCCGGGGTCCTTGAACCGGACGGGTCCGGCGGTGAGTTCGGTGGTGAGGGAGCCGTTCTTGTTCACCCAGGTGGTGGAGGTCTCCGTCCGTTCGGACAGTGCCTCCACCCGCTTGCCCGAGAGCCGGGCCGCGACCCGCGCCGAGGGGATGTCCGCCGCCTGCGTGGCGGCCGGCTTCTTCGCCGCCTTGGCGGGCCGGGACTGCTGGGCGGAAACGGCTGCGGCCGCGTAGGTGTTGTCGAGCAGGGTGATGCTCAGGGTCAGGGACAGGACACCCGCGCTCCAGCGGGTGCCGCGTCCGATCCGGAAATGTCTGTGCCGCGAGGGCCTAGACCGGTGGATCGTCATGATTCTTCGGCCATTTCACTTCGTGACGGTGCATCACAGATGTGAAGCGCCTGTGAAGTTACGATGATCGAAAAGATGCCAAAGGGCCGCAACGGGAGCCATCCGGGACCTTTCCTGCTGGCCAACTCCCTTGTTTTTACCGGCCCTTGGTATAGATCACGGCCTCAGTGCGGCAGGCGCGCCGGGTCGGGGCGGACCGACGGACCCAGGCGGGCGACCGCGTGCAGCAGGTGCCGGGGCGGGGTCTGGCGGCGCAGGGTACCGGGGACCGCTCGCAGGAGGGTGCCCGTCGTGCGGAGGTGGCGGGTGACCGTGGCGGGTGGGGGCGCGGGGCGGCCGTAGAGGGCGTGGGCCCAGGTGGGGAGGGAGGCGTAGGCGAGGCCCGCGATGTGGCGCCAGAGGAGGGCGCGGGCCGGGACGAGCAAGGGGTGGGTCGGCGGGCGGCGCAGGAAGTCGTCGACCTCGCGGGCGTCGGGTCCGGCGGCCAGCTCGGGGCGGACCCTGTCGAAGTAGGCGTCGAGTGCGGCCCGGTCGGCGGGGACTTCGGCCGGGTCGAGGCCGACCAGGCGGGCGCTGACCCGGTGCTCGGCGAGGTAGCGGTCGGCCTGGGCGCCGGTGAGCGGGAAGCCGGAGCGGCGCAGGACGTGAAGGTAGGAACCGATCTCGGCGCAGTGCACCCAGAGCAGCAGCTCCGGCTCGCCGACCCTGTAGCGCTCACCGGTGTCCGGGTCGGTCGCGGTCAGCATGCTGTGGATCTTGCGTACGCGCTCCCCGGCGCGCTCGGCGTCCTCGGTGGTGCCGTAGGTGGTGATGCCGACGAAGTCCGCGGTGCGCAGCAGCCTGCCCCACGCGTCACGGCGGAAGTCGGAGTTCTGGAGGACGCCGCGCACCGCGCGCGGGTGCAGGGCCTGGAGGTAGAGCGCGCGGATGCCGGCGATCCACATCATCGGGTCGCCGTGCAGGTGCCAGGTCACCGAGGCCGGGGTGAACAGGCCGGGATCGCGTCCTCGCGCGTCGTCCATGCCCGCAGGCTACGCCGTGCGCTTCCGGCGGGGACAGGGTCAGGCGGCGAGGGCCGCCATGAAGTCGGTACACGCCTGGGCGCAGACGCGGCACGCCTTGGCGGCGTTCTCGGCACCGGGCTGGCCGTCGAACGCCTCGGCCGCCTCGACACAGAGCGAGCGGCACCATTCGAGCTGGAGCCTGATCTCGTCCTCGGTGCCCTCACCGTCCGCGCGACCCTCCTCGGACAGCGCGCGGCACGTGGTGTCGCACACCTCGGCGCACATGATCCCGAGGCGCCGGGCGCGCTCCTGTCCGGCGGTGCCGTACGAGCCGACGAGGCTGGCGCGCACCGCGCAGGCCCGCGCACAGTCGGAGCATGCCTGGGCGCAGGCGAACCGGTCCTCCAGGAACTGGTAGAGCTGCTCTCGTGAAGGGTGGGGCGGAGGTGTCACAGGGGGCGGGTAGCCGTGGTGCGGCGGCGTAAACGCGTGGGCAACGGCCCGGTGGGCGCCGAGAGTTCCCGGGACACGGCCGGTGCGCGAGTGACCACACAAAGTGTCCGATTCGTACCGTTTGTACGGGGTACTCCACTGTTATGAACACCGCAATGACGCAGTTGGCGGCACCGAGCGGGCTGATCAGCCTGGTGCTCTTCGTCATGGCCGTTGCCGTACTGGCACTGCTCGCAGGCGGCTTCTGGTTCAACAGCCGGATCAAGGACAGGGAGCCACCCCGCCCCAGCGCCGAGGAACAGCCGCACCTTCCCCCGGAGGGCGCGACTGGGGAGCTGTCGGAGAACCGGGAGCCCGACGAGATCCCGCGCACCCCCAAGGGCGGGCGTGCGCTCCTCCCCTACGAGCTGTCCAACATGGGCACCAAGACCAGCGAGAACAAGGACCGGCCGCGCTGGAGCAAGGGCTCCAGCGGCTCCTTCGGCGGGGGCGGACTGGGCGCCCACTGACTCGGCACCTCTACCGGGGACCGCCTCAGCGTGGCCGCGCGTCGAGTTCTTCGACGTGGGCCACGTTGCGGCGGTCCTCCTCGTCCTGGCTGGGCGCGGCCGCGAACCAGGCGTCGAGGATCTCCTTCAGCAGTGGCTCCGAGGTGAGGCGCAGACTGAGGGCGAGGACATTGGCGTCGTTGCAGCGGCGCGCGCCCTCCGCCGTGGCGGCGTCCGCGCAGAGCGCGGCGCGCACCCCGGGCACCTTGTTCGCGGCGATCGAGGCTCCGGTGCCGGTCCAGCAGCAGACGACCGCCTGCTCGGCCGCACCCTCGGCCACCTCCCGCGCGGCGGCCTCGGAGCACACCGCCCACTGCGGGTCGGCCCCGGCCCGCAGCGCGCCGTGCTCGCGCACCTCGTGACCCCGCTCGCGCAGCTCGGCCACGAGAAGACGGGCCACCGGTTCGTCCATGTCGGAGGAGACGGAGATCCGCACGGGTCACCCCTTCTTCGTTTCGCCTGCTCAGGCATCCCACGCTACCCAACTCGGCCCGCGATGCCGACAGACGGGATCGACGCCACCTCGCTTACTTGGAGTGCCTTGCCTCAAAGGTCGCGCGGACAGGCAGACGACGGGGTGGGCGCCAGATGAGGCAGGCCCAGGTTCCGTGATCATGGAGTTGCGAGGCTCGTGATCATCCAGGAGACCTGTGGCTGCGCTGCCATCATGGCTGATCGAACCGCTGTGGGACCCGTTCGCCGCTCTACTGCCGCCCCGCTCGGAGTTCGATCCGGCTCGTCGTCGTGTCGAGGACCGGATCGTCTTCGACAAGCTGCCGCCGATCTTTCGCTCGGCTGCTCCCATGAGGCGGTGGCGGACACGACCTGCCGGACGACATCACCGTGCACCTCGATGCCGGCTACGACTCCGCCCGCACCCAGGCCACCGCCGATGACTCATCACTTCCCTTCCCGCGGCCCTCCGTCTGTCTGCTGCACGCCATCCAGGTCGTCGGCGTAGTGCTCGATCGCCCGCCGGTAGTCCTGCACCCGGCGGTCGCCACTGGTGTCGGCCACCGTCTTCAGCAGCAGCCGTACCGCCTCGCGGCCTTCACCGTCGTTGTGCAGCGCCATGGCCAGGAAAGCCTGCAGCGCCGGATCATCCGGGAACTCCTCAAGCCCATGCCGCAGGGTCCGCACGGCCGCCCCGTAGAAGCCCAGGACCCGATGAGTGCTTCCCAGCCCGAGGAAAGCCCCGTGACGATCTTCCGGAGACAGTCCCACACCACCCAGGGCCCGCTCGTAGAACGGAACGGCCTCGGTCTCCAGGCCGAGGACATCGTGCGCCCAGGCCGCCTGATAGGCGATTTCGGCATCCTTCGGATACCGCTCGGCCAGCTCCATCAACTGTTCCCGTGCCTGCCCGATCTGGCCCCGCTCCCGCAACTGCACGGCTCGCGCCAGCGCCGCATCCCTCTCGTGATCACCGCTCATACTGCCCCACGCTGACACACTGCGCCCAGTCGGCAAAAGCACCTGCCGCACCGCAGCCGGCACCCGGAACCATTCCGCGCGAGTTCTCAGTTGACCGGTTTCCGGAGGGTGGCCGGTGGGCGCGGGGGAGCCGTCGGGGCGGCATGTCCCGGCACGCTCGGTCTGGGGTCAAGCGCGGCGTTTCGCGCTCGGCGCGGACGCCGGGCGACTGCCGCTGTGCCGGCCGTGCCGGCGGTCATGTACGTGTGCCTGTCCTGAAGCTTCCGGCTGGGCGCCCGCTCGGGTGAGCGCGCCGCCGAGGAGGCCGCGTACACGCTCCGGCTCGCGGTGGTGCGCCGGGTGCTCGACCCGCGCGGCGACGGGACTGTCCCCGGCGAGCCGGTGAACGCGGCCACCGAGGACGCCAAGCGGGTCGGCGCGGTCAACATGGCGCTGATGAGCGGGATGTGGGCCATCGCGGTGAGCGCGGTCCCGCTGCGCCCGGACGAGGCCGGCCACGGCTTGCGCGGAGGCGGTCCCGGCGAGGTCGAGCCGGTGGCGGGCGGCGCCCACTCCGCCAGGTGGACGTGGGCGTCCCGCAGGCCGGGCAGGAGGATGCGGCCGTGCAGGTCGAGCCTCCGGTCGCCGTGCTCGACGGGGGCCGTGTCCTCGTCCAGGTGGATGTGCGTCACCTGGCCGTCGGCGACGCGCAGCGGGGCGAGGGGTCCGCCCGCATCGAGCTTTACGTGATGGTGCGTCAACTTCGACTCGTGAGCGGTTACTTGACTCACCCTGCCATCGCTCACCACCCCGCGATGTGCTCGCCGAATTGGCCGAGTTGAGCCCGGTTCGGGCTGACAGTTTGTTGAATTCGCGCGAGGAATTTCTTGTCATGGACTGTTCAGGCCCGGGAGCGGTGGTCCAAGCTGACCCCGCCTCGCAAACCCCGCGAGGCTTGCTGGGCCCCACACTCCGGAGGTCTTCCATGCGCCGTCCCCACGCCGTCTCCCTCGCCGCCGCCGGTGCCGCCCTGGCACTCCCCGCGGTGCTGGTACTCGCCAGTGACGCCTCGGCGGCGCCCGCCGACAAGCCGCAGGTGCTCAGCTCCTGGACCCAGACCAGCGCCGCCAGCTACAACGCGTGGGTCTCCGCGCGGAACAACCAGGGCGCCTGGGCCGCCTACGGCTTCGACTGGTCGACGGACTACTGCAGCTCCTCCCCCGACAACCCCTTCGGCTTCCCCTTCCAGACCGCGTGCGCCCGCCACGACTTCGGCTACCGCAACTACAAGGCCGCCGGCACCTTCTCCGCGAACAAGTCCCGTATCGACTCCGCCCTCTACGAGGACCTCAAGCGCGTCTGCAACAACTACTCCGGCGCCACCAAGACCTCCTGCAACTCGACGGCGTGGACCTACTACCACGCGGTCGACATCTTCGGCCTGAAGGGCGCGGACACCGCTCGCTCCTGACCAAATCCGCCGGGCACGCCACCAGTTGGCGTGCCCGGCATCCGGATGCGGGCCTACGCCCCGCCGAACCGGGCCAGCAGCAGCGCCACGTCGTCGGCCGAAGTGTGGTCGACCGTGTCGAGGAGCATGTCGCAGGTCTGCCCGAGGGAGCCGGTCGCACGCTCCAACGTGCGGCAGAGGGTGTGCAGTCCGACGTCGATGGAGTCGTACCTGGTCTCCACCAGGCCGTCGGTGTACAGGGCGAGCAGGGAGCCCTCGGGGAGCTTGACCTCCAGCGTGCCGAAGGGCACTCCGCCGACACCCAGGGGTGCGGCGGTGGGGACGGTGAGGAGCGTGGCCTCGTGGTCCGGCTGGACGAGGACCGGCGGGAGGTGGCCCGCACTGGAGAAGGTGCAGGTGCCGCGCCTGGGGTCGCAGACCGCGTAGACGCAGGTGGCGAAGGACTCGCTGAGCGTGGCGGCGGTCTCGTCCAGGTGGCCGAGCAGTTCGGCGGGCGGCAGGTCGAGCCGGGCCAACGCGCGGGTGGTCGTGCGCAGTTGGCCCATGATGGCGGCGGCTCGGACACCGCTGCCCATCACGTCGCCGACCACGAGGCCCACCTTGCCGTCGCTGAGCGGCAGTACGTCGTACCAGTCGCCGCCGACCTCGGTGCCACTGCCCGCGGGACGGTAGCCGACCGCGATCTCCAGCCCCTCCGGCTGGTCGGGCGGGGTCTGCGGGAGCAGGCTGCGCTGGAGGGTGAGCGCGGTGTCCCGCTCGCGGCCGTACAGCAGGGCGTTGTCCACGCTGATGGCGGCCCGCCCGACGATCTCGCACACCATCTGCAGGTCGCGGCTGTCGAAGGGGCGGGTGTTGCCCGTGCGGTACAGGCTGAGCACGCCGAGCACGGTGCCCCGCGCGACCAGCGGCGCCACGAGGTAGCTGCGCACACCCGCCTTGCGGAGCGCCGCCGCGGCCTGTTCGTCGCCCGAGATCCGGCGCAGCGCGGTGGAGTCCACGCGGGGGATCATGGCCGGGGTGCCCTCCCGGACGCTGCGGCGCATCATCGGGGCCGGCTCCTCGGTGTCGAGGTCCTCCCACAGCGTGGCGCCGCCCATGTCGTCGTCCGGTTCGGCGGGGGCGACGGCGACGGTGAGGAACCGGGCCTGGTCGCCAGGTGCGGTGCGCCGCCCGGTGGCGACGGACTCCAGCAGGTCGACCGTAGCCAGGTCCGCGAACCGGGGCACGACGGCCTCGGCCAGCTCGCGCGCCGTCTGCCGCAGGTCGAGCGTGCTGCCGATGTCGGCGCTGGCCTCGGAGAGGGTGGCCAGGTGCCGGTGCGCGGCCGCGATCTCGGCGGCGGCGAGGTGGCGGGCGGTGACGTCCACGACGGACACCGCGACGCCCAGCACCTTCCCGTGCCGGTCCTCGATCCGGTAGTACGACTCCGACCAGGCGTGGTCGTGGTCCGGGTCGGCTGGGACGCGGCCGATGGTGCGGTGGTCGAGGATGGGCTCGCCGGTGCGCAGCACCCGCCGCATCGCGGACTCGATGGCCTGGGTGTCCACGCCCGGCAGCGTGTCCTCCAGCCGCCGCCCGACCACCTCCTCCTCGGTCACCCCGTTGGCGGTGGTCAGGGCGCCGTTGATGCGCATCCAGCGCAGCTCGGTGTCGAAGACGGCGAGGCCGACGGGCGACTGGTTGATCAGCAGCTCGGACAGGGCGAGGTCGCTCTCCACCCGGCGCACGGTGTCCACGTCGGCGGCGAGCGTCAGCCCGAGCACGTTCCCCTCGGGGTCGTGCAGACGGCCCTTGCGGTATTCGACCGAACGGGTCGAGCCGTCCTTGCACCGGGCGAGGAAGACCCCCGCAAAGCTGGTGCCGACCTGCGCCTGCCGGAACATGTCGCGGATGCGCTGCGCGTCCTCGGGCCGCGCCAGCAACTCGGCCATCGACCTGCCGAGCGCCTCCGTCGCGTGGTAGCCGAACAACTGCTCGGCCTCGGGGCTCCACAGGACGATGCGGCCCCCGGCGTCCGTGACCAGGGCCGAGGCGTGCAGCAGATCGAGCAGGCCGCCGGGCGCCCTGACCGCCCGGTCCTCGGCCGGGCCGGGCCCGTGCTCCCACAGGTCCTTGGCACCCATACCTGTCGCCTTCCCGTCGACCGCCCCGGTTCGAGTACACGAGGTGCGTCTTTTGCATCAGCTCATACCACTATGCCGTGCACCCCTGATCCGCTCCTGCCCGAGCGGATCAGGGCACCAGGCCGACCGGACCCTGGTACACCCCTTGTGTTAGCGTGAAACTTTTGCACGGTAGTGACGGTCGGTGACCCCGCCCGTCCGGTCGCCGTACCTCGTCCTACCGGGCCTTCCTCGGTACGTCCCCTCTTGCGGAAGGCTTGTCATGAACCACCCGGACCCCGCCGAGTCGCAGCCGTCGGTCACCTCGTTCGCCGACCTGGACCTGCCGCCCGCGGTGCAGCGCAAGCTCGCCGAACTGGAGGTGCGCGAGCCCTTCCCGATCCAGGCGGCCACGATCCCCGACGCCCTCGCCGGACGCGACATTCTGGGACGCGCCCGCACCGGCTCCGGCAAGACGCTCGCCTTCGGCCTCCCGCTGCTCGCGCGTACGGCGGGCCGCCGGGCCGAATCCAAGCAGCCGCTGGCCCTGATCCTGGTACCCACCCGCGAGCTGGCCCAGCAGGTCTGCGAGGCGCTCACCCCGTACGCCGACGCGCTGGGGCTGCGGATGGCCGCGGTGGTCGGCGGCGTGTCGATCGGCCGCCAGATCGCCGCGCTGCGCGACGGCGCCGAGGTCGTCGTCGCCACCCCCGGCCGGCTGCACGACCTCATCGAGCGCAAGGCGTGCCGCCTGGGCCGGGTCCGGATCACCGTCCTCGACGAGGCCGACCAGATGTGCGACATGGGCTTCCTGCCGCAGGTCACCGAGGCGCTGGAGCAGGTACGGCCCGACGGTCAGCGCATGCTGTTCTCCGCGACCCTGGACCGCGATGTCGCCGACCTGGTCCGCGACCACCTCCAGGACCCGGCCTCGCACTCGGTCGACCCGTCGGCGGGCGCGGTCACGACGATGGACCACCACGTCCTGGTCGTGCACGGGCCGGACCTGTACGCCGTCACCACGGAGATCGCGGCGCGCGACGGCCGGGTCCTGCTGTTCCTGGACACCAAGCACGGCGTCGACCAGCTCACCCGGCACCTGCGGGCCAGCGGGGTGCACGCGGCGGCCCTGCACAGCGGCAAGTCCCAGCCGCAGCGCACCCGTACTCTCGCGCAGTTCAAGGACGGGCAGATCACCGCGCTGGTGGCGACCAACGTCGCCGCGCGCGGTCTGCACATCGACGACCTCGACCTCGTGGTGAACGTCGATCCCCCCGCCGACGCCAAGGACTACCTGCACCGCGCGGGCCGCACCGCGCGGGCCGGCGGCGCCGGCAGCGTCGTCACGCTGGTGCTGTCGGGCCAGCGGCGCGAGCTGAGCAAGGTGACGTCGGAGGCGGGTGTCGATCCGACGGTCACCAAGGTGCGCTCGGGCGAGGCCGCGCTGACCCGCATCACCGGCGCCCGCAGGCCGTCCGGCGCCCCGCTCGACGGCGGTCCCTCGGCGCGCCCCAAGAACACCAACGCACCCTTCCGCGGCATGGGCTCCAGCAAGGACACGTCCGGTGGCCGCCCGTCCCGCAAGACGAGCGAGGCCCGCAAGCTGGCCGAGGCCCGGCGGGCGGCGCAGGTGCGGCGGGGGCGCTGAGCCGCTCGCCGAGGGCCGGGCGGCGCAGTCAGACGCGGGTGAGCCGGTGCAGCGCCCAGTCGACCATGGGCGCGTAGACCAGCGGCACCGGCACGGGTGCCGTCAGGTGGACGGCGACCCGGGTGCCCGTGCCCTGCGGCTCCATGGTGTGCCCCACCAGCACCGGGATGCCGAGGAAGTTGACCTTCCAGGCCCAGGCACCCTTCGGCTCGTCGACCTCGGTGACCTCGAACCGCCCCCGCAGGAACCCCGCCACCTCCACCTCACCCCGGGCACCCGGCCGGATGACGTCCCCCTCCGTCCGGACCGCCCGCAGATGCGGCGCCCACCGCGCCCACTCCTCGTACCGCGCGTACCGCTCCCAGACCACATCGGGCGCAGCGGGGCCCGCAACCGTGACGGTATGCCGCATGACGGTCCTCCCAGCGATGTCCGGCTCAATGTACGGGGGCGCGAGGAGGGATGCGCGGCGAGCGATCTCGGTGAGCCCGCCAGCGTCTGCCGTCATGAGGAAACTGAGGGCGCAGATCGGGCTGCCGGCAGTCGCGGGATTCCCGTACCCGGCACGACCAGGCAGGCTCTAGCTGTCGCCACGCGACTTTCGGGCGTGCTCCGGGGTGGGTGAGTCGATGCGGCCGGAGCGGCCCTGGAGGCGGGGGTCGCCGGCGTTCACGACGCCCACCGGGGAACCGCTCTCGATGACGGCGACCTGACGCACCGAGTTCTCCTCCATCAGCCGGGCGACGTTGTCGAGACCGTCGTCGATGTCGACGGTGACGAGCCCCCCGCGCACCACCTCGGCCACGGTCATCTTCTCGGCGTCGGCCGCCTCCGCGAGCGCGCCTACGACGAGATCGTGATCGCTGACGAGCCCCCGCAGCGCCCCGCCCTCCACCACGAGCACGACGTCGACCCCCTCGTCGCGCATCGTCCGCGCCACGGACGTGACCGACTCCTGGCCGTCCACCGTCGTGGGGTTCCCCGTCATGATCTCGCGCACGCTGTCCATCGCCACTTCCTCCTTGATCGGCCACGGTCCTACGCCCCACCGTGTACCCCGGGACGCGCCGGAAACCCCGCGCCCAGGTGCGAACGGGCCAGCGCCCGGCCAGGGTGGTAGGACACCCCACCTCCCCCAGGAGCTCCCATGAACGCCTCCGACAAGGACCGCCCCGCCAAGGGCGACAAGGTCGCCTGGAGCACCCACGGCACGGAGACCACCGGCAAGGTCGAAAAGAAGATCACCGACCGCACCAAGGCCGCCGGCCGCACGGTCGACGCCTCCCCCGACGACCCCCAGTACGAGGTCCGCAGTGACAAGTCGGGGCGGACGGCGGTGCACAGGCCTTCGGCGCTGAAGAAGAAGGGGAAGTCCCAGCGGTGATGGCAGCCAACTCCCGCCAGGACGCACTAGCTTGATGTGCTCCGGGCCGCCACCTGACCCTTGGTGGAGGTCGGTGGCGGCCGGGTTCCGGCCGGGCGTGTGAGCGTTCGGTGAGGGTCAGCCACGTATCGGTGATTCATGGCGATCCACGACGACGAGGCCGAGGTAGATCCCGAACACCAGCGGCTGCCCGACCAGTTCGCCGCGTCCCTGGCCACCCGCATGGTCACCGACGCCCTGCCGGAGCGGACCAGGAGTAAGGACGACACCCGCCTCAGGGCAGCCCCGCGCCGGAGCTGCCCTGAGCGCTGGTCACTTGCGCCAGAACAGGTGGTGCGTCACCCCGCTCGGGCTGGGAACGACGTCCCGGTGGAACCGGTCCAGCAGCTCGTCCGGGGAATCCCAGAGCCGTACGCCCGACCCGAGCTTCATCGGCGAGACCGCCGCGTGGAGAGTGTCGACGAGGTCGGCGTCGAGGAACTCCCGGATGGTGGTGGCCCCTCCCCCGAGCCGTACGTCCTTCCCCTGCGCCGCCTCCTTGGCCTGCGCGAGCACCTCCGCCGGTTCCCCCTCGACGAAGTGGAACGTCGTGTCGGACAGTGTGATGGAGGGCCGCTTGTGGTGCGTCAGCACGAACACCGGCGTACGGAACGGCGGTTCGTCACCCCACCACCCCTCCCACTCCAGATCCTCCCAAGGCCCGCGCTGCGGCCCGAACTTGTTCCGCCCCATGATCTCCGCGCCGATGTTCCGCGCGTAGTCCCGCGTGAGGTAGTCGTCCAGCCCGCGGCTCCCACCCGGATCGGTCCGCATCGGCCAGCTCGCCGTAGCCCCCGCCCACGAGAACAGCCGCCCGGGATCAACATGCCCGAACGGCCTCTCCAGCGTCTGATCCTCCCCGGCACCGATCCCATCACTGGAAACATTGAAGTTCTGCACCCGCAACAGCTGCCCCACGGGCTCCTCCTCGACTGTCGACAACGGTGCTGAGACTGACGGGTCCGGTGAAACTCATCGCGCATCGAGTGCCTGTCAACTGATCGTTTCAGGGTGTTCGAAGTGCGTGCTGATCTCGTTCCAGACGACTTGTGGGAGCGGGTGGCCCCGCTGTTGTCCCCGCTCCCGAGCGCCGTCACCGCTATCCCGGGCGGCTGCGTGTTCCCGACCGGGCGGCGGTCGTCGGCATCATGTACGTGTTGCGAACCGGTGTCGCGTGGCGTGATGTCCCGACAGAGCCGGTGGGATGCTCCGGGGTGACGGCCTAGCGCCGTCTGCGGGACTGGACCGAGGCCGGTGTCTGGCCGCGCCTGCACGCTGCTCTGCTGACCGAGCTTCGCCGCGCCGACCTGCTGGACCTGGACGACTGCTCCGTGGACGGATCACACGTCCGGGCCCTCAAGGGGGGGTCACGTTGGACCCTCACCCGTAGACCGTGCCCGCCCCGGCTCCAAGCACCACCTGATCGTCGACCGCCACGGAACCCCGCTCGCCGTCTCCCTCGCTGGAGGGAACCGCCACGACGTCACCCAGCTCCTCCCGCTGCTCTACGCCGTCCCACAGGTTCGAGGGCTACGAGGGCGCCCCCGTCGAAAGCCCCGGCGCCTGTACGCCGACCGGGGCTACGACCGAAGGAAGACGACTCGGGGCGGTCCTCGACCTCGTCGTGGGGGATCCAGTCCTTGGACGGCCGGGGCCGGTCGGCCGGCTGCTTGCACACGCCGCCTGACACCAACTGCGCCACCGCCAGCGCTGTCAGGCCCGCGGCTGCCGCCCTGCGGCCGCGCCAGCCGCCCAGCCACCATCGCCGCGCCCGCGCCGCACCACAGCTTGGCGCCCTTTTGCCGCCTCCTCGACCGCCGACAGCGTCCTCGCCAGAGCGGGCGGGGTCCGGGAGGCGGCCTGTTTCGTCAGCGCCCTGTCCGCGTCACGCAACCCCGCATCCACCCTCATGCGCCTTCGGTACCCGGAGATCCCCAGGCCGCACCCAAGATCAGGTGTGGCTGTCACCCCCCGTCCAGGCGGCGCCGGTCCTGCTCGTCCCACTTACGGGTGTCGCGCGGCTGGGTGTAGGGCTCGGCTTCCGGCGGGTGGCCGCCGGCGATGGCCCGCTGGCGGGCGGCCTCCGCGTCGAACTCCAGGCCCAGCAGGATCGCCAGATTGCTGATCCACAGCCACACCAGGAAGACGATGACGCCCGCCATCGTGCCGTAGGTCT
Source organism: Streptomyces sp. NBC_01171 (assembly GCF_045039805.1). NCBI lineage: Bacteria > Bacillati > Actinomycetota > Actinomycetes > Kitasatosporales > Streptomycetaceae > Streptomyces > Streptomyces sp. NBC_01171. The sequence goes on along the minus strand of NZ_CP108609.1, from coordinate 6,232,065 downwards.
TGTTGTAGGAGGCGAAGTTGGCGACGTAGACCGCGAAACCGGCGGAGGCGATCATCCAGATGACCAGGGCGAGGAAACTGCCCGGCGTGACCCACTTGAAGCCCTTCACCTTCGCGTTCGGGCTCGCCCAGTACAGGATCGCGATCATCACGGTGACCAGAACCACCAGCACCGGCCACTTCGCGATCGACCACACCATCAGCGCCGCGTCCCCCAGCCCCAGCGCCGTCCCCGCCCGGCGGGCCAGGCCCCCCGTGAACACCACGATCACCGCACTGCCCACGGCCAGGACCAAAAGCGCGACCGTCACACCCAACCTCACGGGCAGGATCTTCCACACCGGCCGCCCCTCGGGCATGTCGTAGACCGCGTTCGCGGCGCGGATGAACGCCGCCACGTACCCGGACGCCGACCACACCGCCAGCACCAGACCCACCAGAGCCAGCAGCGAGCCGATCCCGGCACTGCCCTGCAGCTGCTCCACCGCGCCCGTCAGGATGTCGCGCACCGAGCCGGGAGCGAGCTGTTTGATGTTGTCCAGCACCTTGTCCGTGGTCGACTTGCCAGTGAGGCCGAGCAGGGAGACCAGTGCCAGCAGCGCCGGAAACAGGGCGAGCACCCCGTAATAGGTCAGCGCTGCCGCCCGGTCGGTGAGTTCATCGTCCTTGAACTCGCGCAGGCTGCCCTTGAGTACGGCACGCCATGACTCCTTCGGCAGCTTCGACGGGCCTTCCGGCTCCCGCCGCTGAACCTCCGGCCCCGGCCCGACTTCTTCCGGCGCCGGCGCCTGGCTGGCGCGGGGGTGGTCTTTTCGCCCAGGAAAATGCAGCTTCACCATGGGCACCGAGTACCCCTGCGGCTCACCCGTACCACGGCCCACAAGGACGCCCCTGGCTTTGTTCACGAGAACGGGTTCTGGCACGACTTCCGTGAAGCGGTCACGATCAGTGATCAGTGGGTGTTTCGAGTGCTCGGAGGATGTGTCGTACTTCCTGGCGCCACTGGGCGGCGTCGGCGCTGTCGCACTCGAGCTCGAGCTGGACCACGACTACGAAGAGGACAAGGGCGTCCCGTTCGAGCGCTACCGCGCGGTGCTGACCGTTCGGGACTTCGCCGGCGACAAGGATCTGGAGCGGTTAGTGGCCGAACGCCTCTTCCATCGCCTGGCGGCCCTCCAGCGGTACTGGCTCGTCCTGGTCTACGACCTCCCACGAGTCATCGACCGCGGTGCCCCGCCGGGAGAGGACCTGTACCCGCCGGTCCTAAGTCGAGTGATCCGCGCCTACAGCACCGCCAACCGGTCCAGCAGTCGTTCCGCCTGCTGGATCTCCGTGCTCAGGGGGTGGTCCTCGGTCACATGCGGAAGCCTCGCCGAGGCCAGGGCGAACGCGTGGCGGAGTGGGGTGTCGGGGAGTTCGGTGTCGGACATGCGCAACGCCCGTACCGCGCCCAGGAGTTCGCAGGCCAGGACCGTGCGGTAGGCGGCCGTTGCCGCGACCGTGCTGCGGACCGCGTGGGTGGAGAAGCTGGCGTGGTCCTCCAGGCCGCGGGAGATGACGGCCGTGCCGAGGGTGACCGGGGAGGCGGCGTGGCGGAGGGTGCCGAGGGCGTCGTGGGCGACGTACTCGAGGATCATGACGCCGGAGCTGCCCGCCGGGCCCTCGGCGAGGAAGGGCGGGAGGCCGCTGAGGTCGGGTTCGACGAGGTCGCTGAGGCGGGCGGCGGACAGCTCGGCCGTGTGATGGAGTGCGGCGCGCAGGTAGTCGAAGGCGAGTGCGACCGGCGCGGTGGAGAACTGGCCGTGGTGGTAAGCCTGTTGGCTCTCGGTGTCGATCAGCGGGTTCTCCGCCGCCGCGTTGAGGTCGACCTCCAGCACCTGTTCCACATGGGCGGCAGCCTCCAGCGCGGGCCCCTGCACCTGGGGGAAAGCCCTGAGGCCGAAGGGGTCCTGGAGGCGCCGGCCGGGCGGCAGGTCGCCGCCCGAGGTGAGCAGCCGGCGCAGCTCGGCGGCACACCGTACGGCGCCGGGGTGCGGCCGCGAGGCGTGCACGCGCTCGTCGTACGCCTCCGCCGAGCCGCCCAGCGCGCAGAAGGTCAGCGCGGTCACGACATGGCTCGCCGCGAGCAGCCGGGACAGGTCGTGCCAGGCGAGTACGGCCTCGGCGAGGGTCGCGGCGTTGCTGGAGATGAAGGCGAGCGCGTCACCGGGGCTGATCGCGACGGGGTCGATCCCGCCGGACTCCCAGGGCAGTTCACCCGCGAGGGTCAGCGCGATCTCGGCCAGCGCGGTGAGGTCGCCGGTCCCGATCGCGCCACGGGTGTGCACGAGGGGCAGCGCGCCGACACGCAGGGCCTGTTCGAGCGCCCGGAGCAGCCGGGGATGCACCCCGCTGCCGCCGGCGGCGAGCTGGTTGAGGCGTACGGCCATGACCGCGCGTACCGCGTCGTCGGGCAGCGGCGCGCCGGTGCCGCCGGCGTGGCTGCGCAGCAGGCGCAGCCCGTGCAGGTCGGCGCCGTCGGGGTCGACGACGATGTGGCGGTTGGCGCCGACGCCGGTCGTCCTGCCGTAGACCGCGCCCTTCGCGCCCAGCTCCACGGCCAGTTCGTAGCTCTGTTCCGCCCTGGTCAGCGCGTCGGGCGCCAGCTTCGGCCACGCGCTGCGCCGGGCCACGCGGACCACGTCGGCGCATCGCAGTCCGGCGCCGCTGATCACGATGCGGCTGGAGTCGGTCATCGCCACCCCTCTTGACAACAGTTCATTCATTCCTGCGAATAGCATGTAACTATTGATTCATCGTGCTGGCAAGAACCCGCCGGCGAGAAGGAGAACCTGGTGCCCCGGTCGCTGCACGAGCTGCTCACCGCGCACCGCCTCACGCCCGCACAACGGCGCATCGCCAGCTACCTGGCCGAGCGTCCGCGCGACGCCGCCGCGCTGACCAGCGCCGAGCTGGCCGAGCACGCGCAGGTGAGCCAGCCGTCGGTGACCCGTTTCGTCGCGCTGCTCGGCTTCGACGGGTACGCGGAGTTCCGGCGCTATCTCCGCAACGCGACCACCGAGCCGGTGATAGAGCGCGGCGGCAACAAGTTCCAGGCCGCCGTCGACGCCGACTTGCGCAACCTCGCCGCGCTGCGTGCCCAGCTCGCCGACGAGACCCGGCTGCGCGCCATCGCCGAGCGGCTGATGGCGTCCGTTCCGCTGGTCGTCGTGGGGTACCGCGTGTCGTCCGCGCAGGCCGCCTCCTTCGCCTACCTTGCCACCAAGATCCATCCGGATGTCCGGCTGCTGACCGACTCGGGCAGTGTGTTCGGCGACCATCTGCGGCACGCCCACCGGTGTGGCGCCCAAACACTGGTGATGGTCGCGCTCCCCCGCTATCCGCGGGAGTGCGCGGCCGCGCTCCAACAGGCCCGCACCCTGGGCCTGCACACGCTTCTGATCACGGACCGGCTCGTCACGGCGCTCACCCCGCTCGCCGACGACGTACTGAGCGCGGGAGTCGCCTCCGAGTTCGTGTTCGACTCCCACGCCGCGGTCGTCTCGCTGACCGTGGCGCTGGTGGAGGCGATGGCCGACGCGGCCGGTGCCTCGGCCCGGCAACGACTGGAAGGTTTCGAAGACTATGCCGCAGAGCAAGACCTCTTCCTCCGGGAGTGACAACCCCGGACCCTCCGGGAGCGACGAGGCGGCGACCGCGTTCGACGACGCTCCCCTCAACCGCTTCCATCTGCGCATCACGGCGCTGACGTTCTGCGCCAACTACTCCGACGGCTATGAACTCGGCATCATCAGCATCGCGCTGCCGTTGATCGCCCAGCAGCTGGGATTCGGCTCCGTGTGGGAGGGGCTGCTCGGCGCGGCGGCCCTGATCGGCATCTTCCTCGGCAGCGTCGTCGTCGGCTGGGGAGCCGACCGGATCGGCCGCCAGCGCCTTTACACGTACAACTTCCTGCTCATCTCGGTCGCGTCGGCCGCCGAGTTCTTCGTGACCGGCCCCACCCAGTTGTTCGTACTGCGTCTGCTGATCGGCATCGGCATCGGCGCCGACTACGCGCTGGGCCCGACGCTGGTCGCCGAGTTCGTACCGCGCCGCTACCGGGGCGGGCTGCTCGCGTCCCTGACCGTCATGTGGACGGTGGGATACGTGGTGGCGTTCTTCCTCGGCAACTGGGTGGTCGGCCTCGGGGGCGAGGCGTGGCGGTGGCTGCTCGCGTCCAGCAGTCTGCCCGCGCTGGCCGTGGTGCTGCTGCGGCTCGGCGTGCCGGAGTCCCCGCGCTGGCTCGTCGCGCGCGGGCACCTCGAGCAGGCGCGGGCCGTGGTGCGCCGGCTCGGCGGCGACGAGGACGCGGTCGCGTCGCTGGCCCGTATCGCGCGCGCCGCCGGCGAGCGTCCCCGGGCGCGCTACCGCGACCTCTTCGGTCCCGAGTACTGGCGGCGCACGGCGTTCGGCGTCATCTTCTACAACGCCCAGGTGGTGCCGTACTTCGCCATCTATACGTTCCTGCCGCTGGTGCTGGCCAAGATCGGGGTCGGCGAGGAGGACACCACCAGCGACGGCATCCTGAACCTGTTCCTGCTGGGCGGCAGCGTGGCGGGCCTGTGGTTCGTGGCGAAGATGACCCGGCGCGGGCTGACGATCTGGTCCTTCGTCGTCCTGATCGCCGCCCTCGCGCCCATGGCGGTCTGGCCCGACGCACCGAAGGCCCTGCTCTTCCCGCTGTTCCTGGTCTTCACCTTCACCATGTCGGCGGCCGTCAACCTCGACCAGGTCTATCCGGCCGAACTCTTCCCCACCGACCTCCGCAGCTCCGGCGTCGGCCTCCTCAACGGCATGAGCCGCATCGGCTCCGCGATCGGCACGTTCCTCCTCCCCCTCAGCCTCGACCACATCGGCTTCTCCCCCACCATGCTGGCCCTGACCCTGGTCCTGGCGGTCGGCCTCGCGGCGTCGGTGGCGTGGGCCCCGGAGACGAAGAACGTGGCCCTGGACTGACGGCCGTCGCTACGGGAGCACGGTCAGGCGGGCTGCCACAGTTCGACCCGGTTGCCCTCCGGGTCCGTGACCCAGCCGAAGCGGCCGACGCCCTCCATGTCCTGGGTTTCGTCGGCCACGTCCGCTCCCTGGGCGCGGAGTTGCGCGAGCATCGCGTCCAGGTCGGCGACGCGGAAGTTGAGCATGGTCTGCTGGGTGCGGGAGCCGAAGTAGTCGGTTCCGGAGTCGAAGGTCGCGAACACCGTGGGCCCGGTTGCCTGTTCCCACTGGCCGTGCTCATCGGCGTCGAGGCCCAGACAGTCGCGGTACCAAGCGTTCAGGGCCGCCGGGTCGGCGGCCCGCAGGAAGTAGCCGCCAATTCCAAGTACGCGTTCCATGCGGTCATCCTGCCAGGACAGTGATCGGGAGCACCGGCACCACAGGGCTCATGGGAAACGCCCGGTCGTACGGGCCATCGGCTCCGTACGACCGTGCTCCGGGAGGGATCAGCCGCGGGGCAGGCGGGTTGCCGTTTCCAGGTAGAAGGCGTCGATGCTCTGGACGGCCTGCTCGAACTCCGCGAGGTTGACGGGCTTGGTGACGTAGGCGTTGGCGTGGCCCTGGTAGGCGCTGGTGACGTCGTCGGGGGCGGAGGACGTGGTGAGGACGACGACGGGGATGGTCTGGAGCTCCTCGTCCGCCTTGAGGATCTGGAGCAGTTCGCGGCCGTTCATGCGGGGCATGTTGAGGTCGAGCACGATGAGGTCGGGACGCACGCTGTCCGGGTCGCGCAGGTGCTCCAGCGCGGCGACTCCGTCGGTGACCTGGACCAGGTTCCGGGCGCCGCGCTCGGAGAGGGCCTCCTCGATGAGGAGGGCGTCGGCGACGTCGTCCTCGACGAGCAGGACGTCGAAGGGACGGGTGGGGGTGGTCATCATCGGATGCTCCGTGGGTGCTTCATTGGAGTGGGTGAAGAGTCCCGGCCAGCGGCGCCGGGCGCCCTGGCGCGTCATGTCGCTGGCCTCGCCGAGCTGGGGATAGCCGGCACCCGCGCGGGCGGCGTCCACGGCCGCCGCACGCTGGAGGCGTTCGGCGGCCCGCTGGAGATGCGTCAGGACGTGCAGCCGGGTCAGCGCGTGCGAGGGGTCGTCCGGCGACGGAACACGAGAACTCCCCTCCGCCACCTCATGGACGATGCGCCGCGCGACCTCGTCGACCGCGGCGTCCGCGAGCACGGCCATCTCCTGCGGGGCGGTCGGCACGACGAAGTTCTTGCCAGGCATGACCAGCAGCGTAAGCCCTCGGCATCACCCGCGACAACAACAGTTGTCGTCGTCGCTTAAGGTATGCCTGCGCCGCTGTGATCGCGGCCGTCACCGCGGAGGAGAACAGAGGATGACCGTCGTTGAGAAGCCGCCGCACACGCGGGAGCTGTCCCGGTGGACGACCAGGCGCTGGCTTCGCCTCGGGGTCACCGTCGCGATGTCCGTCCTGGTGCTCCTGGGGGCGACCGGCGCCTGGGCCCTGGCCCGGACCGCGTCGATCAGCAACAACCTCGTGGACGTGAAGTCCCCGGCGCTGATGACCTCGATCCGGCTGGAATCGGCGCTGCTCAACCAGGAGACGGGCATCCGGGGCTACGGGCTCACCGGCACCGCCGACTTCCTCGATCCGTACCGGCAGGGGCTCAGCCAGCAGAAGACCTACACGAAGGACCTGGCGGACCTCCTCCGGGGCAATCCCGCACGGCTGCGTGACCTGAAGACCGTCGAGGACCGGATCGAGAACTGGCAGGCGCGGATCGCGCGGCCGATCGCGGCCTCACCGGCCGGCAAGCCCTCGCCCCTGGCCGGCGAGAACGCGGCCAAGGGCAAGACGACCTTCGACGCCATGCGCGCGGCCATGGCCGACCAGCAGGACCGGCTGCGCGCCGACCGCGCCTCGGCCAGGGCGGACCTGACCGCCACGATGCGCCTGCGGAACTGGATCTTCGCTGCCATCGCGGCCGTCATCGTGGCCCTCGCGGTGATCGTCTCCGAGGCGCTGCGCCGGGGCATCACCGGCCCCCTGGAGCGGATCGGAGCGGACGCCCGGACCATCGCGGAGGGCGAGTTCGCCCACACCATCACCCCGACCGGTCCCGCCGATCTGCGGCAGTTGAGCAGCGAGATCGAGTCCATGCGCCAACGGCTGGTGCGGGCACTGGACTTCAGTGAGGAGGCGCGGCTGCGCCTGGACGAGCAGTCCGCCGACCTCAAGCGGTCCAACGCGGAGCTGGAGCAGTTCGCATACGTCGCCTCGCACGACCTTCAGGAACCCCTGCGCAAGGTGTCCAGCTTCACGCAGTTGCTCCAGCGGCGGTACGGCGGACAGCTCGACGAACGGGCGGACCAGTACATCGACTTCGCCGTCGACGGCGCGAACCGCATGCAGACCCTCATCAACGACCTGCTCGACTTCTCCCGCGTGGGCCGCGTCCACAACACCCACCAGAGCGTCGACCTCAATACGGTGATGAAGCGGACCCTCACCGCGATCAGCGTCAGCATCGAGGAGTCGGGAGCGGTGATCACCCGGGACGAACTGCCCACCCTCATCGCCGACTCCACGCAGATGGGCATGCTCTGGCAGAACCTGATCGGCAACGCCATCAAGTTCCGCCGCCCCGGCGACACCCCGGTCATCCACATCTCCGCCGAACAGGACGGCGACTTCTGGCGCTTCGCCGTCACCGACAACGGCATCGGCATCGCCGCCGAGTACGCCGAGAAGGTCTTCGTCATCTTCCAGCGCCTCCACACCAAGGACCGCTACCAGGGCAGCGGCATCGGCCTCGCCATGTGCAAGAAGATCGTCGAGTTCCACGGCGGCACCATCGCGGTCGACCTCACCCACACCGAGGGCACCCGCATCGTCTTCACCCTGGCCAGCAGGCCGGAGGAGCCGGGCGAATCAGAGGACTCGGACTCCCTCGCGGCGGCGCACTAGGACCTGTCCGAGGGGTCGCGTGACAGGCTGACTGGTGAATCGTTCCGTCCGGTGTCGGGCGGGGTGATCCGACAGATGCGGAGTGGGCCCGGCTGGAGCCGCACCTGCCGAGAAACGCAGGCCGGGGCGGGCGGTGGAAGAGCCACCGTGTGGTGCTCAACGGCATTCTCTTCCGGCAACGGACCGGTTCGGCAAGTGGAAGACGGTGCGTGACAGGCATCGCAGGTGGTCGGCGGACGGCACGTGGGACAGGATCTTGCGGGCAGTCCAGGCCGACGCCGATATCGAGGGCCGTCTGGACTGGACGATGGCGGGGGTGGACTCGACGGTCTGCCGGGCGCACCAGCACGCGGCCGGTGCACGGAAGCAGCCTCCGCGCCTCCCCGGTCGGCGGAGTCGGCCCGTTCATCATCGGGACGAGGAAGGGCTGGGCCGCTCCCGGGGAGGGGTGACCACGAAGATTCATCTGGTGGGTGGGGGCGGGCGGCGTCCGCTGGCCGTGCTGATCACACCGGGGCGCACGAGCCGCGGGTGTTCGGAGTGCGGGTCGGCGGACTGTGGGACTGCGAGAAGGCCGGGAAGATCACCCCTACCGCGCCGGCCCGCCTGTCGGCGCATGCCCATACTGGCGTGCGGACCCGTATGTCCGCCTCCGATGCCGCCGAGCGGTACTGCTCCGCCGTCCTGCAGGCGCTCGCACTGCACTACCTGGCCCGGTCCGACCGAACTGCTCTGCTGTTGGCGGCCGCTCAGGCCAACGTCCGGTCTCAGCGCGCCCAGGCCCGCGAGGAGCTACGGAAGCTGCTGGACGAGCAGAGGCGGGCGGAGCGTGCCGCGAGGCGGCACCGGCGTCGGGAGGCCGAGTACCGGTCGCTGCTCGGCCAGGCCGACGGCTGGCCCGGTGTCTGACGACAGGAGGGAGATACCGATCGTGTCGAACAGCCTGTCCCTCGCGGGATCCGGTCGCGTCAGCGGGTCCGGTTCTGCGCAGCCCGAGAGTTGCCCGAAGCAGCGGCGCGTTCCGGGCCGCCGTCGAAGACCGGCGGCCCGGAACACCTCTTCGGTTTCCTCGGTCCCGTCCTCGACCGGCGTCACGGACGAACGTCCGCAGCGAGGTTGCCGTTCGCGCCGGCCAGGTCGCGCTCCCAGGTGATCGGGTGGGTCAGCGTCTCCCCGTTCACGAACCTGTCCACGCCATACGCCTGCGGCCCTTTTCGGCGTCAACTCTTGACGGCCCAGGTCTGGACCTTTAGGTTCCCGTTCGCCACAGCTTCATGAATGCACACGCAGTTCAGGTACTTGAACAGCGCTCCCCCCACCGACGGCCTCCCCTGAAAGGCTGTGAACCCCCATGTCCCCCATGCCCAGATCCGCCCTGCGCGGTGTGCTCGCTGCCGCACTGCTCACGGCGTCGGCAGGCGCGCTCACCGTGACTCCGGCCGCCGCGGCCACCGGCACCATCACCGGGCTCGGCGGCAAGTGCCTCGACGTGGCGGGAGCCAACTCCGCCAACGGCACGGCCGTCCAGCTCTACGACTGCAACGGCACCGCCGCCCAGCAGTGGACGGTCGAAACCGACGGCACGGTCCGCGCGCTCGGCAAGTGCCTGGACGTGACCGGCAGTTCGACCGCCAACGGCACCAGACTCCAGCTGTGGGACTGCACCGGCGCCGCCAACCAGAAATGGACCGTCTCCGCCGCCCGCGACCTCGTCGGCCAGCAGTCCGGCAAGTGCGCCGACGTCACCGGCAACACCTCGGCGAACGGCACGCCCGTCCAGATCTGGAGCTGCACCGGCGCCGCCAACCAGAAATGGACCGCGCCCACCGGCGGCGGGACGCCGCCCGCCGCGGCGCCGATGGCCGTCGCCCCGTACCTCTACAACGGCTGGGGCAGCCCGCCCAACCCGACCACCGTCATGAACGCCACCGGCGTCAAGTGGTTCACCCTCGCCTTCGTCCTCAGCAACGGCACCTGCAACCCGCAGTGGGACGGCAGCCGTCCGCTGACCGGTGGCGTCGACCAGCAGACGATCAACACCGTGCGGGGCGCGGGCGGCGACGTCATCCCCTCGTTCGGCGGCTACAGCGGCAACAAGCTGGAGAGCTCCTGCACCAGCGCCTCGGCACTGGCCGGCGCGTACCAGAAGGTCATCGACGCATACCGGCTCAAGGCCATCGACATCGACATCGAGGCCGACGCGTACAGCAACGCCACCGTGCAGCAGCGCACCGTGGACGCGCTCAAGACGGTCAAGGCCAACAACCCGGGCATCAAGGTGTACGTCACCATCGGCACGGGACAGTCCGGGCCGGACACCAGCCTGATCAACCGAGCCGCCAACTCCGGGCTCCAGGTCGACAGCTGGACCATCATGCCGTTCGACTTCGGCGGCGCGGGACAGAACATGGGGACGCTGACCACCAGGGCGGCCGAGGGGCTGAAGAACGCCCTCAAGAGCGCGTACGGCTACAGCGACGACCAGGCCTACCGGGGCATGGGCATCTCGTCCATGAACGGGATCACCGACGACAACGAGACCGTCACCCCCGCCGACTTCCAGACCATCCTCGGCTACGCGCAACAGCACCACCTCGCGCGCCTCACCTTCTGGTCGGCCAACCGCGACCGGCCCTGCTCCGGCGGTTACCCGAACGACGACACGTGCTCGGGCGTGGCCCAGGGCGCCTGGCAGTTCACCGGCATCTTCGCCAAGTACACCGGCTGACGACCCGCCCCAGGAGACTTCCGTGTTAAGAACTCTCACCGTGGCCGTGCTCGTGGCCACGACCGCTGCCGGACTCCAGTCCGCCGCGCCGACTTCGGCGAGCGCGCGGCCCGCGGCGGCCGCGGCGATCCCGACCGGTCCCACCACCGTGATCAACAAGGGCAGCGGCAAGTGCGTCGACGCCCGTGCGGCCGCGAGCGGCGACGGCACCGCCGTCCAGCAGTACGGCTGCAACGCCAGCGCCGCCCAGACCTGGCAGCTGGTCCCCACCAGCGGCGGCTACTACCGCGTCGACAGCGGCCTCGACGCCACCAAGGTCTGGGACGTCACCGACGTGTCCACCGCCGACTCGGCCGCGATCCAGCTGTGGACGTACTCCAGCGGCGCCAACCAGCAGTGGCTGCCCGTCGCCGAGGCCGACGGCTCGTACCACTTCGTCAACCGCAACAGCGGCAAGTGCCTGGACGTCCCAGGTGCCTCCACTGCCGACAGCGTGCAGCTCGCCCAGTACACCTGCAACGCCACGGCCGCGCAGTCCTTCACGCTGAGCGGTGGCACGACGAACCCGCCCGGCACCCCGGACTTCGGCCCGAACGTGACGGTGTTCGACCCGTCGATGCCGGCCGCCGCGATCCAGGCCAAGCTGAACTCGGTCTTCGCCCAGCAGCAGACCAACCAGTTCGGCTCGGCCCGCCAGGCCCTGCTGTTCAAGCCGGGCACCTACAGCGCCGACGCCAACGTCGGCTTCTACACCCAGGTCGCCGGCCTCGGCCTCTCCCCGGACGACGTGACCATCAACGGCGCCGTGCACGCGGAGGCCGACTGGTTCCAGGGCAACGCCACGCAGAACTTCTGGCGCGCCGCCGAGAACCTGTCGGTCAACCCGACCGGCGGCACCGACCGCTGGGCCGTCTCGCAGGCCGCCCCGTACCGGCGCATGCACGTACGCGGCAACCTCGCGCTCGACGACGGCGGCTGGTCCAGCGGCGGCTTCATCTCCGACACCAAGGTCGACGGACAGATCCGTTCCGGCTCCCAACAGCAGTTCCTCACCCGCAACTCCCAGATGGGCAGCTGGGCGGGTTCCAACTGGAACATGGTCTTCGTCGGCGACCAGGGCGCGCCCGCCCAGTCCTTCCCGACGTACACCAATGTCGCGAGCAGCCCCACGATCCGCGAGAAGCCCTTCCTGTACGTGGACGCGGCCGGCGCCTACAAGGTGTTCGTGCCCGCGCTGCGCGGGAACGCGGTCGGCACGACCTGGAGCGGCAGGACGCCCGCGGGCACGTCGCTGCCGCTCGAACAGTTCTTCATCGTCAGGCCCGGAGCCACCGCGGCCGACCTGAACGCGGCCCTCGCGGCCGGCAAGAACCTGCTGGTCACCCCCGGCGTCTACCACCTCGACCAGACGCTGAACATCACGCGCCCCGACACGGTCGTCCTCGGTATGGGTCTGGCCACCTTCGTCCCGGACGGTGGGATCACCGCGATCAGCACCGCCGACGTGGACGGCATACAGCTGGCCGGCCTGCTGATCGACGCGGGCACCACCACCTCCCGCACGCTCGTGCGGATCGGCCCGGACGGCTCGGCCGCCGGCCACGCCGCCGACCCCGTCCAGCTGTCCGACTTCTTCGTCCGGATCGGCGGCGCCACTGTCGGGAAGGCGACCGACTCCCTCGTCGTCAACAGCGCGAACACGATCATCGACCACACCTGGATCTGGCGTGCCGACCACGGCAACAGCGGCACGGTCGGCTGGACCACCAACACCGCCGACACCGGGCTCGTCGTCAACGGCGCCGACGTCACCGCGTACGGCCTGTTCGTCGAGCACTTCCAGAAGACACAGGTCCTCTGGAACGGCAACGGCGGCAGAACGTACTTCTTCCAGAACGAGATGCCCTACGACCCGCCGAACCAGGCCGCCTGGATGAACGGCGGAGGCAAGGGCTACCCCGCGTACAAGGTCGCCGGCTCCGTCACCGGGCATGAGGCGTGGGGGCTGGGCAGCTACTGCTACTTCAGTACCAACCCCGGCGTTGTCGCGGACCGGGCCTTCGAGGTGCCGAACACCTCCGGGGTCAGGTTCCACGACATGGTGACCGTCTCGCTGGGCGGCACCGGGACCATCAGCCACGTCATCAACAACACCGGAGGGCCGTCCAACTCCACGACCAACGTCGCCTACTTGACCAACTACCCGTAGACCGCAGGGAAGGACCGATCAGCGGATGCACACCATCAGCTCCCGATCCGGCAGCACCGGCCTGCGGGTTCTTCTCCTGCTCGCGGTCCTGCTCGGACTCGCCGCGCCACCTGCCGCGCACGCGCACACCGCGGCGGCGCCCTTCAAGGTGCTCGGTCTCTACAGCGGCACCTGGGACGCGGCACACATCGACTTCGAGAAGGAGGCGAACGACTGGCTGCCCAAGCAGGCCGCCGCGAACGGCTTCACCTACACCGCCAGCAACGACTGGAACCTGCTCGCCGACGGGGGCGTGCGCGCCTATAAGGTCGTCCTCTTCCTCGACGACCTGCCGCAGACCGCCGCTCAGCGCACCGGGTTCGAGCAGTACATGCGCGACGGCGGGGCCTGGATGGGCTTTCACGTCTCCGCCTTCACCACGGACGCGGCCGGCTGGTCCTGGTACCACAACACCTTCCTGGGCAGCGGTGACTTCAAGTCCAACACCTGGGGTCCGACTGCCGCCGTCCTCAAGGTCGAAGACCGCTCGCACCCCTCCACCGTGAACCTGCCCGCCACCTTCACCTCGTCGGTCAGCGAGTGGTACAGCTGGTCCAACGATCTGCGGCAGAACCCGGACATCAAGGTCCTCGCCTCGGTCGACCCCAGCAGCTTCCCCCTGGGCACCGACCCCGACCAGTCCTGGTACAGCGGCTATTACCCGATCCTGTGGACCAACACGAAGTACAGGATGCTCTACGCGAACTTCGGCCACAATGCGATGAACTACGACACGAACACCCGTCTGTCGTCGACATTCGCCAGCGCGACGCAGAACCGGTTCCTGCTGGACGGGCTGAAGTGGCTCGGCGGGGCGGGCGGTACCACTCCGCCGGACGACAGTCTCTCCGAAACATCCTGGTACTCGCTGCGCAACGTCGGCAACGGCACCTGCGTCGACGCCCGCGCGGCCGCCACGGCCAACGGGACCGCGATCCAGCAGTACGCCTGCAACGGCACCCAGGCGCAGCAGTTCCGGCTCGCCGGGACCGAGGACGGATACCGGCGCATCGGGGTGCGCCCCGCTCCGGACCAGGTCATCGACGTGACCGGCGTCGCCACCGCCGACAACGCGCCGCTCCAGCTGTGGGCGTACGGGGGCGGGCCGAACCAGCAGTGGCTCCCGGTACGGGAGACCGCCGGGCGGTACCACTTCACCGCCCGGCACAGCGGCAAGTGCCTCACGGCGGCGTCCGCCGCCACCAACAGCGCGCAGCTCACCCAGCGCGCCTGCGACGGCTCCCCGGCCCAGAGCTTCGCGGCAGCCGCCGGCTGACCCCACCGCATGCGGGACGTCCGGCATCGGCGTCCCGCATGCAGTGCAACGCACCGAATGCAACCGCTCTCGGTGGACCCCAAGGGCACGGGGATTCGCGAGGGATGCGGTTTCGTCGTGGTCCTGCAGCAGTCCTCCGGCGTCCTACTTCCCGATCGCGTTGGAGTCCACCATGCCGCACGACGTCCCCTTCGCTTGCCCCAACGACGTGCGCGTATTTGAGCTGAAGGTCCATCTGGTGATCCGGCCAATGGCCGACACGTTCCAGAAGAGCGCTCTCGTAGAGGACACCTGAGGATCGTGCGGATGTCGTCCGCGCCGCAGGCGGCGGGGTCGGTGGTGGCGGCTCGGTCCGCCAGGGCGCGTACTGCGTCGCGGGTGGCGGCGAGTTCGGCCATGCGACGGTCGATGTCGTCCAGGTGCTCGTGGATGAGGCCGGCGACCTGTGTGCAGGGGGCGTGGCCGTCGTCGCGCAGGGCTCGGATGGACAAAGCGTTGAAACGGGCCCTCGTGCATCCCTCGCCGCTACGGCGAGGGATGCGCCGGGGCCCGTTTCTGATGTTCGTCGATCAGGTCGGAGGCGTGTGGGGCGGGGTTAGAAGCAGCCGGGACCGGTGGAAGGGTTGAAGCAGGCGTTGGTGCCGGTGCCGCCGTCGTTGGTGTTGGTGCCGGTGCCGCCGAAGAGGGCGTCGTTGCCGGGACCGCCGAAGAGGGCGTCGTTGCCGTTGTTGCCGTTCAGGTTGTCGGCGCCGTTACCGCCTTCGATGCGGTCGTTGCCGTCCCCGCCGGTGAGGGAGTCGTTGCCGTCGCCGCCGCAGATGATGTCGTTGCCACCGCGGCCGTCGACCACGTCGTTGCCGCCGAGGCCGAAGATCACGTCATTGCCGGGAGTGCCGATCAGGACGTTGTTGCCGTTGGTGCCGGTGATGGTGGGCGTGGCGGTCGCGCAGGTGGGGGGCGCCGGCTCGTAGGTGATGGTCACCTGGGCCGGCCCTGCGGCGGGAGCGGAGGTACCACCCGTGGGGACACGGTTCGACGCACCGCCGCCGCCACCGGGACCGAAAGCGGGAGGGGAGCTCTGGATTTGGCTGCAGCCTCCGCCGCCGCCTCCGCCGAACCAGCCGCCCCCGCCTCCGCCCGCCCCGAAGTTGCCTCCGCCGTTGCCGCCCGCACCGCCCGTGCCCGGAGTGCCGGATGTACCGCCGAAGGGGCATACGGCTCCGCCTGCGCCGCCGGCTGTCTGGGTTCCGCCGCCGCCGCCCTGGCCGCTGTTCGTTCTACTGCCGCCGGCACCCCCGGTGATTCCGGCGTCTCCACCGGTGGCCTCCGGGACGAGGAAATTGGGGGGGAAGCCGCTTCCTCCGCCGCCTCCACCGCCCGCGACGATGAGGCGGGGGTCAGTGGCGGGGACGCCGGTCAGGGTGCAGCCGGGGCCGGCCGAGCTGCAGGTGCGGACATCGCTGGAACCGCCGCCGGCACCGCCCTGAGTCCCCCCTCCGCCGCCGGCGCCCCCACCCGTGCCGACGTTGACATAGAGGGTGGTGGTGCTCGGCGGCACGGTGACGGTGCCGGTGACGGTGGCGCCGTTGCCGCCTGTGCCGCCGCCGGGGCCGTTCTGGCCTGCGGCGCCGGTGGCGGTGACGGTCAGTTGGGTGACGCCGGACGGCACGGTGAAGGGCTGGTCGGCGCCCGCGTTGAAGGTGACCGTCACGGGCACCGCCGCGGCGGGGGTGGCCGTGGGTACCACCAGGGCCGCCGGCAGCGCCACCGTGGCGAGCAGTACGGCAGCACGCCTGGCCGGGCGCCGCCGCTCACCCGCGGCTCCCGCGGCACGACTATGGAACATGGCATGTTGCAGGGTCGGTCTCACGATGGGGACTCCTCGACAAAGATCGCGGCACTCAGCACGTGCCACGGACGTCGGTTGATGTTGAGGCCCCTGCCGGGACCGCCCGACGATCAAGCCACACCCGCCCGGCGCGGCCCTCCGGACACACCGTCATACCGCCCGCGATCCACCGACCAGCCGGTACCCGATCCCGTACTCGGTCCTGCGATCCGTTGACGGGTGGACCGATACCCTGCCAGCTCACCCCGCCCCACCATAGGAACAGGGATCCCTCCGCTGCTGGTCACATGATCCGCCGGACAGGCCCTAGGTCCTACCTCTGCGCGCCGCGAGGCGGGCACGCAGTCGCCGGGCCATGTCGGAATTCTCGTCCGGGGTGGGGTTGAGGACGCCGTTCTCGGTCATCAGCGCGTGGAACTGCTGTCGCTCGTACGGTACGCCGGGCGGCAGGCCCGCGATGTGCCAGTGCAGGTGGGCGTTGCCCTGCCGGCTGCCCAGGGACAGCAGGTAGGTCCGCTCCGGGCGCAGGATCTCCTCCATGGCCAGCGCCACCCTGCGGACGACGAGCATCAACTCGGTGTACGCCGTCTCGCCCAGGTCGCGGACGGCGTGCTCGATGTGCGCCTTGGGTGCGACCAGGAGTTTGCCGGGGAGGGTGGGCCACCGGTCCAGGAACGCCACGTGCGCGTCGTCCTCGTAGACAGGTTCGTGCCGGTAGTCAGGGTGGCCGTCCAGGTAGGCGCAGATGAAGCAGGGGCCGTTGCGAGCGCGGGCGACATAGGCGTCAAGATCCATGCTCGTCGTCCTTGGCCTCGTCGGGGCGGGCGGCGTCCAGGCGGGTGTTGATCGCCGTTTCCAGTTCGGTCATCGTGCGGTGGAACGCCCGGTGGAGGTCGATGTCGTACCGGTCGGCCAGGATGAGCACCGACCACAGGCAGTCCGCGAGTTCGTGTGCCAGGGCCGCGCGGGCGCCCGGCATGTCGCGGGCGCCCTCCGCCGCCATGACCAGCTTGGCCAGGTCACCCACGTCGCCGACGAAGCCGAGCATGAACTCCTCGCCTGTCCACACCCGGCCGCGTCCGGACAGGTTGAGCCGGTCGTAGAGGTCCCGGACGTGTTCCGCCCGTTGCCGGAACTCGTCAAGAGCCATCCGTGCCTCCCCCCAACCGGTCCCGTGCCGACGGCCCCGTCAGGAGGCGATGCTCGGCGGATTCGTAGCGTGCGCGTTCCCGGTCGGCGGTGGACTTGCCGGAGAGGAGGGAGGTGAGCCAGCCGGCGAGGAAGCCCGCCGGGATGGAGGCGAGGGCCGGGGTGTTGTACGGGAACCAGTCGAAGTCGGCCTCGGGGAAGGCGGAGAGAGGGGTGCCGGAGACGAGGGTGGTGCCCGGGGTGAGGGCGAGGACGGTGAGGGAGCCGACCACGAGGGTGGCGAGCAGGCCCGCGCGGGTGTAGCGGCGCCAGAAGAGGGTGTAGAGGAGCGCGGGGGCGATGGCCGAGGCGCCGAGGGTGAAGGAGAGGGTCGCCAGGGGCTGGAGGCTGCGGTGCTGGGCAAGGGCGGCCACCAGGATGACGGGGGTGCCGACCAGCAGGGCGCACGAGCGGGCGAGGGTGAGTTCCCGCACCGGTGCCAGCGGGATACGACGGGAGGCCGTCAGGTCGTGGGCGAGGGCGTTCGCGCAGGCCAGCGTCATGCTCGCCACGGAGGCGAGCAGGGTGAGGAACACGGCGGTGGTGACGGTGGCGAAGAGCAGACTCTCGGAGCGGGAGAGACCGCTGCCGAACGCGGCGCGGGCGCCGAGCAGATAGGCGGTCGTGCCGTGCGGGTCGGCCCCGGTGATGCGGGCGTGTCCGAGGAGGGCGGTGGCCCCGGTGCAGATCAGTACGAGCATCAGGATGAACAGGGTGACCGAGGAGACCGCCCAGGACATGGCCCGCCGCACCTGGCGCGGCGTCCCGGCGGTGTACATGCGCATGGTGACGTGCGGCAGACAGCCTGCGCCCAGCACGATCGCGCACTGGGTGCTCGCCAGGTCGAGCGCGGGATGCGGACTGCTGGAGTACTGCAGCCCCCAGCGCAGGTAGGCGGGCCCGGCACCGCTCTCGCGCGCCGCGGTGCGGAACAGTGCCCCGGTGCTCCAGCCGAAGGTGTGCAGGATCAGCCCGCTGACGACGAGCCCGGAGGCGAGCAGCATCACCGTCTTGAAGATCTGCACGAGCGCCGTACCCCGCATCCCGCCCAGAGCCGCGTAACTGATCATGAGTATCCCGGCTCCGACCACACAGCCGTTCTTCGCGGCGGGCTCGGTGAACCCCATGACGTAGGCAAGGAGTTCACCCACCCCGGCGAGCTGGACGATCATCATCGGGACGAGCGCGAGCAAGGTGACCGCGCAGGCCGCGACACGGACGGACCGGGCGGGATGGCGGTGGCCGAGGACATCGCCCATGGTGTACCGGCCGGTGTTGTGGAGCGGCTCGGCGAGCAGGAACATCAGCAGGAGTAGGGACAAAACGGCGCTGAGCGCGAGGACCACCCCGTCGTAGCCGCACAGCGCGACGATGCCGCCGATGGTGAGCACGGTGGCGGCGGAGATGTAGTCCCCGGCGACGGCGAGCCCGTTGCGCAGGGGCGAGAGGGATTTGTAGCCGGTGTAGAACTCGGCCAGGTCGTCCGCGTCCGGGCCGGTGAGGACGCAGAGCAGCAGGGTCAGTGCGACGACGGAGCAGAAGGCGGCCAGGGACCATGACTGTGCGGAACCGCTGAACTCCGTCACCGGCCTCCTTCCCGGTGCACGGGCGCCGGGTAGGACTGGCGGGCGCGGCGGGCCAGCGGGTCGACGAGTCGGTACGCGGTGGCCTCGTAGAGCAGGACGGCCAGCCAGGTGACGGGGATCTGCACGAGGGCCAGCACGAGACCGGTGGGCAGGCCGCCCGGGCCCGGACGGGTCATCAGCCAGGGGGCCTTGACGGTCAGTGTGAGGAAGACGGCGAAGTAGCCGAGCGCGGTGAGGGAGGCCACGCGCCGCTGCCAGCGGTAGGCGCGGCGCAGCTTGCGCAGGGTGCGGTGCGGACCGGAGCGCGGGCCCGGCGGCTCCGGCGAACCGTGTCCCGTCGACCAACTGGGTTCGCGGCGATCGGAGGGTAACTCGGAGCTGTCGTAGGACACTTCGTGATCTCCTGGCGGGGACCGGGCCCGGAAAGCGACGGACCGTGCGGGATGACCATGACGCTAAGTCGACATGTTCCCTGCCGGGGACCGTTCTAGGCCAGAGGGCGCCACCTGGCCGGACAGCGCCCTCCGAGTCGCGTACCGCGCCTAGCGCACGGCGACGTAATCCCCGCCGACGACTTGGCCCCGGCGGTGGAGTTCCCGTGGTACGTCCACCGCCACGTCCCCGGCACGGTCGCCTTCACCGTGGTCCGGAGCCCGCCCGTACTGTTCGACGTCGCCTTCTTGACCGTCTTGTACGCGGAGGCGCCCGCCGTCATCCGCGTCATGGCGCGGTACCGCTCGGCCAGTTCCTGCGGGGAGTGCTCGCCCGCGGCGCGGTACCACTGCGAGACGCCCGTGCGCATGGTGACGATCGCCCTGCTCGCCTCGCACGGGTACGGCGTCGCGAAGACCCACTGCGCCACACCGCCCTCGATGACGTGGTCCATCAACCGCTGCTGGCGGTCACGGGCGGCGATGTAGGTGGTGCGGGCCTCCCCCGTGAGGCTGCGGATCTCGCTGTAGGCGATGAACGCGAGGTCGCGCTGGTGGGCGTGGAACAGCACGAGGCACTCCACGAGCAGGTCGAACCTGCGCCGGACGTCGTCGCCGGCCTCCTCCAGCGCCGCGGTGCTGCGTCGCCACAGGTCTTCCATGGCGTGGGAGACGAGCGCGACGAGCAGCGCCTGCTTCGAGGCGTAGTGGTAGTACAGCCCCGGCACGGAGAGGCCGGCCCGGGAGGCGACGGTCCGGATCGTCGTCCCGTGGTAGCCGTGCTCCATGAAGCAGGCCAGGACGGTCTCGAGGATGGGCGGCAGGCCCCGGTCCGCGTATGTCCGCCACGCCGTCCCGGCATCGGTCTCGGTCACAGCACTCCCCTCACCTCACCGCGCGGGTGGTGGACCCCGAGGGCCGGCCGGTGCCGCACGGGGAGCAGGGCGAGCTGGAGCTGAGCGGGCCGCAGGTGGTGCCCGGTTACTGGGGGAAGCCCGAGGTCACCGAGCTGACGATGCCAAAGGGGCGGCTGCGCACCGGTGACGTCGCCGTCATCGACGAGCAGGGGTGGGTCTACCTCGTGGACCGGCTCAAGGACCAGATCAACGTGTCCGGCTACAAGGTCTGGCCGCGCGAGGTCGAGGACGCGCTGTACGAGCACCCCTCGGTGCTGGAGGCCGCCGTGGTCGGCCGGCCGGACGAGTACCGCGGCGAGACGGTGGGCGCCTACGTCTCCCTCAAGACGGGCCTGAGCGCCACGGAGGAGGAGCTGATCACCTTCTCCCGCGACCGGCTGGCCGCCTACAAGTGTCCCCGACAGGTCCTTTTCATCGCCGACCTGCCCAAGACCCAGACCGGCAAGATCCGCCGCGCCGAACTCCGCGAGGGCGGTCCCTCGACTCCGGCGGGAAGGGCCTAGTTCCACCGGCGTTCCGCGCCTCAGCGATAGGTGAGCAACTGGCGCCGGTCGCCGGTGAAATGGGCGTGCTCGTTGAAGGTCAGCAGGGTGGTCCCGGACGCTCCCACCACGAGGGTGGTGACGGAGGCGTTGACGGTCACCCGGTTGAGGGCGACGACTCCCTCGTGGGGCAGTGAGAGCAGCGTTCCGCACAGTGCGGCGAGAACGCCGCCCGAGGTGACGACGACCGCGTCCCGGCCCCGGCCGAGCGCGGCGGACAGTTCGGCCAGTCCGGCCGCGGCGCGCCCGGCGAACGCGGCCCAGGTCTCGCCGTCGGCGTCGGTCGCCGCGGGGTCCCGCATCCATGCCAGGAGGGCATGGTCGAGCAGGTCCTGCGTCGAGGAGGTCCGCTCGGGCGTGGGGGCGTAGCGGGCGATCAGGTCGAGGTGGTCGTACTCGTTCCAGCGCGCGTCCTGGTGGAGGGGCCGCTCGAATCCGGCCGCTTCCGCGAGGAGTTGAGCCGTGTCGCGCTGACGGGTCAGGGTGCCCGAGACGAGGTACGGGTCCCGCAGGCCCCGGCGGGCAAGTTCCCGGCCGACGGAGGCGGCCTGGACGCGGCCGGGCTCGGACAACACGTCGTAGTCGTCCGCCCCGGCGGAGGCTTGGCCGTGACGGACGAGGCAGATCAGTGGCATGGCGGAACTCCCGCCCCTTTCTGTCGATTCTCAGGCGCTTTGCGGGGTGAACCGCTCCATGACCTGTTCCAGACCGCTCACGAGCAGGTCGACCAGGTCGGCGTTGGTGACGACCTGGTCGGTGGCGCCGATGGCCATCTCCTCCGCCATGGCCAGCCAGCCCCGGACGGCGAGCCGGTGCAGCGGCGTGGGGTCGTGGACCCCCGCGGCGGCCAGCACCCGGTCGGTCAGGATGCGGCGGTTGTCCTCGAAGACCTCCAGCACGCGTTCGTCGCCGCCGGCCGCGGCCCGCACCACGGCCACGTAGTTGTCCTTGCGCCGCTGCACGAAGGACACGAAGCCGTCGACGATCCCGCGCACCCGCTCCCCCGGCGCGCCCTCTTCCGGCGCCCGGGCGTGCAGCAGCAATCGGTCCCCGCCGGCCCGCACGACCGCGACGTAGTAGTCCCGCTTGGTCGGAAAGTAGTGGAAGAGCAGCCCACGGGAGATGCCCGCCTCGGCGGCCACCTCGTCGATGGACATCTCATGGATGGGACGGGTGGTGAGCAGACGCAGCCCGATCCCGATGAGCTGCGCCCGGCGCTCTTCCGGCTTCAGCCGGGCACGGGGCGGTGCGGGCGGGGCGGTCATGGGCGCCGACCCTAGCTTGTTGAGCATTGCTCGACAAGGCGTGTTCTCCGGCGTTGGTGAGGAAGGTGACGTGGAACAGGGGTACGGCGGAGCGGATCTCCTTCCTGGTGACCGTACTCAAGGCGGCGTTCCCCAAGGCATCGCTGATGAACGGGTACGGCATGACGGAGACGGCCTCGCTGATCACGCTGCTGCCGGACCGGGACGCGGCCGAGCACGTCGACTCCGTCGGTTACCCGGTGCCCGCGGTCGACCTGGGTGACTTCAAGGTCCCGCAGTACGTCAGCGTGGCCGGCGAGCCGTTGCCGCGCAACGCCGGGGGCGAACTGCTGAAGAAGCAGCTCCGCGAGCGGGTCGCGTGGGGTGCCCCGCTGCGCTGACCGCCGGGCTACGCCTCCTCAGGGGCGTAGGTCCGGAAGTAGGCGGTGAGCATGCGGCGCCCCTCGTCGATCGTGACGTCGTCGCCGTTCGGAGAACGCCGGAACGCGATGTCGAAGAACCGGTTGGCGACCTCGAAGGCGATCTGCGGGACGTGGCGCGGGGTGTCGGCGGCGATGAGGTTCCGCTCGACCAGGAGGAGCCAGAGCCGCTCCGCCTGGGCTGCGTCGAAGCCGCGGACCAGTGCGTCCAGGGTCTCGTTGCGCCCCGCGAACCACAGCTCGGTGCAGCTCCGGTGGCTCCGGAAGTAGGCTAGTACGGCGTCGATCAGGGCGTCCGCGATGCCGTCGAGCGTGCACGGCTCGGGGTTCTCCAGTACGCCGCTCAGGATGGCTTCGAGCTGCCGCACGTGGTGCTGGAGCAGCTCGGCGTCGACCTGATGGCGGTCCGGGAAGTAGTGGTACATCGACGCGGTCGGAATGCCCGCACGCTCGCCGATCGCCTTGAGCGTGGCCGCCTCGTAGCCCTGTTCCGCGAGCAACGCCTCGGCCGCGTCGAGGATGGCGCGCCTGCGCTCCACACCGCGCCGCTGGACGACGGGGGGCCGGGTGGAAGTCGTCGAATCCTTGTCGAACACGACTCGGGATCATATCAGCGGAGTGCTCGGCGGTTGAGGTTGGCAGCCCACGGACGACCCATAAACTCGACTTTGATTCGACTTTGGACAGCGCCATGCGATCGCCCTGGCGGGTGGCCCGCCGCAGTCCGGCAGTCAGCACCACCCAGTCCGCCACGACGGCGGCGGGGAGGCGCCATGACCCACCAGACCCACGGCTCGCCGCCGACCGCCGACGTCGGCGCGGCGCGCTGACGCCCACCGCCGCCTCCTCCTTCCCCCGCCGGGGCTCAGGCTGAGCTGAGCGCACCGTCATCGCCGTCGCGGGGCACTGCTACGGTTTCGACTGCGGTTCGATTTCAGGTGCGTGAGCTGAAGGGTGGGGTGGCCGCACATGGGCGGGGAGTACACCGAGGAGACCTACGGCGAGGTCACGGTGCTCGTCGGGGCTCAGCGGGGCGCGTATCCGTACGCCAACTCGCTTCTTGTACGGGGTGCGGACGCCACTCTGGTCGTGGACCCCTCGCTGTCGCTCGTCAACGGCGCGCCGCCCGCCGATGTGGTCCTGGTGAGCCATGCGCACGAGGACCACATCGCGGGGCTGGGCAGCTACGACGTGCCGGTCCACATCCACCGGAGCGACCTAGGCCCGCTGCGGTCCCGCGAGGTCATGGTCGCCGGGTTCGGCTACCAGCCCGAGGCGGCCGACGCAGCCGACCGGATGCTGCGCGACGACTTCCACGTGACGGGACGCCCGGACGCGCTCGGTTTCGCCGACGGCACCGTCTTCGACCTCGGCGGCCGCACGGTCACCGTGGTCCACCTCCCCGGTCACACGCCGGGCCACAGCGGCTTCCTGATCGAGCCGGACGGCTTCCTGTTCGTCGCGGACATCGACCTCACCTCGTTCGGCCCGTTCTACGGCGACGCCCGCAGCGATCTCACGGACTTCGAGGCATCCATGCGCCGGTGCGCGGACATCGACGCCCGCTGGTACGGCACCGCCCACCAGAAGGGCGTCATCGAAGGCGCCCCGGAATTCCGGCGCGGGCTCGCCGAGTTCGCGGAGGTGGTCGAACGGCGGGAGGCCGCACTGCTGACCTTCCTCACCGAGCCGAGGACCGTCCCGCAAATCGCCGAGCACCGCCTTGTGTACCGGCCACATGTGGCGGGACCACACGTGGACCCGGTGGAACGCCGTACAGCGACACATCACTTGGCCCGACTGGCAGCCAAGGGCCTGGTGACGGAGACCGAGCCGGGGTTGTACCGGACGACTTGAGGGCACGACACCGACAGCCCCCCCGGTCAGCGTCTGGTTACCTCCGCGCGGGAGCGCGAAGTTGGGCACCTTCGCCGGATCAGCCAGCGCGACTCCGATCGACGCCACAAGCTGGGTGGCCGCCGTTTCCCCGGGCTCACACCCCATCCACTGCCCCGACCACGACCTGACGATCTCGCGGGTCAATTCGGAGCGCACACCGCGCAGAAGATCCGACGCGAGCCGCCGGTCGAGCCTGGCACGCACCCTCTTCGCGATCCCACTGTCCGGCTCCAGGAACGGCACGGCCGAGACGATGCGGGCGCCGACCAGCGCCATGCCGACCCGGTCCAGGAGGCTCATCCGGGCACGGAACATGAGCGAGAACAGCTTGGACGTGTCGACCAGCCCGCCGTTGAGAGCCAACGCCACGCTCTTGTCGGTCAACGAGCCCATCTCGATGCCATGGTGATGGAGAGCGTCGATCAGCGGCCCGGTTCCCTCGGTGAACTGCGTCCCGACGTTGATCCAGTAATCGGCCCCTACGTACCGTCTCGACGCGTCCGCCCGCCCGTTCCGACGCCCGAGACCACCCCCTCCCCACCGAACGACCCGCGCCCAGGCGACCCGTTGTTCACACCGATCCGGGGGTAGCGTCCTCGACATGGACCTACACACCACCGTTGAGCGCGCCCAACGACTCAAGAAGCTGCACGCCGAGTACAAGCCGCTCGTGCTGCCGACCGTCTGGGACGTCTGGTCCGCGCGGACGGCGGCCGACGCCGGCTTCCCCGCGCTGACGATCGGCAGCCATCCGCTCGCCGACTCCCGAGGCGCCGAGGACCACGAGGGGCAGACCTTCGAGGAGGTGCTCGCCGCCGTCAGGCCGATCATCGCGGCGGTCGACGTCCCCGTGTCGGTGGACCTGGAGGCCGGGTACGGGCAGGAGCCCGCGGACCTCATCGCAGGACTCGTCGAGGTCGGCGGCGTCGGCCTCAACCTCGAGGACACCGTCCACTCGGACGGCGGACGCGTGCGGGACACGCAGGAGCACGCGAACTACATCGCCGGCCTCCGCGCGGCGGCCGACAAGGCGGGGGTTCCGGTCTGGGTCAACGGCCGCACCGACCTCTTCCTGCACGCGGAGGACCCCGGCGCCGTCCTCGACGAGGCGATCGAGCGCCTGCGGGCCATGGAGCAGGCCGGAGCCGACAGCGTCTACCCGGTCCGCATCCAGGACGACGACGACCTGCTCACGGCGGTGACCAGCGCCGTCTCCATCCCCGTGAACTCCACCGCCCACCCCGTCAAGCACGATCTCGACCGCTTCCGCCGCCTCGGCGTCGGCCGTGTCACCTACGGCCCGCTGCTGCAACTCGCGCTGACGGACACGATGAAGGACATGCTCAAGCCCTGGGCACCGTAGGACAGTCCTGCCCGACGTGGCGGACTGGTTCACTGCGGCAGCACGTGTCCCGGCCCCGCATCCGAGGTGGATGCGGGGCCGGGGTTCTTGCCGTGTGCCGGTTACTCCCGGCCGGCCCTGCGGCGCTTGGCCCAGAGCAGGCCGAGTCCGGCCGCGAGGAGTGCGGCGGCGAGCCCGGCGACGGTGAGCACCTGGGTTCCGGTGGCGGCGAGACCGCCGCCACTGTTGCCGTCCGAGGGCGGGGTGGCCGGTGGCGTGAGACCGCCGGCCGGGGTGGAGGGACTCGGCGACGGGGTGTGGTTCGCCGGAGGCGTGCTGCTGTGGTCCGTCGGAGACGTGGTGGGCCGATGGGTCGGCTCGGACGAATGCGTCGGAGTGGGTGTCGACCCGCCTCCGCCACCGGCGGACGCGCTGCCGCCGCCGAGGAGGGCCAGCGCCGGGTTGTCGGCGCTTTCCGTCTGCCCCTCGGTGGCGATCTTCGTCGTCTTCTCCAGGTTCGGGTGCTGGGCCTTGAACTCCACCCGGCTGATGTTCTGCTTGGGCGCCTTGCCGAAGTCGACGCCTCCCATGACGCACATCTTCTGCTGGCCGCCCACCTCGCAGGGCAGGGAGTAGTCGCCCTTGGTGAAGGACTTCATGTAGTCGTCCCAGGTCTGCTTGGGCGTCCACGTCCGGTTGGGCGAACGTACGGGCCAGCGGGAGATGTCACCGCTGTTGATGACCGAGTGGTAGTCGCCGGCCTGCTCCGCGTCGCTCTGGCGGACGTACTCGGCGGCCACGCGGGCGCTGTAGACACGGCGCAGGTCGGCGTAGTCGGCGGAGGTGTTCACCTTCTTCTCGACGCCCGGGATGATGTACTGCTTGAGCAGGCCGTTGGCGGTGTCGCGCTGTGCCTCGGTCAGCTTGCAGTCGTTGCCGTTGGGGTCGGGGGTCTCACGGTCGATGTGGTCGACGTTGACCTTCAGCGGGGTGTCGAGGATGTAGAGGCCGCCGTCGTCGGCGCGGACCTTGGCCGTCTTCGGCGTGATCCACAGCCGGATGGTGTCGCCGCAGGGGATGTTGGCGGCGCGCATGGCCTCGGCGTACTGCTTGCCCGGGTCCTTGCGGTAGTCGACGTCCTTGGCGTAGTCGTGCTTCATCTGGAGGTCGGCCTGGAGCAGGACACGGCCGGCGTCGGTCCTGCCGAAGGTCTTGTCCATGATCTTGTCGGGCTGGTCGGGGTTCAGGTTGACCCAGAACTTGTCCGGCGTGAGCGCGAGCCAGGTGAAGAAGGAGTCGGAGATGAGCTGGGCCTTGGCCTTGCCGCCCCAGCCCTTGTCCTCGGTCTCGTCCCGCACCTTGTCGGCGGAGAAGGCGTACGGCAGTCCCTTGCCCTTGACCGGCTTGCCGACGTAGGCGAGGTCGAGGGTGGAGAAGTCCACGCCGCCGGGGCCGCGGACGCCGAAGCGCGCGGGGCCGCTGCCGCCGAGGCGGCGGATGCGGTCGGCCATCTCCTTCGGTGTCTCCGGGGACTGGCCGATGGTGCGTGAGGCCGCCCCGCCCAGACGGTTGTTGCCGTTCGCGGCGAAGTTCGGGTCCGGCCTGGTGGAGCCGGAGACGTTCTTGTAGCTGACGGACTTGTACTTGGGGACGTCCGTGGAGAGGTGCTCGTAGGCGCGTACCCGGGGCTGTCCGTCGGTCCCCTTGTACTGCTCGGCCATTCTGCCCAGGTACTTGGTGGTGGCCGAGTCCTTGGACTGGCCGTTGACGTAGGAGATGCGGCCGTTCCTGGCCAGCTCGCCGTTCTGGAAGCGCGGGTCCTCCAGGAATCTCCTGTTCGCCAGGTCCTGGCCGGTGTCGCGGCCGGGCCCGGCCTTGAACTCCAGGAACTGTCCGGTCTTGTAGTTCACGGCGTCGAACTTGCGCACGAGCGGCTTCTGGCCGCCCTTGCCATCACTGACCATGACGGGCTTGCCGTTCTTGTCCTTGATGGCGATCTCTTCCTGGCAGAGCCAGTCCTCGCCGACCAGGCCGAGATCGTTGATCACCTTCGTCTCGAAGGCCGCGCCACGCTTGTTGTTGTTGTGCGGCATGATGTAGCCGCCCTCGAGCCAGTCCGCGAACGTCTTGTACTTCGGGTTGCCGTTGTTCAGATAGCTCTTGTACCGGGCGAAGACACGCTCCTCACTGTTCTCCGGGTAGGAGGTGTAGGGCTTGTCGAACTTCGCGAGGAACTTGGCGCGTTGCGCCGCCTGCTCGTCGGTGGGGTTCTCGGCGTCTCCGGGCAGCGTGAGTCCGTCGAAGCTCTGCCGGGGCGCGTCGTAGGTGTAGGAGTCCCGGTCACTCGGGGCACGGACCTGGAGGCCGCGGTCCCACGGCAGGTTGTTGGTGCCCGGCCGGGTACTGGTGACGCCCGGGAGGCTGTCGCAGCGCTTCCCCTTGGCCGCGTACGCGAGGTCGTCGTGCAGACCCGGCAGGCCGGTCAGCGTCAGAACGCCTGCCGCGGTTAACGCGAGCGCGGCACGCGGCCACACCCGGCGGCGCGACACCGTTATCACTTGAGTCACGAGGGTTCTCCGAACGGGAGCCCTGCGAATACGGGTTCACGGTCGGCGCCAGGGCCCCCGTGACTGTGGCGCCGATTTCCTCACTCTAGCCACCGCGTCGCGTTGCATGTCTGCGTCAACTCCCGCCGCACACAGGATCGTTACATCCGGTCGTACGGGTCGTACGGGTCGTAGAGTCATGGTCATGCGCAGCATCGACGACCCCGCCTGGCACCACAACCCGCGCCTGAACGCATGGCTGGAAGCGGCGCGCACCGCCTTCGACTCCCTGGCCGCCGAGAGCGGCGGCGAGTGGGACTACTCCCCCGCGTCGCTCGACCGCCTCGAACGGCTCCTGCTCTCCCGCTACGGCACCTGGGAGGACATCTACCACCATCAGGACGACCCCGTCCTGATGGCCGCCGCCTGGTACCTGGGCGAGATCGCCGTCCGCCATCACGGTGCCCTCTGGGCCTGGTCCCCCGACGGCCCCCACCCGGGCGAGGACTGGCCCGGCTCCCCCCGCCTCACCTACCCGCGTGACGCCCTGACGGCTTCTGAGACGGACGCACTGGCCGCCGACGAGGAAGCGGGCGAAGACCCGTTGCCCACGGTCGTCCCCCTCTCCCACGTCGGTTCCCTGTACGCCGAGGGGGAGCACCATCTCTCCACCATGCTGGAGCACTTCACGGCGTTCGAACAGTGGCGGGACGGGGTGTCCGGCTGATCCCTCTCGGGCCGGCACACCGGGGCACCGCGTGATGGGGTCCGCAGGGCCGGTCCGTCCGGCAGAGCCCGCGACTCACCCGCGTCAGCCTGGACGCGGCCTCTGCCGGTGACGGACTCAGCGCCGCTCTTCGCGGGCTGGGGTCGGCACGGCCGCCGGCCGCCACTCTCGCCTGATCAACCCGAACACCCAGGAGTCGGATACCTCGCCGTTCACGACGCAGTCCTCCCGCAACGTCCCTTCACGCATGAATCCGATCTTCTCCAGGACCCGGGCGGATGCCACGTTGCGCGTATCGGTCTCGGCCTGGACTCGATTCAGGTCCAGGGTGTCGAATCCCCACCGCAACAAGGCGCGCGCGGCCTCCGTCGCGTAGCCATGTCCCCACATCGCTTCGGCGAGGACGTAGCCCAACGACGCGCTGCGGTAGTCCGGATTCCATCCCGACAGACCGCACCAGCCGACGAAGGCCCCGTCAGAAGCGCGTTCGACGGCCACCCGGGCCCCGGTGCCCTCGTCCGCCATCTTCCCGCACATGTCGATGAAGCGTTGGGCGCGGGCCCGGTCCCCCCACGGCGGGGAGTCCCAGTAGCGCATCACGAAGGTGCTGCTGTGAAGGGCGAAGAGCACGTCCGCGTCGGCGTCGGTGAAGGGGCGCAGCCGCAGGCGAGCGGTGTGCAGCATGGGGGTGGCCAAAGTCATGCGCCCCATCCTGTGTCCTCATGCGGCGGGCAGAACACCGAATATCCGGGCCAAGGTCGCTCGCCTCGGTCATCGGTCGTCGGTCACGCGACGGACCCGGCCTACGGCTGCGGACGGAGGTCTCGGCGGAGTCACCCTTGGCAGACTGACCTCTTCTGCCGTCCGAGGTGAACGGGGTACGCCTGTGCCTGTCCGACTGTTCGACGACAACGACGTCCGTGCCCGGCTCGATGCCAGGACGGCCGTCCGGGCCATGCGGACGGCAATCCTGGCGCACCACGAAGGCACCGTGCAGGCTCCCCCGCGTGTGCGCGCCGATCTTGGCGGCGGGCATCTGGTCTTCACGGCCGGGCATCTGCGCGAGCAGGGACTGTTCGGCTTCCGGGCGTACGACACCCTTGTCGGCGCGGAGCAGTTGGTGGCCGTATGGGATGCCCGGGACGGTGAGCTGGCCGCACTGGTGCATGGTGCGGAGCTCGGCGCACGGCGGACCGGCGCCATCGGCGCTGTCGCCATGGAGGTGGCGGCCAGACCCGGCCCCGTCCGCGTGGGCATCGTGGGCGCGGGTGCGCAGGCGTGGGCTCAGCTATGGGCCATGCTCGCGGTACGGGCAGTCGAGGAGGTCCTGGTCGCGGCTCGTCGTCCCGAACGTGCCAAAGCTTTCGCCCACAGAGCCGCCCATGAGCTGGGAGTCAGGACGCGCGCGGCAGAAACGGTCGAGGACGCCGTACGCGATCGGGATGTGGTAATCGTGGCCACGAACAGTGCGGTGCCGGTCCTCGACGCCGGCTGGATCGCCCCCGGGACGCATGTGAACACCATCGGCCCCAAGACTGTCTCCCGGCATGAAGTGCCCGCCGCCCTGGCCCACCACGCCTCGGTGGTCCTCACCGACTCCCACGCCCAAGCGGCTGGTTACCCCGAACCGCACATCTTCGCCGTCGACGCCATGGTCGACCTCGGTGCTGTCCTCGCCGGGGCGGTGGATGTCCGTACCGGCCCCGATCAGATCACGGTGTTCAGTTCCGTCGGTCTGGCCGGGACCGAAGTCGCCCTCGCCGCCGCACTAGTGTGTCGTCCGCCCCGCCCGTCCAGTGCTGTCGTGACTGCGTAGGTACGTCGAAATGATCACACGAACCGTCAAGCGAGCAGCCACCCTTGTCGTTGCCGCGGCCCTGATGAGCGGTTGTTCGTCGGACGATCCGGCGCAGGCCAAGGAGTGGCAACAGGATTACTGCGCCAAGCTGGGGTCCTGGCAGGACATGGCGCACGCCACGACCAGCGGCGAGAGCGCCGGGTCTCCCGACCTCGGCGACACCGAATCAGCAAGGCACGCGGTCATCGATGCGGCGAAAAGGCTTGACCGGGCCAGCCTGGAACACGGTGGCACCCACATCCTCGATGACACCGCCGACGCGGTCGGCGGCGACATCGGGGCCGAGGCTCGCGCGGTGTCCTACTGCGACGACTCAGGCTTCGAGACCTTGGTCAGGTCGGCCGGCTAGGCACGGTCGACGCTCCACTCGGTGCTACGACGCCGCCGGCGACCAGCGGAAGGGGCAGGCGGCCCCGCTCCGGGCCGGGCTTGCCGGAGCGAGGCGCCGGGAACTCACGGGCGGGACGCGATGGTCAGCCCGTGCACGCCTCCCGCTCGGACAACTGCGTAGGAGGCACAACCAGAGCCATCCCAGGGAGACTTGGCTGGTGGACCACCGGACGCCTCGCTACCCCTGGTCCGGATTCGGCCGGGTCGTGTCCCGCGTGGTCGCTTCGGGTTTGGTGTGGAGGACTTCGCGGGCCTGTTCGGCGGCGCGGGTGATGCTTTCGCTGATGAAGTCGAGGAAGCGGGCGATGTTCTCCAGGCGGGTGGCGGCGGGGGTGTGGGGGCCGAGGACGGCGACGCCCCGGCGTGCTGTCTCGACCAGCCGGTCGTTGGCCCGGGCGCTGGCGATCGTCGCCTGGTAGAAGAGTTCGTTGTCGACGACGTAGCGGTCGCGGCGGCGTTCGTCGCGTTCCCTGCGGACCAGGCTCTGGCTCTCCAGGAAGGCGATCGCCTTGGAGATGGACGCCGGGCTGACCTGGAGCCGCTGGGCGAGCTGCGACGCGGTCAGGCTGCCGGCGTCGGTGGTGAACAGGCACGTCAGTACGCGTGCCGACATCTTGGTGAGGCCCGAGGCCATGAGGACGGTGGCGAACGTCTCCTCGTACTCCGCCATGGCCT
This sequence comes from Streptomyces sp. NBC_01171, assembly GCF_045039805.1. Lineage (NCBI taxonomy): Bacteria > Bacillati > Actinomycetota > Actinomycetes > Kitasatosporales > Streptomycetaceae > Streptomyces > Streptomyces sp. NBC_01171. The sequence continues at coordinate 6,200,218 of NZ_CP108609.1, read as the reverse complement.
CGGCGTCACGTCCGTGCGGCTGCGGGGCCGACTCCGACCCCTGCGAGGCGGGAGACCTGCGCCGGTGGGCACGGCGTTCGGTGGCGCGGTGAGCCAGGTCGGCGCGGTAGGCGGTGGGGCCGCCGTTGCGCATCACCTCGCGCGTGACCGTCGAGGTCGGACGGTCGAGGCGGCGGGCGATCTCGGCGTAGGGGAGGCTGTCGGCCAGCCCCAGCGCGATCTGCTGGCGCTCCTGGTGGGTGAGCCTGCCTCCCGGCATCGCTGTCTCCTCAATGATCCCTCGTGCGGTCCCTGGCCCCACAGTAGCGTTCACTTGTGACTCATTGCAATGACGGCGAGCATCGCCGTTGCATTGTAATCAGAACCATTGCAACGAATTACCGGCCTCTACCTGCACTGACCCCTCGACTATGCAACAAGGATATTGCCCGATCCTTGAACGCAACGTAGCGTTTTCGATGTCAGAAACAACGAGCACTCGGGAGAAGACGATGCAGAAGTTCGACACCCCGGCCCCCGTCTCCGCCGTCCTGGAGATCCCCGCCGGACGCGTCCAGTTCATCGCGGCGGACCGCGCCGACACCACCGTCGAGGTCCTGCCCACCGACCCCGCCAAGAGCCGGGACATCAAGGCCGCCGAGCAGACCTCCGTCGCCTACGCCGACGGTGTCCTGCGGATCTCGGCCCCGGCGCCGGACAGCAAGCTCTTCGGTCCCTCCGGGTCCCTGGAGGTCACCGTCCGGCTCCCCGCCGGCTCCCGCGTCGAGGGCAGGGCCGCGGGCGCCGAACTCCGCGGCGTCGGACGCCTGGGCGACGTCGCCTTCGAAGGCGCGTACCGCCACATCAAGATCGACGAGGCCGCCGGCGTCCGCCTCACCGCGATCGACGGCGACGTCGAGGTCGGCCGCCTGGGCGGCCCCGCGGAGATCAGCACCACGCGAGGCGACATCCGCATCGCCGAGGCCCTGCGCGGCACGGTCGTGCTCCGTACCCAGTCGGGCGACATCGCGGTCGGCGCGGCCGCAGGCGTCTCGGCCGCCCTGGACGCCCGCACCGACCACGGGCGCGTCAGCAGCGCCCTCAAGAACGACGGCACCACCGCACTCGAGATCCGCGCCACCACCTCCCGGGGCGACATCACCGCCCGCAGCCTCTGACGGACCAGAGCCAGGACTTTCCAGCGACCAGGGGGAACACATGACGAAGAACGGCACTTCCGCGAACGGTTCGACGTGGACCGGCATGGTGCAGGTCGAGGACACGGCCCTGGCCGTCACCGACACCGGCGGCCCCGGCATCCCGGTGCTCTACCTCAACGGCCAGTTCGCCACGCAGGGGTACTGGCGACGGGTCATCGCCGGACTGGGTTCGGAATGGCGGCACATCACCTACGACGAGCGGGCCCGCGGCAGATCGAAGCGTTCGGCGGACTACTCCTTCGAGGCAGCCGTCCGGGACGTCGACGCCGTCCTCGCGGCCAGGGGGGTGGACCGGGCACTGGTGGTGGGCTGGTCCTACGGGGCGGTCGTCGGGGCGCACTGGGCCGGCCGCAATCCGGAGCGTGCCCTGGGCGCGGTCCTGGTCGACGGCGCCTTCCCCTACGACTGGCTCGACGAGGCCATGGAACAGCGGATCCGCAAGCTGTTCCGCCGACTGAGCTGGTTCCTGCCGCTGCTGCGCCCGACCGGCCTGGCCCCACGGATGACCGCCGCACAGCAGGCGGACAGCAACATCGAGCTCGGCAGGCTGTCCCGCGAGCGCGAGCTGGGCCCGGTGCTGGACGGCATCACCGTCCCGGTGCGGTACGTGGTCGCTTCGGGGACGTCGTTCGGAAGCCGCGGTGACGAGCAGGAACGCATCCGCGCCGGCCTCGACGCGGTGACCGCGCGCAACCCGAACATCCGGATCGGCGCGAAGGTCGCCAGCAACCACGGCGCGCTCCTCAAGAAGGACTTCCCGGCCATCGCCGAGGCCGTACTCGAGGTCGCCGCCTCCACGCGGGGAGAGCGCTGACCGGAGCCGACCACCAGGCATCCGCCGGGACCGGCATGCTGCTGTCCTTCCCGCAATCCCTATCAGGCTGGTCAAGAACATGCCCGCTCCGTGGAGGTGCGGCCCCAGGTGGATCTGCCGTGCCAGGGTGGCACGGGTGCGGCCTTTTCGAGGGCCGGGCGCGTCGGATGGCCGGACGGACTGTGATGGAGAGACCGTGCACTGGAGTGCGTCGCTTCTGTGGAACCCGAGCACCGGCCAAGGGCTGCGGCAGCTCGCCGAGCTCGGCCTGGCCCTGGTGCTGTCGACGGTGATCGGTCTGGAGCGGGCGTTTCAGCAGAAAAGCGCCGGCCTGCGCACCCACGCGCTGGTGGGGCTGGGGGCGGCGCTGTTCATGGAGGTCTCGCAGCACGGCTTCGACAACGTGCTCGGTCTGTCGCACGTCGACCTGGACCCGTCCCGGGTAGCGGCGCAGATCGTCTCGGGCATCGGTTTCATCGGAGGCGGGCTGATCTTCGTACGACGGGACATCGTGCGCGGGCTGACCACGGCCGCGACGGTCTGGCTGACGGCGGCCGTCGGCATGGCGTGCGGTGGCGGGCTCTGGCTCCTGGCCCTGGCCGTGACCGGGGCCTACCTCCTCATCGTGCGCGGCTACCCCCTGCTCACCCGTCGCGTCCCGGCCATTTCCACCGTAGAGGAGACCGATCTACGCCTGTCCTACCTGCCAGGACGCGGGGTTCTCTCCCGCGTCCTGGAACGCTGCACGGCGGAGGGCTTCCTCGTGGTGAATGTTCGGGTCGATCGCACGGAGCGGGACGGCGGCGGGGAAGCCGGGCTGGCGACAGGCAACACCCAGGTGGACCTGTCCATCGAGGGCACCGGCGACGTATACCAACTCATGGCGCAGCTGGCCGAACTCGACGGAGTCGTCGGCCTGTCGGGCCCCGACACCGAAGACACCTACTGAACGGTCATGCCTGGCGCCCGGCCCCGACGGCGCGTCGCGCGACGGTCCTGCCGATGAATCCCGCAGTCGTCATTGGCTCAACGTCCTCCAGATAAACCGAACTTGCCGGTTTCCGGACGCGTTTCGGTCCCGGTTCCCGCCGTCAGCCGGTGCGGAAATAGTGGCCGTTGTCCATATCGGCGAGCAAACCGGGCTGGGCGGGTTCCCAACCGAGGGTCCGGCGGGTGATGAGGTTGGAGGCGGGGTAGCTCTGCGTGACGATGTTCGTGAGGAAGCCGAAGTAGCCCGGCGTCATCAGGGCATCGTCGGGAACGCTCACGGCGGGCAGGCCCAGACGGCCGGCGAGGGCCTCGGCGATCTCGCGGAACGGGATGCCCTCGTCCGCAACCGCGTGCCAGTATCTGCCGGCTGACCCCTTTTCCAGCGCCAGGCGGAACAAGGTGGCGGCATCGCGGATGTGCACGGCGTTCCACAGGTTCGCGCCGTCGCCGTGGTAGCCGACGAACCCCTTTTCCTTCGCGAGCGCGATCAGTGTGGGGAGGAAGCCGGCACGATCGGTCGTGCTGTGCGCGATGGTGGCGATCCGCACGACCGAAGACCGCACCCCCTGCTCGGCGAGGTCGACTACGGCCCTTTCCACGACGTTACGGATTCGCAGGGTGCCTTTGTGCTCATCGCCGGCCGGTAGGGCCGGGTCCTCCTCGGTGGCCGGCCGTCCCAGGTGCTGCCCGGGTGAGCCAATGCTCCCCGCCGTGACCAGCGGCTTTCCGGTTCCTGCCAGTGCCTCGCCGTATGCGAGCATGATCGGGAGCTCCGCGGCGGCCACGGCGTTCATCCCACCGGAGGGCAACAGATCCTGCCTGTGGGCCACGTGGATGACGCCATCGGAACCCGAGGCTGCCTCCTTGAGCCCGTCGAGATCCTGAAGGTCGCCGCGACGCACCTTCGCGCCGAGCGCGGACAGGGCCGCCGCGGCCGCGTCCGACCGGGCCAGGCCGGTGACCTCGTGTCCGGCGGCAATGAGCTCGGGGATGATGTACGAACCGGAATGGCCGGTCCCCCCAGCGACGAATACGCGCATCTGATTGTCCTTATGAGGGTAGGTGCAGAGTCTTTTCGTGCCGCGAGTGAACTGGCGTAACGCGGCACTAAAGGTAGGGGTAAAGGGTGTGCTCAGCCGAGAAGGGTGATACCGAGGGAGAAATTGGTGTGATTGACGGAGTGGTTCATGAGGCCCAGCTCCAGCAGGCCGACATTCTCCAGTGCCCGCGCCATGACCAGTTCCCCGATGTCCCAGGGGCGCAGCCCCAGGCTCTCGACGAACGCCGACACGCGTGCCTTGGCCTGCGCGTCGTCACCGGCGACGAACACGTCCAGAGGACGATCCTCGGCCGGGTCGGCCGCGAGAACGTGCGAGAACACCGTGTTGAAGGCCTTGACGACATACGCGTCGTCAGGAGCCGCCTTGGCGATCTCCTGTGCGCCAGAACTGTCGTCGGGGACGACGAAACCCCGCAGGTCGGGGGCTACGGGGTTGGTGATGTCGACGATGGTCTTGCCGCGCAATGCGTCCCCGTACTCCCTCACCACCGCCGCCGCGCCGGCGTACGGCACGGCGAGGACAACGATGTCCCCGGTCGGGGCGGTGCCGGCCGTCCCGACCGTGGCACCACCGAGCGCGGCGGCCAATTCCATGGCCCTGGCCTGGTCGCGGCCGATGATCTCGACGGCGTCACCGCCGGCGAGCGCCCGGCCGGCCAAAGCACGGGCCATGTTCCCCAGGCCGACAATGCTGACGCTGCTCATGGAGTTCCTGCTTTCTGGAGCTGGACAGGACGTCATGCCCACCCCGTCGTTGTCAACGGTTGTGTCGTCGACGCCGCCGAATGACGCGATGGACGCGTTCAATTCCCGATGTGCTCATTCTGGGCCTGCGCCCTCCGATGCCGAATTCTTGTGCCGAATTCGCTCGGACCATTAGGTACCTATTCAGGTTGCCATTGGCCTGAGTGGGCGTCCAATACCTCTTTCAGCCCTGGTGATACCCTGGAGGCATCACCAGGGCTGGGGGCGCAATGGATCTGGACCTGCGCAAGCTGCGTTACTTCGTCACTGTGGCCGACCAATTGCACTTCGGCCGCGCCGCCGATGAGCTGCACATCGCTCAGCCGGTGCTCAGCCGGCAGATCCGTGCGCTCGAACAGGATCTCGGCGCCTCGCTGTTCACCAGGGACCGCCACGGCGTGGAGCTGACAGATGCGGGCCGGCAACTGCTGGCCGACGCCGGTCCGCTGCTCGCCTCAACCCACGCGGTCCGCCGCCGGGTGTCCGCGGCCGCCGGCGGCAAGCGGCGGCTGATGGTCGGTTTCCGGGCCGGCGTCGCCGTCACCCCGGCGGCCCGTGCGTTCGAGGACCGGCACCCGGACGTGGTCGTGGATGTGCAGCGGATCGAAGGGGACGACCAGGCTGCGATGCTGCTCGACGGCCGCATCGACGTCGGCTACGTGCGGCTGCCCATCGACGAGGCCGGCCTGCGCGTCACCCCCCTGTACACCGAGCCACGGGTAGCGGTACTGCCCGCCGGGCACCGGTTGGCCGGCAAGAAGGAGGTCACGGAGGCCGACCTGGCCGGCGAATCGCTGGTCTGGCACGGTGACCCGAGCACACAACCCACCGAGCGCCCGTTCCCCAATGCCGGGTACCCGGTGCGCGGGGTGGATGAGACGCTCGAGCACGTCGCGGCGGGCCGGGGCATCTCCTTCCTGGCCCGTTCGGCGTCGGTGTTCTACTCGCACCCGGACGTCGTCTATGTGCCCATCCCGGATCTGGCGCCCGACCAGGTGTGCCTCGCGGTGGCGGCATCGCGCACCTCACCCGTAGTGGATGACTTCGTCACTGCGGCCCAGTCGGCGGCCGAGATCACGGCAGAATGCGGGAACTACGAGATGTGGCGGCTCGGAGGCGACGCCGCCACAAGGCACGCTTGAGCAGTTCGACTGCCCCCTGCCGAGCGGGACAGAGTGGTGCTGTTGCGGCTGACCTCTGAGCCGGTTCCGTTCTTCGGCCGGCAGTTGCTCCGAGGGGCCCCGAAGCACCTGAGGGTGACTGGAAGTTCGCGCTGCGGACGCGGCTCAAGTCGGCTGATCTCCGCCTGTCGGCCTTCGTTTCGGGCTGGCGTTGCCCAGATGGGCCACCCGCATCCTCACAACCTCCCGGCCCCGCACGCGTTCTTCATGCGCCACAACTCCTGAAGCCCGCGCGGGTCGCCGGTCTCCCCGGCGACTTCTGCCGCGGCCTGCAACACGCGGGCGACCAGTTCGGTGAAGCCGGCAGGTCCGGGCCAGGTGCGGGGCGGCTGGTGTCGCGTACCAGCGGGTGCAGCCGCGCGACCGGCAGCGCGTCCAGCCCGGCCGCGGAGTGCCAGGTCAGCTCGACACTTGCTCCCGCCGCCGGTCATCGCCGGCTGTGGCGGGAATGGCGTTGTCGATGAGGACGGCGGCGATGGCGGCGGCGGTGGGGAAGGCGTCGGCGTCGAGGACACGGGTCCGGGCCGCGGCCCCGTCGATGAGCAGCGCGAGCTGCTCGCCGAGCTGTTCGGGGTCGGCGGCGCCGGCTTCGCGGGCGGTGTCGGCCAGTCGCGCGGCGACGGCCTTCTTGTAGTCGCGCGCGCACTGGGACGCGGGGTGCTCGGGGTCGTGGAGTTCGACGGCCGCGGCGATGTAGGGGCACAGGGGGGTGGTGGGGGGGATGTCGAAGGCGGCGAGGAGCCGTTCGCGGGGCGTGAGGTCGGTGCGGTCGAACACGCCGGACAGGACTGCGGGGTCGAACCGGCGCAGGTATTCGGCGACGAGTTCGTCCTTGCCGCTGAAGTGCTGGTAGGCCGTGCGTTTGGACACCTCGGCCACCGCGCAGAGCTGGTCCATGCCGGTGCGGTTGATGCCCTGCTCGCGGAACAGCTGCTGGGACGCGCTGAGGATGCGCTCGCGGGCGCCCCGGCCGCGGCGGCGGCCCGTGGGGCCCTTCTCCAACTCCGTCATGGGTCCATCGTACCGCAGCTAGGTAACGACCGGTGTACATAGTTTGCGTCCCGGCCACCCGCCCCGTAGCGTAAGAACACAGGGCGGTGTACATAACGCCGCTTCCCCAGGTGCACACGGCACCACCGACCCCAGGGAGCAACCATGGGAAAGCTCGATGGAAAGGTCGCGGTCATCACCGGCGGCACCACCGGCATGGCGCTGGCCGGCGCGAAGCTGTTCGTCGACGAGGGAGCGCACGTCTTCATCACCGGCCGCCGCCAGGACGCCCTGGACGAGGCCGTGAAGCAGATCGGCCGCAACGTCACCGGCGTCCAGGGCGACGCCGCCGACCTGGACGACCTGGACCGCCTGTACGACACCGTCAAGCGGGAGAAGGGAAGCCTCGACGTGCTGTGGGCCAGCGCCGGCGGCGGCGAGCCCGCCCCGCTCGGCGAGATCACCGAGGCCCAGTTCGACACCTGGTTCGGGCTCAATGCCCGCGGCACCCTGTTCACCGTCCAGAAGGCCCTCCCGCTCTTCAACGACGGCGGCTCCATCCTCATGACCGGGTCCAACGCCTCCCTCGGCGCCTTCCCCGGCTGGAGCGTCTACGCCGGCAGCAAGGCCGTCCAGCAGGCATGGGCCCGGATCTGGCTCAACGAACTCAAGGACCGCCGCATCCGCGTCAACGTCCTGACCCCCGGCCAGGTCGCCACCGCCAAGCAGGAAGAGCTCTTCGACGAGGCCACCAAGCGCCAGTTCGAATCCCTCATCCCCCGCGGCCAGATGGGCCGCCCCGACGAAATCGCCACCGCCGCACTCTTCCTCGCCTCCGACGACTCCAGCTACGTCAACGGCATGGAACTCGTCGCCGACGGCGGCACCACCGCCATCTGAACCGAACGACCACAACCAGGGCAGGACATCTCATGAGCAGCATCAGCATCATCGGTACCGGGAACATGGCCCGCACCATCGGCGCGCGGGCGGTAGCGGGCGGCAACACCGTCGAGGTCATGGGCCGCGACCGGTCCAAGGCCACTGACCTGGCCAAGGCTCTCGGCGACGGCGCCACGACGGGAGAATGGGGCACCGCCCCGGCCGGGGACATCGTCATCGTGGCCCTGCTGTACGACGGCGTCGTGCCGGCCATCGCCCAGTACGGAGACGCTCTCGCGGGCAAGGTCATCGTCGACATCAGCAACCCCTTCAACTCCACGTTCGACGGGCTGGCCCACCGCGAGGAGACCTCGATCGCGCAAGAAGTCGCCAAGGTCGCCCCGGCCGGCGCCGGCGTGGTGAAGGCGTTCAACACCGTCTTCCGCCAGGTCCTGGAGAAGGGCCGGCCCGACGTCTTCCTCGCCGGCGACGATGCGCAGGCCAAGGCACGTGTGGAGGCGTTCATCGAGACCCTGGGGATGCGCCCGCTGGACGTCGGCGGCCTGAAGATGGCCCACTGGCTGGAAGGAGCGGGCGTGGTCACGGTGGGCCTCGCCAACCACGGGGTCGGGAACTTGGACTTCGCCCTCAGCATCACCGAGCTTCCCGTCTGAGCAAACGGCCGGGGGATCGCCGAGAGGACTCCTCATGAAGCTTGGTTTCACACTTCCCATAATCGGGCCCGCCATCAGCAGCGCAGTTGGCCTGAGCGCGTTCTGCCGCGGGATCGAGGACCTTGGCTACGACACCCTGTGGGTCGGCGATCGCCTGGTCCAGCCGGTCGATATGCACAGCGTCTATCCGGGCAAAGAGCAGCCGTACCCGCCGCAGATGAAGCGTTACCTCGACCCGGTGCTGCTGTGGACCGTCGCCGCGACGGCGACCAGCCGGGTGCGGCTGAATGCCAGCACGCTCAGCACCTTCTACTACGAGCCGCCGCACCTGGCCCGGATGCTGACCACGCTCGACGTGCTCAGCGACGGCCGTCTCGAGGTCGGCGTGGGACTCGGATGGATGAAGGACGAGCACGACATCTCCCGCAGCGCGGACTGGCGCCGGCGCGGGCGGATGCTCGATGACCTGCTGGCGTTCCTCCACGAGTGGTGGACGGCCAACCCGGTGTCCTGGGACAGCGAGTTCTTCTCGCTGCCGCCGGTCCACGCCGACCTGCGCCCGGTGCAAGCGGGCGGGCCGCCCATCTGGATCGGCGGCGCCAGCGAGGCCGCCATGCGCCGGGTCGGCCGCAGCGCCACCGGCTGGCTCGGGGTCGATTTCCTGCCGGCCGAGGTCGCCGACCAATTGTGGTCGCTCGCGCGCCAGGCGGCGCAGGAGGCCGGCCGCGATCCCGACGCGCTGAAGAAGGCCATACGTATCAACCTCGAACCGGGCACGACCGTCGATTCGCTGGCCGACAAGCTCAAGCGCTTCGCCGAGTCCGGTGCGGACGAGGCGTTCGTGGACGCCTTCGCACTGTTCCCCGGCCTTGACCAGATGCTTGACTTCGCCGGCCAGGTGATCGCGCGCACCGGTCGGTTGTGACCACCCAGGAGTTCGAGGCCGTGACCGGGGCGTGTACCGGCGGTTCTTGATATCGGTGAGGCCTCTCCCAAGCGTTGGAGGGGCCTCACCGCGTTGTCCGAGCCCGTCATCTGCCCAGTGCTTCCGCCGACCCGTACTCCGTCCGCGGGATGATCGTCCGGCTCACGGAGGACGCGACGCCCGACGAGGTCGCGGGACTCGTTGAGAAGTGTCAGCGGCTGAAGCCGTGGGTCGCGCCTTTCCGAAGGCCGTAGATGGCGGCCCCCAGGGTGAGGACGGCGGTGCCGGAGATGACGGTGGTCAAGGGCAGGGCGAAGGCGAGGGCCGCGCAGCCGGCCATGCCGAGTACGGGGACGAGCCGGTTCGGCCGGCCCTCTGCCGGGGTGAGGGCCCAGGCGGAGGCGTTGGCGACGGCGTAGTAGGCCAGGACTCCGAAGGAGGAGAAGCCGATCGCGCCGCGGACATCGGTGGTCCCGGCGAGCACGGCGACCACCGCGCCGACGAGCAGTTCGGCGCGGTGCGGGACACCAAAGCGGGGGTGGACCGCGGCCAGCGGGTGCGGCAGGTGCCGGTCCCGGGCCATGGCAAGAGTGGTGCGGGAGACCCCGAGGATCAGCGCGAGCAGTGAGCCGAGCGCGGCGACGGCGGCACCCACGCGGACGACCGGCACCAACCAGTTCGCCCCCCCTGCCTCCAGACGGGGCAGCGAGAGCGTCAGCGCTCGCCAGCGATGACAGCCACGTCTGTCGTCTGCCACGGGAATGTCAGTCGTTCCGCCCTGAGCGGTGTCAGTGTGTCGGAGGCAGACGGGACGGTCGGTCAGTCGTCGAGTTCGTGACGGACGCGTCGAGACGGGCTGAACGTGTAGAGGTCGAGGATGTCGGGTGCCTCGGCGAGGCCGGGGCCGCCGTTCTTGACCCAGGCGGTGATGTCGGCGGCGGCACCGGGGCTGTTGACCTCGCCGAGCCAGACCGGGCGTCCGCCGGCCCTGCGGCCTTCGGCGGAGGGCTGGATGACGATGACGTTGGCGCGCTCGCACGCGTCCAGGCAGTCGGTTCGCCGGACCATCGCGACTCCGGCAAGTCGGGTGCGCAGGTCGTTGAGCTGGGCTTCGTGGTCCAGGTGCGGCACCTGGGCCGGGGTGCCGCAGCAACAGCCGCGGCAGACGGTGACGGTGGGCCGGGCAGCCCCCGAAGCGGAGGCTGCCTTCCTGGTACGGCGGCTCACCGCATGTCCTTCGCGGCGCGGTTCCAGGCCGCTTCGCGCAGCAGACGCAACCCGTTGAGGCCGACGATGACGGTCGAGCCCTCGTGGCCGAGAACACCGAGTGGCAGCGGCAGACGGCCCACCAGGTCCCAGACGACCAGGCCGGAGATGAACACTGCGGCGATCACCAGGTTCTGCACCACCAGACGCCGGGCCGCGCGCGAGAGGGCGATCACGGTGGGGACGGTGGCGAGTTCGTCGCGGACGATGACCGCGTCGGCGCTCTCCCGGGCGAGGTCGGACCCGGCGCGGCCCATCGCGATGCCGGTGTGGGCGGCGGCCAGGGCCGGGGCGTCGTTGACGCCGTCGCCGAGGACCAGCACCTTGCGCCCCCGGGCAGCCAAGCGCCGTACAGCTTCGACCTTGTCCTCGGGCAGGAGACCGGCGTGGACCTCGTCGCCGGTGATGCCGACCTCTGCGGCCAGGCGGGCGGAGGCGCGCGGGTTGTCGCCCGTCGCCAGCACCGGAGTGCTGCCGGTCAGCGTGGTCAGGGCGGCGACGGTCGCGGTGGCATCGGGACGCAGCCGGTCGGCGATGCCCAGCACCCCGACGGGAACGCTGTCGCGCAGGACCAGGACGGCCGTGCGGCCACCGTCCTCCAGGTCGGCCGCGACCTCGGCGGCGCGGGCCGCGCCGATGGTCTCGTTGCCGTCGAGGAGGCGGGCCGGTGCGCCGACCGCGACCGAGTGACCGCCGACGACGGCGGTGACCCCGAAGCCGGGAGCGGAAGTGAACTCGCGCATGTCGGCGATGGCCAGGTTGCGAGTGTGGGCGGCGTCGACCACGGCTCGGGCCAGGGGGTGTTCGCTGGGGTGCTCGGCGGCGGCCGCCAGCGCCAGCAGGGTGTCTTCCGTCAGCCCAGAGCCGTCCACGGGGCGGATGTCGGTGACGCGGGGGGTGCCCTCGGTGAGGGTGCCGGTCTTGTCGAGTGCGACCGCGTCGACCTGTCCGAGACGCTCCATCACCACGGCGGACTTCACCAGCACGCCGTGACGCCCGGCGTTGGCGATCGCCGACAGCAGCGGCGGCATCGTCGCCAGAACCACCGCGCACGGCGAGGCCACGATCATGAAGGTCATCGCCCGCAGCAGCGAGCCGGTCAGGTCTCCGCCGAACGCGAGGGGGACCAGGAACACCGCCAGGGTCGCGAAGACCATGCCCAGGCTGTAACGCTGCTCGACCTTCTCGATGAAGAGCTGGGTGGGCGCCTTGGTCTGACGCCTCCTCGACCATGGCCACGATCCGGGCGATCACCGAGTCCGAGGCGTCCCGCTCGACCTTCACCCGCAAGGCGCCGGTGCCGTTGAGGGTGCCGGCGAAGACCTCGTCCCCGGCCTCCTTCGCGACCGGCAGCGGCTCGCCGGTGATGGTGGCCTGGTCCACCTCGCTGACCCCGGAAAGGATGCGGCCGTCCGCGCCGACCCGCTCACCGGGGCGGACCAGGATGGTGTCCCCGACCACGAGATCCTCCGTCGGGACCGTCGCCTCGCTCCCGTCGTCGGCCAGGCGGTCGGCAACGGTCGGCGCGAGGTCGAGCAGACCGCGCACCGCGTCCCGGGTACGCGCGGTGGCCAGGGCCTCCAGCGCGCCGGAAGTGGCGAAGATGACGATCAGCAGCGCGCCGTCCATCACCTGCCCGATCGAGGCCGCGCCGATCGCGGCCACGATCATCAGCAGGTCCACATCCAGGGCCTTCTCCTGCAGCGCCGCCAGCCCCGCCCAGGCCGGCTCCCACCCGCCGGCGACGTAGGCGGCGGCGTACAGCGGGCCCCACGCCCAGGCGGGAGCGCCGGTCAACTGGAGCGGCAGCGCGATCAGGAACAGCACCAGCGCCGCGGCGGCCCAGCGCGCCTCGGCCAGGGCGAACACCCGCGTACGGCGCTTCGGCGCCGTACGCGGGGCGGCCGGAGTGTCCCGTCCGGACCGCTGGCGCAGGTCAGAAGGCATGACAAAAGAACCCTTCAGGGCGAAGCAGGGCGACACATCCACCGTACAGGAACATCTGAACAGGTCTTCATATGTGCCCGGTAGGATGGACGCCATGGGTCACGGAGCCGACAAGAACCACGCCACCCCCCGCGAGCGCCTGGACACGGCGGGGGCCACCGACGTCGCCGCCACCCTCCAGGCCCTGGCCACCCCCTCGCGGCTGTACATCCTGGCCCGCCTCCAAGAAGGCCCCTGCGCGGTCGGCGACCTCGCCGAAGCCGTGGGCATGGAAGCCTCCGCCTGCTCCCACCAGCTCCGCCTGCTGCGCAACCTCGGCCTCGTCACCGGAGAACGCCGGGGCCGCTCCATCGTCTACGCCCTCTACGACAACCACGTCGCCGAACTCCTTGAGCAGGCCCTCTTCCACGTCGAGCACCTTCGTCTGGGCCTGCACGACACATCCACCGAGACGGGCAAGTCCCTGGTCCCGTAGCAGGCCAGTGTCACCTGCTGCCCGCTGACTGCCGCTGACCGCTTTCGAGCTGATGCGGAACGCGGGATGTCCGCAGTTCCTCGAGATCGGGCATGTGGTTGTAGAGGGTCCCCACCGTCACTGGCCGTGTCATCGAAGGCACCCTCCCCTCGCCATCAAGGCCGCGTACTTCCTGACCGATCCCGGTCCGGATGCCGGCTTCACCATGTTCGTCCCCGGCAGCCACCCCCACCCCGGCCCCGCACGGCCCATCTCGCCCCATGCGCTGTACACCCATGCCGGCGTCCTCAACAGCCTGTCGATCGAGGCGAGTACGGCGCTGCGACCACGATCGCCTGCCGCGGTGGCTGCGCGGGCTTCAGACCCTTCGATGTCGGACGAGTCGGTTCGCGGCTGTCTTCTGCAGCAGCCCGTAGGCGAGGACAGGCAGCAGAAGTTGGGGCTTGTGGGGTAGGGCCGTGGTGATCAGGACCGCCCCGGCGCTGCTGTTGTTCATGCCGCAGGCGAGAGTCAGCGACGCGGCGGAGGAAGGGGCGAGTCGCAGCAGTTGGGCAAGTACGCGCCCGATACCGAAGGACAGAAGGCAGACCGTTCCCGCCGTCAACACTGCGGCCACAAGCAGCAGGGGGCGTGGGTGGGTCAAGAAGGAGCCCAGCGCCCCGCTGGCGTTGAGATAGGTCAGCACCAGGGAGCCGCTCATGGCTGTGGGGAGGGCGACGACCACGCTGCGGGAAAGCCACGGAGCGGGCAGAAGCAGTCGAGACAGGATGCCGGCCGCGCACGGCATGACGACCGTGGTGAGAGTCGATCCGCCGGCATGGATGCTTCCGGTGAGCGCGTTCACGTGAGCGCCGGTGAGAAGCGGGCTGAGGCCGTTGATGACAAGAGGCACGGTGAGTGGGCTCAGGAGCGTGGAGACGAGTACGAGGCCCACCATGGTCGGCTGATCTCCCATGCCTTTGCCGGCCCACACCGTGGCTCCGGCAGCGACCGGCATGGCCACGATCACGATCATCGCGGTGACCAGGCCACCGCCCCCGTCCGTGTCCGGGGTCTGGCGCAGCAGGAATGCGATGACCGGGATGGTCAGAGCGGGGACGGCAAGGCGCAGGAGAAGTCCGGCGAGCAGAGCACGCGGGCGCCGCACCAGCTCGCCCAAGGCCTCGACGGGTACTTGCAGCCCGGCGGTGAAGAGGACAAGGCCGAGGAGGATCTGGGTGCTGGAGAGGGTGAAGCCGCCGGTGAACGGCAGCCGGTGGGGGTGGCGCAGCCACAGACCGGGGGCAGGCAGCAGCGCGGCCGCCGTGTAGGACACCGAGACAGCCCAACCGAGGCGCTGTTGCAGCCACATCGTCGCACGCGATAACGGGCCGAGTACGAGGTTGGGCATTCGTGGATTCAGGGGGAGATCCTTTTCCGTCCAGCGATGCGGAGTTGGGGCGGAGAAGGAAGCATGGCTGCCACGCGGCGCCGGAGCGGAGCGGCGCGAGGACGGTGGCGCGCGCCAGTCAGGATGTGTTCAGGAGCCCGCTGGCACGGTAGGGCGGCATGACGTACGAAAAGTTCGGGCCTTCGCTGCCCGATGCCGCTGGAAACGAGGCGTACCCGTCTGGTTTCCGGCCGCGCTGGAACAAGGTCCCAGAGGTCACCGCCTACTTCTGGATCATCAAAGTGCTGTGCACGACAGTCGGCGAGACGGCTGCCGACCTGCTGAACGAAAAGGCCGGACTGGGCCTGACCGGTGTGTCGTTCCTGATGAGTGCTCTACTGGCCGTCGCACTCGTGGTCCAGTTCCGCACCCGGTCCTACCAGGTGGGCGTTTATTGGCTCGCGGTCGCTCTCATCAGCGTTGTGGGGACTCTGATCAGTGACAATCTCACGGACAACAGAGGCGTGCCGCTGGAGACCAGCACCACGGTGTTCGCCATCGTTCTGGCGATCGTCTTCGCGGTCTGGTATCGGCGCGAGCGGACGCTGTCGATCCATCACATCGACAGTGTCGGCCGAGAGTCGTTCTACTGGCTCGCCGTGTTGTTCACCTTCGCCCTCGGCACGGCGGCCGGGGACTTGCTCTCCGAGCGCATGAGCCTGGGCTACTGGCTGTCCGCCGTCCTCTTCGCCTTGGCCATCGCGGCGGTCGCCATCGCGCGCTTCGCGCTCGGCGCGAACGCCGTCTGGAGCTTCTGGATCGCCTACATCCTGACCCGGCCGCTCGGCGCGTCCGTCGGCGATTATCTCTGCCAGCCGACCGGTGACGGCGGACTGGGGCTCGGCACCGTGATGACCAGCGTCCTGTTCCTCGTCGTCATCCTCGGGCTCGTGGTTTATCTGACCGTGACACGCAAGGACGTCACCCCGAAAGAGCCTGCCGCTTTCCACTCGGACTGAGCCACAGGACGAGCGTTCGGCCGTTCGGGCGAACTACGCCGGCGCCGCTCTGCTGGTGGTCGGACCACTCATGGTCCTCGTCGCCTTGATGAAGGTGCCCACGGTGCCGAATGTGGCGCAGTTCTGGATCGCCTTCGTCCTCACGCGTCCACTGGGTGCCACCGCGGGCGACTTCCTCACCAAGCCCGTCGCCAAGGGCGGTCTCGACCTCGGCACCCTGGGCTCTTCCCTCGTCCTGCTCGTGGTCCTCTTCGGCATGATGATCTACGCCCACCGGCAGGAGCGCAGAGGTGAAGCCACCAAGGCACAGCCCGAGGAGGTCAGCCGGCGGGCAGAGTGACCGTGAAGCGGGCCCCGGACACGTTCCCCGCATCGAACGTCACGTCGCCTCCCACGGAGAGGGCCAGACGCCTGGCGAGCGGCAGCCCGAGGCCCGCTCCGTCGTGCCCGTCACCCGGCTCCGCCCGCCGCCCCGGGACGAAGAGGTACCTGACGAACGCCTCGGGTACCCCGGGGCCGTCGTCGGTGACATCGATACGGACGGCGTCGGCCGTGCGCCGCACGGCCACCGTCACGGTCGTGCGTGCATAGCGGACCGCGTTGGCCAGCAGTGGACTCAGAATCCGTTCGAGCAGGGCGGGTGCGGTGGCCGCTTGGATGACCGGGGCACCCGTCTCCAGGGTCGTCCTGATCCGGTCCGGCGTGCTGGACTGCAGCAGGCGCTCGAGGCTCGGCACGACGTCCGTGGTACCGGGAACGGCCGTGTGGTCCAGCGCCCGGTCGCGAGCGTCGTTGAGCAGCGTGTCGCAGATGGCGCGCATCGACTGGGCCGCTTCGGTCAGCACCCGATGGGTATCCCGCGTCTCCTGCACGGAACGCGGGCGGATCTGCCACCAGTCGAGTTCGACGATCATGCGCGTGAGCGGCGTACGCAACTCATGGGACAGCTCGCCGGTCAGTTGCCGCTCGTGTCTGAGTACGGTCCGTATCCGGTCCAGCAGTACATCCAGTGAACCTCCCAGCCTGGCGAGTTCAACCGGCTGGTGCTCGGCTCCGAAACGGGCCTCGGACCCGACCGCGCTCCACTGAGCGGCCCTGTCGGTCATGGACTGCATGGGGCGCAGTGCGCGACCGAGCGACAAACGGGTGAGGATGTACGTGCAGGCGAGCATCGCCGCGTCCAAGGCGAGAGATGCCAGGAGCAACGTGTCGGCGGAGCTGCG
This sequence comes from Streptomyces sp. NBC_01171, assembly GCF_045039805.1. Classification (NCBI taxonomy): domain Bacteria; kingdom Bacillati; phylum Actinomycetota; class Actinomycetes; order Kitasatosporales; family Streptomycetaceae; genus Streptomyces; species Streptomyces sp. NBC_01171. Next base: position 6,183,460 of record NZ_CP108609.1, on the reverse strand, counting down.
GTACGGACCCAGGCTCATGGCCGTGACGACGCCGGCGGCGTGGTTACCCGGCAACGGCAACGCGCACTCGCGCATGGGCGGTTGGCCCGCGTCAGTGGTGCACGTCTGCCTTCTCTGGTCGGCCAGATCGTCGGCCGCGTCGGACAGCGGGCTGTGGATTGGTGCCGAGGGGGGCCTTTCCAGCAGGCGCCCGTCGGCGTAGATCCATACGTTGGTGTCCAGCAGATGGTCGTTGGCGGTCTCGAGCACGCGCGCCCGGGAGCCGCTGGTGTCGATGGTGGTGGCGACCGCCTCCGCCCGGTTGCGCAGCTCCGCGTCCACCTGATGCTGCAGGTGACGGGTGATGGCGAGATTGAAGACGAAGGTCAGGAGCGTCATGATCAGCGCCGCCGTGGTCAGCGCCACCAGGGACAGGCGGCCTCGCAGTGTCCGGGGAACGAGGCGCTGGGCAAGGCGTTTCATGACAGACGGTGCCCGACTCCGCGCGTTGTGGTGATCGTCAGGCTGCTGCCCGCGTCACGCAGCTTGCGCCGCATCCGGGTGAGGTACTGGTCCAGAGTGTTGTCGCTGACCTGCGCGCCCTCGGGCCAGCCGGCCCGGATGAGGTCGCGGCGGCGCACGATACTGCCGGCCGCGGCGACGAGTGGGGCCAGTAGCCGGAACTCCGTGGGCGACAGGGCGACGGGGGCACCGCCTTCGACGGCCATGCTGTGATTGACAGCGTCCAGCACAAGATCGGCGTAGGAGGCGGCCGGACGGGATGCGGAGCGCTTCAGCATGGCTTTCAGACGTGCGGTGAGTTCAGTGAGGTGGAAGGGCTTGGGCAGGTAGTCGTCCCCGCCGGCAGAAAACCCGGACAGGCGGTCCGTGATCCGATGCCGGGCGGTCAGGAAGATCACGGGAGCGCGGACCCCGTTGGCCCTCATGGCCTGGCACACATCCCGTCCGTCCGCGTCCGGAAGGCCGATGTCGAGGACGACGGCCTCGACGCCGTCCCCGGCCAGCCGCAGCGCCGTGGCGCCGTCGGCGGCCAGGACGACTTCGAAGTCCTCCGACAGTCCGCGGCGCAGAGCGTCCCGCAGCGCGTGGTCGTCCTCCACGATCAGGATCTTGGGTCGCATGATCCTTCCTGGTTGTTCAGGGAGGCGTCTGAAGCCGGGAAGAAGGCGCCCGGGCACCATCGGGCAGCGCCCCACAGGCATGCGGTCAGCCATGCTGTCGCGAACAGCCAGCCCCCGGCTACGTCGGTGAACCAGTGGACGCCGAGGTAGGCACGACTCAGTCCCACCGCCGCACCCCAGCAGCCGATGAGCAGCCGTAGCGCCGTGGCCCCTCGTGGAGCCCGCAAGGACACCGCGACGATCAGCAGACCGGCTATGAGCGCGCTCGTCGTGCTGTGTCCGGACGGGAAGGCCCAGCCGGATGCGTGTGTCGCCCAATCCGCAAGCGGTGGACGGGGGCGATGAGCCAGTTCCATCACCGCGTAGCGGAGAGCCTGGCCCCCGCCAAGACAGGCCAGGCCGAACGCGACTGCGGCCAGCCTCTGCCGCGGTGTGCGCCCGGCCACCGCGGCTGCCAGCGCCACCAGGGCGTAGGGAAGTGCACCCGTGCCGGTGGATGTGACACCGCGGGCCAGCGCCAGCGCCATAGGCGGTCGGTGATCGACGGCCCAGGCCAGAACGTCATGATCCAGCTCCCGTGGCGCGCCTCCCCTGCCCAAGGCCACGGCGGCCAGCACCCCGAGCGCGGCCCAGACGCCGAGGCTCACGCTGCCGGCGAGCTCCGCGACTTCCTGGCGCTTCATGCGGCGAGCAGCGGAGCGTCAGGCCTCCGCGAATCGAACAGCGGCATCATGGCCGCGGCAGTGCAGGTGCGCGTGACTCGCGGCCAGTCACGTGAACCGTCGAAAGCGAAAGTCACCGCGGCTCCCCTTTCGCCTTCGCTTCCCTGCGGCTGCGGAGGGCCTCCGCCAGGAGGGGAGTCAGGGACACCACCACGATCAGGGCGACGAGCGGCAGCAGGTAGCGGTCGACGTTCGGGATCGATGAGCCCAGCGCGTACCCCGCCAGGATCACGCCTGCGGACCACACCAGACCGCCGACGACCTGCCAGAGCGTGAAGGTCCGTACGGGCACCTCCAGGACCCCGGCCAGCGGATTGAGCACCGTCCGCACCACCGGAACGAACCGGGCCAGCACGATCGCCTTCGCGAACCCGTAGCGCTCCAGCAGCTCTTCCGCTCGCTTCGCGCCGTCATGCAGCCGCTGTGATCGGCTGCGAGCCAGCAGTGATCCGCCCGCTCGGCGGCCGATCAGGTAGCCGCACTGCGCTCCGGCCAGCGCGCCGACCGCGGCGGAGATCAGCAGCGGGGCCAGCGAGAGGTGCACCGCCCCCTCCGCCGATCCGGTGGCCAGCAGACCGGCCGTGAAAAGCAGCGAATCGCCTGGAAGGAAGAAGCCAAGGAGCAGACCCGTCTCGGCGAACAGGACCACGCCCACACCGAGCACCCCGAACGCGGTCAGCAGCGATCTGGCATCCAGCACGTTCACAGCGAGCTGAGAAGCCAGATGCATCGATGTCGTCATGAATTCGGAGCCTCTCCCCTTGCGGATCACCGAGTGAGTACGCGATCCGCCATCGGCGACTACATCACAGTAGACGGTCTACAGCACAGTAGACGATAGGCGTCGCAGAGACGTTCCCGAGCACGTCCGGGGCATGCAGTCGTCGGACGGTCACGCCTACCGACTCGAATCCACCGGACTACCCCGATCAGCGTACTTGCGGCCACACGCCTGAGCCTCTGACGGGTCCGCTCCGGAGGCTCGGGCGCCGGCGGCATCGCTCAGGAAACGATCAGCGGGCGCAGACGTCCCCGGCCGAGCAGTTCGGCCACGGCCACGGCGTATCGCGCCAGCAGCATGGCCAGCGAGGCAGCGACCAGGGCTCCGACGACGAGACCGGCGATGATGTCGTGCGGATAGTGGGCGCCGACCCAGACGCGCGAGGCCGCCATTGCCAGGGCACCGAGGGCGGCGAGCACCCCGAGGCGGACCGAGACGAACCACAGGGCGACCGCCGCCGCCGCGGCCAGCGCGGAATGGTTGCTGGGGAACGACCAGTCGCCGACCGCGGGACACGCCTCCAGCGTCATCACGTGCAAGGACTGGCACGGCCGGTTCTCATGCACCGCCTGCTTGAGCACGGCGCTGACCGCGAAGGCCACCATGGTCAGCACCGGGGCGGCCAGGGCCTTCACCGCCCGGGCAGCGTCCTGGCGGCGGGCCCGCCACCAGCCGATCAGCATCAGAACGGCGAACAGTGCGAGCCCGTATGTGGAGTAGCCGGAGACAAGGTTGTCCAGCCAGGCGGGCGCGTGGTGCGCGGCGTCGACCACGTCGAGGTAGGCGGCCCCGTCGAGGCCGGAGCCGTCGTACGACTGTGCGGTGGTCATGGTGTGCATCACGCCCCTCCGTTCGCACCGTGCGGGCGCCGGGACCACACGAGCTCCAGCCCGACCGGAACGAGCGACACGAGGAAGAACCCGATCAGCAGGCCGGTCTCGGCGAACATGACGGCGGCGGTGCCGAGCGTACCGAAGGTGGTCGGCAGTGACTGCGCGTCGAGAGGGTCCGCGGCTGGTTGAAGCGGGGGTGCTGCTTGGTGCGCGAGCGTCATCGGCGCTGGCCCCTTCGATAATGGCTGTCGGGTATACCGGATGCGGACGGGCCTGGAGCGCTGCGGAGACACGACAGCGGGCCACGAGTTGCGTCTACAAGACAGTAGTCGGTCTACTTCACTGTAGACGATCAGTGGGAGGGCAGTTCCATGACTGATGCAGCGGGCGAGCGCAGGCCCGCCGGCGAGCTGGAGGCGAGCGTGCTGGCGGCACTGTGGGCCGCGAGTGAACCACAGACGGCGGCCGAGGTGAGAGCGGCGATACCCCAAGAGCTGGCCCGCACCACGGTGGCGACCCTTCTCGCGCGACTACAGGAGAAGGGGGCGGTGGGGCGCACCCCGGGCCGGCGCGGCTTCCTGTACTACGCGGTGGAGGACTCCCACAGCCTGACCGCACAGCGCATGCACCGCGAGCTGGACCAGGACGACGACCGCAGCACGGTATTGGCCCGCTTCGTCAAAGGCCTCAGCCCGAGCGACGAGGCGGAGCTCAAGCGCCTGCTGGAGGGAGGTGGCCGGTGATCACGCTGCTACTGATCCCCCTCGTCCTGCCCTGGGCGCTGCCGCCGCTGGCCCGGCACACCGTGGAGCGGATCCGGCCCGAGATCGCCCTGTGGACGGTCACCTGCGCCACGGCCACCCTGGCCGTCGGGGTGGTGGCGAGTCTCGGCGTCCTGCTGCTGCCATTGGCCCTCTCGTTCCCCCCTGCGGCCACGGTGGCGGAACTGATCCAGCCGCTCGCGGCGGGGCCGCGGCTGCTGGTCCTGGGCGTCTCGGCGCTTTCCGCCGGGTGTCTTGCGCTGGCCGGCTACCAGGTGCTGCGCAAGGCCGCTTCGGAGGTGGCGCGCCTGCGTGCCGCGCACGACAGCGTCGCCGGCCTCCCGGACGCCGGAGGACTGTGCGTCCTCAGCGACCCCCGTCCGGACGCGTTCGCACTGCCGGGCGGTCTGCGCAGGGCCGACCGGATCGTGGTCACCACGGGCATGCTGCGCGCGCTGGACCCGGTCCAACGGGAGGTCCTGCTCGCGCACGAGCGGGCCCATCTCGCCGCGAGGCACCACCTCTTCCTGACCGCCGCTCAGCTCGCCGGATGGTGCCACCCCGCTCTGGCCGCTGTCGCCGCTCACGTTTCGCTCGCCGCCGAGCGGGCGGCGGACGAAGCCGCCGCCCGCGGCTGCGGCGACCGCGCCGTCACAGCTCACGCGGTAGGGCGCGCCGCGCTGGCCGTGGGTCGTGGGCGCGGTGCCATGGAGGCTCCCGCGCTGGCCCCCGGCGCCACCACCGGCCCCGTGCCGGCTCGAGTCAAAGCCCTGCTGGCTCCGGCACCCGTCCGGCGCGTGGCTCCGGCCCTGTGGGCCATGGCCCTACTCTGCTCGACGGCCGGGGCTTCGTCGCTGGCTGGAGCACTCTGGCTGCACCACGGCGTCGAGATCGCCCAAGGCGAAGGATCCTCCGACTGACCTGCCGGCTCATGCAACGCGACGACACATAGAGAGGCAACCCGATCAGACGGACAACCTGACTGCAAACTGAACACATCGACGACACTCCTCTCACTTCGAGTCGATTCACCGATGTGCGGCGATTCTTGAGGAAGCTCCAAGTGGTGAGGGACGCATCGCGCGACCCGAGAGGAGAAGCCCCGATGATCGACGCACGGCAACTGACCAAACGATACGGAGAGAAAATCGCCGTAGACGGCCTGGACTTCGTCGTGAAGCCGGGCTCGGTGACAGGATTCCTGGGTCCCAACGGTGCGGGCAAGTCGACGACCATGCGCATGATCGTGGGTCTGGACGCCCCGACGAGCGGCTCCGTCACGGTGAACGAGCGCCGGTACGCCCGGCACCGGGCACCGCTGCAGGAAGTCGGCACCCTGCTGGAGGCCAGATCGGTCCATCCGGGCCGCTCGGCCTACCACCACCTGAGGGCGTTGGCTCTGACCCACGGGATTCCGCGCCGGCGTGTGGGTGAGGTCATCGACCTCACCGGGCTGGGCAGCGTCGCCAGGAAACGGGCCGGCGCCTTCTCGCTGGGGATGGGGCAGCGGCTCGGCATCGCCGCCGCGCTGCTGGGCGACCCGCAGACGGTGATGCTGGACGAGCCTGTGAACGGACTGGACCCCGAGGGGGTGCTCTGGATTCGCAACCTGCTGGCCTCGCTCGCCGCACAGGGGCGCACGGTGTTCGTGTCCTCGCACCTGATGAGCGAAGTGGCTTTGGTGGCGGACCACTTGATCGTCGTCGGACGTGGCCGCCTGCTGGCCGACACGACCGTCGAGGAGCTGGTTCGCACGGCGGGCGGGGACACCGTGCGGGTGGCAACGCAGGACCGCGCACGACTGCGGGAGGTCCTCGCTGGGCCGGGCGTGGACATCTGCGCCGGCGTCGGCCCGGAGGATCTGGAGGTGACCGGGCTGTCCGCACGGGAGATCGGCCTGAGGGCGGCCGAGCACGGGATCGCCCTCTTCGAACTCAGCACGCGTCAGGTCTCGCTGGAAGAGGCGTTCATGGAGTTGACCAGGGACGCCGTCGAGTATCACGGGTCGGCCGCCGGTGCCGGCGAAGCCGCCGAGAGGCAGGCATGAGTACCCTCACCGCGCCCCCAGAGGCGGCACCAGCAGCGGGCGGCCGCCCTTCCTACCGGGTTACCGGACGAGGCGTTCTCGCGTCGGAATGGGCCAAACTCTGGTCGCTGAGGTCTTCCTGGATCACGCTCGGGCTGAGCCTGCTGCTCCTCCCGGCCTTCGGACTGATCGCCGCGACCCGCTACAGGTCCGAGATCGGTTCCGGGCACATGAACCCGGACTTCGCCCGGCAGACCGCTGTCGGCCTGTCGCTCTTCGGTACGAATGTCGCCCAGCTCACCCTGGGCGTCCTCGGGGTTCTGGTGACGGCCGGGGAGTACTCGACGGGCATGATCCGCTCGACGCTGGTCGCCGTACCGCGCCGGCTCCCGGTGCTGTGGTCCAAGGTGGCCGTGATCGGGCTGGTCTCGCTGGCCGCCGCGACGGCCGGGGTGTCCGTGGCCTTCCTGTTCGGCAGTCACCTCGTCTCCGGTACGCCGGGGGCCATGGGGTTCTCACATCCCGGTGTCGTACGAAGTCTGCTGGGCGCGGGGCTCTATCTGAGCCTCGTCTCCGTGATCGGTGCCGCCGTCGGTGCTCTGCTGCGCTCCGTGGCCGGCGGCATCTCGGTGCTTGTCGTCACACTGATGCTGATTCCGGGGCTGGCCACCCTGCTGCCCAGCTCCTGGCGCGACAGCATCAGCCCTTACCTGCCCAGTAACGCGGGCGATTCGATGTTCGCCCTGACCCACGACGCCACCACCCTTGCGCCCGGCACCGGTCTGCTGGTCTTCATCGGCTGGAGCGCACTGGCACTGGCCGGGGCCGCGTACCGGCTGATGCGCAGTGACGCTTGACTTCCGCGGGAGGAGGAGAAAGGAACCTCTATATCAACATCGCGTCAGTGCCGACCAGCGTTTCTCGGGTGCCTTTCAGGTTGCGGTCAGCTTCGCCTGAGCCCATGGAAACACCTGTACCGCAAGATCCAAAACAATTGCAAAGGGGCCTGTGTGGACAGCAGTTGAGCATGCGATGGTGAAGATCATGAGCACAGAGCAAGTTCTCGGTCAGCGGCCCCCTTTCCCGACCCACGCCCGAATAGGTGAGGGCGCGAACAAGGTGCCCGAAGTGACCGTCTACTTCTGGATCATCAAGGTCCTCACCACAGGTATGGGCGAGACCGCTTCTGATTTCCTGGCCCATCTACTGGGCCCGATTCCGGCGGTGGCCCTCGGCGGCATCGCCTTCGTGGCGTCGCTTGTCCTGCAGTTCGCCGTGCGCCGTTATGTGCCCTGGGTCTACTGGACGGCGATCGTCATGGTCAGCGTGTTCGGCACAATGGTCGCCGACGTCCTGCACGTCGCCCTCGGTGTCTCCTACACCCTGTCCACGCCGCTGTTCGTGATCGCCCTCGCGGCCGTCTTCGCCATCTGGTACGCCAGCGAGCGGACCCTGTCGATCCACAGCATCCGCACCCGCCGCCGTGAGGTCTTCTACTGGGCGGCCGTCCTCGCCACCTTCGCCCTCGGCACCGCGGCCGGTGACCTCACCGCATCCACCGGTCTGGCATATCTGGGTTCGATCGTGCTGTTCGCCGGGGCCATCGGACTCCCGGCCATCGCCCATCGGACGGGCGCACTCGGCGCGGTGGCCGCGTTCTGGAGCGCCTACGTGCTGACCCGCCCGCTCGGTGCCTCGCTCGCCGACTGGATGGCCTTGTCGCAGACCCGCGGAGGACTCGGGTGGGGCCTCGGCCCGGTCACCGTGTCCTGGGCGGCGGCGATTCTCGGCTTCGTGGCCTACCTGACCGTGACCCACCGCGACGCCGGAACACGGCAGACGGACCCACTCCCCCGGCAATCGGCCTGACAGGAAGAGCAGCCTGCGCGGAGTGTGCGGGGCAGCCCATCGCGTGACTCGCACCTCAGGGGAAAGGCCCTTGTTGTCGAGCTCGGGCATGTCCACCCGTGTACCGCACATCTGTGCTTGGACTGACTCTCGTCAGTGTTTTCCCTTGCCGCCGTGCTCTTCGCGCTTGTCGTGCTTGCCCTGCTTGTCGGGCGACGGCTTGGTGTCGTCGACCGGCTTCTGTGCCTCAGCCGCGGCGGGCTGTGACGAGGAGCCGGCGGGTGCCACCACGGAGGGCGAGGAGGAGGCGGGTGAGGACGGATCGGCTTGCGGTTTCTTCGCCGAGTTGCTGTCAGGAGAGAACCAGCTCATGCCGATGAGGAGCGCCACGACGAACAGGGCGACGGTGCCCAGCGCGGCCACAAGTCTGGAACGGCGCAGCCGTGACGCACGAGGACGGCGGGGCACCGCTCGGTGGACGCTCGTCGTCCACTCGGTGTCCGTCGAGGGAGGCAAGGCGCCCCCGACGGGCGCGGTGCGCGAGGGTGTCGTAGAACCGGTGAGTGCCGGGCCGGAGATGGGTCGCTCGTCGTGGCGGGCGTGTTCACGCGGGAGAGGTGCCGGGGCTCCGCGCCAGTGGCCGTGTGCGAACCAGTTCGCGGCTTCTTCGGCCGTGGGCCGGTCCTGGGGCTCCTTGGCCAACAGGCCGAGCAGGTAGTTCTCGAAAGCGGGCGAGAGATCGGCGCCGAGTTGTCTGGGCGGTACGGGGACGGCGTCCAGGTGCTGGTGCAGCACTGCCAGTGCGGAGTCAGCTTGGAACGGCGGTCGTCCGGTGAGGAGTTGGTAGAGCACGCAGCCCAGGGAGTACACGTCGGAGGCCGCGCCGGCAGGGCGGCCCAGGGCGCGTTCGGGCGCGAGGTAGAGGCTGGTGCCGACGATCTGGCCGGTTGCGGTGAGGGCGTTGCCGGGGTCGTCCAGGAAGCGGGCGATGCCGAAGTCGCCTATCTTCAGGGTGCCGTCGGCGTCCAGCAGGAGGTTGGCGGGCTTGATGTCACGGTGGACGATGCCCTGCCGGTGGGCGGCGGCGAGCCCGTCCGCGGCCTCGGCGGCGACACGGGCGACACGTTCGGCGGGGAGGGTTCCCTGACTGGTGAGCGCTCCGGCGAGGCTGTCGCCCTCGATCAGGTCCATCACCAGGAAGAGCCGGTTGTCGTACTCGCCGAAGTCACGGACACCGACCACGTAAGGGTGGTTGAGGCGTCCGGCGGTCTGCGCCTCCAGCCGGAAGCGGGAGACCGCGGTGGGGTCGGCATGCTGGGTGAGCATCAGTTTCACGGCGACCGGTCTGCCCAGTATCTCGTCGACGGCGCGCCAGACCTCGCCCATCGCTCCGCGCCCGATGACGTCCCGCAGCCGGTATCGGCCCGCTATCAGCACCGTGTCTCTTCCTCATGCCCGAAGACGCCTTGATCGCCGCAGGCCATGACTCACCGCGAGAACACGGATGGAGGGGGGAGGCCACTGCAACTGCCTTAGCGTACCTGCCCCGTGAGAACCGCATCGGCAGCCGGCGTCCCAGGAGACACCCCAGGCAAATTTGACCGGCTCAGTCCCGGCGAGACGACGAGGCTCCGTACAGGGGCGCCGAGACGTCTACCGTCAGCTCGTGCGACCGCAGCCGGTGGGAGCAGCGCCGGCAGCGCCGGCGGAATGTGATGCTTCGGGTCGATGCGCTCACTCGCCCCTCAACGTAAAGATCACCCCAATGGCCGATACGGATTTTCCCGAGCCGCGAGGCAATTCTGCTGGACTGCCGCACCCCCTGTACGACCCGCGCTCACCAGGGCCCCTACAGGTCGAGCGCAGAAGCAGACATCCCGCGATGCTTGAGCTGACCCTGACCCACGCGTGACCGAGGCACGCGAAACGAATGCGAGCACCTGTCCCACTCCACGTGACCTTCGCGGCCGCAAGGTCGATACTGCCGACAGTAGTACTGCGATCCCAACATCACAGACCTCCCATCGACACCTGACACCCCATCACGAACCTCAGCATCCGGTCAGCATCAGGACCGCCGGAGCCCGCGCCGAACCGCCGAGGACCGCCAAGATCGAATTTGCGCTCACCCAGCCTGACCAGCGAAGACGTTGCCCAGGGCCCCGTCTGCTAGCTCTCACCAGGAGACTCCGATGAAGATGTTGATCAACGTCCCCGAGACCGTGGTGGCCGACGCGCTGCGGGGGATGGCGGCCGCGTATCCGGACCTGAACGTGGATGTGGAGAACCGGGTGATCGTCCGGCGGGACGCGCCGGTGGCCGGGCAGGTGGGGCTCGTGTCGGGGGGCGGGTCGGGGCATGAGCCGCTGCACGGCGGGTTCGTCGGGCCCGGCATGCTGGCGGCGGCCTGTCCGGGTGAGGTGTTCACCTCGCCGGTGCCGGACCAGATGGCGCGGGCCGCGGCGGCCGTGGACAGCGGGGCCGGGGTGCTGTTCATCGTGAAGAACTACACCGGCGACGTGCTCAACTTCGACATGGCCGCCGAGCTGGCCGAGGACGAGGGCATCCGGGTCGGCAAGGTCCTGGTCAACGACGACGTCGCCGTGACCGACAGCCTCTACACGGCCGGCCGGCGCGGCACCGGGGCGACCCTGTTCGTGGAGAAGATCGCGGGCGCGGCGGCGGCCGAGGGGCAGCCGTTGGAGCGGGTTGAGGCGATCGGCCGCCAGGTCAACGACAGCTCGCGCAGCTTCGGCGTGGCCCTGAGCGCCGTCACCACCCCGGCCAAGGGCTCCCCCACCTTCGATCTGCCGCCCGGCGAGCTGGAGTTGGGCATCGGCATCCACGGTGAGCCGGGCCGCGAGCGGCGCCCGATGATGACCTCCGGGGAGATCGCCGACTTCGCGGTGAACGCCATCCTGGACGACATGACGCCGCGCGGCCCGGTGCTGGTGCTGGTCAACGGCATGGGCGCCACCCCGCTGCTGGAGCTGTTCGGTTTCAACGCCGAGGTGCGGCGGGTGCTGGCGGAGCGGGGCGTGGCCGTCGCCCGCACGCTCGTCGGCAACTACGTCACGTCGCTCGACATGGCGGGCGCCTCGGTCACCCTGTGCCAGGTCGACGAGGAACTGCTGCGGCTGTGGGACGCGCCGGTCCGGACCCCGGCGCTGCGCTGGGGGATGTGATACGTCGGAGTCAGTGGTCAACATCCCTACCAGCCAAGGAGATCCAGTGCTCGACGCCGACTTCTTCCGCCGTTGGATAACGGCGACCGCCGCGTCCGTCGACCGGGAGGCGCAGCGGCTCACCGCGCTCGACTCGGCCATCGGCGACGCGGACCACGGCAGCAATCTCCAGCGCGGTTTCACGGCCGTGCTGGTCACCCTGGAGAAGGAGGCGCCGGACACGCCCGGTGCCGTGCTCTCGCTCGCCGGGCGCCAGCTCATCTCCACGGTCGGCGGTGCCTCCGGCCCGCTGTACGGGACGCTGCTGCGCCGGGCCGGGAAGGTGCTCGGGGACGCGCCCGAGGTCAGCGAGGCGCAGTTGGCGGAGGCGTTGCGGGCCGGAGTGGACGGGGTCAAGGCGCTCGGCGGGGCGGCGCCGGGCGACAAGACGATGCTGGACGCGCTGATCCCGGCCGTCGACGCGCTCGGCGACGGTTTCGACGCGGCGCGCCGGGCCGCCGAGTCCGGAGCGGTGGAGACGACCCCGATGCAGGCCCGTAAGGGCCGGGCGAGCTATCTCGGGGAGCGCAGCATCGGTCATCAGGACCCCGGCGCCACCTCGTCGAGCCTGCTGATCGCGGCGCTCGTGACCGCGACGGAGGGAGGCTCCGATGAGTGACGAACGGCATGTCGGGATCGTGCTGGTGTCGCACAGCGCCGAGGTCGCCGAGTCGGTGGCCGGGCTGGCGAAGGCCCTGGCGGGCGGTGCCACGGCGGTACCGGTCGCCGCGGCGGGCGGTACGGAGGGCGGCGGCTTCGGCACCAGCGCGGAGCTGATATCCGCGGCGGCCGCCGCCGTGGACCAGGGCACGGGGGTCGCCGTCCTCACCGACCTGGGCAGCGCGGTGCTCACGGTGAAGGCGCTGCTCGCCGAGGGCGACGAACTCCCGGAGGACACCCGCCTGGTGGACGCCCCGTTCGTGGAGGGCGCGGTGGCCGCCGTGGTGACGGCCGCGACGGGTGCCGATCTGGACGCGGTGGTGGCCGCCGCGAGCGAGGCGTACGCCTACCGCAAGGTGTGAGCGCCGGGCCGGTCCCTGACATCGGGGGCCGGCCCGCACACCGTCAGCCCGTCCGCCCGACGAACTTCCGGGCCAGCTCCTCCCCTTGGGCCACCGCGTCCTCGTGGTCCGCGATCGGCCGTACCCGCGTGTCGCGGAAGACGATGTACGTGACACCGGACGGGGCTCCGCCCACGCGCGGGTCCGGATCGATGCCGAGGGCGCGGGCGGTGGCGTAGGACGCCTCGCCGATGATGTCGCGGGGGCCGGTGTCGCCGACGACGGCGTACCGCACCCGGTCCCGGTAGAGCACGGCGGCCACGGAGCCGCCCCGGACGCCGTGGGCGCGGTGGTCCCAGAGGGCGCTGGCGGGCGGGATCACGATGTACGGCAGCCGTTCGGCGTCGAGGGGGCGGCCGTCGGACTGGGGGAAGGCGGTGGCCGGGGAGAAGTACGGGTCGGTGCGGCGGTTGCAGCGGGCGCCGGGCCAGCCGTCGCAGTCGGTGTCCAGGTCCGCCTTCCAGAACACCGCGTCCCGGGTGCCGCACACCCGGACCTTGGCGGGGCCTTCCGCGTCCTCGCGGTAGCGGCCGTGGGAGACCTGTGCGCAGTGCCGTGTCCTGGCCCGGAGTTCGGCGGCGGTCACCGACGCCCCGCGCGGGACGCCGTGGGGTACGGCGGCGGCGGGTGGCGACGTCGGGGCGAGCAGGGCGGCACCGGCCAGGACCGGTACCAACGACGGAAAACGCACGCTGGGGAACCTCCCGTAGGGGATATTCCGGACACCATCACCCACGCGGGTGGCGAGAGGCACGTACGGCTGCCGTTTTGCGGCCGGACAGGGCACGTTCTGCGGCCGGATGGAGCAGTTCACGGGGGCCCGGAGGGCCGGACCGAGGAGGGCCCGCCCTCCGGCCGCCCGCGTCGGCGCGGTTTCGGCGACGACAGCGTGTCCGCGCCACGGGCGCGAACTGGGCTCCGCGTAACGGCAGTTCACGCCTCAGGGAGACCACAGCATACGTAGCACCCGGCCGCCCTCACCAGCACGGCCCCCTTGCCGGGACCGACTCGCAGGCGCCATATTGGTCCGGACCTTTGCCGTGATGCGGGCCTCCGGGAGGCAGCGCCGTGCGACGTGTTCCCCTCCGCCCCGGCCGCTGGGTGCCGGTCTGCGTGGCCCTCCTGCTGGCCGTCTCCTGCGGCACGGCCGACGGCGAGTCCGGCGAAAGCCCGGCCCCCGGTGCCCCGACCGGCGTCACCGCCCAGGCGGGAAGCGCCACCAGCGTCCATGTGATGTGGAACGCGGCCGGTTCCGGGGTCCATACCTACGAGGTGTATCGCGGCCCCGTAAAAGTCGGCGAAGTACCGGCCACACAGCACATGGTGGATGTCACCAGGCTCAAGCCGTCCACCCCGTACGTCTTCACCGTGCGGGCCCGGAGCGCGGACGGGCGCCTCGGGCCGCCGAGCCGGGAGGTGCGGGCCCGGACCCCCGCCCATGTGGCCGCGGACCACTCGGCGCCGAGCCGTCCTGGGCGTGTCAGCGGCAAGGTGGTGGACGGGCGTGCGGTCCAGTTGTCCTGGGCGGCCGCGCACGACGACCGGGGCGTGCGGTCGTACGCGATCCAGCAGGGCGGCGTGAAGATACACGCCGTGGGCGGGGGCCAGACCGCGACCGTGGTCACCGGGCTGCGCCCCGGCACCCGCTACCTCTTCACCGTCCGGGCCCAGGACGCGGCGGGCAACCTCTCCCCCGCGAGCTCCCCGGTCCGGCTGACCACGCCAGGCGCCGACGACCGCCGGGGCACCGCGCCGACCGGGTTCGACGTGACCTCGCGCCACACAGCCGGGTCGTACTACCTCGATCTCGCCTGGGACCCGCCGAAGGTGGACGGAGTGATCACCGAGTACCAGATCCGGCTGGACGGGGGCACGGACAGCTCGCTGGTATGGGGCGGCACCCCGCCGTCCGGCCGGGCGCACCACAGCCTGTACGCCGGGCGGAAGGCCGGGGAGGTCCACCGGGTGCGGCTGCGGGCCCGACTGCCGGACGGCACCTGGGGCGGCTTCTCGGCGGAACGAACCGTCACCACGGGCCGCTGACCGCCCGGACGGCGGAGCGCGTCACCTGGGCGGACGCCCTGCGCATGCGGCGACCCGCCGGGCAGCGTTGGCTGCTTCCGGGGTGGCACGGATGTTCCCTACCCCGGCGGCGCACGGGACGTACCGCCACCGTGCCGCCGGAGGCGAGCCCATGCGCTACTCCCGACTTCTCTCCCGTTCCGCCGCTCCCCTGGCCGCCTTCGCGCTGCCGCTCGCGCTCGCCGGGCCGTCCGCCGCGGCTTCCGGGATCTCCGTCAGTACGTCGGGTACCAATGTGTCGGTGGTGACCAGCGCCTGCGCCCAGAACAACGGCAGTTGGGGCACGGCCTCGCTGCTGGGCGCCCAGCAGACGAGCTTCGCCCAGGGGCGGCAGGTGGCGCTGTCCGGTACGACGGTCAGCCAGTCGGCCTCCTGGGCCGCGGTGGCACCGGGGACGTACACGGTCATGGTGCGATGCTCCAACGGCGTCTCGGCGGGCAGCCAGGTCGTCATCGTGTCGGCGCCCACCACGCCGACCCGCGCGGCCACGCCCGCACCGTCGCGTGGCGTGGCCGGTGGCCTCGGCGGCGCCACCCGCGACTACGGCACGCTCACCCTCGGGCTGGGCGCGGCACTGGTGGGGTCGACGGTCATCGCGGGCGCCTGGTTCCTGCGCCGTCGGCCCAGGTCGTACCGGCGGTACTGACGGATCACTGCTCGGGGACGTCCGGCTCGAATTCCGGGATCTCCTTCAGCGCCTCGGCGAGCCACTGGGCCCAGAAGGTCTCCAGGTCGATCCCGGCCCGCAGGACCAGGTGCCGGAGCCGGTCCTGCGGGGTGTCCCGGCCGGGCGGGAAGTCGCGCTTCTCGATCTCCTGGTAGACGGCCAACTGGCTCTGGTGCAGCTCCAGATGGCGCCGCATGTCGGCCGCGAGGCCCGCCGTGCCGACCACCGCCGCCGCCCGCATCCGGAGCAGCGTCGCGTCCCGCAGCGGCTTGGGGTCCTGGGGCGCGGCGGTCCAGCGGGCCAGCTCCGCGCGGCCCGCGGGCAGCACCTCGTAACTCTTCTTCTGCCCACGGGCCGGCTGCGCGGAGGGCAGCGCGCGGATGAACCCCTCGGCCTCCAGTTTCCCCAGCTCGCGGTAGATCTGCTGGTGGGTCGACGGCCAGAAGTAGGCGATCGACTTGTCGAACCGCCGGGTCAGCTCCAGACCCGAGGACGGCTTCTCCAGCAGGGCGGTGAGGATGGCGTGCGGGAGTGACATGGGCTCATCCTAGGGACGCGCGGTCCCTACAGCGCCGCCGCCAGCTCGGTGCCCTGTTTGATGGCCCGCTTGGCGTCGAGTTCGGCCGCCACGTCGGCGCCCCCGATCAGATGGGCGCTGACTCCGGCCGCGATCAGCTCCTCGTACAGGTCGCGGCGCGGGTCCTGGCCGGTGCACAGGACGACGGTGTCGACCTCGAGGACGTGGCTCTCCTCGCCGACGGTGATGTGCAGTCCGGCGTCGTCGATCCGGTCGTAGCGGACGCCGGGGACCATGGTGACGCCCCGGTGCTTCAGCTCGGTGCGGTGAATCCAGCCAGTGGTCTTGCCGAGTCCGGCGCCGACCTTGGTGGCCTTGCGCTGGAGCAGGTGGACGGTGCGCGGGGACGCGGGGCGGCTGGGCGCGGCGAGGCCGCCGGGCGCGGCGTAGTCGGTGTCGACGCCCCAGGTGCGGAAGTACGTCTCGGGGTCCTCGCTCGCCTTGTCGCCGGCGTCGGTGAGGAACTCGGCCACGTCGAAGCCGATGCCGCCCGCGCCGAGCACGGCGACGCGGTCGCCGACGTGGGCGCCGTCCCGCAGCACGTCGAGGTAGCCGACGACGCGCGGGTGGTCGATGCCGGGGATGTCGGGGGTGCGCGGCGTGACGCCGGTCGCGACCACGACCTCGTCGTACCCGTCGAGGTCGCCGGGGGTGATCCAGGTGCCGAGGCGTACGTCGACGCCATGGGTGTCGAGCTGGTGACGGAAGTAGCGCAGGGTCTCGTCGAACTCCTGCTTGCCGGGGACCTTGCGGGCCACGTTGAGCTGGCCGCCGATCTCGCTCGCGGCGTCGAACAGGGTGACGTGGTGGCCGCGTTCGGCGGCGGAGACGGCGCAGGCCAGGCCCGCGGGCCCGGCGCCGACGACGGCGACGCGCTTGCGCAGCCGGGTCGGGGTGAGCACCAGCTCGGTCTCGTGGCAGGCGCGGGGGTTGACCAGGCAGGAGGTGATCTTGCCGCCGAAGGTGTGGTCCAGGCACGCCTGGTTGCAGCCGATGCAGGTGTTGATGGCCTCGGGACGGCCTTCGGCGGCCTTGGCGACGAAGTCCGGGTCGGCGAGCATCGGGCGGGCCACGGACACCATGTCGGCGCGCCCGTCCGCGAGCAACTCCTCGGCGAGTTCCGGGGTGTTGATGCGGTTGGTGGTGACCAGCGGTACGGACACCTCGCCCATGAGCTTCTTGGTGACCCAGGTGTACGCGCCGCGCGGCACGGAGGTGGCGATGGTGGGGATACGGGCCTCGTGCCAGCCGATGCCGGTGTTGATGATGGTGGCGCCGGCCGCCTCGACCGCCTTGGCGAGGGTGACGACCTCGGGCAGGGTGGAACCGCCGGGGACCAGGTCCAGCATCGAGAGGCGGTAGATGATGATGAAGTCCTCGCCGACGGCCTCGCGGACCCGGCGCACGATCTCGACCGGGAAGCGCATGCGGTTCTCGTACGAGCCGCCCCAGCGGTCGGTGCGGTGGTTGGTGCCCGCGGCGATGAACTCGTTGACGAGGTAGCCCTCGGAGCCCATGATCTCGACGCCGTCGTATCCGGCCTGCTGAGCCAGGCGGGCGGTACAGGCGTAGTCCTCGATGGTCCGTTCGATTTCGGCGTCGGTCAGCTCGCGGGGGACGTGGGGGCTGATCGGGGCCTGGAGCGGGCTCGGGGCGACCAGGTCGGCGTGGTAGGCGTAGCGGCCGAAGTGCAGGATCTGGAGGGCGATGCGGCCGCCCTCGTGGTGGACGGCGTCGGTGACGACGCGGTGTTCCTCCGCCTCGGCGTCGGTGGTGAGCTTGGCGCCGCCCTCGTAAGGGCGCCCCTCCTCGTTGGGGGCTATGCCGCCGGTGACGATGAGGCCCACTCCGCCGCGTGCGCGGGCCGCGTAGAAGGCCGCCATCCGCTCGAAGCCGTGCTCGGCCTCCTCCAGGCCCACGTGCATGGAGCCCATGAGGACGCGGTTGGGCAGGGTGGTGAATCCCAGGTCGAGCGGGGACAACAGGTGCGGGTAACGGCTCATCGGGCCCTCCGTGGGGATGCGGTCGCCTCTTGTTGTAGAGCAACCGCCCACCTTTTTGCAACTAGTTGCATAAGGGTGCGACAGAGGGCACATGGGCGTGGGGCCCGTGTGGGGAGTCCGCATGGGCGCAGCTCACATGGGTGCAGCCCACGTAGGTGGAGCCCCCATAGGTGCAGCCCACACAGCAGAGTGCCCCGGCCGACGGGGGTCGGCCGGGGCACCTCGTACGAGGGAGTCGGTCAGCGGCTGCCCAGCAGCAGGTGGAGTTCCCGCTCCTGGTCGCCGGAGGCCGTGGCGGTCTCCTGGACCGTGAACATCTCGTCCAGCGCCTGACGGAACCGGTCCACCGCCCAGTACCCGCCCTGCACATCCGCCTGGACGGACGCGCTGAGCTTGGCCGGCGGGCAGTTCCCGGTGTGGGACTCCGCGATGTCGTACGTACCGAGCCACACCATCGGGCGCGCCTCGTCCTGCTGCTGCGGGGTCTCGCCCGCCTCACGGTCCGATGCGAAGCAGGCGCTCAGCACGTCGAAGACCACGCGCGCGTCGTCCGGCGAACACCCGCTGATCTCCACCGAGACGGTTTCCGGGTGCGATGCCTCCGTGTTCGTCATGTCCGCTCCTTTCCTGGCCGTGCGCATGGCTCGGGTACCC
Source organism: Streptomyces sp. NBC_01171 (assembly GCF_045039805.1). NCBI lineage: Bacteria > Bacillati > Actinomycetota > Actinomycetes > Kitasatosporales > Streptomycetaceae > Streptomyces > Streptomyces sp. NBC_01171. The sequence continues at coordinate 6,165,100 of NZ_CP108609.1, read as the reverse complement.
CGGCCGGCGCCGGTCATCCCCCGGGAAACGAGCGGTCTCGCGGGATCAGCTCCGGGTGAACTTGTACGTCTTGCTGTCCGTGACCACGCAGAACCCCGGCGAGACCACGATCACGCGCAGGACGCCGCTGCGCCGGTCGTAGTCGATGCCCTCGGTCTCGAAGCTGCCCGAGCAGGAGCTGCGGAGGGGCAACTGGCGCAGGGCGGTGACATGGCCGGACACGTTCGAAGTGCCGTTGGGCGCCGCCGAGAGGTCGATCTGGAGGAGCGGCTTGGTCATGCCGAACAGCGTGCCCTCGGGGTCGTCGGAGGAGCAGAGCAGCGTGGTGGGCCCGGAGAAGTCGCAGCCCTGCACGTCGCGCACCGGGTGGTCCAGGGTGACGTTGGAGGCCAGCTTCAGGTCGGCCGAGGGCGAGGTGGCGGGGTTGACACCGGGGGTGGGGAAGACCAGCAGGCGGTTCATGGTGCCCCATTCGCCGGAGAGCATCCACTGTCCGTCGGGCGAGATGGCGGACCAGGAGTTGTTCATGGCCTCGCCGGGGGCGAGCGTGTGCACGTACTCCGACCAGGCACCGCCGGGCGCCTGCACCCGGTACATCTTCGAGTTGCCCGAGTCCCGCTGGTAGGGCTCGATGTAGTAGCCGTTGTACGAGGCGTCGGGGTCGCCGACATGGTTCCAGCCCCGGCTGGAGACGCCGACCGGGATGGTGCCGATGCCGGTGTAGCGGTTGGGGCTGTTCGCCGGGACCTCCACGGAGGTCAGCCCCTGGCTCTCGGTCAGCGGGTCGGCGCGGTCGGAGCCGGTCTCGGTCCAGGTGTCCGCCGCCGAGGCGGGCGCGGCGGCACCCAGGGAGACGGCGGCGGCGGTGGCCAGGGTGACGAGTCCGGCGGATAAGGCGCGGCGGCGCTTTCGGGCAGGCGCGGGCATGGGCCGACTCCTCGGTGAGGGGGGTGGGGACACTCGGTCGGCGGACAGTCTGGCCCGGCCGCGTAGGCATGTACAGACCAATAAAGGAAGATGGCGGTGAACTCTGCCGCCTCACTGGGTGACGGCCGCCCCACGCGCCACGGGGCCGCTGGGTCCCGGCAGTACGTCCGAGGCCGAAGTGAGGGATGGTGGATGCGGACGTATGCGGGACCACAGCCCTCGGCACGCCGGGTGTGAGCGCGGTACAACAAGGGGAGTCGGCACGGGGGACGGCGTGCCGTGCGGACGGGCGAAGGCGGTGCGTGGCATGAGTGCAGCCGAGACTCAGGCGGCCGGGAACGGCGGGCCCGAGCGCGGCCCGGTGCGGCCCGGCGGGCTGCTCGACATGCTGAACGTGGCCTCCGTGGTGCTGGACGGCCGGGGCCGCATCGTGCTGTGGAGCCCGCAGGCCGAGGAGCTGTTCGGATACACCGCCGACGAGGCGCTCGGCCGGTACGCGGCCCGGCTGATGGTGCACGAACGGCACATCGGGCTGGTCGGTGAGCTGTTCGAGGACGTGATGCGCACCGGGCAGAGCTGGGCGGGCGGCTTCCCCATCCGCCGCAAGGACGGCACCACCCGACTGGTGGAGTTCCGCAACATGCGTCTGCTCGACGAGCGGGGCGACGTGTACGCGCTGGGCCTGGCCGCCGACCAGTCGACGGTACGGCGGCTGGAGCACGACGTGGCGCTGTCCGAGCGGATGGTGCACCAGTCCCCCATCGGGCTGGCGGTCCTGGACACCGGGCTGCGGTTCGTCTCGGTGAACCCCGCGCTGGAGCGGCTCAGCGGGGTCCCCGCCGAGCGGCACGAGGGGCGCATGCTGCGCGAGGTGCTGCCGCTGCTGGACCCCGACACGGCGGAGGAGGCGCTGCGGGACGTGCTGACGAGCGGGGACCCGGTGATCGACCGGACCGTGGTGGGCCGTACCCCGGCCGATCCGGACGCCGAGCACACGTGGTCGCTGTCCCTGTACCGCCTGGACGACTCGCTCGGCAATGTGCTCGGCATCGCGCTGTCGCTGACCGACATCACCGAGCAGCACCGGGCGGCGGTGGAGGCGGAGAACGCGCGGCGCCGTCTCGCCCTGATCGCGGACGCCTCCGCCCGGATCGGTACGACGCTGGAGCTGGAGCTCACCGCCTGCGAACTGGCCGAGGTCGCCGTACCGGCGCTGGCGGACGTGGCGGCCGTCGACCTGCTGGACGCGGTGGTGGAGGGCAGACGCAGCACGCTCGGGCCGTCCGAGGCCGCGGTGATCCGGGCGCTCGCGGTCCGTCCGGACGACGGCGGAGACGCCGTGCAGGCGGCCGACCGGCCCGGCGGGATCGCCTGGTACGGCGCCGAGCGGATGGTCACCGAGTGCGTGCGGACCGGCGAGGCGGTGCTGGTGCCCCGGGTGAAGGACGACGACCTGCCGCGCATCGCCCGCTCCCCCGAGGCCGCCGTCATGCTCAGCCGGGCGGGGCTGCACTCCTACCTGGCGGTGCCGTTGATCGCGCGCGGCGAGATCCTGGGTGCGCTGGACCTGAAGCGGACCCGCAATCCGGAGCCCTTCGACGAGGACGACGTGCTGCTGGCGCGGGAGCTGGCGGCGCGGGCGGCGGTGCAGATCGACAACGCCCGCTGGTACCAGAACGCCCGCAGCACCGCGCTGACCCTTCAGCGCAGCCTGCTGCCGAGCCATCCGCCGGTGACGGCGGGGCTGGAGGTGGCGTCCCACTACCAGCCGGCCGGGTCCACCAGCGAGGTCGGCGGTGACTGGTTCGACGTCATACCGCTGGAGGGCGACAAGACGGCGCTGGTGGTCGGCGACGTGATGGGCAGCGGCATCAGCGCGGCCGCCACCATGGGCCTGCTGCGCACCGCCACCACCACGCTCGCCTCCCTCGACCTCGATCCGTCACTGCTGCTGGAGCAGCTCGACAAGGCCACGGCGGCGACCGAGCACTCCATCGCCACCTGTGTGTACGCCGTACACGACCCTCAGCAGCGCCGGTGTCTGATCGCCAACGCCGGGCATCTGCCGCCGGTGCGGGTCCGGCCGGGTCGGCCGCCGGAGCTGCTGGACCTGCCCACCGGGGTGCCACTGGGGGTGGGCGGGGTGGAGTTCGCCACCGTGACCGTCGACTTCGAGCCCGGTGACGAGCTGGTGCTGTACACCGACGGTCTGGTGGAGACCCGCAGTCACTCGCTGGACGAGCGGCTGGAGCGGCTGTTGTCCCTGCTGGACGGTGCCTCGGAGCGCCCGCTGGAGGAGGTCTGCCAGCAGCTCCTGGAGACGCTGTACGAGCCCGACAATCACGACGACGTGGCGGTGCTCATCGCGCGGGCCCGTGACCTGTCGTAGGCACACCCTGGCGCAGGCCCAGGTCACCGCACGCCGATCACCACATGTGCGTCCCACTCATGTGAGACCGCCACATGTGCGGCCAGACCGGCCTGGGTGAAGGCCGCCGTGGCGGCGGACGCCTGGCGTGCGCTGGTCTCGGAGAGCAGGCAACCGCCGGGGGCCAGCCACTCGGCCGCTCCGGCGGCGACCCGGCGCAGGACGTCGAGTCCGTCAGGGCCGCCGTCGAGCGCGACCGCGGGTTCGTGGTCGCGGGCCTCGGCGGGGAGCAGGGGGACCTCGGCGGTGGGCACGTAGGGCACGTTGGCGGTCAGGATGTCGATCCGGCCGCGCAGTCCGGCCGGGAGCGCCGCGTAGAGGTCGCCGGTGTGGCCGCGGCCCCCGTGGGGGGCGAGGTTGCAGCGGGCGCAGCGTACGGCGGCCGGGTCGATGTCGGCGGCGTGCACCTCGGCGCCGTCGAGCGAGACGGCGAGGGCCGCGCCGAGCGCGCCGGAGCCGCAGCACAGGTCCACGACCACGCGGGCTTCGGGCGCCCGGGCGAGGGCCTGGTCGACGAGGAACTCGGTGCGGCGGCGGGGTACGAAGACGCCGGGCTCGACGGCGATGCGCAGTCCGTGGAACTCGGCCCAGCCGAGGACGTGTTCGAGCGGGAGCCCGGAGGCGCGGGCTTCGGCCATCGCGGTGGCCTGGTCGGCGGTGCGGGCGGTGGCGAGGATCAGCCGGGCCTCGTCCTCGGCGAAGACACAGCCGGCGGCGCGCAGGGCGGCGGCGAGGGACGAGGGGTCGGCGAGCGGAGAGGGTGATGCGGGCACGGCGGCCATAAGAGCCTGGAGCCTTTCGGGGACCTGGGGCCTCAGGGCGCTCCCGCGGTCACCGTCGCGCTGGTCCGTGCCGTCACACGGAACGGGAGCGAGGAGAGAGCGCCCTGGCTGACACAGCGTTGATGGGTCTCACCTCCTCGGTCGCACCGGCCGCGCACTCCGCGCGACCGGACGGCCACCATACCGTGCCGGGTCCCCGGGCGGGCCGGGTCCCTGGCGCGGCCGGTGGCCGTACCTCCGTCGCGGCTCAGACGGCCACGCTCTCTTCGGTCTCCTCCTCGGCCTCGCGCTCGGCCTCTCGTTCGGCCTCGGCGGCGGCGGTTTCCTGAGCGGCCGGCGCCTCCGCAAGCGCGCGGCGGCCGGGGCGCTCCCAGAGGGCGGCGATCCCGGTGACGGCGATGCCGACGACCAGCCAGACGACGAGCGTCCACACGTTCCGGGCGATGCCGTCGTTGCCGAAGTACAGCAGCGAGCGGGTGCCCTCGACGAACCCGGCGCCGTTCCAGAAGGCGTGCAGGGTGCCGAAGAAGCCGTTCTGCAGCTCGGGCCGGAACAACCCGCCGGAGCTGGTGAAGTTCAGCATCACGAACAGCACCATCATGGCCAGCGTGGTCCAGCGCTTGAGGAAGGTGTGCAGGCCGACGCCGATGAGCAGGATGCCGGCCGAGTACAGCCACGCCATCGCCCACAGGGTGCCCAGGTCGTGGTGGGCCAGGTGGAAGACCGGCCCGGCGAGCAGGGCGCCGATGCCGCCGACCACGGCGGCCGTGCCGACCGCGATGAGCGCCCGCACCCGCACGGCGAGCGCGGCACCGGCCGCGCCGATGGCGGCGACGGAGGCGTAGGAGCCGATGCTGACGGCGATCAGCAGGAAGAACAGGCCCTGTCCGGTGGGGTCGTCGGACACCGGCTCGGCGATGTCGGTGACCTTCAGCGGGGTGCCCTGCTGCGCGGCGACCGGTGTGAAGACCTTCTCCACGGCGGTGGCGCCCATGTCGGACGCGGCGCTCGCCACGATCAGCTCGGGCTTATGTGCGCTGGGCACATAGGCGCCGGTGACATCCCGGTGCTCGACCAGTTCGACGGCGTCGGACCGGGAGGAGACGGTACGGACGTCGAGCTTGTCCCCCGCCGTGTCCTTCACCGTCTGCGCGAAGACCTTCGCCTCGGGTCCGGCGCCGACCACGGCCACCGGCATGTGGTGGGGCTCCGGGGTGACGAAGGCACCCATATAGGCGAGCCCCATACCTATGCACATCAGCAGGGGGGTGATCAGGTGCGTGAGCACGTGACGCAGTGCCGGTGACTTCATCGACCGGAACCTCCAATGGTTGTCTTATACAACTCACGTTCAAGTTGTACTATACAACCAGAATCGTTGGAACGGGTCGAAGAACGGGTCGGAGGAGTTCCGTGAAGGGGTTCTCATGGCGAAGGTGATCTCATGACGGCGGCGGACGCGGCCGTCGAGACGATCCAGCGGGAGATGACGTCGTTCGCGCGCCGGGCCCGCGCCTCCGCGGGGCGCATGCATCCCGAGCTGTCGCTGGTGTCGTACACGCTGCTGGGGCATCTGGAGGAGCGCGGGGGCTGCCGGGCGACCGACCTGGCCTCGCACTACGCGCTGGACAAGTCGACGGTGAGCCGTCAGGTGGGCGCGCTGGAGCGGGCCGGGCTGATCGAGCGGCGACTCGCCCCGGAGGACGCCCGCGTGCAGGTGCTCCATCTCACCGAGGCGGGCGAGGAGATCCTGGCCCAGGTCACCCGGAGCCGCCGGGCCGCCTTCCGGGAACGGCTCGCCGACTGGCCGGAGGACGACCTGGTCCGCTTCGCGGCCTACCTGGAGCGGTACAACGCGGGGTCCGCCGAATAAACGGCCGGCTACGACCCGAGGGGTACGCGGACCCCGAAGAACCGAGTGTCCAGCCGGTGCCGGAAGCCGAGGGACTCGTAGAGGCGGATGGCGCCGGTGTTGCCGGCGCCGGTGTGCAGGAACGGGCGCTCGCCGCGCTCGCGGATGCCGTGCGCGACGGCGAGGATCAGCCGGGTGGCCAGGCCCTCGCCCCGGAAGGCGGGGTCGGTGCAGACGGCGCTGATCTCGGTCCAGCCCGGCAGGTGCAGCCGCTCCCCCGCCATGGCGATCAGCGCGCCGTCGCGCCGGATGCCGAGGTAGGTGCCCATCTCGATGGTCCGCGGCAAGAAGGGGCCGGGCTGGGTGCGTGCGACGAGGTCCAGCATCTCGGGCACGTCGGCCGGGCCGAGCGGCATCGCCTCCGGGTCCGGCGCGCCGGCCACGCTCTCGTCCGCCATCTGTACGCCGGCCACGTCGAAGGTGATCTCCCAGCCCTCCGGCACCGTGCCCCGGTAACCGAGCAGCGGCACCTCGCCGCCGGGTCCCGCGAGGGCGGCGAGTTCGGCCCAGTCGGCGGGCTCGGGGTCGTCGGGCAGGGCCAGCCAGGGTGAGACCTCGACCGGGTACCGGAGCACCCGGCCGTGCCGCTCGGCGAAGTGGGCGTGCGGGCCGGTGAGGGAGGCGCGGGCGGCGTTGTCGAGCGGGTGCGGGACCGTCGTCCCGGCGGGGCCGGGGTCGGCGCCGGCCGGGGTGTCGGCCTCCCGGCCGTCGTACCGCGTGGAGACGTACGCCTCGGGCATCCTCAAGTCCTCGTTTCCCTCGTCCTGCACCGGCGCGGCGGCGCGGCGGCACTTGTCCCCAAGTACGGCGGTGCGGCGGCTATTCCCGCAGGCGACCGGAGTGTGGCCCAGGTCGCGCGTCGGGGCACTGACCAGGGGCGGGGCGCCCGTGGCGGGAGCGTACGGTTGAGCCATGAACGTCACCCGAGGCTTCACGGGCCGTCGGCGCGTCTCCCGTCCCGGACTGCCTCCCGGGCAGTACGACGCGGGCGACGACTGGCCCGTCCTGTCCGCCGAGGTCACCCCCGACCTGGCGCCCGCCGGCTGGTCCTTCCGCGTCGACGGCCTGGTGGAGCGGCCGCACACCTGGAACTGGGACGAGGCACACGCCCTGGCCGGCTCGCAGTACGAGGGCGACATCCACTGTGTGACCGGCTGGTCAAAGTTCGGTGTGCGCTTCGGCGGGGTCTCGCTGGACACGTTCCTCGCTGTGGTGCGGCCATATGTGTCCGCCACCCATGTGCTGGCCCGCTCGCACACCGGCTACACCGCGAACCTGCCGCTGGCCGACCTCACGGGTGGCCGCGCCTGGATAGCCTGGGATCAGGCCGGTGTGCCGCTCGCCCCGGAGCACGGCGGCCCGGCCCGGCTGGTCGTGCCGCATCTGTACTTCTGGAAGAGCGTGAAGTGGATCGCCGGCCTCACCCTCCTCGACCACGACGAGCCGGGCTTCTGGGAGGGCAACGGCTATCACGAACGGGGCAACCCGTGGGAGGAACAGCGGTACCGAGGTGACTGAGCAGGTGTACGAGACACCCGGGACGTCTTCCGCTCCCCCGGCCCGCTTCGCGGTGCCCGGCCGTATCGCGGTGAGCGAGCAGGTGGCAGCCGCCTGGCAGACGGCCACGCTGACCGAGGTCCGGCGGGAGACGCCGTACACGTCGACGTTCCGGCTGGCGGTGCCTCAGTGGGCGGGCCATCTGCCGGGCCAGCATCTGATGCTGCGCCTGACCGCCGAAGACGGTTATGTGGCCCAGCGCCACTACTCCATCGCCTCCGCGCCGGACGACTCCGGGCACATCGAGCTGACCCTGGACCGGGTGCCGGACGGCGAGGTCTCGGGCTGGTTCCACACGGTGGCGCGGCCCGGTGACGCGATCGAGGTGCGCGGCCCGCTGAGCGGCTTCTTCGCCTGGCCGGGCGACCGTCCGGCGCTGCTGCTGGGGGCCGGTTCCGGGATCGTCCCGCTGATGTCGATGGTCCGGCACCATCGTGCCCGGGGCCTGTCGGTGCCGCTGCGGATGCTGGTGTCGGCGCGCGGCCCCGAGGAGCTGATCTACGCCGGGGAACTGGGCGCGGAGACGACGGCCGTGTTCACCCGCAGCGCTCCGGCAGGTGTGCCGGTGGGCCGTATGTCGGCCGCACATGTGGCGCCGCTCCTGGCCGAGCAGCCGCCGGGTGGGTGGGAAGCCTATGTGTGCGGCTCCAACGGCTTCGCCGAGCACGCCTCCCGTCTTCTCGTCGCGGCCGGTCAGCCGGTGGACCGTATCCGCATCGAGCGCTTCGGCTGAGCGGCTGGGAGCTTGTGGCGCGCGGGATGCGCGAGGGGGCGTCGGGCTGGGTACCTGACGGGTGTGGACATGCGTACTCGGTCGCACCGCCCGCGGCGGCGGCACAATCCGCTGCGGCGGCGGTCGGACGTGGTGGAGGCGTGGGTGACGGTGGTCGTCGCCATCCTGCTCTGCGTGGTCGCGCCGTTGGCGGGGACGGCGGCCGGGCTGTTCACCTACGACCGGGCGCGGACGCACGCCGAGGAGCAGCGGGCCGACCGGCAACCGGTACGGGCCGTGGTGGCCGGCCGCCCCGCGTCGAGGCCCACGGTGCACGGCGACCGCGGCCACGGCTACCGGGCCGAGGTCCGCTGGACGGAGCCGGGCCGGCAGACGCGTACCGCCGTCGCCGACGTGCCGGCCGGGACGCGCGCCGGTGACACGGTCACCGTGTGGTTCGACAGCCGAGGGCGCGCGGTGGCGCCGCCGCCGAACGACGTGGCGGTCTGGCAGCACACCGTCGCGGTCGGCCTGGGCGGGGCGGGCGGCACGGCCGCGATCGTGCTCCTGGCCCGCGCGATGGAGCGCCGGGTCGCGCAGCGGCACCGGCTGGCCGAGTGGGAGCGGGCCTGGGCGCGCACCGGCCCGACGTGGACGCGACGGCGCGCATGATCACCGACGTGGCGGCTACCCGCGCCGCGCCGTCACCAGCCGGGCTCGGGGGCTGCCGTCGGCGCGCAGACCGAACTCGGGCAGCGGCTGCAGTTCCACGGCGAACCCGGTCCGCTCCAGTTCCCGGCGTACGTCGCCGAGGCGGAACGCGCGGTAGTACATGACGAACGGCGGCCGCCACACGGCGTTGCGCACCCGCATCACCGCGTCGAAGCCGAGCAGCATCCAGTACGCGGGGCTGGACGGCCGGGGCGGTGCCGGCACCGGGAAGGCGAACCGTCCGCCCGGCCGCAGTGCCGAGTGGACCTGGGTGAAGAGGCCGGGCAGTTCGCGGGGCAGGAAGTGCCCGAACGCGCCGAAGCTGACGACCAGGTCGAAGGCGGCCGTGAAGGGCAGCGCGCGGGCGTCGGCACGTACCAGGGCGACCTCCGAGCCCTGTCCGCGCCGGGCCACGTCGAGCATGCCCGCGCTGAAGTCGACCCCGGTGACGCTGCGGCGGCACAGCCCGCCCAGCACCGCGAGGCCGGCACCGGTGCCGCAGCACAGGTCGAGCCCGTCCTCGAAGGGACCGAGCGGCCCGAGCGCCTTCGCCACCGCGTCCAGCACCGAGGCGGGCGTCCGGAACGGCGTGTGGTCGAACTTGGGCGCCAGCAGGTCGTAGCCCCGCTCGACGGACGACAGCGCCTGCACGGCCAGTTCACGCGTGGTGGGACCCTCGGGGCTGAACATGGCTCCAGCGTAGGCCGTAGGGGCGCCGGGTCAGGGACGGGCGAGGAAGTCGGCGGCGACCGCCGTGAACCGCTCCGGGTCGTCGAGCCAGGGGTAGTGCCCCGCTCCGGGCTGCACGGCGAGCCGTGCGTCGGGGAAGAGTTCCGCGAATGCGGCGATGACCTCGGGCGGACTGTTGAGGTCGAACTCGCCGGTGAGCAGCAGCACGGGCACGGTCAGCTCGGCCAGCGCGGTGCGCGTGGCGGGCGGGTCGAAGGCGCCCTCCATGCCGAAGCGGGTGACGGCCTCCCTGTTGGCCGGTTGGCTGTCCTCGTGATGTTGCCGGGACATGGCGTCCCAACGGCCGTAGAAGAAGGGGCTGATGGCGTCCCAGTCCGTGCCGGTGCCCTCGATGATCGCCTCCAGCGCGGCGAAGGCCGCCGGGAACCAGGGTTCGTCCTTGCGGAGCCGGGCGGCCTGGCGCCGGGACTCACCCGTGACGTCCAGGCCGACCGCACGGGTGCTCGGTCCGATCAGGGCGAGGCGGCGCAGGCGGTGCGGGTGGCGGGCCGCGTACTGCGTGGCGATGTTGGCGCTCGCGGAGTGGCCGAGCAGGTCGATCCGGTCCAGGCCGAGGTGGACGCGGAGTGCCTCGACGTCGTCGACGAGCCGGTCGCAGCGATAGGTGGCGGGGTCGTCCGGGGTGGCGGACCGTCCGGTGCCGCGCAGGTCGGGGACGGCCAGCCGCCGGTGCCCGGACAGGCCGCCGAGGTCACCCAGGTAGCGGGAGTCGGTGGGCCCGCCGGGCACGCAGATCACCGGGTCGCCGTCCCCGTCGCCGAGGTAGCGATAGGCCAGCCGGGTGCCGTCGGGCGCGGAGTAGGTGGGCATGACGGGAAGTCTGCCCCGGCGTCCGGTGCCGCGTAAGCCCTTCAGTCCTTCAGTCCTTCAGCCGGTCCAGCGTGTTGCGGGTGTCCGTCTTCAGCCAGTCCGAGATCTCGTCGATCTTCGGTGGGTCCTTGTCGGGATCGTACGAGGAGAGGTAGGCGCTGTAGCTCATCGTGTAGGTGACCCAGCCGTCGCGGACGGCGAGGGTGGCGTAGCGGGAGCCGGCGGAGGTGCCGCTGGTGGTGTCCTGGGTGACCAGGTACGCCTCGTCACCGATGTCCTCGACCGCGCCGACGTCGTAACCGGTGTGGTTCGCCTCGTAGTTCTTCCAGGTGGCGGTGAACTCAGGCGCCGGGTCGGTCTTCTTGTGGAGGTCGACCTGGATGGAGAGGTAGGCGTCGGTGTAGGAGGAGCCGGATTTCTTCAGGCTCGCGCTGCAGTAACTCTCGTCCAGCGCAGCGTCCTTGAGAGAGCTGTGGGTCGGGGTGGAGTCGCTCGCGGTGTACTCGTCCTTGAAGGAACCGTACTCCGCGCGGGAGCAGAGGTCGGAGGGGGCCGCGTAGCCGCGCAGGTCCGCCGCGTTCGCCGCGGCGCCGATCAGGAAGACTCCGGCTGCCCAGGCGGCGGAGGCCACGACCGCTCCGACGACGGCCCAGAGCACCGCCCGTCCGGCGGCACCGTTTCCGCCGGCCGTGGGCGGGACCGGCGGGGGTGCGTACTGCGGGGGCTGGGCGTAGGGGTTCCCCGGGTGGGGGCCGGCGGGCATCGTCGGCGCCTGGAACGGGCCCGGCGGAGGCGACTGCGGCACCGGCGGCGCGGACTGCGGGCTCGGATAGGGGTACGCGGTCGGCTGGGGCGGGACCGAGGGCGGCTGCGCGGGCGGTCCGGGCTGCGGCGGCCGGTCAGCGGGCTGCGCGGGCTGCTGCGGTGGCGTGGACATGTCGTGACGATAGGGCACAGTTGGCGCGCAAGTACCCCGCTCGACCGGGATCGTTACGGCATCCGGACACAGGTCATGGGGGCGAGGCACATATGGCGCCACACCATGTCGCGCCGCACCATGTCGTCCCGTCAGACATCAGAGCACGTCGGGGTGTGTTCACAGCACACGCACAGCGGCCGCCCAGGGAGCACCGCCACATGGACCCCGAGTGTGGCATCCGGGTTGCTCGGTTCAGCCGTCCGGCGCGGGCAGCTCGCCGCACCCCGCCGACCTTCCTACGTTGATCATATGAGCACCGGATTCTCACGTCGGGCGACCGTTTCCGTCTGTTCCCTGTGCATGGTGGGAGCGTTGGCCCTGGCGCCCGCGGCCGCCGCCACCGGAAGCGGCGGGGAACCCGCACCGCCCGCACCACGGGCGGCCGTCCCGCAGCCGTCCCTGCTCTACGGCTCCGGCGTCCAGGTGCGCCCGCGCGCCGGCGCCCCCGAGACCCCACAGCTCTCGGCGCTGTCCTGGCTGGTGGCCGACGCCGACAGCGGGGACGTCCTCGCCGCCGAAGGGGCGCACCGCAAGCTGCCGCCCGCGAGCACCCTGAAGACCCTGTTCGCCCTCACCGTCCTGCCTACGCTGCCCGCGACGCAGCAGCACAAGGTGAGTTACCAGGAGTTGGCGGACGTCGGCGAGGGCAGCAGCCTGGTCGGTGTGGAGGAGGGCCACACCTATCAGGTGGCGGACCTGTGGCGCGGAGTGTTCCTCAGCTCGGGCAACGACGCCGTGCACGTACTGGCGGCCCTGGACGGCGGTGTGGACACGACCGTCGCCAAGATGCAGACCAAGGCCCGCACGCTGGGCGCGATGGACACCCATGTGATCTCCCCGGACGGCTACGACTCCCCCGGCCAGGTGTCCTCGGCGTTCGACCTGGCGGTGTTCGGCCGGGCCGGGCTGCACAACCCCGACTTCGCCCGGTACTGCTCCACCGCGCAGGCCGAGTTCCCCGGTGACGGCTGGCCGTTCGCCATCGAGAACACCAACCGCCTGCTGACCGGCGAGGACGGCGTCGCCCCGTATCCGGGGATCATCGGGATCAAGAACGGCTACACCAGCAACGCGGGCAACACCCTGGTCGCCGCCGCCCGCCGGGGCGGCCGCACGCTGGTGGTCACGGTGATGAACCCGCAGGAGGGCGGCGGACTCGCCGTGTACGAGGAGGCGCGCCAACTGCTGGACTGGGGCTTCGCCGCCACCGGACGGGTGGACCCGGTGGGCTCGCTGGACGGGCTGCGCGCCACCCCGGAGCCCACGCACTCCGCGATCCCCGTCGCGGCCGCCACCTCCCCGGCCCCGGACGACGACACCGACTGGACGCGGACCGCGACCATCGCCGGCATCGTCATCCTCGGCGCGGCCGGCGTCACCCTGGCCCTGCGCGGCAAGAGCGGCAAGGACACCGGTAGCGGCACCAAAGCCTGACCGGTCAGGAGGCGAGGTCCAGCGCCGGCACCGTACGTACCGCCCCCACCGGCCGCCCCCCGCCCAGCAGGGGTGCGCCCGCGAACTCTGTGAGGAGGGCCGGGTCGATCCCGGCGTGGGCGAGGGCGGCCGCGGCGACGGGGATACGGGCCCGGTCGGCGCCGTCCGCGATCTTCACGGCGATGGCGCGGCCGTCGGGCAGCGCGGCCACCTGGACGCCCTCGAAGCCGTCCTTGGCGAGCAGGCCGGGCACGGCCCGCATCAGCGCGGCCACGTCGCGGCGGACCCCGGAGGCCATCTCCGCGTGCTCGCGCATCGCGTCCGCCACGCGCGCCTCGGGCGTGCCGGGGGCGGCGGTGGTGATGCGGGCGAGGGCGCGGGCGAGTCCGTGCAGGGAGACGGCGAACAGGGGCGCGCCGCAGCCGTCCACGGTGACATGGGCGACCCGCTGGCCGGTGAGGTCCTCGACGGTCTCGGCGACGGCCCGCTGGAGGGGGTGGGCCGGGTCGAGGTAGTCCTCCAGGGACCAGCCGTTGAGCTTCGCGGTCCACAGCATGGCGGCGTGCTTGCCGGAGCAGTTCTGCGCGAGCCGGGAGGGGCCCCGGCCCTCGCGGACCCAGAGGTCGCGGACGACGGGGTCGAACGGCATGTCGGGGGTGTTGCGCAGCTCGGCCTCGGTGAGTCCGGCGAGTTCCAGGATGCGCCGGGTGCCGTCGAGGTGGCGTTCCTCGCCGGAGTGGCTGGCGGCGGCCAAGGAGAGCAGGTCGCCGTCGAGGGGCAGGTCCGCACGCAGCATGGCGACGGCCTGGAGGGGCTTGAGGGCGGAGCGCGGGTAGAAGGCGGCCTCGGTGTCACCGAGCCGGAACCGCACCTCGCCGTCGGCGCCTAGGACGACGACCGAGCCGTGGTGGACGCCCTCGATCACTCCGCCGCGCACCAGGTGGGCGACGGGGGTGTGGCCGGGTTCCCGGAGGGCGGGGGCGCCGGCCGGCGTCACTGCCCGGGTCGCGGGGTCGGGGATGGCCTGGGCATGGGTCACGCGTCGGCTCCTGTGGTCTCGGGACCGCCCGGTACGGGCAGCGCCGGGGGTGTGGCGGTGCCCGCGGGGCGGACGATTCGGGTGAGGGTCGTGGCGACCCGGTCGAGGTGGTGGGTCATCGCGGCGACGGCGTCGTCCTCGGAACCCGCGGCGAGCGCGTCGAGGAGGGCGCGGTGCTCGCGGTCGGACTGCTCGCGGCGGCCGCCCAGTTCGGTGAGGAAGGCCGACTGGCGGGCGAGGGCGTCGCGGATCTCCTCGATCACCTTGCGGAAGACCGGGTTGCGGGCGGCCTCGGCGACGGCGAGGTGGAAGAGGGTGTCCATGGCGACCCAGGCGGCGGTGTCCGTCTCCCGCTCCATGCGGTCCAGGAGCAGGGTCAGCCGGTCCAGGTCCTCCGGGGTGCGGCGCCGGGCGGCGTACCCCGCGACCGGGACCTCGACGTGCCGGCGGACCTCCAGCAGGTCGCTGGCCGCGTAGTCGCCGAAGGTGGGGTCCTCCACCGCGTCGGCGACGACGAACGTTCCCTTGCCGGTACGGGAGACCGTGAGCCCCATGGTGTGCAGGGCGCGCAGGGCCTCGCGGACGACGGGCCGGGAGACCTCCAGGGTGCGGCACAGCTCGGCCTCGGAGGGCAGCTTGTCGCCGATCGCGTACTCGCCGCGCTCGATGGCGCCGCGGAGGTGGCCGAGGACCGCTTCCAGGGCGCTGACGCGTCGGGGGGCCGGACCACCTGTCTGGCTGTCTGACAGGTTCACGGAGCGATCGTGCGGTCTGAGGCCAGAACCTGTCAAGACGTGACGATCCGGCACGCGAACGGGGTGCGGACGCCCGGCTTGTCCGGACGTCCGCACCCCGTGCGGTGGCGCGCTCGCCTCAGTTGCTGAGCGTGCCGGTGGCCAGCAGGCCGATCAGCGCCACGCCGACGACGATCCGGTAGATCACGAAGGCGTTGAAGGAGTGCTTGGCGACGAACTTCAGCAGCCAGGCGATGGAGGCGTAGGCGACGACGAAGGAGACGACGGTGCCCACCGCCAGCGGGGCCGCGCTCACGCCGGCGCCGAGGGCGTCCTTCAGTTCGTAGACACCGGCGCCGGTGAGGGCCGGGATGCCGAGGAAGAAGGAGAGGCGGGTGGCGGCGACCCGGTCGAGGTCGAGGATGAGCGCCGTGGACATGGTGGCGCCGGAGCGGGAGAAGCCGGGGAAGAGCAGCGCGAGGATCTGCGAGCAGCCGACCAGCATCGCGTCCTTGAACGAGGTGTCGTCCTCACCGCGCTTGTGGCGGCCCATCTGGTCGGCGGCCCACATGACACCGGAGCCCACGATCAGCGAGCCGGCGACCACCCACAGGGAGGCGAGCGGGCCGTCGATGAGCGGCTTGGCGGCCAGTCCGACGACGACGATCGGGATGGTGGCCGCGATCACCCACCAGGCGAACTTGTAGTCGTGGCGGTAGCGCTCCTCGGGGTTGAAGAGGCCCCGGAACCAGGCGCTGACGATCCGCTTGATGTCCTTGAAGAAGTACACGAGCACGGCCGCGATGGCGCCGACCTGGATCACCGCGGAGAACCCGACCACGGACTTGTCGTCCACGGGGATGCCCATGAGCCCCTCGGTGATCTTCAGGTGGCCGGTGGAGGACACCGGGAGGAACTCGGTCACCCCCTCCACTACTCCGAGGACGACGGCCTGACCGACAGAGATGGCACTCATGGATTCCAGTTCTGGGGAGAGGGGGTCGACGGCGGTGCGGACACGTCTTGGCGCGCCCGTACGGCACCGGCGCGGACCGCTCCGGAGCGCCGCCCGCGCGTACGGCAGCGTAGAGGCACCCGGGGTGTGGGACGGAACAGGGCCACGCGTGCTCCGGGCGGAACCCGGCTCCCTCACAACGACTTCTTACCGTCGACGCCCGTATTGCCCGGTAAGTGAGGGTCACCAGTTCTTCTCGAAGAGCTGGGCCACCTCGGCGATACGGGCCTCGTCCCGGCGGTAGTAGGTGCGCAGCAGCCGGCGGCGGGTACGCAGGAGGCCGAGGCGGGTGAGGAAGTCGAGGTGGGCCGCGGCCGTCCGGCGGGGCACGCCGAGCTTGGCGGCGACGGCGCGCGGGGTGACGCCGGTGCCGAGGGGGTCGAGGCTCGCCGGGGGGAAGTGGGCGGGCGGGTCCTTGAGCCAGTCCAGGAGGGTCTGCCGTATGCGGCCCGAGGGAGTGCCCATCATGCCTACGCCTCCCCTCCCCCGCCCTGGGCTGCTGGTGTCCCGTGGTCCCACTGTGGCGCAGGCGGCGGGGGCGCGTCCGGCTCTCGGGACGGGTTGTCCGGTACCCGACGGCGGGCGGGGCGGGGGGCGTGGTGAGGCGGGGTGAGGCCGGAGGGCCGGGGTCGCCCGTACGGGGGCTTGCGCCCGCACTAGTTGCACAGTCAACGATTGGCTGGATCGGTGCTACCGTGCGGGTATGGCAGTGAAGACGGGCGAGGGCGCCCGGCTCGAAGAACGTTGGCGGGACATCCTCGCGGTGCACGCGCGCACCATGTGCGAGATAGACCGCGCCCTGCATCCGCACGGGCTCGGTGCCAGCGACTTCGAGGTGCTGGACATCCTGTCCACGGAGACGCCCGCCGAGGGCGACCACTGCCGGGTGCAGAACCTGGTCGGCCGGGTCCACCTCAGCCAGTCCGCGCTCTCGCGGCTGATCGGACGGCTGGAGAAGGAAGGGCTGGTCGAGCGCTCGGTGTGCGCGGAGGACCGGCGCGGGGTGTGGGTGAGCCTCACCCGCCGGGGCCGCGAGCTGCACGCGGAGGTGCTGCCGCTGCAGCGCGGTGTGCTGGAGCGGATGCTGGCGGAGTCTTCGGACTGACGTCAGGCTCGCACATGGGGCCCTCCGTACAGGGGCCATCGCACATATGCGCCGCCCACACAGGCGCACCGCACGCGGGTGCGGCCCACATAGGTGCGCCACACATGGGCTGAGCCCACTCCCCCAGAGGCACACGTATGGCGAAGCCGCCCACGTGCGACTCCGCCATACGTCAGGTGACTCAGCGCGCCAGCAGTGAGCGCACGCCCTGCGAGGTCAGCGTCAGCCCGTGCTCCGAGCTGCCGTCGATGGTGAGCGACAGCTCCTCCTCCGGCCACTGGGAGGCGAGGGCGCCGAGCTGGATCAGCCGGTAGCGGGAGACGGAGGGCAGCAGCCCGGCCATCTCCAGTTCCGAGGTGAAGACGGGTACCACCTGCTCACCGCCGGGCTGCTCGAGCACCGGCAGGGCGACCATGGTGGAGTCGGCGCCCTCCGCGTCCACGGCCTCGTCGGGCATCGGGACGAGCACGTCGCTGTGCGCGAGGGTCTCAAGGGCGGCCTGGTCGTCGGTGTTGACGGCCAGCACGTCCAGCGCCTGCTGGGCGGGCGTCGGCGTCGGAAGGTCGTCGTGTGCGGGTGTCTCCATGGCACATCCCCAGGTAGTGCGGTCGTACGGGCTCACGCTGGACCGGGGCCCGAGCGCGCTCCCGGCCGCGTACCCATCCGGACCCGGACCATGCGCGCGGGTTTCCAGCGGGCCGGAGCCCGTCCCGGACCTTCACCCGATCGGACGGCAGGCAGCCACACCCCCTCAGGGCCCGCCCACGCCCAGCAGTTCGTCGACGGTGGTGACACGGGCCAAGGGCCGGTACAGGTCCAGCACGTGCAGCGCCTTGGCGTGCGCCTCGTCGTCCACGCCCGCGCAGGCGTCCGCGACGACCACGACCTCGGTGCCCGCGTCGGCGGCGGCCAGGGCGGTGGTGAGGACGCAGCACTCGGTGCTGACCCCGGCCAGGACCAGCCGCGAGCCGGGAGCGAGGCCGGCGGCGAGTTCCGGGGTCCACTTGCCGAAGGTCTCCGCGTCCAGGACCGGAGCACCCAGGCCGGCGAACTCCGGCGTCAGCCGCCACAGCTCCGCGTCCGGGGGCTGGCGGGCGAAGGGCCACTGGTCATAGTAGGCGCGCCAGGCCCCGGTGGGCCGGGCGGGGGCGAGGAAGCGGGTGAACACCACCCGGTCTCCGAACGCGGGAAGCAGCCGCGCCACCCCCGCGGCCGCCTCGGCGTAACGCGGGGTGGCCCAGGGACTGTCCGGGTCGGCGAAGACGCGCTGCATGTCGATGACGGCGAGCAGCCCGGGCACCGGCCTCACGCCCCGTACATCCCCTGGACCGGGGCCGGGCTCGGCGGGAGTGCCTCTTGGGCGCGGACCCGGTTCCGGGTCAGCAGCAGGGTGCCGAGGAAAGCGAGGGCCAGGGCGACGAGGACGCCGAGGTTGGCGTACGCCCACTGGCCGGACCGGCCGCCGAGGCCGAGCGGGCCGAGGAGGTAGCCCTGCCAGCTCAGCCAGCGCGCGGCGGTGTTGGTGACCAGGCCCCAACCGATCACGGTGGCGCCGACGGTGAGGACGAGGGGCAGGGCGCGGGCATCGCCGTAGCGGCCGTCGGGGCGGAACAGGTCGCCCTCGTCGTAGTCCCGGTGGCGCAGGGCGAGGTCGGCGAGCATCACGCCGCACCAGGCGGCGATGGGGACGCCGAGGGTGGTGAGGAAGCCCATGAACTCACCGAGGAAGGCCCCGCCGAAGAACACGATGTACACAGAGCCGGCGATCATCAGGACGCCGTCGACGAGGGCGGCCAGATAACGGGGCACGTGCAGTCCGGCGGAGAGCAGGGCGAGGCCGGAGGAGTAGATGTCCAGCACCGCGCCGCCGACCAGGCCGAGCACGGCGACCAGGGCGAAGGGGACGAGGAACCAGGTCGGCAGCATGGTGGTCAGCGCGCCGATGGGGTCGGCGGCGATGGCCTGGCTCAGCCGGTCGGAGGACCCGGCGAGGAGCAGGCCGAAGGCCAGCAGGAGCAGCGGGGCGGCGGAGGCGCCGAGGGTGGTCCAGCCGATGACGCCGCGGCTGGAGGAGGAGCGCGGGAGGTAACGGGAGTAGTCGGCGGCGGCGTTGACCCAGCCGAGCCCGAAACCGGTCATCATGAACACCAGCGCGCCGATGAACTGCTGGGTCGAGCCCGCCGGGATGGCGCTGACGGTGGACCAGTGGACGTGGTCGGCGACGAGGCCGACGTAGACCAGGGTGAGCACGCCGGTGATGACGGTGATCACGGTCTGGAGGCGCATGATCAGGTCGAAGCCCATGACGCCGCCGACCACGGTGAGCGCGGCGACGACGAGGAGGGCGACGGCCATGGTCTCGGTGCCGCCGCCCCAGCCGAGGCGGCTGAAGACGGTGGCGGTGGCGAGGGTGGCGAGCGAGGCGAGTACGGTCTCCCAGCCGACCGTGAGTATCCAGGAGATGACGGACGGCAGGCGGTTGCCGCGTACTCCGTAGGCGGCGCGGCTGAGCACCATGGTGGGCGCCGAGCCGCGCTTCCCGGCGACGGCGATGAGGCCGCAGAGCAGGAACGAGGCGAGGATGCCGAGGACTCCGGCGGCGAGTGCCTGCCAGAAGGAGATGCCGAAGCCGAGGGCGAAGGCGCCGTAGCTGAGGCCGAGGACGCTGACGTTGGCGCCGAACCAGGGCCAGAAGAGGGTGCGCGGGGTGCCCTTGCGGTCCGCGTCCCCGATGACGTCGAGGCCGTGGGTCTCCAGTTGGATCTGGCGGCCGTCGGCTCCGCTGTCCTGGGGGTGCTGCGGCTGCGTCATCGGCGGCCCACCTATCCTGACGTGTCGCGTCCAAGCTAGGCGGGTGGATGGAGGGACGCAAGGAACGACCCATCTGACCGCGGGCTCTGCCGGGGAGGCAGCGTTGTCGACACCCCTCTTCTCCCCGGTCATCCGCACCGCCGGCCAGGACCGGCACACCGAGGCCGAGCAGGCGCCGTTCATGAACGATCTGCTCGGCGGCCGGTTCGGCGTGGACGCCTTCACCAGATACACCGAGCAACTCCGCTTCGTCTACCGCGCGTCGGAGGATTCCGCCACCCGGCTGGAAGGCGATCCGGTGGCGGGCACGTTCCTTCGTCCACCACTACACCCGTTAGCCGGGACGATCTGTCGGGCGGTCAGGTGATCCGGCGGATCGCGGAGCGGACCTGGGGGCTGGAGACCAAGGGCGACGGCGTCCGCTTCTACGTCTTCGAAGGCATCGACAACCCGGCCGCCTTCAAACGCGAGTACCGCGCGCGGCTCGACGCGCTGCCGGTGGAGGAGCTGGAGAAACAGCGCGTCGCGGAGGAGTGCCGGTCGGCGTTCGCACTGAACAACGCCGTCTTCGCGGAGCTGGGCACCCTCTTCCGGGCCACCGCCTGACCTCCCCTCATGAGCCACCGGCTACGGAGCCGGCTTCTGCGCCCCGAAAACTTGCTTCACCGTACACGCATCTGCATAATGAGCTTATGCATAAGCGGGTTATGGACAGTGGTCCCGCCGAGACCTCCGCCGAGGAACTGATGATCGCCGTGGAGCAGCTCGTCCGTCATGTGCGGCGCAGCGCCACGGCCGGCGGGCTCAGTACCGCCGCGTCCTCGGCGCTCGGCCGGCTGGGCCGCGAGGGGCCGCAGCGGCTGACCGAGCTGGCGCGGGCGGAGAACGCCACCCAGCCGAACATGACCCAGCTCGTCACCCGCATGGAGCGTGCGGGGCTGGTACGGCGGGTCGCCGACCACACGGACGGGCGGGGCGTGCTGGTGGAGGTCACCGAGCGGGGCGAGGAGGTGTTCCGGGAGCGCCGGGCCGAGCGTGCCGAGGCGCTGGGACAGCTCGTCGGTGAACTGTCCGAGCCGGAGCGGCAGGCCGTGCGGGTCGCGCTGCCGGCCCTGGCCCGCGCGATACAGGAGCGTTCCTGAACCATCCGTCGGATCTCTCCGGCGCCGCCACGGCAGGGCCGAGGAGAGCGACTTGACTGGAGAGAAGCGGTAATGAGTGCACCGCACGGAAGGGCCGCGAGCCCGTTCCGGCAGCCGAAGGCCGTCTGGGCCGTGGCGTTCGCCTGCGTGATCTCGTTCATGGGCATCGGGCTCGTCGACCCGATCCTGCCCGCCCTGGCCGACAGTCTGCACGCCACACCGAGCCAGGTGTCCCTGCTGTTCAGCAGCTATCTGATCGTGACGGCCGTCGCCATGCTGTTCGTCGGCTGGTTCTCCAGCCGGTTCGGCGCCAAGCGCACCCTGATCGTCGGCCTGGCGGTCATCGTGGTCTTCGCGGCGCTGGCCGGGACCACCGACTCGATCAACGGCATCGTCGGCTTCCGGGCCGGCTGGGGTCTGGGCAACGCCCTGTTCATCGCCACCTCGCTCGCCGTGATCGTCGCCTCGGCCAGCGGCGGCTTCGGCGGCGCGATCATCCTGTACGAGACCGCGCTCGGCCTCGGCATCGCCGTCGGGCCTTTGCTGGGCGGGGAGTTGGGGGCGATCAGTTGGCGCGGGCCGTTCTTCGGGGTGGCCGTGCTGATGGCCGTGGCGCTGCTCGCCACGCTGGCCTTCGTCCCCTCGATGCCGAAGCCCGCCCGGCCCACGTCCCCCATCGCCCCGCTGAAGGCGCTGCGGCACCGGGGGCTGCTCACGATGGGCATCATGGCGCTGCTCTACAACTGGGGCTTCTTCACCATGCTGGGCTACGCGCCCTACCCGATGAAGCTGAGCGCCCACGAACTCGGCCTGGTCTTCACCGGCTGGGGTCTGCTGGTGGCCGCGTTCAGCGTGTTCTTCGCCCCGCGCCTCCAGGCCCGCTTCGGCACGGCGCCGGTGCTGTACGCCAACCTCCTGGGCCTCGGCGTCGTGATGGCGGTCATCGCGGCGGGGGTCGACAGTCCCACGGTGGTGATCGTGGCGGTCATCGTGAGCGGTGCCTTCATCGGCATCAACAACACGCTGACCACGCAGGCGGTCATGCTCGTCTCCCCCGTCGAGCGTCCGGTGGCGTCCTCCGCGTACGGCTTCCTGAGGTTCATCGGCGGTGGTCTCGCGCCGTTCGTCGCGGGCAAGCTGGCGGACGCCACGGATCTGAGTGTGCCGTTCTACCTGGGCGCGGCGACCTTCGTGCTGGCCATCCCGGTGCTGGCCAGCGGGCACGGGCTGCTGCGGAAGGCGGAGGAGCGGCCGGAGGATGAGCCCGTCGTGACGCCCTCGCTCACCGCGGTCGGCGCGCCCGTGGCGGCGGGCGGGCCGCGGGTCATCGTGGCGGTCGGCGCGCACGGCGGGGCCGCGGCCATCGTGGACGCGGCGGCGCGGCTCGCGCGGGAGACCGGCAGTCCGCTGGAGGTCGTGCATGTCCGGGAGACGGTCGTGGTGGAGGAGCAGGCCGTGGAGCCGGAGGGCGCCGAGGAGGCGCGGGCGGCCGTCTCGGCCCATCTCGCCCGGCTGGCCGCGCACGGCGTGACGGCGTCGGGGCAGGTGCTCACCAGCGTCGGCGACCACGCCGCCGCCGGACGGGTGCTGGCCGAGCACGCGGCGCGGGTGGGCGCGCGGGCGGTGGCGGTGGGCCGTTCGCCGCGCGGGCCGCTGGCCCAGTTCGCGGACGGCAGCATCACCTCCGCCCTCACCCACGGGGCGCCCTGCGACGTGCTGTTGGTGGACGCGGAGTCGGTGCCCCGGCAGTTGACCAAGGACTCACTGGCGGAACTGCGCGACAGCGCGGTCTGAGCGGCGTACGGCGAAGGGGGCCATGGCAGGAGCCGTGGCCCCCTTCTCGGTGTCCGGTTCAGCGGGGCAGCAGCCCGTTGACCTGGTCGTGGACCGCCGTGCGCGCGGCCGGGATGTCGCTCAGGAGCGTCGTTCCGAGTGCCGACAGCGGTTCCTCGGGGTCGGTGCCGCACTCGGTGCTCTCGCTGACGACCTCGTAGCCGTCGCGTACGGCGATGTTGAGCCGGTAGCGGCCCTCACCCAGGGCGTGCAGGGCGGAGGCGACGACGAGGGGCGGTGGTCCGCCGGGCTCGCCCTCGTACTTGCGGTAGGCGCTGGCCACGGGGGTGCGCCAGCGCAGGCTGAGCAGGACGGGGCTCTTGGCGACGACCTCGGCCAGGTCGGTGTCGTACACACCGGTGGAGGTCAGGACCGTGGCGCGGGTGTCCAGGACGAGAGCCGCCGGGAGGAGGCAGCGCAGGGTGCTGCCCGCTATGTTGCCGCCGACCGTGGCCGCGCGGCGTACGGCGCCGGTGCCGACCGAGCCCGCCGCGCGGCGCAGCACCTCGGGGACGCGGTCGTCGACGCGGTTGAGGACGACGGCGCCGCCCAGTTCCTCGGGGCCGAGGACGTTGGCCTCCGGCAGCTCGCGCAGCGACACGGCCTGGGCCGGGAACCCGTCGCGCTGCCAGGTGGCCCAGACCAGGGTGGCGCCGCCTACGGGCACGGCTCCCTCGGCCAGGTATTCCCGCGCTTCGGATACGGACGTGGGCAGACGCAGCAGCACTGTGGCCAACCTGCCTTTCCTCGGGGGTCAGGCGAACGGCCGCCTCCGCCGCCAGGGTCATTCTCGCTGCCTCCGGAGGGGCGCGTACAGGGCTCATCGTCACGCGCCCCGTGCGCCCCTCCGCGCCTCTCCACGACCCCGCTGAAAACGGACTTCGGGCCGCCACACTGGATGTGACGGCCCGAAGTTGCCCGGCACACATCATCGGAAGTCAGGTCGGCTTACCTCAGTGAGTTGCTAGGGGAGGCGCGCCACCCCGGCGTAGATCCCGCTCTCCTCGGCCGCCGGGGCGTCGCCGTCCTTGAACCACTCGGTGGCCGTGACGAGACCGGGCTCGACCAGTTCCAGACCCTCGAAGAAGCGCTCGACGCCCGCGCGGTCGCGGAAGCCGAGCCGGATGCCGCCCTTGGCGTACTCGGCCGTGACCTGCGCGGACAGCTCCGGGAAGATGTCGGAGGAGGCGTGGGAGAGGACCAGGTAGCTGCCCGGGGGAAGGGTGGCGAGAAGGTTGGAGACGAGCCCGTACGGGTCCTGGTCGTCGTTGATGAAATGCATCAGGGCGATCAGGGACAGGGCTATGGGCCGGTCGAAGTCGAGCGTCTGCCGGGCGTTCTTGATGATGGCGGCCGGGTCGCGGACGTCGGCCTCCACGTACTGGGTGGCGCCCTCGGGGCGGCCGACGAGCAACGCCTCCGCGTGCCGCAGCACGATCGGGTCGTTGTCGGTGTAGACGATCCGGGCGGTCGGCACGATCCGCTGGACGATCTGGTGCAGGTTCGGCTCGGTGGGGATGCCGGTGCCGATGTCGAGGAACTGGTCGATGCCCTGCGCGGCGAGCCAGGCGACCGCGCGGTTCATGAACGCACGGTTCTGCCGGGCGCCGTCCCGCGCCTCGGCGGGCAGCCGCTCCCCCACCGCCTCGTCCACGGGGTAGTTGTCCTTGCCGCCGAGCAGCCAGTCGTATACCCGCGCGGGGTGAGCCGTGCTGGTGTCGATCTGCCGGGGGCCGGGGATGCCGGTGGTCATGGGCGGGCTCCGTCATGATTCTGGCCGGTGCGAACACAGACGATCATCGAGTGGTGGTCGTCATTCTGCATGCGGGGCACGGGAGTTGACCAGGCCGGGGCGAGTCCCGACCGCACCGGGTGCACGGCACGCGGGTCGTCCGTACGGGCGGGCGTCGCGGGGTGGGTGACGGGGCCGATCACGCGGGCGGCCGGGTGTGACCCATGACCGACCCTGGTCTCCGGGTTTCGAAAGTATTAGCTGATAATTTGTGAAGCTCGCGGGCAGACACGGGGCCAGGGGGTAACAAATTGGCCACCGGTGCCACCGTGATGGTCACCGATTTCGGCCGGTCCGTCTGCCCACGCGAGCAAGGCCGAGTGGGGAGGGAGACCTGTCGTGACCGAGGCAGGGCGGGGGGCGGACGCCAATGACGCCGCTGACGGCGCCGGTGGTGCCGACGGCGTCCGGCGTGGGCGGGGTCGGCGCGCGGCGCCGAAACGGGCGTGGGGACGCCGCACCCAGGAGCCGGACCAGCAGGAGCCCGAAAGCACCCCGAATTCGGCCGCGTTCGAGCCCGAGGCCACCATGCAGCTCCGGGTCGGCACCATCCGCCCCGACGAGACGATGCAGCTCAAGATCGTCGCGCTGGACGGCACCCGCCCCGCACCGGAGCCCGAGCCGAAGGCCACCGAGGAGTCCCGCGCCCCCCGCCCCTCCGGCGTCCTGGCCCCGTTGCTGACCGTCCTCGCCGTCCTGCGCCGTCTCCTCGCCCCGGTCACCACCAGGCTCGCCCCCTACGCCGCACTCGCCGCGCCCCACGTCCGCAAGCTGCGCCCGGAGTACCCGCGTCCGGGCCGGGAGGACTGGCGGCGCTGGATACCGTCCTGGCGCCAGTGGCTCGCGGGCTGGCTCGCCCTGGCCGGCCTCTCCGGTCTCTTCCTGACCGTGGCCTACGCGGCGACCGACGTCCCCACCAACCTCAACTCCTATGCCACCCAGCAGGACAACGTCTACTTCTGGTCCGACGGCACCCCGATGGCCCGGACCGGCTGGGTGCGCCGGCAGGCGATGCCGCTCAAGGACATCCCGGAGGGGGTGCGCTGGGCGGTGCTGGCGGCGGAGAACGAGAGCTTCTACTCCGACCCCGGCATCTCCGCCAAGGGCATCACCCGTGCCCTGTGGCGCACGGTCGGCCAGGGTGACACCGAGGGCGGCTCCACGATCACCCAGCAATACGTCAAGAACGTCTATCTGAACCAGGACCAGAACCTCGGCCGCAAGCTCACCGAGGCGATGATCGCCCTCAAGCTCGACAACCGGATGAGCAAGGACAAGATCCTCGAGGGCTACCTCAACACCAGTTGGTTCGGGCGCGGCACCTACGGCATCCAGCGCGCCTCCCAGGCGTACTACGGCAAGGACGTCAGCAAGCTGAACCCCAGCGAGGCCGCCATGCTCGCCTCGCTGCTCAAGGGCGCCGGCCTGTACGACCCCACGCTCAGCGCGGCCAACCACCGCCGGGCGGTGGAGCGGTGGTCGTGGATTCTCGACCGCATGGTCAAGATCGGCAAGCTGTCCCCGGCCGAGCGCGCCAAGTACACCAGGTTCCCCGAGCCGATCAAGACGCTCCAGATCTACGACACCGGCAAGCAGAGCGACTACCTGGTGGAGCTGGCGTCGAGTTACGCCAAGAAGAACGCCCATCTGTCGGACAAGGAGTTCGACCTCGGCGGCTACCAGATCTACACCACCTTCGACCGCAAGCGGGAGAGCGAGCTGACCGACGCGGTCACCAAGGCCCGCGAGGCCGCGCTGAAGAAGGACCCCAAGGCCGCCCGCACCGCCCACTACGGTGCCGCCTCGGTCGCCACCGACGGCCGGATCGTCGCCGTCTACGGCGGCCCCGACCACCGCAAGCAGGGCTACAACGAGTCCAACGCCACTACCGTGCCCGCTGGTTCGGCCTTCACACCCTTCGTCTACGCGGCGGGCCTGGAGAACGGCGTGCACAAGACCCGCGAGGGGCCAGCCACCCCGGTCACCCCGGAGTCGGTGTACGACGGCGACGACGCGGTGCCCGTCACCACCCCCGAGGGCCCCTACTGGGACCGCAGCGGCAAGAAGGTCGCCGCACACAACGACGGCAAGCGCTCCTACGGGCCGGTCTCCCTGCGCCAGGCGCTCGCGCGCTCGGTGAACACGCCGTTCATGCAGCTCGGCATGGACACCGGGCTGGAGAAGGTGAAGGCCACCGCGCAGGCGGCCGGGCTGCTGCCCTCCAGCTTCGGCCCGGCGACTCCCGCGCTGTCGCTCGGCACCTCCACGCCCAGCACGATCCGCATGGCCAGCGGCTACGCCACCTTCGCGGCGGACGGCCGGCACACCGAGCCGTACTCGGTGCGCCGGGTCACCCGCAACGGCGCCGGTGTCCGCCTGGACGCCCCCGACCGGCGCCGGGCGGTACGCCCCGAGGTCGCCCAGCAGGTCAGCGAGGCGCTCGCGGACAACTTCCGCACCTTCCACCCCACCCCCGCGGCGACCACCCCGGCCGCCGGAAAGGACGGGACCACGGACAAGGACACCGCGCTCTGGTACACGGGCACCCTCAAGTCGGTGTCGACCGCGATCGTCGTCTACCGCATCGACCTGGGCAAGAGCCTGGAACCGCTGCCGCTGGACGGTCTGGCCGGCACCCGTGAGAACAGCGTGCCGTTCGGAATCTGGTCGCAGGCCGTGGGCGTCGGCTGAGCCCCGCCGCCGCCCCGGCCCACCCCTTCCCGGCTCCTCAACCCGCAACCCGCCCCGGAGATCGATCCGTATGAAGTCGTCGAGCACAGGCCGCCGTCGCAAGGCACGCACCACCGAGGGCGGCCCCCTCACGCGCCCCGCCGTTCTCGCGCTGGCCGTGCTGCTCGTGCTCGTCTCCACGGTCACGGGATATCTGCTGCTGAACCACGAGGACGACACAGCCTCCGCGGTCTCCCCCGCCAAGGAGCCCGGCGCGTCCGCGGAGCCGGAGTGGGACGGGAAGACCAAGGTGCTCGGGGACGGCTCCACGTCCTACACCGGGCCGCAGAAGGGCACGCTGAAGCCCGTGCGGCTCAAGCCCGGTGAGAAACCGCCCCAGTTCGTCGTCTTCTCCTGGGACGGCGGCCTGGAGGGCAGCGACCATCTCTTCTCGCACTACCGCCAACTGGCAAAGCAGTACAACGCCCATATGACGTTCTTCCTCACCGGCATCTATCTGCTGCCGAAGACCAAGAAGGACCTCTACCACCCGCCGCAGCACTCCCCCGGCGCCGCCGCCATCGACTACGCCACCGACGAGCACATCCGCGAGACGGTGGAGCAGTTGCGCGAGGCGTACGAGGACGGCAACGAGATCGGCACCCACTTCAACGGCCACTTCTGCGGCGCCAAGGGCGGTGGCGACTGGAGCGTGACCGAGTGGAAGAGCGAGATCGACCAGTTCTTCTCGTTCGTGGAGCACTGGAAGACCAACACCGGCTACAAGGACATCGACCCGCTGCCCTTCGACTTCAAGAAGGAGGTCACCGGCGGCCGGGCGCCCTGTCTGGAGGGCCAGAAGAACCTGCTCAAGGCCATCAAGAGCTACGGCTGGCGCTACGACGCCAGTTCCGCGGGCGACTTCCAGATCTGGCCGGAGAAGAAGAACGGCATCTGGGACTTCCCGCTCCAGATGCTCCCCTACGAGTCCGGCAAGTACCAGGGCCTGTCCATGGACTTCAACTTCCTGTACAACCAGTCGGACGGCGAGACGCAGGGCAACCCGGCCGACTTCCCCAAGTGGGAGCAGCAGACGGTCGATTCGTACATGGCCGGTTTCAACCGGGTGTACTACGGGAGCCGGGCGCCGCTGTTCATCGGCAACCACTTCGAGGACTGGAACGGCGGCATCTACATGCGGGCCATCGACCAGGTGGTCAAGAACGTGTGCACCAAGAAGGGCGTGAAGTGCGTGTCCTTCAAGGAACTGGCCGACTGGATGGACGTCCAGACGCCGCAGACGCTGGCGCGGCTGCGCACCCTGGATCCCGCGCAGTCGCCTGACTGGTCGTCGGTCGTCAAGTGACCTGTGAAACAGTCTGGTTCCACTTGTGCATCCCGTCTTCACACCTGCCGCACACGGCATGCGAAGATGCGTTCGCCCGGTCTCTGTCACCGGAGTCCCGGTCTGTGTACCGGCGTAGAGGGGAACATCATTGAAGTCGAGAAAATTGAGCCGTAAGCGGAGCCGCGCCACCATAATCTCGGCGGCGGCCGCCTCCGTGGTGGCGGGCGTCGCCCTGCTGCCGAACTGGAGCGCGGGCGCGGCGGTCACCGACGACCCGACCGTCGACACGGCGACCAAGGCGACCTTCCAGCGGCTGGCGGACGCGGTCTTCACCGACCGCACCCAGGCCCTGGTGGGCGGTGCTTCGGAGGACCGCAAGCAGCGGACCTCCGGTTTCTCCGGCGATGTGCGCCTGTCCGGCACGCAGTCGCGCCAGGAGGACTCCGCGCTCAGCCAGCTTCGCGGCCGCAAGAGCCGTCTGGCCGCGCTGGGCGAGCAGTACAGCGCGGGCAGCACCAGCGTGAAGCTGGACGCCACGCAGGTCAAGGGACGGCGTGCCACGGTGGCCGTCACCGAGACGACGTCGCTCACGTACAAGAAGGTCACGGGCAACGAGCCCCCCACCACGGGGTTCCAGGCCCACCACGAGCTGACCTTCCAGGCGGACCGCGGTGGCGACTGGCAGCTCACGCGCATCAAGGACACCGACGAGGGTTACCTCGCGGTGAACCAGGTGGCGAAGCCCGAGGTCGCCAAGCCGACGGTCAAGGCGGACGACGGCCCGCCGGACGCGCCTCGCGCGGCCACCACGCGGCCGGCTCCGGCGAAGCCGAAGAGCATGACCGGTACCGGTTATGACTACAAGGCCATGGTCGCGTACGCGACGAAGTACTGGAGCAAGTACAACACCGCGTACCCGGACTTCAACGGAGCCGGCGCGGGTGGTGACTGCACCAACTTCGTCAGCCAGGCGCTGAAGGCGGGTGGCTGGAAGCACGTTCCCGGTTACACGAACGACTTCCACAAGTGGTTCGGCACCGCCGACATCCAGTCGGACTCCTTCGTGGGTGTGAACGAGTTCTCCTGGTTCGCGCTGTCCTCGAAGCGGGTCACGAGCCTTGCGAATGTCTACCAGGCCGACATCGGCGATGTCATCCAGATGGACTTCAACAAGGACGGGTCCAAGGACCACACGATGATCGTCACCAAGCGCGACGCCCAGGGCGTGCCCTACGTGACGTACCACTCCACCAACACCTACAACCGGTCGGTGGCGAGCCTCGTCGCGTCCTACCCGACGGCGGCGTTCTACGCCTACCGCACCTGAGGTGAGCGAGGGCCCCCGTACGGCACGCCGGTTCCGGTGCCGTACGGGGGCCTTCGCGCGTGCGGGCACCGGTCCTTTGCGGCTGCTCGCGGCCTGGCTATGGTCGTGCACCGACCAGGTTTCGGCGGGTGTGGCCTTCAGGGGGCGTGGATGAGCCGGTATGCGCGGTTGGCGTTCACCAAGAATGTGCGGGGCGTGCAGGAGGAGCGCGGCAGTGCGCAGGCGATGGCACGGCTGCTGGCGCGGGACACCGAGGAGCCGGACCGGCTGGGGCCGGACGAGGCGGACTTCATCACGGCCCGCGACGGGTTCTACCTGGCCAGCACCGGGGAGGACGGCTGGCCGTACGTCCAGTTCCGGGGCGGCCCGCCGGGCTTCGTGCACGTGCTGGACAGCGGCACGCTGGCCTGGGTGGAGGTGCGCGGCAACCGGCAGTACATCACCACGGGCAACCTCCGCTCCGACGACCGGGTCTCGCTGTTCTTCATGGACTACGCGAACCCCACCCGGCTGAAGATCTTCGGCCGCGCGGAGACCCGTGATCCGGCCGAATTCCCGGAGCTGCACGAGCAGTTGTCCGATCTGCGCACCGACGGCCCGCTGGAGCAGCTCATGCTGATCCGGGTGGAGGGCCTGTTCTGGAACTGCCCCAAGCACATCACCCCGCGCTACTCGGAGCTGGAGCTGGCCGAGGCGCTGGAGCCGGTGCGGGAACGGCTGCGGATGCTGGCGGAGGAGAACCTGGAGCTGCGGGAGCGGCTCCAGGCGCGGGACTGATCGGCGCCGGCGGTCCACGGGCCGCGGCGGCGAAACCCCTCGTCGGGGGTCCGGCCGCCGCGGGCCCGGAGACCGGGCGTCACTGTGCGGCGAGCCGGGCGCGGATCAGCCACAGCCGGTTGGCGAAGCGGCGCCCGCGCGGCTGGACGTCGTAGGGCCAGCGCCCCTCCCCCGCGCCGGGCTGGCCCGGCTCCTTCAGCGACTCGATCTCCCAGCCGTTGGCCTCCAGGAACGGCTCCGGCTCGTCGGTGCCGAAGATCCACGGCGTGCCGTCCTCGGCGAGCCGGTCGAGGAACGGCTTGGAGAACGGGCTGCGCAGCAGGGTCCGGCCGAGGATGTCGAAGGCCAGGTGGCTGCCGGGCGCGGAGGCGGAGGCCAGCAGGCGCAGCAGCCCGGCGGCCTGCTCCTCGGTGAGGAAGAAGGTCAGCGCCTCGGCGACCCACAGCGTCGGCCGCGTCCGGTCGAAGCCCGCCGCCTCCAGGTCGGGCAGCCACTCCTTGGTCAGGTCCGCGGACACCTCGTGGCGCCGTACGGCGGGCTTGGCGCCCAGCGCGTCGAGGCGGCGCCGCTTCTCGGTGATCAGCGGGCCGTGGTCGACCTCGTAGACGTCGACGTCGTCGGGCCAGTCGAGCCGGAAGGCGCGGGTGTCCATCCCGGCCGCGATCAGCACGACCTGGCCTATCGAGCCGTCCGCGAGCAGGTCCCGGATCGCGTCGTCCAGGAAGCGGGTGCGGATGGAGATGAACGGCAGCAGACCGCCGCCGACATAGCGGTCGATCAGCTCGAACCCCTTGGGCTCGGCGAGGGACCGGGCCAGCGGGTCGACGTAGAGGGCGTCCTCGCGCTCGGACTCCAGGGCGCGGGCGGCGGCCATCCACTGTGCGGTGTACGAAACGGCGTGCATGGGTGTGGTGGTCCCTTCGACAAGTGCGCGGAAAGTGCGCGGATTCAACAGGACGGTTGAGAGGCGGAGGCTCAGGTGCGGATGACCGCCTTGGTGCGCATCAGGAAGTCGCCGAGGAAGCCGTCGTGCGGCAGTCCGGGCGCGATGCGGTAGGTGGGGGTGTCGCCGACGTAGACATTGCCGATGGTGGGCTCGTCCAGCAGCCGGTCGATCAGCTCCTCCCGTCGGGTCAGCGCGGTCACGACGAGGCTGTCCCGCAGGACGGCCGTGCCGGCCTCGGAGGTCCAGGGCGCCACCCAGACGCAGGGAAAGGGCAGTTCGACGCCGAGCTGGGCCGCGTCGGGCCGGTCGACCTGGTGCACGGCGGGCCGCAACGCGGCGCTGCCGTCCCCGAGTTCGGCCACGACCCCCTCCGCACCCAGCCAGGGCCGGGTGCCTGCCGCCCGGTTGGCCAGATGGGCGCCGAACGCCCTTGCCGTGGCTACCGGTTGGACGGGCAGTACGGCCTTGTCGTCCTCCGGTGCGAGGGCGGGCAGCGCGCCGAGCCGTTCGGCGAGGGCCGCGCACAGCGGTGCCGGGTCGCCCTCCACGAGGACGGCGGTGGCGTTGACGCACCCCGTTCCGCCGTGGTGGCTGACGGAGTCGACGATGGTGTCCAGGTGCTCGCGCCAGTCCACGTCGGCGGTGACGAGGATCTTGGACCGGCCGGGGCCCTGGGTCAGCACCGCCGGGTCGGCCCGGTGGCGCCGGACCGCGTCGTCGCCGCCGTACACCATGCCGAGGTCGGCGCCGCGCAGCAGCTCGTCGGCCAGCTCGTGCCCGGTGGGCAGGAACGCCACCTGGTCCGGTCCGAGCCCGGCGTCCCGCAGCGCGGTGATCAGACGGTACGGGGTGAAGGGCTCCCGGCGCGAGGGGCGGACGGCGACCCGGAAGCCGAGCGCCAGCGCCTCGGGCCAGAGGCTGTGGGTGCCGGGGTGGTTGCCGGCCGCGTTCACCGCGAACACCTCGCCGCGCCGGGTCCACACCGCGCGCCCGGCACGGGTGAGCGGGTCCCGCCAGTCGTCACGGGCGTCCACCGGCCGCGCCCGCCGCGCGCTGTCGTACGCGGCGGCCAGGCGCTCACCGATGGCGCGGGTCGCGGTCCGGACGACGCCGAGGGGCACTCCGCCGACCCGGCTGACGAGGTGCTCGTGCTCGGCGACGGTCAGCCCGCCCACCCGGCCGGTGGTGAACAGCTCGGCCGCACGGGCCAGTACGGCGGCCCGCCGGTCGGGGGCCGGAGGCTCGGCGCGGCGCAGCGCGGTCAGTGCGCGGTGCAGGAACACACCCGGCACCAGGCTGAGTTGGGCGACCGGCGCGCCGGAGACATCGGTGACCGTGAGCCGGTTGCGGGCGCGGTACGGGCCCCTCGGCCCGAGCGCGTCGAGCTGGGGCAGTTCCTTCTCTTCCGCTGCGGCCGGCATCAGTAGACCCCCTCGATGACCTGTTCGTTCTCGAAGGTGCCGACGGGCGCGATGTCCGCGACGGAATCCCCGATCCCGCCCTCGGGCGGCCGGACGCGGGTGGCCAGGTCGCGTTCGAGGTTGTTGGGCAGCAGGAAGGACTTGCTGACGTGGTGGGCGACCACCCGCCCCCGCTCCCCGTAGAGGACGGGCTTGCCGGTCTCCGGGTCGACCACACCGAAGGTGACCCAGGGGTCGAGGGTGTCGAAGACGCAGGGCCCGTCGTCGGGGAGGTCCGGCCGCTCCCCCGCGAAGCCGAGGATCATCGTGCTGCCGTAGTTGCCGCTGAGGACGGTGTCGGGGAAGACCTCGGTGCGGTACAGGTGGCGGGAATCGGCGTCCATCTGGGTGCCGCCCCAGCGGATCGCGCGGACCTTGTCGTTGACGAGGTCGACCAGGTCGTCCCGGCGGGCCAGCCGCTCCAGCAGGGGCGGGGTGATGGTCATGACGCCGATGTCCTGGGTGCGCAGCACCTCGGCGGCCTGGTCGACGACGTGCTCGGCGTAGGCGCCCGCCTCGGGTCCCCGTCCCTCGGCGATGGTCCGCTTGACCCAGCGCGGGTCGAGGTCGACGCGGAACCCGTAGCGGCCGTGGGTGGCGGCGGAGCGCTGGAAGTACTCGCCGACGATGTGCGGGCCGCCGGGCACCAGGCCGAGCCAGTCGGCGCCGCGCGGGAACCCGTGGGCGTCGAGGGCCTCGTTGCTCCAGTGCAGGGTGCGCTCCAGCCAGTCCCGCAGCAGCACCACGCGCTTGGGGGCGCCGGTGGTGCCGCCGCTCTCGTAGACCCCGATCACGTCGGGGCGGTCGCCGTAGCCGCGCGGGACGAGGTCGGCTGCGGGTACGTGCCGCAGTTCGGCCGCGACGTTGGGGAAGCGGGCCAGGTCGGCGTGGGTGCGGATGTCGCGGCGGGGGTCGAAGTCGAAGGCGGTGGCCCGCTTGAGCCAGAACGGCGATCCGGTGTCCGGGTCGAAGTGCCAGGCCATGGCGGCCTGGACGAAGGCGTCCGGGTCGGGGCGGGTGCCGTGCGGCGGTTCGAGGATGCGGTCGGTCTCGGCGATGTCCAGCGTCATGGCGCGTCCCAGGTCAGGTGGTCAGGAGTGGGGTCCGGCGGCGAGGGCGACGGGGTTGCCGTCGGGGTCGGTGACATAGGCGATCCGCTCGCCCCACGGCATCTCCACGGGGTCGCGCAGCAACGGGACGCCGGCACCGGCGAGTTCCTTCAGCGTGGTGTCCAGGTCGTCGACGAGGACGAACATCTCGAACCGGACCCCGGTGCCCAGCGGCCTGTCGTACCGGGTGGCGGGCCACTCGGCGGAGACCACGGCCAGCTCGGCCGTGCCGCGGGCGAGGGCGATGTACGTGGGCTCGCCCTCGGGCGGGTTCTGCCGCAGCCTGGTGAAGCCGAGCCGTTCGTAGAAGGCCGCGGTCGCCGGGACGCGCTCGGCGAAGACCAGGGGGAAGGCGCGTTCCTGCATGGCGGGTCGGCTCCTGTCGTCGGGGGCGGTCATGGCTGGAGCCGGGTGACGTGCCAGTCGGCGCCGTCGCGCTCGTAGCGCAGCCGGTGGTGCATCCGGTCGGAGCGGGCGGACCAGAACTCCACCTCGTGCGGGACCAGCCGGTAGCCGGTGAACCGGGCGGGGCGGTCGAGGGCGGCGCCGGTGGCGGCGAGGGACTCGGCGGCGGCCCGCAGGGCGCCCGGGTCGGTGAGGGGTTCGCTCTGCTGGGACGCGGCGGACATGGCGTGCAACGGGACGGGCCGCGCGTGCCAGAGGGCGTCCGCCTCCGCCTCCCCGATGGGGACGGCCGGGCCGCCGATGCTGATCTGCTGGGCGGTCTCGCGCCAGTAGAGCAGCCCGGAGGCCCAGCCGGTCTCCTCGATGTCCCGGCTCTTGCGGCTGGTGCTGTGGGTGGTGAACAGCAGGCCCTCGTCGTCGATGCCGCCGAAGACCACGACCCGGGTGGAGGCGCGGCCGCGCTTGTCGGCGGTGGCCAGGGCGAGCGCCCTCGGCTCGCGCACCCCCTGCTCGGCGGCCTGGGCCAGCCAGTCCCGGACCAGGCCCAGGGGCTCCGCCGGCGGGTCGTCGTACTCCGGGAAGCGGCGGTCGGTGCGCCCGGTGAGGCTCTCGAACTTGCTGCTGTTCATGCCGTGCCTTCCTGGTGTCGGGGCCTAGACGTAGAGGGTTCCGCGCCCCACGGGGACGCCGTGGCCGCCGACCTGGACGGAGGTGATGTGCTCCCCGGTGCCCTCGGCGGTGGCGAGCATCAGCGAGGGGCGGCCCATCTCCACGCCCTGGAGGATCTCCAGCGGCTGCCCGTAGCGGGCCAGGCCGTGCCGGGCGAGGTGGATGGCGAGTGGGCCCGCCGCCGAGCCGGTCGCCGCGTCCTCGACGACGCCGTAGGCCGGGGAGAACATCCGGGTCCGCCAGTGCGAACCCTCCCCGGCGAAGCAGTTGGCCGCCATATCGGGGAAGCGGGCGAGGGCGCGGTGGTCCGGGGTGAGCGCGGAGAGCGCGGCGACGCTCTCCAGCCCGACGAAGACGTGCCGGGGCCCGTTGCGGTATATCTCCACCGGGGCGACGGTCCCGGTGACGCCGAGCGCCTCCAGCAACTCCCCCGCGTGCTCGTACGGTTCCCAGACGGGGTGCGGCTGTTCCATGCGGACGGTCACCGCGCCGTCGTCGTCGCCGAGTTCGACCGGGATCGTCCCCATGGCGGTCTCCAGCCTCAGCCGGTCCCGCTTGAGCACCTCGCCGAGCGCGACCGCCGTTCCGAGCAACGGATGCCCGGCGAAGGGCAGTTCGTTGACCGGGGTGAAGATGCGGATGCGCGCGTCGCCGCCGTCGCGGGCGGGGTGGACGAAGGTGGTCTCGGAGAGGTTCATCTCCCGCGCGATCCGCTGCATCTTCTCGGCCGACAGGTCGCCGGCGTCCAGGAAGACGGCGACCGGGTTGCCGTAGAGCGGCTTGCGGGAGAAGGCGTCCACGAGCAGGTACTCGTGCATCAGCGGGGCTCCTGGGTGGCCTGGGGTATCGGGAGGGCGGCGGGGTCGGCGAGGGCCTCGACGGCGAAGCCCATGCGGTGGTCCGGGGGGCGGCCGATCAGGTCGGCGGCGCGGTTGGGCGGCAGCGGGTGGCCGGCGGGCCGGTCGGTCTCCCACACCATGACGGCGCCCCAGCGGTTGTGCGCCGGGTCCGCGACCCAGTACTTCACCCTGAGGCCGGGCACCTCCGCCCAGTCGCCGGTCACCCCCTCCGACAGGTGCTCGTTGAGGGTGCGGATGCTGTGGGGCGAGTCGTCCAGGTCCCACCAGGCGATCTCCAGCCTCATCGGGAGAGCACCCCCCGCAGAGCGTCCCCGAGCAGCCGGGGTCCGTCGACGGTGAGCACGGACTCGGCGTGGAACTGGAAGGAGGCGAAGTGCGGCCCGCGCAGCGCGTCGACCTCGCCGGTGTCGGGGTCCCGGCTGACCGCGACCTCTCCGGTGCCGGGTACGTGGTGGTGGTCGGCGGGGCTGACGGCGGCGAACGTGTTGTAGAAGCCGACGCGTTCACGCCGTCCGAACAGGTCGATGGCGCGCTGCAGGCCCTGGTTGGGTTCCGCGCGCCGGATCAGCGGGAGGCCGAGGCGGCGGCTGAGCACCTGATGGCTGAGGCAGACCGCGAGGAACGGCAGCCGTTCGCGCAGGAGGTGGGCCACGGCGGCGTCCAGCGCGGCGATCTTCGGGTCGGCGGTGTCCTGCGGGTCGCCGGGGCCGGGGCCCATGACGACCGCGTCGAACCCGTCGAGACGGCCGTGCAGCCGGTCGTAGCGCAGCACCTCGGCGGTGGGGCCCAGTGCTTCGAGCTGCTGGACGATCATCGCGGTGAAGGCGTCCTCCGCGTCCACCACCAGGATCTTCAGCCCCTTCAGCTCGGGCACCCGGAGGGCACCGGGGGGCGCGGCCGCGAGCCAGAAGTCGGCGATGTCGGCGTTCCGGCCGCGCAGCGCCTCCTGGACCTCGGGCCGGTCCCCGAAGCGAGCCGCCGACACCGGGGGGACGTCGGGGCCGGCCGCGCCGCCCAGGGCGTGCAGCAGCCCGGCCGCCTTGGCACGGGTCTCCGCGGCCTCCGCACGCGGCGAGGAGTGGCGTACGAGGGTGGCGCCGACTGCGAGCCGCAGCTTGCCGTCGGCGGCGATGTCGGCGGTGCGGATCAGGATGGCGGAGTCGAGCGAGCGCCCGCCGCCGGGTTCGCGGCTGATCAGCGCGGCGACTCCGCTGTAGTAGCCACGCCCCTGGGGTTCGTGGCGCTGGATGACGCGGGCCGCGCTCTCCACCGGGCTGCCGGTGACGGTGGGCGCGAACAGGGTCTCGCGGAGGATGTCACGCAGGTCGCGGCGGGTGCGGCCCTCGATGAAGTACTCGGTGTGGGCGAGCCGGGCCATCTCCTTGAGCCGGGGTCCGGTGACACGGACGCCGGGCTCGCAGACGCGGGACATCATCTTCAGTTCCTCGTCCAGCACCATGTACAGCTCGTCGGTCTCCTTGCGGTCCTCCAAGAACGCGGTGAGACCGGCCAGGTCGGCGCCGCCGGGCGGGTAGCGGTAGGTGCCGCTGATGGGGTTCATCACGGCGTGGCCGTCCCGCACCGAGATGTGCCGCTCCGGGGTGGCGCCGACGAAGGCACGGCCGCCGACGTGGATGACGAAGGTCCAGTAGGCGCTGTGCTCGACCGCGGTCAGCCGGCGGAAGACGGCCAGCGCGGTGTGCGGGGTGTAGCCGTCGAGATCGGCGAGCAGGGTGCGGCGCAGCACGAAGTTGGCGCCCTCGCCGGTGCCGATCTCGTCCGCGACGACCCGCCGCACCTTCTCGGCGTACTCGTCGTCGGACAGGTCGAAGCGGTGGCCGCTCATGCCGACCGGGGTGTCGGGCAGCCGCTCCAGCACGTCCGCCAGGGGCAGCTCGGCCTGCTCGGTGACGGTGAGCGCGATGAGGGGCGAGCCGTCGTCGGGGGCGGCGAAGTCCCGTTCGGCGAGCTGGCGGTAGGGCACCAGGACGAGGGCCTCGTGGCCGGAGCCCTCCGTGCCCTCCGGCAGCGGCAGCCCGGCGAGCGTGGCCGGGTGGGAGACCTCGCCCAGCAGGACGTCGACGGTGCCGGGGGCGCCGCTCTCCGGCCGGTGCAGCAGGGCGAAGTCGTGGTCGCCGGGGGCGGCGAGCAGGCGGTCCAGGAGGTCGCTGGGCGGGCTCACCGGAACACCTCCGCGCTGGGCAGGACCACCCCGCAGCGCTCGGCCACGTAGTCCAGGGCGAGGCGGTGCCGTTCGGCGGAGAAGTCGGCGACGGCGTCGGCGGCGAGGAAGACCTGGATGTCGTTGGTGAACGCCTCGACGGCCGTGGCGAGCACGCCGATGTGGGCGTAGACCCCGCAGAGCACGAGCTGGTCGCGGCCGGCGGCGCGCAGCCGGCGCAGCAGGCCGGAGCGGTGGAAGGCGCTGTAGCGGTACTTGGTGAGCACCCAGTCGCCGGGGTCCGGGGCGAGTTCGGGCACCACCTCGCGGTCCTCGGGGGCGGTGCGCATGCCCGGTCCCCAGAAGTCCTTGAGCAGCCCCCGGTCCTCGTCGGTCATGCCGCCCGGCTGCGCGGTGTAGGCGACCGGCACCGCGAGGCTCACGGCGCGCTTTCGCAGCCGGGCGGCGTTGTCGACTAGTTCGGAGCGCAGCGGGTCCGGGATGGAACGCAGGAAGAAGTGCTGCATGTCGTGGATCAGCAGCGTGGCCCGCTGCGGGTCCGGCGTCCAGTGGGCCGTGTTCGCCGGGAGGCTGTCCGCCGCCGGCAGAGCGTAGGGCGCGATACGGGGTATGCCGACCACCAGTCGGCTCCTTTCGGGGCGGGAGGGATACGGGCCTGCCGGGGCGCGGCGGGGCTCAGCGCAGGGTGTGCGCCCAGCCGGTGACCATGCGCAGCGCCTGGTCGGGGTTGAGCCGGGGGTCGCAGAACGTGGTGTGCCGGTCCCCCACGCTGCCGAGCTGGGAGACGTCGGCGGCGCACTCGGTGACGTCGTCCGGGGTGGTCTCCAGGTGGAGGCCGCCGTTGACGCCGCCGCTCTCGGCCAGGGCGGTGCCGAAGCCCTCGATCTCGGCGAGCATCGCGTCCACCAGGCGGGTCTTGTGCCCGGCGGGGCTGGTGATGGTGTTGCCGTGCATGGGGTCGCACAGCCAGATCGCCGGGTGTCCGGCGGCCCGTACGGCCTCCACCAGCGGGGGCAGCCTGCTGGTCACGAAGTCGGTGCCCATGCGGGCGACCAGCACGAGCCGGCCGGGTTCCCGGTGCGGGTCGAGGCGGTCGGCCAGGGCGGTGACGTCGTCGGTGGTGGTACCGGAGCCGATCTTGCAGGCGACCGGGTTGAGCACCTCGGCCAGCAGCCGCACATGGGCGCCCTCGGGCTGCCGGGTGCGTTCCCCGATCCACGGCAGGTGGGTGGAGCCCAGGTAGGGGCGGGTGCCGTCCTGGCGCAGCATGGGCAGTTCGTAGTCGAGCAGCAGGGCCTCGTGGCTGGTCCACACCTGTTCGGCGGGCGGCCGGCCGGCGTTCACGGCGGCCAGTTCGCGGACGATCTCCTGGGCGGCCCGGTGGCAGGTGAGGATGCGCTCGGGGTCGGCGCGTCGGCTGACCGGGTCGGCCTCGGGGCCGTTGACCATGTGGCCGCGGAAGACGGGCAGGGTGATGCCGCCGACCTGCTCCACGGGCTTGGAGCGCGGCTTGGCGAACTGCCCGGCGATACGGCCGACGCGCAGCACGGGCTTGCCGGTGACCGCGCCGACCGTCTCCGCGAGGTGGTCGAGCAGGTCGGTCTTGCGGCGTACGTGCCGCGGGGTGGACTCGGCCGGGTCCTCGGCGCAGTCCCCCGCCTGGAGCAGCAGGGCCCGCCCGGCGGCGACGTCGGCGAGCAGGTGGCGCAGCCCTTCGGCGGCGTCGGCGGTGACCAGGGGTGGACAGGTGCGGAGGGTGGCGCGCACCCGCTCGACCGGGCGGGCGTCGTCCCACTGGGGCTGCTGTAGGGCGAGTGACGCTTGGATGTCCTGGAGGGAGGGGCGCACGGCTTCCTCTTGCGGGGTCGGGGCGGGGACCGGGGGCCGGCCGGCCGGCGTCAGGTCGGGATTCCGTCGCGGCGGACCGCGGGGACGTCGATGCCGAGGGCCCGGAACTGCTGGCAGGGGTTCATGAACTCGCGCTGCTGCTTGATCTTCCCGTTCTCGAACGTGAAGGAGTGCAGGAAGTGGTTGCGGTAGAGACCGGGCTCGTAGCCGGGGAAGAGGATCTGGCCCTCGCCGTCGCACTCCACCCAGAACCGGTCGGGGTCCTGGGTGTCGAAGATCTCGATGTTGATCCAGGCCCAGTCGGGGAAGCACTTGAGGGACCAGACGGCGTGCTCGCCGAGGCGGTCCCGGCCGCTGATGACGATGGGCTCGCCGGTCTCGGTGGTCCACAGACCGCCGGTGCCGTCCTCGGTGAACAGCAGGTGCCGCTTCAGGCGGTCCTGGCCGCGGGTGTTCATGTACTGGGCGACGATGGCGCGGTTCTGTTCGCGGATCTCGTGCTCGTCGGACATGTCTGATCTCGCTTTCCGTCACTGGGCGGCGAAGGGCCACTCCCGCGCAGCGGCGGGCGGGCCTGGAGCACATCGGAACGAAGGGGAGTTCGCGTCGTACGGGCCGTCAGACCAGCATGCTGATGGCACGCGGGTCCTGGCCCACGAGGGCGCTGCCGTAGACCTGCTCGGGGACGCCCATGCCGAAGCCGGCGTGCCGGCTGCCGGTGTGGACGTCGCGCCACAGCCGCTGGAGGGGGTTGGACTCGTCCAGGGCGGAGGAGCCGTAGAGCGTGACGATGT
Organism: Streptomyces sp. NBC_01171; assembly: GCF_045039805.1. NCBI lineage: Bacteria > Bacillati > Actinomycetota > Actinomycetes > Kitasatosporales > Streptomycetaceae > Streptomyces > Streptomyces sp. NBC_01171. The sequence continues at coordinate 6,124,232 of NZ_CP108609.1, read as the reverse complement.
CGTCGACGGCCTGGCGGCACTGCTGGACGACATGGGTGGCGTCCATGCGGGCGCGGGCCCGGGTGAGCAGGTCGGGGTTCTCGCCCGCCAGGGCGTGCTCGTCCACGCTGTCGGCGAGGCGGCGGGCGTGCAGCCGGGCGGTGTCCAGCCGGGTGGCGGCGGCCGCGAGGGCGAGTCGGGCGGTGGGCGACTCGGCCTGATGGGCGAAGGTGGTCCCGGCCACGCGCCGGGTCCCGGCGTGTTCCAGGGCGTAGCGCAGGGCGGTGTCGGCGCCGCCGAGCAGTGAGCCGATCAGACCGACCATGAAGACGCCGGTCAGGCTGTCGCGGTAGCGGCGGTCGGCCGGCACCAGGCCGTCGGTCTCGCCGTCGATCAGGGGCTTGTAGGGGAGCAGCCGGTGCGCGGGCACGAACACCCGGTCGGCGACGACCGTGTTGCTGCCGGTGCCACGCATCCCGACGAAGTGCCAGGTGTCGCGGACGGTGATGTCGGCGGCCGGCATCAGCGCGAAGTGCGGCTGGAGTCCGGTGCCGGTGTCGGCGAGGAGCAGTCCGCCGATCCACTCCGCGTGCAACGAGCCGGAGGCGTACGGCCATTCACCGCTGACCCGGACCCCGCCGTCCACCGGTTCCACGGTGCGCACGGGGGCGCCGAGGATGAGGGCGGTACGGGCGTCGGGGTCGTCGTCCCAGACCTCGGCGCGGGTGCGCTCGGGGAAGAGGGAGACGACGAAGTTGCCCACGTTGAGCACGCCGGTGACCCAGGCGGCGGAGACACAGCCGCGGCCCAGCTCGGTACAGACCTCCAGCAGGGTGCGGATGGAGGTCTCGTGGCCGCCGTTGCTTTCGGGCACCAGCAGCCGGGTGAGCCCGGCGCCGGTGACGCGGGCCATGACCTCGTCGGGCAGCCGCCGGTCGCGGTCGCTGTCGGCGGCGCGTTTCCAGAGGTCCTCACGGAGGCCGGCGGCCTGGTTCACCAGCTCCGCCGCACGCGCGTCGAGGTTATTGCCTGAACCGCGCAATTTCTTTTTCCTTCCGGATTTTCGGGACGCACAGGGCCCCGGTGCGGATGACGCTCCGGACGATTGGCGGTCCGTTTCCTCCGGCCGCCCCGGCATCGTACGTGGGCCGGTTCGGCACAGCCACCCCCGTTGAATTCGCCGCGCCGGATACGAAACTTTCCGTTCCGCTTGGCGGCCGCTCCCGGGCACCCACGGCCAGGAAAAGCGGAATACGCTCTTTCCATCCACCCGGCCACCAGGGAACGGGCGTTCAACCGTGGAATCTCCTCGGTTGAACGGGCGCCGGAGCGCGTCGGCGCGCCTTACGCGGACGTCGGCGGCTGTGGTAATCCCTTTGGTTCGACAGGGCCGGACGCCGGATCTATTCCTCAGGAGACTGGCATGAGCAATAGCGCCCAGAAGTCCTACGATTACGCGACCGCCGACTTCAACGCCGTATATCGCGGAGGTGAACTGCTGGGTGACGCCGGGATCACCCGGGTCCCCTGGGACATCGGTGAACCGCAGCCCGGTGTGCTTGAATTCGAGCGACGCGGACGAATTCGCGGCGAGGTGCTGGACGCGGGCTGTGGTCTGGGTGACAACGCCGTGTTCCTGGCCGCCCGCGGATATCGGGTCACCGCCGTCGACGCCGCCTCCACGGCGATCGAGCGGGCCAGGGAGCGCGCGGCGAAGCAGGAGGGCGGGGCGGAGATCGAGTTCGCCGTCGCCGACGCCACGAGTCTGGCCGGCTACGAGGGCCGCTTCGACACCGTCCTCGACAGCGCGCTGTTCCACACGCTCGGCGCGGAGGGGCGCCGCCGTTACGCCGCCGCACTCGGCCGGGCCGCCCGGCCCGGCGCCTGGCTGGACATGCTGTGCTTCGCGGCGGTCCCCGGCGGGATGCCCGAGCCGCTGTCCGTCTCCGAGGAGACGGTGCGCGAGGTGCTGACCGGGGCCGGCTGGACGGTCACGGAGCTGACCCGGACCGTCTACTGGGGCGTGGCCGAGGCCACCCGCACCTTCCTGGAGAAGACCGGCGTCCAGGTGGAGATCGACGAGGCGGGACGCACCCAGCTCCCGGTCTGGTCCGTCCTGGCCGAGCGCGCCTGACCCGCGCGCGCCGCCGTACCGCAACGTTCCCCGAAAGAAGGTCTGCCGATGCCGACGACCGTCAAACCCGTCAAGCTGGATCTGGCCCGGCTGGAAGCGATGGCGGAGTCCGACTACTACAACCCCTACACGATCTTCGACTGGCCCGAGTCCCTCGGCACCGACCGGCCGTGGATGAGCGAGGACCTGGTCACGCTCGCCGGCACCGAGGAGTGGGGGAAGCTGACGCGGGAGCAGCAGCTCGCCCTGACCCGGTTCGAGGCGGTGAACTTCTTCAGCCTCAACGTGCACGGCATCCGCGAGCTGCTCAGCGAGGTCGTGCTCCGCATCCACACCAAGACCTACGCCGACGCCTCGGAGTTCCTCCACCACTTCATCGGGGAGGAGAACGAGCACATGTGGTTCTTCGGGACCTTCTGCCTGAAGTACGGCGGGAAGGTGTACCCGGCGGTGCCGCAGGTCGGTCCGGGCCGGATCGAGGGGGTGGGCGACGCGGCGACCGAACTGGTCATCTTCGCCCGCATCCTGATCTTCGAGGAGCTGGTCGACTACTTCAACGCGCGGATGGCGACGGACGATTCGCTGCCGCCCATCGCGCAGGAGATCAACCGGGTCCACCACCAGGACGAGAGCCGCCATGTCGCCTTCGGGCGGCACCTGTTCACCCAACTGCTGGACCAGGTCAAGGAGAGCCGCCCGGAGGACATCCCGGTGCTGGCCAACTACCTGGAGACGTACCTGGAGTACAGCGTCCGCAGCCTGTACAACCCGGCCGTGTACCGCGACGCCGGGCTCGACCAGCCCCTCGAACTGCGCCGCCGCCTGCTGGAGCACCCGGCCCGGCACGCCGCGCACAACGCGATCCTCAACCGCACCCGCAAGTTCCTCGCCCGCAACGGCCTTCAGGTCCAGGGAGCATCGGCATGAGCGACGACAAGCTGACCAAGATCCTCACCTTCATCCACCAGCGCAACCCCGAGGTGGGCGAGCTGAAGCTGGACGACGACCTGATCGACCGCCGCGCGGTGGACTCGCTGGCCTTCGTCGAGTTCCTCTACCTGCTGGAGGAGCTGAGCGGGGAGACCATCGACCCCGAGGAGATCGACGTCGAGGACTTCCGCACCCTGCGCGCCATCGACAAGCGCTTCCTGCACGGCGCGGCGGCCCGCTGATGGGCACCGCCACGGGGACGGACAACGGCCTCGGCGTCCTCGGCCCGGACGAGCTGCGGCTGCTGCGCGCGTTCGACTCGCTGATGCTGTCCTGGGCGCACGAGTGGGAGGCCGAGGAGCGGCGCTACCCGTTCCTGCTGCGGCCGGCGGACCTGGAGTCCATCGACTACTACGAGAACTTCCCGCACCTGGGTCTGGCCGCCGTCGCGGCCGACCCGGCCCGGCTCGGGGAACTGCGCGCCGGCGCCGCGAGCCCGCTGACGGAGCTGCCGGCGTCCGTGCTGGGCGACGCGGCGCTGGCCCTGCCTTCGGCCGCGTGTTACTCGGTCTACTTCGACCTGAAGGACCAGGCCCTTCAGGCGACGGAGAACCGGTTCACCACGGTCGCCACCTGTTTCCGCAACGAGACGCGCTACGAGGGGCTGCGCAGGCTGCTCGGCTTCAGCATGCGCGAGATCGTGTTCGTCGGCTCGCCCGAGGGCGCCACCGAGCACCTGAAGCGGGCCAAGGAGCAGGTGCTGGGCCTCGCCGACCGGCTGGGCCTGGCGATGAGCACCGAGGTCGCCACCGACCCGTTCTTCGACCGCACCGGATCACGGGCCACGATGCAGCGGCTCTTCCCGGTGAAGGAGGAGTTCGTGGTGGACGGCCTGGCCATCGGGTCGGTGAACTACCACCGCAACTTCTTCGGGGAGCGCTGCGCGATCTCCCTGCCCGACGGCGCGCCCGCCTCCACCAGTTGCCTGGCCTTCGGCCTGGAGCGGTGGGTGCACGCGCTGACCGCCCGGTTCGGGGACGCCCGGTCCGCCGCCGAGGCGGTCCTCGAAGCCGTCTGAGTCCCGCCCGCCCTTCGCCCGCCTTCCGCCCGAAAGTGAGCCGATGACCGACACGACCGTCGACGACGCCCTGGAGACCGGCGAGATCCAGGTGAGCGACGACATCCGGATAGCGTACGAGCGACGCGGGTCCGGCCCCGACATCGTCCTCGTCAACAACTTCTTCATGGACCGCAAGTCCTGGCGGTCCTACACCGCGAAGCTGGCCACCACGGCCCGGCTCACCTCCTACGACCTGCGCGGCCAGGGCGACTCCAGCCCGCACGCCGGGGAGCCGGTGTGGGAGGACCACATCAGTGACCTCAAGGCCCTGTTCGACGGGCTGGGTCTGGAGAAGGCGATCCTGGTGGGCACGTCGTTCTCGACGCTGATCTGCCGGGACTTCGCCGTGGCCCACCCGGACCGGGTGCAGGGCCTGATCCTGGCGGGGCCGGCGATGAGCCCGCACGGCCCGCAGCGGCTGCGCCGGATCACCAAGTCCTGGCTGAAGACGCTGGAGACGTCCGGACTGGGCGTGCTGTACGAGCAGTTGTACCCGCTCGTCTCCGGCGACCGGGCGGTGGAGGAGGCGGGGCCCATCGGGTTCATGGGCCGCAAGCAGAACTTCCTCGGCATCCACACCGTGGACTCCCTGCGCGCCGGGCTCGCGGTGTCGGTGAAGGCGCCGCTGGACCCGCAGATCATGACCAAGGTGGCCGCTCCGACGCTGCTGTTCGTCGGCGGGGACGACTTCTCGCTGAGCACGGACGCGGTGCGGGAGATGGTGGGGCTGTTCCCGGACGCCGTCACCGTCACCGTGCCGGACGGCGGGCATCTGGCCTTCCTGGAGGAGCCCGAGTGGTTCCAGCGGGAGGTGGAGTCGTTCATCGAGCGGGTCGCCGGGACGGGTGACTGAGGCACCGCTTCCGGGGCTCCCGAGCGCATGGCTGCTCGGGAGCCCCGGCCGTGTCCGGCGGGTCGTGCTGGCGAGCACCGCGGTCGCCCCGCCGGGCACCGGCGCGGCACAGCACCGGGCCGGCCGGGACGCGGTGGGCGCGGCGCTGCGGCGCGCGGGCAGCCCGGTGACGTCGGTGGGCCGCGCGTACAGCGGGGCGCCGGTGTGTCCGGCGGGATTCCCGGCCTCGGTGACCCACAGCACCGCGCTGGCGGTGGCCGCGGTCGCGCCCGGTGCCCGCGGCGTGGGCGTGGACCTGGAGCCGCGCTGCCCGGACCTGCGGCTGCACCGGTTCCTGCTGGACGAGCGGGAGCGGGCCGAGCTGTGGCCGGAGGGCGACCCGCCGGGCCTGCGGCGGCTGTTCGCCGCGAAGGAGGCCGCCTTCAAAGCGCTGTCCGAGTGCGTGGACGCCCATGGCGGGCTGTTCTGGCGGGTGCGGCTCGGCCTACGCGAGGGGCGGCTGTGGGCACGGGCCGGCGACCGGTACGCGCTGGTCGGTGAGCTGACGGCACCCACGTTCGCGCTGGCCGTGGCGGTCACCGCTGATCCATAACCAAAAGTTCGGTATCCCAGAAAAACTAGGTCTTGGACTTCTGATCGCATCGTCGGGACCATGACTGGGACGACAGTGCCGCAGCGACCCCCGTCAGCGGCACTGTCGTCCCTCGACGAAAGGAACGGACCGTGCCCGCTCGCCCCGAACCGCCCACCGCGCGCGAGGACCTGAGCGCGGCCGCCCGGCAACTGGCCGAGCGCGTCGGCGGCCCGCTGTTCGTCGCGGGCCAGGACGGCTACGACGAGGAACGCGCCCGCTACCAGACCCACCGGCCGCACCGCCCGGCGCTCGTCGTCGGCGCGGCCGAGCCCAAGGACGTACAGCTCGCGGTGGAGTTCGCCGCCGCGCGCGACCTCCCGGTGGGCGTGCAGGCCACCGGGCACGCACCCGCGCTGCCCGCTGCCACCGGGGTCCTCGTCAGCACCCGCCGGATGACCGAGGTGCGCGTGGACCCGGCCGCCCGTACGGCCTTCGTGGGCGCGGGCGTGCGGTGGAAGCAGGTCGTCGAGGCGGCCGCGCCGCACGGGTTGGCCCCGCTCAGCGGCAGCGCCCCGGACGTGGGCGCGATCGGCTACACCCTCGGCGGCGGAATCGGCCTGCTGGCCCGGAAGTTCGGGTACGCGGCCGACCACGTCCGGCGCGTGGAGTGCGTCACCGCCGACGGCCGGCCCCGCGAGGTCACCGCCGACAGCGACCCCGACCTGTTCTGGGCGCTGCGCGGCGGCCGCGACAACTTCGGCCTGGTCACCGGCCTCGAAGTCGACCTGGTCCCGGTGACCCGGCTCTACGGCGGCGGCCTGTTCTTCGACGGCGCGTCCGCCGAGCGCATCCTGAACGCCTACCTGCGCTGGACGGACACGGTCCCCGAGGAGATGACCTCCTCCCTGGCCCTGGTCCCGCTCCCCGACGCCCCGACCCTGCCCCCGCCGCTGCGCGGGCGGTACGTGGTGCACGTCCGGATCGCCTACCTGGGCGACCCGGCGTACGGGGAGCGGCTGGTCGCCCCGCTGCGGGCGCTCGGGCCACGGCTGGCGGACTCGGTGCGCGAGCTGCCGTACACCGACTCGGGGTCGATCCACAACGACCCGGTGGCACCGGCCGCGTACGTCGGGACCAACGCGATGCTCAGCGGGCTCGACGGGTCGGCGGTGCGCACCGTGCTCGACCTGGCCGGGCCGGACGCGCCGATCACCAGCATCGTCGAGGTGCGCCACCTGGGCGGTGCCCTGGCCCGGTCACCGCGCGTGCCGAACTCGGTCGGCCACCGCTCGGCCCGCTATCTGCTCGCGGTGCTGGACCGGGTCACCGACGACAGCGCCGACACCGTCCGCGCCGCGCACACCCGGCTCACCGACGCCCTCTCCCCGATCACCACGGGCCGCAACCTGAACTTCCTCTACGGCGCCGCCGCCACCCCGGACCAGGTGCGCAGGGCGTACGAGCCCGGCGACTACGCGCGCCTCGGCCGGATCAAGGCCGCCTACGACCCCGGAAACCTCTTCCGGCTGAACCACAACATCCCGCCGAACCCCTCCCCCGGCCCCCGCTGACGGGCCGCGGCCGACCGCTCAGGACAGCAGAAGGAACGATGATGGAAAAGAAATGGTGGACCCTGTTGGGGGTGTGCGGCGGGACGTTCATGCTCCTGCTGGACACCACCATCGTGTACGTCGTCATGCCCGATGTGCAGCGCGACCTGGAAGCCAGCTTCGCCGACCTCCAGTGGGTGATCGACGGCTACGCGCTGGCGCTGGCCTCCTTCCTGCTGACGAGCGGCACGCTGGCCGACCGGTTCGGGCGCAAGCGCCTCTACGCGATCGGCGTGGCCCTGTTCACGGTCGCCTCGCTGCTGTGCGGTGTGGCGCAGTCGCCGCTGATGCTGATCATGTCCCGGGTGCTCCAGGGCGTGGGCGGCTCGGTCATGTTCGCCACCGGTCTGGCGCTGCTCGCGGGCAGCTTCCAGGGCAAGGAACGCGGCATGGCGTTCGGCGTGTGGGGCATGGTCACCGGCCTCGCCTCCGCCATCGGCCCGGTGGCCGGCGGCCTGATCTCCAGCGGCATCAGCTGGCGGGGCATCTTCCTGGTCAACGTGCCGATCGGCGTCATCGTGGCCCTGATCATCGCGCTGCGCGTGGACGAGTCGAAGTCGCCGTTCGCCCGCAAGCTGGACTGGCCCGGCTTCGTCCTGCTCACCGGCGGCCTCGCCACCCTGGTCTACGGCCTGATCCGCGCCGGCGAGACCGAGTGGAGCGACGGCCGCGCGGTGACCGGTCTGGTGGTGGGCGCGGCGCTGCTGCTCGCGTTCCTGCTGGTGGAGGCGAAGTCCGAGCAGCCCATGTTCGACCTGAGGCTGTTCCGCATCCCCACCTTCGTCGGCGGTTCCATCGCGGCGTTCGCCATGAACGGCTCGCTGTTCGCGATGTTCCTGTTCCTGGCGATCTACTTCCAGGAGGCGCTGAACTACTCCTCGCTGGAGACCGGTCTGCGCCTGCTCACCGCCTCGCTGTCGATGCTGGTCGCCTCCCTGATCGCCGGGCGGCTCAGCGCCAAGGTGCAGCCCCGCTACATGATCGGGGTCGGGCTGCTGCTGGTCGGTGCCGCGCTGCTGCTGATGAGCGGGATCACCGAGTCCAGCGGCTGGGAGCACTTCATCCCCGGTCTGGTGCTGGGCGGTGTCGGCGCCGGTCTGGTGAACCCGCCGCTGGCCTCCACGGCCGTGGGCGTCGTGGACTTCTCCCGCTCCGGCATGGCGTCGGGCGTGAACGGCACCTTCCGTCAGCTCGGTGTGAGCGCGGGTGTCGCGGTGCTCGGCTCGACCTTCGCCGGGGTCATCAGCGACCGGTTCCGCGACGGACTGCGCGGGGTGCCGGAACTGGCGGGCCGGAGCGACCAGTTGGCCGCGCTGACGCGGGGCGGCGAGACCGGTGAGGCGGTGCGCCTCGTGCCCGAGCAGTACGGGGAGAAGGTGCAGCAGATCGCCACGACCGGGTTCGTGGACGGCCTCAACACCCTGCTCGGCGTGTCGGCCGGACTGGCCCTGCTCGGCGGTGTGCTGGCGCTGGTACTGATCCGGCCCGCCGACTTCCAGGCGGCCCAGCAGCCGAAGCCCGAGGCGAAGGACGCCCCCGGCCAGTCGCCGGTGGCCGCGGAGAGCTGAGCCCGGCACACGCGAGCGGGCCCGTCGGTTGCCGACGGGCCCGCTTTCGTGGTGCTGGAAGCGGTTACGCGCCGCTCATCGACGCGACGGCCTGCGTCGGGGCGGGCTCGCCGAACGACTGCCGGCAGTGCAGCAGCAGTTCGCGCAGGGCGGGGCTCTTGGTGGGCGCGGAGATCAGGGCCAGCACCGCGGGAACGTCGGCGTCGGTGATGGCGACCGTCTTGAGCCCCTTCTGGTGGGCGGTCATCGACTCGGAGAGCACCGCGACACCGAGGCCCCGCTCGGCCAGGTGCATCACCGCGCCGGGCGCGCTCGCCTGAAGGGCGATGGTGGGGGTCAGCCCGAGCGCGGCGGACGCCTCGTCCAGCGTCGCCCGGATGCCGGTCCCCTCGGGCAGGCAGACGAGCGGGTAGGCGCTCAGTTCCGCGAGGGTGACCCCGTCCTTTTCGGCCAGCGGGTGCTCGTGCGGCACCGCGGCGACGATCGGCTCGCTGATCACCTGCCAGCCGTCCAGGTCCTCCGGCGCCCGATGGGCGGCGCCGATCAGCGCCAGGTCGACGGTGCCCTCGCGGACGTACTCGACCAGCTTGGCGGAATCGTCCTCGAGCAGGCTGATCTCGACGCCGGGGTGGGCGAGGTGGAATCCGGACAGGGCGTCGAAGAGCGGCTGGACGGTGCAGGCGGTGACCATGCCGACGACCAGCTTGCCCCGGACCAGGCCGTTCATCTCGTCCACGGCCTGCCGCAGCGAGTCCATCGAGGACAGCACGGACTTGGCGTGTGCCAGCACCACCTCGCCGACGGCCGTGAGCTGCACGCTGCGGCCGGAGCGGTCGATCAGGGTGGCCCCGAGGTCGTTCTCCAGTTGGCGGATCTGGGCGCTGATCCCAGGCTGGCTGATATGCACCAGCTCCGCGGCCCTGGTGAAATTGGCTTCCTGCGCCACGGCGATGAAGTACCTGAGCTGCCTGATCTCCATAACTCCAAATTATAACGCCGATCCGGATGATTGATTGGACTTGTTCTCGGCCAATGACGGAAAATTGCCACGTTGGTACCCGGACCGCAGGAAAGGATGATTGTGTCCGAGAACGAGAAGGCCCTGAAGCCGGAAGACCTCACCCGACTCTTCGTGGAGCGCGCCAACGCCGGTGACGCCGCCGGCCTCGCCGCGCTGTACGACGAGGAGGCCGTGATGGCCTACCCGCCCGGCAGCACCACCGTGGGCCGGGAGGCGATCCGCCAGCTCTGGGAGAAGGTGCTGTCCAACGCGCCGCACTTCGAGCCCGAAGAGCCCCTGCCCACGCTGGTGTTCGGTGACATCGCGCTCACCTCCACGCCGCCCAAGGACGGTTCCGGCGCCCGCGCGCAGGTGGTCAAGCGCCAGGCGGACGGCAGTTGGCTGCGCATCATCGACCAGCCGGAGTTCCGCCCGCCGACGAGCTGACGGCCTGTCGTTTTCTGGCCATCCTCGCCTGGGCGCCACCGGCCACCACACGGCTGGCGCCCGGTGCGCGAGGCGGGACGCCCGGCCGAAAAACCTGTTGTCTCCCACGAGGCGCTGGTTCCCGTCCGGGTGTTTTCCCTGATCGCGCGTTGACGATTCACCGGCACCGGATATGGTGCACGGCAGCAGGTCCAGAGCCAAACGGGGGAGGCTCTTCACAGTGATACGCGATACTCGGCGCCGCTTTTCGGCGCGGCGGGTCCTTTTCCGGAGTCGCCCCTTCCAGCCCGGCCCACTCGGTCCACGCCGCCCCATGAGCGCGGCGCAGCACCGGCGGCCGGGCTCTCGTGTATCCCCGGTCTGTTGTTACGGCCGGGTATTCGCGCACCGCCGCTGACCGCCCTGAAACACCGTCGCCGGTTCCTCCCGGCACCCTTCCGGGTGTCCCGAACCGGGCGACCGGTCTGTAGCCACGCGCGTCAATCTCACATCTTTATGCCCCCCGTACGGACATATGAACAGGAGATTGAGAATGGCTGTGACGGAAACCAGAGGAATTCACCTCGCCGCCCCGGTGATCTGTGAGTCGGCGGAACTGTGGAACGCGCAGGCGGACAGCCTGCCGGTGACACGGGCGCCCATCGAGTCGTTGTCGACCGACGACTCCCCCCGTATATCGGGGGAGAACGAGGAACACGTCCGGCACCTCGCACAGTGCGTCTCGCCGCTGCCGCCGATCATCGTGCACCGCGCCACGCTCCGCGTCATCGACGGCGTCCACCGGCTGCGGGCGGCCCGGCTCAACGGGCAGACCCACATCGACGTGCAGTACTTCGACGGCTCCGCCAAGGACGCCTTCCTGCTGGCGGTGGAGCGCAACGCCCACCACGGGCTGCCGCTGACGCGCGCCGACCGGAACGCGGCCGCGTTGCGCATCATCCGCTCGCACCCGGACTGGTCGGACCGGATGATCGCGTCCGCCACCGGGCTGTCACCGAAGACGGTGGGCTCGATCCGGCGTCGTTCGGGTGACGCAATTCCTCAGTTGAACGCCCGGATCGGCCGGGACGGCCGGTCGCGCCCGGTCGACAACTCCGAGCGACGCCGGCTGGCGGGCGAGTACGCCCGTACCCATCCGCAGGCCACGCTGCGGGAGATCGCCCGGGAGAGCGGGCTGTCCCTGGCGACCGCCCGCGATGTGCGCGAACGCGTGCAGAAGGGCGCGAGTCCGACCCTCGCCGGGCGGCCGTCCGGCGGTCCGGTGCCCGGGCCGGCCGCGCCGTCGCCCGCGTCCCGCGGTCCGGAACAGGGCGGCGTGACCGCCTTCGCGCTGGCGGAGACCCTACTGCTGCTCAAGCGGGACCCGTCGATACGGCTCACCGAGCACGGCCGGTTCCTGCTGCGGCTGCTGGACACCCACGCGCTGGCGAACCGGCGCTGGGAGGAGCTGGTGGACCGGATACCGCCGCACTGCGCGGCCAAGGTCGCGGCCGCGGCCCGGGAATGCGCGGCCTCCTGGCGCGACGCGGCCCAGCAGTTGGAGGAGCGGGCCCGCGCGGTCGACGGGCGGGGGGCGGTGAACACCATCGCCTGAACGGGAGTTGCGCCAAATAGGCGTCTCTCGTGAAATCCGGCGGTTTTCCCTATGCTCTCCGCATGACAATTCTGGTGACCGGAGCCACCGGTAAGACGGGCCGCCACGTGGTACGGGAACTGCTTGCCGCGGGCGAAGAAGTACGTGTATTGACCCGCAGTCCGGAAAAGGCGGAAGTCCCTTCCGGGGCGAGTGTCGTGCGGGGTGACCTGAATGAACCGGACAGCCTTTATCCGGCGCTCGACGGGGTGTCCTCCGTATTCCTCTTTCCGGTTCTCGACGGCATCCCGGCGTTCGCGGCGACGGCGAAACGCGCGGGCGTGGAGAAAGTGGTGCTGTTCACCGGCGCCTGGGCCGCGGGACACACCGGGCGGGACCGGGCCTCCTGGGTCTATCCGAGGTACCGGGCGGCCGAGGCGGCGCTCGCGGAGAACGGGCCGGAGCGATGGACGGTGCTCCGGCCGGCGCCCTTCGCCACCAACGCGCTGTGGTGGGCGCCGGGCGCGCGGGCGGACGGGGTGGTGCGGCTGCCCCATCCCGACGCCGTCTGCCCGGTGGTCCACGAGGCCGACCTCGCGGCGGCGGCGGTGGCCGCGCTGCGGACGGACGGCCACCACGGGCGGTGGTACACGGTCACCGGGCCCGCGCCCGTCTCGCAGGCGGAGCAGGTCGCCGCGATAGCGGAGGCGAGCGGGCGGCCGCTGCGGGTGGCCCGGATCGACCCGGAGGTCTGGCGGTCCGAGGCGGAGCGCTTCCTGCGGCCGGGCATCGTCGCCGACCTGCTGAACGAGTGGTCCCAGACCGAGGCCGACCCGGCCGCCGCCCTGCCGGTCACCTCGGCCGTGGAGGACCTCACCGGCCGTCCCGCGCGCACCTTCGCCCGCTGGGCCGCCGACCACGCCGGCGACTTCCGCTGACCCAGGCCCGCCAGGACCCGGCCCGCCCCGAACCCGGCCCCGAAAGGACGTCATGGAGTACACCCAGCTCGGCCGCAGCGGTCTGCGCGTCTCCCGGCTCTGCCTCGGCACCATGAACTTCGGGGTGCACACCGAGGAGGCCGAGGCCCACCGCATCCTGGACGCCGCCCTGGACGCGGGCGTCAACTTCGTGGACACCGCCGACCTGTACGGCTGGCCCGAGCACCCCGGCCTGACCGAGACGGTGATCGGCAACTGGCTCGCGCGGGGCGGCGGCCGCCGCGACCGGACGGTGCTGGCCACCAAGGTGTACTCGGACATGGGCGACTGGCCCAACGAGGGCGGGCTGTCCGCGCTGCACATCCGCCGGGCGGTCGAGGCCAGCCTGCGGCGGCTGCGCACCGACCACATCGACCTGTACCAGATGCACCACGTCGACCGGTCCACCCCGTGGGACGAGATCTGGCAGGCCATGGACGTCCTGGTGGCCCAGGGCAAGATCGTCTACGTCGGCTCCAGCAACTTCGCGGGCTGGCACCTGGCCGAGGCCCAGGAGACCGCGCGCGCCCGGCACCTGCCCGGCCTGGTGAGCGAGCAGTCCCACTACAACCTCCTGGAGCGCACCGTCGAGCTGGAGGTGATCCCGGCCGCCCGGCGCTACGGCATCGGGCTGCTCCCCTGGTCCCCGCTGCACAGCGGCCTCCTCGCCGGGGTGCTGCGGGACGAACGCCGGGGTGTGCGCCGCACGGTCGCGCGGGCCGCCGCCGCGCTGGCGACCCGGCGCCCGCAGATCCAGGAGTACGAGGACTTCGCCGCCGAGCTGGGCCAGGAGCCGGGGCATGTCGCGCTGGCCTGGCTGCTCGCCAACCCCGCCGTCACCGCGCCCGTGGTCGGCCCACGCACGCTGGCCCAGTTGCACGGCGCGCTCGCCGCGCTCGACGTCGAGCTGGAGCCGAAGGCGCTGGCCCGGCTCGACGAGATCTTCCCCGGTCACCGGCCCGCGCCCGAGGCGTACGCCTGGTGACGCCCGGCCGGGGCCACGCCGCCCGGCCACCCCGCATCCGTCAGCAGCCGCTGCGAACCCGAGGAGTGTCATGCCCCGCCGTCTGTTCACTTCGGAGTCCGTCACCGAGGGCCATCCCGACAAGATGGCCGACCGGATCAGCGACACGGTCCTCGACGCGCTGCTGGCGCGTGACCCGCGCTCGCGCGTCGCCGTGGAGACCCTGATCACCACCGGCCAGGTGCACGTGGCCGGCGAGGTCACCACGCGGGCCTGGGCGGACGTGCCCGCCCTGGTCCGCGAGGCCGTGCTCGACATCGGCTACGACGCCTCGGCGAAGGGCTTCGACGGCGCCTCCTGCGGGGTGTCCGTCTCCATCGGTGCCCAGTCCCCCGACATCGCGCGCGGTGTCGACGCGGACACCGAGGACATCCTGGCCGCCCAGGGCGCCGGGGACCAGGGCCTGATGTTCGGGTACGCGACCGACGAGACCCCTGAGCTGATGCCGTTGCCGATCCGGCTCGCGCACCGGCTGGCCCAGCGGCTGACCGAGGTGCGGCGCTCCGGGAACATGCCGTACCTGCGGCCCGACGGGAAGACCCAGGTCACCGTGGAGTACGACGGGGACCGGGCGGTCCGGCTGGACACGGTCGTGGTCTCCGCGCAGCACGCGGCGGACGTCTCGCTGGAGGACCTGCTGGTGCCCGAGGTGCGCCGGAACGTGGTCGACGTGGAGCTGGCGCGGCTGGCCGGGGAGGGCATCGAACTCGACACCGAGGGCTGCCGGTTGCTGGTGAATCCCACCGGGCGCTTCCACATCGGCGGCCCGATGGGCGACGCGGGGCTGACCGGCCGGAAGATCATCATCGACACCTACGGCGGCATGGCCCGCCACGGGGGCGGCGCCTTCTCGGGCAAGGACCCGTCCAAGGTGGACCGCAGTGCCGCGTATGCCATGCGCTGGGTGGCCAAGAACGTCGTGGCCGCCGGTCTCGCCGCGCGCTGCGAGGTGCAGGTGGCCTACGCGATCGGACGGGCCGAGCCGGTGGGCCTGTTCATCGAGACCTTCGGCACCCACCGGGTCGGGGTGGACGTGATCGGCAAGGCCATCGACGAGGTCTTCGACCTGCGCCCGGCGGCCATCATCCGCGACCTCGACCTGCTGCGCCCGATCTACGCCCAGACGGCTGCCTACGGCCACTTCGGCCGTGAGCTGCCGGACTTCACCTGGGAGCGCACGGACCGCGCGGAGGCGCTGCGCGCGGTGGCCGGGCTCTAGCTTCGACAGGTGCGCCCCGCCCAGGACTCGGGCGGGGCGCGTCGTCGTACCGGGGGTCAGGCGGGCAGGGTGCGGGCGATCTCCGTGAGGGCGGCCTCGGCACGCTGGTGCAGGCCGCCGCCGAAGGTGACGCGGGCGGCGCCCAGCCGGCCCAGCTCCGCCGGGGTCGGCCCGTTCGGCAGGTACAGGGCGTTCAGCGGGGCCGGAATGCCCTTGGCCAGCTCGGGCAGCAGCTCGGCCGGGGCCAGGATCGGATAGACCACGTCCGCCCCCGCCTCGGCGTACAGGCGGCCCCGGACGATCGTCTCCTCCGCGTCGCTCGCGCCGTGCAGGAACGTGTCCACGCGGGCGTTGAGCACCACCCGGCCCGCGGCGGCCGCCACGAACTCGGCCAGCCGGTCGGCGTGTTCGCGGGCGTCCTTGAGCTTGCCGGAGGCGTGATCGGTGTCCTCCAGGTTGCAGCCGACCGCGCCCACGCCGAGCAGCCGCTCCACGATCCCGGCCGGGGCGAGCCCGTAGCCGTCCTCGATGTCGACGGTCACCGGGACGTCGACGGCGCGGATGATCCGGGCGAGCGCGTCGAACACCTCGTCGGCCGGTGCCGCTCCCCCGTCGGAGTATCCGAGCACGGCGGCGACGGCGGCGCTGGAGGTCGCCAGCACCCGGTGCCCGGCGTCCGCGAACACCCGGGCGCTCACCGCGTCCCAGACGTTGGGGATCACCAGCGGGTCACCGGGTTCGGGCCGCTGATGCAGCGCACGAAACTCCTCGGTCCGAGTACGGCTGGGCACAGGTCGCCTCCTGAAAACGGTCACCACGAACGAGCCGTCGCCAGCGTAGGCAACGGGGGGTGCGTACGTCCCGTGGCGCCGTCAGCGTTTCAGGACGCCGACCGCGCCCGCCACGCCTGTGTGATGGGCGGAGTCCAGCAGCTCGGGGTTCTCCAGCCCTCTCGCCACGCCGACGGCACTTCGGGCAGCGGCGCCTCTTGGAGCCGCCCTCAGCGCTTCAACGCCCGGTCCACCAACGCCCCCGCCGCACCCGTGTAGCGAGCCGGATCGAGCAGCTCTACCAACTCGGGGCCGTCCAGCACGCCCGCCAACTCCGGCAGCGCCGACAGCACTTCGCCCAGCGGCACTCCCTCCGCCGCCGCCCGCCTCGACGCCTCGCTCAGCAGCCGCCGGGCCTCCGCCTTGCCGAGGCGTGGCGCCAGGACGGCGGCGACGCGCTCGGAGACGATCTGGCCGCCGGTCAGGTCGAGGTTGGCGCGCATGCGGTCGGTGTGGACGGTGAGGCCGCGGGCGAGGTCGAGGGCGGTGTGTGCGGCGCCGCCGGTCAGGCGCAGGGCCTCGCGGAGCAGGGGCCATTCGGCGTGCCAGGCCCCGGCGGACCGCTCGTCCTCGGTGGTGAGGCACTGGGTCAACCCGGCTGCCAGCACCGGCACTTGGAGGGCGGCCGAGCGGATCAGCGTGGCGAGGACCGGGTTGCGTTTGTGCGGCATGGCGGAGGAGGCGCCCCGGCCGGCCGGGGCGGGCTCGGCCGCCTCGCCGACCTCGGTGCGGGCCAGTACCTGTACATCGACCGCGATCTTCCCCAGCGCGGCCGCCGTATGGGCGAGCGCGGCGCCGAGGTCGGCGACCGGGGTGCGCAGCGCGTGCCAGGGCAGGACGGGCCGGGCGAGGCCGGTCTCGTCGGCGTAGGCGGCGATGAGGGCGTCCAGGTAGCCGCCGGCGTCGTCGGCGCCGGTGGCCCCGTCGAGGCGGGCGTACTCCAGGTATCCGGCGAGGGTGCCCGCCGCGCCGCCGAGCGCCACCGGAAGGCCGTGGTCCAGGACGCGGCCGAGCCGGTCGGCGGAGTCCAGCACCAGGGACCGCCAGCCCGCCGCCTTGAGCCCGAAGGTGGTGGGCACGGCGTGCAGGGCGAGCGTGCGCCCGGCCATGACGGTGTCCCGGTGCTCGCCGGCGAGGCGGGCCAGCTCCTCGGCGGTGGCGCGCAGATCGGCGACGGTGAGCCGCAGCGCGCGGGCGGCCACCAGCATGGTGCCGGTGTCGAGGATGTCCTGGCTGGTGGAGCCCCGGTGGACGTACTCGGCGGCGGCCGGGTCGGCGGCCGCCACCACGCCGGTGAAGGCGCGGACCAGCCCGACCACCGGGTTGGCGGTCTCGCGGGCCGCGAGGGCCAGCGCGCGGGCGTCCAGCCGCCGCGCGTCGGCGGCCTCGGTGATGACGGCGGCGGCCGAGGCGGGCACGGCGCCGAGCCGTGCCTGGGCCCGCGCCAGCGCGGCCTCCGCGTCGAGCATGGCCTGGAGCCATGCCAGGTCCCCGGTCGCCTCCTCCACGGGCACCCCGGCGCGCACCGGGGACAGCAGGCCGACGTCGAGTCCGGCGTTCATGCCGTCACCTCCGCCGGTCCGGCGGCCCTCGGGGTGGACGCCGGGGCGGGCAGGGACAGTACGGCGTGCGCGATGGCGTCGGAGTCCTCCAGCGTCACGGAGCCCACACCGGGCCGGATGCCCGCCGCGGTGACCCAGTGCACGGCCTCGGTGGGGACGCCGTAGGCGAAGCGCCGGGGGTGGGCCCGGCCGGCGGCGTCGAGCAGCCGGTAGGGGCGCGTCGACACGTCGAGCCCGCCGGTCTCGTACACCCCGCCGTGCGCGGTGGGTATCCGGTGCGGGCGGCACTGGCCGGTGTTCAGCAGGTGGCGCAGCAGCGGGTCGGCGGTGCGCAGCAGGTCGGGCTCGGGCAGCCGGGCCTCGATGAGCGTGGTGAAGGGCGGGGCGACGTCCGCTCCGCCGAGGGTGCGGGCCACGAAGGCGGGACCGTCGGCCACGGTGTCCACGAGCAGACCGGGCGGCAGGACCTCCACGATCCCGGCCTCGATGAGCGCGCCGAGTTCCTCGATGCGGGAGGCGGGTGGGCCGATGGAGAGGAAGGCGTTGAGGGGGGTGTACCAGGCTTGCAGTTGGTCGCGGTAGGAGGCGCCGTCGATGCCGTCGTGGTCGACCACGAGGCGGATCTCGTTGCGCAGGTCCCGCAGCACGTCGAGGGCGGCCTTCCGCGGGCCGGTGACGTTCCCCGCGCGGGCGTCGGCCACGTCCTGGCGGAGATGCCCGAGCAGCCAGGCGCGGTAATCGGCCACGGAGCTGAACTCCCGGTCCCCGTACGGCCGGGCGATGCGCGCCCAGTCCCAGCGGTCGGCGGCGCCGATGCCGGCCGCGTCGAGGAACGCGTCCTCCTCGCTCTCCGGGACGTACGGGTAGGCGTCCGCGAAGGCGGTGGCGTCCTGCCCGCGCTGGGTGAGCAGGGCCGCGTAGTAGACGCCCTGGACCTCGCGGGCGATCAGCGGCCACAGGTCGGCACGGAAGCTCAACCGCTCGCCGCGCCGGGAGCGCTCGCGCAGGGCGGCCACCCTCTCCTGGTCCAGCAGCCGTGGCTCGTGCCGGCCGTGCGCGCCCTTCTGGTTCTCGCCGCGCGCGTGGTACGGCACTCCGCGCCGCGAGCCCGCGAACATGCGGGGTTCCTCGCCGGAGGCCCGGTACACGAGCCGGTCCCCGGCACGCGCGAAGGAGCCGCCCCGGCCGAGCGTGAACAGGGCGACGTGGTCGAAGAAGTTGAGGCCGAGTCCGCGCAGCAGCACCGGCTGCCCGGCGCCGATGGCGGACAGGTCGTGGTCGGCGGGGTTGGCGGGTGGCAGATAGGTCAGCCCGTGCGTGGCGGCGAAGTCCGCGAACCGGCGTGTCTCGTCGGTGGGTCGGTTCGGGAGGTGGCCGAGGGCGAGGACGACGGCGTCGAGGCCGGTCAGTTCGGTGCCGTCGGCCAGGAGCACGCTCTGCGGGCCGTCCGGCACGGGACCGGTGTCGTCCAGGGCGACAGCGCGCGAGGCGTGCACCCGGACGGTGATGTGGGCCGGGGCGGTGGCGAGGAGGCGCCGGAAGACCCAGCGCAGGTAGTGGCCGTAGAAGGCGCGGGTCGGGTAGGAGTCGGGGCCGAGGGAGCGGGCCTCGGCGGCGACCGACTCCTCGGCGGTACCGGTGCCGGCGAGTCGGCGCGCCCACTCGTACAGGCTGGGGCCGTCCTCGACCGGGCCGACGATGTCGACGCTGTGGTCGGTGAACAGGGTGACCTGGGAGGCCACCGTGTTCATCAGCAGGTGCGGGGACTGCGCGGTGCGCCAGACCCGGCCCGGCCCCGGGGGCGAGGGGTCGACGAGGTGCACGGTGAGCCGCTCGCGCGAGGGCGACTTCCGTTCCTGGGCGAGCAGCCGCTCCAGGACGGACACGCCGCGGGGCCCCGCCCCGACGACGCAGATCTCCGAGGGTGTGCTGATCAAGGGGTCACTCTCCGCTGGACTGTGGAGTGGGCGTGGCCGGTCCGGGGACCGGACGGGGAGCGGG
Source organism: Streptomyces sp. NBC_01171 (assembly GCF_045039805.1). Taxonomy (NCBI): domain Bacteria; kingdom Bacillati; phylum Actinomycetota; class Actinomycetes; order Kitasatosporales; family Streptomycetaceae; genus Streptomyces; species Streptomyces sp. NBC_01171. The sequence goes on along the minus strand of NZ_CP108609.1, from coordinate 6,104,831 downwards.
GCGGTGGGCGGTGGGGGCCGGGGTGAGTCGGATGGAGACCTCCACTCCGGCACCGACCGGCAGGGGTATGGAGAGGTAGTCCTCGCTGTCGCGCACCCGGTCGAGGTAGGGGCCGGTGGGGGCGGAGCCCAGAGCGAGCACGATGGTGCCGGGGCGCATCCGCCCCTCCAGCGCGGTGAGCGCGGGCAGGGTCAGGTCGGGGCGGCAGTCGAGCAGGGCGAGGTCGACCGGGGCGGGGGCGCGGCCGAGGTCGTGCAGGCCGGCGTGGCGGACCTCCGCCCAGGGGGCGAGCCCGGCGGCCGTGAGCCGGGCGCGGGTGTCGGCGGCCAGGTGGGCGTCGGGCACGTGGCCGACGATGCGCCCGGTGCCGTTCGCCCGTGCCCCGGCGGCGAGTTGGTCGAGGGAGCCGTCGGCGGTGCCGTCGAACGCCACCACGCAGTCCGCGCGCAGCGAGCGGACCAGCGAGTACAGCAGGCGTCCGATCTCGGGGGTCAGCGGTTCTCCGGCGCGCGGGGCGCGGTCGGGGCGGACGAGGTGGACGAACCCGTCGGCGTCGATGGCGGCCCGCACCCCGGTGTGCAGCCAGCCGTCGGTTCCGTCACCCGGCTCGTCCGGGGTGAGTGGCACGGCCAACCCGGCGCCCCCGACGAGGAGTTCACCGTCTGGCCCGATCTCGGCGCGGACATGGGACAGGGGCCGCCCGACCGTGCCGGACCTGCGGGCGGCCGGGGTGTTCCAGCTCACCGCCCCGGTGTTGCCGGCCAGCCCGTACCCGGCGTACACCGGCAGCCCGAGGCCCTCGCACTCGCGGAGCAGCGGGTGGGGCACCTCGGTGCCGCACCACAGCAGCGGTACCCCAGGGGTGCCGAACAGGGCGGCCGGTACGGGTGTGCCCTCGCGGCGCGCGGTGCGGGCGGCGCCGATCAGGGCCGTCGCGGCGGGCGGGGTGACGGCGAGCGCGGTGGGCCGGACCGTGGCCGTCCAGTCCGGCAGGGCGGTGGCGGGGATGCCGCGCGGGGGCAGCAGCAGGCAGCCTCCGTCCGCGATGGCCATCGGGGTGGCGGCCACCTGGTGGGCGAGGGCGCCCAGCGGGACGGTGACCGCGCAGCGGGCGAAGGCTCCGACGGGCAACTCGGCGCGCAGCGCGTCGAGGTGGGCGCCGACGGCATGGGCGCGGATGCCGACCCGGCCGGCCGAGCCCGCCGAGGCGGGGAGGATCTTGCAGATCCAGTCCCGGTCGTCGTCGGGGACGCGATAGGCACTGGGCGCGGAGTCGGTGAGCGCGGCGAGGTCGACCGGGACGACCGGGCAGCCCTCGGGCAGTACGCGCCGGCCCGCCCAGGCGGCCAGCAGGGCCAGGCCGCGGGTGTCGGCGAGGACGGCGGACACGTCCGCGAGCAGGGCGGCCGCGGTGCGCGCGGAGGCGCCGGGCGGTACGGGGCAGCCGGTCACCCGCAGTGCCAGCAGGGCGAGTTCGGCGACGACGGCCTCGGCGGTGTCGCCGCACAGGATGCCCACCCTGTGCCGGGGACCGAGGTCCAGGCGGTCCCCCAGGGCGCGGGCGGCGCGGGTGATCTCGCGGTAGGAGTGGACGACGGCGGTGCCGTCCTCGGCCGTCACCTCCACCAGCGGCCGGTCGCCGTCCTCGGCATGTCTGCGCAGGACGGTCTCAACGGCCCTCACGCTCGGTTTCCTCCCGTCGGGCGCGCCGCCGGGCGCGGTGGTGACGTCCGCCGCTCAGGCGGTGGTGCGCTCCGGGCCGAAACGGTTCCAGCCGACGTCGTCGGACCCGAGCAGCGGAACATCGGTGATTACGCCGTACATGTCTCCCCCTCTTCGGTAAATGCGTCGGAAACAAGGGGTCGGAAAATAAGCGAGCGCCAGTGCGGTTCGCGGCTCGATCCTCCGACGGAACAACCGTCACCCGTCGGCGAACGAACACAAAAGACCTAACATGCTTCGGGTCGGCGCAGTGCCGTGAAACGAAGGATTGAAATGGAAACAGCTCAGCGTAAATCGGGCACGGAAATGACCGGGACACCCCTGGAGGAGTACGCGCCCGGCCCGCTCCAGGAGGCGATAGCCGCCTGCTCGGCCGGCCTCACCGAGGACGTCCCGGACTACCGCACCACCATGCGCAACGTCGCCGAGGCCCTGAGCGGCCTCTCGCGCGCCGTCGCCGAGCAGGCCGACTGGGCGCCCCCGGAGCCGCACGGCGCCTCCGGGACCCGTCCGGACACCGGGGAAACCGGCAGCGTGAACTCCGCTTTCCGGTACCTGAACGGCCTTCCGGACATCAACCGGGCCATTCAGAATGAGTTGGCGGGGGCTCGCGAGGAGATCCTCACCGCCCAGCCGGACGGCTCGCGCCCGCCCTCCGTGCTGCGCGACGCGCTCGCCTCGGTACGCCGGCAGCTCGCCGCCGGGGTGGCCATGCGGACGCTCTACCAGCACAGCACGCGGTTCGACGAGCCGACCAAGCAATACGTCAAGGTGGTGACCGAGTTCGGTGTCCAGGTGCGCACACTGCCGGAGTTCTTCGAGCGGCTCATCATCATCGACCGGTCGGCCGCGTTCATCCCGGGCAGCCGGGACCGGCAGACCGCGGTGCTGGTCCGGGAGCCGGCCGTGGTCGCTTTCCTCACGGACGTGTTCACCCGGCAGTGGGACCGCGCCGAACCGTTTCCCTTCGTCCCGGTGCGCGCCGCGGAGGCCGCCGGAGAAGTGATCCCTGACATGCGGGAATCGATCCGGAAACTCCTGATCGAGGGCCGCTCGGACAAAGAGATAGCCCGGCGTCTGGGATTGAGCCTGCGTTCACTGCAAAGTCATGTGGCGCGCCTGAAAGAGGATTACGGTGCCCAGCACCGGCTCCAGCTCGGATATCTCATGGCATTGAGCGATCATTCCCCGGCCGGACCGGATTCGGGGAATTCCCCGCACCCTCGATCGACCCCAGGAGAAACGCGTCCATGACCCGCCACGCGCTGGCCGCGAACGAGAACCCCTATCCGCCGCTGCCCTCGGTGCGGACCGCGCTCGCGGCGGCGGCCGGCGGCCTCAACCGCTACCCCGACCGCACGGTGACCGAGCTGGTCGACGCCCTCGCGGACCGCCACGGGGTGCCGCGTTCGCACATCGTGACCGGCGCCGGATCGGTGGGTGTCACCCACCATCTGCTGCACGCCGTGGTCCGTGACGGTGACGAAGTGGTGTACGCGTGGCCGTCGTTCGAGGCGTACCCGCACCTCACCGAGATCTGCCGGGGCACCTCGGTACGGGTGCCGCTGCGCGAGGAACGGCACGACCTGGCGGCGATGGCCGACGCCATCACCCCGCGCACCGCCCTGGCCGTCGTCTGCAACCCCAACAACCCCACCGGCACCGCCGTCACCCGTGCCGAACTGGAAGCCTTCCTGGACCGCGTGCCGGAGAACGTCCTCGTACTGCTGGACGAGGCGTACCGGGAGTTCGTGCGCGACCCGGAGGTCCCGGACGGCATCGAGCTGTACCGGAGCCGGCCGAACCTGGTCGTGCTGCGGACCTTCTCCAAGGCGTACGGCCTGGCCGCGCTGCGGGTCGGCTACGCGTTCGCGCACGCGGAGGTGGCCGCCCGGATCAGGCACACCGTCGTGCCGTTCGGGGTGAACGCGCTGGCCCAGACCGCCGCCCTGGCCTCCCTGGTGGCGGAGGACGAGCTGCTGGAGCGGGTGGAGGCCGTGGTCAAGGAACGCGACCGGCTGACCAGCGCGCTGCGGCCGATGGTGCCGGTGACCGCGTCGGAGGCCAACTTCCTCTGGCTGCCGCTGGCCGAGCGCACGACGGCGTTCGCGGAGGCGTGCGCCCGGGACGGGGTCGCCGTACGGGCCTTCCCCGGCGAGGGCGTACGCGTCACGGTCGGCACCCCGGAGGCGAACGACGCCGTGCTGCGGGTCGCGGCGGCGCTCACCTGAGGCTCAGTCCCGTACGGGCGCCGACTCCCGCATCTCGGCCGGGCGCCGCGCCTCCGCCCACCGCACGGCGGGTTCCATGGCGAGGCCCGCCCCCAGGAACAGGGCGCCCACGACCAGCCAGCCCCCGGTGCCCCAGGACAGGATGAGCGTGGTCAGCAGCAGCGGGCCGATGAGCCGCGCGACGGCGGTCCCGGCGCCGTAGAAGCCCTGGTACTGGCCCTGCTTGTCGGCAGGGGCGAGCGCGAAGCCGATCTCCCAGGAGCCGGAGCCGAGCAGCATCTCGCCGAAGACCTGCACACACGCGGCGAGCAGCAGCACCAGCACCGGCAGCCAGGCCGAGGTACCGGCCGCCGACACCGCGAAACAAACACAGGCCAGCAGCAGCACCATGCCCGCCTGCCGCACGGCACGCGCGGCCGACCGCAGTCCCGTCACCCGCGCGGCCATCCTGACCTGGAACAGGACCACGCTGAGCGTGTTGAGCACCAGCAGCGCCGACACCGTCCAGCCCGGCGCCCCGGTCCGCTGCACGATCCACAGCGGCAGCACCACGCTGAGCAGCGGCATGTACAGCAGCATGACCATGTTCAGCAATGAGACCAGCGCGTACGGGCGGTCCCGGAGCACGGTGAGGGCGCGCCCGGCGGGCCGGTCGGCCGAGGTGAGCTGCCGGGCGGGCACGGGCAGCCGGCTCAGCACCCAGGCGGCCAGGACGAAGGTGACCGCGTCCATCGCCAGCGCCGTGAGGTAGGACGCCTCGCTGTCGAGCTGGAGGGCGATGCCGCCGAGCGCGGCGCCGAGGGCCAGACCCGCGTTCACGGTCGACTGCAGGTAGGCCCGCGTCTCGGTGCGCCGGGCGGGCTCCACAAGCCCGGCCAGCAGGGCCTGCCGGGCGGCCGCCAGCCCGCACTGGCAGCAGGTGTACAGGCACACGGCGGCGAGGAACGCCGGGTAGGTCCGTACGAAGAGCAGGGAGGCGATGGCGGCGCCGGTGGCGAGCGACATCAGGATGGCGATCCCGCGCGGTCCGCGCCGGTCGGCGAGATGCCCGAGCGGTACACCGACGACTGCGCCGAGCGCCCAGCCGATGGTGAGCGCGGCGCCGATCTGGGTCGGGGACAGCCCGACGACCCGGCTGAAGTACAGCACCGAACACACGTAATAGGCGCCGTCGCCCACGGAGTTGGTGAGCTGCGCCAGGGCCAGGGTCCTGGGCGGCCCCGGTGGGGGGATGATCCGGCTGACGCGCATTCAGTTCCTTCCGTACGGGGCCGTGCTGGGAGGAGTCTTTCCGGCTCACGGTGGGGCGCGCCACCGGAAAGGACCGTTCCGGCTAGGGGACTTGAGGTGTCACGGTGAAGCGCAGGTTCTCGCGGACGAACTTCACGGCGTCCTCCCGCTCGGTGGGCGACCCGGCGTCGATGAGCACGTGCCCGAGCCGCCGGCCGGACGAGGTGAGCGGGAGGACCGTGTCCCCCACTCCTTTGCGGGGCCGTACCCGGACGACCGCCGGGTGCGCCCGCACCTCGTCCAGTCCCCCGATCCCGGTGATGGTGCCGGGCACGGCGGTGAGGAAGACCGTGGCCGCATGGGACACCGGCCGCTCGGGCAGGGCGGGCAGGGGCAGGCCGACCGACAGCAGCACCATGGCCTCGTACAGGTCGAAGCCGTAGGTCAGGCCGATCGCGTCGGGCAGATAGTCGCCGGGGGTGCGCACCGCGACCTCCATCAGCACCGGGCCGGCCGCGCCCATCCGGAACTCCAGGTGCACCAGGCCGGTGTCCATGCCCAGGGCGCGGAGCACGCCCGAGGTCAACTCCCCGACCTGGGCGGCGGATTCGGGGCCGAGGTCGTGGCCACAGCGGTGGACGAGTTCGACGAAGTACGGCGGTGGGGTGGTCTCCTTGGCGGTGACGTTCTCGAAGAGGACCTCGCCCTCGCGGACCAGGGCCTCCCAACTGAACTCGGGCCCCTCCACGGCCGTTTCCACGAGGAGCTGTCCCTCCCCGTCCCGCCGGGCGACGACCTCCTCGACCTCCTGCGGGGTACGGATCAGCTCGACGCCCTGGCTGCCGGACAGGCTGAGCGGTTTGACCACCACGGGGAGGTGCTGGAGCATCCAGTCGCGGGCCTCGCCGAGCCGGGCCACGTGCAGATACTCGGGCTGCGGGACACCGTGCGCCCCGAACAGGGCGCGTTGCAGGGCCTTGTTGCGGGAGACGACCGCCGCGTGCAGCGAGGGTCCGCGCAGGCCGTGCCGCTGCTGGGCGAGGGCCGCGGCGACGACCTGGGGTTCGGCGAAGCCGATCAGGCCGTCCGGCACCCGCTCGGTCACGGCGGCCGCGACCGCACCGGCCCAGGACTCCTCGTGACCGTCGGGCACCCGGTAGAAGCGTTCCGCGAGCGCGGTCGGGCGGCTCCCCCAGGTCGCGGCGGACTCCAGCGCGCGGGCCCGTACGCCCAGCCGGGCGGCGGCCTCCAGGTAGGGGCGGCCCATGGTGCCGACGCCGGCCAGCAGCAGTTCCCTCGGCGCGGTCATGACGCGGTCCTCTCGACGGGGGCCGGCGCGTCCGCGGGCGGCGGGGTGCGCAGCAGGCGGGTGACGGGGGTGACGAGCAGCGCGGCCAGGGCGAACGCAGCCGCGAGGCCGGCCCAGCCGAGCGGGCCCCCGGCGATCACGACCGAGGTGATCAGTGCGGGGCCCACGATGCGCTGGCCGGTGCCGCCGAGGCTGAACACCGAGAGGTAGACGCCCTTCCGGTCCTCGGGGGCGCACTCGTAGCTCAGTTCCCAGCCTCCGGTGGCCTGCCACATCTCCCCGAAGGTGAGCAGCACACAGGCCAGCCCGAGCACCGCGGCCGCCGCCCAGGCCGAGTCGGGGGCACCGGACACGGCGAGGGCGGCGCAGCAGAGGGTCAGCGCCACCCCGCCGAGCCGCAGGGAGCGCGCCGCGCCGTCCGGACGTTCCGCGATCCGGGCGACCGGGACCTGGAGCGCGATCGACAGCAGGGTGTTGACCAGCACCAGGAAGGGCAGCGCCCCGGCGGGCATCTCGGTGGCCTGGAGCGCCCACAGCGGCAGGCCCACCGACAGGATCGTGACGTGCAGGTTGAGGAAGCCGTTGAGGACGGTCAGCAGCCCGTACCGCCAGTCCCGGAAGCGCCGGACCGCGTCCAGCGGGCCGACCTTGCGCTGGACGGTGTCGGCGCCGTCGAGCCGGAGCCGGGTCAGCATGAGCGCCGAGAGGACGAAGGCGGCGGCGGTGCCCAGCACGATGGCCCGGTACGGCCAGACGCTGTCGGCGGTCAGCAGCGGCGCGGCGAGCAGCGCGCCGACGGAGAAGCCGGCGTTGCGCACGGTGCGGATGATGGCCATGGTGCGGGTGCGGTCGGTGCCCGCCACCGTCGCGGACGCCACCGCCTGGGTCATCGGCTGGGTGGCCGCCTCGGCGGCGGCCAGCGCGCAGGAGACGAGGGTGAAGCCGACCAGCCCGTGCACCAGGCACAGCAGCGCGAAGCCGCCCGCCCGCCACACCTGGAGGGCGATCAGGGTGCGCCGGGCACCGAACCGGTCCCCCGCCGCGCCGATCGGCACGGTGGTCAGGAAGCCGACGACCCCCGAGATGGCGAGGCCGGTGCCGACCTCGGCCGGGGTCAGTCCCACCGAGCGGACGAAGAACACCGCCGACGCGGCCAGATACAGGCCGGTGCCGATCGCGTTGACCAGCGAAATGACCGCGAAGGCACGCCCGTCGGGGGTGGCGGGGACGTAGGCGCGCCAGAAGGAGCGGCTCATCCCTCCTCCCCCGGCACGGACTCCGGCGCGGCCTCGGGCTCGGTGGCGATGTCGATCAGCGCGGCCGCCCACTCGGCGAGCCGGCCCGCGGCGGCCGGTCCCTCCTCGGCGGTGGCGATGATGAACCCGGCGCGCTCCCACGAGCTGGTGACGGGCCGCATCACGGCCCCCGGCTCGACGGCGAGGTGCACCTCGCGCACCCCTTCCGCCTCCCGTGCCCGGTCGGCGCCGGACACCCGTGCGACCCGGCCGGGCGGCGGGGTGAGGAAACGTACGGCGGCGCCCTTGAGGGCGGGCCGGGGCTCCACGGGCCCGCGCCCCTCCAGCACCCGGAGCAGACAGCTCAGGATGTCGGTGCCGTACGCCTCGTCGATGAGGACGGTGATGCCGCCGCCCGGCATCCGCCCGGCGCACTCGATCAGGTGCGGGCGTCCGTCCGGTCCGGCGAGCAGCCACTCGGAGTGCAGGATGCCGGAGCGGAAGCCGATGCTCTGGGCGAGCCGCACCAGGGACCGGCGCAGCTCGGTCTCCGTCTCGTCGGGCAGCGGGGCGGGCACGGTGTGGCCGGTCTCGACGGGGTGCCGGGAGTCCCGCACGGTCTTGGCGGTGATGTTGAGGAAGCCGACGACGCCGTCGTGGACGACGGCCTCCACGCTGAACTCCGGCCCGCGCAGGCGCTGTTCGACCAGGTAGCGGGCGGGTTCGGGGTGGCGGGCGCGCAGGGTCGGCTCGTCGGCGGCGGTGGTGTGGGCCCAGGCCGCCGTCACGTCGTCGTCGGGGCCGAGGAGCTGGACGCCGAGGCTGGCCTGGCGGCCGGCGGGCTTGAGGACGGCTTCTCCGTCGTGGGCGGCGCGGAAGGCGGCGACCGTCTCGGGTCCGGTGGCGGGCGCCCAGTCGGGCTGGAGGGTGCCGGTGCCGGTCAGCGCGGCCCGCAGCAGGCCCTTGTCGCGGAGCAGGTGGGCGGCCTTGACGCCCGCGCCGGGCAGCCCCCACTCCTCGGCGAGCGCGGCGGCGATGACCACCCCGTACTCGACGACGGGGACGACCGCGCGGACCTGGGGCGGGCGGGGTACGGCGCGGACGAGGCGCTCGGGGTGTGCCTCGTCCTGGGTGGGCGCGGGCAGCAGCGCGGCCACGCAGGCGTGGCGGTCGGAGAGCCCGGCGAGCCCGCGCGCCTCGATGACGTCGGGTTCCTCCAGCACCAGCACGGAGCCGACCGGGAGGAGGCCGTCGAGCTTGCCGAGCATGACGGGGCTGTAGCCGACGAGGACATGGGTGACGGACGCCTCCGGCACTGCCTCGGGGCCGGTGTCGACGGTGACGGCGGCGCGCACCTCGGCCTCCAGCGCGTCGAGTTCGGCGACGGTCGGGGCGTCGATCAGGAAGGACACCGCACGGTCCTCGGAGCTGTGCAGCTCGCCCAGGCGGGCCCCCCGGTCCTGGTGGACGAGGACCGCGCGCAGGGCGGGTGGGGCGTCGGGCGGGCCGGGCTCGAGGTGCGGCCAGAGTCCGCGTTCCCCGACCCAGGCGGGCGCGACCCCGAAGCCGTCCACGGCGACGTCGCGCAGGATGCCCGGAGCGTGCTCGAGGTAGACCTGGCGGGCGAAGCGCGTGGGCGCCGGGTAGGTGACGGGTTCGCCGAGGGCGATCCGGATGATCTGCCGCTCCAGCGACGCCCCGGTGGCCAGTTCGTACAGCACGCAGAGTCCGTCGCCGGGCGGCCGGGCGGCGACCTCCATCAGTACGGGCCGCCCCTCGGCGCCGATCCGCCACTCGGCGTGGGCGACGCCGTCGCGGAATCCGAGGGTGTCCAGAACGCTCGCGTTGGCGGTGAGCAGGGCCTCGGCGTCGTCGGGGCGGTCGCCGGGCACGGTGTGGGACAGCTCGACGAAGGTGGGCGCGTGGGTGTCGGTGGTGTCCTTGCGGGTGACGGAGGCGAAGACGATCCGGCCGCCCTGTACGAGGGACTCGACGGAGAACTCCTGCCCGGCGACCTTCTCCTCGACGAGCACCGTCTCGTGTGCCGGGTGCCCGGCGAGCAGCTCACGCAGCCGGGCGGGCCCGTCGACGCTCTCCACCCCGGAACTGGAGTGCCGCCCGGCCGGCTTGAACACCACCGGGTAGGCCAGGGACGCCACGTCGACCCGGTCGCGTTCGCCGGGCGGTACGACGACGGCGGCCGGGCTGTACTCGGGCAGGTACCAGCGCTGGAGGTACTTGCTGCGACAGGCGCGGCTCGCGCGCAGGCCGGGGCCCGGCACGCCGAGGGCGTCGGCGAGCAGCCCGACGGGTTCGACCTGGGTCTCGCCCACGGCACAGGCGCCGACGATGTCGTACTCCTCGCGCCAGCGCAGGGCGGCGGCCACCGCGCCGGGGAGGAAGGAGTTGTCGCGGCCGGGGTCGCCGTCCACGAAGGCGAAGTCGTGGATGCCGGCGGCCGGATGGGCGGGGTCGGCGGCGCAGGCCAGCGCCTCGTCGCGAGCGCCGGCGGGGGTGATGAGGAGGATCTTCAGGCCGCGCCGGGCGAGTTCGTCCAGGTAGGCCGGTGACCGGCACACCACCAGGAACGATCCCGCCAGTACGAACGCGGGCGGGCGCTGTTCTCTTCGCTGCGGCTCGTCCATCTCCTGTTCCCCCCGAATGTCGTTGCCGGTGTCGATGGTGCGCGGCGGCCGGGCCGCTCCGCTGTCGGCGGGAGGCGGCCCGGTCGCCGTGGGGGCGCGTCTCAGTCGAAGCGGAGACTGCCCGTGCGGGTCCTCTTCAGCTCGAAGAAGTCCGGGTAGTTGGCCAGCGCGCGGGCTCCGTCGAAGATCCGGGCGGCTTCCTCGCCGCGCGGGATGGAGTTGAGCACCGGGCCGAAGAAGGCGACGCCGTCGATGTGGATGGTGGGCGTGCCCACGTCCTCGCCGACCGGGTCCATGCCCTCGTGGTGGCTCTTGCGCAGTTCCTCGTCGTAGGTGTCGGTGTCGGCGGCGGCCAGCAGCGAGTCGGGCAGGCCACGGGCGGCGAGGGCCTCGGCGGCGACCGCGAGGTAGTCCTTGTTGCCGCCGTTGTGGATGCGGGTGCCCAGCTCCTCGTACAGGCCCGGCAGCACCTCGTCGCCGTGGTGGTGCGCGGCGGCGGTGACGATCCGGATCAGGGCGAGGGAGTTGTCGACCAGTTCGCGGTACCAGTCGGGCAGTTCGCGTCCCTCGTTGAGGACGTACAGGCTCATCAGCCGGAAGCTGAGGTCCAGTTGACGGTGCTGCTGGACCTCGAGAATCCAGCGGGAGGTGATCCAGGCGAAGGGGCATGCCGGGTCGAAGTAGAAGTCGACCTTGGCGGTGTCCGTACCGGCGCCGGCGGCCGGCGCGGTGGCGGGCGTGTCTGCGGTCATGCGGTGGGCTCCTCGTGGACGGCGACGAGCACGCCGTCGCGGTCACGGACGTAGGCGGTCAGCTCGGCGTACTGCTCGCGCAGTTGCCGCTTGAGGACCTTACCGGTGACACCCACAGGCAGACCGGTCTCTTCCGGGACGATCTCCAGCAGGCCGAGCACCGGGTGGCCGGCGGCCCGCAACGCCTCGTTGGCCTGGCGGAGCAGCTTCTCCGGGTCGGGGTCGGCGACCGACTGGCCGACGGTGACGACGGCGACCGGTACCGTCCGTCCGTCGCGGCGCCCGGCGACCACGGCGACGTCGCCGGTGTCGGGGACGTCGTTGAGGATGACCTCCTCCATGAACACCGAGTAGCCGGTGCCCTGTTCGGTCTCGATGGCGTCGGCGGCGCGGTCGACGAGGAAGAAGTCGCCCTCGCTGTCGCGGTAGGCCATGTCGCCGGGCAGCCAGTAGCCGGACAGCTTGAAGCGGTAGGTGAGGTCGGAGTCACCCCAGTAACCGGGCGTGATGGCGGGGCCCTTGGCGGCGAGGAAGCCGACCTCGCCGTCGTCGGCGTGGCTGCCGTCCTTGCGCAGGATGGCGACCTCGGCGACGCCGACCGGCTTGCCCGCACAGCGGTCGTGGCGCTCGCTGTCCAGGGTGCGGGCCTTCAGCAGCACGCCCCAGCCCAGTTCGGTGGTGCCGAGCCGGTCCAGGAAGGCGGCGGGCTCCAGGCCGGGGCTGCGCATGGAGAGCACCTTGGTGATGTGGGCCTGGTGCACGGCGTCCCCGATGGACACCCACGCCTGCACGGAGTCCAGCGCACCGGGCTCCGGCTCGGTGTTGGCGAGTTCGGCGTAGGCGTGCGCGAAGGACATCACGGAGGTGGGCCGGTACTTGCCGACGGCGGTGGCGAGTCCGGGGCCGCTGCGGTCACTGAGGGCGACGATCGGGGTGCCTCCGAGGACCGCGTACACGGTGTACGCGATGCAGCCGAGGTGGGACTGGGGCAGCGCGGTCATCATCAGCGCGCCCGGCTGCTCGGTGTGGTCGACCAGGCGGAACTTGGGCCCGGAGACGATGGACTTGTGGGTGTGGATGGTCGGCTTGGGGCGGCCGGTGGTGCCGGAGGAGTGCAGGATCGCCACCGGGTCGTCGTCGTGGTGGCGCCAGTAGGCGGAGTCCGGGAGCGGCGCGGCCGGCGGGGCGGGCAGCTCCTCCACGGACACGGCGAAGCGCAGGCCGAGGCCGTCCACGGCGGAGCCGAGCCGGTCGAGGCGGGCCCGGTCGGCGTAGAGGCCGACGGGTGCGGTCTGCTCGATCAGTGAGGTGGCGATGGCCTGCGGGGCGTTGGAGTTGATCAGCAGGGCGACCGCGCCGATCTGGGCGAGGGCGTAGAAGTGCAGGGAGTAGGCGAGGGAGTCCTCGAACCAGACGGCGACCCGGTCGCGGGTGCCCACGCCCTGCGCGAGGTACCAGGCGGACCAGCTCTGGGCCAGCGCGTCGAACTCGGCGAGGCTGAACTCCTCGCGCTCCTCCCCCGAGGGCACGGGTATCGGCCGGCTGGAGCGCAGGAACGGCAGGTCGGGGTCGGGGCTGGTGGCCAGCGCGGCGCGCAGCAGGTTGCCGCCGCCGATGGCGGGGTCGGCGGCGAGCGCGGCCCGCTGCTCGGGGGTGAGGACGGTCGGGGCGAACGTGGTCATGGACAACCTCTCGGACAGGGTTCGGGCAGGGTGCGGCGAGGTCTTCGCCGCCGGTGCCGTGCGGCCGCGGGTGATCCCTGGGACCTGTCGTCGCGGGCGGGACTCGGACGACGGGTCCTAGGGCTGTGCGAAGAGCCGGGCGCAGGTGTCGCGGTGGTGGGCGAGGTCGTCACCCAGGTAGGCGCGGAGTTCGCCGAGGAGGGCGGCGAAGTCGGCCTCGGTGCCGTGCTCCACGGTGTCGGCGACCCGGTGCACCGCCTCGGCCAGCGCCTTGCGGGCCGCCCCCGCCTCGGCGTTGGCGTGCTGGACGTCCCAGTACACCTCCGGCGTGCCGGAGGCGACGCGGGCCAGCAGGGCGAGCAGCGTGGTCGCGGGCGGCGGTGCGATCGGCCGCAGGTCGGCGGCCGACACCCCCGTACCGGCGAGCGCCAGCCCGAAGCCGAGGACGGCGGCGTGGGTGAGCGCCTGCGAGGCGGCGGCCAGCCGGTCGTGCTCGGCGGCGTCGACGCGTACGACCGTGGCGCCCCACTCCTCGATCAGCGCCAGCAGCGCGGCTACGCCGGGACCGTCGTGGACGACCACGGCGGCGACCGGCCGGCCGGCGAAGCCGAGCGCGGGCGCGAACATCGGGTTGAGGCCCACCGCCTGGACGCCGGGGGCGTGTTCCCGTACGGCGCGGGTGACGGCCTGCTTCACGGACAGCGTGTCGGCGAGCACCGCGCCCGGCGCCAGCGCCCCGGCCAGGCCGGGCAGCGCGGCGAGCGCCACCGGCTCGGGCACGGCGAGGACGACGAGGTCGGCCCGGCCGAGTTCGGCGGTGAGCGCCGGGCCGGGGTCGGTGATGTCGCCGCGCGTCCGGCGCGCCGCGCCGAAGACCGGGGCGTCGGCGGGGTCGACCACGGTCACCTCGGCGCCCGCCCCGAGCAACCGCTCGGTGAACAGCCGCCCCACGGCCCCGGCCCCGCCGACGACGACGGCCCGCCGGGTCACGGCCGGCCCCCGGACGGCGACGCGGAACCCAGCTCCAGAGCGGTGTCCAGCACGGCCGTCACCATCGCCCGCGACTTCACGACCGTCTCCTCGAACTCCTCCTCGGGGTCCGACAGCGCCACGATGGCCCCGCCCACCCCGAAGGCGACCCGGTCCGGCGTGGCGACGAGCGTGCGGATCACGATGTTGAGATCGGCGGCCCCGCTCAGCGCGAACCAGCCCAGCGACCCGGAGTAGACACCGCGCGGCCCCTCCTCCAGCCGGTCGATGATCTCCATGGTGCGCAGCTTCGGCGCCCCCGTCATCGAGCCGCCGGGGAAGGCGGCCCGGACACAGGACACGGCCGTCTCCTCGGGGCGCAGCGTGCCCCTGATGGTGGAGACGAGCTGGTGGACGGGCGCGTAGGTCTCCACGTGGAACAGGCGCGGTACGTGCACGGAGCCGACCTCGGAGACCGAGTTGAGGTCGTTGCGGATCAGGTCGACGATCATCAGGTTCTCGGCGCGGTCCTTCTCCTGGCTGAGCAGGTCCCGGCGCAGCTCCTCGTCCTCGGCCGGGGTGGCGCCACGCGGCCGGGTGCCCTTGATGGGCTTGGACTCGGTGACCCGGTCCGTGCCGACCGTGACGAACCGCTCGGGCGAGGCGCTGAGCACGGCGACGCCCTGGAAGTCGAGCAGCGCCCCGTACGGCACCGGGCTCAGCCGGCGCAGCCGCGCGTAGGTGGTGAGCGGGTCGATGCGGACGTCCATGACGACGGAGTTGGTCAGGCAGACCTCGTACGTCTCGCCCTGCCGGATCTCCTCCAGGCTCTGCCGGACCCGGTCGAGATAGGCGTCCTTGCCGTGCCGGAGCCGCAGGAGGGCACTGGCGTCCGGGTCGGTCATGCCGGTGAAACGGGCCGGGGTGTCCGGTGCGGTGCCGGGGGCGGGCAGGGCGCGCAGCCTCGCCTCGGTCTCGTCCAACCAGCGCAGGGCGTCGCCGTCCTCGCCGTCGGCGGAGAGGGCGAGCAGGTAGCTGACGCCCTCGCCGTGGTCGACGGCGAGCATCCGGTCGGTGAACAGCATGGCCGCGTCCGGGGTGGCGGACTTGTGCACGGCCTGGCCGCCGGTCTCGGCCTTGAGTTCGTAGCCGAGGTAGCCGACGTAGCCGAGGTTGAACTCGAAGGGCAGCCCGGCCGGTACGGGCACGGCGCGGGTGCGGATCTGTTCGTCGAGGTACTCGAAGAAGCCCTGCTCGACGATCTCGCCCTCGTCGTCGGCGCGGCCGGGGCTGCGGACGGTGACGCCGCCGTCGGACACCCGGTAGCTGACGTACTCGGCGAGCGGGCCGCGCCCGTCGCCGAGGAAGGAGAAGCGGGACAGGCCCTCGATGACGGCGCCGCTGTCCAGCCAGAAGCTGTGCGCGTCCCCGGCGAAGAGGGCGCGGTAGGCGGCCTCGGTGTCGGGCTGGAGGCCGACCCGGCGGGTGTGCACGGTGTACCGGGAGCCGCTCGCAGCGGTGGCCCGGTGGGCGAGCGCGAGGCGGCGGAAGTTGCGCAGCAGGTCGCGGCCGTACTCGCTGCTGATGGACTCGGGGTGGAACTGCACGCCCCACACCGGCCGGGACACATGCCGTACGCCCATGATCACGCCGTCCCCGGTCCAGGCGACGGCCTCGAGTTCGTCGGGCAGGTCGGTGGCGGCCAGCGAGTGGTAGCGGACCACGTCGAAGGGGCTGGGGAGTCCGGCGAAGAGGTCGGTGCCGTTGTGGTGGACGGCGGAGATCCGGCCGTGCATGGGCTCGGGCGCGAGGGCGACCGTGCCGCCGAACAGATGGGTGATGCCCTGGTGGCCGAGGCAGACACCGAGGACGGGCAGCCCGCTGTCGAGGATGGCGCGGGCGCTGATGCCGAAGTCCCGCTCCCGGTCCGGGCGTCCGGGACCGGGCGAGATGACGACGGCGTCGAACTCCTCCAGCCGCAGCGCGGACCAGTCGGCGCCGTTGCGGACGACGACCGGCGGCCGTCCGTTGACCTCGCCGAGCAACTGGTAGAGGTTGTAGGTGAAGGAGTCGTAGTTGTCGATGAGCAAGGTCCTCACGACGAACCTCCGATCACCCGGTCCTCGACGCGGCAGGTCTCCTCGATCACGAGGTCGTACAGCTTCCGCAGGAACTCCCGGTCGATGCCGTGCCGTTCGCCGTAGCGGGCGGCCCGCTCCTGGACGACGCCGATGCGGTGCGGCTGCATCATCGGCACGTCGTGCTCCCGCTTGAAGTGGCCGATCTCCACGCACTTCTCGATCCGGGCGCGCAGTTGTTCCAGGAAACGTTCGTCGATCGCGTCGAGCTCCGCCCGAAGGCCCTCGATGGTGACGCCGGCTGTCGGCCTCTCCCCCATGGCTGCCCCTCCCGCCTGTCCACGGTCCGAATGTGCCCGCCACCGGGCTCGGCCCGCCACCGGCCCGATAGCTCGGATCACCGCAGTGCACACAGTGCGGGGATCGATACGGGGGCAAGCGGGACATCTCGGCGAGCCCCGGAGGCAGTGCGGAAGCCGTGCGGGAGGGGTCAGACGCGCAGGAACGCCGGCGCCCCTGGCGCGGTGGCCTCGGCGACCGTGCCGTCCTTCGCGGGGTGGTCGCGCAGCAGGTCGGCCACGATCTCGGTGGCGAGCCGGTGCCAGGTGGGCAGGCGGCGCAGCATGGCGTGTTCCGCCCCGGTGATCATGATCATTCCGGCGTGCGCGCCGGCCGTGCGGGCCCGCCGCACGAAGTTCACGGAGTCGTCCGCACCGGTGATCCGGTCGGCGTCGCCGTGCATCACCACCAGCCGCTGTCCGCGCAGGTGGACGGCGGGTTCGGCGGCGGGCAGCCAGGGCGCGAGCGCCAGCACTCCGCGTACGGCCGGGTGGGCGGCCGCGTGCAGGGCCGCCCGGCCGCCCATGGAGTGGCCGACCAGCACGACGGGCAGCGGGCCGAACCTGTCGTGCAGTTCGCCGAGGGCGCGCAGCACGTCGTCGGCGGCGGCCCCGCCGTTCCAGCCCCGGTGCCGGTAGCGCACCTCACCGAGCACGATGCCGTCCGACGGCAGCCCTGAGGCGACGGCGCGCAGCACTGGGCGCATGCGCAGCGCGGCGAGATGCCAGGGCCGGCTGACGGAGACGTCCTCGGCCCGGCCGCCGTGCAGGGTGAGCACGGCGGCCTTCGGGGACTTCGGGGCGTACCGGACGACCAGCGCGCTCTCGGGGCCCTCCACGCCCTCGCCGCCCTGCTGGTGCGTCGTCTCGTCCGGGCCGTCGCTGTGGACACTCACGCGGGGCGCCTTCCCTTCGGGCGGTCGTACGGGATCGTCACGTGGAATCCGTAGCCGCTCGGCCTGCGGCTTGGTCGGAGGGGCCCGTTCCGCCTACTGCGACGGGCGGGACAAAACCACGTCTGAGAGGGTCGGACCGGGGCACATGTGCTCAGGCAAGGACTTCTCACCGTGATGACAGAGGTGAACCATGACCAGCCAGACCAAGGATCTGACCCCCGAGTACACCGTTCCGGGCCTCGAGCGTGAGGCGGCCGGCAAGCTCATCGGTCTGCTCCGCCTCCGTCTGCACGCGCTCAACGACCTCCACCTCACGCTGAAGCACGTGCACTGGAACGTCGTCGGACCGCACTTCATCGCCGTGCACGAGATGATCGACCCGCAGGTCGACCAGGTCCGTGAGATGGCCGACGACGTGGCCGAGCGGATCGCCGCCCTCGGCGGTGTCGCCCAGGGCACCCCGGGCGCGCTGGTGTCCGAGCGGACCTGGGACGACTACTCCATCGGCCGGGGCGATGCCATCGCGCACCTCGCCGCGCTGGACGTGGTCTACACCGGCGTGAACGAGGGCGTGCGGGCCGCGGTCAAGGAGGCGGGCGAGATCGACCCCGCCACCGAGGACCTGCTGATCGGGCAGCTCCGCGACCTGGAGCAGTTCCAGTGGTTCGTGCGGGCGCACCTGGAGAGCGCGCGCGGCACGCTCGCCACCGGTGACGTGCACTCGGAGAAGGAGGCGGCCGCCAAGGGCGCCGAGGTGAGCTGAGCCGCCGGTACGGAATTCGCCGCGCGCCGCTGCCCCTCGTGGGCGGCGGCGCGCGGCGTTTCCCGTGTCCGGTCAGGGCGGCGCGTCGCCCCGGTCGTGCGCGGTGCGCAGGACCTCCTCCACGTCACTGAGGCGGTCCAGGCCCTGTACGGCCCGCGACGTCCGGTTGTTCGCGGCGAGCAGGTCGCGGTGGCGGTGCACGAAGGCCCAGTAGCCGGTGGTGTACGGACAGGCCCGCTCCCCGGTCCGGTCACCGGGTTTGTAGGCGCAGCCACCACAGAAGTCGCTCATGCGGTGGATATAGGCCCCACCGGAGGTGTAGGGCTTGGTGGTCATCCGGCCGCCGTCGGCGTACTGGGACATGCCGACGACGTTGGGCAGCATCACCCAGTCGTAGCCGTCGACGAAGCAGCGGTGGAACCAGTCGGTGACCGCGCGCGGCTCCCAGCCCTGCTGGAGCGCGTGACTGCCGAGCAGCATCAGGCGCGGGATGTGGTGGGTCCAGCCGGTGTCGCGCACCTGGGCCAGGGCGGTCGACAGACAGCGGGCGGTGACCGCGTCGGCGTCGAGTTCGAGGAACCAGTCGGGCAGCGGGGCGTGGGCGCGCAGGGCGTTGTGGTTGCGGTAGTCCTCGCCGAAGTACCAGTAGAGCTGCCACACGTACTCCCGCCAGCCCGCGACCTGCCGGACGAACCCCTCGGCGCTGGAGATGGGCGCGTCGCCGGCACGCCAGGCGTCCTCGGCGGCGGTGACGACCTCGGCCGGGTCGAGCAGGCCGAGGTTGAGGGAGGAGGAGAGGAGGCTGTGGCTCATCACCGGGTCGGCGGCGAGCATGGCGTCCTCGTGCGGGCCGAACCCGGCGAGTCGGTGCCCGGTGAACCGGCGCAGCGCGGCCAGCGCCTCCCGGCGGGAGGCGGGGAATCGGCGCGGACCGTCCCGGCCGACGAAGGTGATGCCCTCCTCGCGCTCCCAGCGGTCGAGGTCGGCGCGGACCTCGTCGTCGATCTCGTCCTCGCGGGGCCGGTAGGGCTTGGGCGCGCCGAGGGTGCGGGCCCCCTTGGGCGGGGGTTCGCGGTTGTCGTGGTCGTGGTTCCAGCGGCCGCCGGCCGGTTCGCCGCCGTCCATGAGGAGGTCCAGCTCACGGCGTACCCAGTGGTAGAAGTCCTCCTGGCGCAGCCGGTGTCCGCCGCGTCCGTCGGCCCAGGCACGGAAGGTGCCCTGCGGGAACAGGAAGCCCCGGGCGGGCAGCACGCGCACCTGCTCCAGTGAGCGGACCAGGCCGAGGGCGGCGCGCGAGGTGGGGTGATGGACGGTGACGCGGCCGGTGCCCGCCGCCTCGCGGAGGCCCTGGCGGTAGGTCTCGGCGCGGACGTACCGGGCGCGGTCACCGAGTTCGGCGGCCCGGTGGCGCATCGCGGAGAGCATCAGGTGGGCCTTGGCCCGGTGGAAGCGGCGGCGGCGGAAGACCGAACGCGCCTCGATCAGCACCACGGGGGCGTCATGGGCGGGTCCGTCCGGGCCGGAGGTGAGGAAGTGGGGGCCGAGCTGGTCTCCGAACAGCCAGTGCCGGTCGGTCATCGCGGCCACTCCTCGATCGGTGCTGGAAGCGGCGGGCCGCGCAGGTGGGGGTGTATCCATGTGGCGTCGATCTCATGGCCATCGGGTGAAACACTTGCCGTTTGACAACTATGACCATGAACCAAGAAAGTATCCGGTGTCACAGCAGGAGGGGAAGGATCTGGGATGTCCCGGTCGGCGGAGGCCGCGCCGTTCGCCGGTCACCGGTCGCCGGTCACGATCCACGGCAGCCCTGGCGGCGCCGGCTCGGCTCGCTCAGGCGGTTCGGGTGCCGGAGGACTGGTCGTACCCGTGTATCTGTTCCGACGCGACCGCGCAGAACGCCTCCAGCCCGGTGAGCAGGGCGCTGCGGTCTCCGGACGACATCCGCTCCAGCACCGAGCGCAGCGTCTCCTCGCGCCGGGCGCGCAGGTCCGTCAGGAAGGCGCGGCCCCGGCTGCTGAGGTACAGGCGCACCTCGCGCCGGTCCGTGCGGCTCAGCTCGCGCTCGAGAAATCCCGCCGCCTGGAGCCGGTCGCACAGGCGGCTGGTCGAGGGCGGGGTGGAGGCAAGATGGTCCGCGAGAGTCCGCAGGTTGATGCCCTCCTGGTGCTCCAGAATGAGCAGTACGCGCAGCTGGGACGCCGAGGCGGGAGCCGTGGAGGCCCGACCCCACAGGACTTCCAGCAGTTCCGCGGCCGTAGAGGTCACACGCGCGACTTCGACGGGCTCTGGGCGGGGGTGGAAGTTCGTCACAGTCACACTCTCGCAGGTACGGGGACGACCCACAGCCTACTAGCAGGCAAGACGGTCCGGAATATCGAAGAAGACGGCACGCGGCGTCCACCACTCGGCCCATCGCGGGGCGGTCGCAGCGTTCTTACGGGTGAGAGATTGGCATACCTACGATCGTGAACAGATTCATGGCTGTCGAGCGGGCGTTGCGCACGGCACCTCCCTACGCCCTGGCCGACACCGTCCGCCGGGAGCTGGCCGGGCTCTACGCCGCCGAGGCCGTGGAGTTCCTCGTGGCCGATTACGGCCTCACCATGCTCCAGCCGGTGACCACGCCGCCGCACGCGCTGCCCCCGGTCTCCCTGCGCAACGGCCCCGCGGGCCGTGCCTTCGGCGCGCAGGAACCCTTCCTGGAGAGCCTGGCCGACCACCGGATGCGGGTCCAGTTGCCGGTCACCGTGCACGGGGACCGGCTGGGCGTGCTCACGGTGACCCTGCCCGACACCGAGGACACCCGCGCGGCGCTGCCCGAGCTGGCGGAGATCGCCCAGGTGCTGGGGCACGAGGTGCTGGTCGCCGACCGCGAGACCGACCTGTACCTCCAGGCCCGGCGGCAGGACCGGCTCACCCTGGCCGCCGAGATGCAGTGGCAGCTCCTGCCCGGCCACTCCTGCTCCCTGCCCGAGTTCGACCTCGGCGCCCAGCTCGAACCGGCGTACGCCATGCACGGCGACAACTACGACTGGTCGTCCACCGACGACCGGCTCACCCTGTACGTCTCCAACGGCATGGGCGAGGGCATAGAGGCCGCGCTGCTCACCAACCTCGCGGTCAACGCGCTGCGCAACGCCCGCCGGGCCGGCATCCCGCTCGCCGACCAGGCGGCCCTGGCCGACCAGGCGGTGTACGCCCAGTACCGGGGGCACCGCTATCTGTCGGTGCTGATGCTGGACTTCGACCTCGCCACCGGCCGCACCCGGGTGGTGGACGCCGGGTGTCCGCAGTTGCTCCGGCTGCGCGACGGCGCCGTGGAGCGCATCGGCTTCGAGGCGCAGTTGCCGCTCGGCATGTTCGAGGAGACCGACTACGTCGCGCAGGAGCTCCAGGTGGAGCCCGGCGACCGGCTGGTCTTCGTCAGCGACGGCGTGTACGCGGTCGCCTCGCCCAAGGGTGAGCCGTACGGGGACACGGCGCTGACGCGGGCCATCCAGGCCACCAGGCTGCTCCCGGCCTCGGAGGTGCCCGGAGCGGTGCTGCGCGAGCTGGCCGAGCATCGGGGCACCCCGTCGCCGGACGACGACGCGCTGGTGGTGTGCCTGGACTGGCACGGCCGCTGACGGCCCCCCGTTTCACGCGCCGGCCCGGTGTGACCGCCGTACCCGCACGGCGGCCGCACCGGGCCGCTGCCTCACTCGACGAGGCGCAGCGAGCGGCGGGCCGGGGCCGCGCGCAGTTCCTCGGCGGCCACCGGCACCCCCGTGTCCGCGTCGACGTAACTGACGCGGATCACCGGGTCGCCGGGCGTGTCGCGGCCGGCGGTGGCGTCCAGGGCGAACAGGACCGCCACCGGGCGGGCCGCCTCTCCCTCGCCGTGGACGCCGGAGTAGTGCAGGATGCGCCAGCCGTCGCTCTCCCAGTGGTCCAGCAGCGCCGAGCGCACCACGGGTGACGTGGTGTGCCAGGCCAGTGAGTTCTCCAGCAGTTCGACGCTGGCGGCCACCGGGACCTGCTGCGCCCCGCCCCCGCCGGTCAGCGGGTGACCGAACACGCGCAGCCGGGTGCGGCGCAGCGGCAGCAGCCACCAGCGGTCCAGGTCCGCCGAGAGGGCGAACAGGACCAGCGCGCCCCCGGCCAGCAGGACGGCCGAGGCCACCGGCCGGTCCCCGAGCGCGCCCCACCAGGTGCGGCGCGCCCCGGCCGCCGTGAGCCCGCCCGCCAGGACGAGCGCGGCGCGGGCGAAGGCGCGCCAGGTGACCGGCGTGTCCTCGCTCGCGGAGCAGCCGCAGGACGCCTGAGGGGCCCGCACCCGGCCATAGCCGAGATAACCGAGGAATCCGGCCCCGAGGACCGCGGTGGCCGACCCTGGCAGCGCGCTGCCAGGTGCCGCCAACAGGGCGCCGGCCAGGAGCAGTTCGACCCACCCCGTGGCACGCAGGACCAGGACGGCCCGCTCGCTGCTGCTCAGCAGGCGGGCCAGCGCGGTCTTCGGCGCCGTACGGACGACGTCCGGGCCGAGGGCTTTGACCGCGCCGGTCCAGGCGAGCAGCCCGGCGAGGAGGAGCGGGAGGAGTCCCGTGGTCAGTGACAGCATCTACGCCTCTCCCAACGTCCGGTTCAGTGCCCGACGGAGATACGGACGACGTCCACGGAGTCGTCGGACGGCCGCCAGGCGCCCAGCACTTGGGCGCTCTGCCCGATGCGCAGCCGGGACAGGTCGGAGGTCAGTCCGCGTCCGGCGTAGGAGGCGCCGGTGTCGGTGAGGATGTTGCCGACGACCTCGTGCTGCCCGTGGGCGAGGTGGACCCGGTTCCTGGCGATGCCCCGGATCGTGGTGTCGAGGTTGACGATGTTCACCCAGACCGCGTCGGCGGCCACCGTGCCGTCGGGCATGGGGACTCCGCGCGCGTAGAGTCCGTCGCCGACCTCGATGACTTCGGCGGTGGTGGGACGCACCTTCCACACGCTGGTGACGTTGGTCATCTGCACCCGCGCGTGGCCGCCGCTGGAGCCGGCCACCTCCAGCACGCTGCCGGTGATGCCGGTGATTCTCCCCTCCACGAAGGAGGACTTGGCGATGGCCGGGTCGAGGGAGGGCTCGGCGGCGAAGGCCGCGTCGGCGTCGAGTCCGCCGAGCGCGCTCGCCCCGACGATGGTCGCGCCGCCGAGGGCGGCGGTGGTGAGGAAGCGGCGGCGGCGCATCCCCTCGGACGGCACTCCCGTGGTGTTCCGTGCGTTCATGTCGGGCCTCCTCACTCGTAGATGTAGACGGGGAGCTTGCCGGAGCTGAGGTTGCCGATCGCCGAGAAGGCGGCCGGGGTCAGGTCGAGCACGCGGTTGGTGCGGCAGGCGCCGTTGCAGCAGGTCGCCTCGCCGCACCAGTCCTTGGTGCGGGGGCCGCAGTCGGTGATGGTGATGCACACCGTGGCGCCGGAGCACTGGTGCCGGACGTTCATCACCGAACCGCAGCCGCGCCGGGGGATGTTCTCGCCGCAGAGGTCGGGGCGAGTGATGTTGAAACACGCCGCCGAGGCGTTGGGCCAGGCGCCGTGGTGCGCGCTGGACTGGCAGTTGCCGCAGGCGCCGCCACCGGCGCTGCCGCAGGGCCCCCATGAGTTGCCGCAGCAGAACCAACTGGTCTCACCGGCCCAGAGGCTGGTCGATCCGCAAGCCATCGTGCAGTCCTCCCTTATTGCAGGTACATGACAAACCTGGGATGGGTTGGAGCGATGGAGCGCTCCCATGATGCGCGCGTCTACGCGGGTTGCATAGAGCACGCGCACGACCTCCCAGCGTGATGTGTCCCGGCCGAAAACCCCCTGGACTGTGACGCGGTGGACCCCGTACGGCACCATGGACCCATGGTGAACCGCGGTCAGACGTTTGAGGAAGTGATCCCCCCGCCGGTGGCGTACTCGCGAGCCGACGGAGAACTGTGGGTCATCGGCCTGCGCGGCCACCTCGACCCCGAGGAACTGGACACGGTGGAGGACGCCACCGAGGACGCCCTGGTCCGCTGGACCGGGCCGCTCGTGTTCGACCTGCGGGAAGTCGGCTTCTGCGACTCGTCGCTGCTCAACCATCTGCTGCGTACGGCGCGGCGCCGGAGCGTCGGCATCTTCGGCGGTGACGGGACCGTACGGCGCCTGCTCGAACTCACCGGAGCGGACCGTCTGCTGCCTTCGCACCCCGACCTGGAGTCGGTGCGTGCCGCCCTGTCCTCGCTGCCGCGTCAGGCGCGGCCATGAGCGGCTCCGTCCCGCTTACCGGCGTGCACCGTCCGGACGCGGGCACGCGCAGGGAAAGCACGCCCGCGCGAAAGGGGCTCATGTTCACCGCACACTCCCAGGCATCGTCACCGGCCGACGCCCGTCGGCTCGCGGCGGCGTACCTGGATGCGCACTGTCCCGGCGCGGACGCGGAGGCGGTGCAGATCGTCGTGAGCGAGCTGGTCACCAATGCCGTCCGGCACACCCCGGACGGCACGTGGTCGCTCGTCCTCAGACTGGAGGAGGGGCAGCTCATCCTGGAGATCACCGACGACAGCCCCGAGCTGCCGACCCCGCGCCCGGACCCGCCCCTGGACGGCCGAGGGGGCCTGGGGCTCGGACTGGTGGAGAAGCTCAGCGACCACACCGCCGTCGCGCCCACCGCTCGGGGCAAGACCATCACCGCCTGGTGGAAGCTGCCCACCGGTCACCACGCGGAGCGGCCGGCCTCGGAGCGCTGAGGCTCAGGACGAGGTGGACTCGGCCTCGCCGGTGAGTTCCCCGCCCGGCGCGACGGTCCCGGCGGTGCCGTCCGCGCGGGCGGTGAGGTACTCGGCGGTGCCGGTGAGCGCCAGCATCCGGATCAACTGCACCGGCCGGTGCCGCAGGTTCAGGGTGACGCCCGCCGGATGGGTCCGGCGTCGCAGCGTGAGCAGGGCTGCCAGCCCGCTGGAGTCGAGCAGGCGCAGGCCCGCGCAGTTCATGTCCAGCTCGCGCAGGGCCGGGCCGTGCTCCGCGGCGTGCGCGTCCAGCGTGGTGCCGACCACGTCGAGGAATTCGTCCCCGGACTCGAAGTCGAGGACGCCCTGGAGCGTCAGACGTATCGTGTGCGGGTCGACGGCCTCGACGGTGACGGAGAAGCCGACGGGCTGGTGGAGGGTCATGCGGTCTTTCCTGGGCCGGGGCGGGGTCGGGGGGCGGACGGCGCGGGGAGGGCCTCGGCGGCCGCCTTCAGGAAGCCGAGGGCGCGGGGGAAGTCGCGCAGCTCTCCCGCCAGGATGTCCAGCCCTGTCCGCAGGCTGTGCGGGGGCACGCGGCGGGCCTGGAGGATCTCCGCGGTCCATGTGACGAAGCCGGTGAACAGCTCCGCGTCGTCCACGTAGAGCGCGGTGGCCAGGAAGTCCACGATGTGCGCGAGGTCCTCGGCGGTGCGCTCGCGCTGCGCCTCGGTGTACGCGCGCATGACGGGCCAGTGCTCGTCCAGGGCCGCGACGGACTGCCGGACGAGGGCGGACCGGTTGCCCTTGATCAGGGTGTATTCCTGGTCCGCGAGGTGGGGCAGGTCGTCGATCTGCTGCCGCGTCGTCGGCTCGGGGCGGACCAGGCCGTCGGCCAGCAGCGCGGCGGCGGCGCGGGCGTCGGGGGCCCAGGCGTCGGCGCCGATCAGGCGGGCGTAGCGGCCGTCCTGGCCGAAGGCCGCGCCGCCGACCATGACGGGGATACCGACGGACTGCACGGCCGTCACCGCGATGTGCGCGCTCGGCAGGTGCAGGGGCAGCGAGGCCGAGAGCAGCGTGGCCGCCGGGTTGGTCGCGTGCAGGTGCGCGATCAGATGGGGGGTGGTGGTGTGGGCGCCGAGGAAGTCCACCTGCCAGCCGCGCCCGGTGAGCACCTCGGCGAGCAGCCGGGCGGGCAGCACATGCCATTCACCGTCCACGCAGGCGACCGTGACCCGGGGTCGGGCCGGCGCGGAGGCCGGTGCCGGGACCCGGTGGGCGAGGGCGGCGACGACCCGGTCGATGATCGCGGTGGCCGCGTGCTCCTCGGCGACGCTGATCCGGTCGGCGGCCCACTCCGTACCGACCCGGCGCTGCACCCCGCCGAGCACCTCCAGCAGGAGGCTCTCCCGGCCCGCTCCCGCGTCCGCCGCCGCGAAGACCTCGCGAACGGCGGCCGACTCGTCCCCCGCGATCACGGCCTCCCACACCCGCTCCGACAGTTCCGCGCGCTCCTTCACCGCCGCGCCGGTACCGGTGGTCATCGACGGACCGCCTTGTGCCGGACCGCGGTGCTGTAACGGCCTTTGACGGCGTGCAGGGCGCCGTGGCCGCCCGCCGGGTTGGTGATGGCGAGGCTGGCCATGTCGTCGTGCCGGCCACCGCCCAGCCACTGCGCCGCGAGCATCTGCACCCGCTCCACCACCGCTTCCGCGGGCATCCGGGCACACGGGCCGAGGGCCGCCCGCAGCCGCTCCTCACCGAAGAACTGGTCACCCAGCGGGCCGCCGGAGGCTTCGGTGATCCCGTCCGTGTAGAGCAGGCAGGTCTCCCCGGGCGCCAGCGACACATGGGCGCTGCGTGCGGTGACCTCGGGCATCGCGCCGACGAGCTGCCCCTGGGTGGGGGCCTCCTCCACCCGGCCGTCGCTTCTGATGATCAGCGGCGGCAGATGACCGGCGCTGGTCAGCCGGAGCCGGACGTGGCCCGAGCGGCGGGTGACGGACGCCAGTACCAAGGTGGCGAACCGGGTGTGGTGGGAATCGAGCAGCGCGCCGTTGAGCAGGGAGAGCACCTGCTGGTGGTCACCGGACAGCGGCAGCAGCGCGTGCAGGACGCTACGGATCTTGCCGGTCAGGACGGCGGCCTCCAGCCCCTTGCCGGCCACGTCGCCGAGGACGACGAAGGTCTCCTTGTCCGCGTCCGCGCCGGGATGGACGTCGTAGAAGTCGCCGCCCACCCGCTCGTGGTCCCGCGCCGCCCGGTAGGCACCCGCGTATTCGACGCCGTGGACGCGCTCCAGGCGCGGCGGCAGCAGTTCACGCATCAGGGTCGTGGTGATCGAACGCTGTTCGGCGTACAGGCGTGCGGCCGAGAGCGCGACACCGGCCCGCGCCGCGAACAGACGCGCGAAGACCTCCTCACCGTCCGTGAACGCCTGATGCGTGCTGGAGCGCAGCAGGATCAGTACGCCGGCGGGCACACCGTGGCCTGGCAGCGGGGTGACTATGACCGAGCCGATCGGGCCGTCGAAGCCCTCGGGGACGGCCCAGTCGGGCAGCTCGGCCGGGTCGATCCAGCGGGCGGGGACCGGCGGGAAGCCCTGGAGGGCCTCCGCGAGTCCGGCGACCGAGCGCGGGTCGACCGGGAGCATGGTCTGGGTGACCTCGCCGCCCGCCTGCGCGTAGGTCAGCGGGTGGCGGCGGCCCTGGGCGGGGGCGACGATGATCGCCGCGTCCGCGAGGTGGCCCGCGGCCATCCGCGCGGTCACCGTCATGCACCGCTCGACGTTCAGCGAGGACAGCAGGGCGCTGGAGACCTCGGCGAGCAGGGCGGCGCGTTCCCGTTCGCCGCGCAGCGCCTGCTCGGCGAGGCGGCGGTCGGTGTCCTCCAGCAGCCACCACACCACGGTGCCGTCGTCGCAGGCGGAGGGGTACGCCTCGAAGCTGCGGCCGGCCACCTCGCCCGAGACGGCGTCCACCGGGGTCCCCGCCGAACGCAGCGCGCGGTCGGCGGCGGCCAGCCAGGCCGGCATGGCCGCCGCCGTGACGGAGTCCCCTGCCACAAGCGGTATCAGGCGGCGTGCCGCCTCGTTCGTCTCCACCAGCGTCCCGTCGGCGCTGATCACCAGTACGGGGCAGGGGGCGTTGTCCCACGCCGTGGCCACGCCGGTGCCACCGGCGTGCGGACTTTCGGGTGTACCCGGAGAAGAAATCACAGTCGGGAGCGCGAGCGTGCGCTCCACCACCTCTCTGCAGATCGAGAACGTTTACCGATGACAACGGTCTCGCATCCACCGGCCACGTGCAATGCCTGACAGATTTCCGCACATATTCACCACACCCAGCGCAAATCGCCCTCTTGACCGGCCGACTTCGATGTGCGCGGGGGGGGTCAGGCGGGCAGGAGGGAGTCGTCCTGGGGGCGCGCGCCGGGCAGCCGGTGGCGGGCGGCGATCAGTGCCGCGTCGATGTCTCGGGTACCGGTGGCGACGCACAGGGTGTAGGCGATGTCGTCCATCCGCTGCCGCACTTCGGCGCTGCCCTCCTGGGCGTGCAGGATGCGCAGCGCGTCGTACTGCTCGATCAGGTTCTGGAGCACGGCGGGGTGGGCCATCAGCATCTCGGGTTCTCCCTCTGACCAGCTATCACATGGGTCCTACACCGGCCCGGTTACCCTGAGCCTCTTCAGACACACCTGCGTTTCTTCACCCGATCGCCCCCCGTCCTACCGGAGATCTCCCCGTGCCCGTACCCCTCGGTGACGATCTGCTCGCGCTGCTGCGCCGCGCCAGCACCTGCTACATCGCCACGACGATGCCCGACGGCTCGCCCCAGCTCACCCAGACCTGGGTGGACACCGATGGTGAGCACGTCCTGATCAACAGCGTGCGGTCCCACCAGAAGACCCGGAACATCGCGCGTGACCCGCGGGTGGCCGTCGCGGTCTCCGACCCCGCCGACCCGTCGTCGTACACGCAGATCCGCGGCCGGGTGGTGCGGGTGACCACCGAGGGTGCGGTCGATCACATCGAGGCACTCGCGCAGAAGTACCTGGGCGGCCCCTACCCATGGTTCGGCGGGCGGGACCAGGTGCGCGTGATCTACGTCATCGAGCCGGAGCGGATCAGCAGCCCGCGCGGCTGATCTCGTAGGACTCAGGCGGCTTCGGTCTCGGCTTCGCCCTGGCCGGCCGGGGCGAACGTCTGCCCCCGGCCGCCGTGGATCAGGCGCAGATGGCGGCCTCGGGCGTGGCGGGGCGGTTGCGGCGCCCGCGCCAGCCAGTCCTCGGTACGGTCCATCCCGTACAGCAGCATGGTCACGACCGGCAGCAGCAGAATTGCGACGATGGCCACGGTGGGGGCTCCTCCCCGGCAGACGGCTCTGTACGGATGCCCGCCGCGCGTCCGGCCAGCGGGCGGCCCCTGTGGAGATGCGGTGCCCTTCCGGTGCCCCCTCGCCTGAGTGCACGCCCGGCGGTTTCTGCGTACGCCGCCCCGCGCGCATCCCTAGGGTGGAGCGATGGCGAACTCAGTCTCTTCCCTGATCGACAACGCCGTCCGGGCCACGGCTCCCGTGGTGGACGGCATCACCGACGAGCAGCTCGGCGATCCCACGCCCTGTTCCGCGTACGACGTGCGCGCCCTGCTGAACCATCTCTTCCACGTGGTCACCAACTTCCAGAAGCTGGCCGTCGGGGAGCGCGCGGACCTGGCCTCGGTCGGCGAGTATCTCGACGAGGGCGACTGGCGGAGCCGGTTCCGCGAGGAGGGGGCGCGGCTCGCCGGGGCGTGGGGGGCGCCCGGCTCGGAGGAGGGCATCTCCCCCGCGATGGGTCTGCCGCAGCGCACGCTGGCGTACATGGTGCTGGGCGACCTGCTGGTGCACGGCTGGGACCTGGCGCGGGCCACCGGCCAGGAGTACACCCCGGACGAGGCGACCGTCGAGGAGGTGGCCCCGGAGCTGGAGAAGATCGCGCCGATGGGCCGTAACGCGGGGGTGTACGCCGAGGCGGTGCCGGTCCCGGCCGGGGCGACGCGGTTCGAGCGGCTGCTCGGGGACACGGGCCGGGACGCGAGCTGGTCGCCGAGCTGACCGGCGTCGCGTAACGGGCCGTTCACCGGGGGCGGGACTTCAGGGAAACAAGCGATTCGTAGCCTGGCCCGCCGGCCTCCGTCCGGCAGCGACGCCGGACGGGGGTCTCCCCCCGGTACCCGTACGGAGAGAGGCGTGGCATGAGCGCGACAGAGTCACGACCGACGGCAGAAGGGTCGGCGAAACCGACCACGAGCCAGGCGACCAAGGAGACGCTGGAGGACTACACCCTCCGCTACGCGCCCCGCAGTTACCGCCGCTGGACCCCGATGGTCGTGGCTACCACGGCGCTCGGCGGCATCGCGTACATGGCCGACTTCTCGATCGGCGCCGGCATCGGCCTGGCCCACGGCACCGGCAACGCGCTGGTCGCCATCGCGGTGGCCGCCGTGGTCGTCTTCGTCACCGGCTTCCCGCTCGCCTACTACGGCGCCCGCTACAACATCGACCTGGACCTGATCACCCGCGGCTCGGGCTTCGGCTACTACGGCTCGGTCCTCACCAGCGTCATCTTCGCCAGCTTCACCTTCATCTTCTTCGCGCTCGAGGGCTCGATCATGGCCCAGGGCCTCCGGCTCGGCCTCGGACTCCCCCTGTGGCTGGGCTACTTGGTGTCCACGCTGATGGTGATCCCGCTGGTGGTCTACGGCATGAAGGCGCTGAGCAAGCTCCAGGTGTGGACGACGCCGGTGTGGCTGGTGCTGATGGTGGGGCCTCTGGTGTACCTAGTCGTCACCGATCCGGGCACGGTCGACCGCTTCCTCTCCTACGCGGGCACCGACGGCGACGGCGGCGTGGACACCGCCTCCGTGCTCCTCGGCGCGGGCGTCTGCCTCTCGCTCATCGCGCAGATCGGCGAGCAGATCGACTACTTGCGCTTCATGCCGCCCAAGACCGAGGCGAACAAGCGCCGTTGGTGGACGGCCGTGGTGATGGCCGGGCCCGGCTGGGTGGTGCTCGGCGCGCTGAAGCAGGCGATCGGTGTGTTCCTCGCCGTCTACATCCTCGCCTCGGTCGGCCCGTCGGTCGCACCCGAGCCCATCCAGCAGTTCAAGGGCGCCTTCGACGCGATGCTGCCGTCCTGGCTCGTGGTGCCGCTGGCCGTGGTGCTGGTGGTGATCAGCCAGATCAAGATCAACGTGACGAACGCCTACTCCGGCTCGCTCGCGTGGACCAACTCCTTCACCCGGCTCACCGGGCGCTACCCCGGCCGCATGATGTTCGTGCTGGTCAACCTGGGTTTCGCGCTCGCCCTGATGGAGGCCGACATGTTCAGCTTCCTCAACGGCATCCTGGGCTTCTACTCCAACTGCGCGATCGCGTGGGTCGTCACCGTCGCCACCGACATCGGCGTCAACAAGTACCTGCTGAAACTCTCCCCGCACGCACCGGAGTTCCGCCGGGGCATGCTGCACGCGGTCAACCCCGTGGGCGTGGTGTCCTTCGTCGCCGCGTCCGGGCTGTCCATCGCGATGTACTTCCACGCCTTCGGCGACACCCTCCAGCCGTACTCTCCCGTCGCCGCCGCCGTCATCGCCTTCGCCCTCACCCCGCTGATGGCCGTGGTGACCAGGGGCCGGTACTACCTGCGGCGCACGGACGACGGCATCCCGGAGCCGCTCCTGGACGCGGACGGGAACCCCTGCGGCACGGTGTACGACTGCCACGTCTGCCACCAGGCGTACGAGCGGCCGGACGTGGCGGCGTGCGCGACCCACCACGCCGTGGTCTGCTCGCTGTGCCTGAGCACGGACCGGGTCGGCGACCATGTGCTGCCCGCGTCAGGCCAGTTGATCGCGTAGCACCGCCTCCAGCCCCACGGGCTCACGGCCGATCAGGGTGGTGAGGGCCGGGTCCTCGGCGGCGAACTCGCCGGCGCGGGCGGCGGTGAAGACACCCATCAGGCCCTCCACCCGGTCGGCGGGGACCCCTGCCTCCGCCAGGTGCCGCCGGAACGCGTCGTCCGGCAGCGTGGTGCGGGTGAAGGGGCGCCCGGTGACATCGGTGGCGAGGGCGGCGAGGTCCTCGAAGGTGAGCGACCGGGTGGCGGTGAGGGGCGGGGTGGGCCCGTCGTAACGGCCCTCGTCGGCCAGGATCGCGGCGGCGGCCTCGGCGAGGTCGGCGTGGGCGGTCCAGCTCACCGGGCCGTCCTCGGGGAGCGCGACCTGTCCGGAGTCGAGGGCGGGGCCGAGGAACTGGAGGGCGCTGGCGGCGTAGAAGCCGTTGCGCAGCGAGGTGTACGGCACGCCGCAGTTCCGCAGGAGGCCCTCGGTGGCGGCGTGGTCGCGGCAGGCCTGGAAGTGCGAGTCGGGGCTCGCGGCCATGTGGCTGGTGTACAGGACACGCCGGGCACCCGCCTTCACGGCCGCCTCGATCGCGGTCCGGTGCTGCCGCACGGCTTCGTCACCGAACTTGTCGACGGAGACGATCAGCACCTGGGTGGCGCCCTCGAAGGCGTGGGCGAGGCTGCCGGGGTCGGTGAAGCTGCCCTCACGCACCCGGACGCCCCGCGAGGCGAGGGCCTCGGCCTTCTGCGGGTCGCGGACGCTGACGCCGACGCGGTCGGCGGGGACGCGGTGGAGTAGGCGCTCGACGGTCTGGCGGCCGAGTTGGCCGGTGGCGCCGGTAACGATGATCACGGTGTCCTCCTCTGGATGTTTCCACTGGAACCACTTCAACGGTAACACCGATATTTCCTGGGTTATCGTTCGCCCGGTACCGTTGGAACATGCAGAGTGGCGCCCCTGAGGGAACAGCGACCGGCGAGGCCGCAGGCCGGGAGAAGACGCGGCAACGGGTCATCGAGGCGGCGATCGGCCTGCTGGAGCGGGAGGGGCGGGAGGCGGTGACGACGCGGGCCGTCGCGGCCGCGGCGGGGTTGCAGCCACCGGCGATCTACCGGCTCTTCGGCGACAAGGAGGGCCTGCTGGACGCGGTGGCCGAGCACGGCTTCCACGCGTTCCTGGCCACCAAGCACGGGGCGCCGGAGCCGGAGGACCCGATCGAGGGCCTGCGCGCGGGGTGGGACCTGGCGGTGGAGTTCGCCGTGGACAACCCCGCGCTCTACGCCCTGATGTACAGCGAGCCCAGCCGGGCCACCTCGGCGGCCTTCCGGACCGGGATGCGGATGCTGAAGGAGCGGGTGCACCGCCTCGCCCTCGGCGGCTGGCTCCGCGTGGACGAGGACCTCGCGGTGCTGGTCATCCACGCCACGGCGCGGGGTGCCGCCCTCACCTGGCTGTCCCTCCCCGAGGAGGCCCGGGACCCCGCCCTGCTGAGTACCCTCCGGGACGCCATGACCGACGCCGTGACCGACCCGGAGCCGGCGGTACGGGACACCGGCCCGGCAGGAGCGGCCCGCGCCCTCCGCGCCGCCCTGCCCGAGCAGACCATCCTCAGCGGGGCGGAGCAGCAACTCCTCCGGGAGTGGCTCGACCGCCTCTCCTGACGCTCAGAACGCCCACCGCGTGTGGGTGAAGAGGCCGCCCTCCCGCCCGAACCCGTACGCCGTGTCCGGCTCCACGGCGAACACCACGGCCCGCCCGGTGCGGAACGCGTCCCCGATCCCGCGGAAGGTGCCCTCGGGCGAGGTGATGTGCGCCCCGTACTTCGCCTCGTAGGCGGCGATCACCTCCTCCACCTTCGCCGGATCGGTGACCGGTTCGGCCATTCCCTCGACGATCAGGTCCAGCCCCTCGGTGAGGGAGTTCCGGCCGGTGGTCAGGGCGCAGTGCGCGTTCTGCGCGAGGTTCTTCGCCTTCTGTTCCTCCGGCCCGGTGGAAAAGTACAGCACCCCGTCGTGCCAGGCGGCGATGACGGGGGTGACGTGCAGCCTGCCGTCGGGGCGGACGGTGGAGACCCAGAAGATCTCGGCGTCCTCGATGTGGCGTTGGGCCTCGGGCCAGGGGGTGGGGGTGGCGTTCTCGGCGCCGGGGCGGGGGTGGAGGGCGGAGCTGTAGCGGGGGTCGAGGTCGGTGGTGGGCTCGGGTGTGGGCATGGGGGTCTCCTTCCGTCTGCCAGGGGTAACGAGGATCAGCCGGTGTCGGTCGCCGCCATCTGGGCGAGGGGCGTCGCAAGTTGGCCGCCGTCGTCGCCGCTGTCGAACATGGGCTCAGTCAGCGAGCGGGGCCCGCCGGCCGAGCCACTGATCGGCGTCCCACGCCCGGAACCGCTCTACTTCGATGAACCCCAGCTTCGCCGCGAGTCGCATGGAGCCGGCGTTGGCGGTCTGGGTAGCGAGCACCACGGCCTCCCCGGGCAGGACACCGTCGAGCCAGTCGAGTGCCGCCGCGCACGCCTCGGCGGCGTACCCGAATCCCCATGCCCGTGGCAGGAACAAGTAGCCGAGATCGACCTTCCCCACGGCAGCGGGACTACGGTGCTCAGTCGCCCTCCTGAGCAGAACCTGACCGATCATCGCCCCGTCGAGGTCAACGACGAAACTCCCGGACCGCAGCCCGGGCACCTCGGGCATCTCCCGCTCAAGCTCGTCACGCGGTCGGGGGCCGCCGAGATAGGTATGCACCTCCGGCGAGGCGTACAGCTCGATGAACGTCGCACGGTCCCGGGCCTCGGGCTCACGCAGCACGAGCCGCTCGGTCCTGATCGGTGCGGGTGGCCAGGCAACAGGTCCGAGATCGATCATGTCGGCCAGCCAACCAACAGGCTCAGGGACGGTCAAGACTCGCGGACACTCTTGCTCATCAGCCCCCTGAGGTGTCCAGCGCCAGGTGAGGCCGGCGCTTCGGCACCGCCCACCGTCCGGCCGCACGAAAAGCCCTCGCCCGCCCCGGATGATCAATTGTGGGCGGTCAGGCCTCGCGGTCGACTTCCGGGTGCGTGAACCGCACGGGCTTGCCCAGCGACCGGGCGTAGGCGATTTCGGCGCGGGTGCTGTCTCCGATGTAGTCGCCGACCACGAGCACCTCATCAGCGAGCCGGATCTTCGCCCGGTGCAGATCGTCCAGTCGGACCTTCAGCGCCTCGGCCTCGCCAGGATCGGACCAGAGTTCGTGCGGCGACTTCATGTCGCAACCCGGCTTCACGACAATCTTTCCGGCTTTCGTCTCCCGCAGATCGGCCTCGGTCATCTCGGTCATGAAGCGGGTGGAGCCGCAGATCACGACGATACGCGGGAGGCTCAACAGCTTCTTGGCGTCGGCCAGTTTCTCCTCGGGGGTGAGCGGCTGCGGGTATGACACTGGTTCCTCCTGGTGGTGTGGTCCAAGGGGTGCCTGCGGAGACAACCTGGCAGGCGGGGCCGACTACGGCTACTGCGCCAGCGACTCCACGGGGGTGAGCGACGAGGGCGGCTTCGCGCCCGCCCCGCGTACCGCCGAGGAGGCACTCGAGTTCTTCCATGACGGCGCCTACGACTACACCGGGGAGGGCGTGCGACGGGATTTCGCGCGGGAGGCCGCCGGGCCCGCCCGGCCGGTGGTCGCGGACGTCACCCGGGACGAGCTGGTCGAGATCGTGCGCAGACTCCTTGCGGCCGACCCCGACAGTGATCACTACCTGCGGCTCCTGAAGGCGAACACGCCCCACCCCCGGGTGAGCGACCTGGTCTTCCACTCACCGGGCGCATGCGCGGAGTAGATCGTCGACGAGGCAGTGAATCACCGGGCCTTCGCCCTCTGAAGCCCCCTCATCCCTCGTCCAACCGCCCCAGGTGTGCTGTCACGTCATCCACCAGCCGCCCCAACAGCCGCCCCAGGTCCGCCCGTTCCTCGTCCGACCAGTCCGCGATCGCCTCGGAGAACCAGCCGACGAGCGAGGCCGCGTAACGGTTGGCCGCCTCGGTGCCCTCGGAGGTCGGCTCGATGAGGCTGGCGCGGCGGTCGTGGGGGTCGGCCACCCGGTGCACCAGACCGCGCCGCTCCAGCCCCTGCACCTGGCGGGTCACATGCGGGCCCACGACCTGCATCCGGTCCGCGATCTCGCCGATCCGCAGCGGACGGTCCGCCATGTGCAGGGTCATCAGCACCCCGACCGCCGGGCGGTCCAGCGCCAGCCCGGCGGCCTCGGCCGCGCGCTCGGTCAGCCGGCCGCGGTTGACGGCGTTGCTCAACTGCGCCAGCCGGGGCACGACGGCGAGCACATCGGCCGAAGGCGACTCTGCGTTCACATCAACTCCATTTGCATACCTGAGTTAGGTATCTATATGCTCCAGCAGGAAGGACCTCGGGAGTCTCCCATGCCTCCCAAAAGGATACCTAAGGTACGCATCTTCGCCGTCCCGGAAGGACCCCGCCGTGAACCACTCCGCGCGCCGCACCGTTCTCGTCTCCGGCGCCAGCATCGCCGGTCCCGCCCTCGCCTACTGGCTCGACCGCTACGGCTTCGAGGTCACCGTGGTCGAGAAGGCCCCAGCAGTCCGGGGCGGCGGCTACGCCATCGACATCCGGGGCACCGCCCGCGAGGTCGTCGACCGCATGGGCCTGCTGCCGCGCCTGCGCGAGGCACACGTGGACTCGCAGCGGCTCTCCTTCGTGGACACCGAGGGCGCCCTGATCGCCGCGATCCGCCCCGAGTCCGTCACCGGCGGCACCGAGGGCCAGGACCTCGAGGTGCGCCGGGGCGACCTGGCCGACGCCCTCCAGACCCCGATCCGCGACCGGGTCGAGTTCCTCTTCAACGACTCCATCGCCACCCTGGACGACCGCGAGGACCGGGTGGACGTCGTCTTTGACAGCGGCACCCGCCGCTCGTTCGACCTGGTCATAGGCGCCGACGGGCTGCACTCCAACACCCGCGGCCTGGTCTTCGGGCCCGAGGAGAAGTACCACCGCTACCTCGGCCACACCTTCGCCGGCTTCACCCTCGCCAACGACTTCGGTCTGGAGCGCGAGGGCGTCATCTGGAACGCCCCCGGCCGGGCCGCCGTCCTGTACGCCCATGAGCCGAGCGACCGGATGCACGGCTTCCTCACCTTCACCCAGGAGGTGCCGCCCTTCGACGCCTTCCGGAACCCCGCGGCGCAGCGGGAGCTGGTCGCCTCCCGGTTCCCGGAGCAGAGCTGGCACGTCCCCCGGCTGGTGGCCGCGATGCGGGAGGCCGACGACCTGTTCTTCGACGTGGTGAGCCAGATCCACATGCCCGCCTGGTCGTCGGGGCGTGTGGCGCTCGCGGGCGACGCGGCCCACGCCACCTCGTTCCTGTCGGGCCAGGGCTCCAGCGTCTCCCTGGTCGGCGCCTATGTGCTCGCCGGTGAGCTGGCCGCGCGGGCCGACCACTCCGAGGCGTTCGCCGCGTACGAGCGGATCACGCGGGACTTCGTGCAGAGCAACCAGGCGCTCGCCACCACCGGCGGCACCTTCGTGACCCCCACCACCCAGGAAATGCTCGACGCCCGCAACGCCGCCCTGCGGGACGCGGCCTCGCTCACCGCCGACGAGGGCCGCGCCGCCCACACCGGTCTGGTGCTGCCGGACTATCGTCACCTGGGCTGAACGCTCAGCGGGCCACGAGGCTCGATCCCCGTACCACCAGCTCCGGTTGGAGCACGACCCGGCGGTGCGCATGCCCCCCGGTGTTCTCCGACTCCGTTTCCTCCAGCAGGAGTTCGGTCGCCAGCGCGCCCATCGTGACGGCGGGCTGGCGTACCGAGGTGAGCGGGACCGCCGAGGCGGCGGCGAACTCGATGTCGTCGTAGCCGACGATCGCCATGTCCTGCGGGACCTTGACGCCCGCCGCGTAGAGGGCCTGGAGGACGCCGAGGGCCAGCAGGTCGTTGGCGCAGAACACCGCCGTGGGGCGCTCGGCGAGGCCCAGCAGGCGGGCGCCCGCGTCACGGCCGGCGGCCACGTCCAGGCGCTCGGTGGGGAGTTCGCGCAACGCCTCGGGCCCCAACCCGGCCTGGGTGAGGGCGAGATGGGCGCCTTCGCGGCGGTCCCTGACCTGCTTGAGCTGGGGTGGCCCGCTGACGTACGCGATCGAGCGGTGCCCGGTGTCCACGAGGTGGCGCACGGCGAGGGCGCCGCCCGCCACGTCGTCCACGGAGACCGAACACTCGGTGGTGCCCTCGGCCACCCGGTCGACCAGGACGAACGGGATGCGGTGGCGGCGGAACGCGTCGATGTTGCGGCCCGTGGCGTCGGTCGGGGTCAACAGCACCCCGCGCACCCGGTGTTCGGCGAAGAGGGAGAGGTACTCGGCCTCCTCGGCGGGGCTCTGGCCGCTGTTGCAGACCATGACACCGATCCCCGCCTCCCGCGCGGCCCGTTCGGCACCGCGGGCCACGTCCACGAAGAAGGGGTTGCCCATGTCGAGGACGAGCAGCGAGATGATCCGGCTGCGCCCGGCCCGGAGTTGGCGGGCGCTCTCGCTGCGTACGTATCCGAGCCGGTCGATCACCGCCTGGACGCGCAGCCGGG
This sequence comes from Streptomyces sp. NBC_01171, assembly GCF_045039805.1. Lineage (NCBI taxonomy): Bacteria > Bacillati > Actinomycetota > Actinomycetes > Kitasatosporales > Streptomycetaceae > Streptomyces > Streptomyces sp. NBC_01171. The sequence continues at coordinate 6,066,798 of NZ_CP108609.1, read as the reverse complement.
TCTCCTCGGTGACCGAGTCGGGGCGGTTGATGACGTTGGAGACGGTGCCCACCGAGACCCCCGCGTGCCGGGCCACGTCCTTGATGCCGACTCTGCCTGCCATGCGCGCCTTGCTCCGTTCCGCCGTCCCCCGCCCCGCGCCCAGCCTATGCCGGGTCAGAACCTGTACCGGTCGATGTTGCCCCGGTCGAAGACGGTGGGGGCTCCCAGGTCGATGACGCCCTTGTCCCCGACGGTGAAGGTGCCGAGGCTCCCCGCCTTGAAGGTCTCGCCCCGCTGCCCGGTGATCTGCCCGGAGGAGAGGGCGACGGCGGCGTGCGCGGCCAGGGCGCCGAGCTTGGCGGGGTCCCAGAGTTCGAAGGCGTCGACGGTGCCGTTCTTGACGTACCGGCGCATGTCGTCGGGGGTGCCGAGGCCGGTGAGACGGACCTTGCCCTTGTACTTGGAGCCGGAGAGGTACTGCGCCGCGGCCTTGATGCCGACGGTGGTCGGGGAGATGATCCCGGCCAGCCGCGGGTGTTCCTGGAGGAGGCCCTGGGTCTGCTGGAAGGACTGCTGGGCGTCGTCGTTGCCGTAGGCGGTGGTGACCAGCTTCATGTCCTTGTACCGGGGCTTCTTCAGCTCGTCCTTCATGAAGCCGATCCAGGTGTTCTGGTTGGTGGCGGTCTGCGCGGCGGAGAGGATCGCGATCTCTCCCTTGTACCCGAGCTGCTTGCCGAGGAGCTGGACCTGGGAGCGGCCGAGGGCCTCGGCGCTCGCCTGGGACACGAAGAGGTCGCGGCACCCGGGGTTGGTGTCGGAGTCGTAGGTGACGACCTTGATGCCGTTCTTCATGGCCTGCTTGAGCGCCGTGCACAGGGCACCGGGGTCCTGGGCGGACACGGCGATTCCGTCGACCTGCTGCTGGGTGAGGGTGTTGACGTAGGAGACCTGGCCGGAGGTGTCGGTGGCGTTGTTCGGGCCCACCTCCTTGTAGGAGGAGCCGAGTTCCTTCAGTGCCTGCTCGCCGCCCTTGTCGGCGACGGTGAAGTAGGGGTTGTTCACCTGCTTGGGCAGGAAGGCGACGGTGAGGCCCTTCTTGGTGGGGGCGTCCGGGTCGGCCTTGGCATGGGAGTTCCGGGCGCCGGCGTCGTCGTCCGCGACGGACTTCTTGGTGGTGCCGCCGCAGGCGGTCAGGGTGAGGGCGAGCGAGACGGCTGCGGCGAGCGCGGCGCACGCCGGGCGGAGGGCGGGGGTGGGCATGGCAGGTGGGTCCCTTCAGGAGGCGTGCGGCAGGGCGGTGCCGGCGCGCGTGGCCCGTGCGGCGGCGATCCGGCGGGCGAGGCGCGGGGCGAGCACGGAGACGACGAGCAGGACGCCGGTGACGACGATCTGCGACTGCGCGGAGACGTTGAGCAGGCTCATCACGTTCTGGAGGGCGCCGAGCAGGAAGACCCCCGCGAGGGCGCCGCCGAGGGTGCCCCGGCCGCCGTCGAAGCTGATCCCGCCGAGCAACACGGCTGCGACGACGGAGAGTTCGAGGCCGGTGGCGTTGTCGTAGCGGGCGCTGGCGTAGTGCAGGGCCCAGAAGATCCCGGTGGCGGAGGCCAGCAGGCCGGTGGCGGTGAACAGCCACAGCTTGTGCCGCCTGACCCGGACACCGGCGAACCGGGCCGCCTCCTCGTTGGCACCGATGGCGTACAGGGACCGACCGAAGGGGGTGGCGTGCAGGACGAGGACGGCGACGGCGAGCAGCAGCAGGAAGGGCGGCAGGGCGTACGGGACGAAGGTGCCGCCGATGCGGCCCGCCGCGAAGTCGAGGTACTGGCCGGGGAAGTCAGTGACCGCGTCGGAGCCGAGGACGATCTGCGCGATGCCCCGGTAGGCGGCCATGGTGCCGATGGTGACGGCCAGGGACGGCAGCCCGAGCCGGGTCACCAGCAGCCCGTTGACCAGCCCGCAGACCACGCCGAGCAGCAGGCACAGCGGGATGATCGTCTCGATCGCCATCCCCGCGTTCCACAGCGCGCCCATCACCGCGCCGGACAGCCCGGCGGTGGAGGCCACCGAGAGGTCGATCTCCCCGGAGACCACGAGGAGCGTCATGGGCAGGGCGATCAGCGCGACCGGCAGGGTGTTGCCGATCAGGAACGACAGGTTGAGGGCGTTGCCGAAGCCGTCCACGAAGGAGAAGGACAGCAGGAGCAGGACGAGCAGCAGGGCGCCGACGACCGTGTCCCAGCGGACGGCGCGCGCGAGGGGTGAGTCAGTCATGGCGGAGATCCCTCCGGTGCGGCGCGGACCGTTTCTTCAGGGCACGGGCGACGCGCAGCGCCACGATCCGGTCGACGGCGATGGCGAGCACGAGCAGCACGCCGTTGATGGCGAGCACCCACACGGAGCTGACGCCGAGCGCGGGCAGGACGCTGCCCACGGTGGTGAGCAGCAGGGCGCCGAGCGCCGCGCCGTACAGGCTCCCCGAACCGCCGGTGAAGGCGACCCCGCCGACCACCACGGCACTGACGACGGTGAGTTCGTAGCCGCTGCCGGTGGAGCTGTCGACGTTGCCGAAACGGGCCAGGTAGAGCGCGCCGGCGAGTCCGGTGAGGGCGCCGCAGGCGACGTAGGCGGCGAGGACGCGCCGTCGTACGGGGATGCCGGCGAGCCGTGCCGCCTCCGGGTTGGAGCCGAGCGCGTACAGCTCGCGGCCGCCACCGAAGTTGCGCAGGTAGTAGGCGGTGACCACGAGTACGGCGAGGGCGATCAGGGCGAGGTACGGGACGGCGGACAGGCCGCCGGAGCCGAAGTCGGTGAAGGTGTCGGGCAGGTCGGAGGCGGTGATCTGGCGGGAGCCGACCCAGATGGAGTCGGCGCCCCGGACGATGTACAGCGTGCCCAGCGTGACGACGAGCGCCGGGACCCGGCCGAGGCTGACGAGGGCGCCGTTCAGCAGACCGCACCCCACGCCGAGGACGACCGCGAGCAGCACCGCCACCAGGGCACTTCCGCCTCCCTGCAGGAAGTCCCCCGCGGCGAAGGCGGTGAGGCCCAGCACGGAGCCGACGGACAGGTCGACATTGCGGGTGATGACCACCAGCGCCTGACCGGAGGCGACGAGCACCAGGATCGTCGCGTTGAGCAGCAGGTCCTTGACGCCCTGCTCGGAGAGGAACTCCCGGTTGTCCGCCTGGGTGACGGCGATCATCACCAACAGGACGGCCAGAATGGCGAGTTCGCGGAGCTTGAACACGCGGTCCAGCAGCCGGGTCTCCGCCGCCGTGCCCGGCTCGACGGTGGGTGCGGGGGTGTGTCCGGTGACGGTCATCGCGCCCTCCCGGTGGCTGCCGCCAGTACGGATTCCTCGGTCGCGTCCGCGCGGGGCAGCTCGGCGGTGAGCCGCCCCTCGTGCATGACGAGGACCCGGTCGGCCATGCCGAGGATCTCCGGCAGGTCGGAGGAGATCATCAGCACCGCGACGCCGTCGGCGGCCAGCCCGGACAGCAGCCGGTGCACCTCGGCCTTGGTGCCGATGTCGATGCCCCGGGTCGGCTCGTCCACGATCAGCACCCGGGGCCCGGTGGCGAGCCACTTGGCGAGCACGACCTTCTGCTGGTTGCCGCCGGACAGGGTGCCCACGGCGTCCGCGATCCGGGCGTACTTGACCTTCAGCCGGACCGCCCAGTCCAGCGCCCGGCTGCGCTCCGCGCCCCGGTCCATCAGCCCGGCCCGAACGGTCGAACGGAGCCCGGTCAGGCCGATGTTGCGCTCGATGGACATGTCCATCACCAGTCCTTGGGCACGCCGGTCCTCCGGTACCAGGACCAGCCCGGCGGCCATGGCGGCGCTCGGGGAGCCGTTGGTGAGCGGCCGGCCGCAGACCTCGGCCGTTCCGGCGTCCCACTTGTCGACGCCGAAGACGGCACGCGCGACCTCGCTGCGCCCGGCGCCGACCAGACCGGCGAGGCCGACGATCTCACCGCCGCGCACCTCGAAGGACACATCGGTGAAGGCTCCCTCGCGGGTCAACCTTCGTACGCTGAGCGCCACTTCACCGGGCTCGGCCGGTTCCTTGGGGTACAGCTCGCCGAGGTCCCGGCCCACCATGCGGCGGACCAGAGCGTCTTCGGTGAGATCCCCGACCGGCTCGGAGGCGACCACCTCGCCGTCCCTCAGCGTGGTGACGTACTGGCACAGATCGAAGATCTCCTCCAGCCGGTGCGAGACGAACAGGATCGCGCAGCCCTGGTCGCGCAGGGCGCGTACGACACCGAAGAGGCGGGCCACCTCGCTGCCGGTGAGGGCGGCGGTCGGCTCGTCCATGATGAGGACGCGGGCGTCGAAGGAGAGCGCCTTGGCCGTCTCGACGAGCTGCTGGTCGGCGATGGAGAGGCCGCGCGCGGGCCGTTCGGGGTCGAGGTCCACCGCGAGGCGGGCGAAGAGCGCACCGGCGGCCGCGTTCATGGCCCGGTGATCCACGCGCCGCAGGGAGCGGCGGGGCTGGCGGCCCATGTATATGTTCTCGGCCACGGACAGGTCGGGGAAGAGCGTCGGCTCCTGGTGGATGACGGCCACCCCGGCGTCGCGGGCGTCGGCGGGGCCGTGCAGGACGACCGGGTCGCCGTTCAGCGAGAGGACACCGATGTCGGGCCGGTGCACCCCGGCGAGGGTCTTGATCAGGGTGGACTTGCCGGCGCCGTTCTCGCCCGCGAGGGCGTGGACCTGGCCGGCGTACAGCTCCAGGGAGACGTTGCGCAGGGCGCGCACGGCGCCGAAGGACTTGCTCAGGCCCTGCACGGCCAGGACGGGGGGCTCTGGCATGGGTCACACCGATCGGTCGGTCTGAAAGGTTTCAGGGAATTGCAGGGAAGCTAAGCCCGACCCAACTACCGAGTCAATGGGCGAGACTTGAAAATGCCGGAGGATGCCCGGTGCCCTTGACGGAGCCCGCCGCCGCCCCTAGCTTCACCTTCCGTGAAACGATTCATCACCGAGTCGTTACGGAGCCGACCATGATCAGCAGAAGACGACTATTGGGCACCACCGCCGGTACCGCCCTCGCCGCCACCCTGGCCCCGGGCGCCACCGAAGCCCAGGCCGCACCCCGCGCCGGGCACCCCGCCATCCGGGTCTCCCGGCCGACCGTGGAGTACGTGCGCAACCCCCTGGGCCTCGACACGCCCCGGCCAAGGCTCAGTTGGCCGATGACGCCCGAGGGGCACGACCAGACACAGAGCGCTTATCAGATCCGGGTCGCCACCCGGCCGGGCCGCCTGACCTCGCCGGACGTGTGGGACAGCGGCAAGGTGAAATCCCCCGACTCGGTCCTGGTCCCCTACGCGGGGCCGGAGTTGAGGGCGCGGACGCGCTATCACTGGCAGGTCCGGGTCTGGGACGGCACGGGCCGCGTGGGCGCGTGGAGCGAGCCGGCCTGGTGGGAGACGGGTCTCACCGCCGCCTCCGACTGGACGGCACGCTGGATAGCCGCCCCGAGCGAGCTGGTTGGGGCACCTTCTCTGCAGGGCGCTTCCTGGATCTGGTTCCCCGAGGGCGACCCGGCGAGCAGCGCCCCGGCCGCTACGCGCTGGTTCCGGGCCCGGGTGGAGGTCCCGGCCGGGGTGACGCGGGCCCGCCTGGTCATGACGGCCGACGACGGCTTCACCGCCCACGTGAACGGCGTACCCCTCGCGCACACCGAGCCGGACGGCCCTGCGGAGAACTGGAAGCGTCCGGTCGTCGCGGAGGCTCAACTGACGCCTGGAATCGCGGTGTTCGCCGTTGCCGCGACCAACGCCACTGAGAGTCCGGCGGGTCTGCTCGGCCTGATCGAGCTGACCACCCCGTCCGGTGTGCGCACCGTCGTGACCGACGCGTCCTGGAAAGCGGTGGCCAAGGAGCCCACCGGCGACTGGCGTTCGGCCGACTACGACGACAGCGCCTGGTCGGCGGCCAAGGTCGTCGCCCCCTGGGGGCAGGGGCCTTGGGGCAAGGTGACCGCCGCCTGGTCCCCCGCCGCGCAGTTGCGCCACGAGTTCCGCCTCCCGGCCGGGAAGACCGTCGCCCGGGCGCGCCTGTACTCCTCCGCGCTCGGCCTCTACGACGCCCACCTCAACGGCGCACGCGTCGGCGAGGACCGCCTCGCACCCGGCTGGACGGACTACCGCGAGCGCGTCCAGTACCAGACCCACGACGTGACGGACCGGCTCACCTCCGGCACGAACGCCCTCGCCGTGACTCTCGCGGCGGGTTGGTACGCGGGCAACATCGCCTGGTTCGGGCCACACCAGTACGGCGAACGCCCGGCATTCATCGGCCAGTTGGAAGTGACCTACACCGACGGCTCGACGGACCGCGTGCTGTCGGACTCCCGCTGGCGTGCGACCACCGGGCCGGTCACCGGCGCGGACCTGCTCTCCGGCGAGGACTACGACGCCCGCCGGGAGACACCGGGCTGGACGCGGGCGGGCTTCGATGACACCGGCTGGACGCCCGTCGACGAGGTCGACAAGGTGGCGGCGAAACTGGTCGCCCAGGTCGACGGCCCGGTCCGGGTCGAGCGCGAGGTCGCCGCCAAGAAGGTCACCGAACCCCAGCCCGGTGTGTTCGTCTTCGACCTGGGCCAGAACATGGTGGGCGCGGTCCGGCTGCGCGTCCGGGGTGAGGCGGGCACCTCGGTACGGCTGCGCCACGCGGAGGTGCTGAACCCCGACGGCACGCTGTACACCGCGAACCTGCGCACGGCGCGGGCCACGGACACCTACGTCCTCAAGGGCGGCGGCACCGAGATCTTCGAGCCGCGCTTCACCTTCCACGGCTTCCGCTACGTCGAGGTCACCGGCTTCCCCGGCAGGCCGCCGCTCGACGCGGTCACCGGCCGGGTGCTGCACACCTCGGCCCCGTTCACCATGTCCTTCAAGACCAATGTGCCGATGCTCAACCAGCTCCACAGCAACATCACGTGGGGTCAGCGCGGCAACTTCCTCTCCGTCCCCACGGACACCCCGGCCCGCGACGAACGGCTCGGCTGGACCGGTGACATCAACGTCTTCGCGCCGACGGCCGCCTACACCATGGAGTCGGCGCGCTTCCTCGCCAAATGGCTGGACGACCTGCGCGACGGCCAGTCGCCGGACGGCGCCTTCCCGAACGTCGCGCCCGTGATGGACGTCGGCGTCGGCGCGGCGGGCTGGGGCGACGCCGGGGTGACCGTGCCGTGGGCGCTGTACCGGATGTACGGGGACGTACGGGTGCTGGAGCGGGCCTGGGCGTCGATGGTGCGGTGGCTCGACTACCTGAAGGCGCACAGCACCGGGTACCTCCGGCCCGACGAGGGCTACGGGGACTGGCTGAACCTCCAGGACGAGACCCCCAAGGACGTGATCGGCACCGCGTACTTCGCGCACAGTGCCGATCTGGTGGCGCGGGCGGCCGAGGCGCTGGGCCGGGACCCGGAGCCGTACCGGACGCTCTTCGGACAGGTGCGGGACGCCTTCCGGGCCGCGTACGTCACCGGGGGCGGCCGGGTGAAGGGTGACACGCAGACGGCGTACGTCCTGGCGCTCTCCATGGACCTGCTCGCCGAGGCCGACCGCGCGCCCGCAGCAGCCCGGCTGGTCGAGCTGATCGAGGCGCGGGACGGGCATCTGTCCACCGGCTTCCTAGGTACCCCGAGGCTGCTGCCCGTGCTCACCGACACCGGGCACACCGAGGTCGCCCACCGGCTGCTGGCCCAGCGCTCGTACCCCGGCTGGGGCTATCAGATAGACCGGGGCGCCACCACGATGTGGGAGCGCTGGGACTCCATCAAGCCCGACGGCAGCTTCCAGGACGCCGGGATGAACTCCTTCAACCACTACGCGTACGGCTCGGTCGGCGAGTGGATGTACGCCCACCTCGCCGGAATCGCCCCCGCCGCGCCCGGTTTCCGGAAGATCCTGGTGCGACCCCGCCCGGGCGGGGGTGTGACCGAGGCCCACGCCCGGTTCGACTCGGTGTACGGCCCGGTCTCCACCGACTGGACGACGGGCGAGGAGGGGTTCCGCCTCACCGTGTCCCTACCGCCCAATACCAGCGCCGAGGTGTGGATACCCGAGGGCCGCCGGAAGGCCCAAGTCCGGGGCGGCACAGCCGCGTTGCTGCGCAGGGAGGACGGCTGCGCCGTCTTCGCCGCGGGCTCGGGCACCCACCGGTTCGCCGGCTGACCACCATCCTCCAGAAGGGCTGCGCGATGACCAGTAGGGACGAGCCCCGCTCGCGGGACGCCGTGAAGGCGGCGCTGAGCACCCAGGCCGTCGAGACCCCGTCCTGGGCGTACGCGAACTCCGGCACGCGCTTCAAGGTCTTCGCGCAGCCCGGCGTGCCCCGTACCCCCTTCGAGAAGCTGGACGACGCGGCCCGCGTGCACGCGCACACCGGAGTGGCGCCGACCGTCGCCCTGCACATCCCGTGGGACCGCGTGGACGACTACGGCGAACTGGCCGAGCACGCGGCCAAGTTGGGCCTACGGATCGGGACGATCAACGCCAACGTCTTCCAGGACGACGACTACAAGCTGGGCTCGGTCACCAATCCGGACCCGGCGGTGCGCCGCAAGGCGGTCCGACACCTGCTGGACTGCGTGGAGATCATGGAGGCGACCGGGTCGCGGGACCTGAAGCTCTGGTTCTCCGACGGCACCAACTACCCCGGCCAGGACGACCTCCGGACCCGCCAGGACCGGCTCGCCGAGGCTCTGCGCACGGTGTACGACCGGCTGGGCGACGGTCACCGGATGCTGCTGGAGTACAAGCTCTTCGAGCCCGCCTTCTACGCCACCGACGTGCCCGACTGGGGCACCGCCTACGCGCACTGCCTCAAACTCGGCCCGCAGGCACAGGTGGTGGTCGACACCGGGCACCACGCGCCCGGCACCAACATCGAGTTCATCGTCGCCACCCTGCTCCGCGAGGGGCGGCTCGGCGGCTTCGACTTCAACTCCCGCTTCTACGCGGACGACGACCTGATGGCCGGCGCCGCCGACCCCTTCCAGCTCTTCCGCATCATGTACGAGGTGGTACGCGGCGGCGGCCTCACCCCGGACGTGGCCTTCATGCTCGACCAGTGCCACAACATCGAGCCGAAGATCCCCGCGATCATCCGCTCCGTGATGAACGTCCAGGAGGCCACCGCCAAGGCGTTGTCGGTCGATGCCGAAGCCCTGGCGGACGCCCAGCGCGCCGGTGACGTGCTGGCGGCCAACGGGGTCCTGATGGACGCGTTCAACACGGATGTACGACCGCTGCTCGCCGAGGTGCGCGAGGAGGCGGGACTCGATCCCGATCCGATGGCCGCCTACCGGCGCTCGGGCTGGGCGGAACGGGTCGTGGCGGAGCGGGTCGGTGGCGAGCAGGCGGGGTGGGGCGCATGACACGGCAGGCCGACGTGGTGGGCGAACTCCTGGCGCGTGCGCACCGGCTGGGAGCCGACCCGCGCAACACCAACTACGCGGGTGGCAACGCCTCCGCGAAGGGCACCGCCGTCGACCCGGTGACCGGTGACGACATCGGACTGCTGTGGGTCAAGGGCTCGGGCGGCGACCTCGGCACCCTCACCCCCGAGGGCCTGGCCGTGCTGCGCCTGGACCGGCTGCGGGCGCTCGCGGGTGTCTATCCGGGAGTCGAGGCCGAGGACCGGATGGTCGCGGCCTTCGACTACTGCCTGCACGGCAAGGGCGGTGCGGCGCCGTCCATCGACACCGCCATGCACGCCCTGGTGGACGCGGCCCATGTGGACCATCTGCATCCGGACTCCGGTATCGCGCTCGCCTGCGCGGCGGACGGCGAGAAGCTGACCGCCGAGTGCTTCGGCGAGCAGGTGGTGTGGGTGCCGTGGCGGCGGCCCGGCTTTCAGCTCGGCCTCGACATCGCCCGCGTCAAGGAGGCCAACCCGCGCGCGATCGGGGCGATCCTGGGCGGGCACGGCATCACCGCCTGGGGCGACACCTCCGCCGAGTGCGAGCGCAACAGCCTGCACATCATCCGCACCGCCGAAGCCTTCCTGGCCGCGCGCGGCAAGGCGGAGCCCTTCGGCCATCTCCTCGCGGAGTACACCCCGCTGGAGCCGGCCGCGCGCCGGGAGCGGGCGGCCGCGCTGGCCCCCACGGTCCGCGCGCTCGCCTCACAGGACCTGCCGCAGGTCGGTCACTTCGACGACTGCGCCGAGATCCTGGAGTTCCTGTCCCGTGCCGAGCATCCGAGGCTGGCCGCGCTCGGCACCTCCTGCCCGGACCACTTCCTGCGCACGAAGGTCCGCCCCCTCGTCCTCGACCTGCCCCCGGCCGCGCCACTGGACGAAGTGCGGGCACGGCTGCGGGATCTGCACACCGCCTACCGCGAGGAGTACGCGGCCTACTACGCCCGGCACGCGGGCCCCGACTCCCCCGCGATGCGCGGCGCGGACCCGGCGATCGTGCTGGTTCCCGGGGTCGGCATGTTCTCCTTCGGCCGGGACAAGCAGACGGCGCGGGTGGCGGGCGAGTTCTACCGCAACGCCGTCAACGTGATGCGCGGGGCCGAGGCGGTGTCGTCGTACGCGCCCATCGAGGAGCGGGAGAAGTTCGGCATCGAGTACTGGGAGCTGGAGGAGGCCAAGCTGCGCCGGATGCCGAGGCCGCGCCCGCTGGCCACCCGGATCGCGCTGGTGACGGGCGCGGGCTCCGGTATCGGCCGGGCCATCGCGCACCGGCTGGCCGCCGAGGGGGCCTGTGTGGTGGTGGCCGACGTCAAGGGCGCGGAGGCGGTGGCCGAGGAGCTGGGCGGGGCGGACCGGGCGGTCGCGGTCACGGTGGACGTGACGAGCGAGGAGCAGATCGCCGACGCGTTCCGCCGGGCGGTGCTGGCCTTCGGCGGGGTGGACCTGGTCGTCAACTGTGCCGGGATCTCCGTGTCGAGGCCGCTGCTGGAGACGACGGCGCGGGACTGGGACCGCCAGCACGCCATCATGGCCCGCGGCTCCTTCCTGGTGTCCCGCGAGGCGGCACGGGTGATGACGGAACAGGGGCTCGGCGGCGACATCGTCTACATCGCGTCCAAGAACGCGGTGTTCGCGGGCCCGGACAACATCGCCTACTCGGCGGCCAAGGCCGACCAGGCCCACCAGGTGCGTCTTCTGGCGGCGGAGCTGGGTAAACACGGCATCCGGGTGAACGGCGTCAACCCGGACGGTGTGGTGCGCGGCTCCGGCATCTTCGCGGGCGGCTGGGGCGCCCAGCGCGCGGCGACGTACGGCGTCCCGGAGGACGAGCTGGGCGCCTTCTACGCCCGCCGCACCCTGCTGGGCCGCGAGGTGCTGCCCGAGCACGTGGCCAACGCGGTCTTCGCGCTGACCGGCGGGGACCTGACCCATACGACGGGTACGCACATCCCGGTCGACGCGGGTGTGGCGGCCGCGTTCCTGCGGTGAGCCTCGGGAACGCGTACGCCGCCGTCGACCTGGGCGCCTCCAGCGGCCGGGTCATGGTCGGCCGGGTCGGACCGGACACCCTCCGCCTCACGGAGGTCCACCGCTTCCCGAACCGCCCGGTGCGCCTGCCGTCCGGGCTGCACTGGGACGTGCTCGGCCTGTACGCCGGGGTCCTCGACGGCCTGCGCGCGGCGGGACGCCTGGCCCGGCTCACGTCGGTCGGCATCGACTCCTGGGCCGTGGACCACGGCCTGCTGGACACCGACGGCGCCCTCCTCGGCAACCCGGTGCACTACCGGGACACCCGCACCGAGGGCGTCCCCGAGCAGGTGTGGGCGAAGCTGCCGCCGACGGAGCTGTACGCGCACACGGGACTCCAGTACGCCCCCTTCAACACCCTCTACCAGCTCGTCGCGGCCCGGAACAGCGCGCAACTCCAGGCGGCCACAGAGGTGTTGCTGATTCCGGACCTGCTGGCGTACTGGCTGACGGGGACGCGCGGCACCGAGCTGACCAACGCCTCCACCACCCAGTTGATCGACCCGCGTACCCGTGCCTGGTCGCACGAGGTGGCGGACCGGGCCGGCATCGACCTCGCGCTCTTTCCCCCGCTGCGCCTGCCGGGCACCCCGGCCGGGTCGCTGCTGCCCGCCGTGCTGGAGGAGACGGGGCTGACCGGGCCGGTACCCGTGACCACGGTCGCCTCGCACGACACGGCGTCCGCCGTCGCCGCGGTCCCGGCCGCCGCCGGGGAACGATTCGCGTACGTCTGCACCGGCACCTGGTCCCTGGCGGGACTCGAACTCGACTCCCCCGTGCTGACCGAGGCGAGCAGGCTGGCCAACTTCACCAATGAACTCGGCCTGGACTCCACGGTCCGCTACCTGCGCAACATCATGGGCCTGTGGCTCCTCCAGGAGTGCCTGCGCGCCTGGGGTGAGCCGGACCTCGGCCCGCTCCTCGACGCGGCGGCGGCAGCGGAGCCGCTCCGGTCGGTCGTGGACGCGGGCGACCCGGAGTTCCTGACCCCCGGCCGGATGCCGGACCGTGTCGCCGCCGCCTGCCGCGCCACCGGACAGCCGGTGCCCGAGGGCCGGGCGGCGACCGTCCGCTGCGTCCTGGACTCCCTCGCCCTGGCCCACCACCGGGCCGTCGAAGACGCCCAGCGCCTTTCCGGACGCTGTGTGGACGTCGTACGGGTCGTCGGCGGGGGCGCGCGCAACGCACTGCTCTGCCAGCTCACTGCCGACGCCTGCGGGCTCCCGGTCATCGCGGGCCCGACCGAGGCGGCGGGCCTGGGCAACGTGCTCGCCCAGGCCCGCGCGCACGGCGACACCGGGGAGTCCCTGGCCGAGCTGCGCGCCCTGGTGGCCCGTACACAGCCGCTGAGCCGGTACGAACCGCGGGGCACGACGCGTGCCTGGCGGGCGGCCGGTCAGCGGCTGGCCGACGGTCAGACTCCGGTGGCGGTCACGGCCGAGGAGTAGACCAGTGCGACACGGTGGTTGTACTGGATCGTGTACATCTTCCTGGCGCCGACGACGACCGCCCCGGAGGAGAAGTAGTCGTCGGTGTTGACCGGCGGCCGGGTGGCGACGTACGCCTGACCGGCGGGGACGGTGTAGTAGCTGAGCGGCGCCTGGGTGGAGGGGGACAGCCCCGCGGGGTACTCCGCCGGGTCGGGGTAGCTTGAGCCGTAGACCGCGACCGGGGTGGTGCCCGCGGCGGAGACCAGGGTGACGCCCTGCGCGGGCGTGGTGTTGACGCCGGCCGGGTTGAAGAACCAGACCTTCGTGCCGCTGTACCAGATGGCGGTCCAGTCGCCGTCGGTGCCGGCCACCACGAACTGCTGGCCCGCCTGCGCGGTGGAGCCCCAGTCACTGATCCGGTCGGTGCCCGCGGCGCCCTTGTGGATGGCCTGGTCGCCGAAGAGCGGGGCGGTGGCGCTGGGCGCGGTGCGCAGGTAGACGAAGTTGGCGGCCTGCTGCTGGCGGACGCAGGAGGGGGTCGCGCCCGTGGGGTCGTCGCCGGGGCAGATCTGCACGGTCTGCTGGTTTCCGCTGAAGCCGGGGGCGATCGTCACCGCGGAGCCGACCGGGCCGACGCCCTGCTCCCCGGTCACCGGGGCGCCGAGCAGGCTCATGAAGTGCTCCCAGTCCCAGGCGGTGCCCGGGTCCCAGTGCATGCCGGCGATCAGGCTGGAGCTGGGTCCGGCGACATCGTCGTGGCCCATGATGTGCTCACGGTCCAGGGGTATGCCGAAGCGGCCGGCGAGGTACCGCACCAGGGACGCCGTGGCCTGGTACTGCGCCTCGGTGTACCAGGTGGCGCCGTGCGCGGCGTAGCCCTCGTGCTCGATACCGATGGAGTGCAGGTTCGTCGAGTAGTTGCCCGCGTGGTAGGCGACGTCCTTGGTCGGCACCATCTGGGTCACCGCCCCGTCCGAGGACCGCATCACATAGTGCGCGGAACTGCCGCCCGGGTTCTGGAACGTGGAGATGGCGGACTGGTACGACGACTCGGTGTCGTGGATGACGATCGTGTCGATCCGGACACCGTTGGCGGACCGGTTGGACACCTGCCCGTTGGACGCCGCCGCCGGCACGAAGGTGCAGGTGACGTCGGACGGGCATTCGGTGGCGGTGGCCGTCGCGGCACCGGCCAACTGCCCGTTGGCCGGGTGGACGTGGCCGTCGGCGGCCATCGACACGCGCTGCCCGTCGGAGGTCGTGCGGGCGGCGCCGGTGCGCAGGGTGGCGAAGACGCGGTCGGCGAACGCCGTGGCGGTCCGCTTCCCGGCGGAGCCGCTGTAGCGGGCCACCGCGCCGTACCACTGGCCGGGGTCCGCCGACAGGGTGCGGCGCGCGGACTTCTGATAGGAGGCGAGCAGCGCGGCGCCGCCCGCGATGTTGGCGGCGGGGTCCTCCCGCAGTTCGGCCGGGGACAGCCCGGTGAGCTTCGCCGCCGCGCGCAGGGTGTGCAGGGCGGGGTCCTTCGCCAGATCGGCGAGGTCGGCCCGGCCGACCGCTCCAGCCGGGCCGGAGGCCAGCATCGCGGGGGTGACGTCGGTGAGGTGCATCGGGCCGTAGCCGCCGCCGGTGCTCACCTGGCCGGCGTGCGCGTCCCACGCCGACTCCTGGTAGGAGACGGCGAGCAACACCTGGGTGGGGACGTGGTACTTGGCGGCCGCGGCCGCGAAGGCGTGCTGACGCGCGCCGGGTCCCGACGGCGCCGGGGTGGCGGCCTGCGCGGTGGTGGGCACCAGGCCGGTCAGGGCACCCGCGGTGAGCGCGCCCGCGGCGGCCAGACCGAGCAGCCGATGGCGTACGACGGGCTTACGGGCAGCGTTCTCCGTGGGTCTTTTGGTCTTCATTCGTTTCCGCACTCCATGACAACCAGGAAAGGGTAAAAAGGCATTCGTCATCGCATTGCCGCGCTTCTTTTGGAGCGTCAATTCCCTTGTAGGTCAACGGCGTTCGAACCGTATGGCCACTGAACTCAATTGCGCAACCAGCTCTGCGGGGGCATCGCGGCATCACCCGATCACCAGGCGCTCGCGGCACGGACCGGCCGGTCAGGCTAGGTTTTGCCCATGGCTCCACCCCCACGACAGACGCCCGCGCCATCGCCCGCCGCACCACCGGACACCGGTCAGGACGGGCTGATCAGGGTCCGTGGCGCCGACGAACACAATCTGCGGCATGTCGATGTGGACGTACCCCGTGACCAGGTCGTGGCCTTCACGGGAGTGTCGGGGTCCGGCAAATCGTCGCTCGCGTTCGCGACCATCTACGCCGAGGCCCAGCAGCGCTACCTGGAATCCGTGGCGCCGTACGCCAGGCGCCTGATCGACCAGGGCGCGGCCCCCAGGGTCGGCTCGATCACCGGTCTGCCGCCGGCCGTGGCGCTGCGCCAGCAGCACAGCGGCGGCAGCACCCGCTCGACGGTGGGCACCGTCAGCCGGGTCTCCAACGTGCTGCGCATGCTGTACTCCCGCGCCGGTACCTACCCGGCCGGACGGACCCCGGAGGACCTTGCCGGAACGTTCCCCCGCGACGCGGCGCCGCTGGACTCGGACAGCTTCTCGCCGAACACCGCCGTGGGCGCCTGCCCGACCTGCTCCGGTCTGGGGCGGCTGCACAGCGTCGACGAGAGCAAGCTCGTCGGCGACGACTCCCTGAGCATCCGCGAGGGCGCGATCGCCGCCTGGCCGGGCGCCTGGCAGGGCAAGAACTACCGGGACATCCTCGCCGAGCTGGGCATCGACATCGACGTGCCCTTCCGCGAGCTGCCCGCCGCCCGGCGCGAGTGGCTGCTGACCACGGACGAGCAGCCGACGGTCACCGTGCACCCGGTCCGTGACGCGCACCGGGTCCAGCGCTCGTACCAGGGCACATACATGAGCCCCCGCAAGTGGGTGATGCACACGTTCGCCACCTCCAAGGCGGCGCATCTGCGCGCGAAGGCCGCCTCGTTCATGGCCGAGGAGATCTGCCCGACCTGTCACGGCAAGCGGCTGAATCCGGAGGCGCTGGCGGTGACCATCGCCGGGCAGGACATCTCCGTGGCCACCTCGATGCCGCTGAGACAGCTCGCGGCCTTCCTGGAGTCGGCGCGGGACCACCCCGACACCCTGGCCCTGCCGGCCGAGCGCAGGCAGGCCGCGCAGGCCCTGATCGGCGGCCTCCAGGACCAGCTCGGCACGCTGACCGACCTGGGCCTCGGCTATCTCGCCACCGGGCGCGCGACGTCCACCCTCTCCAGCGGCGAGCTGCAACGGCTGCACATGGCCACCCAGCTCCGCAGCGGCCTGTTCGGGGTGCTGTACGTGCTGGACGAGCCCTCGGCCGGGCTGCACGCCGCCGACACGGAACTGCTGCTCACCGCACTGCGACGGCTCAGGGGCGCCGGGAACAGCGTCTTCGTGGTGGAGCACAACGCGCAGGTGCTCGCCTCGGCCGACTGGATCGTCGACATGGGCCCGGGCGCCGGCCGGCACGGCGGCCAGGTCCTCTACAACGGGCCCACCGAAGGGCTGCACGAGGCACCGGAGTCGGTGACCGCCCGGTACCTCCCGCTGGACGCGCCCAGCGTGCCGGGACCGGAGGAACCACGGCAGCCGGAGGGGTGGCTGCGCCTGGACGGGGTCACCGGCCACAACCTCCGTGACGTGGACGCGAGTTTCCCGCTCGGCACGCTCACCGCGGTCACCGGCGTCTCCGGGTCCGGCAAGTCCACCCTGGTCCGGCGCGCCCTCGCGGAGACGGTCCGCGATCACCTGCACGCCGACGAGACCACGGAGGACCTCGCCCGCAACCCCGCCTCGGTGGAGACCGCCGACGAGGAGGAGGCCGGGGTGCCGGTCTGGGCCCTGGAGGAGGACCGGGTAACGGTGCGCTCCAGTGCGGGACTTGAGCACATCAACCGTCTGGTGGTCGTGGACCAGAAGCCCATCGGCCGTACCCCGCGTTCCAACCTCGCCACCTACACCGGTCTCTTCGACAGCGTCCGCAAGCTGTTCGCCGCCCAGCCGACCGCGCGCGAACTCGGTTACACCGCAAGCCGGTTCTCGTTCAACGTGACCCAGGGCCGCTGCCCGCACTGCCTGGGCGACGGGGTCGTCAGCATCGAACTCCTCTTCCTGCCCACGGAGACCTCCCCCTGCCCGGTCTGCGAGGGCGCCCGCTACAACCCCGGCACGCTGATGGTGCGTTACCGCGACAAAACCATCGCCGACGTGCTGGCGATGAGCGTGGAGGAGGCGCACGAGTTCCTCGCCGACGTGCAGCCCGCCGCCCGCATCCTCAAGCTGCTCTCCGACATCGGGCTCGGCTATCTGACGCTGGGTCAGAGCGCCACCACCCTGTCCGGCGGCGAGGCCCAGCGCATCAAGCTGGTGAGCGAGCTGCACCGGGCGCCGCGCGGCCACAGCCTCTATCTGCTGGACGAGCCGACGACGGGACTGCACCCGGCGGACGTGGACCTGCTGATCGGACAGTTGCAACGCCTGGTGGACGCCGGGAACACGGTCGTCGTGGTGGAGCACGACCTGCGCACGGTCGCCGCCGCGGACTGGGTCGTGGACCTCGGGCCGGGCGCCGGGGACGACGGCGGCCGCATCGTCGCCGAGGGCCGACCGCAGGACGTCGCGCGGGCGGGCGGCACCCCTACCGCCGACCACCTGGCGCACCGCCTGTCAGCCCGCTGACCTGCGAGGCTGCGGTCTGTCCATATTTGTCGGCATATCTGATGATTGTCGGTAGCATGGATACGGCCGTAGCCGCGCGAGGGCCGCAGCGGGCTCGTGGGGCTGCCAACCGAGGGGTGCGGGCAGAACGCTCCCCGACACGGAAGGTGAGCGATCATGACGGGCAAGATGGACGCATCAGAGGCCGCACGCATCATGAGCGACCCGAACTCCACCCCGGAAGAGCGCTCGGTCGCGGCCAGCGCCCTGTCGGACAGCGAGCGCGGGCACCACACGAGCAAGCGTGTCGGCTCCGAGGCGGGCCGGCTTCTGGACGACCAGAACATCTCCGAGGACGACCGGTCCGTGGCCGGCAGCGACCTCGAGCAGGACCGCAGGCGCAAGGGCCACTGAGCAGTTCCGGCCGGAACGCCCGACGAGATGGACGCCGCCCGTCACGCGGCGTCCATCTCGTCGTACGGACAAGGGAGTTACGCGCCGTCCTCGTCGGCCGCCGCCTTCGAGGTGACCGCCAGGTCGATGAACCGGCGGATGGTCTCCACGGGCATGTCGAGCCCCTGGGAGGCGGCGTCCTCGTCACCGAAGACCTCCACCGCCTCCACGACGGCCACGGCCAGCTCGGCCTCCGCCTTGCGCGCCTTCACCTCGGCCTTGTCGACGGTGTCGACGACGGCGAGCTGACGACGCTGCTTCTCCTGGAGGCGCTGTTTACGGGACGGCGTCTTGCCGGGGCTCTGCACAGTCACAACCAAGATCATAAACGGACCCGCGGCCGGACAAGAAATCGGCAACTACACGCGGCCGCAACCCTGTTCAGGCCGACAGCTCCCACGCGTACGGCGGTTCGGCACCGGAGCGGGAACAGGTCAGGGCGGCGGCACGGGCGGCGAAGCCGAGCACATCGCGCCAGACCTCGGCGTCCAGACCGGCGACGGTCGCGTGGCTCAGCGCGTCGATCTCACGCAGGCGGTGCAGCAGCGCCGCGTTGACGGTGTCCCCCGCCCCGATGGTGTCGACCACCGTGACCGACGTACCCGGCACGCTCACCCGGCCCGCGCCCCGGCTCCACACGCTCAGTCCGTCGCCGCCCCGGGTCAGGACGATCGCCGCCGGTCCGCGCTCCAGCCACGCGGACAGGTGGACGTCGAGATCCTCACCGGAGCCGATGCCCGCGAGCCACTCGGCGTCCTCCACCGACAGCTTCAGCAGGGCGACATGGGGCAGCCAGGACAGGAAGCGTTCCCGGTAGGCGTCGGCGTCCGCGATCAGTCCGGCCCGGATGTTGGGGTCGAGGGCGGTGAAGATCCCGTTGCCCGACTCCCGCCGCAGCAGCGCCTCGTACGCGCTCGCGCCGGGCTCCAGCACCAGCGAGCAGGTGCCGACGGAGAGGGCGGTGACGCCGTCCGGCAGCGCGGTCGGGAGGGCGAACAGCCGGTCGGCCGTACCCTCGGTGTAGAAGCCGTAGCCGGCCGAACCGTCGCTGCCCACGTCGGCGACGGCCAGCGTGGTGGGCTCGGGGCCCCGCTGGACCAGCGCCGTGTCGACACCGGCGTCCCGCAGACCCGACAGCAGGGCGGCGCCGAAGGCGTCCGTGGACACCCGCGAGCAGAACGCCGTCGGGGAACCGAGGCGGCCCAGCGCGACGGCCGCGTTGTACGGTCCGCCGCCGCGCTGCGGGAGGAGCGGCGGCAGGGCGGGCGCCGGGTCGGAGCTGACGGGGGCGGGCACGAGGTCGATGAGTGCCTCGCCGGCGACGACGATCACTGTGCTGTTTCCTTTCGGTGCGCCGTGGTGCGGCGGGGCGAAGTGGACGTCAGCCGGGAAGGCCGACGGCGTCCGGCGGGCAGCCGCAGGACGTGCGGTGGACGAGGGTGCAGGGCAGCCGGACGGTCCGCGGGGGACGGTCGGGCGCGTCGAGCCGCTCCAGGAGCAGACGCAGCGCCAGCCTCCCGAGCTCACGGCTCGGCTGGCGTACGGCTGTGAGGCTGGGCGAGAAGAGGTCGGCCCACTCGAAGTCGTCGAAACTGACGAGCGCGACGTCCTCCGGGATGCGCAGGTCCGCGTCGCGGAGTGCCTGGAGCGCGCCTATGGTCATCGCGTTGTTCGCCGCGATCACGGCGGTGGGGCGTGCGGGCGAGGCCAGCAGGCGCTCGGTGGCGTGGCGGGCACCATCGGAGGCGGAGTACCCGTGGGCGAGCAGGGCGGGGTCGAAGGGCAGGCCGGCCGCGTCGAGGCCCTGCCGGTACCCCTCGATGCGTTCGGTGGTGGTGCTCAGTCCGGCGAGTCCGGCAACCATGGCGATCCGGCGGTGTCCGAGCGCGGCGAGGTGCCCGACCAGCTCCCGCACGGGTGCCACGCCGTCGGCGCAGACCTGGTCGTACGCGGGCTCCTCGGCCTCGTCGACGAGGCGGTCCAGGAAGACCACCGGGACATCGGCGCGGTCCAGGTAGGCGAGGAGCTCGGACGGTTCGGCGGAGGGGGCGATGATCACGCCGTCCACCCGGCGCTCGTGGAGCATGCGGACCACGCTCAGCTCGTGGGCCGGGTCGTCGTGCGGGTCGGCGATGAGGAGGCCGTAGCCGGTGGCGAGGGCCTCGGCCTCGACCCCCTGGAGGATCTCGGTGAAGTACGGGTTGCTGATCGCCGAGACGGCGAGACCGACCGAGTGGGTGCGGGAGGTGACCAGCGACCGGGCCAGGGTGTTGTGGATGTAGCCCAGCTCGTCGATGGCGCGCAGCACCGCGTCACGGGTCGCGGGCCGCACCGGGCGTGTGGCGTTGAGCACGTGGGAGACCGTGGCCACCGAGACGCCCGCGTGTCTCGCCACGTCCGCCATCGTCCGCATCGGTTCTCCTTCGTGTGCCCCGTGCCGTGTGTTCGCCCGCCCGCGGTGGAGCCGGCCGGGGCCGAGCAGACCGGGGGAGGCCGGCTCGTCCGTCCATGAGATGCCAATGACCTATCAAAAGTCACACGTAAGCGTTTGCGCAAACGCTTACGTGAGGATTAGGTTTCCCGGCGTCTTCGGACATCCGTCCGCACACTGTTGTGAGGAGGCGCCATGCGCGCTGTCGTGGTCACCCAGCCGGGAAGCGCCGAGCTGGCCGTCATACCCGATCCGAGTCCCGGCTCCTCGGAGGTGGTCGTCCGCGTCAGCTCGTGCGGCCTGTGCGGGACGGACATGCACATCCTGGGCGGCGAGCTGCCGTCCGTGCCCTACCCGCTGATCCCCGGCCACGAGCTGACGGGTGTCGTGGTGGAGGTCGGCAAGGACGTGCTCTTCCCGGCCGTCGGCCAGCGGGTCGCCGTCGACCCCAACACGCCCTGCGGCGCCTGCCACTACTGCCGGATCGGCCGCGGCAACCTCTGCGAGCACTACACGGCTGTCGGCGTGACCCGCAACGGCGGCTTCGCCGAGTACGTGGCCGTCCCCGCCGCTCGCTGCCACGTCCTGCCCGACGGCCTGTCCGAGGCGGCGGCCGGGCTGGTCGAGCCGCTGTCCTGCGCGGTCCACGGCCTGAGCCGGCTGCCCCGGCGGCCCGGTGAGCACTACCTCGTCTACGGCGCCGGGACCATGGGCCTGATGATGGCCGCCCTGGTGGGCAACGCGGGCGCCGCCTCCGTGTCCGTGGTCGACCCCAACGTCCGCCGCCTGGAGCTCGCCCGGCGCATGGGCGCCGACGCAACAGCCGCCGGCGCCGACGAGTTGGGCCGGGAGCACGGTTTCGAGGTCGTCATCGACGCCACCGGTGTCATCGCGGCCATCGAGGACGGTCTGGGGCGGGTCCGCAAGGGTGGCACCTTCCTCCAGTTCGGCGTCGCCGACCCCGCCCGGCGGGCCACCTTCTCGCCCTTCATGGTCTACAACCGCGAGATCGACATCATCGGTTCCATGGCGGTCCACACCGGCTTCCAGCCCGCCGTGGAGATCCTCGCCGGCGGCCTGGACCTCGACCCGCTGGTCAGCGACGTGCTGCCGCTGGAGAGCTTCGACGAGGCCGTCAGCCTCTTCCGCGCCGGCGCCGGACAGAAGATCCACCTCGCCCCGCAGGCCGACGACCCGCGCACCGCGGCGATCCGTACGGCGGCCGCGGTCGCGGACGCGGCGTCATGATCGGCCGGCCGGAGGCGCCGAAGCGGCGTCCACGGCTGCGGAACGCCCTGATCTGGGTGTTCGGCGCCCTCGGCGGCATCCTGTGGGGGTACGACACGGGGGTGATCTCCGGTGCGATGCTCTTCATCCGCCGGGACATCGCCCTGTCGCCGCTGCTGGAGGGCCTGGTGGTCTCGGGCCTGCTGGTGGGCGCGATGGCGGGCGCCGGGCTGGCCGGAAAGCTCTCCGACGCCTGGGGCAGGCGCCGCCTGATCCTGGGCGCCGCGCTCGTCTTCATCGTCGGCACGGTCGGCGCGGCCCTCTCCTCCGAGGCGTCGCTGCTGATCGGCGCGCGGGTGCTCATCGGCGTGGGCGTCGGCATCGCCTCCGTCGTCGTGCCGCTCTACCTGACCGAGCTGGCGCCGGTGGAGGTGCGCGGCGGACTCGCGTCCCTCATGCAGCTCCTGGTGACCGTGGGCATCTTCCTGGCCTACCTCACCGACTACGCCCTGGCCCCGGCGCACGCCTGGCGCTGGATGATCGGGCTCGGTGTACTCCCGGCGGCGGTCCTCGCCCTCGGCATCCTCACCCAGCCGGAGAGTCCCCGCTGGCTGGTGGGACGGGGCCGCCGGGACGACGCCCGCGAGGTGCTGACCCGGCTGCGCGGTGACGGCGAGGCGGCCCGCAGCGAGCTGCTCGACATCGAGCGGACGCTCGCGGAGGAGCGCGCGGAGACGCGGCGGCTGACGCTGCGCGACCTGCTCTCCCCCCGGCTGCGGCCCATGCTGGTGGTCGGTCTGCTGCTGGTGTTCTTCCAGAACTTCGGCGGCATCAACACGATCATCTACTACGCCCCGACCCTGCTGACCAGCATCGGCTTCGGCGACAAGGGCGCGATCCTCGCCAACGTCGGCATCGGCGTCGTCAACATGCTGATGACCCTCCCGGCGATGCGCCTGATCGACCGCCGGGGGCGCCGGCCCCTGCTGCTGTGGGGCTCGGCCGGGATGTGCGCCGGCATGCTCGTGCTGGCGGCGGTGAACCTGACGCCGCTCGGCCACGGCTCGCTGCTCGCCCCGCTGACGCTCTTCGGTGTCGCCCTGTACGTGGCCGCGTTCGCCATGTCGTGGGGTCCGGTGCAGTGGGTGATGCTGCCGGAGCTGTTCCCCACCCGCATCCGCGCGGGTGCGGTGGGCGTGTGCGTGGTGTTCAACTGGCTGTTCAACATGGCCGTAGCGCTGGTCTTCCCGTCCCTCCTCAGCGCGTGGGGCGCGGGAGCGAACTTCGTGATCTTCGCCGTGACGACCCTCGCCTCCGGCATCTTCGTCAAGAAGCTGCTGCCGGAGACACGGGGGCGGACGTTGGAGCAGATCGAACGGGACCTGCTGCATCGCGGGGGCGAGGCTCCTGAGCGAGCCGCCTCGACGGTGTCGGCGGGCTGACCGGGTCCGGGGCCCGGCGTTGTGCCGGGTCCCGGAGGCGCGCTACTCGAAGAACTTCAGGCCCCACCCGGTGTCCGAGGTGGGTCCGGGCACATTGGCGCGCCGATATGTGGTGTCGCCCCACCAGGCGAACGACCCGGTGTACCAGTAGCGGTTGTCCCAGGAGTACGGCGTGCCCTTGGCCACCGCGTGGAACATCAGTGGGAAGCGCGGTCCGGCCGGCGGGCTGGTGGCGATGTCCCCATCGAGCAGGACGAAGGTGTGGTGGCCGGGCCCGTTGACGTACAGCGTGGGGTCCCAGCCGGCCATCATGGTCGAGCGGTTGGAGCCGAAGAGGCAGCCGTTGGACTTGTACCAGTCCCACACGTACGTCGGATCGCCGCCGGCCCGCAGCCGCAGGTCGGCCAGGCAGTACTGGTCGCTCCAGCTACCGTTCGCCGAGTAGACGACGTGGAGTTGGCCGTTGGGGTCCCGGATCGCCTCGGGCGCCTCGTTGATGTACGGGTTGCCCACCACCCGCTCCCAGCTCTCCCGCGGCTGGGAGATGATGAAGCGGGCCCCGGTCGGCGTGGTGGGGCTGCTCATCCGGGCGATGTAGAGGTTCTGCTCGACGTTGGTGTCACCGGCCCAGCCCGACCAGACGAACCAGCGCTGCCCGTCGAAGGTGAACATGGTGCCGTCGATGGCCCACTTGTCGTCCGGGAGCGCGAGCCGGGTCTCGCCGCCGTAGCCGCTGTCGGGGCTCGCGGAGCTGATGACGAACATGCGGTGTGCGGCGCCCCGTCCGGCGGTGAAGTAGATGTAGTAGCGCCCGCCGTCCGTGGTCAGTTCCGGCGCCCACACCTCCCCGCGCCCCTGGGTGTCCGACCACACCTGCCGGGCGGGGGCGGAGGCGAGTCCGGCGGTGGAGGACGCCTGCCGCACCGCGATCCCGCCGCCGGTGGACTGCGCCGAGATGTAGGTGCTGCCGACGCGGATGACGCTCGGGTCGGCCGCCCGCAGGGAGGTCTGCTCCGCCTCGGCAGGACCGGCGGAGGTGAGCGACAACAGGGCGGCGAGGACGCCCGACACCGTGAGCACGAGGGCAGCTCGGAAGCTGCGAAATGGTTTCATGCGGGTCTTCTACATCGATGCAAGGCCACTGCCCAGCCCTCTTGCGGACCCAAGCCCTCCGCGGTTCTTCCGGCATGCAAAAACCGGGAGGCGCCGCGCGGGCGCCTCCCGGATGACCAAGTCAGTGGCGAGGAAAGCGAAGGAACTCGTTTCAGAAAAGGAAGTTGAGAAGGAAGCCCCTTCATGGCCTCGCCGTGGGCAACGCTAGCACTCAGCCCGGGATCAGGTCGCGCAGATTTTCGAGGGTGATGACGCGTGAGTCCGGGTGCAGTCCCTCGGGGCGTCCGAGGCCGATGTAGGTCACGGGCTCGTCCGGAACCCGCTCGCCGTCCCACTGCTCGACGGGTGCCGTGCCGTCGGACATCAGGCCGATCAGGTACCGCACCGTCAACTGCTCCCGCTCCACGACGGCACGTACCACCGTGGACACGGACGCCTGGTTCTCCTCGACCCGGTTGGCCTCCGAGATGCCCCTCAGGTGCAGGTGCAGCCACTTCGCGCGCCACGCGCCGTCGTCCTGGCGCTGGAACACCAGCGGCAGCGCCACCCGGCCCACACCGCGCAGTTCCGACTTCATCCGCACCGTGCGCGGCTCGAAAGGCCGGCCCTTCTGCTCCCCGTCGCGCAGCATGAAACCGAAGAACGACTCCTCGACCTCCTCGAAGCCCTCGCCGGCGAAGATGTTGACCTGCGGGACGATGAACGTGCCGCGCACCCGGTCCAGGGACAGATCGATGAACTCCGAGGCGCCGTCGGGGGCTTCGGTGATGTCGCCCGAATGCCGGCCCCCGACACCTCTGAGCGACGTGTAGGAGAGCCAGGAGTCGGTCCTGTAGTCGGCACGCAGCAGCAGCGCCGACAGGTCGTAGTCGGTCCGGCGCTCGGCCTCTTTCCAGTACACGAAGAAGCGGAGCTGTCCGCCGTCGACCGCGGAGACCGAGCCTCGCGGCAGTACGCCGAGTCCGGCGGCGGTGGCCCGGCCGCTGAGCGGAAGCGCCACGTCGAGGACATCGGGGTCGAGCAGCAGACGGCCCGGCGCCGGGAGCCGACGGCGTATCTCGGCGTCGAGGGCGGCGATCAGACGGTCGCGGTCCCCGGCCGGTACCGGCGGCCGGAAGTCGGGGGTCACCCATGCATGGCCCCGACGGTTGACGAAGATCCGAGGCCGGCCGCTCTCACCTGCCCTGTTGTGGAGATGCTCGCGCACCGAGAGCACGACCCGGCCGGAGACGTCCGGAGCGACCTGCACCGCGGCGGCGATGACCGCGTCCCGCTCCTCCTGATCGGCGGCGATGCGCAGCAGGAGATCCAGGGCGCGGAACAGCTTGCCGGGAGCGGACTCGAGCAGCTTCACCGCACCGAGGACGTCGGACGCGTCGAGCAGCTTCTCGATCCGGCTGTCGAAGGACCGTGCCTCCTTCTCGCCCCGGGCGACCGCGAACACATCGGCGGCGTGCGGCCAGCGCGGGTACTCGTGCGGGTGGAGGCGCTCGCCGAGCCGCTTGAAGGGCTCCCGGTGCGCGTGCACATCGGCGAGCTTCGCGGGGTTCGCCGCGACCACGGCGTCGAGACCGGCGAGCAGCCCTCGGCGCAGCGGCCGTGGAATGGACCGGAACCGGGTCGGTTCCTGGAGCGTCACGTCGCCGCCGGACAGCGCGCAGGCCAGCCGCAGCACGTCGGTGACGGTGTCGAGCAGGAGGTCGGCCCCGGCGCCGAGCCGGGCCTCGTTGATGACCGCCCGGTTCTCCCGGACCGGGATCGCCTCCGGCTGGGGACCGAGCGCGCAGTGCTGGGCAAGGGCCTTGAGGTCGCCCAGGTCGTCCTCGTCCAGCGGGGTAGTGCTGCCGGCCAGAGCCAGGTACAGGTCGCCGAGTTCGTCGTCCAGAGCCCGGCCGAGATGCAGGACGGTGATCCGGTCGCCCGCCGAGGCGATCAGCTCGTCCTGCGCCGCGAGCATCTCCTCGTACGTGTGCTGGTACCTGCCGTACGCGGGGAGGCTGAGCAGGTCCACCGCCCCGCGCGTCAACTGCGTCAGCACCTTCCCGCGTGACTTCTTGTCACCGAGGGCCTCTGCCACGCACCGCGTCCAGAACTCCTCGGTGTCCGGCACGTTGGCGGGGAAGTCGATGAAGTACGAGTTGTGCTGAACATGGTCGCCCACCATCTCGCGCACGGTGCGCAGCGTCCGCCTGGCGGTGTGCACGACGGCGGCTTCGGAGAGCCCCGACAGCCGCTCCAGCAGTTCCGCCGAGAGCTTGAAGCCCACGGATGCCAGCACCGCGTCGAATTGCCGTGCGGCGACCGCGCCTTCTCCGGCCGGGCCCTCGGGGGAGGGAAGACGGTGCGTGTGCCGGATGACCAGCGATTCGAAACTGTGCGCCATTCGGGGATGATCGCAGAGGCAGGCAAACCGGTGCACGGGAGTTTTGCCCTCCGGCACACCGTCCGCGCCCGTCCGTCAAGAAGATCAGCGCGTGCGCTCGTAGTGACGTCGCGCCTTCTCGCGGTTGCCGCAGACGGCCATGGAACACCAGCGGGCCCGGTTGGCGCGGCTGCGATCGAGCAGGAACAACCGGCACTCGCTGTTGGCACAGGGTCGCAGCCGGCCGGGCATGCGCTCCTCGGTGTCGGCCCAGGCAAGGATCACCTCGACGGCCAGCCGGGCATGCGGGGCGGTCCTGAGCGTCCACCGAAGACCCTCCTGACCGACCTCCGGAACCTGCTGGACCCCGTCGAGCAGCGGCTTCAGCGCCTCGGGCGAGCACTCTCCGCCCACGATCTCCCGCAGGACGTCCCGCGCCTCACGCAGCAACGCCAGCTCCGCGAGGCTGCCGTCCCCGCCGTGCTCCCGCGCCCAGCGTCGGCCTTCGGCCGGGTCGGCGAGGGCGTCCTGTTCCCGGCCGTCGACCAGCGGCCTGCTGTTGAGCAGGTCCAGCAGCGTGTTCATCGGACACCCTTCCCTAACCACATCAAAGCACTTGACAGGTTAGCCCACAGGTGTTTGCCTGGCCAGAAGTCAACCGGATAACGCACCTGAAGGGGTTAGACATGAACTCGGTGCACCACCGGACCGCCACCGTCGACGGCCACGAGATCTTCTACCGCGAGGCCGGACCCGCCGACGCTCCCGCGATCGTCCTGCTGCACGGCTACCCGACCAGCTCGTTCATGTTCCGCGAGCTCATCCCGCTGCTGGCCGACGACTATCACGTCATCGCGCCGGACCACCTCGGCTTCGGCCTCTCCGACGCTCCTGACGCAGCGGACTTCACCTACACCTTCGACGCCCTCGCCGAGATCACCTCCCATCTGCTCGACCGACTGGGCCTGGACCGCTACGCCCTCTACGTCCAGGACTACGGCGCCCCCATCGGCTGGCGCCTCGCGCTCAAGCACCCCGAGCGGATCGCCGCCCTCGTCACCCAGAACGGCAACGGGTACGAGGACGGCTTCGTCGAGTCGTTCTGGAGCGACGTCTGGGCCTACGGGGCGAACCCCGGCCCCGACACCGAACCCGCCGTACGCACCGCGCTCGGACTCGACGCCATCCGCTGGCAGTATCTGCACGGCGTGCCCGACCCGAGCGTGGTCAGCCCGGACACCTGGGAGCACGACTTCGCCCTGGTCTCCCGTGAAGGCAACGACGAGGTTCAGCTCGCCCTGTTCCGCGACTACGGCGACAACCGGCCGCTCTACCCGCTGCTGCACGAATTCCTGCGCGCCAACGAGGTTCCGGTGCTCGCCGTGTGGGGCCGCAACGACGAGATCTTCGGCCCGGCCGGCGCGCAAGCCTTCGCCCGCGACGCCCAGGACGCGGAGGTGCACCTGATCAACGGCGGCCACTTCCTGCTGGAGAGCCACCTGGACATCGTGGCGGGGTATCTGCGCGGATTCCTCGGCCGGGTACTGACCTGACGCTGCGGGGCTCCGTCGGCGGACGCCCGGAGCCCAGGCATGGATGCCACACGCACACTCCCGCCTGAAACTATGTAGCCCCACCACATGTGCCCCTGACCTGCCCCTTCCTACGGTGTGCCGACACCCCCCGTCCCCACCGCACACAAGGAAGTGGCGCACATGGCAGCCGACCACACCGCTCCCCCACCCCCGGCGAAGCTCCCCCGCATCGTCGCCGCCAGCCTGATCGGGACCACCATCGAGTGGTACGACTTCTTTCTGTACGGGTCGGCGGCGGCCCTGGTGTTCAACAAGCTGTTCTTTCCGGACTCCGACCCGCTGGTGGGGACGCTGCTGGCGTTCGTGACGTATGCGGCCGGGTTCGCGGCGCGGCCGCTCGGGGCGTTGGTGTTCGGGCACTTCGGGGACCGGCTGGGACGCAAGAAGCTGCTGGTGCTGAGCTTGCTGCTGATGGGCGGGGCGACCTTCGCCATCGGCCTGCTGCCCACCCACGCCACCGTCGGCACCGCGGCGCCGGTGCTGCTGACCGTGCTGCGGCTGGTGCAGGGGTTCGCGCTGGGCGGGGAGTGGGGCGGCGCCGTACTGCTGGTGTCCGAGCACGGGGACGCGCGCAGGCGCGGCTTCTGGGCCTCGTGGCCGCAGACCGGCGCGCCCGCCGGGCAGTTGCTCGCCACGGGTGTGCTCTCCCTGCTCACCGCCACCCTCTCGGACGACGCGTTCACCGCCTGGGGCTGGCGCGTCCCCTTCCTGCTCTCCGGTGTGCTGGTGGTCGTGGGGCTGTGGATACGCCTCTCCGTCGATGAATCGCCCGTCTTCAAGCAGGCGTTGGCCCGGGCCGAGGCGCGGCAGGGCGAGGCGGCGGAGAAGCTGCCACTGGTGTCCGTGCTGCGCCACCACTGGCGTGAGGTGCTCATCGCCATGGGCGCCCGCATGGCGGAGAACATCAGCTACTACGTCATCACCGCCTTCATCCTCGTCTACGCCACCACCGCCGCCGACGTCTCCAAGCAGACCGCGCTCAACGCCGTACTCATCGGCTCCGCCGTCCACTTCGCGGTGATCCCGGCCTGGGGCGCGCTGTCGGACCGGGTCGGACGGCGCCCGGTGTATCTCTTCGGCGCGGCCGGCATGGGCCTGTGGATCTTCCCCTTCTTCGCGCTGGTGGACGCCGGTACCTTCGGCCGGCTGGTGCTGGCCGTCGCCGTCGGCCTGATCCTCAACGGCGCCATGTACGCACCGCAGGCCGCCTTCTTCGCGGAGATGTTCGCCACCCGCGTCCGCTACTCCGGCGCCTCCATCGGCGCCCAGTTCTCCTCCGTGGCCGCTGGTGCGCCCGCCCCGCTGATCGCCACCGCGCTGTTCGCGGAGTACGACAGCGCGACCCCGATAGCCCTGTACGTCATCGGCGCCGTCCTGCTCACCCTGGTCGCCGTGGGCGTTGCCCGCGAGACCCGCAACCGGGACCTCGCCGACGTCACGGCCGACAGCACCCCGTCCGCCCCGGTGGACACGGTGGCGAAGACCCCGGCCCCCTGACCGGCGCCTCACCCGAGACCGGCATCCCCGCACGGGTGCCGGTCAGCGGCGTCCCGGTCCGGCCAACCCGTGCAGGCGCAGCGCGAGTTGGATCTCCAGCACGCGGGACGGCGTCTGCCAGTCCTCACCCAGCAGCCGGCCCACCCGTTCCAGCCGCTGGGCGACGGTGTTCACATGTACGTGCAGCGCGTCCTTGGTGCGGGCCGGGCTCATCGCGGCGGCGAAGTAGGCGTCCAGGGTGCGCAGCAGATCGGTGCCGCGCCGCGCGTCGTACGCCACGAGGGGGCCGATGGTGCGCTCCACGAAGCCGCCGATGTCCCGGTCCCCGGCGAGCAGCAGCCCGAGGAAGCCGAAGTCCTCGGCGGCCGCGCCGTCCCCTCCCCGGCCGAGCAGGTGGAGGGCGTCCAGGCAGCGGCGGCCCTCGGCGTAGGCGGCGGCCACCTGGTCGGGGCGGGCGGCCAGACCGGTGACGGGGGCGGAGGCTCCGACGGTGACCGGCTGACGGACCGCGGTGCCGAGTTCGCGGGCGGTACGCCGGGCCAGTTCCGTGGCGGTGTCGCCGGGGTCGAGCGGCAGCAGCAGGACGGTGCCGCCGTCGCGGGTGGCGGCCAGGCCGTGCCGGGTGGTGGCGAGGTGGGAGGCGGCGGACCACAGGCGGCGCCGGGCGGCGGCCTCCTCGTCGGCGTCGGCCGAGGGCGCGTCGAGACGGGTGGCGAGGACGGCGTGGGTGGCGTCCAGGTCGGCGTCGAGCCGCGCGGCGCGCTCCCGGAGCAGGCGCGGGTCGCGGTCGCGGGCGTCCAGGAGGTCGTCCAGGAGTTCGCCGCGCACGCGTCGTTCGGCCTCGGCGGCGGAGCGGCGGGCCAGTAGGAGCAGGGAGGTGACCATCGCGGCGCGCTCCAGGGTGCGCTGGTCGACCGGGTCTAGGTCGGGGTGGCCGTGCAGCACGAGCGCGCCGAACACCTCCTCCCCCGCCGCCACGGCCGCGATCCAGTCGGGCCCGTGGCGTACGGCGTGCCCCTCGGCGCGGGACGCCTCCAGCGCATCGGCCGGCGTGGTGCCGGTCTCGGTGAACTCGACCGCTCCGTCGAGGACTTCGGCGACGGCGGCGGCCACGTCGTGGACTCCCCCGCCGCGCAGGACGAGTTCGGCGAGCCGGTCGTGCACCTCGGAGGCCCGCTCTATGACCGCGCTGCGGTCCTGGATGACCTCGTTGGCGCGCTCGAGTCCGGCGAGGGCGGCCTGAGTTCCGGTGAGGAGGTTGGTGGTGTCGATGGCGGCCGCGGCGAGGGCCGCGAAGGAGCCCAGCAGGGCGATCTGTTCGCGTTCGAAGACCCGTGCGCGCCGGTCGGCGGCGAAGAGGACGCCGATGACCTGCGGGCCGAGCGTCAGCGGAACCCCGACGATGGCGAACAGGCCCTCGTCGCGCACCGCGACGTCGATGGTGTCGGTGTGCTGGAAGCGGGCGTCCTGGAAGTAGTCGTCGGTGACGTAGGGCCGGGCGGTCTGGGCGACGAGGCCGCCGAGCCCCTCGCCCATGCCGAGCCGGAGCTGCTGGAAGCGGGCGGAGACGGAGCCCTCGGTGACCAGCATGTAGGTGTCGCCGCGCTCCGGGTCGTTGAGGCTGAGGTAGGCGATGTCGGTGGCGAGCAGGGAGCGGGCGCGCTGCACGATGGCCCTCAGGACCGCGTCCACGTCCCTGAGCCCGGCCAGGTCGTGGGCGGTCTCGAAGAGGGCGGAGAGCTCCGCCTCCCGGCGGCGGCGCCCTTCCAGTTCCGCGCGGACGCGCAGCGCGAGGAACTTGGCGTGTTCCAGCGCGGCGACCCGGTCGGCGGACTCTCCCTCGGCGCGGGCGAGGAGGACGGGACGTTCGTACGCCTCCGGGGAGGCGTCGCGGGCGAGCAGTTCGAGGTAGGGGGCCTCCGCACAGGCGACGGCCCCCGCCGCGGCGGCCCCGGTGGCGGGGCGCGCGGCCGACTGGAGTTGATCGGGAGACATGGCCACAGGATCGCTCATCGTGGACTCGGCCCGTCAGCCCTGTGGACAACTCCACGAGGGCCGGTCGGGGCACCGGTTCAGTGGGCCGTCCAGCCGCCGTCCAGCACCAGCGAGGTGCCGGTGACGAAGGACGCCTGCGGGCCGCACAGATAGGCGACGGCCTCCGCGACCTCCTCGGGTTCGATCAGCCGGCGCAGCGCGCTGTCCTTGAGCAGGACCTCGGCGAGGACCTGCTCCTCCGGGATGCCGTGCGCCTCGGCCTGGTCGGCGATCTGCTTCTCCACCAGTGGGGTGCGCACATAGGCGGGGTTCACACAGTTCGACGTCACACCATGGGGGGCACCCTCCAGCGCGGCTGTCTTGGACAGTCCCTCCAGCCCATGTTTGGCGGCCACATAGGCCGACTTGAAGGCAGAGGCGCGCAGACCATGGACGGAGGACACATTGACGATGCGCCCCCACCCTTGCGCGTACATATGGGGCAACGCCCCGCGGATGAGCCGGAACGGCGCCTCCAGCATCACCGTCAGCACGGTGTGGAAGACCTCGGGCGGGAACTCCTCCAGCGGCCGCACCAGTTGCAGCCCGGCGTTGTTGACCAGTACGTCGGTCCCGGCGGCGGCACGCTCGGCCGCGTCGAGGTCGGTCAGGTCCAGCACCTGCGGCACGACCCGGCCCGCGAGACCCCCGGCCCGCCCGGCCAGCTCGGCCAGCCCCGCCGCGTCCAGGTCGAGCGCGCGCACCTCGGCCCCGGCCGCGGCGAGTCGGAGCGCGCACGCACTGCCGATGCCTCCGGCGGCCCCGGTGACGAGGGCGACCCGGCCGGCGAGGTCCAGGGCGGAAGGGGTGCTGGGCTGGGGGCTGAGCGAGATCATGTCTCGACCCTAGTGACGCGCCCCCGGCTCACCACATAGGGCGAGAACCCATACTTCAGCCAAGAGTCATGGGGTCGAACCATGTGGGTGTCTCGGACAGGGCCTGCTTGATCCGGAACAGCGAGAACTCGTTCAGCTCCGGCAGCGCGTCCACCGCGAACCAGCCCACATCCAGCGACTCGTCGTCGTTCACCCGCGCCTCGCCGCCCACGGCCCGGCAGCGGAAGGTGATGTCCATGTACTGGCACTCGTCGCCGTTGCCGTAGGTGATCGGCTGGAGGGCCTGCACCAGGACGACCCGCTCGGGCACGCAGTGCACGGCCGTCTCCTCGAAGACCTCGCGCACCGCGCACGCGGCGGGCTGCTCGCCCGGCTCCGGGATGCCGCCGACCACCGACCACTTGCGGGTGTCGGTGCGGCGGCCCAGGAGCACCCGCCCCTCGTCGTCGAAGACGATCGCGGTGACACCGGGGAGCCAGAGCAACTGGGTGCCCGCCGTGGCCCGGAGCGTGGTGATGAATTCAGGTGTAGCCATGGCCCCGACCCTAAACGGCCGGACACCGGCCGACCGCCACGACCAGGCGCGTTCGGCCGGCCCTACGGCTGAGCGCCACCGGCGCGCCGACCGCATACCGCGACCGCGCCGGCCCAGCCCAGACCGCCCGCCGCGACCAGCAGCAGCGCCAGCTCGGGCAGGATGCCGAGCCGGGTCGCGGGCGTCTCGGAGGTGCGCAGCGGCACCTTCATGTCGATGTGGGCGGGGACGAACATCCCGGTGTGCCGCGCGACCCGCCCGTCCGGCATGATCACCGCGCTGACGCCGCTGGTCACCGGCACGGTCACGGTCCGGCTGTGCTCGACGGCGCGGACGCGGGACATGGCGAGCTGCTGGTAGGTCATCTCGCTGCGGTCGAAGGTGGCGTTGTTGCTCGGCACGGAGATCATCTGGGCGCCGTGGGTGACGGTGTCCCGCACGGCCCAGTCGAACGCGGCCTCGTAGCAGGTGGCGAGGCCGACCTTGACGCGGCCGAAGCCGAAGACGCCCGGCTTGCCGCCCCGGCTGAAGTCCTGGCGGACCATGCCGGTCCACTCGCTGTTGATCGCGCCGATGAGCGAGCGCATCGGGAGGTATTCGCCGAAGGGCTGCACCTGGCGCTTGTCGTAGGTCTGCAGGGGGCCCTTGACCGGGTCCCAGAGGATCTGCTCGTTGAGGAGCTTGCCGTCCCGCTCGACGACCGACCCGACCGAGACGGGCGCGCCGATCGCCTCGGCGGCGCCCTGGATGACGGCGGCCGCGTCGGGGGCGGCGAAGGGGTCGATGTCGGAGGAGTTCTCCGGCCAGAGCACGAAGTCGGGGCGCGGCGCCCTGCCCGCCGCGACCTCGGCGGCGAGACGGCGGGTTTCGCGCGCGTGGTAGTCGAGCACCGCGCGCCGCTGGGCGTTGAACTCCAGGCCCGCGCGCGGCACGTTGCCCTGGATCACCGCCACGGTGGCGGTCCCCGCCTCGGCCTTGTCGCTGACCAGCGCACGCGCGCCGACCGCGCCCACCACCGGCACCGCGACGCTGAGCAGCGCGACGGCGGCGGCGGACCGCCGTACCTCGCCGTCGCGGCGACGCAGGAGCAGCCGGACGATCTCGTAGAGGCCGAAGCCGCACAGGACGACGCCGAAGCCGAGCACCGGGGTGCCGCCCAGCGCGGCGAGCGGCAGGAAGACGCCGTCCGCCTGGCCGAAGGCGACCTTGCCCCAGGGGAAGCCGCCGAAGGGCATGCGCGCGCGTACCGCTTCTCCGGCGGTCCACAGCGCCGCCGCCCAGACGGGCCAACCGGGCAGCCGGGACACGGCGGCGATGCCGACGCCGACCAGGGCGACGTAGACCGCCTCGATGACGACCAGCGCGATCCAGGGGCCGGGGCCGACCTCCACGCCGGTCCACACCAGGAGCGGCAGCAGGAAGCCGAGGCCGAAGAGGTAGCCGAGGCCGAGCGCCGTCTTCCAGGTCCGGCCGCGCAGCGCCCAGGCGAAGCCGGCGAAGGCGGGCAGCGCCAGCCACCACAGGGTGCGGGGCGGGAAGCTGACGTAGAGGAGCACGCCGCTCAGCGCGGACACGAGGGCCGGGACCAGACGGATCAGGCGGGCGCGCGCGCCCTTGGCCGGGGGCGGCCGAAGCCGGTCCGGCCGGTCCACGGAAGTTGCGGTGACGGTCACCCTGGGGAGTGTACGGCGGTCCGCACACCCCCTGACATGCCGGTCATCACGGCATTCCCGCGCAACTCGTCCACAAATCGGCCCGCAGCCATTAGCGTGATCCGAGCCTCGGCGGTGCGGCCGGTCCCGGCCGGATGCCGTCGCGAGGTGCGGCCACAGGTCGGGGGACCGGGTGCGAGGGGCTACGGGTGGCGTCGACGGGGATGGAGTGCGCGTCCGGTGCGGACGCGGACCGTGCGGGACGGAACGTGTCCGACGGTGCGGGGATGATTCTGCTCGGGCTGTGCGCGGCCTGGTCGCTGATATCGGCGGCGGCGCACGACGGGCGGCCGGAGGGGATGCTGCTGGCGGTGCTCGCCACGGCGGCGGGCTGCGCGGCGGGGCGGATGTCGGGGGCCCTGCTCCCGGTGGCCACGCCGTGCGCCGGGGCGGTGGCCGCGCTGGTGTCGGCCGTGACGATGCCCGGCCCGTTGCCGGGACCGGCCTACGCGGCTCCGCTCGGGCAGGCCGGTGCCGTGGCCGCGCTGCTGGCGCTGGCCACGGGAGCCCTGTGCTGCGCCGCCTGGTCGACGCCGGTGCCGGGGGTGCGGCCGCTGTTGTGGCTGCTGGCGGGCGCGACGGTGCCGGCCGGGGCGCTGCTGGGCTCGCCGGGCGGCTGCGCTGCCGGGGGCGCCGTACTGCTGTGCTCGGTGGCCGCCGGTTCGATGCCGCGCCGGGGTGCGGGGCTCGCCGGGCTGGGGATCGTGGCCGCGGTGGCGGTGGGCGCGGTGTGGGGGCTGGCGTCGGGGGTGCTGCCGGGCGGGTGCGCCGCGGAGTTGACGGAGCGGATCGGGCCGTACCGGGTGGGGCTGTGGGGCCGGGCGGTGCGGCTGGCCCGTGAGGCGCCGGTGTGGGGTGTCGGGCCGGGGCGCTTCGGCACGCCGGGTGATGCGGCGGGGCGGCCGCATTCGGCGCCGCTCCAGTTGCTGGCCGAGCAGGGGGTGGTGGGGGCGCTGCTGCTGGCGGGCGTGTTCGGGTGGGTGCTGCACGCTCTGTGGCGGGCCGCCCGGCCGACGCCGGTGGTGCTGACGGCGGGGGCGGCGCTCACGGCGCTGGCGGTCATCGCGTCGGGGGGCGACGCGCTGAGCTTCACCACGGTGACGGCGGGCGCGGGCCTGCTGGCCGGATGGGCGACGGCGCGCCCGTGGGGCGAGGAGGAGCGGGTGCCCCGCGCGGAGCCGGTGCCCCGGCAGGAGACGGTGGGCTGAGCGGGGTCAGTGCGCGTTGTCCGGGGTGATGGCGCGCAGCCGGGCCCGGATGGCGCGGACCGCCGACTCGGCGTCGTCCACGGTGATGGTGAAGGTGTGACCGTCCCACAGGCTCAGCACGATGCCCTCGCCCCGGCGGACGACGACGGCGGTGCCCTTCTCGGGACGCCAGCGGTAGCCCCACCCGCCCCAGTGACGCGGGGTGACGTGCGGGATGTAGTCGGCGCCGACGACCTGGGAGAGCGGGATGCGGCGGCGCGGCAGCCCGACATGGCCGCAGCGCACCTCCAGCGAGTCCCGGTCCAGCTTGAGGTCGACGTGCACGAAGGCGAGCGTGCCGAACAGGACGAGCAGTCCGACCGCGATGCAGCCCACGACGGACATGACCAGGGCGATGATCCCGGAGGTCCACGCGGACTGCACGGCCAGCTCGATGCCGAGCGCCACGCAGGCGGCGCCGGCCAGCGCCAGTACCCACTGCACGCGGTTGGTGGCGCGCCCGGTCCAGACGTCGGGGTGCGGGACGTCCTCGGCGTCGCGGTGCTCCCTCATGTCTATGAGGTTACCCAGGTTCCGCCTTGGTGGTATCCGGTCACGGAGAGGTACTGCTCCGGCCGGGCGGACCGGCGAGCGGCCGCGCCCGGTGTCACATCCGGTCGGCGAGCGGGCCGGCCGCGGGCAGTAGCCGTCCCTCGGCGTAGTGCAGCGCGGCCGCGGGCAGGGCGCCGCCCTCGCGGCCGCTGAGCAGCACGGTGAGGGAGCCTTCGGCGGGGGCGTCGGGGGCGGGGAGCTCGCCGATGCGGCGCAGCGCCTGGGTGGCGACGGCCCCGGCGGAGCCGTGCAGGACCAGCGGGGCGGCGCCCGGCTGCTGGACGGCGGCGCGGATGCGTTCCGCCACGAGTTCGTAGTGGGTGCAGCCGAGGACGACGGTCGTGACGTCGGGCGGGGTGAGTTCCGCGGCGGCGGCGACGGTCGCGGCGATGGCCCGCTCGTCGGCGTGTTCGACGGCCTCGGCCAGCCCCCAGCAGGGCACCTCGGTGACCTGGACGCCGTGGGCGAAGTCCGCGATCAGACCGCGCTGGTAGGGGCTGCCGGTGGTGGCGGGGGTCGCCCAGATCGCCACGTGTCCGCCGCCGGCCGAGGCGGGCTTGATCGCGGGTACGGTGCCGATCACCGGGATGCCGGGTTCGCAGAGGGCGCGCAGCGCGGGCAGGGCGTGCACGGTCGCGGTGTTGCAGCCGACGATGAGGGCGTCCGGCCGGCGTGCGGCGGCGGCCTCGGCGACGGCAACGGCACGCCGGGTCAGGTCCTCGGGGGTGCGCGGCCCCCAGGGCATGCCGTCGGGGTCCAGGGAGAGCACGAGATCCGCGTCGGGCCGAAGGCGGCGTACCGCCGCGGTGGCTGCGAGGAGGCCGATTCCGGAGTCCATGAGCGCGATCTTCACCCGGCCACGATAGTCGATGGCCGCCGATGGGCCCTTCCGGTGGGGCAGACTGCGGCCGTGAGCGCCATCGTGTGGACCGCCGCCGTATCCCTCGCCGTCTGGTGCTGGCTGCTGCTGGGCCAGGGCTTCTTCTGGCGCACCGATGTACGCCTTCCGCCACGCCGCGAGCCCGAGGAGTGGCCGTCGGTGTGCGTGGTGGTCCCGGCCCGCGACGAGGCGGACGTGCTGCCCGCGAGTCTGCCCTCGCTGCTCGCCCAGGACTATCCGGGCCGGGCGGAGGTCTTCCTGGTGGACGACGGCAGCCGCGACGGCACCGGCGAGCTGGCCCGCGAGCTGTCCGCGCGGCACGGCGGGCTGCCGCTCACGGTGGACTCCCCCGGTGAGCCGCCCGCGGGCTGGACGGGCAAGCTGTGGGCGGTGCGCCACGGGATCGCGCTGGCACGCGCGCGTGACCCCGAGTTCCTGCTGCTGACCGACGCGGACATCGCGCACGCCCCGGACAGCCTGCGCTCCCTGGTCGCGGCGGCTCGTACGGGTGATTTCGACCTGGTGTCCCAGATGGCCCGGCTGCGCGCGGAGAGCCCCTGGGAGCGGCTGGTGGTCCCGGCCTTCGTCTACTTCTTCGCCCAGCTCTACCCGTTCCGGTGGATCGGCCGCCGGGGAGCGCGTACGACGGCGGCGGCCGGGGGCTGTGTGCTGCTGCGGGCGGACATGGCCGGGCGGGCCCGGATTCCGGACGCCGTCCGGCACGCGGTCATCGACGACGTGGCCCTCGCGCGCGCGGTGCGGGCGAACGGCGGCCACCTATGGCTGGGCCTGGCGGACCGGGTGGACAGCGTGCGCCCGTATCCGGGTCTCGGCGAGCTGTGGCGCATGGTGTCGCGTAGTGCGTACGCCCAGCTCAGGCACAGTCCGGCACTGCTGCTGGGC
Source organism: Streptomyces sp. NBC_01171 (assembly GCF_045039805.1). NCBI lineage: Bacteria > Bacillati > Actinomycetota > Actinomycetes > Kitasatosporales > Streptomycetaceae > Streptomyces > Streptomyces sp. NBC_01171. The sequence goes on along the minus strand of NZ_CP108609.1, from coordinate 6,028,377 downwards.
ACGGTGGCGGGGCTGGTGCTGGTGTATCTGGTGCCGCCCGGGGCGGTGGTGGCGGGCGCGGTCGCGGGGAACGCGCCGGCGTGCGCGCTCGGCGCGGTGGCGTGGGCGGTGATGGCGGCGACGTACGTGCCGATGCTGCGTTACTACCGGCAGCCGTTGTCGCTCGCTCCCCTGCTGCCGTTCACGGCGTTCCTCTATCTGCTGATGACGCTCGACTCTGCGGGCCGGCACTACCGGGGCCGGGGCGCGGCCTGGAAGGGCCGCACCTACGCGCGTCCCGACGCCGTGCCGGACGAGGGTTGAGCGCGGCTCATTTGCGGCCGGGCGTCCAGTTCATGCCCCAGCCGTAGGCCCGGTCCACGGTGCGCTGCGGGCTCACCCCGCGTTCCGGGACCAGGTAGCGGGCCTCGCGCCGGACCACGAGGTCGCCGCCCGTGTCGGTGATCAGCGCGAGCGCGCACACCGTGGAGGGGACCGTGCACTCGTCGAGCGAGAAGTCGATCGGGGCGCCGTGCTGCGGCTTCAGGGTGACGGTGGCGTGCAGGTCGGCGAAGGAGCTGGCGCCCTCGTAGATGGTGACGAAGACCAGGACCCGTCTGAGGTGCTCCTTGTGGTCGAGGCTGATGGTGAGGTTCTCGCCGTCCGCCACGGCACCGGTGCGGTCGTCGCCGTCGAGATGGATGTACGGCGGCCGCTCCAGCGCCCCGAAGGCGTGGCCGAGGGCTTGTACCACGCCCTTGCGGCCGTCGGTGAGTTCGTACAGGGCGCACAGGTCGAGGTCCAGGTCACCGGGCCCGCGGCCCCGGCGGCGGCCCGTGATCTGCTTGCGGGTCCGCCAGTTGAGGTTGACACGCATGACGCCGGAGGTGCCGCCCTGCTTGGCCAGGGACACCGAGGGGGTCGCCTTGGTGAGCGTGACCTTGGAGGGCCGGGCCGGGGGCGCGGCCGGAGCAAAGGGCGCGGCCGGGTGCCGGGGTACGTCGACGGTGATGCCGAAGTCCGTCGCCAGGCCCTCGAGTCCGCTGTCGTAGCCCTGGCCCACGGCACGGAACTTCCAGGCGCCCTGGCGGCGGTAGAACTCGCCGAGGACGAAGGCGGTCTCCACGGTGGCGCCGGTGCTGTCGAAGCGGGCGGCGGTGTCTCCCGTGGCAGGGTCGAAGACCTGGACGGCGAGGCCGGGGACCTGGCCGAAGGTGCCGCCGTCGGCCGAGGCCGCGAGGACGATCCGCTCGATGCCGGCCTCCACGCGCGCGAGGTCGACGAGCAGGGTGTCGGTGACCTGTGCCCCGCTGGTCTCCTTGCCCTCGTGGCGGACCGCGCCGGAGGGGTGCGCGGGCTGGTTGTAGAAGACGAAGTCGCCGTCCGCGCGGACCCTGCCACCCGCGAGGAGCAGGGCCGAGGCGTCCACGTCGGGGATGCCGGGGCCCGTCTCGCGGGTCACCTGGACGCGGAGCGGGGTGACGGGCACCGGTGTGTTCGACCCCTTGGGCATTGACATGTCCGCCCCCATCTGTACATCTTCCGACGCTCCGTCAACCGCCGGTAACCGGACAGGAACTCGCCTTCTACACGATCCAGACGTCGGATGGAGTCCATTTTTGCCAAGTTCGCTCGGATTAGCGATCGCAGATCGCCGCCGACACGGAAAACAACCCTCTTATCGGTCTCCCCAACCAGCACATCGTGGGCTTAACTTATGTGCCATGACCTCCCCCCGCTCCACCTATGGCGGCGGCTACTACTCCGCCTCCTTCCCGGACACCCCGATCTACGACTCGCTCGTGGCCGAGCGCGGCACCCCGCAGATCGCCCCGATCAGGGTCCCGGCCGCCTATGACACCGGTTTCGGCATGCAGTCCTCCCCGGGCATGCCCTCCCCCGGCGGCAACCTCCCCGCACTCCCCTCCGCTCTCCCCGCGCTGCCCGCGGCTCCCTCGCCGCAGCCCGCGTACGGCTACCCGCAGGCCCAGCAGGCGGCTCCGATGCAGCCCACGCCCACGGCGTACATCCCGCAGCAGGCCGGCGCCCCGCGCGGCTACCCCGGCGCGCAGCCCCAGCCGCCGCGCCCGGCACCCTCGGGCTACGAGGCGATGCGCCCGGCCGCTCCCCGGCCGCCGCAGCAGCCGTACCAGGAGCCGTACAACAACCAGCAGTACCGCGGCTACTGAGCCCCTTCCGCTCTTCGTAGCGGCCGTCCGGCTCCGGGAACGCGACTCCGCGATCGATCCATGTCCACCGTGACCCGCGGTGGTACCGGTTCGACGACGGGGGGAAGGTCGTCACCCCGCCCGAGCCGCCCCGTCCCGCGTGTGCCGTCGCCGAGCTGTCGCCCGGCGGCGGCATTCGTCTGTCTGCCTCCGCTCGTCCTCCCCTGACGGTGCCCGTACCCCGTCACACCGGGAACATGCCGATCACTTTTCCCGGCCGCGAGGACCGGTACGCGTCCACATCCGACACCCCGTCACCACTGGTCGGCTGTTCGGACGCGGGAACCGGGAACTCCCTCCGCATCCGGGTCGTTGGGCGAACATGAGAAATCCGTGAGAGAAACCGCGGGGACGTGATGTCCTTCTCCCGTGCCCTCTTCACCGGGCCGGGGATGAGCGGGGCCGACACGGGGCAGGACAGGGGGCGTCGGAGCGAAGGGGGTGGAGGACGTGCACACCATCAGTGGTGTGTGGCGCTGGCGGGGCAATCCCCTGCGCCGCCCGACCGATGTCGCGGAGGCATGGGTGTGCCTCCTGGCGCTGTTGCTGACGCTCGTGGCGATGCCCGTCGTCGGGGCGGTCACCGGGTCCGCCGCGCAGGACTCGCTGCGGCGGTCGGTGCGCGAGCAGCGGCACACCCGTCATCTCGTCACGGCCACCGTGCTGCACACCCTCGCGCAGGCTCCGCCGGAGGCCGATCCCGACACGGGCGCGGCCCGTACCTCCCGCAGCCGGGTCCTGGCCGGGTGGACCGCGCCGGACGGCACCCGTCGGCAGGGCGCGGTGCTGGCGGACGTCAAGTCCCCCCGCGCGGGTGAGCACTTCCGGCTGTGGACGGACCCGAGCGGGCGAATAACGACCCGGCCGCTGGATTCCGCCACCGCGCGGGCGCACGCGGTGCTGGCCGGCTTCGGCGCCGCCGTGGTGGCGGCCGGACTCATCGAGACCGTGCGGCGCTTCGTCGTCTGGCGCATGGTCCGCCGCCGGTACGCGATTTGGGACCGCGCCTGGGACCGGGCGGGACCGGACTGGGGCAAGGCCGGTACGGGCAGCTAGGGCCGGGCGTTCGCGGGCCCCGGGGCCTGGGTTCCGGCTCTGGTCGGTCCGCCACCCGCGCGCACGCTACGGTGGACCGGCCGACTCGCTTTCGGCATCGACCCGCGCGCGAGCGAGCCGAAGGCCGCGCCGGAGTCCGGAACACGCGTACACGCGAACGCCCCGGTGGGGCCCAGCGGTCGCCGTCCCGGCACCGGCTGCGGAGCCCCTTCGGCGGACGAGCACAAGTACCACGAGGTGGGGGCACGGCAACGCCATGGCACAGGGCACGGTCCAGGTGACGCACACCGGCACATCGCGGTGGCGGCGCCGCACGGGTGAGTACGCGTCGCTCGCGGCCGCCCTCGAGGCCGCTTCCGACGGCGACGTCCTCACCATCGCCCCCGGCACCTACCGGGAGAACCTCGTCGTGCGGCGGGAGGTGACACTGCGCGGCCCCGACAACGCGCCGGGTTCGGTGCGGATCGCCCCCGTGGACGGCGTGCCGCTGACCGTACGGGCCTCCGCCGTGGTGCAGGGCCTGCACGTGGAGGGCCAGGACGGCGCCGCACCGGCGCTTTTGGTGGAGGAGGGCACGCCCGAGCTGCTGGACGTGCGGATCGTGACGCGCTCCGCCTCCGGCATCGAGGTGCGCGGCGGAGCCCGGCCGACCGTGCGCCGCTGCACGGTGGACAACCCGGCCGGCATCGGCATCCTCGTCCTCGACGGCGCCGCCGGGGTCTTCGAGGAGTGCGAGGTCGTCTCGGCCGGCCAGGCGGGCGTGGCGGTGCGCGGCGGCGGGCACCCGCGCCTGGACCGCTGCCGGGTGCACCACGCCTCGGGCACCGGACTGAGCGCGACCGGCGAGAACTCCTCGCTGGAGGCGTTCGGTTGCGAGGTGTACGAGGTGCGCGGTGCCGGGGTGCAGGTCACCCAGCGGGCCAGCGCCCATCTCACCGACTGCGAGGTGCACCGCACCTCGGCGGACGGCGTCACCCTCGACACCGACGCGGTGCTGACGCTGGCCGACTGCCGTATCCACGACATCCCGGAGAACGCGGTCGACCTGCGCTCCCGCTCGGTGCTGACCCTCACCCGGACGACGGTGCGCCAGTTCGGGCGCAACGGCCTGTCGGTGTGGGACCCGGGCACCCGCGTGGACGCCAACCAGTGCGAGATCTTCGACAGCACCGGCGACTACCCGGCGGTCTGGGTGAGCGACGGCGCGACGGCCGTACTGGACTCGTGCCGGGTGCACGACGTGCCGGACGCGCTGTTCGTGCTGGACCGGGGCTCCCGCGCGGACGTGGTCGACAGCGACCTCTCCCAGGTGCGCAACACGGCGGTCTCGGTGAGCGACGGCGCGACCGCGCAGCTCGACGACTGCCGCATCCGGGACGCGGCGACCGGCGCCTGGTTCCGGGACCACGGCAGCGGCGGAACCTTGAGCAACTGCACGGTGGACGGCACCCAGACCGGCGTCATCGTGACCAAGGGTGCCGACCCGACGATCGAGCGCTGCGCGGTGGAGAGCCCGGCCGAGGCGGGGTTCTACGTCTCGGCGGGCGGTCGGGGCAGCTTCGTCAACTGCCGGGTGACCGGCAGCGGCGGCTACGGCTTCCATGTGCTCGACGGCTGCCGTACGACCCTGCGCAAGTGCCGTACCGAGCGGTGCGTGCGCGGCGGTTACGAGTTCGCCGAGGGCGGGCCGGACGCGGGCTCGGGCGCCGGACCGGTCGTGGAGGAGTGCTCCAGCGACGAGAGCGGCGCGCTGCGGCCCCCGACGGCACAGGACACGGCGGTGCAGACGGTACCCGCGTCCACCGGCGGGCTGCTCGGTGCCATTCCGGGACAGCGCGCCGTCGGCCCGGAGCCGTCGGCCGCGCCGCCCGTGCCGGAGCGGGAGACCCGTACGTCCAAGGCCGTGATGGGTGAACTCGACGCGCTGGTGGGCCTGGAGAGCGTCAAGCACGAGGTGCGGGCGCTGACCGACATGATCGAGGTGGGCAGACGCCGCCAGAAGGCGGGGCTCAAGGCGGCCTCGGTGAAGCGGCACCTGGTCTTCACCGGCTCCCCCGGCACCGGCAAGACGACGGTGGCCCGGCTGTACGGGGAGATCCTGGCCGCGCTCGGCGTGCTGGAGATAGGGCATCTGGTGGAGGTGTCGCGGGTCGACCTGGTGGGCGAGCACATCGGTTCCACCGCGATCCGCACCCAGGAGGCGTTCGAACGGGCGCGTGGCGGTGTGCTGTTCATCGACGAGGCGTACGCGCTGTCGCCGGAGGACGCCGGGCGTGACTTCGGCAAGGAGGCCATCGACACCCTGGTGAAGCTGATGGAGGACCACCGGGACGCGGTCGTGGTGATCGTGGCGGGCTACACGGCGGAGATGGAGCGCTTCCTGTCGGTCAACCCCGGTGTGGCGTCCCGCTTCTCGCGGACGATCACCTTCGGGGACTACGGCCCCGAGGAGCTGCTGCGGATCGTGGAGCAGCAGGCCGACGAGCACGAATACCGGATCGCGTCCGGCACGGCGGAGGCGCTGCTGAAGTACTTCACGGCGCTCCCGAAGGGCCCGGCGTTCGGCAACGGCCGTACCGCGCGGCAGACGTTCGAGGTGATGGTGGAGCGGCACGCGAGCCGGGTCGCGCAGTTCGCCGACCCGAGCACCGAGGACCTGACCCTGCTGTACCCGGAGGACCTGCCGGAACTGCCGTGAGAGGGCCTCATGTCCGGCCGGGTTCCGGGCGAGGGGCGGGCAGGTCGGGGTGGAGGCGAGCCAGCAGGCGATCGCGTTCGCGGATGAAGACCGGGTCTTCCTGGTAGTCGGAGTGGCCGAGGATCGGCGCGGGCAGCGGGTGTTCGGGGGTGCGGCCGTAGGCGCGCGGGTCGGGCAGCGGTTCGTGGTCGACCTCGGTGCCGTGCCCGGCGGGCAGCCGGACGGGGCCCCCGATGGGGTCGGTGCGGCGGTGGAGGTTGCGCCAGCAGCAGATGTCCCGGTGCAGGGCGGCGAGGGCGGCCGGGCCGAAGTGGGCCGGGAACCAGCGCCCGTAGAGCCGTTCCAGCGGTGAGCCGTAGGTGAGCAGGGCGACGCGCCGGCGTACGGCGGGCGGAAGCTGCCAGGCCGCCGCGGCCACCAGGACGCTGCCCTGCGAGTGGCCGGAGAGGACGAGACGACCGCCGGTGCGCTCGGTCCAGGTCGCGGTGCGCCAGGTCAGGTCGGGTACGGCGCGCTCGGCGTAGCAGGGGGGCGCGAAGGGGTGCGCCGCGCGCGGCCAGAAGGTGCCGACGTCCCACAGGATGCCTATGGTGCGGCGGGCCGATGCGTCCTTGTAGGCGCGGCGCCCCCAGGTGACGAAGAGCAGGAAGCCGACGCCGATCAGCCAGGAGCCGAGCGTCTGGCAGATCTCGGCGGCGGTCCGGACGGGGGTACCGGCGTGCCGGGCGGCGTGGGCGGGCGCGAGCCCGGTGGCGAGGGCGCCGGTGAGGGCTCCCGCGCCGGCGATCAGGGTGGCGACGGAACCGACGGCGAGGATCAGGGGCGCGCGGTCGGTGAGGGTGGCCATGGCGCGGACGTGGGCGATGCGCCGGGTGCGGTGGGGGTCCTCCGGCTCACCGGGGTGTTCGGCGCGCACCCGTCGGCGCTCCGCGCGGGCGAGGCGTGCGGTGCGCCGGGCCAGGACGGCGATGTGGACGAGGAGCACGGCGAGTACGGGAGGGATCGCGGACGCCTGCCACGTGAGGGTGACGGGCGGCCCGGTGATCGAGGCGCGGGTGCCGTCCAGCCAGTCGGCGACGCGCTGGGCGACCCCGCCGGAGGCGACCCCGCCGAGCGCGCACGCCAGCAGGGCGACAGCCGGTCCGCCGAGGCCGCGCATGGCGGCGCGGGGGTCGGGCAGGCGCCGGTGCAGCCGGCGGGCGACGACCGCGAGGGCGACGACGAGGATGCCCTGGGCCAGCATGATCGCGCCGAACGCAGGGTCGCCGGGCAAGCGACCTGCGGATTGCCAGCCCGGCCGGGCCCAGCAGGCGTAGGCGACGGCGAGCAGCAGCAGGGCGAGGGCGCCGAGCGGGAGGACGCGCACCAGGTGACGGTCGAGCGCCTGGTCGAGCCGGTGTTCGCTGCGGCCCCGGCGGCACACCACCGCGACGACCGCGCAGGCCCAGGCGAGGATGCCGGCGCCGAGGAGGATGCCGAGGAGGTGGAGGAACGCGGGTCCGCCGGGGCGGTGGTCGAAGCGGGTGGCGGGCAGGGTGACGGCTGCGGCGACGGTGAGCAGACCGGCCGCGGTGTGCGCGGCGCGGAGCCGCGCGCCGAGGCGGCGTCCGTACCAGAAGCCGGGGCGGGCCAGTGCGCCCTCGTCGGCGGCCGGTTCGGCGGTGGTCGTCAGGGGGCGGTGGGACTCGTACGCGCTCCAGGTGCGGTGGGATAGGTACCACAGCAGCGCGGTGAGCAGGGTGGGCGCCAGGGCGGCGAGGGCGAGGCGGCGGCCGGGCGGGCTCCACCAGCCGCCCTCGGAGAGGGTGGGCGAGAGGAAGGTGAGCCAGGTGTGGCGGCCGGCGCAGGCGGAGGCACCGGCGCACTGCCAGGCCACCAGGTCCAGCGCGACCTCGCAGGCGGCGGCGACCAGGAGCACGGTCAGGGTGAGCGCGGCCAGCCGGACGAGGAGACCGTAGAGGCGGACCGAGGGGCCGGGGCGCTCGACGGAGGGGCGCATCCAGTGGGCGAGGTTGACCACCATGAAGGGCAGCAGCAACAGCCACAGGGCGCGGGTGCCGTTGCCGGAGGTGAGGTTGCACCAGACGTACGCCTCGCGCACCGGGCCGTCGCCTGGGAGTTCGTCCAAGGCGGGTCCCGCGCCGCCCGCGGACTCCGGGACGTCCTCGGCGCGGCGGTAGACGGCGGCCGTGTCGTCGCCGGTGACGCGGACCGTGCGGGGGTCCCCCAGCATCTTCTCCGGGGTGGTGCCGCCGACGCCGTGCACCAGCAGTTCCAGACCGCGCTTCGCCGTCGTGGCCACCGGGGCCGGCGGGGCCGTGACGTCGGGCCGGGGATCGGTGATGCGTTCCCGTGCGTGTTCCACTTGTCGTCCGCACTTCCGTTGTCACCTGAGGAGTCTCAAGTCCGTGCGGGCTTCAGGTTCTCCGTTTCCGAGGTGGCGTACACCTGGCTGACAGGCTTGTCACGGAATCTCCCCGATCCGGGTGACGACGGCGGCCATGGTGCCCGCACACATGTGCGCGCGCCCTAGGTGTGCGTGGTGACAGCCAGTGGCGCGCCCCATGGCGGCCCGTGACAAGATGAGACGCCGGTGCGTGTGGTGGGCCCTGGGAAGGGGCAGGTCACCGCAGGTGCGCCAGGCGGCTCGGACAGGTGTGGCGAAAGGACCGGAGCGTACGTGAGCGAGAATCAGAACCTCCTCGCGGAGCAGCGGCGCGCTCTGATCGTTGACGAGGTCCGGCGGCGGGGCGGTGTCCGGGTCAATGAACTGACCCGTCAACTGGGCGTCTCGGACATGACCGTGCGCCGTGATCTGGACGCGCTGGCCCGGCAGGGTGTGCTGGAGAAAGTGCACGGTGGCGCGGTTCCGGTGGTCGAGGCGAGCACGCACGAGCCGGGCTTCGAGGCCAAGTCGGGCCTGGAGCCGACCGCCAAGGAGGAGATCGCGCGAGCGGCCGCCCGCCTGGTGGCGCCGGGTTCGGCGATCGCCCTGTCCGGCGGTACGACCACCTACACGCTCGCCCGGCAGCTCCTGGAGGTGCCCGATCTGACCGTGGTGACGAACTCGGTGCGGGTGGCGGACGTCTTCCACACCGCACAGCGCGCCTCGGGCCGGCGTCCGGGCGCGGCCACGGTGGTGCTGACCGGCGGGGTGCGCACCCCGTCCGACTCGCTGGTGGGTCCGGTCGCGGACCGCGCCATCGCCGCGCTCCATTTCGATCTGCTCTTCCTCGGCGTGCACGGCATATCCGCGGAGGCGGGGCTGTCCACGCCGAACCTCGCCGAGGCGGAGACGAACCGGCAACTGGTGCGCTCGGCGCGCCGGGTCGTGGTGGTCGCGGACCACACCAAGTGGGGCACGGTGGGCCTGAGTTCGTTCGCCGCGCTGGACGACGTGGACACGCTCGTCACGGACGGCGGGCTGCCCCCCGAGGCCCGTACGGAGATCTCCGAGCGGCTGCGGCGCCTGGTGGTGGCGGGCGAGCCGGAGGACGACGAGGAGCCCGAGGGCCCCGAGGAGGACTGACGGCGCGCCGGGAGCGGCCTGGCCTCAGTCCGGCCACACCCCCGTGGCCAGCAGCGACTCGATCGCGGCCGTGTACGGCCCGATGTCGAGGTTCTGCTCCTCCAGCCAACTGTCCGAGTAGTACTTGTCGAGGTAGCGGTCGCCGGGGTCGCACAGCAGGGTGACCACGCTGCCGTTCCGGCCCTCGGCCACCATCTCGGAGACGATCTTCAGCGCGCTCCACAGGCCGGTCCCGGTGGACCCGCCCGCCTTGCGGCCGAGCGCCCGCTCCAGTGCGCGTACGGCGGCCACACTCGCGGCGTCCGGGACCTTCATCATGCGGTCGATCGCGCCGGGCACGAAGCTGGGTTCCATGCGTGGCCGCCCGATCCCCTCGATACGGGAGCCGCAGTCACAGGTGACGTCCGGGTCGCCGGTGGTCCAGCCCTCGAAGAAGCAGGAGTTCTCGGGGTCGGCCACACAGACCCGGGTGTCGTGCTGGAGGTAGTGCACATAGCGCGCGAGGGTGGCCGAGGTGCCGCCGGTGCCGGCCGTGGCGACGATCCAGGCGGGCACCGGGAACCGCTCCAGCGCGAGCTGCCGGAAGATCGACTCGGCGATGTTGTTGTTGCCGCGCCAGTCGGTGGCGCGCTCGGCGTAGGTGAACTGGTCCATGAAGTGGCCGCCGGTCTCGGCCGCCAGCCGCGCGGACTCGGCGTACATGGTGCGCGGGTCGTCCACGAAGTGGCAGCGGCCGCCGTGGAACTCGATGAGCCGGCACTTCTCGGCGCTGGTGGTGCGCGGCATGACGGCGATGAACGGCACGCCGATCAGGGAGGCGAAGTACGCCTCGGAGACGGCGGTCGAGCCGCTGGACGCCTCGATCACCGGGCGGCCGGGGCGAATCCAGCCGTTGCACAGGCCGTAGAGGAAGAGGGAGCGGGCGAGGCGGTGCTTGAGGCTGCCGGTCGGGTGGGTCGACTCGTCCTTGAGGTAGAGGTCGATGCCCCATTCCTCGGGCAGCGGGAAGCGCAGCAAGTGGGTGTCCGCCGAGCGGTTCGCGTCCGCCTGGACCTTGCGTACGGCTTCTTTCAGCCAGTCCCGGTAGGCCGCGTCGCTGCGGTCGACATCGAGGGTGGCGCCGGTCCGGGCCGGTGGGGTGGTGCTCACGGCGGGCTCCTTACGCTGGGCGCCGACGACGCCCGGCGCGGTCGGCAGCCCGATCATAGGCATCAGTCGAACCGCTTCTCACCTGCATCAACACATCTTTGAGCCACCCAAAGGCAGCCTGGGGCACACCCGTACGAGGGGGCGCGGGGGCGCATTGGCGCGAGTGCTCCAGCGCCACGTGCGCCCCGTCCGCGCGCACTGGTGCTCCTGTCCGCGCCGGGGCAGACTGCACCGCGTGGACCGGCCGCCGTGCGGGGGCCGGTGAACCGGTACGCGCGAGGGGGCGGTGCGGGATGGCGGAGCCGGAGTTCACGGCGAGAGGCGTGCGCATCGGCAAGGGGGTGCGCTCGCTGACGCGGGCGGGCCGGGTCCGGATCAGCGACGGCAGGGTGGAGCTGCTCACCAGTGAGGGCAGCGAGATCGACAGCGCCCCCGTCGGGACCGTACGGGCCTCCAGACCGTGGTTCGCCCCACAGGGCCGGGCGCAGGCCGAGCTGAACGGCCACCGCTACCAGCTCACGCTCACCGAACGTGACGCCGCTCCGGGTGAGCCGGGGCCGCCAGCCGCCCGCCGGTTCATCGAAGCGGTGCGCCGGGCCGCCGGTCGGGGTGGCTGACCTGCGGGCCACCGTGGCGAGTTGCGGGAGGGCGGGCACTGCGGCACGCTGATCTCAGTCACTCTGGGTTTACCGGAGGTAACGCTGCGGACCAGCCCGTCGGCCTCGACGGCAGGCGGTCACAGGGACGCCGGCGCCCTCCCGGATTTCCGTTGTTCTCCGTGTTCCTCCGGTCAATCCGGACCTCACACCGGGGAGTCGCAGCCGTGATCAGTTACCCGAACAGGCACTGCACGGTGGAGCTCCAAGCCCTGCCGTCGCGGATCGGCCAGGTCCGCAGAATCGTATCTGCGCAATTGCGCTACTGGCGTCTGGACCCACTGATAGACCGGGCCGCGCTCGGTGTGACCGAGCTGCTGAGCAACGTCCACCGACATGCCCGGCCCGACAAGTCGTGCACCGTGGAGCTGGAGTTCCAGTCCGACCGGCTCACCGTCTCGGTCCGCGACCGCGACCCACGCCTTCCCGTGGTGGCCGACGGCGCCGAGGCGTCGGACGCCGGACCGCTCGCCACCTGCGGGCGGGGGCTGGTCATGGTGGCCGCCGTCAGCGAGAGCTGGGGGTGCCGGCCGGACGGCGAGGACGGCAAGGTCGTGTGGTTCGTGCTGTCCGCGACCGCCGCCCCGGCCCCGCGTCCAACGGCGCCGAAGCCGCCACGCGCGACGGAGAAGCGGCCCGAGCCCGCCCCGCTCACCGTCCAGCCACCGGTCCGCGCACCCGAGCCGGTCGTGGTCCACGCCCCGGCACCCGAGCCCTCGGTGGCGCACGGTCCGGCCCGCTCCCCCGAGCCCGCCGTGGCCCACGCTCCCGCCGGTACCCCGGCACCGGAGCCCGCCCTGGCCCACGCGGCACCCGAACCCGTGGCCCCCGAACCGGCCGTGGCACACGCCGCGCCCGAGCCCGTGGTGGCGGCAGCGGCTCCCGCGACATCGGCCGTCCCCGGCTGACCGACCGGCACGACGCACCCGGTACCGCGCCCGTGCGCCGTACCGGGCCGTGCCGCACTACGCGCCGAAGAACCGCCCGGCCGCCAACTCCAGGTAGGACGCCAACGGCCCTGGCAGCGCCCGGAGTTCGGACAGCGAGCCGATCAACTCCACCCGGTCGAACTCGGGGTCCACCCCCGAGGCGATCTCGGCGCGCGCCAATTCCGCGTGGCGCTCCCGCAGTTCGCGCGCGGGACGCGGCGGGGCGCTGAAGAGGAAGCCCAAGCTGCCCCGAGCACCACGGACCACCGGGCCCGGTACGAGGGCGTCGGCGGGGGCGTCGGAGCCGGTCTCCTCCGCCAGTTCACGGGCCGCGTGGACCCGGAGCGCATCCAGGTCCAACGCGGCACCGTCGCCCGGAGGTTCGAGCGTGCCACCGGGTGGCTGCCACCGGCCGGGGGCCGAGGTGGTGGATGACATCCGCCCCACCAGCAGGCGCCCGTCGTCACAGGGCTGGAGCACCGCCACGAACAGCCCCGCGACGGCCGGCGCGTCCGGAAGCCCGCGCAGGACGCGGAAGCGGTACGTCAGCCTCGTCCAGGAGACCGACAGGCCGCCCGCGTCGTCCCGTTCGAACCCGGTGAGCGCGGCCACGGGCCCGTCGAACAGGGTCGGGTTGGCGCGTACGGCGGCTGCCCAGCGGTGGTCCATCGTCGTGCGCTGGGCGGCGGTGAGGGCGGGCGGGGCGGTCTCCGCGAAGCGGAGGCGGGAGACGTCCCACAGCTCCGCCGTCACCGCAGGGCCGCGAGGGGGTCGTCGAGGACCGGCTGCCAGGCGAGTTCGGCGGCGCCGACCAGGCTGTCGTGGTCCAGGGTGCACGGCAGGATGGGCACGCTCCCGCTCTGTCCCCACAGGCTGCGCTCGGCGACGACGGCGCGCAGCCGCTCGGGGTCGGCGTTGAGCAGGCCCCGGTGCAGTCCGCCGAGGATGACGCGGTCGGGGTTGAGGATGTTGACCAGTCCGGCCAGCCCCAGGCCGAGCCGGTCGATCAGGGTCTCGGCGGCGGCGCGTACGGCGGGCTCGGTGTACCGGGTGCGCAGCAGGTCGTCGGCCTGGGCCAGGAGGGACACCTCGGGGCCGGGGTCGAGTCCGGCCTCCATGAGGAGGGCGAGCGGGTCGGCCTCGACGTCGAGACAGCCCCGGCTGCCGCAGTGGCAGACGCGGCCCTCCGGGTTGACGGTGAGGTGGCCGACCTCCAGGGCGAGGCCCGAACTCCCGGTGTGCAGGCGGCCGTCGAGGACGAGCGCGCCGCCGACGCCACGGTGGCCCGTGGCCACGCACAGCAGGTGCCGGGCGCCCCGGCCCGCGCCGTGCCGGTGTTCGGCGAGGGCGGCGAGGTTGACGTCGTTGCCCGCGAAGGCGGGGCCGGTGATCCCTGCGGCGTGCACGAGGTCGGTGAAGATGCGGCGCACCGGTTCTCCGGCGGGCCAGGCCAGGTGGAGGGGGTTGAGGGCGAGCCCGTCGGGTTCGGCGACGGCGGACGGGACGGCGAGCCCGGCGCCCACGCAGCGGCGGCCCGTGGCGCGCAACAGGTCGGCGCCCGCCTCCACCACGGCGCCGAGCACCTTGGCCGGGTCGGCGTCGACGGTCTCGCAGCCGGGCGTGGTCGCCACGATCCGTCCGCCGAGGCCGACCAGGGCGGCCCGGAAGCCGTCCGTGTGCACTTGCGCGGCCAGCGCCACGGGCCCGTCCTCGGCGACCTCCAGGCGGTGCGAGGGGCGGCCCTGGGAGCCTGCGGGGGCACTGGGGCGAGCGTCGACCCTGATCAGGCCGAGCGCCTCCAGTTCGGCGGCGACGGCACCGGCGGTGGCGCGGGTGACGCCGAGTTCGGCGGTGAGCACGGCGCGGGTCGGGGCGCGTCCGGTGTGCACCAGCTCCAGCGCGGGGCCGAGGGCACCGCGTCCCCGGTCCAGCCGCGCCCGTGAGATGGGTCCTGCCCCCGCCTTCCGGGGGTCCGCCGTGCCGCTCATGGGGGCGAGTCTCGCATGATCCGTGCCGGTCGTGACCTGTCTCGTGACCGATGTGACATGGTCAGCCGGCAGGGGCGGTCAGCCCGCTCACCCGGAGGGTGATGTTGAGCCGTCCGGTCAGGCCCAGCCCGGGCGGCGCGGTGCCGGGGAGCACGCGCGGGACGCCGTGGAAGGCGAGGCGGGAGGGGCCGCCGAAGACGAAGAGGTCACCGCTGCGCAGTTCCACGTCCGTGTAGGGGTGGGTACGGGTCTCGGTGTTGCCGAAGCGGAAGACGCAGGTGTCGCCCAGGCTGAGGGAGACCACCGGGGCCTCGGAGCGTTCGTCGCCGTCGCGGTGCATGCCCATGCGGGCGTCGCCGTCGTAGAAGTTGATCAGGGCGATGTCGTAGGGGTCGCCGGGGACCGCCTGCGGGCCGAGGGCGTCGGCGACCGCGTTCCGGGCCAGCTCGTCGAGCCAGGCCGGGAAGGGTTTGACGGGGGCGTTGTCGCCGTCAACGACGGTGCGGGCGTAGGCGTAGGGGTACCAGTGCCAGCCGAGGCAGACCTGCTGGGCGGTCATCGTGCCGCCGCCGGGGGTGCGGACGGTGCGCAGTCCGGCCGGCGGGCGGGCCCACTCGCGGCAGGCGGTGAGCAGCGCGCGCTGCCGGTCCGCGTCCAGCCAGTGCGGGACGTGCACGGCGCCCGGCGCGGCTTCGGCCCGCTCCCGCGGGAAGAGTTCCACGTCCATGCGCCCATCCTCCCTCAGGGGGTGTCTCGTCGGTCGGGCCGGATCAGGGAGCGGCGTCCGGTGCCGTGCATCGCAAGGCGGAGGAGGGAGTCGATGCGGAGCATCGGGGACCGACGACAACGCGGCGAGGTGCGGTGCCAGACGCCGCGAGCCCGGCATGACCGACGAGACACCCCCTAGGACGGCCGACCGGTCCTGAGCTGGGGCTCGGCTAGCCTGGGGGCGATGAACGACCGCATGACGACTCCGTGGGGCGAGACCGAACTGTCCCGTTTCCCCGACGATCCCCGCGACCGGCTGCGTGCCTGGGACGCCTCCGACGCGTATCTGCTGCGGCATCTGGCCGGGGAAGGGGTGGATCTGTCGGGCGAGGTCGTGGTGCTCGGCGACCGCTGGGGCGCGCTGGCGACGGCGCTCGCCGCGCACCGGCCGACGCAGATCACCGACTCCTTCCTGAGCCAGGAGGCCACGCGGGCGAACCTGGCGCGGGCCGGGGTCGGTCCCGGCGCGGTGCGGCTGCTGACCACGCAGGACCCGGTGCCGGAGCGGGTGGACGTGCTGCTGGTGCGCGTGCCCAAGAGCCTGGCGCTGCTGGAGGACCAGTTGCTGCGGCTGGCGCCCGCCGTGCACGCGGGGACGGTGGTGGTCGGCACCGGCATGGTGAAGGAGATCCACACGTCCACGCTCAAGCTGTTCGAGCGGATTCTCGGGCCGACCCGCACCTCGCTGGCCGAGCAGAAGGCCCGGCTGATCTTCTGCACCCCGGACCCGTCGCTCGTCGCGCCGGACAACCCCTGGCCGTACGGCTACACCCTGCCGGACGGGGTCGGGGCGGCGTCGGGGCGGCCGGTGGTCAATCACGCGGGCGTCTTCTGCGCCGACCGGCTGGACATCGGCACCCGGTTCTTCCTGGGGCACCTGCCGGAGACGCGCGGGCGCCGGGTGGTGGACCTCGGCTGCGGCAACGGTGTGGTGGGTACGGCGGTGGCGCTGGCCGACCCGGAGGCCGAGGTGCTGTTCGTGGACGAGTCGTTCCAGGCCGTCGCCTCGGCGGAGGCCACGTACAAGGCGAACGGGGTGCCGGGGCACGCGGAGTTCCGGGTCGGGGACGGGCTGGCCGGGGTGGCGTCCGGCAGCGTGGACCTGGTGCTGAACAACCCGCCCTTCCACTCCCACCAGGCCACCAGCGACGCCACGTCCTGGCGGATGTTCACCGGTGCCGAGCGGGCGCTGCGCCCGGGCGGCGAGCTGTGGGTGATCGGCAACCGGCACCTGGGCTACCACGTGAAGCTGAAGCGGCTGTTCGGCAACTGTGAACTGGTGGCGAGCGACCCGAAGTTCGTCGTGCTGAAGGCGGTCAAGAAGGGCTAGCGCCCGCCCGCCCGAGTACGCGGATGATCCGGGCCACCTCGTCGGCCATGGCCGACCGGCCACCGGCGAGGTAGGTACGCGGGTCGACGGTCTCGGGGTGCCGGCCGAGGTGGTCGCGGACGGCTCCGGTGAGGGCCGTGTTGAGGGCGGTACCGACGTTGACCTTGCCGATGCCCCCCTCGACCGCCTCCACCAGCTCGTCGTCCGGCACGCCCGAGGAGCCGTGCAGCACCAGAGGTACGGCCAGTTCGGCGGAGAGCCGCTTGAGCAGGGCGTGGTCCAGAGTCGCGGTGCGGGTGGTCATGGCGTGGCTGCTGCCGACGGCCACGGCCAGCGCGTCGACACCGGTCCGCGCGACGAAGTCCCGCGCCTCGGCGGGGTCGGTACGGGCGCCGGGGGCGTGGGCATCCAGCGGGGGTCTGCCGCCCTTGCCACCTATCTGACCCAACTCCGCCTCGATCCAGAGCCCTTGGGAATGCGCCCAGTCGGCGGCGGTCCGGGTGGTGGCCAGGTTCTCCGCGTAGGGCAGGCGCGCGGCGTCGTACATCACCGAGCTGAACCCGGCGTCCGGGGCGCGGCGCAGGAGGCCGTCGCTCTGGACGTGGTCGAGGTGCAACGCCACGGGTACGGCGGCCTGTTCGGCGGCGGAGACGGCGGCGCGGGCGAGGGGCTGGAGGTTTCCGTTCCTGAACTTGACCGCGTTCTCGCTCACTTGGAGCACGACGGGCGCTCCGGCGGTCTCGGCTCCGATGACGGCGGCCTCGATGTGTTCGAGGGTGATGATGTTGAACGCGGCCACGGCGGTGCGGAGTCGGGCGGCTCGGGTGATCAGTTCACCGGTGGTGGTGAGGGGCACGACGGCTGGTCCCTTCCGCGTTCAGGGGGTGAGGATCACCGAGCGGGTGAGGTGGCGGGGCCGGTCGGGGTCGAGTCCCCGGGCGGCGGCCACGGCGACGGCGAGACGCTGGACGCGGATCAGTTCGGCGAGCGGGTCGAGTCCGCCCTCGATCCACAACGCGCCGGTCGCGCGCACCTGCTCGGCGAGCCCCTCGGGTGCCGGGCCGAGCGTCCAGGTCGCGGTGTCCTCGGTGCTGATGCTGATCGGGCCGTGCCGGTACTCCATCGCCGGATACGCCTCGGTCCAGGACAGCGACGCCTCGCGCATCTTCAGCGCCGCCTCGTTCGCCAGTCCCACGGTCCAGCCCCGGCCGAGGAACGTGAACTCCCGTCGCTCCACGAGCCCTTCGGGCAGCGGGTCGGTGAGGGCAGCGCGGGCGTCGGTGACGGCGGCCGGAGTGTGCAGCCCGAGGTGGGCGCGGAGCAGGGTGAGGGCGGTGGTGGCGAACCGGGTCTGCACGACGGAGCGTTCATCGGCGTGGTCGAGGACCACGAGATCGTCGGCGGCCTGCCGTATGGGCGTCTCGGGGTCGGCGGTGATCGCGGTGGTCCGTGCCGTGCCCTTCAACTGGGCCAGCAGATCGAGCACTTCGGTGGTGGTGCCGGAGCGGGTGAGGGCGATGACCTGGTCGTAGGCCCGGCCGCGCGGGAACTCCGAGGCGGCGAAGGCGTCCGTCTCGCCCTGCCCGGCGTCCTCGCGCAGCGCGGCCACGGCCTCCGCCATGAAGTACGACGTCCCGCAGCCGACGACCGCGACCCGCTCCCCCGGCACGGGCAGGGCCGCCCGGTGCGGGCCCGCCTCCCGCGCCGCCCGCTCCCAGCACTCGGGCTGGCTGCTCAGCTCGTCCTCGACATGGCTCATGCCACACCCTCCCCAGGATGATCGTTCGTGCAAGGTACTGCCGACTTTCGAGCACAATCAAGCATCGGGACGGGATTCGGACGGTGCGTTAGGGTCGCCGGGAGATCACAGGAACGGAGACCCGATGGCGCGGGACACCCGCTGGCAGGCACTGCTCGAACTCCTCGCGGAGCGGGGCCGGCTGGAGGTCGAGGAGGCGGCGGCCGAGCTGGCGGTGTCGGCGGCGACCATCCGCCGGGACCTCGACGGGCTGGCCGAGCAGCGGATGCTCGTACGGACGCGGGGCGGGGCGGTGGCGCACGGGGTGTCGTACGAGCTGCCGCTCCGCTACAAGACGGCCCGGCACGCCTCCGAGAAGCAGCGGATCGCGGCGGCGGTGGCGGATCTGGTGGCGCCGGGCGAGGCGGTGGGACTGACCGGGGGCACGACGACCACGGAGGTGGCCCGCGCGCTGGCCGTGCGCCCCGACCTGGCCGCCGGCTCGCCCGCGCTGACCGTGGTCACCAACGCGCTCAACATCGCGGGGGAACTCGCCGTACGGCCGCAGTTCAAGATCGTGGTGACCGGCGGGGTCGCGCGTCCGCAGTCGTTCGAGCTGGTCGGTCCGCTCGCGGACGGGGTGCTCGGCGCGGTCACGCTGGACGTGGCGGTGCTCGGGGTGGGCGCCTTCGACCCGGTGCACGGCGCGGCGGCGCACGACGAGTCGGAGGCGGCGGTCAACCGGCTGTTGTGCGAGCGCGCCGAGCGGGTGGTGGTCGCGGCCGACTCCAGCAAGCTGGAACGGCGGGCGTTCGCCCGGATCTGCGGCCCGGAGCCGGTGGACACGCTGGTGACGGACACCGCGGTCGCCCCGGAGACGGTGCGCCGGTTCGAGGAGGCGGGCGTGCGGGTGCTGGCCGTCTGAGGCCGCCGGATCAGGCGGCGGGCAGGCCCACACTCGTGCCGAGCCGGGTCACGGCGTGGCGGAAGAAGCGCTCGCGGTCGGCCACCACCTGCTCGAACTGCCCGAACAGCTCGAAGCCGACCAGCCCGAACAGCTCCGCCCAGGCGGCGACCATGGCGGGCGCGGCCTCCACCGGCAGTTCGGGGGCGATGTCGGCCGCCATGCGCTCGGCCTCGGGCCACAGCTCGGCGGGGAGCGACAGTCCGGTGAGGCCGGGCCCCCGGTCGGCGTCACGGACGACGCCGATGAGGACCATGGCGACCCGCGCGGCGGACGGAATGGTGGTGGCGGGGGCGGCGTATCCGGGTACGGGCGAGCCGTAGATCAGCGCGTACTCGTGCGGGTGGGCCAGTGCCCAGCCGCGTACCGCCTCGCAGGCGGCCGTCCAGCGGCGCATGAACTCCCCCTCGGGGACGCCGGCGTGGGCGGTCTCGGCCGCCTCGCCGAGCGAGTCGTAGGCGTCGATGATCAGCGCGGTCAGCAGGTCGTCGCGGCTCGGGAAGTACCGGTAGAGCGCGGAGGACACCATGCCCAGTTCGCGGGCCACGGCGCGCAGCGAGAGCTTCGCCGCGCCCTCGGCGGCGAGCTGTCTGCGGGCCTCGTCCTTGATGGCCGCGGTGACCTCGGTCCTGGCCCGCGCGCGGGCGCCCTCTGCGGTGCTCATGCGGGTCAGTGTGCCATGAGTCGGAGCAGTGCACACAAAGCAGAGCACTGCTCTTGCGCGAGAGCACCGATCTCGGCACACTGGAACTCGAAGCGAGAGCACCGCTCTCCCGAACCCCTGGGGGTCGTCATGTCGTCCGCGCCGTACTACCTGAAGGCAAGCCCGCTCGGTACGTGGTTCAACGGGCTGGTCGGCAAGCTCGCCCGCCTCGGTGTCAGCCTCGCGGGCAGCGCGGAGCTGTCGGTGCGCGGCCGCAAGAGCGGCGAGATGCAGCGCATCCCGGTCAACCCGCACACCTACGGGGGCGAGCGGTACCTGGTCTCGGCGCGCGGCCACTCCCAGTGGGTGCGCAACATGCGCGCGGCGCACGGCGGTGAGCTGCGGGTCGGCCGGAAGGTGCGGCCGTTCCGCGCGGTGGAGCTGCCCGACGCGGAGAAGCTCCCGGTCCTGCGGACCTACCTGGAGCGCTGGGGCTGGCAGGTGGACAAGTTCTTCGCCGGGGTGACCGCGAGCAGCTCCGACGCGGAGATCCTCGCGGCCGCCTCCGACCACCCGGTGTTCCGGATCACCGTCACGGACTGACGGTGTCCCCCTGCTCCGGCTGCACCGGCTGGATCTCCGGCGTGGTCCGCCCCCGGTCCAGCGCGGCCAGCGTCCGCTGGGCGAGCGGACGGGACCTGACCATCTCCCCGAGCGTCGTCGCGCCGGTGGTGATGTCCCGGAACGCCTTCCACGCGGGCCGGAAGCCGGTGATCCCGGCGTGGAAGACACCGGGACGGCGCTCGAAGGCGGCCAGCAGCCGCTTGCCGACGCTCATCTCCACGCCGAGCCCCGCCTTGATGGCGAAGGCGTAGTTCAGGGCCTGCCGGCGGGTGTCGACCGCATCGTGGGCCTCGGCGATCCGTACCGCCCACTCCCCCGCGAGACGCCCGGAGCGCAGCGCGAAGGAGATGCCCTCCCGGGTCCAGGGTTCCAGCAGTCCGGCCGCGTCGCCGCAGACCAGCACCCGGCCGCGGGAGAGCGGGGAGTCGTCGGCGCGGCAGCGGGTCAAGTGCCCGGAGGAGATGCTCGGTTCGAAGCCGGCGAGGCCCAGCCGGGCGATGAAGTCCTCCAAGTACCGCTTGGTGGCCGCACCTTCGCCGCGCGCGGAGATCACGCCGACGGTGAGCGTGTCGCCCTTGGGGAAGACCCAGCCGTAACTGCCGGGCAGCGGGCCCCAGTCGATGAGGACGCGGCCCTTCCAGTCCTCGGCGACGGTGTCCGGCACCGGGATCTCGGCTTCGAGACCGAGGTCGACCTGGTCCAGCTTGACCCCGACATGGGCCCCTATCCGGCTGGCGCTGCCGTCCGCGCCGACGACCGCGTGGGCCAGTACCGTCTCGCCGCCCTGGAGGACCACGGCGACGGTGCGCCGGTCGGGGACGGCCGAGCCGTGCTGCTCCACGCGCTGCACGGTGACGCCGGTACGCACCTCGGCGCCCGCCTTCTGGGCGTGCTCCACCAGCCGCTGGTCGAACTCGGGCCGGTTGATCAGCCCGAACAGCATCTGCCGGGAGCGGCGGGTCCGGGTGAAACGGCCGTTGTGGGAGAAGGTGACCGCGTGCACCCGGTCCCTGAAGGGAAGTTCGAAGCCGGGCGGGAGCGCGTCGCGCGAGGGGCCGATGATGCCGCCGCCGCACGTCTTGTAGCGGGGCAGTTCCGCCTTCTCCAGGATCAGCACCCGGCGGCCGGCGACGGCCGCCGCGTAGGCCGCCGAGGCGCCCGCGGGTCCCGCGCCGACCACGACGACGTCCCAGACCCGCCGCTCATCCTCCGCCGAAGTGTTCTCGCCGCTCACGATGGTCCATCGCTCCGATCAAGCCGCTGCCGCTCCCCCGGTGCACCGCTGACACGGGGCGGGGAACCCCCATGTCCCACGCATCCTACGGCCGGTCCCCGGAGTGGGCCGCTGTGGGAGGATCGGTGTATTCCAGCAGTTCAACGTCATAACCCCATGAGGAGTCGTGCCCATGTCGTCGAATCCGGTCGCCGAGACCGTCGCCTCGCTGATGCCCCGCGCCAAGGCGGAGCTGACCGAGCTGGTCGCCTTCAGGTCGGTGGCGGACTTCGAGCAGTTCCCGAGGAGCGAGAGCGAGGGCGCCGCGAACTGGATCGTGGACGCGCTCACCGCCGAGGGCTTCACCGACGTGGCACTCCTGGACACCCCGGACGGCACCCAGTCGGTGTACGGCTACCTGCCCGGCCCCGAGGGCGCGAAGACCGTGCTGCTCTACGCCCACTACGACGTGCAGCCCCCGCTGGACGAGACCGGCTGGACCACGCCTCCGTTCGAGCTGACCGAGCGGGACGGACGCTGGTACGGGCGCGGCGCGGCCGACTGCAAGGGCGGCCTGATCATGCACCTGCTGGCGCTGCGCGCGCTCAAGGCGAACGGCGGAGTGCCGGTGCACGTCAAGGTGATCGCGGAGGGCTCCGAGGAGCAGGGCACGGGCGGTCTGGAGCGGTACGCGGAAGCGCACCCGGAGCTGCTGACGGCGGACACCATCGTGATCGGTGACACCGGCAACTTCCGGGTGGGCCTGCCGACGGCGACCACCACCCTGCGCGGCATGACGATGCTCCGGGTCCAGGTCGACACCCTGGCCGGGAACCTGCACTCGGGCCAGTTCGGCGGCGCCGCCCCGGACGCGCTCGCCGCGCTGATCCGCCTGCTGGACTCGCTGCGCGCCGAGGACGGTTCGACCACCGTGGACGGTCTGACGGCCGACGCCCGCTGGGAGGGCCTGGAGTACGGTGAGGAGCAGTTCCGTTCGGACGCCAAGGTGCTGGACGGCGTCGAGCTGATCGGTGACGGCTCGGTGGCCGACCGCCTGTGGGCGCGTCCGGCGGTGACCGTCATCGGCATCGACTGCCCGCCGGTCGTGGGCGCCACCCCGTCGGTGCAGTCCAGTGCCCGCGCGCAGATCAGCCTCCGGGTGCCGCCGGGCGTGGACGCCGCCGAGGCGACCAAGCTGCTCACCGCCCACCTGGAGGCCCATGTGCCGTGGGGCGCGCGGGTGAGCATCGAGCAGGTCGGCCAGGGCCAGCCGTTCCGCGCCGACACCACCAGCCCCGCCTACCAGGCGATGGCCGACGCGATGGCGGCCGCCTACCCCGGCGAGACCATGCAGTACGCGGGCCAGGGCGGCTCGATCCCGCTCTGCAACACCCTCGCCGGCCTCTACCCGGAGGCGGAGATCCTCCTCATCGGCCTGAGCGAGCCGGAGGCCCAGATCCACGCGGTCAACGAAAGCGTCTCCCCCGAGGAACTGGAGCGCCTCTCGGTGGCGGAGGCCCTGTTCCTGAACAACTACGCGGCGAACTGAGCGGGTTGACCCCAATGCGGCGCGTCCACGGGCTATGCCTCGTGGACGCGCCGTAGCAGTTCCATGAGTTGACGCCCCTCCTCCGCGCTGAGCGGCGCGAGGAGTTCGGCATTGGCCCGATCGGCCAGTTCGGCGCAGCGCCGCAGGGTCTCCAGGCCCGCCGGGGTCACGGTCACGGCGTTCTTGCGGCGGTCGCCGGGGTCGGGGGCGCGTACCGCGAGTCCGGCCGTTTCGAGGTGGTTGACCAGCAGGACCACGTCCTTGGGGTCGAAGCCGAGGCGGCGCACCAGGTCCGCCTGGGCGACCGGCCCGTGTTCGGCGACTGCCGCGAGCACCGCGTGCTGCGGCAGCTTCAACCCCTCACCCGCTATGGCCCCGGCGACCAGGTCCCGGCCGCGCGCGGCCACCCGTCCGGCCAGCCAGCTCGGCAGGGACTCGATGTGTGCGAGGGCACGGAGGCGTTCGGTGCGCGGCATGCCGGGCAGCCTACCGCCCAACTCATTGGACTTCCCAACAGAGTTGCCTATACGGTTCCATCCGTTGGCCTTCCCAATGGTTCCCGGAGGTGTGCCCGTGCGTCGTGTCCGGTACGAGATGGACGGCGAGCTGATCACCGAGGATGTGGCCGCCCCCGAACCCGGGCCGGGGGAGATCCTCGTACGCGCCGAGGCGATCGGGGTGACCCTGCCCACGGTCCGCAAGGTGCGCGAGGCGGCGGAGCAGCCGGGGTCTCCGGGCGGGGAGATCGCGGGCCGCGTGGTGGCCGCCGGTGAGGGGGTCACCGGGTTCGCGGTGGGTGACCGGGTCACCGGCCTCTGCTTCTCGCACGCGTACGCCGAACTCGCCGTGCTCCAGCAGGCGATGACCTCGCGCGTCCCGGACCGGGCGAGCGCCGTCGAGGCTGTCGCGCTGGTCCGCAGCGGGTTGGTGGCGCGCGGTGCGTACGAGGCAGGGCGCCCCCGGCCCGGCGACGCCGTGCTGGTGACGGCGGCGGCCAGCGCGGTCGGCTGCCTCGCGCTCCAGCACGCGCGGGCGGGCGGCGCCTCTCGCGTGGTCGCAGCCGTGAGTACGGCGGAGAAGGCGGACTTCGTCCGCTCCCTCGGTGCCGACGGCGTCGTCCTGTACGGCGACGCCTCCTGGGGCGAGCCGGTCGACGTGGTCCTGGACGGGGTCGGCGGCGACCTCCTCGGACCGGCGGTGCGCGCCCTCGCACCCGGCGGCCGGCTGGTCGCCTTCAGCTCGGGAGGCGGCACCGTGGACGCCTATCAACTCCTCGTCCGCAGCGCCTCCGTGACCGGCTTCCAGATGGCACGGATCGCCCGCGAGAACCCCGAGCGGTACGCTTCCTGGCTGGCCGACCTGTGGCGCCACCACGCGGACGGCGCCCTGCGCGCTCCCGTGCACGCCGAGTTCCCCCTCGACGAGGCGGCGCGAGCCCACCGGGTCATCGAGGAGCGCCGCAATCTCGGCAAGGTGGTACTGGTCCCGTGAGCGTCTTTCAGCCGACCGGCATCCCCGCCTCCAGGTACAGCGCGGCGCCGCGTTCGCGGGCTCTGAGGGCCCAGCGGAGGCGTTCGTAGCGGACCGGGGGGAGCATGGTGGCGGCCTCGCGTTCGGTGGCGAAGCGCCAGGCGCGCAGTTCCGGGCCGGGCAGCAGTACGTGGGCGGCCTCGTCGGGGCCGAGACGGCCGCCGTCGAAGAGGAGGCGCAGTCCGCCGTAGCCGGGCGGGTCGGGGCGCTCCCAGTCGACCACCAGCAGGCGGGGCACCTCCCGCAGCCGTATCCCGACCTCCTCGGCGACCTCCCGCATCCCGGCGCGGGCCGGGGCCTCCCCCCGCTCGACCACCCCACCGGGGAACTCCCAGCCCGGCTTGTAGGTGGGGTCGACCAGCAGCACCCGGTCCTCCGCGTCGAAGAGCAGCACCCCGGCGGCCAGGGTCTCGCCGGCCGGTTCGGGGGTCTGCACGATGTCGCAGGGCTGGGCGGCACCGCTGCCCACGGCCTCCATGATGCGGACGGCGCTCTGGTACGGGGTGAGCCGGCTGGTGTCGACCGGGTACGCGTCGGCGGTGAGCCAGGAGGCGAGGGCGGCGCGGTAGGGCTCGATGTGGTCGTACGCCCACTGCCGCTCGCGCATCTCGGCGTCGGGCACGCCCGGCGAGGGCTCACGTCCGGCGATGCGCTGGCGCAAAATCGTTTCGGCCGGGGTGAGCAGCAGATGGCGCACCGAGATCCGGCGGGCGGCGAGGCCGCCGAAGATCTCGTCGCGGTACTCCTGGCGCAGCAGGGTCATGGGGACCACCAGGGTCCCGCCCAGCTCGGCGAGGAGCGCGGCGGCGGTGTCGATCACCAGGCGGCGCCAGATCGGCAGGTCCTGGAAGTCGTCGACCTCGGCGAGGCGCTTGGCCGGCAGCAGGCGCGCGAGCGCCGCGCCGATCAGCTCGGGGTCGAAGAGCGTGCTGTTCGGGATCAGTTCGATCAATTCCCGTGCGGTGGTGGTCTTTCCCGCACCGAACGCGCCGTTGATCCAGACGACGGTCACGGTTCCCCCTCTTCTGTTGGCCCCCTGGGGCTTGCCCGTTCCACCCTGTCACGGAAACCACGCGCAGTTGAGGGCGCACAGCACGGTGCCGGGGCCCCTGGAGCAGGGGTCCCGGCACCGTGTCGGCGATCGGTTCCGGCCGTTACCGGCCGAGCGCGCCCTCGTCCACGTCGAAGCTGTCCTGGCTCACGATGTGGTCGACGGCGCTCAGGGTGTCGTCCACCTTGAGGTCGCTCAGGCCGGCGTTCTCCGCGGCGTGGGACGGGGTGAGGGCGGCCACCACGAATCCGGTGGCCAGGCTGGCGATGGCGAGCATGCTGCGCTTCTTCATGCCGTGATCAACTGCCGGACGGCCCGAGGGGTCACGCTGTACGGGTTTCGGCCAGCCGAACCAACAGGACCGAACGTGTCTGTCCCACCCCTTCCAACAGACTCGGACACGTCCTACCGTGATCGCGCACCGGTGCCCGTCCCTGTCTGCCGCGAGCCGGAGGAACGTCGACGATGCGTCACCCTCGTCCCCGCACGCACCGCATCCGAGCAGCCGCCTTACTCCTGACGGCGCTGCTGAGCGCGGGCGGTCTCGCCGCCCCGGCCACGGCCGCGCCGCCCGCGGCCCAAGCCGAGGGCCTGGCCCTCACCCCGCCCATGGGCTTCAACAACTGGAACTCCACGCACTGCCGGGCCGAGTTCAACGAGGACATGGTCAAGGGCATCGCCGACCTCTTCGTGAGCAAGGGCCTCAAGGACGCCGGGTACCAGTACGTCAATCTCGACGACTGCTGGGCGCTCCCCCAGCGGAACGCCGACGGCAAGCTGGTGCCGGACCCGGCCCGTTTCCCGCACGGCATCTCGGCGGTCGCGGACTACGTCCACGCCAAGGGCCTCAAGCTCGGCATCTACACCAGCGCCGGCACCAAGACCTGCGACGGCGCGGGTTTCCCCGGCGCGCTGGGCCACGAGGTGAGCGACGCCCGGCAGTTCGCCGACTGGGGCGTGGACTACCTGAAGTACGACAACTGCAACAACCAGGGCGTGGATGCCCGTCGGCGCTACGGCACCATGCGTGACGCCCTGCGGGCCACCGGGCGGCCGATCGTCTACAGCATCTGCGAGTGGGGCGAGAACAAGCCCTGGGAGTGGGCCTCCGACGTGGGCCAACTCTGGCGCACCACCGGGGACATCAGCGACAACTGGGGGTCGATGCTCTCCATCCTCAAGCAGAACCTCCCCCTCGCCCCGTACGCCGGCCCCGGCCACTGGAACGACCCCGACATGCTGGAGGTCGGCAACGGCGGGATGACGGACACCGAGTACCGCTCGCACTTCTCGCTCTGGGCGGTCATGGCGGCCCCGCTGCTCATCGGCACCGACCTGCGCACCGCCTCCCCCGCCACCCTGGACATCCTGGGCAACAAGGAGGTCATCGCGGTCGACCAGGACCCGCTGGGCCGGCAGGGCACGGTGGTCTCCAGTGCGGGCGGGCGCTGGGTCGTCGCCAAGGAGATGGCGGACGGCAGCCGCGCGGTCGCCCTGTTCAACGAGTCCGGGACCGCTCAGCGCGTCGCCACCAGCGCCGCGGCAGTGGGCCTGCCCCGCGCCCCCGGCTACACCCAGCGCGACCTCTGGCAGCACCGGGACGCCAACACGGCGGGCACCATCGCGGCCACCGTCCCGGCCCACGGCACCGTCCTGCTCCGGGTGTCGGCCGACGGCCACTGGGCGGAGCACCCGCCCGCTGTCGAACTCGGCCTGGACGAGGCACCCTTCATCGAGCGGGACACCCCGGCCACCCTCACCGGCACCGTCACCGACCTGGGCCGCACCCCGGCTCGCGAGGTCTCGGCCGCGCTGACCGGCCCGGACGGCTGGACCGTACGCGCCCTCTCCCCCGCCACGGCGGCCAACCTGCCCAACGGGGCTTCCCTGCGCACCCGTTGGCGGGTGACGGCTCCACCGGGGACGCCTGTCGGGTCGTACGCCTTCTCGCTGCGCGTGCGGTACCGCTCGCCCGCCGGGGAGCGGGTCACCAGCGAGCTGCCGGTGACCGCGTCCGTGGTGGTGCCGCCACCTTCCGGGACCTCGTACCTGAGCGATCTGCCGTGGCTGTCGGCGGCTGGTGGGTGGGGGCCGGTGGAGCGGGACACCAGCAACGGCGAGGACGCGGCGGGCGACGGCTCCCCCCTCACCATCGGCTCCACGGTGTACGCCAAGGGGCTCGGGGTGCACGCGGCCAGCGAGGTCGCGTACTACGCCGGGCGGCGCTGCGCGAAGGTCACCGCCGAGGTGGGCGTGGACGACGAGAAGGGCGCAAAGGGCAGCGTGGCGTTCGAGATCTGGGCGGACGGGGTGAAGGCCGCGTCGACGGGCGTGCTGACCAACGCCGACCCCGCCGAGCCGCTCACCGCCGATGTCACCGGCGCGCAAGTGGTGCGGCTGGTCGTCACCGACGGGGGCGACGGCATCGACTCCGACCACGCGGACTGGGCGGACGCCCGGCTGAGCTGCTGAACCGGCCGTGGCCACGGGGGCGCCCCCGTGGCCACGCGCGGCCTTTCAGACCCCGGCGGCGGTGGTGTCCGGCCTGAGGGCCAGCGCGGCAGCCGCGGCACCGACCAGGCCGGCGTCGGTGCCCATCTGCGCGGGCACCACGGTGAGCCGCTGGACGAAGGAGAGGGTGGCGTAGTCCGCGAGGGCCTTGCGCAGCGGGGCGAAGAGCACGTCGCCCGCCTTGCCGACGCCGCCGCCGATCACCGCGATGTCGATCTCGACCAGGGTCGCCGTCGCCGCGATCCCGGCCGCGAGGGCTTGCGCGGCCCGCTCGAAGGAGGCCACGGCGACCGGGTCGCCCCGGCGGGCCGCGTCGGCGACGGCGGCGGCGGAGGTGTCGCCGTCCGGGCCGGGCCGCCAGCCGTCCGCCAGGGCACGGCGGGCGATGTTGGGGCCGCTGGCCAGGCCCTCCACGCAGCCGCGCGCGCCGCACGGGCAGGGCTCGCCGTCCAGGTCGACGCTGATGTGGCCGATGTGACCGGCGTTGCCGGTGGGGCCGGGGTGCAGGCGCCCGCCGAGGACCAGTCCGCCGCCGACGCCGGTGGAGACCACCATGCACAGGGCGTTGTCGTGACCGCGTGCGGCGCCCTGCCAGTGTTCGGCGGCGGTGATGGCGACCCCGTCGCCGATCAGCTCGACCGGGAGTCCGCCGGTCGCCGCGCGTACCCGGTCGACCAGCGGGAAGCCGCGCCAGCCCGGCACGTTCACCGGGCTCACGGTGCCCGCCGAGGCGTCCACCGGCCCGGCGCTGCCGATGCCGATCACGGAGGCGCGTCCCCACAACGGCGAGGCGGCGAGATCGCCGAGCACCTGCTCGACGGCCTGCATGACCGTTTCGCCGTCCTGTCGCGCGGGCGTCGCGCGCTGCGTGCGCGCCTGAATCCGGCCATGGCCGTCCACCAGCGCACCGGCGATCTTGGTACCGCCGATGTCCAGGGCCGCCACGAGGTCGGTGTGCATCTGAGTCTGGTCTCCCCGTCGAGCCGTAGGTCGGGTTCCGGTGGGCCTCCTGGCCTGGTCGCGGTGGGGGCGCGGGCCGGGACGGCGGTGGACAGTCTCTCTCGCACCTGACAACGTTGTCCAGGCTCTATGCTCGACGCCACATGCTTGTACCGGCCTTTGATTCCCCGCACCACCCCGCGACACCCCCGGACAACAGGACAGGACACCGCACCGTGCCCGAGACCACCCGCCGAGCAGACCGCGCCCACGGCAGCCGTTACGGCAACCGGCCCACCATGAAGGACGTGGCCGCACGGGCCGGGGTCGGCCTGAAGACGGTGTCCCGCGTGGTCAACGGCGAGCCGGGTGTCACCCCGGACACCGAGCGGCGGGTGCGGGAGGCGATCGAGGCGCTGGGTTTCCGGCGCAACGACAGCGCGCGGGTGCTGCGCAAGGGCCGCACCGCCAGCATCGGCCTGGTGCTGGAGGACCTCGCGGACCCCTTCTACGGGCCGCTCAGCCGCGCCGTCGAGGAGGTGGCCCGCGCGCACGGGGCGCTGCTCATCAACGGGTCCAGCGCGGAGGACCCGGAGCGGGAGCAGGAGTTGGCGCTCGCGCTGTGCGCGCGGCGGGTGGACGGTCTGGTGGTGATCCCGGCCGGGGACGACCACCGTTATCTGGAGCCGGAGATCCGGGCGGGCGTGGCCACGGTGTTCGTGGACCGGCCGGCCGGGGGCATCGACGCGGACGTGGTCCTGTCGGACAACTTCGGCGGCGCGCGTGACGGGGTGGCCCATCTGATCGCGCACGGCCACCGCCGCATCGGCTTCATCGGTGACATGCCCCGCATCCACACGGCCGCCGAGCGGCTGCGCGGTTACCGGGCGGCGATGAAGGACGCGGGGATACCGGTCGCGGAGGGCTGGATGTCGCTGGGGGCGACCGATCCGGAGCGGGTGCGGCGGGCCACGGAGGAGATGCTCTCCGGGTCCGACCCGGTCACCGCCGTCTTCACCGGCAACAACCGGGTGACGGTCACCGTGATCCGGGTCCTGGCCGAGCACGCCCGGCCGGTCGCCCTGGTCGGGTTCGACGACTTCGAGCTGGCCGATCTGCTCCAGCCGGGCGTGACGGTGGTCGCCCAGGACGCGGCCGCCCTGGGCCGGACCGCCGCCGACCGCCTCTTCCAGCGCCTCGACGGCGCCCTCGGCACCCCGGAACGCCTCGAACTCCCCACCCGCCTCATCACTCGGGGCTCGGGCGAACTGCCTCCGGCGGGCTGAGGGCGTCACTGGGGGCGGACGGCCGCCAACTGCTCCAGCCCGGCCCGGCTCAGCCCGCTCGCGGCCGTCACCTCCGCACTGTCCAGGGCGCCGCAGTGCAGCCCCCGGAGCAGGTAACCGCTCAACGCCCGTGCGGTGGCGGGCTCGTCCAGCACGTCGCCCTGGGCACGCGCGGTGTAGGCGGCGAGGCGGGCCGCCGCCTGGGCGAAGCCCTCGCGGTAGAAGGCGAAGACGGCCGCGTACCGGGTCGGCAGATGGCCGGGGTGCATGTCCCAGCCCTGGTGATAGGCGCGGGCCAGGGCGCGGCGGGTGAGCCGGTGGTGCAGCCGCCAGGCGTCGTGGACCTGCGCGGTGGGGCCGACCGGCAGCACGTTGGTGGAGCCGTCCGAGACGCGTACGCCGGTGCCGGCGGCCGCGACCTGCATCACCGCCTTGGCGTGGTCGGCGGCGGGGTGGTCGGGTGCCTGGTGGGCGGCGGAGACGCCGAGGGCGGCGCTGTAGTCGAAGGTGCCGTAGTGCAGTCCGGTGGCCCGGCCCTCGGCCGCCTGGATCATGCGGGCGACAGTGGCGGTGCCGTCCGTGGCGAGGATCGCCTGGCTGGTCTCGATCTGGATCTCGAAGCCGAGCCTCCCGGCCTCCAGCCCGTGCGCCCGCTCGAAGGCGTCCAGCACGCGGGCGAACGCCGCGACCTGCTCGGCGTACGTCACCTTCGGCAGCGTCAGGTTCAGCCCCTCGGGCAGCCCTCCTGCCGCCATCAGCCCGGTGAGGAAGACGTCGAGCGTACGGATGCCCCGCTCGCGCATCCCCGCCTCCATGCACTTCACCCGCACACCCAGGTACGGGGGCGCGTCCTCCGCGAGGAGCCGGGCGGCACGCGCGGCGTCCTCGTCCTCCTCGGCGTCCGGCCGGTGCCCGTACCCGTCCTCGAAGTCGACCCGCAGATCTTCCACGGGCTCCCGCTCCAGCTTGGCCCGGACCCGCTCGTACACCGGCCCGGCGAGTTCCCCGTCCAGCCCGAGCACGGCCGCGAACGAGCCCGCGTCCGGCGCGTGTTCGTCGAGCGCGGCCAGCGCCCGGTCGCCCCACTCGCGGACGGTGCCCGCCTCGAACACATCGCCGGGCACATACACGGTGTGCACGGGCTGACGCGTGCCAGGGTCGCCGGGATAACGGAGCGCCAACTCCTCGTCGACGGGCGCGAGAAGCCCGTCGACCTCCTTGCCGACCTCCGCGCCGAGAGTCGTCCTCACATGCTCCTGCCGACCCATTCCCACACCCTCCGGCCTCGACAAACCGTTGACGGACGGTATCCAGGGCGATTCCGGCGGGTCAACAACAGGGCGAGGCCCCCGGGACCGTGTGGGTTCCGGGGGCCTCGTTCAGCGGCGGGGGTCAGCCCTTGCGGGTCTTGACTTCCTCGGTGAGCTGCGGGACGACCTCGAAGAGGTCGCCGACCACGCCGTAGTCGACCAGGTCGAAGATCGGGGCCTCGGGGTCCTTGTTGACCGCGACGATCGTCTTCGAGGTCTGCATGCCGGCGCGGTGCTGGATCGCACCGGAGATGCCGTTGGCGATGTAGAGCTGCGGCGAGACCGACTTACCGGTCTGGCCGACCTGGTTGGTGTGCGGGTACCAGCCCGCGTCCACCGCGGCACGCGAGGCGCCGACGGCGGCACCGAGGGAGTCGGCGAGGGCCTCGATCAGCGCGAAGTTCTCCGCGCCGTTGACGCCACGGCCGCCGGAGACCACGATCGCGGCCTCGGTCAGCTCCGGGCGGCCCGTGGACTCGCGCGGCGTGCGGCCGGTGACCTTGGTGCCGGTCGCCTTCTCCGAGAAGGTCACCGACAGGGCCTCGGCCGCGCCGGCGGCCGGGGCGGCCTCCACGGCGGCCGAGTTCGGCTTGACCGTGATGACCGGGGTGCCCTTGGTGACCTGGGACTTGGTGGTGTACGACGCGGCGAACACCGACTGGGTGGCGACGGGACCCTCGGTCCCGGCCACCAGGTCGACGGCGTCGGTGATCAGACCGGAGCCGATGCGCAGCGCCAGACGGGCGGCGACCTCCTTGCCCTCCGCGGAGGACGGGACCAGCACGGCGGCCGGGGAGACGGCCTCGACGGCGGCCTGGAGCGCGTCGACCTTCGGCACGACCAGGTAGTCGGCGTACTCGGACGCGTCGTCGGTGAGTACCTTCACCGCGCCGTGCTCGGCGAGGGCGGCGACGGTGTCGGCGGCGCCGTTGCCCAGGGCGACGGCGACGGGCTCGCCGATGCGGCGGGCCAGCGTCAGCAGCTCAAGGGTGGGCTTGCGGACGGCACCGTCCACGTGGTCGACGTAGACGAGGACTTCAGCCATGGGATTGCTCTCCTGCGTAACGAAGTTGAGGGGCGGTCGGCGGGGTGCGGGGCCTTAGATGAACTTCTGGCCCGCGAGGTACTCGGCGAGCTGCTTGCCGCCCTCGCCCTCGTCCTTGACGATCGTGCCCGCGGTGCGCGCCGGACGCTCGGTCGCGGCCTCGACCTTGGTCCAAGCGCCCTCGAGACCGACCTCCTCCGCCTCGATGTCGAGGTCGGACAGGTCCCAGGACTCCACCGGCTTCTTCTTCGCCGCCATGATGCCCTTGAACGACGGGTAACGCGCCTCACCGGACTGGTCGGTCACGGAGACCACGGCCGGAAGGGAAGCCTCGAGCTGCTCGGAGGCGGCGTCGCCGTCGCGGCGGCCCTTGACGGTGCCGTCCTCGACCGAGACCTCGGAGAGCAGCGTCACCTGCGGCACGCCCAGACGCTCGGCGACCAGCGCGGGAACGACACCCATGGTGCCGTCGGTGGAGGCCATGCCGGAGATCACCAGGTCAAAGCCGGCCTTCTCGATCGCCTTGGCCAGCACCAGCGAGGTGCCCATCACGTCGGTGCCGTGCAGGTCGTCGTCCTCGACGTGGATCGCCTTGTCGGCGCCCATCGAGAGAGCCTTGCGCAGCGCGTCCTTCGCGTCCTCGGGGCCGACGGTCAGCACGGTGACCTCGGCGTCGTCCGCGTCCTCCGCGATCTGCAGAGCCTGCTCCACCGCGTACTCGTCGAGTTCGGAGAGCAGACCGTCCACGTCGTCGCGGTCGACGGTCAGGTCATCGGCGAAGTGCCGGTCGCCAGTGGCGTCGGGCACGTACTTCACAGTGACAACGATCCTCAAGCTCACGCCGGCTCTCCTACTGCATCGTCTTTTCCGGGCTGCCTCTTGAAGTGCAGCATAGGCGCCTCAAGCGGCCGATCGCGGTCGGGGCGTCCGCGCGCTCCGACCGAAATATTACTCGCCAGTACACCCAGTTCCTGCCCGCTAAGCAAGCGCTTTGAACTGTGACCTTCGCAACGCAGCGTAACCGGAACTCGACGGCTCCGCAGAGCCGGGGCCCAACCCGCTCAGTCCCGCAGGGCGTTGAAGCGTCCCTGGTGATAGAGCAGCGGACGGCCGTCGCCGGACGGGTCGCCGAACAGCACCTCGGCGAGCACGATCCGGTGGTCCCCGGCTGGTACCCGGCCCACGATCCGGCACACCAGCCAGGCGAGCACGTCGTCCAGTACGGGCACCCCGCCGGGCCCCTCGCGCCACGCGGTGGACGCCCCGAAGCGGTCGGCGCCGCTGCGGGCGAAGGTGGCGGCGAGGTCGCTCTGGTGCTCGGCGAGCAGATGCACGCCGACGTGGTCGGTGCGCTCGATGGCGGGCCAGCTCGACCCGCCGGTGCCTATGCCGAAGGAGATCATCGGGGGCTCGGCGGAGACGGAGCTGAGCGAGGTGGCGGTGAAGCCGACCGGGCCGCGCTCGCCGCGCGCGGTGATCACCGCGACACCGGCCGCGTGCCGGCGGAAGACGGAACGCAGCAGCTCCGGCGAGGCGGGCTGACGGGAACCGAGGCCGGGGGTGGCCGTCATGGAGTGATCCTTCTGCTGACGGGGGCGAGCTGGTGAGGTCCGGGGCTGTTCAACGGCCCCGGCAGCGGGCGCTCCCGGGGCGGGCCGGTCCGCTGGGGCCGACCGGTCCGGCGAGAAGGTGTTCGATCTGCACCGGGCCAGGCTGACGACAGACGGCGGGCGCAGTCAAGTCGCCGCCGGGGTGCCCGGGAGCGCTCAGCCATCGTGCCGCCCGTCGACGGCCTCGCCCAGCGCGGCGATGACATCGGCCCTGCGTGGCTGCCCCTGGGCGCGCCGCACGACCGCGCCGTCCGCGTCGAGGACGAGCACGGTGGGGGTCTTCAGGATGCCGAGTTCGCGGACGAGTTCCAGCCGGGCCTCCGCGTCGATCTCGACGTGGACGACGCCGGGCACCATGCGCGCGACCTCGGCGAGGGTGCGCCGGGTGGCCCGGCAGGGCGCGCAGAAGGCGGAGGAGAACTGTACGAGGGTGGCCCGCTCCCCCGGTTCGCCGCCGAGGTCGGCCGTCGTCAGCCGCCGTACGTCGTCCGCCCCGCGCACCCGTGTCCTCCACTCCGCCGCCTGTGCGGCGCCGCTCGTCCGATCCGTCCTCAACACCAGCACATCGAGGGCCGAATGGATTCCCTGCCTCCGAAAGGGGGGGTCGAGGGCGGACGTGACGAGGATCTCGCCGCCACCGGGCACCAGGACTGGTCACCCGCCCGTTCTTGGGGCACGATCTGCGAGAGCCGTAAACCTACGGCTCCGTAACTTCCCGCCGGGAGCCCCCTTTCCCGAGCAGAGCAGAGCAGAAAGGGACCACCCCGCTTATGGCAGAGCTGGTCTACCGTCCCGTCGTCGGTCTCGCCAAGACGATGTTCAAGGTCTGGGACCTCAAGATCGACTGCCAGGGGTCGGAGAACATCCCGCGCTCCGGCGGCGCCGTCCTGGTGAGCAATCACATCAGCTACCTGGACTTCATCTTCAACGGCCTGGCCGCGCTGCCGCAGAAGCGCCTGGTGCGGTTCATGGCCAAGGAGTCGGTGTTCCGGCACAGGGTGTCGGGTCCGCTGATGCGCGGCATGAAGCACATCCCGGTCGACCGCGAGCAGGGCGAGACGGCGTACGCGCACGCGCTGGCGTCGCTGCGCGCCGGGGAGATCGTCGGGGTGTTCCCCGAGGCGACGATCTCGCAGTCCTTCACGCTGAAGGGCTTCAAGTCCGGTGCCGCGCGCCTGGCCCAGGAAGCGGGCGTCCCGCTGGTGCCGATGGCGCTGTGGGGCACCCAGCGGCTGTGGACCAAGGGCCAGCCGCGCAACTTCAGGCGCAGCCACACCCCGATCACCATGCGGGTCGGCGAGGCGATGGAGGCGTCGCGCGAGCAGTACGCGGGCGCGATCACCCGCCGGCTGCGCGAGCGCGTCCAGGAGTTGCTGGACGCCGCCCAGCGCGCCTACCCGGCCCGCCCGAAGGGCGCCGAGGACTCCTGGTGGCTCCCCGCCCACCTGGGCGGCTCGGCTCCGACGAACGAGCAGTTGCGCGCGGCCGAGGCCCACTGAGACGACGACGGCCCGGCCGGACGATCACCGTCCGGCCGGGCCGTTCCTGCGTCTTGAGCGGGCCCTCAGCGGGCCATCTCCTCCTTGAGCGCCGCGACGAAGGTGTCGACGTCGTCCTCGGTGGTGTCGAAGGCGCACATCCAGCGGACGTCACCGGCCGCCTCGTCCCAGAAGTAGAAGCGGAACCGCTTCTGCAACCGGACGCTCACGTCGTGCGGGAGCCGGGCGAAGACGCCGTTGGCCTGCACCGGGTGCAGGATCTCCACGCCGTGCACCGCGCGGACGCCCTCGGCGAGGCGCTGGGCCATCTCGTTGGCGTGCCGGGCGTTGCGCAGCCAGAGGTCCTTGGCGAACAGGGCCTCCAACTGCACCGAGACGAAGCGCATCTTGGACGCGAGCTGCATGGACAGCTTGCGCAGGTGCTTCATGTGGGAGACGGCGTCCTGGTTGATGACGACGACCGCCTCGCCGAACAGGGCACCGTTCTTCGTCCCGCCCAGCGAGAGGATGTCGACGCCGACCGCGTTGGTGAACGCCCGCATGGGGACGTTCAGGGAGGCGGCGGCGTTGGATATCCGGGACCCGTCCAGGTGCACCTTCATGCCGTGCGCGTGGGCGTGCTCGCAGATCGCCCGGATCTCGTCCGGCGTGTAGAGCGTGCCCAGCTCGGTGGACTGGGTGATCGAGACGACCTGGGGCATCGCCCGGTGCTCGTCGTCCCAGCCGAACGCCTGCCGGTCGATCAGCTCGGGGGTGAGCTTGCCGTCCGGGGTGGGCACGGTGAGCAGCTTCAGTCCGCCCATCCGCTCGGGCGCGCCGCCCTCGTCCACGTTGATGTGCGCGCTCTCGGCGCAGATCACCGCGCCCCAGCGGTCGGTGACCGCCTGGAGCGCGACGACGTTGGCGCCGGTGCCGTTGAACACCGGGAACGCCTCGGCGGTGGCGCCGAAGTGACTGCGAATGATCCGCTGGAGGTTCTCGGTGTACTCGTCGTCGCCGTACGCGACCTGGTGGCCGCCGTTGGCCAGGGCCACGGCGGCGAGCACCTCGGGGTGCGCCCCGGCGTAGTTGTCGCTGGCGAAACCGCGGACCTGCGGGTCGTGGTGGCGACGGGCGTCGGTCCTGGGAGGGTTCACGGCTTCTCGGTCAGCCACAGACGGTTTCCGTTCACTTCGGCGGCGGGCCTGCCCCAGACGCCCTCGATGGCCTCGGCCAGCTCCTTGACGTCCGTGAAGCCCGCGAACTTCGCGTTGGGACGCTCCGCGCGCATCGCGTCGTGCACCAGCGCCTTCACCACCAGGATGGCAGCCGCGGCCTGCGGGCCGTCCTCGCCCCCCGCCTTGCGGAAGCCGTCGGCCATGGCCAGCGTCCACGCCTCGGCCGCGGCCTTGGCGGCGGAGTACGCGGCGTTGCCCGCGGTCGGCTTGGACGCGCCGGCGGCGCTGATCAGCAGGTAGCGGCCGTCACCGGCGCGCTGGAGGGCGTCGTAGAAGGCCAGCGAGGTGTGCTGGACCGTGCGGACGAGCAGCTTCTCCAGCAGGTCCCAGTCGGCGAGGTCGGTGTCGTCGAATTTGGCGCCGCCGCGCCAGCCGCCGACCAGGTGGACCAGGCCGTCGACGCGGCCGAACTCCTTCTCGATGCCGGAGGCCCAGGCGCGGGTGGAGTCCAGGTCGAGCAGGTCGACCGTCTCGCCGGTGACCTTGGCGCCGCCGTTGGCGTAGCGCGCCGCGTCCACGGCCTCCGCCAGGCGGGCGGGGTCGTTGTCCGCGCCGACCACGGTCGCGCCCGCCTCGGCGAGCCTGATCAGGGTGGCCCGTCCCGCCGGTCCGCCCGCACCGGCGACCGCGATCACCGCGCCCCGAAGAGCCCCGTTCTGCATCGTCTTCCCTTCTCCCACTGCCGTGTCGTCCCGGCGGTCGCTCACGCGGCGATCCGCTCGGCGCCGTCCGCCGTGATGCCCTTGGTCTCGGCGATCACATTCTTCAGCTTCTTGGCGAGTGCCTCGTAGAACATGCTCAGCGGAAACTCGTCCGGGAGCACGTCGTCCACCAGCTTGCGCGGCGGCAGGCTGAGGTCGAGGGCGTCGGGGCCCTTGGCCCACTTCGAGCCGGGGTGCGGGGAGAGGTAGCCGGCGACGAGCTCGTACCCGGCGAACCAGTGGACCAGCTTGGGGCGGTCGATGCCGTCGCGGTAGAGCTGCTCGATGTCGGCGCAGAGCTGGTTGGTGACCTGCGGGGCGCGCTCCCAGTCGATGGCGAGCTTGTTGTCGGTCCAGCGGACCACGTCGTGCTTGTGCAGGTAGGCGAAGAGGAGCTGGCCGCCGAGCCCGTCGTAGTTGCGGACGCGGTCGCCGGTGACCGGGAAGCGGAACATCCGGTCGAAGAGCACCGCGTACTGCACGTCACGGGCCTGCGGGACGCCGTCCGCCTCCAGCTTCACGGCCTCCTTGAAGGCGGTGAGGTCGCAGCGCAGCTCCTCCAGGCCGTACATCCAGAACGGCTGGCGCTGCTTGATCATGAACGGGTCGAACGGCAGGTCGCCGTGGCTGTGGGTGCGGTCGTGGACCATGTCCCAGAGCACGAACGCCTCTTCGCAGCGCTTCTGGTCGTGCACCATCGCGGCGATGTCCCCGGGCAGCTCAAGGCCCAGGATGCCGACGGCGGCGTCGGTGACCCGGCGGAAGCGCGCGGCCTCGCGGTCGCAGAAGATGCCACCCCAGGAGAAACGTTCCGGCGCCTCGCGGACGGCGATGGTCTCCGGGAAGAGGACGGCGGAGTTGGTGTCGTAGCCGGCCGTGAAGTCCTCGAAGGTGATGCCGCAGAACAGCGGGTTGTCGTACCGGGTGCGCTCCAGCTCGGCCAGCCAGTCCGGCCAGACCATGCGCAGCACGACCGCCTCGAGATTGCGGTCGGGGTTGCCGTTCTGCGTGTACATCGCGAAGACGACCAGGTGCTGGAGGCCGTCCGCGCGGTCGGCGGCGGGCTGGAAGGCCAGCAGCGAGTCCAGGAAGTCCGGCACCTCGAAGCCGCCCTCGGCCCAGCGGCGCAGGTCGGCCACCAGCGCGCGGTGGTACGCCGCGTCGTGCGGGAGCAGCGGGGAGAGCTGCTCCACCGCGTCAACGACCCGGTTCACGGCCGCCTCGGCCTCGGCCCGCTCGAGGGCGCCCTCGGCGGTGAAGTCGATCGAGCCGTCCTTCGACTGCCATGGCCGGATCTGCTCCACCGCGGCCTTGAGGACGGGCCACGCCGGGTGCTCGACCACCCTGGTCAGCGAAGGAACCTGTCCCTCCGGACCGGCCTGCACAAGAATTTCCGTCATGTCCCATCCTCCACGGGAGAACCTCGCGTATGGACACCGTATGCATACCCCGTTTTGCCGAACAAGAGGGGGATCGGGAAATTATTCTGCACGGCCGCATGGTCACCGCTGTTTTTCCCGCCTCAAACCGTGACCGCGCTCACTTTCACAGCGGGTCTCGAGGAGGTCCGGGACCGTGACCGGACGCCCCGTTCCGGCCATAAAGCCTCTGGCGCCCCGCCGGGCAGTCCGCGATCGCCGGGGGGCCGAGATGGCCGTTAGGCTGCGAGCCAGGTGTGCGGACGACGACACTCCGTCGGGTCCGCGAAAGCCGGATCCGCCGTCGACGGAAGCGAGTTGAACCTTGAACTTCCTTACCATCGGGCACCGTGGGGTCATGGGTGTCGAGCCCGAGAACACGCTCCGTTCCTTCGCCGCCGCCGAGCAGGCCGGGCTGGACCTGATCGAACTCGATCTGCACCTGAGCAAGGACGGTGCGCTGATCGTCATGCACGACGCCGCGGTGGACCGCACCACGGACGGCACCGGGCAGATCGCCGAGAAGACCCTCGCGGAGCTGCGCGCCCTGGACGCCGGGCTCGGCGAGCGGGTGCCGGTCTTCGAAGAGGTGCTCGACGCGGTCCGGGCGCCCGTGCAGGCCGAGATCAAGGACGTGGCCGCCGCGAAGGCGCTGGCGGAGGTGATGCTCCGGCGGGACCTGGTCTCCCGCGTGGAGGTCATCTCCTTCCACGACGAGGCGCTCGCCGAGGTCTCCCGGCTGGTACCGGGGGTGCGCACCGCGCTGGTGGCCGAGCACTACGGCCCCGAGGTGGTGGACCGCGCGGTCGCGGTCGGCGCGGCGACCCTCTGTCTGGACGTCCGCAGGCTGACGCTGGAGGTCGTGGAGAAGGCGCGCGCCGCGCGCCTGAGGGTCTTCGCCTGGGTGGTGAACACCCAGGACGAGCTGCGGCTGGTGCGCGCCCTCCAACTGGACGGCGCGACCACCGACCTCCCGGACATCAAGCGCACCGGCCGCTTCACCGCCTAGGCGGGGCCGCCGTCACACCAGCGGCTTGACCAGCAGCTCGAAGCGCAGGTCGGGGCGGCGCGGGATGCCGAAGCGCTCATCGCCGTACGGGAACGGGGTCATCTCACCCGTACGGCGGTAGCCCCGGCGCTCGTACCAGCCGATCAGGTCGTCGCGGACCGAGATCACCGTCATGTGCATCTCGGTGGCGCCCCAGTCGGCCCGCGCCAGCCGCTCCGCCTCCGCCATGACCGCCTTGCCCAGGCCCGACCCCTGGAGGGTGGGGCTCACCGCGAACATGCCGAAGTAGGCGTGCGTTCCCCGGTGTTCGAGCTGGCAGCAGGCGACGATCCCGCCCTCCCGCTCCACCACCAGCAGCCTGCTGTCGGGCGTCTTGATGACCTGGCGCACACCCTCGGGGTCGGTGCGCTGCCCGTCCAGGATGTCCGCCTCGGTGGTCCACCCGGCCCGGCTGGCGTCCCCCCGGTACGCCGACTCGACGAGCGCGACGAGGGCGTCCACGTCGGCGTCGGTGGCGTCGCGGAACGTCGGTCCGGTGGCGGTGTCCATGGGGTGTACTCCGATCTGGGGCGCGGCTGAACACAGACGAGGGTAATCGGGCGGCTAGGCTCCGCTCGCATGGTGCATGTACTGGGCAGCCGGACCCTCATCCGCCCCACGGACCCCGAACGCTCCCGTGCCTTCTACGGCGGCCGGCTCGGGCTCGCCGTCTACCGCGAGTTCGGGGAGGGCCCCGAGCGCGGGACCGTCTACTTCCTGGGCGGCGGCTTCCTCGAACTCTCCGGCCGGGCCGAAACCCCGCTCGCACCGTCGGTACGCC
Source organism: Streptomyces sp. NBC_01171 (assembly GCF_045039805.1). NCBI lineage: Bacteria > Bacillati > Actinomycetota > Actinomycetes > Kitasatosporales > Streptomycetaceae > Streptomyces > Streptomyces sp. NBC_01171. The sequence continues at coordinate 5,987,390 of NZ_CP108609.1, read as the reverse complement.
TGTGGCTCCAGGTGCCGGACGCGGCCGCCGCGCACGACGAGCTGCGGGCCGAGGGCGTGGAGATCGTGCGGGCGCCGGTCCGGGAGCCGTGGGGGCTGATCGAGATGTGGATCGCCGACCCGGACGGCATCCCGATCGTGCTGGTGGAGATCCCGGCGGACCATCCGCTGCGGTACCGACCGGGCATCTGACGCACCTCTTCAGCCGCGCAGGGCGCCCAGCCGGCCCTCCAGACCGTCGAGGAGCCCGGCGAGCAGACCGGACAGCTCGTCCTGGCTGTCGGGGGTCAGCACGGACAGCACGGCCTCCTCGTAGGCGAGTTGCTCGGGCAGGATGCCGTCCACGAGGTCGCGTCCGGCGTCGGTGAGGCGGAGGTGGGAGACGCGGCGGTCGCGGGTGTCGCCGCGCCGCTCGACGAGGCCGCGTTCGGTGAGCTGCTTGACCCGCTTGGTCACGGCCGCCCCGGAGGAGAAGGTCTCCCGCGCCAGCTCCCCCGGCGTCAGCTCGTGGCCGGTGCGGCGGAGCGCGCCGAGCAGGTCGAACTCCGCCCGGCTGAGCCCCGCCCGGCGCAGCGGGGCGTCCTCGGCCTGCTGGAGGAGGGCGGCGCAGCGGTTGATCCGGCCGATAACCTCCATGGGCCCGGTGTCCAGCGCGGGGTGCACGGCACGCCACTGCCGGACCACCGAGGCGACGGTGTCCGCCCTGGCATGCTGATTCGCCCTGTCCGTCATGGCCGTGTGTCCTCCGTGGTCCCGCTGTCGTGCCGTGTCAGTCCTGCTTCAAGGGTGCGACTCCTCGGTGTCGCACCGCCGCGGCGAGCGTACGGTGTCCGGCCTGCTCGGCGAGCGCGAGGCGTTCGGCGGGGAAGGGCCGCTGCCACCACTCCCCCTGCGCGGCGGCGGTGGTGGCGCGCAGGTCGGTCAGAGCCACGGCGAGGGCGCGGCGGGCCGCGGGCAGGGCTTGAGGCGCGGGGTGGGCCAGCAGGTGCTCGGTGTGCGCACTCGCGTTCTCGACGGCGGTCAGGGCGTCGTGCACGCGGTCGCCGGCCCGGCGGTTGGTGACCATCACGGCGGCGGCAAGCCCGGCCAGCGCGCCGACCAGCGTGTCCAGCACCCGCTGGGTGATCAGCAGGCCCGGGTCCTGGAGGTGGGTGAACTCGGTGATGAGCAGCGCCATGGGCGTGACGCATACCGTACCGAGCCAGTAGTTGCGGGCGATGAGCGCTTCCGCGCCGAAACTGCACGCCAGGCAGCACAGGACGAGTGTGACGGGGTGGAGGTGGGTCAACGGGGTGAGCGCGGCGAACACGAGCACGCCGAGGAGGTTGCCGACGACGCGCTGGACGCTCCGGTTCCAGGTGAGGGTGACGTTGGCCTGGTAGAGCGAGGCGGCGGTGACCAGGGCCCAGTAGGGGCGGCCCACGCCGAGAGAGAGGGCGGCCAGGCCGGCCAGCGCGCAGCCCAGGACGGTGCGGGTGGCTATGGGGGCCAGGTGCCTGAAGGGGACGCGGGCGGGGCGCGGGTGCGCGTCGGCCGAGGCCGGGGCTGTTACTTGGGGCACCGGGCCGGTGCCGCGCAGGGCTTGGGCCCAGGCGCGCAGTCGGCCGGGGTCGGCGTCCGCGGTCTCGGCGCGGATCAGCAGGTTTTCCAGGGCGCGCCGGGTGGGGTCGGGGCGGGCGCCGGGGGAACGCAGGGCCTGCCAGGCGGTGTGCACGGCGGCGTGGGCGGGTGCGTGGCCCTGTTCGGCGAGGTCGGCGGCGGCATGGAGTGCCGCCGCGACGGCCCGGCGCTCGGGCCCGTGCGGTCGGAGCACTCCGGGGGCCATGCAGACGAGCCAGGCCCAGGCTCCGGCGGCGAGGGCGAGCCCGAGGTGGGCGGGGACCTCGTCGAGGGTCTGCGGGACGAACAGCGCGGCGGAGCTGATGAAGGTGACGACGACGTTGCCGGGCGGGCCGACGCGGGTGGCCTCACAGACCGTCTTCTGCGCGGCGGCCAGCAGGGCGCCGACGAGCACCAGGACGACGGGGCCGGGAGTGAGCGCCGAGGCGAGCAGGGCGACGGCGAGTCCGGCCGTCATGCCGAGCACGACCCCGGCGAGGACGCGGGCACGGGCCGCGTAGGGGCGCTGGTGGGCGTAGAGCGCGCAGAGGGACCCGGCCATCGTGTAGAGGGCGAGGTCCAGGCGGCCGAGGGCCAGCAGGAGGAGGTTGGGCGGGGCCGCCGACACGACCACGCTGAGCGCGGGCTTGAACCAGATGGCGGAGGGCCCCTGGAGGCGGAGCGCCCGGGTGAGGGGGAGGCGGCGGCTGCTCATGCAATCAATTTAACAGGTGTTTCACCAGTAAAAGAATTGAGCGAGGCCCGTAACCGCCCTGGTCACACGCCGTGCTCCGGTGAACGCTCCCCGTACACCCCCTTGCGCTCGCGTGCGCTGCGCCTGGCGTGGGCATCGCATCCCTCGACACGGCGTCGAACGGGGGTGGTGCGCGTGCACGGACCGGTGTCACCGGCCTGGCTGCTGGTCGCGCTCTGCGCGGCGACCGGCGCCTACTGCCTGCTGCGGATGCGCAGCGGGGTCGAGGAGCAGCGCCGCGCGGCGGGCGGCGAGGCACTGATGGGCTTCGGGATGGCGGCGATGGCGGTACCCGCCGCGGTGTTCGCCCCACCGCGCTGGGTATGGCCGCTGTACGCCGCGGTCTTCGGGCTGGCCGCACTGCGCGCGCTGTGGTCGGCGCGGCAGAGCGCCCACCATCTGCACCATCTGCTGGGCAGTACGGCGATGGTGTACATGGCGGTGCTGATGGCCGCCGCCCCGGCTCCGCATCACCACACGGGCGGCTCCGGCCCGGCCTGGCTGACCGGCGCGCTCCTGCTCTACTTCACCGGCTACGTCCTGCTGACCGGTGCCCGCCTGGTACCCGTGACCGTGCGGGGCGGCCCCGGCGCGGTGCGGTGGGGTGACCGGCCCGAGCTGTCCCGGGTGTGCCGGCTGTCGATGGGGATAGGCATGCTGGCGATGCTTCTGACGATGTGACACCTCAAGCGGTGGGCGGTGCGCGGGAGTTGCCTGCGTCACTTCGGCGCCGGCGGGCGGCCCGGTGCTCGTAGGGTGCTGCCCATGATGGTCCCCGTGGCGCTGCTGCTGCTCGGCATCCTGACCTCCGTCGCCGCCCCGCGCCTGCTGGCCCGGGCCGACTGGCCGGACCGGGAGCCGGTGGTGGCGCTGTGGGCCTGGCAGTGCGTGGTGGCCGCCGTCCTGCTGTGCTGCGCGCTGTCGATGACACTGAGCGCGGCGGCGGCCTGGCAGGAGGTGCGCGGGCACCTGTTCAGCGGGGCTCCGCACGGGGTCGTCGAGGCGTACGCCCTCGGCGCGGCGGGCCCCTGGGCCGCGCCGACCGCCGTGGCGCTCGCCTGCGGAGGGCTGTGGACCCTGACGATGCTGGCCGGCGAGGTACTGCACGCAAAGCGCCGCCGAGGGGTGCGCCGGACCGAACTCGTCGAACGCGCACCCCTGTTGCCGGGAGAGGAGCCGGGCGGACGGCTGGTGGTCCTGGAGGGCGAACGCCCGGACGCCTACTGGCTTCCCGGTACCACACCCCAACTCGTCGTCACCACGGCCGCCCTCCGCCGACTCAAGGGCAGCCGCCTGGACGCCCTGTTGGCCCACGAACAGGACCACGCCCGCTTCCGCCACGACTGGCTGCTGCACTGCTCCGCCGCCCTGGCCGGCGGTTTCCCCCAGGTCCCGGTCTTCGCCGCCTTCCGCGACGAGATGCACCGCCTGGTCGAACTGGCCGCCGACGACACCGCCTCCCGCCGCTTCGGCCGCATCACCACGGCCCTCGCCCTGGTCGACCTCAACGAGGACCGAGGCGTCTTCGGCCCCTCCCCCACCCCCCACGCCCAACTTCCCCACCGCGTGAACCGCCTCCTCACAGCCCTGCCCCGTCTCCCGGCACCCCGACGCCTCCGCCTGACGGCGACGGCCGCGCTGGTACCGGTACTCCCGGTGATCGTCGCTTTCGTTCCGGGGCTGGGGGCGTTGCGTTAGGGTCTGTCGCCCGCACCGGGCCGACGCGTCGGGTGATGCATCGGGGCCCTCATCGACGAGGATCGCCCCATGCCCCACCAACCCACCCGGACCACCCTCCTCGCCCTCTCCTCCGCCCTGCTCCTCGCCCTCGTCGCCCTCAACTGGTCCCCCCTCCTCGCCCTGGACGAAGACATCGCCCGCACCACCCACCGGTGGGCCGTCAGGGACCGGGGTCTCACGCAGACCTTCCGGGTGCTGACCGACTGGGTCTGGGACCCGGTGACCATGCGGCTGCTCTGCGCCGGGGTTGCGCTGTGGCTGGTCTGGAGAAGGGCGGCCTGGTGGACGGCGTTGTGGCTGCTGGTCACCTGTGCTGTCGCGGCCGTGGTGCAGCAGACCGTGAAGGCGGCTGTCGCGCGGCCACGGCCGGTGTGGCCGGACCCCGTGGACAGTGCGCGCTATGCCGCGTTCCCGTCCGGGCATGCCATGACGGGAACCGTGGTGTGCGGCTTGCTCCTGTGGCTGATCCGTCAACACGGGGTCCGTGGGGCCCGTTGGTACGGTGCGGTCGCCCTGGCCGCCGTCTCCGTACTCGGCGTCGGCCTCACGCGGGTCTGGCTGGGGGTGCACTGGTTCTCGGACGTGCTCGGAGGCTGGCTGTTCGGCGCCCTGATGGTGGCTTGCGCCGTGCTGGTTCATGAGCGGCACCGCAGGAGTAGGGTCCGCGCATGACCGCTGTGCTGTTCGACTTCTCGGGCACGTTGTGCCGGATCGAATCCACCGAGTCCTGGCTCCGCGCCACCCTCGCGGCGACCGGCACCAGGATGGAGGAGCCCCAACTCATCGAAGCGGCAACCGCGTTGGAGAGCGCGGGTGCGCTGCCCGGCGGTGCCGAACCGAGCGCCGTGCCGGAGGAGTTGGCCGGGGCGTGGGCCGAGCGGGACCTCAGTGCCGCTTCGCACCGAGCCGCGTACACCGGCCTCTCCCGGCAGGTGCCCTTGCCCGCGGACGCCCTCCACGACGCGCTGTACGCCCGGCACATGACCCCCGCCGCGTGGACCCCGTACCCCGACACGCTCTCCGTCCTGAAAGAGCTGCGCCGGCGCGGGATGGCCGTCGGCATCGTCAGCAACATCGGCTGGGACCTGCGACCGGTCTTCCACGAGCACGGGCTCGACGCTTACGTGAACGCGTACGTGCTGTCCTACGAGCACGGCGTGCGGAAGCCGGACCCCCGGCTGTTCGCCGCCGCCTGCGCGGAGTTGGGGGCGGAGCCCGAGCGCACGCTGATGGTCGGGGACAGCAGGGTGGCGGACGGGGGCGCGGCCGCGCTCGGCTGCCGGGTGCACTTCGTGGACCATCTGTCGGTGGCCGACCGCCCGGACGCGCTGCTGCCGGTGCTGGACCTGGTGCCGGAAGCGGAACTGCCGTCCGTCTGAGGCGCTCCCCCGCGGCGCTCAGACGAACGGCAGCCCTGATAAGGCCCCGCGCGATGCGGTGCCTCACGCCTTGAGTATAGTTGGCTGACAGCCAGTCAACGCAGGAGTTCGACAATGTCCCCGCGCAGCGCCTCGGTCAATGAAGAGCTGCGGCGACGTTCACGCGAGCGGCTCCTCCAGGCTGCGGTCGAACTGGTGGACGAGCGCGGGTTCGAAGCGACCACCCTCGGCGACATCGCGGACCGCGCCGGATCGGCGCGCGGACTGGTCTCGTACTACTTCCCAGGCAAGCGCCAGCTCGTGCAGTCCGCCGTGCACCGGCTGATGCACCGCACGCTGGAGGAGGCGCTGGAGCGGGAGCCGCGTACCGAGGACGGGCGGGAGCGGCTGGCCCGTGCCATCGACGCGATCCTCGGCCTGGCGCGGGAGCGGCCGGTGCTCATGCGCCAGCACATGGCGGGCCTGCTGCGCGAAGAGGGCTTCGTGCAGTGCCCGGAGCAGCAACGCCTCTCCGAACTCCTCGGCGACACGATCGCCCGCAGCGGCGCGGACGACATCACGGCCGGCTACCCGATGCTCCGGGCGCTGCTGATGGGCGCGGTGTACGCGGCACTGGTGCCGGGCGTGCCGATGCCGATCCCCGTCCTGCGTGCGGAGCTGTTCGAGCGGTACGGGCTCGACGGGGAGCTGGGCCTGCCGCCCGGCGACGACATGGGCGGCGAGCCCGGCCGGGGCGACCTGTCCCGCTTCTTCGCCACGGAGAAGCAGCCGGACGACCGGGGCGAGTAGCCCGGCCCCCCTGCCGACACCGCCGCGCGGTGCCATGCTGGAGCCGTCAGGGCTGTCTCCCGATGCCACGGGGTGAGGAGTACACCGTGCTGCGGGTCGCCGTCGTCGGCTCCGGACCGAGCGGGTGCTACACCGCGCAGAGCCTGGTGGAGCGCCACCCCGACGTGCACGTGGACGTGCTGGACCGGCTGCCGGCCCCCTTCGGGCTGGTGCGGTACGGCGTCGCCCCGGACCACGAGAAGATCAAGTCGCTCCAGGGCAGCCTCCGGGCGGTGCTGGAGCACGACCGGGTGCGGTTCCTGGGCGGGGTCGGGGTGGGCGGCCCGGACGGGGTGCCGGTGGAGCGGCTGCGGGAGCTGTACCACGCGGTGGTGTACTGCGTGGGCGCGGCGGCGGGCCGCCCCCTGGGCATTCCGGGCGAGGAGCTGCCGGGGAGCTGGTCGGCGTCGGAGTTCGTCTCCTGGTACAGCGCGCATCCGGACGCGGCCGACGAGGGTTTCCTGCGCGATGTGCGCTCGGCGGTGGTCATCGGGGTCGGCAATGTGGCCGTCGACGTCACGCGGATGCTGATGCGCGGCGCGGCCGAGCTGCACGGGACGGACATGCCGCAGGCCGCGTTGGAGATGCTGACCGGGGGCGGGGTCGGCGAGGTGACGATGGCCGGGCGGCGCGGGCCCACGCAGGCGCGGTTCACCACCAAGGAGCTGCGTGAGCTGGGCCACCTGCCGGGCGTCGGGGTCTCGGTCGACCCGGCTGAGCTGGCGCTCGATCCGGGTTTCACGGACCTGTCGACGCTGCCGGCCGCCCAGCGCCGTAACGCGGAGGTGCTGCGCGACTGGGCCGCCGCCTCTCCCCCGGACACCGAGCGGACGATCCACCTGCGGTTCTTCCTGCGCCCGGTGGAGGTGCTGGAGGCGGACGGCCGGGTGGGCGGGGTCCGCTTGGAGCGCACCGAGCCGGACGGGCAGGGCGGGGTGCGGGGCACGGGCGCGTTCGAGGACGTCCCCGCACAGTTGGTGCTCCGCTCGGTGGGGTACCGGGGGATGCCGCCGGAGGGACTGCCGTCCGACCCGGTGACCGGGACGGTGCCGCATCTGGCGGGCCGGGTGCTGAGCGACGGCGTACCGGTGCCGGGCGAGTACGTGGCCGGGTGGATCAAGCGCGGCCCGACCGGCGTCATCGGCAGCAACCGCTCCTGCGCCAAGGAGACGGTGACCTCGCTGCTGGAGGACGCCCCGGCGCTGGAGTCCCGTGAGGTGCCGCAGGACCCGCTTCCGGGGCTGCGGGCGGCGGGCGCCGACCCGGTGGCGTGGCCGGGCTGGCTGGCGATCGAGCGGGCCGAGGCGGAGCTGGGCGCGAGCCTGGGCCGGAACCCGGTCAAGCTGTCCGACTGGGACGCCCTGTGGGCGGCGGCGCGGTCGCAGTAGCGCGGCGGAGGGTGTCTCCACCTTTCACGTGGGCATGACACACAGCGGCAACGCACCGGAAATCAACAATCTGTTCAAGGCCCCTACGGTCTCGTGCAGTCCGGTTGCCGCTCCCCGCCCGCCGCTCAGGAGGCCCCATGGCCACGACCGCCGAAGTGCACCCCGTCGACGAGATACCCCCGGTACGGCAGCTCGCGGCCTTCGGGCTCCAGCATGTGCTGGCCATGTACGCGGGCGCCGTGGCGGTCCCGCTGATCGTGGGCGGCGCCATGCGGCTCTCCCCCGCCGACCTGGCGTATCTGATCACCGCCGACCTGCTGGTGTGCGGGGTGGCGACGCTGATCCAGTGCGTCGGCTTCTGGTGGTTCGGGGTACGGCTGCCGATCATGCAGGGGTGCACCTTCGCGGCCGTCTCGCCGATGGTGCTGATCGGTACGACGGGCGGCGGGCTGCCCGCGATCTACGGTTCGGTGATCGTCGCGGGCCTGGCGATCGTGCTGCTGGCGCCGGTCTTCGGCCGGCTGCTGCGGTTCTTCCCACCGCTGGTCACCGGCACGGTCATCCTGATCATCGGGGTCTCCCTGCTGCCGGTCGCGGGCAACTGGGCGGCCGGCGGAGCGGGCGCGCAGGACTTCGGGGCGCCCCGGAATCTGGCGCTGGCCGCGTTCGTCCTGCTGGTGGTGCTGGGTGTGCAGCGCTTCGCCCCGCCCTTCCTGGCCCGGGTGGCCGTGCTGACCGGCATCGTGGTGGGTCTGGCCGTCGCGGTGCCGTTCGGCTTCACGGACTTCGGCGGGGTCGCGGACGCGGACTGGGTGGGGATCAGCACCCCGTTCCACTTCGGGGCGCCCGAGTTCCGGGCGTCCGCGATCGTGTCCATGCTGGTGGTGGCGCTGGTGACGATGACGGAGACCACCGGCGACCTCATCGCTGTGGGCGAGCTGACCGGCCGCGAGGTCGAGCCGCGCTCCCTGGCGGACGGCCTGCGCGCGGACGGTCTCTCGACCGTGCTGGGCGGGGTCTTCAACACCTTCCCGTACACCGCGTACGCGCAGAACGTGGGCCTGGTCGGCATGACACGGGTCCGCAGCCGCTGGGTGGTCGCCACCGCGGGCGCCCTTCTCGTCCTTCTCGGCCTGCTGCCCAAGCTGGGCGCCGTCGTGGCCGCCGTCCCGGCGCCGGTGCTCGGCGGGGCGGGCCTGGTCATGTTCGGCACGGTCGCGGCGAGCGGCCTGCGCACCCTGGCCCGCGTGGACTTCCGGGACAACCACAACCTCACCGTCGTCGCCGTCTCGGTCGCCGTCGGCATGCTGCCGGTGGGCGTGCCGACGGTGTACGCGAAGTTCCCGCACTGGTTCCAGACGGTGATGAACAGCGGCATCAGCGCGGGGTGCCTCACGGCGATCGTGCTCAACCTGCTGTTCAACCACCTGCCCGGCCGGAAGGCCGAGGAGGGGCCCGTGCTGGTCGAGGAGAGCGTCTAGGCCGGTTCCTCCGTCGGCACCAGTCCCGCGACGATCTCCTCCAGCCGGGGCAACGTCCGCTGGGCCGCCAGGGCGGCGGCGATGGCCACGGCGACGCCCGCCCAGGCCACCGGGCCGAGCGGGGTGCAGCCGACCAGGTGACTGACGGCGGGTGTCTGGATGACGGCCACCAGGACCGCGGCGGAGCCTAGGGCGGTGACGCGGACCAGGGTGCTGCCGCGGCGGTCGAGGAGGGTCTGCACGAGCTGGGTGCCGACGACGCCGCACAGGGCCATGGTGCTGGAGCGGCGGGCGGTGCCGGGGGTGAAGCGGCCGATGAGCCAGGCCGTGAGGGCGCCCAGTGCGGTGGTCAGGGCGCGGTGCCGGATCTGCCGGATCAGCGGCGCGCCGAGGACTCCGCCGGTCACGTCCTGTGGAGCCGCGGTCCGGCTGCGGACCTCGGTGTCGTCGCCGTCCTTGGGCGTCACGGCCACCGCCATGGCCGGGAACAGGTCGGTGAAGAGGTTGACCAGCAGCATCTGCCGGGTGGACAGCGGGGCGGTGCCGGAGACCAGGGTGCCGAGGATGCCGAAGCCGACCTCGCCCGCGTTGCCGCCGATGAGGATGGCGATGGCGTCCGCGACGCTGTGCCACAGTGAACGCCCTTCGCCGATGGCGTCGATGAGAACGGTCAGGTCGTCGTCGGTGAGGACGATGTCGGCGGCGTTGCGCGCGGCGGCCGAGCCCCGCGCGCTGATGCCGACGCCGATGTCGGCGGCGCGGATCGCGGCGGCGTCGTTGGCGCCGTCGCCGACCATGCCGACCACCCGGCCCGCGTCCCGCAACGCCTCCACGACCTGGAGTTTCTGTTCGGGCGCGACGCGGGCGACGACCCCGGCGTCCCGCAGCATCCGGGCGCGGGCGCGCCGGTCGGCGGCGGCCAGTTCGTCACCGGTGACGACCTCGGTGTCCTCGGGCCAGCCGAGTTCCCGGGCGATCGCACGGGCGGTCTGCGGGTGGTCGCCGGTGAGCATGACCGGCCGTACACCCTCCTCGTAGAGGCCGCGTACCAGCGCCTTCGAGGTCTCGCGGGGTACGTCGGACAGCGCGAGCAGGCCGGTGAACTCCAGTCCGTGCAGCAGGCCTTGGAGGGCGTCGGACTCCGTCTCACCCTCGTCGAGCCGGCGCATGGCCACCGCGAGGACGCGCAGGCCCGCACCCGCGAGGGAGTGCGCGGAGTCGTGGGCGCGGTCGGAGAGGTCGACGCAGCCGGGCAGGACGGTCTCGGGGGCGCCCTTGACGACCAGGGTCCGGGGGCCGTCGCCCTCGCGGCCCACGGCGGCGGCGTATCCCCGTGCGGCCTCGAAGGAGAGACCGCCGAGCTGGGTCCAGCCGGGGTCGGGGGCGGCGGCGTCGATGACGGCCTCGTCGGTGGCGTGCACCGGGCGCCCGGAGGCGCCGTTGACGCGCGGGCAGGCCCGGGCGGCGCGGCGCAGGGTCGCGGCGGGGCCCGCCTCGCCCGCGTCACCGGCCGCCCACTCGGTGCCCTCGGCGTCGGAGACCCGGACGACCCGGAGCCGGTTCTCGGTGAGGGTGCCGGTCTTGTCGAAGCAGAAGGTGTCGACGCGGCCCAGCGCCTCCAGAGTGCGCGGGGTGCGGACCAGGACGCCGTCGCGGCTCAGCCTGCGGGCGGCGGCGAGCTGGGCGACGGTGGCGACCAGCGGCAGCCCCTCGGGCACGGCGGCGACCGCGACGGCCACGCCACCGCTGACCGCCTCACGCACCGGCGTGCCGCGCAGCAGGGCCAGCCCGGTCACGGCGGCGCCGCCTGCCAGGGTCAACGGCAGTGTCTTACGGGTGAGTTCCTGGAGCCGGGCCTGTACCCCCGCCGCCGGGGGCGTACGGGCGGCGAGGTGGACGGCGCGGGCTGCCTCGGTACGCTCGCCGGTGTCGACGACGACGGCGTGCGCGGTGCCCGCCACGACGGTGGTGCCCTCGAAGACCATGCAGCGCCGGTCGGCGACGGCCGCGTGCGGGGTGGCCCCGACGTGCTTGTGCACCGGCAGGGACTCGCCGGTCAGCGCGGACTCGTCCACCTCCAGGCCGTCCTGCCACAGCAGACGGGCGTCGGCGGGGACCACGTCGTCGCCCTTCAGCTCGATCACGTCGCCCGGCAGCAGTTGTCCGGCGTCCACCGTGCGGGTGCCGCCCGCGGGCGCCTCCTCCGGCGGGGGCGCGACCCGCGCCTTGCGCTGCTGCTCGGTGTGCAGCCCGGACAACGCCCGCTCGGCGCGCAGCCGCTGGACCCCGCCGACCAGTGCGTTCAGGTCGAGGGCGCCGACGACGAGCAGGGCGTCCACGACCGAGCCGAGGATCGCGGAGGCGGCGGAGCCGACGGCCAGCACCGGGGTGAGCGGGTCGTCCAGCTCCCCCCGTACGGCCTGGCCGAGCTGCCAGGTGAAGCGGGCCGGGGCGAGGGCGGGGACGCGGGCGATCCGGCCGGCCCTCTTGCGGGCCTCGGCGGCGGCCCGCTCCAGCACGCCCGGCTCGGCGGGTGCCTCGCGGTCCAGGCGTTCCACCGCCTCGTCGGGGTCCAGTTCGTGCCAGCGCACGCGGGCGCGCGGGTGCGGGGCGCGGGCGGCGGCCACCCTGAGGGCGGCCCAGACGCCGTACACCAGGGCGGTGAGCGCGCCGGTGTCGACGGGGGCGTGCCGCAGTCCGGGCAGGACCGAGCGGCGCCCCCGGCCGCGCCGGGCCTCGCCGATGGCCACCAGCAGTCCGGAGAGCGCGGCGCCGGAGCGGGCCAGGATCTGGCCCCGGCTGCCGACGGCGCGGGCGGCCGGGATCGCGGTGAGCAGCCGCCACACGTCGGGCAGGCCGTGCGGGGCGAGGATGTCGGCGCCCCAGATGACGGCGCCCTCCAGGTCGGTGAGCGCGACGGCGATGTCGGCGGCGTCGAGCCCGGCCAGTACGTCGGTCTCCTCCAGGGCGCGCGGCCGGGCGACCGTGATGACGACGCGTTCCTCGCCGCCCTCCGCCTCGTCCTCGGCGTCCAGTTCACCGCGCAGGGCGTGGACGACGTCGTCCAATGGCCTTCTGGCGTCCACCACTTGGTCCGCGAGCCCGGTGAAGTCCTCCAGCGCCGGGTCGTCGACCAGGACGACGCGCAGCCGGGCGCGGCGGGCCGCGTCGAGCACGGCCTCGGTCCACGGGTCGGGGAGCCCCTCGTCGGTGCGTAGCGCGCTCGGGTGCAGCAGGAGGGTGCCGGCCATCTCCAGTTGTCTGAGCCGTTCCGGGTCGCGGACCAGCACGTCGGCGCGGGCGAGAGCGGTGCCGAGTACGGCGTGGAAGGCGGCGGGGGCGTACCGGGCGGCCTTGGGCGAGCCGGAGAGGGCGGCCTCGGCGGACGAGCTCAGGTCCCGCTTGACCAGCAGCGCGACCATCGCGCCGAGCACGCTGCCCGCCGAGGCGTGGGCGGCATACACCTGGGCCGGGGACTCGCGCAGCGGTGGGCGCGGGGAGCCGGTGGGGGCGACGCTGAGGCGCTCGGGGCCGCACAGCTCGTCGTGCAGGGAGTCGAAGGCGGCGGCGCGGGCCACGGTCTCGGCGAGCTGGAGGGAGCGCAGGGTGCCGTCGAGGACGAGCGAGGTGGGGGTCTGCCCGGCGGCGTGCACGAGCGCGTTGGCACCGGCCAGCAAGAGGTCCATGCGGGCGGCGCCGATCCGGCGGCGCAGCAGGGCGCGGACGCGGGGGTTCTCCCGCAGCAGGGTGACGCAGGCGGTGGCCGCGCGGGGCGTGGGGGGCAGCCGCAGCATGTAGCCGGTGAGGGCGGCGGCGATGCCGATCAGGTCGACGCCGAGGGTGGTGGCGGCGGCGCGTACGCCGGCCGGGTCGGCGGGGTGGTCGTACTCCTCGGGGTCGCCGCCCGCCACGAGCAGTCCGTCGCGTACGGCGAGTTCGGCGGCGCGGTCCACGACCCGGTCGCTGACGGCGTCCTCGGTCATGGTCACGACCAGGCGGGCGAGGCCGTCGTCCCAGTAGGCGAGGAGGACGTCCGGCCGGTCGGCGAGGGCCGCCGCGATCCGGCGGGCCAGGTGGGCGCGGCCGCCCTCGCCCCGGACCTGGCCGGGTTCGGCGGTGCGCAGCGGAAGGTGGACGCGGGCGCCTGAGCGCCAGTGGGCGGGGCCGCCGGGCAGCGCGGTGCGGGCGACCCGCGTCACGCGTACAGCCGCGTCCGCGCCGCGTACGCCCGCCCGCGCGGTGCCCACGGCGGCACCCGCCGCCGCACCGATCAGGGGGGCGGCGGCCTCCGCGAGGAGCCGGGGCAGGCGGGTGGCGGCGGAGGGGGCGGTGAGGAGGTTGAGGACCATTCGGGGCCGTCAGAGGCTGGTGCGTTCGGGGCGGGCGGTGGGCCCGAGTTGGCCGGTGGCGCCCTTGGGCTGCTTGCCGGACTTCTTGCCGTGCTTCTTGTGCGACTCCGGGTGCGCGGGCTCCGGATGCGCGGGCTCGGTGTCCGTGGCCTTCACCGGGCCGGGGGCGTCATGGTGCCCGGTCCGCAGGGCCGCCTCGCCCACCTCGGCCTCGCTCGCGGGGGCAGGCTCCTCGATCAGGACGTCCGTGGTCTCGGCCACCGGGGTCACGAGCGGCGGACGGGGCTGGGTCAGCCAGGCGATGGCGGCTCCGGTCAGCGCCACGGGCCACTCAACGACCCCGGCGACGCCGAGTACGCCCGCCCCGGTGTACACCGCGAGGCGCCGCCCCCGGGGCGAGACCACGCCGATCACGTCCAGCGTGTCCTGGGCCGCCTTGGAGACCATCGACGCGCCGGGCACCTTGCTCAGGACGGAGGCGGCGCCGCGCAGGGGCGCGGTGAGGACCGACGACGACGTGTGCTCAGCCATGACTCTCCTCGGGCGAGATCGCCTGCCGTGCCCCACCCGGTGCCCGGAAGCACGCGCACGCTGGTCACCCCCTCCACTCCCAGGAGACGCCAAGCACCGGGCCCGCGCCACTCGGCGAGACACCCCCTAGGACGTGGCCAGCTCCCGCTGGTATCCGGCGTAGGCCGCCCGGAGCGCGTCGCCCGGCCAGTCGGCGGGGAGCAGGGGGGCGGGGAGGACCGGGTCGGTGAGCAGATGGCGCACGACGGCCGCGTAGGCGGTGAGGCGGTCGGCCGGGTGGCGGGCGCCGGTGGCCCGGCCCAGGAGGGCGCGCGCCTCGACCGCCCAGGTGTCCAGGGGCCACAGCCGGGCCACGAGTTCGGCGGCGGGCTCGTCGGGGCGGGCGGCGTACGTCAGGGCCACCCCGGTCAGCTCTGCGGGCAGCGGCCGGGCGAGGTTGGCGGGGCGCAGCCAGACGCCCTCGCGGAGTTCGGCCAGGCGCAGCGCGGCCAGCCGGGCACGCAGGTCGGCGCGCTCGGCCGGCCCGCGTCCGGTCGCCGTGATCACGACCATCTCCCAGTCGCCGTCCCACGCGCGCGTGCGCGGCGCGACGGCCTCGTCCTGGCGGCGCTGCCGGGCCAGCAGGCGGTCACTGAGCCCGTACACGGCGTCGGTGCGGCGCAGGTCGCCCGCGGCCACCATCCGGCTGAGCGCGGCCCGCAGCGTGGAGCCGCCCACGCCGAACGGCTCGACCAGCCGCACCAGCTCCCGTACCGGCAGCCGGGGCGGGTGCGCGCCGAGCAGCAGGCTCAGCACGACCGACCGCGCGGACAACGGCCTGGTCACCGGATCGGCCGACGGGTTGATGCGCATGGGGACGTACTGTACGTGCGCCGATCTGTGTTGCGTCATTGCTACAACCGTATGGAGAGTGCAACATGGTCGTATGGTCCCGATGCCCGAGCAGTCGCCGCCGTTCGCCACCCACGACGTCACCAACCAGCCCCCGCCGCTGGCTCCCTATGACGCGTCCGCCGACGCCGCCCTGCTGGAGGGGCTGCGCCGGGAGGGCGCCGGGTGGGCCGAGGACGGTGTCCGGCTGCTGGGGCTGCGCGCGGGCGGTGCCGAGGCGCAGGAGTGGGGCGAGCTGGCCAACCGGCACGAGCCGGAGCTGCGTACGCACGACCGGTACGGCAATCGCGTCGACGAGGTCGAGTTCCACCCGAGCTGGCACCACCTGATGCGCACCGCCGTCGCCGAGGGCCTGGCGGGCACCCCGTGGGCGGAGGACCGCCCCGGCGCGCACGTGGCCCGTACGGCGGGCGGCCTGGTCTGGGGGCACACCGAGGCGGGACACGGCTGCCCGACCTCGATGACGTACGCCGCCGTCCCCGCCCTGCGCGCCCAGCCGGACCTGGCCAAGGTGTACGAACCCCTGCTCACCAGCCGGGAGTACGACCCCGGGTTGCGCGTGCCCACCGAGAAGCGGGGCCTGCTCGCCGGGATGGGCATGACCGAGAAGCAGGGCGGCTCCGACGTCCGCACCAACACCACCGTGGCCACGCCCACGGACGAGCCCGGCGTGTACACGCTGCGCGGGCACAAGTGGTTCACCTCGGCGCCGATGTGCGACGTGTTCCTGGTGCTGGCGCAGGCTCCGGGCGGGCTCTCCTGCTTCCTGGTGCCACGGGTGCTGCCGGACGGCACCCGCAACACCTTCCGCATCCAGCGCCTCAAGGACAAGCTCGGCAACCGCTCCAACGCGTCCTCCGAGCCGGAGTTCGACCGTACGGTGGCGTGGCTGGTCGGGCCGGAGGGGCGAGGGGTGAAAACCATCATCGAGATGGTCAACTGCACCCGGCTGGACTGCGTGATGTCCTCGGCGACCCTGATGCGCAAGACGCTGGTCGAGGCCGGCCACCACGCCCGGCACCGCAGCGCCTTCGGCGCCCGGCTGCTCGACCAGCCCCTGATGCGGAACGTCCTCGCCGACCTCGCGCTGGAGTCGGAGGCGGCGACGACACTGACCCTCCGGCTCGCGGGCGCGGCGGACCGGGCGGTGCGCGGCGACGAGGGCGAGCGCGCGTTCCGCCGGATCGCCACCGCCGTGGGCAAGTACTGGGTCACCAAACGCGGCCCGGCCTTCACCGCGGAGGCCCTGGAGTGCCTCGGCGGCAACGGCTACGTCGAGGACTCCGGCATGCCCCGCCACTACCGCGAGGCCCCGCTGCTGTCGATCTGGGAGGGCTCGGGCAACGTCAACGCCCTCGACGTCCTGCGGGCGTTGGGCCGGGAGCCGGAGAGCGCGGAGTCGTTCTTCGGGGAACTGGCCCTCGCGCGCGGGGCGGATGCCCGGCTGGACGCGACGGTGACCTCGCTGAAGCGGGAGCTGGCGGAGGCGGACCAGGTGAGCGCGCGGCGGGTGGTGGAACGGATGGCCTTGGCCCTCCAGGCGTCGCTCTTGGTCCGCCATGCGCCCTCGGCGGTGGCGGATGCGTTTTGCGCGACGCGGCTGGGGGGCGACTGGGGGCACTCCTTCGGGACGCTGCCTTCGGGGACGGATCTGGCGACGATCGTGGATCGGGCCCTGCCGGTCTGAGGGCCCTGCCGGTCTGAGGGCCCTGCCGGTCTGAGGGGGCTGCCGGTCTGAGGGGGCTGCCGGTAAGAGGGCGCGGTTCACCGGGGCGAGCGCCGCGCGAGCGGGTTGGGCACGCCTGCCTGGGGCAGCCGTTGTCCGCTGGGCCGGGCGCTGCCCGGCGCCCCGGGGGGCGTCAGCCCGTCATGCGGCCCCACTGGGGGCCCAGGCGGGACCACTCCGCGTCCCAGAGGGACAGGCGGTGGCGTTCCAGGCGGGCGAGGAGGAGGCGGCTTGCGGCGAAGGGGACGGCTGCTGCTGCGGCGCCGGCCAGTGTGCCGATGAAGGCGGCGCGCACGGCGGCCTCGGTGGGGGTGGCGGGACGGTTGGCGAGGCGGCCGTGCTCGTCGGTCCAGATGGCGACCGGTGCGCCGGTGGCCGCGCCCGCCGTGACCCGGACCCGGCCGGTGCGGGGCGAGCCGTCGGCGGCGGTCCAGCGGACCTCCGCCCAGACCTGTTCGCCGCTGGAGCTACGGGCGCCGGAACGGCCGGGGGCGTGCGCGACGACGTAGGCGACCATCGGACGCGTGGCGGCCCGCTCCTGGGCGAGGCTGTGCTCGACCGCCCGCGCGGTCACAAGCCCCGCCACCGCCCCGGCCAGCAGGGTCAGCAGCCAGGTGCCCACCAGTACCCACCCCTCCACCACGTCGGCACGACGCCGCAGCGGACTCCTCCGCCACCGCCAGAGCCACCGACGCGGACCACGGAACGCCTTCAAGGCCAGCCTCCTCCCGAGCGCACCGAAAGACCGGACCGCCTTCCGATACGTGCGCCCGCCGCCCGTTGCTCAGGGTCACTGTCAGTGGTGGGGTGCAGACTGGGCGGAATCGGAAGACGCCGCGTCCGACACCGATGCGGCACAGTGGACAACGAAGTCCCGGAGGTGGTCGTCATGACCGAGGTACTGCTCGCCGTGGGAACCCGCAAGGGCCTGTTCATCGGCCGACGGCGCGGAGGCACCTGGGAGTTCGACGACGGCCCCCGCTTCAACGCCCAGGCGGTCTACGCGGTCGCCATCGACACACGCGGTGACGCGCCCCGGCTACTGGCCAGCGGCGACAGCTCGCACTGGGGCCCGTCCGTGTTCCACTCCGACGACCTGGGCCGCACCTGGTCCGAGCCGGCTCAACCCGCCGTCAGGTTCCCCAAGGACACGGGCGCCTCGCTGGAGCGCGTCTGGCAACTGCACCCGGCCGCCGCCGAGCCGGACGTGGTGTACGCGGGTACGGAACCGGCCGCGCTGTACCGCTCCGAGGACCGGGGCGAGAGCTTCGCGCTGGTGCGCCCGCTGTGGGAGCATCCGACCCGCTCGCGGTGGGTGCCGGGCGGTGGCGGGGAGGGGCTGCACACGGTACTGACCGACGCCCGCGATCCGCGCGCGGTGACGGTGGCGGTCTCCACGGCCGGAGTCTTCCGCACGACCGACGGCGGCGAGAGCTGGGCCCCGTCGAACTCCGGCGTGTCCGCCGTGTTTCTGCCCGACCCGGACCCGGAGTTCGGCCAGTGCGTGCACAAGGTCGCCCGGGACGCGGACGACCCCGACCGCCTGTATCTCCAGAACCACTGGGGCGTCTACCGCAGCGACGACGCGGGCGCCCACTGGACCGACGTCGGCGAGGGCCTCCCCTCGACCTTCGGCTTCGCCATCGCCGCACACCCGCACCGAGGCGGCACGGCTTACGTCTTCCCCATCAACGCCGACACCGACCGCGTCCCCGCCGACCACCGCTGCCGCGTCTTCCGCACCCCGGACGCCGGCAAAAGCTGGGAGCCCCTCTCGCGGGGCCTCCCCCAGGACGACCACTACGGCACGGTGCTCCGCGACGCCCTGTGCACCGACGACGCGACCCCGGCGGGCGTGTACTTCGGCAACCGGAACGGGGAGGTGTTCGCCTCCGCGGACGACGGGGACACGTGGCAGCAGTTGGCGTCACATCTGCCGGATGTGCTGTGTGTGCGGGCGGCGGTGGTGGGCTGAGGAGCGCGTTCGCTGCGGGCAGGGGGAGGCCGAGGCGGCCATCGTTGACACGCCCGGCGAGCAGCGGATGCGGGCGGGGGGCGGCACTCACAGAGGTCGCGGCCCGGCGCGGGTGCGCCGGGCCCTTCTCGCGGCGCCGATCCGCCCCCCTACGGCAGGCGCCAGTCCACCGGCTCCGCGCCCTGGTCGGTCAGCAGTTCGTTGGCTCGGCTGAAGGGGCGGGAGCCGAAGAAGCCGCGGTCGGCCGACATGGGTGAGGGGTGGGCGGACTCGATGGCCGGGTAGTCGCCGAGGAGGGGGCGGAGGTTGCGGGCGTCGCGGCCCCAGAGAACGGAGACCAGCGGCTTGCCGCGGGCGGCGAGGGCGCGGATGGCCTGCTCGGTGACCTCTTCCCAGCCCTTGCCGCGATGCGCGCCGGGCTTGCGGGGCGCGGTGGTGAGGGCCCTGTTGAGCAGCAGGACGCCCTGGGAGGTCCACGGGGTCAGGTCGCCGTTGGAGGGCCGGGGCAGGCCCAGGTCGGTGTTCAGCTCCCGGTATATGTTCTCCAGGCTGCCCGGCAGCGACCGCACCTCGGGCGCCACCGCGAAGCTCAGCCCGATCGCCATGCCCGGCGTCGGATACGGGTCCTGACCTACGATCAGGACCCGCACGTCGTCGAAGGGCTGCTGGAAGGCCCGCAGGACATTCGCCCCGGACGGCAGATAGGTCCGTCCCGCCGCCACCTCGGCACGCAGGAAGTCCCCCATGGCCGTGATGCGGTCGGCCACCGGGTCCAGGGCCTTCGCCCAGCCGGCCTCTACAAGTTCGTTCAACGGTCGTCGTGCCACGTCAAGTCACTCTACTGGCCACCACTGACATCACCCGAACGGCTGTGGACCGCCCCCCGCGCACTTCCCGTTCCCCGCTACCCTGCCTCCGTCGTAGGCGCTCCGGAGAGAAAAGGGGAATCCCATTGTTCCCAGAGGGCAGCGCGGCTCACCCGCCCAACTCCGGCTTCCTCGCGGTCGATTCCGGGGGTTCCGGCCTGCGCGTGGCCGTGGGTGCGTACGGCGGACCGCCACCCGTGGAGGGCAAGTCCGGTCGACCGGTACGAACCGGGGAACGCGGCATCGACCCGGCCCACCTGCTGGAACTGCTACTGCCGTTGGCCCGCACCCTCGCGGCGGAGGCCGGGGTGGAGGAGCTGACCATGGCCGTGATCGGCGCCGCCGGCTTCGCCACCCTGGGCGACGCCCTCCGCACCGAGCTGCCGGACGCGCTGACCGCGGCCCTGGGCGTACGGACCGTGGCCCTGGCCGCCGACGCGGTCACCGCGTACATCGGCGCCCTCGGACCACGTCCGGGAGCCGTGCTCGCGGCCGGCACCGGCCTGATCGCCATCGGTACGGACCTGACCGCCTGGCGCCGCGCGGACGGCTGGGGCCACCTGCTGGGCGACTGCGGCGGCGGTGCCTGGATCGGGCGAGCCGGCCTGGAGGCGGCGCTGCGGGCGTACGACGGCCGCGCGGGCGGCTCCGTACCGCTGCTGGAGCGGGCGCGGGAGCGGTTCGGGCCGCCCCCGGAGCTGCCGGCCCTGGTCTACCCTCGCCCCGACCGCGCCGCCGTACTCGCCTCCTTCGCCCCCGAGGTCGCCGCCTGCGCCCCGCACGACCCCGTCGCCACCGGCATCCTGCGCGCGGCCGCCCGGCACATGGCCGAGTCCGTGGCCGCCGTGTGCCCGAAGTCCGGCGAGCCCGAAGTGGCGTGCACAGGTGGGCTCTTGAAGTTGGGAGAGCCTCTTCTCCCCTTCCTGTCAGAGGAGTTGGCGCAACAGGTACCTCACGCCAGACAGACCGCACCCCAGGGCGATCCACTGCACGGCTCAGCCCGGCTCGCAGCCGCGATCGCGGCGGGAGACGCCGTCTGGCCCGAGGACCCGCGCCTGCTGTGTGTAACCGCCGCACGGAAGAGCGCGACATAAGGGGGAATCCATCCCACCGAGCCCCCAACTACCCAATACGGGACGGGATCAGCCGCCCCATGTACGCAACTCATCCGACAAAACCGGACGGATACCGCTCACCTGCACCCTCCCCGAACAGGGGCGCTCGGGAAACCAGTAACATGCGGCGCCATGAGCTCCCCCACTGGACCCGAGTCCGGCCTGCCAGTACGAATGCCGCGACCCCGCCAGCCCGGACGGCACCGCCGTCCGGAGCCGCTGGTGGCTCCCGAGGGCGCGCCCGCGTTCGTCCTCGCGGTGCCCGGTGCGCCCAGCGCCGCCACGCGCAGCCTCGCCGAGGAGGTCGTGAGCATCGCCCGCTCCGAGCTGCCCGGCCTCGACGCGCGGATCGGTTACCTGGACGGGGACGACGACGAATTCCCGACCCTGAGCGCCATCCTGGCGCGCGCCGCCGAGGAGCGCACGGCCCGCCACGAGCAGGCCGTCGCCGCCGGTTCCGACGCCAAGGCGCCGGACGGCCCGGTGGCCGTGGTCGTACCGCTGCTGGCCGGTCCCGACAACGCCCTGCTGCGGCAGACCCGCCAGGCCGTGATGGACAGCCGGGTCGCCGCCGAGCTGACCGACGTCCTCGGCCCGCACCCGCTGCTCGCGGAGGGGCTGCACGTGCGGCTGTCGGAGGCGGGCCTCGCCCGTGCCGACCGCGCCCGCCTCTTCACGGTGGCGACCGCGGCCGACGGCATCATCCTGGCGTCCGTGGGGGGCGAGGAGGCCGTGCAGGCCGCCGGCATCACCGGCATGCTGCTCGCCGCGCGCCTCGCCGTGCCGGTGATGGCCGCCGCGCTCGACCAGGAGGGCTCCATCGCCTCCATCGCCGAGCAGCTCCGCGCCTCGGGGTCGCAGCAGCTCGCGCTCGCGCCGTACCTGATCGGCCCGGAGATCGACACCGCGCTCCTGACGGCCGCGGCCGCCGAGGTCGACTGCGCCACCTCCGAGGCCCTCGGCGCCTACCCGGCCATCGGCAAGCTGGCCCTCGCCAAGTACACGGCCTCCCTGGGCATCGCCCAGCAGCCCCAGGGCGCCCCGGCCTTCTGACAAGGCCCAGCCCCAAGCACGTGAGAAGGGCCCGCCCGGCAATCCGGAGCGGGCCCTTCTCACTACCCGGCGCGAGGAGGGGCGCCGAGGGCGACCATGCGGCGCTCGACTCCGCTGTGGCAGCGCTCACCGTTGCGGACCTTGGACAGCGCACGGTCAGAAGTGCGCGGATTCGTGGATTCCCGTACGGGGAGACGCTGGTGTTGGGGCAGCCCCCACGTGGTGGAGGGACGTAGCTACGGCTGGCGGGTGGTCGCGCGGCGGATTCCGTAGGCGGCGGCGCCGACGACGAGTACGGCGGTGCCGCTGATCACGGAGGGCAGCGGGAGGGCGAACGCCAATGCCAGGCAGCCGGCGAGGCCGAGTACGGGAATGATCGGGGCCGGGCGGCCTTCCATGCGAGTCAGGGTCCACGCGGAGGCGTTGGCGATGGCGTAGTAGGCCAGCACCCCGAACGAGGAGAATCCGATCGCTCCGCGCACGTCCCCGGTCGCGGCCGCTGCGGCGACAATGGCGCCGACAAGCAGTTCCGCCCGGTGGGGGACTTTGAACTTCGGGTGCACGGCGGCGAGAGCGTGGGGCAGGTGGTGGTCGCGGGCCATGGCGAGGGTGGTGCGGGAAACGCCGAGGATGAGGGCGAGCAGGGAGCCGAGGGCGGCGACGGCCGCGCCGATGCGTACGACGGGGACGAGCCAGTCGGCGCCGGCCGCTCGCGCGGCGTCCGCCAGCGGGGCCCCGGCCGTGGCGAGGCCGTCAGGGCCGAGGACCAGCAGGACGCCAACGGCGACGGTGGTGTAGGCGATGAGGGTGACGGCGAGCGCGATCGGGATGGCACGCGGGATGGTGCGGGCCGGGTCGCGGACTTCTTCGCCGAGAGTCGCGATGCGGGCGTAGCCGGCGAAGGCGAAGAACAGCAGGCCCGCTGCCTGCAGTACGCCGTCGGCCGTCGCGTCGGAGCCGATGTCCAGGCGGGCCGTGTCCACGGCACTGGAGGCGAGAGAGGCGACCACGACGACGGCCAGCACCGCTAGGACGATCGCCACGATGACGCGGGTGAGCAGCGCGGACTTCTGAACGCCGGTGTAGTTGACCGCCGTCAGGGCGACGACTGCGGCGACGGCGACCGCGTGCGCCTGCCCAGGCCACAGGTAGGTGCCCACGGTCAGGGCCATGGCCGCGCAGGAGGCGGTCTTCCCGACGACGAATCCCCAGCCGGCCAGGTAGCCCCAGAACTCGCCGAGACGCTCACGGCCGTAGACGTAGGTGCCGCCGGAGACCGGGTAGAGGGCGGCGAGCCGGGCGGAGGAGGTGGCGTTGCAGTAGGCGACGGCGGCGGCGAGGGCGAGGCCGAGGAGCAGGCCGGAGCCGGCTGCTTGGGCGGCCGGGGCCAGGGAGGCGAAGATTCCGGCGCCGATCATCGACCCCAGCCCGACCATCACCGCGTCCGGCACCCCCAGGCGCCGGTGAAGCTCGTCCGGCAACCCGGATACGGGTGAGGGCGTGCTGCTCAAGTTCGTGGCTCCTTGCCGGGCATCACCGCGGACAGGTTCCGCGGTCCGCGGCACGATAAGGGATCGAGCTGAACACCACACCGGGTGCCGCTGGCCAACCGGCATGGAAGCCTCCGCCTGCTCCCACCAACCCGGCGAACCATCCCGGTCGGAGCACTAGGGGCGCGGGAACCTGCGCGACCAGCCACAACGCCCCGGCACCCGCACGCCCGGCACAGGCACCCGCACCCTCAAGCCCCCACCAGCCGAGACGCCCCCGCCGCCTCCCGAAGAGGCTCCGCCAGATCGGCCAAGGCGTGCTCAAGTCCATGCAGATGGACCAGCGCCGGCTCCACCGGCGCCTCACCGGGCCGGTGCAAAGGCTCGGAGCCACCCTCGGTGAGCGCCTCCACAGCCGCCTCCACCCGCCAGCAGGCAGCCGCCAGCCGAGCGTCATGGGACGCCTCAGGGTCACCCGCGACAGCCACCAACCCCCGAACCTCCCGCGCACACTCGTCCAAAAGAACCAGCACCCGCCGCGCCCTCCCCTTACGCCCCACCAAGGGATTCAACGGATGCACCAACGGTGCGACGGACATCCGCACCCGCCCGAGCAACTGCTCCAGCTCAGCCACCCGCGGCGCGGGATCAGCCGTAGCGGACCCCGCAAGCCGCGCCGCGGCCTCGGCGGTACACACGTGCACACACCGCAAGGCCCGCTGAATCCACGCATCGGTGGTGACATGCGTAGTCACCGGCAGCACAACAAGCACGGCCAGCATCGCCCCCACCGCCCCGACCGCCGTCTCGGCCACCCGCAGCGCGAGCAACGCCGGCGTGAGCACACCGAGCAGCCCGTAGAGCACCTCGGCCAGCAGCGTCACCCAGAGCATCATCCAGGTGTAGGAAACGGCAGCCGAGTAGAAGATCCCGAACACCGCGACCGCGACCAGCACCACGGACGGCACAACAGCCCCATCCACCGGCAACACCACCAGCAGCCCCAGCCCGATCCCCAGCACCGTCCCGAGAACGCGCCGGAACCCCCGTACCAGCGTCTCCCCGCGCGAGGCGGTGTTGACGAAGACCCACCAGGTCGCCCCGACGGCCCAGTACCAGCGCTGCCCGGACAGCACCTGCCCAAGGACCAGCGCGAACCCGGCACCCGCGACCGCCTGCGCGGCCTGCCGGGTGGTCACGCGGGCCAGCCCGGTGCCGCCCGGAGGGACGGGCACCGCAGGCACCGGGAGCCGACGCTCGTAGCACCAGACCCCGAAGCGCACCGCGGCAGCGCTGAGCACGGACAGCAGGACGGCGGCGTACAGCTCGGGCAGTTGCACCGGGGTGACGTGCAGGAACTGTCCGACGAAGAACATCATGAAGGCGAACACACCGAGGCTGTGCCCGCGCGGCCCCCACCGGCGCGCGTACACCCCCGCACCGACGACCGCGAGGAACGTCAGGTCACGCGCGACCGGATAGGCGTGCAGCTCGGCGGCGACCGCCAGCACCAGCACGCCGACGCCGGGGAGAAGCGCCGTGGTGACGGCCTGCCCGCGCACGGTGGCGTCGGCGACGGTGAACAGGGCGAGCAGCGCGGCGAGCCCGCCGGCGACCATGCCGGTCAGCGACTGCCCCGCGAGCCCGCACACCACGACGGCAAGCCCGATACCGAGCACGGCCCGCGCGGCGAAGCGCAGCCGCACCCGCCCCGGGTCCGGCGCCATGAACACCTTCTTCAGCACTGCTCGTCCGCCCCCTAGTGGCCGTTCGCACGAAAAAGGCGCCGCGGAATCCGCAGCGCCATCGACCCCCCTATGACAGCACCTCAGGTCCGTTTGGCTCAACTGCCTCCCTTTTCACTGAGCCATTGGCCCACAAGAGCTGCACTCCGGCAGGGGCCCCACGGACCAACGGACCAGGTCGCGCGGCATGCGCCCACCAGGAGACACTGAGCCATTGGTACAGTCACCGCTGGTCGACGACCGTGAGGAGGCCGGAACGCGATGGCCGTGGACGAGCTGGACACCCGCATCCTGCGCCTGCTGCTGGAGCAGCCGCGCACCAGCGTGCGCGAGTACGCCCGCCTCCTCGGCATCGCGCGGGGCACCCTCCAGGCGCGGCTCGACCGGATGGAGCGGGACGGTGTGATCACCGGCACGGGCCCCTCCCTCTCTCCCGCCGCGCTCGGCCACCCCGTGCTGGCGTTCGTGCACATCGAGGTCACGCAGGGCCACATGGACGATGTCGGGGAGGCGCTGGCGGCCGTTCCGGAGATCGTCGAGGCGTTCTCGACCACCGGCGGCGGGGACCTGCTGGCGCGGGTGGTGGGCCGGGACAACGCCCATCTGGAGGACGTGATCCAGAAGCTGATCAGCGTGCCCGGCGTGGTGCGCACCCGGACCGAGGTGGCGCTGCGGGAGCGGGTGCCGTACCGGCTGCTACCCCTGGTGGAGTCGGTGGGCCGGTCGGCGGCGAAGCCCTGACCGCCCGCGCGGGCCCGATTCCCGTGGTGCGGAGGTAAAGGTCACTGCATAGCGTGACCCCATGACTACAGTCCAGACCCGCCCTGCCGCCGCCGGAGACCGACGGCGGTGGCAGGCGCTCGCGGTCTGTCTCGTGGCGGGCTTCATGACGCTGCTCGACAGCTCGATCGTGAACGTCGCCCTGCCCTCGATGGAACGCGGGCTCGGCGCCGACGCGGCCGACGTGTCCTGGGTGTTGTCGGGCTACGCGCTCACCTTCGGCCTCGCCCTCGTCCCGGCGGGCCGGCTCGGCGACGTGCGGGGGCGGCGGGCGGCGTTCCTGTTCGGGCTCGCGCTGTTCACGGTCGCCTCGGTGGCGTGCGGGCTGGCGCCGAGTTCGGGCTGGCTGGTGGTGTTCCGGCTGGTGCAGGGCGCGGCCTCGGGCATCGTCGCACCGCAGACGACCGGGCTGATCCAGCAGATGTTCCAGGGCGCCGAGCGGGCGCGCGCGTTCGGCATGCTGGGCAGCGTGGTCGGGATCTCCACGGCGGTCGGACCGCCGGCGGGCGGCCTGCTGATCCAGGCGTTCGGCGTCGACGACGGCTGGCGCTGGGTGTTCTACGTCAACCTGCCGATCGGCGTGGCCTTGTTCTGCGCGGCGCTGCGGCTGCTGCCGCGTACCCCGGTGGCGGAGAAGCGGCGCGAGGGCGCGGACCTGACGGGCGTGCTGCTGCTCGGCGCGGGCATGCTGGCGCTGATGCTGCCGCTGGTGCAGGAGCAGCAGTGGGCGGGCCGGACGAAGTGGGCCCTGATGCCGGTGGCGGCGCTGCTGCTGGCCGCGTTCTGGCGGTGGGAGCGGCGTCAGGGCAGGCGCGGACACGATCCGCTGATCGACCTGGAGCTGTTCTCCCTGCGCTCCTTCACCCTGGGCGTGCTGCTGAACCTGGTGTACTTCGGCGGCTTCACCACGGTGTTCTTCGTGTACACGCTGTACTTGCAGAACGGCCTCGGCTACGGCGCGCTCGCGGCGGGGCTGGCCTCGCTGCCGTTCGCCATCGGTTCGGCGGCCGGGG
The DNA here is from genome assembly GCF_045039805.1 of Streptomyces sp. NBC_01171. NCBI lineage: Bacteria > Bacillati > Actinomycetota > Actinomycetes > Kitasatosporales > Streptomycetaceae > Streptomyces > Streptomyces sp. NBC_01171. The sequence goes on along the minus strand of NZ_CP108609.1, from coordinate 5,960,688 downwards.
CGGCGCTGGGCGGCAAGCTGGTGGTACGGCACGGCCGCAAGGTGGTGGTCGTCGGGCTGGTCGGGGTGGCGGTGGGCCTGCTCGCCGTGATCGGCGCCGTACAACTCGTCCAGGGGCCCGGCGCGGCGTGGGCGGCGGCGCTGCCGCTGCTGCTCGCGGGCGTGGGCTCCGGGGTGACGATCTCTCCCAACACCACGCTGACCCTCACCCGCGTCCCCGTACGCCGGGCCGGGGCGGCGGGCGGCATCCTCGTGACGGCCCAGCGCATCGGGTCGGCGGCCGGGATCGCGGCCGTGGGCGCGGTGTACTTCGCCCACCTGGCCAACCACGGGACCTCCACCCGGGCGCTGCAACTGGGCCTGCTCACGGCGGTCGGGATCATCCTGGTCGCGCTGGTGCTGGCCATCGCCGACCTGTGGGAACGGCAGGCGCACCCGGAGCCGCCGATGGGCGACGGCCCGGCACCGGAGCCTGCGGAGCGCACGCCGTCGAAGGCGTGAGCGCCCGGCTCAGGACTTGCGGCGCGGCTTCCCCGGACGGCCGCCGGAGCGCCCGCGCACGGGCCGCCCGGTGGGCTTGCCGCTCTTCTGCCGGGCGGCGCCCTGCGCGGGCTTCTTCTTCTGCTGCTTGGGCTCCGGGGGCGTCGCGCGGCCCCGGGTGCTGTTGACGGTGCGGCCCCGGACGATGCCGATGAAGTCCTCCACCCGGTCGGTGGTGGCCTCCTCCGGCCAGGCGAGGGCGACCTGGGACTGCGGGGCGTCGACGACCGTGCGGTAGGTGAGGTCCTTGCGGTGGTAGAGGCGCGCCAGGGACTGCGGGACGACCAGCAGGCCGACGTTGGCCGCGACCAGTTCCAGGGCGTCCGGGGTGGTGGCGGGCCGCTCGAAGCCGGGCTCACCGGGCGGCGCGTCCCAGTCGAAGACGTCGTCCAGCGGGTGGAAGAGCACCTCGTCGGCGAGGTCGGCGAGCGTGACCTCCTCGGCCGCGGTGATCACGTGGTCCTTGGGGACGACGACCACCGTGTCCTCGGTGTACAGGGGGATCGCGCTGAAGAAGTCGCGGTCGACGGGAAGCCGTACGAAGCCCGCGTCCGCCTCCCCCGCGCGCAGCAGGGCGTCCGCCTCGGCGGCGGGGACCTGGGTGAGGACGAGGGGGGTGCCGGGCAGGCGCTCGTTCCAGATCCGCACCCATTTGGCGGGCGTCACTCCGGGGACGTACGCGAGCCGGAACGACGGTGATTCTTCCGAGCCTGTCACCAGGCCAGGCTACCGGCCGTGGTCGGCTGCCACGCACACGGCCGATACCCTTGACCTCATGAGTTCGCAGCAGAGCCCCCAGATGATGAAGCCCGCCACCGCGGCGAAGAAGCTGGGTGTGTACCTCCCCGCCACCCCCGCCGCCTTCCAGGAGGGTGTGGTCTCGCGCGCCGAGCTGAACGAGCTCCAGACGAACCCGCCCGAGTGGCTGCGCGAGCTGCGCCAGAACGGCCCCCACCCGCGTCCGGTGGTCGCGGCCCGCCTCGGCATCTCCATCACGGGCCTGGCCCGCGGCGGCGTCACCGAGCCCCTGACCACCGCGCAGATCGAGGCCCTCCGCGAGGAGAGCCCCGAATGGCTGGAGAAGGAGCGCGCCACCCAGGCCGAGGTCCGCAAGGAGACCGCGCGCATCAAGAAGCTGCACGAGGAGAAGGAAGCCAAGGAGAGCTGACGCTCCGCGAGCAGGTACTGACAACGCGGCCGCGCCCTGGGTGCGGCCGCGTTGGTAATTGCGTCGACAACCCCCCGCCGCTCCCGGCAAAGTGACCGCCCGTGACGAGCAGCGAGCTGTGGGACCGTGCCAGTGCCGAGCGCTACGACGCCGAGGAGACGGAGATGTCCTCGCTGGCGGTGCTCGGTCCGACCCTGGATTTCCTCGCCGACCTTGCCGGTCAGGGGCGGGCGTTGGAGTTCGCCGTGGGTACCGGGCGGGTGGCGGTGCCGTTGCGGGAGCGTGGGGTGCCGGTGGCGGGGATCGAGTTCTCCGAGCACATGGCGGCGGTGCTGCGCCGGAAGGTGGACGAGGAGACGCTGCCGGTCACGCTGGGGGACATGGCCACGACGGTGGTACCGGGCGAGTTCAGCCTGGTCTACCTCGTCTACAACACGATCTCGAACCTGCTCACGCAGGACGAGCAGGTGGAGTGCTTCCGTAACGCCGCCCGGCATCTGGCGCCCGGGGGCCGCTTCGTCATCGAGCTGGGTGTGCCTCCGCTGCGGCTGTTGCCGCCCACACAGGTGGCGGTGCCGTTCGATGTGTCGGCGCACCATATCGGCTTCGACACCTTCGACCTGGTGGAGCAGATCCTGGTCTCGCACCACCTCACGAAGGACGGCGAGGACGGCCGGTACCGCCGTTCCGCCTCCCGCCACCGCTACGCCTGGCCGGCGGAGCTGGACCTGATGGCCCGCATCGCCGGCCTGGGCCTGGAGCGACGGGTGGCGGACTGGACCGGGGCCCCCTTCACGGACGCCTCGACCAACCACATCTCGGTCTGGCGGAAGCCGCTCTGAGCGGGCGCGGGCCACTTCCCCACCATGGTCCACACCTGATAGACGCAGGAGGCATGACACGACTCTCCAGCGCCGCACGCGGTGTCATCACCGCCGTAGCCGCCCTGCTCACCCTCATCGCCGCCTCCGCCACGGCCCGCGCCACGCCGGAACCGAAGGCGCCGAAGGACTTCGTGGCCCTGAGCACGGTGGACCCGACGATCATCCAGGAGATGCGCTACTTCACTCCGCACAACTTCGTCGGCGAGCGCATCGACGGCTACCGGCAGCCGATCTGCATCCTCACCCGCCCCGCCGCCGAGGCCCTGCACCAGGCGCAGCGCCAACTCCTGCGCCGCGGTTACAGCTTGAAGGTGTACGACTGTTACCGGCCGCAGCGCGCCGTCGACCACTTCGTCCGCTGGGCCGAGGACCTGGACGACGAGACCATGAAGGGCGAGTTCTACCCGAACGTCGACAAGACCCGGCTCTTCGCCGACGGCTACATCGCGGCGAAGTCCGGCCACAGCCGGGGCTCGACGACGGACCTGACGATCGTCCGGCTCCCGGCGCGGCCGACCCGCCCGTACACCCCCGGCCGCCCCCTGGTCCCCTGTTACGCCCCCAAGCAGCAGCGCTTCCCCGACAACTCCCTGGACATGGGCACCGGCTTCGACTGCTTCGACCCGCTCGCCCACACCCTGGACCCGCGCATCCAGGGCCAACAGCGGGCCAACCGGCTGCTGTTGAAGAACCTCCTCGAGAAGCTCGGCTTCGTGAACCTGGCCGAGGAGTGGTGGCACTACACGTACAAGCCGGAGCCGTACCCGAACACGTACTTCGACTTCCCGGTGGCCTGGAAGTCGCTGCCGGCCAAGCGCTGATTCACCTGTGGCCGCCTGGGACGGACCGGCCGAGCCCCGGAGGGCGGCCCGTTTCGCGGCGGCGGACAATGGGCTCCACGGGGAGACTCCAGCAAAGGGGAAGCGTGACCGAGACCAGCAGCACCCCATCCACCGCCAGTGACGCGCAAGAGGCGCCGCGCAGCCGACTGCAACGCCTGATGCGCTACCTCCCCCTGGTCGCCCCCGTCCTGTTGTGGGCCGTGCCGTGCGGGGTGCTCCTGTACACCGGCCAGCACTGGCCGCTCCCCGTGACCCTGGCCGGTACCGCGCTGTTCGTCCTCGGCCTGATCGGCATGCCGCTGGCGATGGCACGCGGCCACGGGCGGCGCCAGCAGGACTGGGCGGCGATCGTCGGGGACTCACTGCTGGGCAGCGTCTGGGTGCTGTTCACCTGGTCCGTTCTGCTGGGGGTCCTGCTGCGGCTCGCCCTGACCGTGGCCGGCGTGGGCGACGGACAGGACCGGGCGCGCATCGTCACCTGGGCCGTCCTCGGGGTGACCGCCGTGCTGCTCGCCTGGGGGTACGCCGAGGCCCGGCGTGTGCCGCGTGTGCGCCGGCTCGACGTGGAACTGCCGCGCCTGGGAGCCGGGTTGGACGGCACCCGGGTCGTCCTGATCACCGACACCCACTACGGCCCGCTCGACCGCGCCCGCTGGTCGGAACGGGTCTGCGAGACGGTGAACACCCTGGAAGCGGACCTGGTCTGCCACACCGGCGACATCGCGGACGGCACGGCCGACCGCCGCCGCGCCCAGGCCGCCCCGCTGGGCACCGTCGAGGCGACCCGGGCCCGTGTCTACGTCACCGGCAACCACGAGTACTACAGCGAGGCCCAGGGCTGGGTCGACCTGATGGACAAGCTGGGCTGGGAGCCGCTGCGCAACCGCCATGTGCTGCTGGACCGCGGCGGTGACACCCTCGTGGTGGCGGGCGTGGACGACGTCACCGCCGAGTCCTCCGGCCTGGCGGGCCACGGCGCGAACCTCGCCGAAGCCCTGAACGGCGCCGACCCCGACCTCCCCGTCCTGCTCCTCGCCCACCAGCCCAAGTTCATCGGCCGCGCGGCGGCCCACGGCATCGACCTCCAGCTCTCCGGCCACACCCACGGCGGCCAGATCTGGCCCTTCCACTACCTGGTCCGCCTCGACCAGCCCGCCCTCGCCGGCCTTACCCACCACGGCCCCCGCACCCTCCTCTACACGAGCCGCGGCACGGGCTTCTGGGGTCCGCCGTTCCGCGTCTTCGCCCCCAGCGAGATCACGCTGCTCGTACTCCGCTCGGCGTCGTAGGGCGGCGTGGGTCAGCCCGTTTTCGGCGGGTGCTGCGTGTCGAAGGCGAAGAGCGTGTTGTTCGCCGCGGCCACGATCACCGCACGTCCCGCGACGACGACGCGGGGACTTGCCCCCTGCTCGCCGGTCAGACCATCGGCCTGCGGCCCCGTCATCCACAGGGGTGTTCCGTCGTGCGGCGACAGGGCGACGACCCGGCCGGTGGCCGAGCTGAAGTACAGCGCTCCGTCTCCCGCCACGGGACCCGAAGCGCCCTCCACATCGGCCTGGCGTGACCACCTGCTCCGGCCGGTCGAGGGGTCGATGGCCGTGACCAGACCGGTCTGGCCGCTCACATAGACGGTGCCGTCCACCATGCCTGGTGTCCCCGCGTACGTCTTGGCCAGTCGGGAGTAAGTGACCTTCCGCGATGCCGGGTCGACCCGCATCACCCCGTCGTACCCCTCCGACGCGACTCCCTCCAGATGCTCCCGAAGAAGTACTAGCCTGCCGCCCGCGACGCCCAGCGGCACGGCGGGTCCCTCGACCGCGATGGGCGCGCCGAGTCTCCCCGAGGTCCGGTCGACCTCGTACAGGGTGGGGTGGCGCACCGCTACGGCAGCCACCTCATCGTCCGTCGCGCACATCGCCAGGAGCCGGGGGCCAGCCGGGACGGGAGCGCACTGCGCACCCGCGGGGAACGACGTCGCCCAGCGGATCGCGCCGCTGTGCGCGTCCCGGGCCTCCAGGCGGGAGTTGGAACCGTCGACCATCACGACGGCGGAGCCGACCACGACGGCGTCCTGAGTCCGGCCCGTGACGGCCTGCGACTGCGCGCCGGACGGTGCGGACCACAGCTCCCGGCCCGTCTTGGCGTCGACGGCCACCACCTCCGTGAGAGGGGCCTTCGGGTCCTCCTGGGCGGCGATGCGGTAACCGAGCACCGTGTCGTCGGTCGCGCCCACCAGGTGCATGCCCTGGGCGGGGACACCCGGGCTCTTCACGGCCCACACCCGTGAGCCGTCGTCAGCCCGCAGACGGGCCGCTACGACACCGCCGCCCCCGCAGTACACCGCGTCGCCGCGCGCGACGCAGCGCAGTTCGTCCGGGATGTCCTCGCGGCCACCCAGCACGACCTTGTGCCAGGGCTTGAAGCCGTCCGGAAGGGCGGCTCCCGACACCGCGACACTCTTGCCCTGGTCGCCGTCGCCCCCGGAGCGGACCGCGTTCAGCGCGGCGACCGCCCCGCCGATCGCCGCCACCGCGACGGCGACCGCGAGCGCGGGCCGCCATCGGTGGCGCAAGCTGCGACCGCTGAGAGTGCCGCCGCTCCCCGCGCCGGGACCGGCCGGTTCGGCGGTCCGGGCAGCCGGCGGCACAGTGACCGGCGTCGCGGAGTGATGCTGGGTGATCATGTCACCCGGCCGGCCCGCGCCGAGTCCGTCCGACTCGGTTCCGCCGAGGTCGACCGGCAGGTTCCGCAGCAGCACCAGGAGTTCGTCCGACGAAGGGCGCTCCCTCGGCTCTTTGTCCAGGCACGGCTCGACGACCACACGCAGCGCCTCCGGCACGGCCCCGAGCGACGGCTCCTCGTGCACCACTTGATACGCCATCAGGTAGGGGCTGTCGGCCCCGAAGGGCCCGCGGCCCGTCGCCGCGTACACCAGCAGGGTGCCCAGCGAGAAGACGTCCGACCGTGGCCCCACGTCGCGCGGCGACTGCAACTGCTCCGGCGACATGAAGGGCGGCGTACCGATGATCCGCCCCGTCATCGTCAGCGTCTCCTGGCCCACGGCACGCGAGATGCCGAAGTCGATGACGCGGGGACCCTCGGGCGAGAGGACGACGTTCGAGGGCTTCAGGTCACGGTGGACGACACCGGCCCGGTGGATGTCGCGCAGCGCCTCCGCCAGCCCGATGGCGAGGTTCCTCAGCTTCGCCCCGCTCAGCGGGCCCTCCGCGGCGCAGTGCTGGGCGAGCGTGCGCCCTTCGATGTAGGCCGTCGCCATCCATGGCTGCTCGGCCTCGGGATCGGCGTCGACGACGGCGGCGGTGAAGGCGCCGCTCACCCGCCGCGCCGCCGCCACCTCCTGCCGGAAACGGATACGGAACTCGTCGTCCTCCGCGAAGTGACGGTGGATCAGCTTGACGGCGACAGGCCGCCCCGAAGCGGTACGGGCCAGGAAGACCGTGCCCATGCCGCCCGAGCCGAGCCGCGCCTCCAGTGGATAACCGCCGATCTCGGCCGGATCACCTTCGCGCAGCGACATCACTCCCGGCTTCTCGCTTTCCACGTGCACCTCTGCCACCACGGACCTGCTCACCTGTCCCGCACAAGCTAACCGCAAGGCGGTTCGGCACAGCGACACGGGTGACCGACAGCGAGCCGGGCCGTCCTGCCGAAAGTGATCCCTCCCGGAGAAAAGCTCAGCCGCACCTGACGGTAGGGGTTGTCCACCCCGCAGTGGAGGTCGCGGCTCAGGAGCGCGTCGGGTCCGTCGACGGCGCCGCCGTGCGCGAGCGCGGGGTGGGGAGCAACGGCCGGTGCTCCGTAGGGGTGGCCGAGGGAACGGCTGACGGCGAGGCGGTGGCTGCCGGCTGGGTCGGCGTACTGGTCGAGGAGCGGGCGTCGGGGCGTGGGGAGAGATTCACGGGATCGGACTCGGCCGGGGTCGGCTGGGCCGTCGGGCTGCTCGCGGGGGGCGGGGCGAGGGGCACCGTACGTGGGTCAGGGTCCTGAACTGCGCCGCGCAGGAAGGGTACGGCGAGGAGGGCGGCGACCGCGCAGGTCGCGCTGGTTACGAGAGCGGTGCGCACGATACGGCGACGGGCCGCGCCACGGCGGATCTCCTCGTACCGGCCGGGCGGAGGTGCGAGGTGTTCGGACGGGGGCCGCAGGATGACAGCGAGGGGGTCGTCGGGTCCGAAGTCCGGATCGTCGTCACTGTATGTGATCAAGGCTTCTCCTCAAGTGGGCGCGGAGCAGTTCGCGGGCCGCGTGCAGGTCGGCCTTGACGGTTCCCTCCTTGCGCCCGGTCAGCACGGCCACCTCCCGGATCGGCAAGTCAGCGTAGTAGTGCAGGAGGGTCGGTATGCGCAATCGTTCGGGGAGCGCCTGGACGAGCAGGCGGACCGACGGATCGTTCTGCTCGGCGGGCGGGAGAACGGACGCCTCAACGGTGGCGCGGCGCATGGCCCTGCGTTCGCGCTCCAGACGGCGCCAGTGGTCGCGGACGATGTTGGCGGCCGTGACGTAGAGGAAGCCCCGGGGCTCCGACACTGACGTCCAGCGGGCCCAGAGGCGGGTGAACGCCTCCGAGGCGATCTCGTGGGCGGTCTCGTCGTCGTCAACCAGACGGCGGCACCAGCCGGCCAGGCGCGGGTAGAGAATGGCGAACAGCTCTGCTGCCGCCTTCTCACGGGACCGTTTCAACACTCTCCATGGGGGGGTGGGGTATGCCTGGCGCCCAGGTGCGCGGGGCAACCCGTGGGGAAGACCCCGGACCGACGCCGTGCGCTCCACGGCGTACGTTCCGTCGGCCCGGGATCGGGGCGGGCGGCGCCCGGTCAGTGACGCGTGGTGTGCGACGCGGCGAAGACGATCACGTTGTCGAGATAGCCGTCGCCGGTGCGGGGGCCGCCGCAGGTGATGAGTCGCAACTCCGGCCGGTCGACGTCGCCGTACACCGCCTCCGTAGGGAACTCGGCCTTGGCGACGGTCCGTACGGAGGTGACGGTGAACTGGGCCGAGGTGCCGTTCTCCAGGCGCACGCTGATCTCGTCGCCCCGGCGCAGCCGGTCGAGCCGACGAAAGACGCCGTCCCCGTAGGGGCCGACCGTGACGTGACCGAGGATCACCGACGGGCCCGTCTGCCCCGGCCTCGGGGAGTTCTGGTACCAGCCCGCCTGGTCGTGCGCGGTGATCGGGGGGACCTGCACGCCGCCGTCCTGTGCCAGCCCGAGCCGCATGACCGGGGTGTCGACACCGATCCCGGGAATCCGCAGGCGCACCGGGACCGAACGGCTTCGCGCGGCCGACGCGTTCGACAGGTCGGCGGAGGGCCGGGGGGTCACGTGCGTGCCACCGGGGCGAGCGGCAGATGCCCCGTCACCGCCGTGCTCGGCGCAGCTCGCGAGCAGCAGGGCCGCCGCCGCGGTGACGAACACGCGCCTGGAGAGGTGGGTCATACCCCGCTCGCCCGTCGGCGGCGCACGAGGATGAACGCCGCGCCGCCCACTGCGAGCGCGCCGGCGGAACTGCCGCCGATCAGCATGCCGTCGGAGCCGGAGCTGTCAGAGCCGGTGGGCACGCCGGTGTTGGGCGCGCCACTCGGTACGACGCCGACCTGGCCCCGTCCTTCGCTCGGCGCGACGGACGGCACGGGGGTGGCCGCCCGGCTCGGCACCCGGGTGGGGACCGCACTCGGCTCCGCACTGGCCGGCGCGCTCGGCCGGGCCGACGGTGCGGAGGCGGCGGGACGGGGGCTCGGGGACGAGTTCGCCCCGCCGGCGAACGCGGGCACCGTGCTCGCCAGCACGGCGACGCACGCGGCTGCCGTGGCACTGAGGACTGTTAGGCGCATGTATCGCTCTCTTTCGTCGGCCGGCCCGGCGGGTGGCCGGGCCGGCTGCGTGACGGAACGAGCGGAGAGACGAGACAGGCTCGGCAGAGGTTGTAAAGGATCGGCAAAGTCGTGCGAGGTGTGGCACGTGGCCCGGGTCCGTCGAAACCGCCTTGTTGCGCCTCGGAATGCCATTGGACGGACGCGTCAGCCGCAGGTCCGTGCTGGCCGTCCCGGGAACCCCGTCCGACGTGAATCACTGGCCAAGGAAGCTCAACCGCACCTGACGGTTGGGGTTGTCCTTGTTCGTGTCCACCAGGCAGACCGACTGCCACGTACCCAGCTCCAGGCTGCCGCCGATGACGGGGAGGGTGGCGTGCGGCGGGACGATCGCGGGGAGTACGTGGTCGCGGCCGTGGCCGGGGCTGCCGTGGCGGTGCTGCCAGCGGTCGTCGGCCGGGAGCAGGGTGTGCAGCGCGGTGAGCAGGTCGTCGTCGCTGCCGGCGCCGGTCTCGATGACGGCGACGCCGCAGGTCGCGTGGGGAACGAAGATGTTGAGCAGGCCATCGCGGCCCGCCGCGACCTCGCCCAGGAAGTGTTCGCACTCCTGAGTGAGGTCCACGACCCGCTCACGGGAGCCGGTGGCGACGTCGAGCACGCGCGTGGTGAAGGCATCTGACATGCCTCCATCCTCACCCACCGTTCGCGTTTCACGCCTTCCGGCACGGCTGTTCGCCGAGACGGGCAGTCCACTGACCGAGACACCGTTGACCGGCGAACGCCCGCCTGGCTACGTTCACCGGCATGTCGCGTTCAGCCCTGCTCACCACGCGCGGTCACATCGACCTGCTGCGGGTGGCCTCCGCCGCGTGTCGCCCCGGCCGCTGACGCCTTTCTCTCGTTCCACCCCCGCCCTCCCTCCGGGCCGCCTCGCGCTCCCCGCCCGCCGCACGTGACCCTCCGCTGAGCCGAGGGCGCCGTGGCGGCGACGGGCGCATCCTCGTTCCCGCTCTCCACCCTGTGGAGCACCCATGAGCATCAGCCATGCCCCACCGCATCCATCCGACGCGGCGGGCACAGCCAAGCTGCCCGCCGCCCCCGCCCTGCAACGCCTCGTCCCCGCCTCCTCCCGGCGCTCCCGGCTCCCCCGCTGGCTGCGCCGCACCACCGGCCCGCTCGCCCTTCTCATCTTGTGGCAAGTGCTCAGTGCCACAGGGGTGTTGGCACCCGACGTGCTCGCCTCACCGGACCGGATAGCCCAGGTCGCCGGTGATCTGATAGCCGACGGCTCGCTGCCCTCGGCCATGGCCATCTCCCTGCAACGCGTCGCCGCCGGGCTGGTCCTCGGCACCGTCGTCGGTACTGGACTCGCCCTGATATCAGGGCTGTTCCGCATCGGAGAGGACGTGGTCGACGCGCCGGTGCAGATGTTGCGAACCGTGCCGTTCGTGGGCCTGATCCCGCTGTTCATCATCTGGTTCGGCATCGGCGAGACCCCCAAGATCGCCATCATCACGCTCGGCGTGACCTTCCCGCTCTATCTGAACGTCTACGCGGGCATTCGCGGGGTCGACTCCCAACTCATCGAGGCAGGTGAGTCGTTGGGGCTCTCCCGCTGGGGTCTCGTCCGCCATGTGGTGCTGCCGGGGGCCCTGCCCGGCGCGCTCACCGGCCTGCGTTACTCCCTCGGCATCGCCTGGCTCGCCCTGGTCTTCGCCGAACAGGTCAACGCCGACTCCGGCATCGGCTTCCTGATGGTCCAGGCCCGCGACTTCCTGCGGACCGACGTGATCGTGGTCTGCCTGATCGTCTACGCATTCCTCGGCCTCCTCGCCGATTTCATCGTCCGCTCCCTCGAAAGGCTGTTGCTGCGATGGCGACCGACGTTCACGGGCCGGTGAGCCCCGCGACCACGCCGGTCGCCCAGGCCGTCCATGTCGAGGGGCTGACCCGCGCCTTCGACGGGCGCGCCGTCATCGACGACCTCCATCTCGACCTCGCGCCGGGCGAGTTCGTCGCCCTGCTCGGCCGCAGCGGTTGCGGCAAATCCACGCTGCTCCGGGTGCTCGCCGGGCTCGACCGGGACATCGACGGCACGGTACTGGTCCCCCGCCGCCGCGCGGTCGCCTTCCAGGCACCCCGGCTCATGCCGTGGAAGCGGGTGTGGCGCAACGTCCTGCTCGGCCTGCCCGGCAAGCTCGAACGCGCCTTGGCCGAGCGGGCGTTGGAGGAGGTCGGGCTCGGCCACCGGGTGAACGCCTGGCCGAAGACCCTCTCCGGCGGCGAGGCCCAGCGCGTCTCCCTCGCGCGTGCCCTGGTCCGTGAGCCCGATCTCCTGCTGCTGGACGAGCCGTTCGGTGCCCTGGACGCGCTCACCCGCATCAACGCACAGCGTCTGGTGGGTGAGTTGTGGCAGCGCCGGGGCTGCGCTGTCCTGCTCGTCACGCACGACGTGGAAGAGGCCGTACTGCTCGCCGACCGCGTCCTGGTGATGGACGGCGGCCGCATCGCGCACGAGCAGCGCGTCGAACTCGACCGGCCCCGTGAACTCACCGACCCCCGCTTCGCCGCGATCCGCGCCGATCTGCTGGGCCGCCTCGGCGTCACGCCGGCGGTCGAAGCGGCCTGAACCTCCCCCGTCCCCTCGCACCATGACCCTCGCACCATGAACGGAACCTTCATGCGACGACTCCTGGTCCCCGCAGCGCTGCTCCTCCCCCTGACCCTCCTGCTCACGTCCTGCGGTGGGGACTCCGCCGCCGACACGGGCGCGCGGATCGACGGCTCGGGCTCCGTCACCCTCGCCGTCGGCGACCAGAAGGGCGGCTCCGAGGCCATCCTGCGGGCCGCCGGGGAGCTGAAGAACCTTGACTACCGGATCAAGTGGTCGACCTTCACCTCCGGACCACCCCTGCTGGAGGCGGTCAACGCCGGGGCCGTGGACGTCGGCGGCGTCGGCAACACCCCGCCCGTCTTCGCGGCGGGCGCCGACTCCAAGATCTCGGTGGTGGCCGCCTGGCACGGTAGGTCCCGAGGCGACACCATCCTCGTCCGCAACGACTCCGAGCTGACCAGCCCGAAGCAGCTCAAGGGCAAGTCCGTGGCCGTCGCCCAGGGCTCCTCCGCCCACTACCAACTGGTCGCCTCCCTCGAAGCCGCCGGGCTCCGTCTCAAGGACATCAAGGTCAAGTACCTCCAGCCCGCCGACGCGCTCGCCGCGTTCAACTCCGGCAAGGTCGACGCCTGGGCGGTCTGGGACCCGTACACCTCGCAGGTCCTCCAGGGCAAGCAGGGCCGGGTGCTCACGACCGGCGACGGTGTCACCAACGGCCTCTCCTTCCAGGTCGCCTCGCCCGCCGCGCTGCGGAACTCCAAAAAGGCCGCCGCCGTCAAGGACTACCTGGCCCGGCTGCGGCGCGCGCAGGACTGGGTGCACAGCCATCAGGCGGAGTGGGCCAAGGTGTGGGCGAAGGACACCGGTCTGCCGTACGACGTGGCGCTCGCCTCCGTACGCCGGACCAACGCCACGCGTGTCGCCGTCGCCGTGGACAAGCCCCTCGTCGCCTCCGAGCAGCGGATCGCCGACACCTTCACCGAGCTGAACCTCATCCCGAAGAAGGTCGACTTCGGCGACTTCGTGGACCCGCGCTTCAACGGCGACCTGCCGCCCTCCACCACTCCGGCCGAGCACTGACACGGGAGGCCCCCTCATGACCGTACGACTCCACTGGTTCCTGCCGACCGGCGGCGACGGCCGCACGCTCGTCGACCGGCACGCCTACGGCTCCAACATCGGCCGCGAGACCCGCGGTCTGCGCACCCCCGACATCGAGTACCTGGCGCAGATAGCCAAGGCGGCCGAGCAACTGGGCTTCGAGGCGGTACTCACCCCGACCGGCACCTGGTGCGAGGACGCCTGGCTGACCACGGTGGCCCTCGCCCAGCACACCGAACGCCTGAAGTTCCTGGTCGCCTTCCGCCCGGGCCTGCTCTCGCCCACCCTGGCCGCCCAGATGGCCGCGACCTACCAGCGCCTGACCCGCGGACGGCTCCTGCTCAACGTCGTCACCGGCGGCGACTCCGCCGAACAGCGCCGCTTCGGTGACCACCTCGACCACGACCGGCGCTACGAACGCACCGACGAGTTCCTGTCCGTCGTACGCGGCGTCTGGCAGGGCGAGCCCTACGACTTCCACGGCGCCCACTACGACGTGGACGGCGGCCTCACCTCCCTCCCGCCGGACCCGGTCCCGGAAATCTTCTTCGGCGGCTCCTCCCAGGCCGCCGGTCCGGTGGCCGCCCGCCACGCCGATGTGTATCTGACCTGGGGCGAGCCGCCGGCCCAGGTGAAGGAGAAGATCGACTGGATTCGGTCGCTGGCCGAGCGGGAGGGGCGCACGGTCCGGTTCGGCATCCGGCTGCACACCATCTCCCGCGACTCCTCCGCCGACGCCTGGTCGACGGCGAACCGTCTCCTCGACGACCTGGACTCCGACACCATCGCCGCCGCCCAGGCCGCCCTGGGACGCAGCGAGTCGGTCGGCCAGCGGCGGATGCTGGAGCTGCACGGCGGCTCCCGCGACCAGTTGGAGATCTACCCCAACCTCTGGGCGGGCGTCGGCCTGGTCCGGGGCGGCGCGGGCACCGCCCTGGTCGGCAGCCATGCGGAGGTCGCCGACCGGATCGAGGAGTACCACGCCCTCGGCGTCGAACACTTCGTGCTCTCCGGATATCCGCATCTGGAGGAGGCGTACTGGTTCGGTGAGGGCGTGATCCCCGAACTGGCCGCCCGCGGGCTGCTGCCCCCCGACACGGCATCCCGGGCCACCGGGCGCCCGGCTCCGCTCCTGGTCGCCCGCGGCCGCTGAGCCCGCCGGGCATCGCTCACCCCTGGCCGCCCCGGCCGCTCACTGGGGCGGCCGGGTGACGGGGCTGTGGCTCCCGGACGGCGTGCTCGACCGGGCACCGGCCTGTTGCTGGGCGTTGAAGTCGGCCACGTTCCGCAGATGCTGGGTGTAGTCGGCGGTGAAACGGGTGTCGCCGGGCTTGACGGTGACGAAGTACAGCCAGTCCCCCTTCGGCGGGTTGATCACCGCCCGCATGGCGTCCTCGCCGGGGTTGTCGATCGGCGTCGGCGGCAGCCCCATGCGCTGGTAGGAGTTGTACGGGCTCTCGATCCGGGTGTCGTTGATGCTCGTGTGGACGGTGTTGCGCTTCAGGGCGTAGTTGAGGGTCGAGTCCATCTGGAGGGGCATCCCGCGCTCCAGCCGGTTGAAGACGACGCGGGCCACCTTCCCCATGTCACTCTTGGTGGCCGCCTCGGCCTGCACGATGCTGGCGACGGTGACGGCTTCGTAGACGTTCATCGCGTTCCGCTGCGCTCCGGCCGCGACCGGTGCGCCGTTGAACCGCCGGTTGGCCGTCTCGACCATCTGCCGGAGCAACGACTCGGCGGTGGTGTCGTCGGTGAGGGTGTAGGTCGCCGGGAACAGATAGCCCTCCGGGTTTCCCTCGGCGGCGGACTCCAGCTTGAGACCCGCCTTGGCGACGGTCTTGCGGGCACTGCCGGGCGGCAGTACGAGCGCCTTGTCGATCGCGTCGTAGATCTGGCTCGCGCGCCAGCCCTCCGGGATGACCAGGGTGGTGGGTTCGTCGTCCCCGAATCCTCCCAGGCTCAGCGGCACCACCACGGCGGTGCCGGCCAGGACGGCGCCGATCCCGACGAGGGCGAGCCTGCCCCGGCGCGTCAGTCGCATCATGCTCCGTGACCGAGTCTTCGTGTGCATGCGGGCACGGTAATACGCGTATGACCGCAAACCCGACATATCTTCAGCTTGTCGGCTTCCGATCGCTCGTCATGACGGCATGTCAGCCGGTGGGTTCGAGCTGAGCGTCCCGGCGCACCAGCGCCGCATAGCGTCCGTCGCGCTCCAGCAGTTCGTCGTGCGTGCCCAGTTCGGCGACCCGGCCGGAGTCGAGGACGGCTATCTGGTCGGCGTCCCGGACGGTTGAGAGCCGGTGGGCGATGGTGATGGTGGTCCGGTCGGCCGACAGGGCGTCGATCGCTTCCTGGACCGCCGCCTCGGTGCGGGTGTCCAGGGCGCTGGTCGCCTCGTCGAGGATGAGGACGGGCGGGTCGCGCAAGATGGTGCGGGCGATGGCCAGGCGCTGCTTCTCTCCACCGGAGAACCGGTGTCCGCGTTCGCCGACGATGGTGTCGTATCCGTCCGGCAGGGCGGTGATGTGGTCGTGGATCTGGGCGGCTCGGGCCGCCGTGTGCAACTCGTCGTCGGTGGCGTCGGGTTTGGCGAAGCGGAGGTTGTCGGCGACGGAAGCGTGGAAGAGGTACGTCTCCTGCGCGACGACGCCGACCGCGCGGGCGAGGGTGTCGAAGTCGAGGTCGCGGACGTCCACGCCGTCCACGGTGACGCGGCCTCCGGTGACGTCGTACAGCCGGGGCACCAGACAGCCGAACGTCGACTTGCCCGCACCGGTCGGCCCCACCACGGCGAGGCTCCCCCCGGAGGGCACGGTGAGGTCGATGCCGTCGAGGACCGGGCCGCTCTTGTCGTCGTACCGGAACTCGACCCCCTCGAAGCGGACCTCGCCCTTGATGTCGTCGAGGTGGACGGGGTCCACGCGCTCGGTGATGTCTATGGGCAGGTCGAGGTACTCGAAAATGCGCTGGAAGAGCGCGAGGGACGTCTGGATCTGGACGCCGGTGGACAACAGGCTCACCGCGGGCCGGAACAGCCCCTGCTGGAGCGAGACGAAGGCGACCAGCGTGCCCAGCGAGACCCCGGGGCCGCCGAACTGGAGAGCCAGACCCGCGGCCCAGTAGATGAACGCGGGCATCGCCGCCATGACGATGGTGATCACGGCCATGCGCCAGCGGCCCGCCATGCTCGCCCTGACCTCCAGGTCGACCAGGCGCTCGGACTCCTCGGCGAAGCCGGCGGTCAGCGAATCGGAGCGGCCCATGGTGCGGCCGAGCAGGATGCCGCTGACGGACAGCGACTCGGTGACGGTGGCGGCCATGACGGCCATCTGTTTCTGCCGTCGGGTGGTGATCTTCTTGCGTTCGTCCCCGACCCGGCGGCTGATCCACACGAAGACCGGGAGCAGCACCAGCGAGACGATCGTGAGCCGCCAGTCGAGGGCGACCATCGCCACGATCGTGGCGACCACGCTGGTGGTGTTGGAGACCAGGGAGGTGGCGGTGGAGGTGACGGTCGCCTGCATCCCGCCGATGTCGTTGGCGATGCGGGACTGCACCTCGCCGGTGCGGGTGCGGGTGAAGAAGGCGAGGGACATCCGCTGGAGGCGGCCGTAGACGGCGGTGCGCAGGTCGTGCATGACGCGCTGGCCGACGGTGGTCGAGATCAGCGTCTGGAGGACGCCGAAGACGCTGGAGAGGACCGCACTGAGGATCATGCCGAGCGCGAGCAGGCTCAGCAGTCCGGTGCGGCCCTGCGGGATGGCGACGTCGAGGATCTCGCGCAGGAGGAAGGGTGTGGCCACCGAGACCAGCGAGGAGGCGCCGACCAGCAGGCCGACGACGGCGAGCCGGCCGCGGTAGGGACGGAAGAGTTTGAGGATGCGGCGCACCTGCCGGGGTTGCTCCCCCGTGTCAGGAGGCGGCATCCAGGACGTTTCTCGTTCGAGGCTCAAAGGACTCCTAGGAAGGCAAGAAGGGCCGGACCGACGGGCGGCCGACTCTGGCTCATTGAGCGTAGCTCATTGTTACCTGTACTCACAATGAACAAGGTCCTGATATTGTTCCCGCATGTCTACCCCAGATCCCGAGGGTGTGCTCGCCGAGCAGTTGCTGCGGCTGACCCGCCGGGTGTACCGCATCCAGAAGCGCCATCTCGAGTGGCGTGATCTGGGCGTCACTCCCGCCCAGTCCCGTCTGCTACGCACTCTCGCGCACTACGACTCACCGCCGCGCATGGCCGATCTCGCCCAGCGCCTCGAAGTGGTGCCGCGTGCGGTGACGACCCTGGTCGACGGCCTCGAAGCACACGGCAAGGTCCGCCGAGTGCCGGACCCCTCCAACCGGAGGGTCACCCGGATCGAGCTGACGGACGAGGGCCGCGCCACCTTGAGCGAGCTGCACGGAGCACGCCGTTCCGCCGCAGAGGAGATCCTCGCCCCGCTGACCGAGAAGGAGCGGCAGGTGCTCGGCGTCCTGCTGGACACCCTGGTCGACGGCGACACCCCGAAGCGGTGAATCCTCCGCCCGCCTCCCCCGCCATCCGCCCGGCGTTGAACCGGGTCTAGCGGGGCGGCGGCGCCTGGCTGGAACGCGGTGACGGTCATGCCACACCGGAAAAACCGTTTGAAATTCACCTCCGCGCAAGGCGAACCTTTCACGGCTTGCCGCCGCCTCCGGGTGTCGCCGCAGCATGCCCTTCCCTGACACGAGCCACTGGGACGCCATGCAGATCCAAGACCTTCCGTACTCAGATCCAGGCGTACCCGACGCGCGGTCCGGACCCCGCCTGCTGTGGTGGCTCGGGCGCAACCAGTTGGGCGGGCAGTGCGGGGCGCTGCTGTGGGGCATGCTCCACTTCACCTCGGTCTGCGCCCTGCCCTTCTGTGTCGGCCTGGCCGTTCAGGCGGCTGTGGACCGTTCCGCCGATCGGCTCGCCTTGACGGGCGGTCTGATGCTGCTGTGCGGTACGGCCATCGCGGTGGGTGACACCTTCCTGCACCGCGCCGCCGTCACCAACTGGATCACGGCGGCCGCCCGCCTCCAGCAACTTCTGGCACGCAAGGCCGCTCACCTGGGCTCCGCACTGACGCGACGCGTCGCGGCGGGTGAAGTGGTCACCGTTTCCACGGGTGACGTGGAGAAGATCGGATGGTTCGTCGAGGCGGTGTCCCGCTTCACCGCGGCCGCGCTGACGGTCGTGGCGGTCTGCGTCGCGCTGTTGATCTACCAGCCGGCTCTGGGTGTGGTCGTGGCCGTGGGCCTGCCGGTGGTCGCGCTCGCGGTGCTGCCGCTGCTGCCCAAGGCCACCAGCCGGGCCGACGTTCAGCGCGAGAAGGCCGGCCGCGCGACCGAACTGGCCTCGGACACCGTGGCCGGGCTGCGGGTGCTGCGGGGCATCGGCGGCGAGGACCTGTTCCTCGACCGCTATCGCCGCGCCTCGCAGGAGGTCCGGCACGCCGCCGTGCGCAGCGCCCGGATGTGGTCGGTCATCTCTGCCCTCCAGGTATTGCTGCCTGGCCTGCTGCTGATCGTGGTCGTCCTGCGTGGTGTCCAACTGGCTCGCGAGGGCCGGATCACGGTCGGTGAGCTGGTCACCGTCTACAGCGCGGTCATGATCGTCAATTATCCGCTGCGGCACTTCGTCGAGATCGCCATGGCGTACTCCTTCTCCCGGCCCTCCGCCCAACGGGCCGCGCGAGTGCTGTCGTTGGAACGCCTCACGGATACCGAGGGCTCGGGCGCGACCGAGCTGCCGGGCGGCGACCTGTTCGATCCGGCTACCGGTTTGCGCGCCCCCGCCCTTGGGTTCACCGCGGTGGTGTGCGGCGATCCCGACTTGGCAGGGCGCCTGGCAGATCGCCTGGGTGGCCACGCCGCCGAGCCCGGCCGGTCGGTACTGCTCGGCGGAGTGCCGCTGGACGAGCTTCCTCTCGACCAGGCCCGCACCGCCGTCCTGGTCCAGGACAAGGACCCGGTGCTGCTGTCCGGCACCCTGCGCGAACTCCTCGACGTCCCCGCCTCCGGCACCGTCCGCGCGGAGGACGCGCTGGCGGCCGCCCAGTGCGCGGACGTGCTGGACGCCCTGGTGCAAGGGTCGCTGGACGCGTCCGACCCGATGGACGCACGGATCACCGAGCGCGGACGCTCCCTGTCCGGCGGCCAGCGCCAGCGTCTCGCCCTGGCCCGCTCCCTCGTCGCCGATCCAGAGGTTCTGGTCCTGGACGAACCGACCTCCGCCGTGGACTCGCACACCGAGGCGAGGATCGCGGACGGTCTGCGCCGGCTGCGCTCGGGCCGTACGACCGTGGTGCTCACCTCCTCACCGTTGCTGCTGGACCGCGCCGATGAGGTCGTCTTCCTCCACGAGGGCCAGGTCGCGGCGACCGGCAAACACCGCGAGCTCATCGGCACCGATCCCCGGTACCGCGCCGTCGTGACGCGTGAGACCGAGGACGAGCAGCGTGAGTCAGCCGCCAACGACACCGCAGCCCCGCCTCCCTCACAGGAACGGCCGGACACCTCCGACGGAGCCGCTCTCCTGGGCGCTCTCGAACCGCTCGAAGAGATCGAGGAGAGCGCATGATCGGCGTAGCGCCACCGGCCCACGACCCGGCAGCCCCGACGACCGCCACCACCCTGCCCGTCGGTGCGGCGTCGACCGTGCGCGACTATGTGGCGGAGCTGTTCCGCCGTCATCGCCGGGCCTTCCTGTTGCTCATCGGCGTCAACACCGTCGCGGTCATCGCCTCCATGGTGGGGCCGTACCTGCTCGGCGGCCTGGTGGAACGCGTCGCCGACCGGGCTTCCGACCTTCAACTGGGCCTGACCGTCGGCCTCTTCGTACTCGCGTCGACAGTGCAGGCGCTCTTCACGCTGCAAGTGCGGCTGCGCGGCGCGATGCTCGGCGAGCAGATGCTGGCCGACCTGCGCGAGGACTTCCTCGTCCGCTCGGTCCGGCTGCCTCCGGGTGTGCTGGAACGGGCCGGGACGGGCGACCTGCTCTCCCGCATCACGACCGACATCGACCGGCTGTCCAACGCCATGCGGGAGGCCGTTCCCGAGTTGGCGATCGGTGTCGTGTGGGCGCTTCTGCTGCTCGGTGGCCTCGTCGTCACGGCCCCGCCGCTCGCGGCCGCCGTCCTGCTCGCAGTGCCGGTGCTGGTGGCCGGATGCCGCTGGTACTTCAAGCGCGCCCCCTCCGGCTACCGCTCGGAGGCCGCCGGATACGCGGCCGTCGCCGCCGCGCTCGCCGAGACGGTGGACGCCGGCCGCACCATCGAGGCCCACCGCCTCGGCGCCCGCCGCGTCGCTCTCTCGGACCGGCGGGTCAAGGAATGGACCGCGTGGGAGCAGTACACGTTGTGGCTGCGCTCGGTGTTGTTCCCCGTGATCAACGCCGTTCACATCATCGTGCTGGGTTCTGTCCTCATGGTCGGCGGTGTCTTCGTCCTGCGGGGCTGGATGGACGTGGGGCAGCTCACCACGGGCGCGCTGATCGCCCAGATGCTGGTCGACCCGATCAATCTCATCCTGCGCTGGTACGACGAGGTGCAGGTCGCCCAGGTGTCGCTGGCCCGGCTCGTCGGAGTACGGGACATCGAGCCGGACGCCGGTGACGCGTCGCTGGTGCCGGACGGGCGGGACGTGGACGCCGACCGGGTGCACTTCGGTTACCGCGAGGGCGTCGACGTGCTGCGCGCGGTTTCCCTGCGGGTCCCGCCGGGCACCCGGCTGGCGCTGGTCGGCCCCTCGGGCGCGGGCAAGTCCACTCTGGGCAGGCTGCTCGCCGGTGTCTACGCACCTCGGGACGGCCATGTCACCCTGGGCGGCGCCGAGCTGTCCGGGATGCCGGCCGAACGCGTCCGGTCGCATGTCGCCCTCGTCAACCAGGAGCACCACGTCTTCGTCGGCTCCCTGCGCGACAACCTTCTGCTGGCCCGCACCGAGGCACGCGACGCCGAGCTGTGGGCGGCACTGGGCGCGGTCGACGCGGACACCTGGGCGCGGGCGCTGGAGGCGGGGCTGGACACCGAGGTCGGTTCCGGTGGTCTCCCGCTGACCCCGGCGCAGGCCCAGCAGATCGCGCTGGCCCGGCTGGTGCTGGCCGACCCGCACACGCTGGTGCTGGACGAGGCGACCTCGCTCCTCGATCCGCGCGCCGCCCGGCACCTGGAGCGTTCGCTGTCCCGTGTCCTCGACGGGCGCACGGTGGTCGCCATCGCCCACCGTCTGCACACCGCCCATGACGCCGATGTGATCGCGGTCGTCGAGAACGGCCGCATCAGCGAGCTGGGCAGCCATGACGACCTGGTCGCGGCGGACGGAGCCTATGCGGCGCTCTGGCGTTCCTGGCACGGGTGAGGGCCGGTCCACCGGACCAAGACGGAACCGGGTGGCGCGGCGGGTCGGCGGCCGCCTCTTCCCCGCTACCCAGCGTTGCCGTTGCGCGGTCCCGAATGGGGGTGGAAGGCTGGATACAGGCACCGGGCCCGGAATCCGGGGGACGTTTTCCCGGCCGTTCCGTGGGACAGGAGGGCCATGTGTGCCGATGGGCCCGCCCCCGTTCTCACGGCGTCGGGTCGTGCTTACCGGATGGAGGTCCACGTGAACAGCGCCGACGGATGGGGTGACGACGTCTACCAGCCCGACCCCGACGAGATCCCGGAGGACTCGGGGGTGCTCGACGTCGAGGACACGTTGGACGACGACGGTGTCGATGATCCCCTCGACCGGGGCTGGTCCCCTCCCGAGCGGCCCTGGGCGGTCGAGCACACCGGGGTGACGGCGGCGGAACGCGAGGCCGGCGAAACGCTCGACCAGCGGCTCGCCGAGGAGCTGCCCGATTCGGCCGTCCCCGACGGCGACGGCCTCGGCGACTGCGAAGGCACCGATGGCGAACTGCTCGACAACGAGGTCGGGCTCCGCCGTTCCGGTCGCCTGGTCGCTCCCGACGAGGGCGTGCATGAGGACGACGAGAGCGCGCTCGTGGCCACCGACGTCGGCATCGACGGCGCCGCCGCCTCCGCCGAGGAGGCCGCCGTCCACATCGTCGACGAGAACCCCCTTCCCGGCTGATCCGGAAGCCTCCCGCCCCACCCACCCGTGCGAGGAGCCGCCATGCAGCAGGACAAGCAGCCCGCGTACCGCCCGGTCGTCTTCCGCGACCGCTCGGCGGGCTACGCCTTCCTCACCCGGTCCACCGCCGGCAGCGAGCAGACCATCGAGTGGGACGACGGCGAGACGTACCCGGTGATCGACGTGGAGATCTCCTCGGAGAGCCACCCCTTCTACACCGGCAAGGCCCGCACGCTGGACAGCGAGGGCCGCATCGACCGGTTCGAGCGCCGGTACGGCGGGCAGCGCCCGGACGCGAGCGCCTGACGAGGAGCGGCTCGGCCGGGGAGTCAGATGAAGTTGAGCGCCGCCGCGCCGCCCACTCCGCCGAGCAGCATGAACGCGGGCATCAGCACCCGCAGCTCGACCCAGCTCCCCGCCCGGAAGCGCAGCACCTTCGGCGGCCCGACCGGGTACCAGCGCTTGCGGCCGACGGGGATGGGCCACAGGACGGGGCAGCCGGAGACGGTCAGCGCGTCCCCGATGTCGTGGACCAGGGCGCCCAGCACGACCGGCAGGCCCAGCCACATGTACGCCTGGCCCGGCTCGCTGAACAGCCAGTCGGCGCCCTGGCCGGGCTTGTCCAGCATCCCCGCCAGAATCCAGGCACTGGTCGCCGCGAGCAGCCAGACCAGCACATCGCTGCTGGAACCACGTGCCGCTCGCCACAGCAGGCCCTCGATGGCCAGCACCATGTGCACGAACAGGATGGCCAGGACGCCCCAGCGGCCACAGGTGATCGCCACCACGGAGCTGCCCACCCCGATCAGGACCGCCCACAGCCAGGTGTGCGTGAGGGTGCGGTGACCGCCCGTGCGGCGCGCGTCGCCCGGCTTCCGGGTGGCCTTGTAGACGGCGTACGACAGCTTGTCGACGATCTCGCAGACCCAGCCGGACACCGGTCCGAAGGCCCGCGAGATGGTGGCCGCCTTGTGGTCCAGGTCGGGGGCGAGGGCAGCGCCCGCACAGACCAGGGAACCCACCAGCAGGACCGGCCAGGGCATCGGGTACCCGAAGGCGGCGGCCGCCGCTCCGACACCGAGCCAGGCGGCGGCCCCCGACAGTGAGTGTGCTGGTCCCATCATGGCCGCGTCCCGCCCTATTCCTCGTGTGCCGCTGTCCAGTTGACCTGCGGTGCTGATGATCCGTCGGCGACACAGCGTAGCCTCCATGATCTTGACGCCCGCAGCCGATTCCCCGGTTGACCGCATGGGCAGGCAAGATGGGGGCGTGACCCTCATCGATCAGCTCCCGCGGACCGCCGACCCCGACGCCCTGTACGAAAACTTCGAGTCGTGGGCCCAGGATCGCGGCCTCACCCTCTATCCCCACCAGGAAGAGGCGCTGATCGAGGTGGTGTCCGGGGCGAACGTGATCGTCTCGACGCCCACCGGTTCCGGCAAGAGCATGATCGCCGCCGGCGCGCACTTCGCGGCGCTGGCCCGTGACGAGGTCACCTTCTACACCGCTCCGATCAAGGCCCTGGTGTCGGAGAAGTTCTTCGAACTGTGCAAGATCTTCGGCACCGAGAACGTGGGCATGCTGACCGGCGACGCCTCCGTGAACGCCGACGCGCCCGTAATCTGCTGCACGGCCGAGGTACTGGCGTCCATCGCGCTGCGGGACGGCAAGGACGCGGACATCGGCCAGGTCGTGATGGACGAGTTCCACTTCTACGCGGAGGGCGACCGCGGCTGGGCCTGGCAGATCCCGCTGCTGGAGCTGCCGCAGGCCCAGTTCATCCTGATGTCGGCCACGCTCGGTGACGTGTCCTTCTTCGAGAAGGACCTCACCCGCCGCACCGGGCGCCCCACCGCGGTCGTCCGTTCGGCCACCCGCCCGGTACCGCTCTCCTACGAGTACCGGCTCACCCCGCTCACCGAGACGCTCACCGAACTGCTGGAGACCCGGCAGGCTCCGGTGTACATCGTGCACTTCACGCAGGCGCAGGCCGTGGAACGGGCGCAGGCGCTGATGAGCATCAACATGTGCACCCGCGAGGAGAAGGACCGGATCGCCGAGCTGATCGGCAACTTCCGCTTCACCACCAAGTTCGGCCAGAACCTCTCCCGTTACGTACGGCACGGCATCGGCGTCCACCACGCCGGCATGTTGCCCAAGTACCGGCGCCTGGTGGAGAAGCTGGCCCAGGCCGGTCTGCTGAAGGTCATCTGCGGCACGGACACCCTCGGCGTCGGCGTCAACGTGCCCATCCGCACGGTGCTGTTCACGGCTCTGACCAAGTACGACGGGAACCGGGTGCGCACGCTGCGAGCCCGCGAGTTCCACCAGATCGCGGGACGGGCGGGACGCGCCGGCTTCGACACCGCCGGACTCGTCGTCGCGCAGGCGCCCGAGCACGTCATCGAGAACGAGAAGGCCCTCGCCAAGGCGGGGGACGACGCGAAGAAGCGCCGCAAGGTGGTGCGCAAGAAGGCTCCGGAGGGCTTCGTCGGCTGGACGGAGAACACCTTCGAGAAGCTGATCGCGTCCGAGCCCGAGCCGCTGACCTCGCGGTTCCGGGTGACGCACACCATGCTGCTGTCGGTGATCGCCCGGCCGGGCAACGCCTTCGAGGCGATGCGCCATCTGCTGGAGGACAACCACGAGCCGCGCAAGCAGCAGCTCCGGCACATCCGCCGTGCGATCGCCATCTACCGCTCGCTGCTGGACGGCGGCATCGTCGAGAAGCTCGACAAGCCGGACGCCGAGGGCCGCATCGTCCGTCTCACGGTCGATCTCCAACAGGACTTCGCGCTCAACCAGCCGCTGTCCACCTTCGCGCTCGCGGCCTTCGAACTCCTCGACCCCGAGTCGCCCTCCTACGCCCTCGACATGGTGTCCGTGGTCGAGTCCACCCTGGACGACCCGCGTCAGATCCTCGCCGCCCAGCAGAACAAGGCGCGCGGTGAGGCCGTGGCCCTGATGAAGGCGGACGGTGTCGAGTACGAGGAGCGCATGGAGCGGCTCCAGGACATCAGCTACCCCAAGCCGATGGAGGAGCTGCTCTTCCACGCCTACGACACCTATCGCAAGAGCCACCCCTGGGTCGGCGACCACCCGCTGTCGCCGAAGTCGGTCGTCCGCGACATGTACGAGCGCGCCCTGTCCTTCACGGAACTGGTCTCCCTCTACGAGCTCGCCCGCACCGAGGGCATCGTGCTGCGCTACCTCGCCAGCGCCTACAAGACCCTCGACCACACCATCCCGGACGACCTGAAGTCCGAGGACCTCCAGGACCTCATCGAGTGGCTCGGTGAGATGGTCCGCCAGGTCGACTCCAGCCTCCTGGACGAGTGGGAGCAGCTCGCCAACCCGGAGGTGATGACCGCCGAGGAGGCCCAGGAGAAGGCCGACGAGGTGAAGCCGGTCACCACCAACGCCCGCGCCTTCCGCGTGCTGGTCCGCAACGCCCTCTTCCGCCGCGTGGAGCTGGCCGCCCTCGACCAGGTCGACGAACTCGGCGAGTTGGACGCCGATTCCGGCTGGGACGCGGACGCGTGGGGCGAGGCCATGGACAAGTACTGGGACGAGTACGAGGACCTCGGCACCGGCCCCGACGCCCGCGGCCCCAAGCTGCTGGTGATCAAGGAGGAGCCGCAGGACAAGCTGTGGCGCGTCCGTCAGATCTTCGACGACCCGAATGGTGACCACGACTGGGGCATCAGCGCGGAAGTCGATCTCGCCGCTTCCGACGCGGAGGGCCGTGCGGTCATCCGTGTCACCGATGTCGGCCAGTTGTGAGCACAGGAGAAACCCACCGATGACGAATCCGGCCGAGAGCCTGGTCGATCTGCTCGACCTGGAGCAGATCGAGGTCAACATCTTCCGCGGCCGTAGCCCGCAGGAGTCCCTCCAAAGGGTCTTCGGCGGCCAGGTGGCGGGCCAGGCGCTGGTCGCCGCGGGGCGCACCACGGAAGGCGACCGCCCCGTGCACTCGCTGCACGCGTACTTCCTGCGTCCGGGCCGGCCGGGCGTGCCGATCGTGTACCAGGTGGAGCGGGTCCGTGACGGACGCTCGTTCACCACGCGCCGGGTCACGGCCGTGCAGCAGGGCCGCACGATCTTCAATCTGACCGCCTCCTTTCACAAGCCTGAGGAAGGACCGTTCGAGCACCAGCTCCCGCCCGCCCGTGTCGTGCCGGACCCGGAGTCCTTGCCGCCCGTGGCCGAGGAGATCCGGAAGCATCTGGGCGCACTCCCGGAGCAGTTGGAGCTGATGGCGCGCCGCCAGCCCTTCGACATCCGCTATGTCGACCGGCTGCGCTGGAACGCCGACGAGATCGACGGTGCCGAGCCGCGCAGCGCGGTGTGGATGCGCGCGGTCGGTCCGCTCGGCGACGACCCGCTGATCCACACCTGCGCGCTGACCTACGCGAGCGACATGACCCTGCTCGACGCGGTCCGCATCCCGATCGAGCCGCTGTGGGGTCAGCGGAACTTCGACATGGCGTCGCTGGACCACGCCATGTGGTTCCACCGTCCGTTCCGCGCCGACGAGTGGTTCCTGTACGACCAGGAGTCCCCGATCGCCATCGGCGGCCGTGGCCTGGCCCGCGGGCGCATCTACGACGTGCACGGGCAACTGCTCGTGTCGGTCGTCCAGGAGGGCCTGTTCAGGTCCCTCTAGTGTGATCACCGGCTGGTGTGCTCCGGGGGCTTCTGCGACGTAGCCAGGTCAGCAGCCCTCGGGGCGGTCGCGGCGCATCGGCTCCGGGCCCGGGGTCGCTGCGCGGCAGTGGCAGGGAGGCCGGGGTGTCGGAGCATGCTCGGGCCGTGGCGAGGTCGACCGGTGCTGCCGGGGAGGAAGCTCGCGGTACTGGCGCTGTGGGCACGCGTCGTACACGCGGTCGCCGCGCGGCATGATCCCGCCGGCCCGGAACGGGTGAAGACGCGGACCAAGGTGCCCGTGTCGCTTCCAACTGCCGCGCCAGGTCCGCACTCAGCCAGGCGATCTCGTCCGCGTCCTGCGCGGTGATGATCTGCTCGCCGAGCAGCGCGGAGGGTGATCCAGGGGCGCCGGACTCGGGCAGGGTTGGCCTCTGGCGGTCCAACCTGGCCCGTTCATAAGGGCTTTTGACGATCGCCGCAATCTTGTCGCTCGGCAGGAAGGCGGCGATGGCTCCGGCTCGCGCCCATGGGTCCTCGGCCTGCCGCAGCAGGAATCCGAGGTGGCGTCCCCGCCAGTTCCTCGGGCGCAGGTCGAGCCCGGCCGTCAACTGGCTCCTGAGTGTCTCGGGCATCCTGCCCGTGATCAGATCGGCGTGCTCACCGTTCGCCACGAACTCCCGCAGTTCCTCGGCCAGATACAGCCACACGACGGCTCGGTACCGGTTGAGATAGAAGCGCACCGGCACCAGCAGTCCCAGTCGGGCGAGCCTGGCGAATCTGCCTTCGGAGACGCCCAGGAGCGAGGCGCCCTCCTTGGTGCCCACGACCCGCACCCGCTCGCGCAGCGTCTGGGGAAAGCCGGCCTGCGCCTGGAGGCGGGCGATCTCGGTCCGAGCGACCCGTCGGCCGCCGCTTGCCCCGTCGGACACGATGCGGATGCGGCCCAGCTCGACGGCCAGGTCGAACTCGTAGCGCTTGAGACCCAGTTCCCGAGCGGCGCGGCTCGGTGCGCAGAGCGCGGGGCGCTCCGGGGTCAGGGTGGTCACGGATGCGATGGTGGTTCCCGGCATGGCTCTGCTCCCCCGTGGAGTGGTCGGCTCACGCCCTGCGCGTTCGCCGTGCACACACCGTAGCCATTTCCGTGCACTCCGCGACGGCCCTGTGGATAACCTTCCGCACTCCCGTGAATCCGCAGGTCAGAGATCGGATACCGGAGAGTGTTCGGGCTGCCGGGTGTTCACCCCGAGGTGTTCGCCGACCCGGTTCACGAGCAGCGTCATCTCGTAGGCGATCTGACCGATGTCCGCCTCCGCACCGCTCAGCAGGCACAGGCAACTGCTGGGCCCGGCCGCGGTGACGAAGAGTACGGCGTCGTCGTACTCGATCATGGTCTGCCGGACGCGGCCCGCGCCGAAGTGGCGCCCCGAGCCCTTCGCCAGGCTGTGCAGTCCGGAGGAAACGGCCGCCAGATGCTCCGCGTCCTCGCGCCGTAGTCCGGTGCTCGCCCCGGTGACCAGTCCGTCGTTCGAGAGCACCAGCGCGTGCCGAACGTGGTCCACGCGCTGGGTGAGATCGTCCAGGAGCCAACCCAGTCCCTGGTTCTGCGCCATGTTCGTTCTCCCCGTGTGGCCTCTCCCCCTGGCTGGAGGAGCTTTCCGCAAGCCTTCCCCACGCCCGGCGTCCGGGCAAGCAGGATGGGCTCATGGCACACAAGATGACCGACGAGGAATGGCGGGCGTTCGTCTCGTACGGCACCCGAACCGGCAAGCTGGCGACCGTAAGGGCCGATGGAAGCCCTCATATCGCCCCGATCTGGTTCCTGATCGACGGTGACGAACTGGTCTTCAACACCGGGGAGGAGACAGTGAAAGGGCGCAATCTCGCCCGTGACCCACGGGTCGCGCTCTGCGTGGACGACGACCGGCCGCCGTTCTCGTTCGTGGTGCTGAACGGACAGGCCCGGTTGTCCGAGGATCTGGACGAGATCCGCCGGTGGGCCACCCGGATCGCCGCGCGGTACATGGGCGAGGACCGCGCCGAGGAGTTCGGCGCGCGCAACGGCGTTCCGGGCGAACTGCTGGTGAGGGTGCACATCGACCATGTGGTGGCCGTGCGGGACCTCGCGGACTGAGGCGGCCTCAGCTCACCGAGTCGAGAAGCCGGGCGGTGTGCATGCGCCCGGCGTACTCGACGAGGCGGATCAGCACTTCCTTGCCGGAGTCGCGGTCCCGGGCGTCGCAGAGCACCACGGGCGTGCCCTGGTCCAGGTCGAGAGCGCGCGAGACGTCGTGGGCGCCGTACGGGCGCGCGCCGGGGAAGCAGTTGACGGCGACGACGAACGGGATGCGCCGGTGCTCGAAGTAGTCGACCGCCGGAAAGCAGTCCTCCAGGCGGCGGGTGTCGGCGAGGACCACGGCTCCGAGGGCTCCTTGCGAGAGTTCGTCCCAGATGAACCAGAAGCGGTCCTGGCCCGGGGTCCCGAACAGGTAGAGGGCGAGGCCGGAGCGGATGGTGATGCGGCCGAAGTCCATCGCCACGGTGGTGGTGACCTTGCGGTCCACGCCGTCGGTGTCGTCGACCAGTTGACCCGCCTCGCTGAGCAATTCCTCGGTGCGCAGCGGCCGGATCTCACTGACGGAGCCGACCAGCGTGGTCTTTCCGACGCCGAATCCCCCCGCCACCAGTATCTTCAGCGCCAGGGCGGAGATGTCGTCGGCGGCTTCGACGTGCTCAGAGGCCATGATCACTTCTCTCGGGAGGGCCGGCTGCGGTCGACGTGCTCGGGCATGAGGTCAGCATCATGACAACTTCGACACCGCCTCGGGGGTTCGGACTGAAAAGCACCAGATGTGACCGGCTTCCGGCCGATCGACCACCGGAAGCGTGCGGAACGGCGGCCGAAGAGGCGCCGGGTCGGTCGTGAACGTTCATCTACAGGGCCCGCAACCCTTCGATGACCTCGCGCAGAATCCGCTCGTCCGGCAGATGCGCGGGCGGCACCGGGCGGCTGACGGTGACACAGCCCAGTTCCAGCAGGTCACCCAGGAGCACGCGGACCACACCCACGGGCAGGTCCGCGTCGGCCGCGAGTTCAGCGACCGACTGTGTCTCGGTGCGGCACAGCTCGATCAGGGTCCGGTGTTCCGGACCCAGGGCGCTGCCGTCGTCCATTCCCGGCGCGGCTGGGTCGAGGGTGACCAGGGCGATGAGGTCGAAAGGCACCCCGGTCGGGCCGGGCTGGGTGCGTCCGCCGGTCATGGCGTAGGGCCGCACCAGGGGTCCGGCCTCGCCGTCGTACCACTGGCTGCCCTCGTCGCGAAGGTCGCCCGGCGGGTTCTCGGTCATCTGTTCCGGCCTTCCCGGTCAGCCTGCCGCGGGCGGCCGTGAGGCGACGCGCGGTGCCGCGTAGAGGTGTTCGCCCACGCGTCTGACCAGGCGTGCCATCTCGTAGGCGACCAGGCCGATGTCGGCCGTGGCGGCCGTGAGGACGGCGAGGCAGGAGCCGTCGCCGGCGGAGACCACGAAGAGGAAGGCGTCGTCCAGCTCCACCATGGTCTGGCGGACGCCGCCCGCGCCGAAGTGGCGTCCTGTGCCCTTGGCCAGGCTGTTGAAGCCGGACGCGACGGCGGCCAGGTGCTCCGCGTCGTCGCGGCCGAGGCCGGTGGAGGCGCCGACCGCGAGGCCGTCGTTGGACAGCACGACGGCGTGGCGGACTTCACCCACCCGCCTGACCAGGTCGTCCAGGAGCCAGTCGAGTTCGCCGGATCGCTGGTTCGCGGTCGTGTTCGGCTCCTGGATCATGCGGGTTCTCCTTCGGTGCTGTCGCTGCCCGTTGCGGGCGCTGGTGCGACACGGCCGGGACGGCGGCCGCCGCCGCGTACCCAGCCGTCGCGGTAGGCCGCCATGCGGTCCCGCACGATTTCCGGGGTGCGCCCTTCGTCATTGGGTGGTTCGGGTTCCGCTGCCGGTTCGGCGGGGCGCTCCTTGCGGAGCTGGGGCGCGAGGCTGGCCTGGCGCACGCGGCGCGGGAGGTCGTCCGAGGATGCGGCCTCGGTGGGCGGACGGTGGGGCCTCAAGGTGCTGACTCCGGGAGGCGGTGTGTCGGGGACGGGTTCCGCCGGCGGCGGCACGGTGGCGGCCAGGGCGGGTCGCTCGCTCTGGGTGGTCACCGCGGCCGGGGCGGGCACCTCGGGCACGCGCGCGTACTCACGTGCCGGCTCCTGAGGGGCCGGGGGTGCCTCGGCGGGTTGCTGCGAGGTTCCTTGGTGGACCAGTGCGGTGGGTAGCAGCACGACCGCGGTGGTGCCGCCGTACGGGGAGGTGCGCAGGTGCACCTTGATGCCCTGGCGGGCCGCGAGTCGGCTGACCACGAAGAGGCCGAGGCGGTCGCTGTCGAAGAGGTCGAGGGCCTCGGACTGCTCTATGCGCCGGTTGGCCTCCACGAGCGTCTCGGCACTCATGCCGAGCCCCCGGTCCTCGACCTCGAGGACGTAGCCGTTGCCGACCGGCTCACCGGACACGCGCACGCGCGTGTGAGGCGGCGAGAACTGGGCGGCGTTCTCGACCAGCTCCGCGAGCAGGTGCGTGAGGTCGGCCACGGCCGCCCCGATGACGGCCGCCTCGGGGAGCTGACGGACCTCGACACGCGCGTAGTCCTCGATCTCGGAGACGGCCGCGCGAACGACGTTGGTCAGGGACACCGGCATGCGCCAGGCCCGGCCGGGTGCCGCTCCGGAGAGGATGATCAGACTTTCGGCGTGGCGCCGCATGCGCGTGGTGAGGTGGTCGAGCCGGAACAGGTCGCTCAGCTCGTTCGGGTCGTCGGAACGGCGCTCCATGCTGTCCAGCAGACTGAGCTGGCGGTGGACCAGCACCTGGCTGCGACGGGCGAGGTTGACGAAGACCCCGGAGATGCCGCTGGCGAGTTCGGCGCGTTCGACGGCGGCGTGCAGGGCGGCTCGGTGCACGGTCGTCAGGGCCTCCGCCACCTGCCCGGTCTCGTCCTCGGCGGGCGGTCCGGCGGGCGCCTCGGCCCGGATGTCGATCTCCGCACCGGCGCGGAGTTTCCGCATGGCCGCCGGGAGTTTACGGCGGGCGATCTCCAGAGCGTCGTTGCGCAGACTCACCAGCTCGACCACCAGCGCGCGTCCGATCCGGACCGAGATCACGAGCGAGGCGACGACCGCGGCCAGGCCGAAGAGCACGGCGGCGCCAGCCGGACTCAGCACGCCGTGCGTGAACGGGTCGGCGCGGCCCGCGACCGCCCGGCTCGTGGCCGCCGCGATGGTGCTCATGTCGGCCCGCACGCGCGCGTGGGCGGTGGCCCAGGCCGAACCGGGCGCCGTGTCGACCGCCTTGGCACCGGAGCCGGCGGCGAGGACGCGGTCCTCGGTCGCGGTGAGGGCGAGGTAGGCGCTGCCGTGGGCGACGCGGTTCCAGGCGGCACGCTGGGCGGCGGGCAGGTCGGCGACGGCGACCAGGGTGAGGGCGCGCCGGTTGGCGACGGCACCGTCCAGCAGCAGGGCACGCCGGCCACGGAGCGTGTCGTCCGGACGCGTGCTGCCGAGGACTGCGTTCTCCTGGGCCAGTGCTTCGGCGGCCCGGGAGAATTCGAGCAGCACGCGCGCGTCGGAGCCGATATCGGCACGCTGGATGCCGGAGAGCGCTCCGTCCACGGCGAACGCGGCGTCGATGGTCCTGGAATACCGGTCGTACGCCTTCGCCCAGTCCGCCTTGCGGCCGAGCACGGCGGTCCGCAGCGCGCGGAGCTGCTCGACGCCGTCGACGAAGGTCTCCAGGCGGCTGCCGACTCCTGCGGGGAGCTGCTGACCGGCGGCGACGGTGCTGTCGTCACCGAGTCGCAGCTTCGCCACCGCCCGGTCGGTGGAGGCCGCGAGACCGCGAAGGTCGTTCCCGCGTGCCGCGTCCGGTTCGGCGGCGTACCGCACGGCGGCGGCCCGTTCGGCCTGCAGCGCGGCGACGGCGACCGCGACGGGCGTACGCAGCTCGGCGTCGACGCGCTGGGACTGGCGCAGCCCGGACACGTCCTGAGCGGTGGTCACGGTGGCGTACGCCCACAGCGCGAGGAGCGAGACCACCGGCACCATCAGGAGGCAGACCACCTTGGCGCGCACGGTCCGGGGGCGCATGTGCCAGCGGCCCGGGCGTGGGGGCGTGTAGTCCGGCGCCATGTCGAGGTACGCCTCGGGGCCCTCGTCGGCCGGGGGCCCGGCGTGTGCGCGCCGGCCGCGCGGCGGGGTCGGGGACTGCGCCGGTGGTCCGGCCTTCGGGGTGCTACGGGGTGGGCGCATGGCCTCCTCGCTCAGGCAGGGGGTCGGGGCTCTCGGGCCGGGCTTCCGCTAGCGGGCGGCGCTCTCGACGGGCCGTTGGGCCGTGGCGGACGCTTGGCGCTCGTCAGCCGAGGGCGAGAGGGCGACGAAGGCCGAGGTGATGAAGAGGTAGGAGCCGAGGCCCACGGCGAGCGGGAAGATGAACTGCATGGCTGTGGCTCCCGGCAGGGTCGCGCCGGAGGGGTCGACATGGACGCTCACCGCGAACATGCCGCTGTAGTGCATGCTGCTGACGGCCGCCCCCATGACGAGGGAGGCGAGGGTGACCGCGAGCGGGGACTTGATGTTCAGGCCCGCCCAGAGCGCGGCCGTCGCGGCGACCACCGCGATCAGGATCGACAACCCGACGAGGACAGGGTCGTAGGTCACGTCCCCATGCAGCCGGACGGCGGCCATGCCCAGGTAGTGCATGCTGGCGACACCGAGGCCGGTGGTGAGGCCGCCGATCAGAAGGGCGCGGTTGCGGTCCTTGCCGTAGCCGACGGCGAAGACGCCCGCGCACACGACGACCATGGCGACGACGAGGCTGAGGATCGTCAGCGGCACGTCGTAGCGGATGTCGGTGCCACTGACGCGAAAGCCGAGCATCGCCACGAAGTGCATGGTCCAGATGCCGGTCCCGATCGCCGAAGCGGCCGTGATCAGCCAGTTGCGGCGGGCCCGGCCGCTCGTCGCCAGCGCGCGCACCGTGCAGCGCAGGCCGAGTGCGGCACCGATGCAGGCCATCGCATACGAGAGCGCCGGGGTGAGCAAGCCGAAGGCCGCGTGGTCAAGGTGTCCCATGGCTCACGGACGCTAGCCGGGGCAGGGGCGTACACAGGGGGCGCGTTTCGAAAGCTGTCACAACATGACACAGCGGGTGTCCGAACATGACGTGGAGTTGCGGTGAAAGGACCGCATCGCGGCCTATCCCTGTGCGTGCGGCGTCAACGGGAGCGGTGAGAGATCATCGGAACATGAGTGACGACCACACACACGTCCAGGAGTTCTTCACCGCGCGGGCGGCGGCCTGGGACAGCAAGTTTCCCGACGACGGGCCCGCCTATGAGGCAGCGGTGTCCGAGATGGGGCTGGGTGTGGGCGAGCGTGTGCTCGACGCGGGGTGCGGCACGGGCCGCGCACTCCCGTCGTTGCGCGCCGCCGTGGGGTCGTCCGGGACGGTGATCGGGGCGGATCTCACGCCGGCCATGCTCGAGGCCGCCTCGCAGGCCGGGCGGGACCAGGAGGGTGCCCTGCTGCTCGCCGACGTCACGGCCCTTCCCTTGCGGACGGAATCCCTGGACGCCGTCTTCGCGGCGGGCCTGATCGCCCACCTCCCTGAGCCGAGCGAGAACCTGGGTGAACTGGCTCGCGTGGTGCGGCCCGGTGGCACCCTGGCGTTGTTCCACCCCATCGGCCGGGCCGCGTTGGCCGCTCGCCAGGGCAGGCAGCTCACACCCGACGACCTGCGCGCCGAGGCCAACCTCGGTCCCCTCCTCGCTCGTTCCAGGTGGCGCATGACGTCGTACGTCGACGAGCCCGGCTACTTCCTCGCGCTGGCGCTCCGCGAGCCCTGAAATCGGACGGGCGGCGACCACTCGCCTCAGTCCACCGCGTCGCTCAACTTCACCTGCCGCACCGGGCAGCCGCTCATTCCCGGCGCCGGGTGGGTGCCAAGATCGGCGGTGCGGTAGCCGTTCGGATAGCTCTTGATCTCCCAGTTCTGCCGGGCGAAGTGGGGCGCGCGGCGCGGAGGCAGCAGTCTGACCAGCCGTCCACGGGCCTTTACCGCACGGCGCACCACGGAGGTGGCGGTCGCGCCAGGCGCCTCGTAGCGAAAGGCGCGCAGCAAGGGCTCGTCGAGGAGGGCGAGCGTCGCCGTGCGCAACAGCGGTGCGAGCGGACGCGGATACCAGGACGCCATGAGGTCGAGCGTCGCGTCGGACACCTGCCGGGACCGTTGATCCCAGGCGAAATGCTGCATCTCGTAGGAGTCGAGGAGAGCCTCGAACTCCTCGAACGTCTCCGGGATGTCGGGGATGCCCATGTGGCGCCCGAGGGTGCGGTAGTACTCGGTAGTGGCGACGATCTCGTGCCGGGACAGCCGCCGCCAGCCGAAGGTGTCGATCCAGCGTCTGGGCATGACGACGAAGGTCGAGAGCACGTAGCGCATGTCGTCGTCGCTGATGTCGTAGCTGCGGTGCATCTGGTTGATGCGCCGGATCGCGGTGCGGCCCTCCTGGGCGGTGAAGCCGTGCTCCATGACGGCGTCGAGCAGCAGGGCGGTGTCGTCATACCGCCGTTGTGAGCGCTCGGTCAGCTCCGCGGTATCAGCGAGCAGCCGGCCGATGCTGGGGACGGCGTAGGTGCGGTAGAGAGCCAGTTCCAGCGCTCGTGTGTAGTCCCAGGGGAATTCGAACGCGGCGCTGAGCCGGTAGATCTCCGGGGCGTCGGCGACCGGGTCCATCCGCCGGATCTGGTCGAGCCGCTCGAAGCGTTTCACCGTGAGATCCCCTTCTGTCGCGGAAATTCAAACTCTACTTTGAGTAACGGGACATGGGTGATGAGCGAGCCCCGGACCGGGGAAAGGTGGTTCGCATGTTCGACGTGATCCGCAAGTACGCCGCAAGGCTGGGTACTTCCTTGCGCGGGGAGGCTCCCATCGAGCAGAAGCAGCGCGGACACAACCTCTTCGAGGCCGCGGCTGCCTATGTGGCTGCCCGCGCGCGGGACGACCAGGACGGAGTCGAAGAGGCATCGTCATGGGTGTCGCCGGAGGCACTCTCCTTCGGTGTGGGCGAGTTGGCGAGCCGAGCCGTGGTCGCCCTCGCTCGCGAGCGTTCCACGACCCCTCGGGCGGTGGCCCGGGATCTGCTGGGCCTGCCGGCGGACTGAGGAGACTCTTGACGGCCAGCGGGTGTTTCGCCCCCGTCCGGCAGGAAAACCGCAGCTCCGCCCGGTGCGCGGAGTCGTGACAAGCCTCTCCCCGGCGCACTAGGGTGCGCGCCGACGGACGAACCACTGGGGAGGCTGAGATGGCCGGGTCGGACGATGCACCCGTGGCTGCCGCAGACGACGCGCTGTACGTGTTGACGGCGGTGCTGCTGACACCGGCGCAGTTCCCGAGCGTGCTCGGTGACGACTATCCCGCGGCCTGCGCGGCGCTGGGTCTCACACCACTGGACGAGGGGTACGGCCTGGTTCTCGGGCAGGACGGAGACGGAGCCCGGTGGACGGCCGTCATCGACGACGTCTCCTTGGTCGCCGTGGCGATCGCTTCCTGGGACTGTGGCATGGAGTACGAGTTGTCGCCCGACGGGCGCACGCTCGTGGCGGCCCTGCCCGGCTGGCCCCTGGCGCTGGCCGTCGCCGCGCCCGATGTACCGGCCCCGCACGACCCGGACACCGAGGCCACGGACCCACCTCCTCTCACCCCGCCCGACACCAGCACCTGGGGACCGGCTCAGCGGCGGCTCGGCGCCGACGAGATAGCGCTCCAGTGGGCCGATTGGCGCGGCCGGCTCGATGACGCCGACGTCCTGCCGAACACACAGGCGTCCGGGACCGAGGCACCCGCCCCGGAGGCCGAAGCAGCACCGGAGACGGAGGCCGAGCCGCAAGCCACAGCCAAGCCCGGCCATCCCGGCGTCCGGCAGGTGCTCGCGGAGGCACGCGCCTACATCGATGCCCCACCGCCCCTCGGACGCGTCCGCTCGTCGTTCGCCCCCGGGGACGCGCGGACCCTGCGAGCCGACGGTCCCGGCTGGTCGATCGTGGCCCGCACCGACGACATCGCCTTCATCCTGCTCGACACGGAACCCGGCGAGGTCATCCCCGTGGGACGGGGCCCGGAACTCCCCGGTCTGCTGGAAGGGCTGGACAAGATCGCCGTACGTCCACTGTGACGCCGTGCGAAGCACCACCCAAAGGCGTCAGCGGCCTATCTCCTTGCGCGCCACCCGGCGCAGCCTGCGCCGCTGGGAGGGGTCCAGCGTCAGGTACGCGGCGGCGGGCACACCCACCACGATCAGCAGCGCCACCCACCAGGGCAGCCAAATCAGAAGGATCAGCCCGACCGCCACGCCACCTACGGCGATCTTCGCGTTTCTCGACATGAACTCCGCCTCCTACGTCACGACCCACTGCCGCTCTCTGCATGGGAAACGGTCCCCAGGGCCCCACGGTTCCGGCCTCCGCCCCTGAGACATCCCTGAGGCCCGACCCTGAGGGACCCCTGAGACCCGGTTCGAAGGACAAGCGATCTCGGTTCCCTGGGGGTGAGTACCCACCTCCGACGCAGCTTGCTCAACCCTCACTCAGCGTGGCACGCAGGACGCGCGTGACCAGCCACAACAGACTGGTCACGCGCGATCCCGTCAGCCACGGGCGCCGAGCAGGTGGTCCATCGCCAACTGGTCGAGCCGCTCGAAGGCCATACCCCGCGCTGCGGCGGAGTCGACGTCGAAGCCCTCGAAGGCGGAACTGTCGGCCAGCAGGGCGTCGAGGCCGTCCGCAGCCGTGGGCTGGGCCAGCTCGTCGAGCCGCGAGGCGCGAAGCGCTTCCTGCACCTCCGGATCGGCGCGGAAGGCGGCGGCGCGATCCTTCAGGATGAGGTAGTTGCGCATGCACCCGGCGGCCGAAGCCCAGACACCGTCCAGGTCCTCGGTGCGCGGCGGCTTGAAGTCGAAGTGCCGGGGCCCCTCGTAGCCGGCGCTCTCCAGCAGGTCGACGAGCCAGAAGGCAGCCCTGAGGTCACCGGCTCCGAAGCGCAGGTCCTGGTCGTACTTGATGCCCGACTGCCCGTTGAGGTCGATGTGGAAGAGCTTGTCCGCCCACAGCGCCTGGGCGATGCCGTGCGGGAAGTTGAGCCCGGCCATCTGCTCGTGCCCGACCTCGGGGTTGACGCCGTACAGCTCGGGCCGCTCCAGGCGCTCGATGAAGGCGAGAGCGTGGCCGACGGTCGGAAGCAGGATGTCGCCGCGCGGCTCGTTCGGCTTGGGCTCGATGGCGAAGCGGATGTCGTAGCCCTGGGCGGTGACGTACTCACCGAGGAGGTCGAACGCCTCCTTCATGCGGTCCAGGGCCGCCCGGACGTCCTTGGCGCCACCGGACTCGGCGCCCTCGCGGCCGCCCCATGCGACATAGGTCTTGGCGCCCAGTTCGGCGGCGAGGTCGATGTTGCGGATCGTCTTGCGTAGCGCGTAGCGGCGCACGTCGCGGTCGTTGGCGGTGAACGCGCCGTCCTTGAAGACGGGGTGGGTGAAGAGGTTGGTGGTCGCCATCGGCACGGCCATGCCGGTCGCGTCCAGGGCCTGGCGGAAGCGCTTGATGTGGGACTCGCGCTCGGTCTCGGAGGCGCCGAAGGGGATCAGGTCGTCGTCATGGAAGGTCACGCCGTGTGCGCCGAGCTCGGCCAGGCGCTGCACCGACTCGACGGGGTCGAGGGCGCGACGGGTGGCGTCACCGAACGGGTCCCTCCCCTGCCAGCCGACGGTCCACAGACCGAAGGTGAACTTGTCCTCGGGGGTGGGCTGGTAGTTCATGCCGCGGCTCCTTGGTGCGTACGACTATTTCGTCATGGCCGTTTACAAATTAGTATGCGAAGGCGCCTCTGGGAAGAGACCAGATGTCCTCGACGCCGGGGCGCCATCGATGAACGGCGTCGCTGCCGGTCGATGACGCCGCGGAAGAGGGAGAGCCCGATGTCAGCAGCCGAGGGTCCGCTCGTCGTCGGTGTGGACACGTCCACCCAGTCCACGAAGGCACTGGTCGTCGACGCGTCCACCGGGCAGGTGGTGGCGAGCGGCCAGGCCGCGCACACGGTGACCTCGGGCGCGGGACGGGAGAGCGATCCGCGTCAGTGGTGGGACGCGCTGTGCGAGGCGCTGCGCCAGTGCGGCGAGGCGGCGCACGAGGCGGCGGCGGTGTCGATCGGCGGCCAGCAGCACGGCTTGGTCACGCTCGACGCGCGCGGCGAACCGGTGCGTCCCGCGCTGCTCTGGAACGACGTCCGCTCGGCGCCGCAGGCCCGCCGCCTCGTGGATGAGTTGGGCGGCCCGGATGCCTGGGCGGAGCGCACGGGCAGCGTGCCGGGCGCGTCGTTCACGGTGACCAAGTGGGCATGGCTGGCGGAGCACGAGCCGGACGCTGTCCGCGCCACCCGGGCCGTGCGTCTCCCCCACGACTACCTGACCGAACGCCTCACCGGCCTCGGCACGACCGACCGCGGCGATGTCTCCGGCACCGGCTGGTGGGCGTCCGCGACGGAGTCCTACGACGAGGCGACCCTGGCGCACGTAGGACTCGACCCCGCGCTACTACCGCGCGTGGTGCGCCCCGGAGAGGTGGCCGGCACCGTGCGCGACGGCCATGACCTGCCGTTCTCCAAGGGCACGCTGGTGGCGCCGGGCACGGGGGACAACGCTGCCGCCGCGCTGGGCCTGGGCCTGCGGCCTGGCACTCCGGTGCTCAGCCTCGGTACCTCGGGCACGGTGTACGCGGTCTCCAAGCGCCGCCCAACGGACCCGACCGGCACGGTGGCGGGTTTCGCCGACGCGCACGGCGACTGGCTGCCGCTGGCCTGCACCTTGAACTGCACCCTCGCCGTGGACCGGGTCGCGTCCCTGCTGGGGCTGGACCGGGAGGCCGTGGAGCCCGGCACCTCGGTCACCCTGCTGCCGTATCTCGACGGCGAGCGCACCCCCAACCTGCCCCACGCCTCGGGTCTGCTGCACGGTCTTCGCCATGACACGACCGCCGGTCAGGTGCTCCAGGCCGCCTACGACGGAGCGGTGCACTCGCTGCTCGGCGCACTCGACCTGGTTCTCGACGAGGACGCCGACCGCACCGCTCCCTTGCTGCTGATCGGCGGCGGCGCGCGCGGCACGGCTTGGCAGGAGACGGTGCGCCGGCTGTCCGGGCGGCCGGTACAGATCCCCGAGGCGAAGGAACTGGTCGCCCTTGGCGCGGCCGCGCAGGCCGCGGGGCTGCTGACCGGTGAGGACCCGGCGGCCGTCGCCCGCCGCTGGAACACGACGGAGGGGCGGGTCCTGGACGCCGTGGAACGGGACGAGGAAGCCCTGAACCGGATCGCCGGGGTACTCTCC
This sequence comes from Streptomyces sp. NBC_01171, assembly GCF_045039805.1. Lineage (NCBI taxonomy): Bacteria > Bacillati > Actinomycetota > Actinomycetes > Kitasatosporales > Streptomycetaceae > Streptomyces > Streptomyces sp. NBC_01171. The sequence continues at coordinate 5,920,547 of NZ_CP108609.1, read as the reverse complement.
GACGCGTCCCCGCTGCTGGAGCGGGGTCCGGACTCCCTCTGACTCCCGCCCCGCTGGGTTGCCGGGATTGCGGGCGAGGTCCGGCAGCGAGCGACCGAATCACGAGCCACGCAGAGACTACGGACACCGGGGATCGACGGAGGCATGACCGCACCGCCGCACGACAGCCGACCGACGGGGACCGGACGCGCCCTGCCGGACACCCAGCAGGGTATGCGTCGCCGCAACCTGGCGCGGGTCATGCACACCGTCAGTTCGGACGGGCCGCTGTCGCGCGCCACGGTCGCCTCGCGCATCGGTCTCACACGGGCAGCCGTGTCGTCCCTCGTGGACGAGTTGATCCGCTGGGACCTGTTGGAGGAGCTGGGCCCCGAACGACCGAGCCGGGTGGGACGGCCCGGCTCCGCGCTCGCGGTGAGCGGGCGTGGCCCTGCGGGGATTGGGGCGGAGATCGGTGTGGATCATCTGGCGGTGTGCGCGGTCGACCTGCGGGGCACGGTTCGTGCGCGGGCCGTGCGGCGCGGCGCGAATCGAGGGCGCTCCCCCGAAGCAGTGGCCGAGGAGCTGGCCCCGCTTGTTCAGCAGGTCACGGCCGAGGTGGAGAAGGACGGCCTGTGGGTTGCCGGGCTCGCGGTTGCCGTTCCCGGCCTGATCGCCCGCGACGGCCGTACGGTCGTGCGCGCCCCCAACCTCGGCTGGCATGACACCGACCTCGGCGGCGTGCTGACCCGCAGAGTGCCCCTGACCGTGGACAACGAGGCCAACTTCGGCGCGCTGGCGGAGCTGTGGCTCGGTGCCGGCACACCGGGCGACTTCCTGCACGTGTCTGCGGAGATCGGCATCGGTGCGGCGATCGTCGTGAACGGTCAGTTGCTCCGTGGTACCCGTGGCTTCGCCGGAGAGCTGGGCCATGTTCCGGTCCGGCCGGACGGGCCTCCCTGCCCATGCGGAGGACGCGGCTGCCTGGAGCAGTACGCCGGAGAGGAGGCCGTACTGCGGGCGGCCGGGATCGAACCCCGCGAGGACGTGGTGGGGGTGCTCGCCGCTCAAGCCGAGGCGGGCAACGAGGACGTACGCTCGGCGCTGTGCGACGCGGGTACGGCGCTCGGCATCGCCCTGACCGGGGCGGTCAATCTCCTGGACCCGGATACGGTCGTCCTGGGTGGCGCGCTGGCGGCCCTCTCGCCATGGCTTCTCCCCTCTCTGCAGCGTGAGCTGCGCAGCCGCACAGCCGGTCCGGCATGTCCCGTGGCGGTCTCCGAGCTGGGGTCGGACGGTCCGCTGCTCGGTGCCGCGCATTCGGTGGTGCGGGCCGTGCTGGATGATCCGGCGATGGTGGCGGAACGGCCCTGACACCTCGGCGGATGCCCGCGACGAAAGCCCGCCACGCCCGCTGACGCCCGAAGCCCCTCGAACGGGTGACCGACTTATCCACAATCCACCAGTCGTCCACGGACTGGGTGCTCGCCCTTCTGCCCAACTCCCCCGCGCCGTACCGTGATTCAGGCGAGCCGTAACCGCTGAACCTCAACGGCGGAGGCGCATGCCGCCCACGTGCTGAGCACCACCTGACACATGCATCGGGGGATTCATGTACGCGAAATCGACCGGCGCACGACGCCACCACCGACACCCTCACGACCATTCCCGGTTCTCGCTGACCGGAGCTGACACTGTGTCGGTCATACGTGCAGGGCTCCGCTGAGCCGGACGTGCACCCCGCCGTACAGACGCATCCAGACTCACCACAGTCCCGAGCACCGACACACGCAAATGCCTTGCCACAAAAGGCAGATGACACCTCGCACTGCTGAAGGGCAGCCGACGATGGAGATGAACCAGCTCCGTACCCACCTCACCCGACGCGGCATCCTCAAGGGCGCGGCGCTCGCCGCTGTCCCCTATGCACTCCTCCCTGGCCCCCAGGCGGCCGCGCAGGCGGCGGTGGACTATCCGCCCGGCGAATGGCAGCCCGCGAGCAGCGGCAACTACACGGTGTCCAGCCGGCCGGCGGCCTACGAGATCGACCGGGTGATCATCCATGTCACCCAGGAGACCTACACCAACACTCTGACCATCTTCCGGAACACCGACAAGAAGGTGTCCGCGCACTATCTCGTGCGCTCGGCTGACGGCCACGTCGCCCAGTGCGTCCGGGAGGCGGACATCGCCTGGCACGCCGGAGACTGGGGCTACAACACCCGGAGCATCGGCATCGAACACGAGGGCTGGGTGGACCAGCCGGCCTACTTCACGAACGCGCTCTACGAGCAGTCCGCGAGACTGACGGCCGCGGTGTGCAACAAGTACGGCATCCCGAAGGACAGGGAGCACATCATCGGCCACTACCAGGTACCCGGCACCGATCACACCGACCCGGGAGCGAACTGGGACTGGGTCCGCTACATCAGACTTGTCAATTTCTCCTGACCTCATGTCGGCCCGGTTGTCCGCGGCGGAGCCGCGCGTGACGATGGCCCAGTTGATTCCCTTGCAGGGAGGACCGTTGACCGATCAGTGGGTGGCTCTGGAGCCGGGAGCCGACCCAGACGAAAGAGTTCGGGCACTGCGCCGAGCGCATGAGACCTTCACGACCGCCGGTACGGTCCCGCGTCCGGTCCGGCCGGTGGTGGCCGAGTCCTGGCGACGCAGCGCACGGGCCGGCGTCGGGCCGGACGGCACCGCGAGCGTGGAACTGACCGACGACGACCTGGGCGCATACTGCGCCGAACATCCCCTGGCCCAGGTGATGCCGCTGGTCCGGGAGCTGGTGGGCACGTTCGCCGCCGATGGCTCGCATCTGCTCGCGGTGTGCGACGCGCACGGCAGGCTGATGTGGGTCGAGGGCCATCCGACGACGCTGCGGCGGGCGGACCGGATGAACTTCGTGCCCGGGGCACGCTGGTCGGAGGCGGCTGTCGGGACCAACGCGCCGGGCACGGCGGTGGCGGTCGACCGTCCGGTGCAGGTCTTCGCGGCAGAACACTTCATAAGGCGGGTGCAGCCGTGGACCTGCGCGGCCGCGCCGATCCACGATCCGCACACCGGCCGGGTCCTGGGAGCCGTCGACATCACCGGCGGGGACGGTCTGGCGCATCCGCACAGCCTGGGCTTCGTGCAGGCGGTGGCACGCGCGGCCGAGTCACAGCTCAGCCTGCTCACCTCGCCGAAGCAGGCGGAGGACACGGCCACGCTGAGCGTGCTGGGCCGGGACGAGGCGGAACTTCGTCCGGGTGGCGGCCGCCGGATCAGGCTGAGCCGTCGGCACAGCGAGGTTCTGGTGCTCCTGGCCCGCCATCCCGAGGGCATGACCGGGGACGAGCTGCTGTGCGCGCTGTACGCGGACGAGTCGGTGACACCGGTGACCTTGCGCGCCGAGCTGGCCAGACTGCGCCCGCTGCTGCCGCCCGGGCTGCTGGCGTCGCGGCCCTACCGGCTCTCCGTGCCGGTCGAGTGTGACGCGGCTCTGGTGGAACGGCAGTTGGAGACGGGTGCGCTCACGGCCGCCATACGGGCATATCGCGGCCCCCTCCTACCGAGCTCCCAGGCCCCGGCCGTGGTGGGACTGCGGCGCCGACTCGCCGCGGCTCTGCGGACGGCGCTGATCACCCGCGGCGACCCGGATCTGCTGGCGGACTGGGCTCACGCGCCGTGGGGCGAGCACGACCTGCTGGTCTGGCGAGCCCTGGCGGCTGTGCGGCCGACCGCTCCGGTGCGGGCGCGGATCGCGGCGCTGGAGGCCGAGCTGGCCGTACCGGGAGTACCGAGCCGACGCCCTCATGTCCGCCAGACACCCTGGGTGACCAACGGTGCAACGTACTCGCAACGTCCGCCTGTCTAGCCTGCACGACGGGAGCTGCCCGATGGCGGGCAGCGCTGCATCGGGAGGCACACCAGCATGACCCGTTACGCGACGCCCGGCTCCGAGGGCTCGATCGTCTCCTACCAGCCGCGCTACGACCACTTCATCGGCGGGGAGTACGTACCGCCGGCGCGCGGGCAGTACTTCGAGAACCCGTCGCCGGTCAACGGGCAGCCGTTCACCGAGATCGCGCGCGGTACCGCGGAGGACGTCGAGCGGGCACTCGACGCGGCGCACGCGGCCGCGCCAGGCTGGGGCCGTACGTCGGTCACGGAGCGCTCGGACACCCTGCTGAAGATCGCCGCCCGCATGGAGGCGAACCTCGAATCGCTGGCGGTGGCCGAGAGCTGGGAGAACGGCAAGCCGGTCCGCGAGACGCTGGCCGCGGACATCCCGCTGGCCATCGACCACTTCCGCTACTTCGCAGGGGCGATCCGCGCGCAGGAAGGGTCGCTGGGCGAGATCGACGACGACACCGTGGCGTACCACTTCCACGAGCCGCTCGGGGTCGTCGCGCAGATCATCCCGTGGAACTTCCCGATCCTGATGGCGGCCTGGAAGCTGGCGCCCGCACTCGCGGCGGGCAACGCGGTCATCCTCAAGCCCGCCGAGCAGACCCCGGCGTCCATCCACTACTGGATGAGCCTGATCGCCGACCTGCTGCCGCCGGGCGTGGTCAACATCGTCAACGGTTTCGGTGCGGAGGCGGGCAAGCCGCTGGCCTCCAGTGCTCGGGTGGCGAAGGTGGCGTTCACCGGGGAGACCACGACCGGGCGGCTGATCATGCAGTACGCCTCCGAGAACATCAAGCCGGTGACGCTGGAGCTGGGCGGCAAGTCGCCCAACATCTTCTTCGACGACGTGTGGGCGCACGACGACGACTTCCGGGACAAGGCGCTCGAGGGCTTCACCATGTTCGCGCTCAACCAGGGCGAGGTGTGCACCTGTCCTTCCCGAGCGCTCGTCCAGAGCGGCCACTACACCGACTTCCTGGAGGCGGCAGTGGCCCGCACCCAGCAGATCAAGCCGGGGCACCCGCTCGACACCGACACGATGATCGGCGCGCAGGCGTCCAACGACCAGTTGGAGAAGATCCTCTCCTACCTGGACATCGGCCGTCAGGAGGGTGCGAAGGTTCTCACCGGCGGCGAACGCGTCGAGTACGACGGCGAGCTGAAGGGCGGGTACTACGTCCAGCCGACCATCTTCGAGGGCGACAACCGTATGCGGATCTTCCAGGAGGAGATCTTCGGCCCGGTCGTCTCGGTGACGTCCTTCGACGACTTCGACGACGCGATGAAGCTGGCCAACGACACGCTGTACGGCCTCGGCGCTGGCGTCTGGACCCGCGACATCAACACCGCCTACCGCGCCGGCCGCACGATCCAGGCAGGCCGCGTCTGGACCAACTGCTACCACGCCTACCCGGCCCACGCGGCCTTCGGTGGCTACAAGCAGTCCGGCATCGGCCGGGAGAACCACAAGATGATGCTGGAGCACTACCAGCAGACGAAGAACGTTTTGGTTTCATACAGTCCAAAGAAACTTGGGTTCTTCTAGAGCCTGAAGTCGGTTGCCTGGAGACGCCGTTGCGCTCCAGGCAATCCGACACCGGAGTCACTCTCGGTAAACAACAGGCTGCCTCAGGTCAATGGTCGACCTGCACGAGGACTGTCCCCGGACCAGTCGCGGACCAGACTCCCGTCCGGGGTGAGGCAGGCGACAACCCTCTGACACCTGTGGTGGCACGACATAGCGGGACCGCTCGCCCGACTGCTTTCATCACATGGTCCCCATGACCATCGCGCTGGCGGCCATGTGCCTGGCGTGGTGTGTCAACTCACCCCAGAGTGGTGCACGGTCATAGCGTGCCCACTCCTCGTCGTGCCCAGCCACCATGACTGCCCCCGCCCCGACCACGCCGCTCACCCGGCCGAGAGGCGCGTCGCCCAGCACGCGGTGAACTGCCTGCCGGCACGCCAGATCGCCGACGCCGAGACGTTGTCGCACCACACGGCCCACGCGTCCGAACAGATGCAGGACTCGGTTGGCGCCATTGCCGCCGACCTGGGACGCGCCCTCGGTACCCTGCCGATGGTCCGGGTGCACCGCGCCGAGGACCGCGAGGCGGCCTGCATCGGCGCACGTGTCGAGGCGGCCTACGGCGCGGGGGTACGCACCGCGAAGCTTGCTTTTGTCATGAGCCTCGCCGTCGAACTGCCATGGGTGACCGGCGACGAAGCCTACGGGCAGGACCCTCGGCTTCGTGCCGCCCTGGAAGCGCGCGGCGTCGGCTACGTGATGGCGGTCGCCTGCTCCACACGGGTGCGGATCAACTCAGGCCTCCCCCATCCGCGCGAACACCGTCGCCGCGACGAGTTCACCGAGAGCCAGGCGAGGGCGGCAGGACCGCATTCACCGGAGTGCCGGCCGCGATCTGAGCATGGCCTTCTTCTGCAACGAGGCGGAGCACGCGCTCCCGCTCCTGGCGGCCCCAGGTCTCCTTGGTCGCGAGGATGCCGACGAGACCGATCAAGGCCGCGCCGAGGTAGAGCAGCGCCGCGCCCGGCCACCCGAAGGCGCCTACCAGGGCGGCGGCGAGCAGTGGTGCGAAGCCGCCGATGGCCGCGGCGACCTGGTAGCCGAGCGAGGCGCCCGAGGTACGAGTGGCGGTGCGGAACTGCTCGGTGAGCAGAGAGCCCTGGGTTCCAGTCAGCGATGCGTGGATGAGGCCGATGCCGATGATGAACACCGTCACCACCAGGGCAGGTCGGGCGGAGTTGGTGAGCAGATACATCGGGAAGGCGAAGAGGATCGCCGCCGTACAGGCCGTTATGTAGATGGGGCGGCGTCCGATGCGGTCGGTGAGTGCGCCGGCGAGGAAGGTGACTGCCATGGCGAGGACGCTGGCGGCGGTGATCGCACTGAGGGCCACGGGCCTGAGGTCGGGGTGGCGTTCGGTGATGTAGTTGAGCAGGTAGGTCGCGGTGGAGTAGTAGGCGAAGGATTCCACGACGCGCAGGGCGATGACACGCACGATGCCGCGCCAATCGCCGGCCAGGGTCGCGAGGAGCGGGTTCTTCTCGGTCTTGCCGCTTGCCTGGGCCTCCTTGAATTCGGGCGATTCCGTGAGACGGGAACGCACGATCAGCGCGACGATCACAAGGACGGCGCTGAGCAGGAAGGGCGTCCGCCACTGCCAGTTGCCGTCGAGGGTGTCACTCCACGCGAACACGCCGCTGGCCAGAGCAATGCCCAGAGGGTTGCCGGACTGGGGGATCGCGGCGTACATGCCGCGGCGGTGCCACGGCGCGTGCTCGTAGGCCATGGTGATCGCACCGCCCCATTCGGCACCGAATGCCAGGCCCTGAAGCATGCGGAGGGCCACGAGCAGGATCGGTGCAAGCGCGCCGACCTGTTCGTAGGTCGGCAGCGCGCCGATGAGGAAGGTGGCGGCACCCATGACGAGCATCGCCGTGACGAGGACGGGTTTGCGGCCGACCTTGTCGGCGAAGTAGCCGCCGATGGCTCCTCCGAGCGGTCGCATGACGAAACCGACGGCGAGGGTGGCGAAGGAGAGCAGGGTGCCGACGAACCGGTCGCTCTCGGGGAAGAAGACCGCTCCGAAGTAGAGCGCGGAGGCGGTGCCGTATGCGATGAAGTCGTAGTTCTCGACGCTGGTGCCGAGGCCCGCGGCGACTGCTGTCTTGACGCGGTCCTTGGAGCCGAGCACGCTTCGCCGTCCGGCGGGGGCGCTGGTGGACATGAGGATCTCCTTGGTGAGTCGCCGGGGAGAAGCCGGCGTCTGCGCAGTGAGGAGGATGGGGCCGCACGAGGGGGAGGCCGGATCCTTCGACTGGGTGCTTCTGGGCATGACGAACAGGCGCCCGGCGCAGTCGTTCGCGGGCGGGGCACTTCGGTGTCAGCAGAAGAGAGAGTTCACCCGCTCAAGGGGTGTGTGGGCTGCTTGTCAGGAGGCCGAGGTCAGGGCGTCGAGCGCGTTGAGCTTGGCGACCCGGCGGCGGGTTTCTTCGTCGTCGTCGAAGACGGCACCGAGGAACTCACGGACGATGTCGGGCACGAGTGCGTGCGGGACCAGCCAGGCCCCGATGGCGATGGCGTTGGCGTCGTCGTGCTCGACTGCCTGGTGGGCGGAGTAGGGCTCGTGGGCGAGACCGCAACGAACGCCGGGCAGCTTGTTGGCGGCCATGACGGCGCCCTGGCCGGTGCCGCATACGAGCACCGCTCGATCGGCGGAGCCGGAGAGCACCACCTCGCAGGTGCTGCGGGTGATGTCCGGGAAGTCGACAGGGTCGCAGCTGTGGGTGCCGCAATCGATCACGTCGTGGCCAAGAGCCTCAATGGCCTGGCGGACGGCATCTTTGAGCGGATATCCGGCGTGGTCCGCGCCGAGGGCGACCTTCATCGGTGGTTCCTTTCAGGACGGGCGCACTGCCTGCCGTCGGACTGGGGACGGAGGTTGTGGTGGTGGGTCTGGTCTGAAAGCGACGGTGAGTGCGTGGTGCGGGTGTCGGTCGCACGCTGCGCGATCGCGTAAGCGCAGGCGACGGCCTTGCCGGGCATTGCCCGCTCGGCGCCGGGCCCCGAGGGGGTGCTCTCCACCTGGCGGCTGTGGCTGTGAAGCCGCCGGGATCGCGGGCGAGGAAGGCGTCCAGGGGGCATCCCCGTCGACGGCGTCGGCTTCGAGGTGGACTGCACAGTTACGCCTTGACGACGCGGATGGCTGAGGAAGCCGGCGTCCTCGCTGGGGGCGGCGCCGAGGGCGATCCCCATGCTCATCGGACGTCCTGCGCGGACCGGTCGGCGAAGGTGGTGGGGACACGCTGTCCGGGTGCGGCGCGGCCGGCGATGAGGTCGACGAGCCCGCGTACACCGAGCCGGCCGATCGACGACGCGTCGTTGCGGACCGCGCTGATGGGCGGAGAGGCGAACTCGAACCAGTCGAGGTCGTCGAAGGAGACGACTTCGATACGGGCTGCCTGCTCTGCGCCGAGCCGCTCACGCAGGGCGCGCACGGCTCCCAGGGTGGTCAGACCGTTCGCGCCGAACACAGCCGTGAACGTGACGCCACGGTCGAGGATGCGGGACATGGCCTTGGCCGCTCCGCCGGGCAGGAAGTCACCGGCGTCGAGCAGCCTGTCGTCGGCGCTGATGCCGTGTGCCTGGCGCCCGGCGAGGTAGGCGGCGCGGCGCTCGGCGCCGGTGGAGATCGAGTCCGGGCCTCCTATGAAGGCGACGTCGCGGTGGCCACGGCGCTGCAGCCAGTCAAGCACCTGCTGCACGCCCTGAGCGTTGTCCGTGCCGTAGAGCGGGGCGTCGACGCCCTCGATCGTGCGGTTGAGGAACACGACCGGCAGTCCGGACGCGAGCGTGGCGGCAACCTGCGGCGAGACGGTGCCCTGCGGTGAGAACAGCAGGCCGTCGATGCGCTGAGCGGCGAAGGTCCGAAGGTATGCGTCGGCCTGCTCGGCGTTCTCGTTCGCGTTGGCCAGCAGCACGGTGTATCCGTGGCGGCGCGCCTCCTGCTCCGCGGCGTGAGCCAGCTCGGAGAAGAACGGGTTACGAATGTCCGAGACGAGCAACCCCAGCACGTCCGTACGGGCACGCCGCAGCGAACGGGCGGGGCCGTTGGCGATGTATCCCAACTCGGCGGCGGCCGCGAGCACACGGGCACGGGAGTCGGCCGACGTCTGGCTGCTGCCGCTGAGCACACGAGATGCGGTACCCAGCGCGACGCCGGCTCGTGCCGCGACATCCTTGATCGTGGCCATCCACCCCACCTCTTACGGAAACGTTTCCATGGCTGGAATGAGACTAAGATCGCACATCGATCGTGAGATGAGCAAGGGTCCAAACAAATGCAGCAACGAGCTGCTGCCCCTGCCCGACAGGGCGCCAGCGGTGGACCGCGTCGTCGGACGGCCCCGGCGATGGCTCTGGCGAGGGTCGGCGAGGGCTTCGATGGTGTCCGTGTCGCGTGCGCGCACAGCTTGAGGGCCCGCTTGCCAGGCATGCCTCTTCTCGAATTGGACGATTCGTCCCGTTCCGTCATAAAGCGCGTGTGCGTGCGCCGGTCGCGCCGGGTCGGCGTGGCGTTCAGTTGGCCGGGGTACCGACCCGCTCCGCCAGAGGGGGGGCCTCGATGCCTGCGGGCAGCAGCGGGTCCGGCTCCAGGTCGTACCCCGTGACGCGCAGCGGCAGAACGGCCTGCCTCCAGGCCGAGTCGAGCGTCCTCGCCGGCGCCGTCGTCCGGGGCTCCGGTGCGTATCCTGACGAACGCCTCGTCCAGGGGGGAGAGCGAGCAGCGCCGTTACGCGAGTTCCGTGCGGCTGGGACGGCGGGCGTAGTCACACTGGCCGGGCGTGGCTTGCTCGGTCAGGCGGCGCAGGCCGGCGAGTTTCTCATCGGGGTTGCTTGATGCGGACGGCTCCGGGGTGACGCCAACTGGGGTGGCCAGACGCGCCAGCGTCGCACCGGGCCGTCAGCTACGTCCGGCCACCGGTGCAGCGTCGGCGGCCGGACGTCCTGGCCGGAATTCCAGCGCGGCGGCGCCACCGACCCGCGCCGACCGCGGCTGGGCCCTTCCCCCAGGCGAGACCGCCGACCAAGGCCTGCCCGGCGGATCAAGTCGGAGGAAACCGGCGGTGCCTTGGAGCCCAGGTGAGCGAGGGCCGACGCGTCTGGCTGCACGGCGAAGGAGGGCGTCGACGCGGAGCGTCGACAACCGACGACAACACCGCAGACAGTCATGCCGGCCCTCGCGTCTCCGGCGTGATCCGCCGGACAGGCCCTAGACCGCTCACGCGACTGGCGCGAGCTGCTGGCAGCGGCCCGGATCGCATACAAACGCACCCGCCCCTACCGACCCCAGATCAGGGCATTACACCTAGGCCTCGCCCGCAGCGCGCACAGGGGTACGCGCACGTTGCGGGCCACTGCACGGGGCGCGCGAGTGGGTGGCGCTCAGAGTGCTGGTTGAGCGGCCAGACCGCGGGACTGATCGACTCAGCCACCGCTCTTGCGCCTGAACGACCGCTGGCTCGCAGCCGGGCCGTGCGCCGCGCGCACCTTCGACGCATCCGGGTTGGCGGCAACATCGGCGGCGTCCGCCTGCGCAGCGCGCTTGCGCGCCAGAGCTTCGCGGAACTTGCGCTTGAGGTCGTAGTTGCCGTCGCTGTCCGGCGCCAGAGGGGACGTCTCGGGGGCAGCCGGCTCCGAACCTTCCCTAGATGCGGGCTCTGCGGTCATGGTGACCTCCTGGGTTCGGGGGTGGGCAAGCACAGCTTGTCATGCCGGGCGCAGTGCGGGGCGCCGACAACATCATTCTGTTCCGTCTCGGCGGGTATCCCTCTCGCTGCCGAGGACGTTCGCTTCGTAGGCGGGTGGCGCAGGACGGGCTTCGGGCCGGGCCGAGGGTTGGCGGTCCCGTGGCCAGGAGATTCGCTGCCAGGGCAACGGCTTTCAGCCGATGCGACGCACGTGGGCGGCCTTGCGGGCCTCGCCGGCCTTTCGGGATTTGCCGCCGGTGCCGCGGGAGGTGTCCTTGCTGGTGCCGAGGCCGCGGAAGGGAGCGTTGGTGTTCTTGGGCCGGGGAACGGCGGGCCCGCCGTCGAGCGGGATGCCGGAGGGAGCCTCGGCGCCGGTGCTCCGGCTCAGCTCCGCGCCGCCCGAGCGCACCTTGGTGACGGTCGGCTCGATGCCGGCCCCGGCCATCATTCGGCTCGTCTCGCGGCGCTGGCCCGCCAGCACGAGCGTGACCACGCTGCCGGACTCACCGGCGCGGGCGGTGCGGCCCGCCCGGTGCACATAGTGACGATCCAAACCGATGTCGCCCGCCATACCGTATGGATCTTCTCCGGTCGGATTCCGGGCTGACCGCCTCCCCGCCGTGCCAGGCGCGGTCGATGGCGGACAAGCGTCTTGGCCTGGTCGACCGGCCGCCCGTCCACCAGGCAGTCTCTCGATATCGCTGCCGGCAGTGGGGAGGTCCGCCGGTGTACTACGCCGAGCATGCCCTGCTCGGCGCCCTCCTGTCCGAACCGCAGCGCCTCACTAACGTGACCGGCAGCGGCCCAGACGCGTCTCCACCGCGGCGCACGCCGCGGTGTCCGTCGGCACTCGTGCCCTGTCGGCCCCCGATCCGGCCGAAACCACCGATCACGCCACCGTGTTCGCACTGCGTGCCCGGTCCGCCCCTGGCCCGGCCGAGCGCACCGAACACACCGCCTGGCTCGGCAAGGCGCTCGGGGTGGTTCCCGAGGGGCTCCGCCGCATCACCCGCTGTCACACAGGTGTCACCAACCGGGTCGGTCACCTCCCGGACCTCAAGGCCCTGACCTGCGATTTCGTGTCCGAGATGGAAAGACTGGACGCCGATGGACGGGCGGTACGACCTGTGCCATGTCGTACCGCAGGACTCGCACGCCAACACCAAAGATCACGGACCAAGATCCGGACCAGGTGCGGACCAAGTCGGCTCAGCAGCAAACGATTCCACCCTTTGTCGCAGCTCAGAGGCGACGGTGAGCGTGTACCACCAGCAGACGAAGAACCTCCTGGTGTCGTACTCGCCGAAGAAGCTGGGCTTCTTCTAGAGCCTCAAGTCGATTGCCTGGAGGCTCCGTTCCGCTCCAGGCAATCTCACACCCGAGCTACTCCCCGCGATCGCCGCTCGAAGTGAACTGACAGCGCCAGGGCGAGAATCAGGCATGGAAGCCATCGCCCAGGAACTCGCTCACCCGGCAGATCCCAGTCGGCTGGCACGAGCTCCTCGGCGATGACACTGCTCATCCGTTCCTCTTGTGCGCCGGAGCACGATCTCGGCTCGCATCTGCTCTCCCTATGCTGTGACTGGCTGCCGGACCCGTACTCACTCTGCTGCGAGACCTCCTCGGCCTGGCCGTCAGCCGTACCCACGTCACCCCCCACCGCTCCACGATCTCCGCCGCCCGCCACCGCTTCTTCGCCTACGTCGCCGACCACGCCCACCTGCCCGAACTCGTCACCCTCGCCGAGACCGTCGAGCAGTGGTGGGACGGCATCGAGATTTACCTGACCACCAGGATCAAGCTCGAAGCGCGTTACGCCTTCGGCTTCAGGAACGAAGAGAACCAACGCCCGCGCTCATGCTGTGCAACCACTCGGCGAAGCCGATGGGAGGCGCACCCCTGGATTCCAAGAGCATTGTTGTTGCCCCGCCGCCGGGATAACCTTGCGACCTTCATGGGGGCAGGGGAGGCCCCCGTGACGACAGGGGGTACTCCTTGAACACCGCGAAGGACAAGAGACCGAGAGCGGCGGGGACCCTGAACCGGAGACGCAGGCGCGGCTCCTCGATCAAGATCTTCTTCCTCGTCCTGCTGCTCAGCGGTCTCGTCGTGCTCTTCCGGATGGGCGGGAACGTGGAGCGCGTCAACACGATGTGGGTGGGCGCCGAGGTCGCCGCCGACGGCAGCATGCGCGTCACGGAGGTCATCGACTACGACTTCGGAGAGCCCGACAGTACCCGGCGCGGCATCTACCGCGACCTGCCGGACCTGATGTACGACGAGGACTACGCCAAGGTCAGCGCCAGCTTGGACGGAGCCCGGGTCCCGTGGGAACTCACCACCGGGGACTACTACGAGAAGCCGAACGGCCAGCGGGAGATAGCCACTCGGATCAAGGTGGGCGACCCCGGCGGCTCGGTCACCGGCGTGCACCGGTACCGCATCAGGTACACGCTCACGGACGTTGTGAAGAAGGGCAAGATCGCCTGGGACGCTGTCGGCACCGGTTGGCGGGTCGACCGCTCGGACGTGGAGATCCACGTCGTGGCCCCGTACGAACTCACCGGCGCACGCTGTGTGCACGGCACCAACGGTTCCGAGGACGCCTGCACCACCCGCGGGAGCGGTCCTGGCCGGCTGGACGTCACCCTCGACAAGCTGAAGGGGCACGAGGGTGTCACCCTCTACGCCTCCCGCGGGCAGAAGCTGACCGGAGCGAAGGTTGCCCTGCCCGCGCCGCCCTCCGGAAAGGCCGTCGGCACCACCGTGGAAAGCCCGCTGCGGGTGGGTCTGCTCGCGTTCGGTTTCACGCTGGTCTGCGCCGCGGTGACGCTCTTGCTGCTGCGTTTCCTCGGCCGTGACCGGATCGCTGAGGAAGGACCCGACGGCACGCCCGGCCGGACGCGGCGCGTCGCCCTCGACCGGCTCGCCGCCTCGCTCACGCCGTCGCCGGTGCCTCCAGCGGAATTGACGCCGGCACAGGGCGGGATCCTGCTCGATGAACGGGTCGAGAACCACCACCAGGTGGCCTGGCTCCTCGGCGCGGCGATCGACGGACACGTCGGTATCGAGGGAACCGACCGGCATCCCACCCTCACGCGCCGCGATCCGGCCGACGCACCCGCGGACCCGCTCGCCAGGGTCGTCTTCGGCAGCATTTTCTCGGGACGCGACTCGGTCACCCTGGGCCTGCGCGACCCTCAGTTCCGTTCGGCATGGGAGAGCCTCCACCGCGGGCTGACACAGTGGCAGACCGACAGTGATCTGTGGGACGCGGCCGCCGCGCGTCGCGCCCGCATCGGACGCACGATCGGCACCGCCGCCACCCTGCTCGGCTTCGTCCCGACGGCCGTCGGGGCCTGGCTCAGCGGCCACCGGAACGCGGCCGGCTACCTGGTCCTCGTGGCGGGTCTGATCGCCGTGGGTGCCGGCTTCGCGCTGCGGCTGCGCTCCTGGGAGTTGCACACCCGCACCCCGCGCGGCACCGCCCTCTGGCTCCGGACGGAGGCGTTCCGGCGCTATCTCATGGACCCCTCCTTCCGCCGGCACGACGAGCACCCCGACGAGACACGACTGAAGCTGTACACCGCGTGGGCGGTGGCTCTGGACGTGGCCTACGCGTGGGAAGGAGCGATCGCCGACACGACGGCCGCTCCCACGCACCGCTCGACCCTCGTGGCCGGGTTCGCCCCAGGCTTCGCCCTCGGCCTGATCACCGCCGCCTCGACGTCCAGCGCCGCCCCTCCCTCCAGCGGCAGCGGTGGCGGAGGGGGCGGCGGAGGATCCGGTAGCGGCGGAGGTGTCGGTGGGGGTGACGGCGGAGGTGGCGGTGGGTCCTGGTGACCGCTGGTACTTGGGGGGCCTGGCGCAGGCTTCTACGCCGCCGCCGCGACGATGAGCGGGTGCCACGGGCCCAGAGCTCGGCACTGTTCGACGTCCTGGCCTCAGCCGAGAAGAGGCCGCACGCCACGGCTACACGTCTCTGCTGAACCTGCTTAGACGTACCGTCCGGCGAGGACGTTGGAGATGCGGGCTTGGCGGGCGCTGAAGTCACGTGTACGAAGCTCACCGTCCGTCCACACAGGCTCATAACCGCCTGCGTGATGTTGGAACCTACGGGAACGTGCGGCGCCATCCTCATGGCGGCCGTTCACCATGATGGCGACGCGGCGGCGGGTGGTTGCTGTTGATGATCTCCGCGTCGGTGACCTGCGCAGGGGTACCAAGGAGGACCGTCTCGGCACCTGACTGGGCGACATATGTGGCGATGCGCCAGGTTGCGGAACCCACAGGCTGTCGGTTGCCTCGTGAACAGAGCGCGAAAGATGCGCCGCGCCGGGTAGGCCGGACACCGTTCCGTTGGAGGATTCGCATGCGTTACAGACTCATAGGTGCAGGTATCGGCCTGGCTCTCGGTGCCCTCGGACTGCAGATCCCGGTCGCTGCCGCCGACGAGGACTCGGATGTCCGTATCGACCCGTGGAACGCCGCCCCGGGCTCCACGGTCACGGTCAGTACGAGCGCCTGCGACCCCGACGCGGACTACGGCAAGGGGCGGTCGGAGGTGGGCGGGGATTTCCACCTTTTCGAAGGTGACGAGGAGGGGGAGCTCACCGGCGAGTTCCAGATCCCGGAAGGAGCCAAGGCGGGCAGTGACGTCGTCACCCTGAAATGTCCGCCGCTGACCAAGGTCACGGAGACGTACCAGGTCACCGGTCACTCTCCGAAAGGCTCGGTCAACGCCGGATTCGGGCCGGCCGAGGACAGCGGCGTGGGGCTTGCCCTGGGCGGCGGACTGCTAGCCACGGCCGCCGCCGGAGGGCTGGTGGTGCTGTGGCGCCGCCCGGACGGCATCCGAGCCTGATCGTCGAGCCTGGCGATGGCACCTGGACTCGGGCTGAGACTCGGACGCCGTATCAGCGCTTCCCGTGATCCGTACCTCTGCGCACGGCTCGGTCTGGCCTGCGCCATGGCGGCGGGTGCGGTGCTGCTGATCTCCGGCGTGAGCGACGAGGGCCCATCCCAGCGCCGGCCGCCGCAGGCGGGCTCGACCGCTGTGGACTCCGGCCGCCTCCCAGGGGCCTCCGCGGACCCGGCCCGCCTTGCGGTCTCTGCGCTGCCTCCCGCGGAGCCGGTCCGGCTGCGGATCGGTGCCATCGGCGTGAGCGCGCCGATGGCACGAGTGGGCCTTGACGCGGCCGGGGCGCTGCGGGCCCCGGCCGCGTCAAGCCCCGGCGTCGCCGGCTGGTACGGCGACGGCACGGCTCCCGGCTCGGCGGGAACTGCCATCGCCACCGGGCATGTGGACACCCCCACCGGCGGTCCCGGCGTCTTCTACGACCTCGGCGACCTGACCGAGGGCGCGACCATCGAGATCAGCCGGGCGGACCGGCGGACAGCGGTGTTCACCGTCCGCGCCGTCGAGCTTCACGACCGGAAGAACTTCCCCAGCGAGAAGGTCTATGGCAGTACCGGCCGGCCCGAACTCCGGTTGATCACCTGCGGCGGCCGCTACGTCAAGGGCACCGGCTATCAGAGCAACGTCGTGGTCTACGCGACACTGACCGCGGTCACGTAGGCCGAGCGGCTACTCCTCCGTACGGGGCGCGTTCCGGATCTCCTCCGGAACGCGCCCCGCCCTCGTCAGGGGAGCGCCCGGACCACCGACCACAACAGGCGCTCGTTATCCGGGGCCGCGCCGCCCGGGGAGGCGTGCCGGCGGCGAGTGTAAGCGTAGGAGGAGCCCTGCCACGGGTCGGCGAACGCGAGGGAGCCCGCGGCGCCGCAGCGGCCGAAGGCGCCGGCGCCGTAAAGCGGAAAGAGTGGCCGAACGTGCTGAAGCCCAGGCCGAACGCCTGCGACTGGCCGCTCACCAGGTCCTTTCCCTCGGAGCGGATCCGGGCGAACTCGGCGACGGTGTCCGGCTTCGGGAGCGGGCCGTCCCCGCCCAGGCCGAAGGCCGCCGCCGCGTACATGGCGGCCAGCCCGCGCGCGGAGCCGGTTCCTCGGGCGCGTCCTGGCCCGGCGCCCGCGATCCCCTTGGCATGATGGCCGCCCGGGTTCCCGAGGACAGAACGGAGCCGGTGTCGTGCCCTTCGCGGAGTCGGCCGGTGGCGGTGCGCCCGGGCCCCCTGGAGCTCCGCCGGCCGTGCGGCGGTCCGTGGCGCCGCTGCTGGCCGTGTGCACGGGATACTTCATGGTCATCCTGGACGTCACGGTCATCAACGTCGCCGTACCCGTGGTGGGCCGGGAACTGCCGGCCTCGCTCACCGGCATCCAGTGGATCACGGACGGGTACACCCTGGTCTTCGCCGGATTCCTGATGACCGGTGGCGCGCTGGGCGACCGCCTGGGCAACCGGCGCGTCTTCGAGGCGGGCGTCTCGGTGTTCACGGTGGCCTCGGCCGCCTGCGCGTTCGCGCCGAGCGCCGCCTTCCTCGTCGCGGCCCGGCTGGTGGAAGGGCTCGGTGCGGCGCTGATCGTCCCCGGCTCGCTCGCCCTGCTCCAGGAGGCGTACCCGCTGCCCGCCGCACGTTCGCGGGCTTTCGGACTGTGGGGGTCGATGGCGGGTGTCGCGGCCTCCGCCGGGCCGCTGCTGGGCGGGCTGCTGGTGTCCACGGTGGGCTGGCGCTGGGTCTTCCTGATCAATCTTCCCGTCGGCGTGGCCTGCCTGTTTCTGACATGGCGGCACGTGGCGCCCTCGCCGCGTCACGCCGGCCGGTCCCTGGACTGGCCGGCGCAGTGTGCCGTGGTGGCGGCGGTGGCCCTGCTGACCGGCGCGCTGAACGAGGCCGGCCGGCGCGGCTGGTCCGATCCCCTCGTGCTCGCCGGGCTGGGCCTGGTCGTGCCCGCCGTCGCGGCGTTCGTGTGGCGCGAGCGGGTCGCCCGTTCCCCCGGCCTTCCGCCGCGCCTGCTCGGCTCCCGCACGATGGCCGGCGGGGCCGTCGTCGGCCTGCTGTTCAACTTCGGCTTCTACGGCATGGTGTTCACCGCCAGCCTGGACTTCCAGCACCAGCGCGGCTTCAGTGCCCTCAGGACCGGACTGGCGCTGTTCCCGGCCGTGGCGATGACGATGTTCGCCTCCATCCTGTCCGGACGGCTCGCCCGCCGCACCGGTCACCGTCCACTGGTGGTCTCCGGCATGTTCCTCGGCGCGCTGGGGCTGGCCGGCTGGGCCGCGGCGGGTACCGATCCGGCCTACCCTCTGCTGGTGGCTCCGATGATGGCCGTCGGGTTCGGTACGTCCTTCGCGCTCACCGGCTCGACCGCCACGGTGATGGGTGCCGCGCCCCAGGAGTACGCCGGCGCCGCCTCCGCCCTGTTCAACACCGCCCGCCAGATCGGTAGCGCGACCGGCGTGGCCCTCGGCGGCAGCCTGCTGGCCACCGGCGCCGACTACGGCACCGGACTTCGCGCCAGCATGGCCATCGGAGCCCTCGCCTATCTGACCGCGGCGGCCATCGCGTGGGTATGCGTCCCGGGCGGGCCGAAGGCACCGCCCGAACGCCCCACCTCCCCCGCTGACCGCACGTCCCGCTGACCGAACGTCCCGCCTCCCGCCCCACTGACCAGGCAACCACCGCCCTCCCAGGCTCCGTGTCCAGCGGCGGCATGAGAGTCGCGATCAGGGTTATCGGGAAGAGCATGGTGCGTTTCGGAGCCCTGGGCCTCCTTCTGTCACCGAGCGAGCCGGGCAAGACCAGCACCACGACACACACCGGCGGCAGCAGCGCGAGAACCGCCAGCGAGGCCAACTCCTCCTCATCCGGGGAACCGTGGAACCCCGCCGCCCGCGCCGCACCGTGGTCGGACACATGGCCTGGGACCTGCAAACCGTCGCCGCGCCGCGGCCATGGGCCGACCTTCAACCGGCTGGCACCCTGCGAGGAGGGGCTAACGGCCGTGTGTCCGCACGCTCGTGGAGCGACGGAGCGATGCCTCCAGCAGGACGCTCACCAGTTCGGTCTCACCGGTAGTGGTGAGTAGCCGCTTGGGCACGATCAACAGGCCGCGCTTCCAGCCGAGGCGGCCGGTCACCACGTAGACCAGCTCCGACTCGTAGTAGCGGGACATCGTGCGCCACGGCACCCGCATGAGTTCCTCGGAGCCTCGGGAGATGACGCAACCGGTGTCGTCGATGACGGCCTGCTTCTCCCCCGTGGCCTGGTCGGCACGGAACATACGGCCGGCAAGCATCGAGGGCAGGAACATGCCGAGCGCACCATAGACAAGAGCGAGCATCAGCAGCCCCGCGTTGATCGAGTTGCCGTCAGCGGAGGGCTTCAGGCTCAGCGCCGCCATCACTGCCGCGGCCACGACAAAGAGCCAGCGCAGGCGTCGCCACCATCCAGTTGCCGCGAGGGCCTCGTCGAACTCCTCCCGCGTCAGGGTGCCGCTGAAGGTGATGGTTGTCTGCGGTATGTCGTCCACGGGCGCGGAGCTTACAGGTCCACGCCTGGCCCGCCGGTACCCCATCGGAATGGGTCTTGATGACCTGAGTCTTTGGCATCAGATCAGGTCAATTGGCGTGCCTTTCGGAGCAGACGCGTACCTCTGCCCTGCTTCGAAGGTTCCTCCGACTCGGCTGCGGATGGCATGGGCAGTGGGTTCGGTCAGTCGCCCTCCCCGTAGTTCATGAACCAGTGCGTGTCGAAATAGCGGGCCATCGTGAACCGGTGATGCGGGTCGAGGAGGATGCGACAGACGAACTGCGCAGTCTGGCAGTCGAAGCGGACCTCATCCTCGCCATCGAAGGACCGGACAACGACGGGCCAACGGTCGGGATCGTCGCCGTCAGCACGCCAGCAGTACACGTCCTCGTGCTCCGTGCCCGCCCAGATGAGTAGCCCGTCCTCCTTCAGCGACGTCCACGGCTCCTGGTTCAGGCTGAGGTACGCGTCGAAGGCGCCCGCGCCGAACGCTTCGACCATGCGCTTGTGGTCGGCGGGGAGCGCGGTGCCCAAGCGCGACTCCACCTCCGCCCAGTGCACGTCCGGTCGCTGGGCGGGCTGCGTCCAGCCGGTGATCCGTACGAGCCGCTCCACCCAGTCGACGTCCCCGTACTCGTCCGGGGCGACCGCCCGAAGTTCGGGCACCTGCCTCTGAGCGCCCACCAGAACCGGGCGCATAACGCCCTCGTCGTCTCGCGCCGTACCCGTGCCGACCCACTGATTCCCGTAGGCCCACGCCCGCATCGTCACCACCCGGTCCTCGAACGGGGAGCACCGGGGCCCTCGCCGTATTTCAGAGGGATACCCGCGCTGTTCTGCCAGCGGCAGAACAGCGGCCGGACCGGGCTCGACGATCATTACAGTCCAGTCTCATGACGGCGATTACGACGCGTACGGTCGAGTACCCGGCCGACGGTTTGACGATGATCGGGCACCTCGCGCTCCCGGCCGGTGTCGACCGCCGACCCGCGGTGCTGCTCGGACCGGAGGGCATGGGGCTCAGCGAAGTCGAGCGCCGCCGGGCCGATGCTCTCGCCGAGCTGGGATATGTAGCGCTGGCCTTCGACCTTCACGGCGGGCGCTATGTGGGTGACCCCGAGGAGATGCTGGCCCGGTGCCTGCCGCTGCTCGCCGATCCCGACCGGATGCGGGGGATCGGCCATGCGGCGCTCGACGTGTTGTGCGCCGAGCCCCGGACCGACCCTGCCCGGATCGCCGCCGTCGGCTACGGCACCGGGGGCGCCATCGCACTGGAACTCGGGCGCGATGGCGTCGACCTGCGCGCGATCGCGACAGTCAACGGGCTGATCACGGGCCGACCGGGTGAGGCGGCGCGCATTCGCTGCCCGGTGTGGGCCGGGGTCGGGTCGGAAGACCCGATCATGCCGCCCGCACAACGAAACGCGTTCACCGCCGAGATGCAGGCTGCAGGCGTCGACTGGCGCCTCACGGTCTATGGCGGCGCCTTGCACGCCTTCCACCACCCGCCGGTCGACCACCCCACGGTCCCCGGCGTCGGCTACCACCCACAGCACGCACAGCGAGCCTGGCGCGACGTCGTCGACCTGCTCACCGAGTGCCTGCCCGTGACGGAAGATCTGCGGGCGTGACCCCGGGGCAAACATGCTGGTGCCAGGCTTTCGGGGTACTAGGAGCTCGTAACACGATCATATGTTCGGGCCTTCTTGAGGAGTCTCCAGCAGAACAGGCTGCAGGCCAGGGAGACGAAGGCATCATGGAGCTCGGTTCCCAACCCCGTCGGCCCTCCCGCCAATTGGACCTGCCGAAACCGAGTAGAACGGCCGGCCGTGGGCAAGATCAGGGCTTCCGAACGGGCATCTCCGCTCGCCTACGCGCAAGGATCGCCGATGCTTCCTGAGGTCCGCCCCCACGTATCCACCGCCCTCGCAGACCAGTTGAAACATCAACTGGACCTGGCTCCGCATCTCGAGGCCGGTCAGCTCGATGTGGAGGGCGTCGCCGGCATCGCAGTCGTCGCAGCCGCCCACTCCGACGGCTATGCGGCCACCGGCCATCTCCTCGGTCTGCTGGCCGCGCTGCCTGCCCCCACCAAGGCAGGAGAACGCTTTTGGTCGGACCTGTGGAGGTCGTCGGGCACCGCATACCTGCTACCCGTCAACATGAGGGCTCAGGTGCTGCGTTCTCTGGACGGAGAGGGAACCGCCCTGGCCAGGCAGATCCTGTCGGCCGTCGATGAGATGACTCCGCCCCAGCGCGTAGCGACCGGGGAGGTGATCGGTCAAGCCCTCGCCGAGTCCGACCATTTGCCTGACCTCAAGACACAGGTCATCGGCGAGTTGTGGCTCCGAGATCTCGAGCTCACCGCCTGGCGCGTTCTGCATGCGGACCGCAGATGGGACGATCCGGTTGGACGGCAAGCCTTCCTCGACGCCTGGACGAGCCCCTGACCTTCTGCTGCTCCCAACTGCGCGAACAGAGGCACAGGGCATGCGGTACCCGAACCGGACGATGCTCGAAGCAACTGGGGTCAGGAAGTCGGGGCCGACGTCGCACCCGTCTCCGCCTCGACAGGTCAGGGGCCGCGCAGCCTTGGCTGCGCGGCCCCTGACCTGTGCACGCCCGGCACGAGAGCAGGCGCTTCGCCCGGTGGGCGACAAAGCCCGCACGGGCGGCGCTCACCGGACGCAGTGTGCGCGAACCCTCGGGCAGGTCTGCGAGGTCAGGCCAGGTTGATGTTCTCGGCCTGCGGACCCTTCTGGCCCTGGGTGACATCGAACGTCACGGCCTGGCCCTCCTGGAGCTCACGAAAGCCCGTGGAGTTGATCGCGGAGTAGTGGGCGAAGACATCCGGGCCGCCGCCGTCCTGGGCGATGAAACCGAAGCCCTTCTCCGCGTTGAACCACTTCACAGTTCCCGTTGCCATGTCTGATGCCTTCCAGTCGATGAACGCCTCCCACTCCATGTGGAAGGCAGAGGTGATCGCCCTGGTCCCTGCGGCAAAGCACAGCAAAAAGCCCACACCAGAGGCGTAGGCACGGGGGAATTCCGAACCACGACAGCTGACGCAGACGCTACACGCCCACACGCCGCGTCACCATAGGGAAACGATCACACCGCACGGCAGACCATGCGTGCGGCGCCCGCCGACACGGACGGGCACGCTCGTCTCACGCTGCTGCGGTCGGGTTCGCCGAGTCGCTGGCGCGGCGGTATTCGGCGTTGAGGCGCTGGGCTTCCTCGAGCTGGTCTTCGAGGATGATGATGCGGCAGGCGGCCTCGATGGGGGTGCCGTTGTCGACAAGTTGCCGGGCGCGGGCGGCGATGCGCAACTGGTAGCGGGAGTAACGGCGGTGTCCGCCCGCGGAGCGCAGCGGGGTGATGAGGCGGGCTTCGCCGATGGCGCGCAGGAAGCCCTGCGTGGTGCCGAGCATTTCGGCAGCCCGGCCCATGGTGTAGGCGGGGTAGTCGTCGTCATCGAGACGGCCGAACGTGTCGTCTGGTGTCATTGCACCTCTCTGTGGAACGCGTGGAGGGGCCCTGGCGCCGTACGGCACCAGGGCCCCGAAGGAACTGCTACACCATCTGCCGGCCCTGATACTGCACCGGCCCTCTGTTTCCGCAGACCCGACCGAGACGCTGTCGGGGGCGCGGGGATCGCGGTTGCTCGACCGGAGACCACCTCACTATCGATGTCCTGCGGTACCCGGGTCCAAGACTTGCACCCGGGCGATCCTGATGGCGCTCGGCTCCTCCGCTCTTCCCTCTTAAACAACCATTCACTAACGGAAACTGCGAACTGCTGGTACCGCGAACTGCTGGTGGCCTCGAACAGCGCCACTCTTCGGCAGCCAGCCCCGTCGCCCGTCCTGCGTCTGCTCTGGCTCAGAACCCCACTGCCGAACCTCCCGGAGCGCGCGCCCGCAGCCGGCGCCTTCACCGAGGTACTGCCACTGACTTCACTGCTGGGTACTGCGAACCTCACTTATCGGTACTGCCACTGCGGTACTGCTTATGGCGGCCCCTGATGACTGCGGGCCACCCGGTCCGGTCGTCAGTCCCGTCGCCGTCCTGCGACCACCCTGGCTTCGAAACTCCACCACCGCACCGTCATACCAACTGCAACTGCGTACTGCTGCACGGCAGTTCTTGTCTGCCGGGCCTTGCTCGATCTCGACTACGAGAGAAACCATAACTACACCGCCGCCGAATGTCTACTCCCGCTGGCATAGATTTCCGCGCCCTCGAAGAGGAGATAGTCCGCCTCGTACGGTCCACGGTTGGTTCAAGCGGCTTGCGGCTCAGCCCGGCGCGCAGGGATCCCCCTCTCGCGCAGGCATGTCGGGCTAAACGGCCGTCACCCCCCGGGCCTCCGGCGGCAAGACCGTGAACACGCCTTGCTGACGGATTCCACCCACTTGGACGAGTTCGCCGCCGTCTTCGACTGAGCGACGCCGACGGGCACCGGCCGCACGCAGTGTGGGCCCGACCGGCGTACCGGTCGGGCCCACACTGCCGGTCAGATCGCCCGCCGCGGTGTTATCGGGGCCCCGCTGCTGTCAGCGGGGCCCGGGAAGGTGCGGCGTCATCGGGTTCGGTCAGACGGGTGCCGGCCGGGATCGGTCGCCCGTGGGTTCTAGGCGGACGACGATGCCCTTCGACGTGGGCTGGTTGCTTATGTCGGCGACGCTGTCGAGCGGCACCAGGACGTTCGTCTCCGGGTAGTAGGCGGCGGCCGAACCCTTGGCCGCCGGGTAGGACACGACCTCGAAGTTCTCGGCCCGGCGCTCGGTGCCGTCCTCCCAGACGCTCACCAGGTCCACGCGATCACCCTGGGCGAGGCCGAGCTCGGAGAGGTCGGCCGGGTTGACGAGGATCACGTGGCGGCTGCCGTGGATGCCGCGGTAGCGGTCGTTGTTGGTGTACGGGACGGTGTTCCACTGGTCGTGCGAGCGCAAGGTCTGCAGAAGCAGGTGACCCTCGGGGGCCCGGGGGACCACCCGCTCGTTGCAGGTGAACCGGGCCTTGCCGGTCTCGGTCCTGAACACGCCCTCGTTGACCGGGTTGGGTAGCTGGAAGCCTCCCGGCCGGGTCACCCGGGCGTTGAAGTCGTGGAAGCCCGGCACGATCCGGGAGATGCTGTCGCGGATGGTGTCGTAGTCGCCCTCGAACTCGGCCCAGGGGATGTCGCCCTCGCCGCCGAGGCTCAGCCGGGCGAGCCGGCACAGGATGGCGACCTCGCTCAGCAGCACGCGCGAGGCCGGTTCGAGTCGTCCCTGGGAGGTCTGCACCTCGCTCATGGAGTTCTCGACGGTGACGAACTGCTCGCCGTCGGCCTGGACATCACGCTCGGTGCGCCCCAGCGTCGGCAGGATCAGGGCGGTGTCGCCGCAGACGGTGTGCGAGCGGTTGAGCTTGGTGGAGATGTGGGCGGTCAGCCGGCACGAACGCATCGCCTTCTCGGTGACCTCGCTGTCGGGCGCTGCGCGCACGAAGTTCCCGGCCAGGGCGAGGAAGACCTTGACGCGGCCCTCCAGCATCGCCTTGATCGAGTTCACCGAGTCCAAGCCGTGCGGGCGCGGCGGATCGAAGCCGAACTCCTCCTGGAGGGCGTCCAGGAAGGTGTCCGGCATCTGCTCCCAGATGCCCATGGTGCGGTCGCCCTGGACGTTGCTGTGGCCGCGCACCGGGCAGGCGCCCGTGCCGGCGCGCCCCAGATTGCCGCGCAGCATCAGGAAGTTGACGATCTCCCGGATGGTGGGTACGCCGTGCTTGTGCTGGGTGATGCCCATCGCCCAGCACACGACGACGCGTTGGCTCCGCAGGACCTCGTCGCGGACCTTCTCGATCTCCTCGCGGGTCAGTCCCGTCGCCGCGCGCACGTCGTCCCAGTCGACGGTGCGGGCGTGCCGGGCGAACTCCTCGAAACCGGAGGTGTGGGCGTTGATGAAGTCGTGGTCCAGGACGGTGCCGGGACGCGCGTCCTCCGCCTCCAGCAACAGCCGGTTCAGTGCCTGGAACAGGGCGAGGTCCCCGCCCGGCTTGATGTGCAGGAAGCGGTCGGCGATCTGGGTGCCCCGTCCCACGACCCCACTCGGCTTCTGCGGGTTCTTGAAGCGTCGCAGCCCCGCCTCCGGCAACGGGTTCACCGCCACGATGCGGCCGCCGTTGAGCTTGGCCTCCTCCAGGGCCGAAAGCTGCCGCGGGTGATTGCTGCCCGGGTTCTGCCCCACCAGGAAGATCAGGTCCGCGTGGTGGAGGTCGTCGAGACTCACGGTGCCCTTGCCGACGCCCAGCGTCTCGTTCAGGGCGAAGCCGCTGGACTCGTGGCACATGTTGCTGCAGTCGGGCAGGTTATTGGTGCCGTAGGCGCGGGCGAAGAGCTGGAAGACGAAGGCGGCCTCGTTGCTGGCCCGGCCGGAGGTGTAGAAGACCGCCTCGTCGGGCGAGTCCAGCCCCTTCAGTTCCTGCGCCAGGACGCCCAGGGCGTCGTTCCAGCCAATGGGCTCGTAGCGGTCCGACCCGGGCCGTTTGATCATCGGCTCGGTGAGCCGGCCCTGCTGGTTGAGCCACATGTCGGAGCGGGCGGCCAGATCGGACACGCTGTGCTCACGGAAGAAGTCGGCGGTGATCCGGCGTGTCGTGGCCTCGTCGTTGATGTGCTTGGCGCCGTTCTCGCAGTACTCGTTGCGATGGCGCCGGCCCGGAGCGGGGTCCGCCCACGCGCAGCCGGGGCAGTCGACCCCGCCCACCTGGTTCATGGTGAGCAGGTCGACCCCGGTCTTGCGCGGGGAGGTCTGCTCCAGGGAGTACTCCAGCGCGTGCACGACGGCGGGAACCCCGGCCGCCCACTTCTTCGGCGCTGTCACGGAGAGGGAGGTCTTCGGCTCCTCACCGGGCGGGTTCTGCATCGCTTGGCCTTTCTCTTGCCGTGTGCGGTACGCGGGTCAGCCGACGGGCCACTGGGCGACACGGCTCCTGGGCGGTTCCGGGGAGTCGTGCTGAACCCGGCCGTTGCGGATGGTGCCGCGCCAGGCACCGCCCTCCTGACCGAGTCCTTCGATGAAGTGCTTGAAGCTCACCAGTTCCCCGCGCACCAGTCGCACGATCAGCCCCACGACCCTGGACGAGCGGCTGAGGACCTTCGCGGCCCCACGCGGTTGGAGGAGCATCCGGACCGTGATCGCGGTGCCACCGGACTCCGTCGGCCTGAACTCGATCTCGCCCTGGTGGGTGGGATGCTGCTCCAGGCCACGCCAGGCCAGGTAGGCGTCAGGGTCCTGTTCCACGATCTCGACCGCGAAACGGTGACGCAGGGGGCCGTAGCCGATGGTCCACGCGGTGACGGTAGGCCTGATCTGCTCGACGTCGCGCACCACGGTCGAGAAACGCGGGAACGTCTTGAACTGCGTCCACTGGTTGTAGGCCGTACGGACCGGCACCGCGACCTCGACCGTCTCCTCGACGTGCCGCTCGCGCAGGGGGCGGCGGCGTGTGACGCCGTCACCGTCGGAGGGCATGCCCGGGGTGTTCGGCACGGCCTGCCCACCGTCGTCTTCGTGCGCCATCATGGTCCTTCTTCCGGTGAGGGAGCCGGGCGTCGGGAGCCCCGGCCCTCCCCTTATGGGGCAGGGCATCTCTTCAGGTTCCCCGATCCCGGGTTTCGAGTCATCCGACCGCGTAGGCGTCCCGGGCCGCCCCGAGCGGGAGAAGGGGCCGGGCCCGGCTCGTAGGAGGGGCGTGGCCGGACGACTGGCCCGGGATGCGCTGGAGCACCTGGACGAGGCCGCTTTCGCCGACGACGAGGCCCGTTCTCCGGTGGCCCCGGGCTTCGCCGGCCGAGCCCTTCGCGGTCTGCCCCCAGCGGCTCCGCCTGTCGCTCGACGGAGGCCACCTCTTCGAGGCCCTGAGCCCCGAGGGGCTGGACCACAAGGTGCTCAAGGTCGTGAAGTCCGTCGAGCAGGAGCTAACCGACAGAGCGGTCGCCGCCTACAAGGGTCTCGCCCACGGACGGTGAGACCTGCCGCCCACCCGCAAGCCGCGGCAGGGGGGGGGGGAGCGGGCGGCCCGTCCGGGCAACGCGAGGAGCACGGACGGGCTCGGGCTTGGGGTGTTCCTGACCGGCAGCGCCAGCGGACGCCGACAGACCGCGGAGAACCTCGTCCGGCGGACACCGTCCCCCTGGGCGGACGCCGGCGCAGACTCCCATTCCGTCCGGAGTTCTGAGGTGGTGCGACGTCACCACGAGGGCGCGGCCGTCGACCACCGAAGCGGCCGGGGTGCCTGCCGCAGGAGCGGGTACCCGCGCCACACAGCGTCGATTGTCGGCTTTGCTCGCGGTGACAGTAACGGAGAGACGAATGAACGGCCCCCGAACAGACTTCCCGCCGACGCAGAGGGTGTCCGCCGAGACCGTGGGTGGCCGGTACCGGCTGGGCGCCGGTATCGGCCGAGGAGGTGCCGCCGACGTCTACGAGGGCGTCGACGTCCGCCTCGGACGACGGGTCGCCGTCAAGATCTTCCGGGCGGGAGCCGACCCGGAGATGGAACGACGGTTCGCCGAGGAGGCCGTCCTTCTGGCGCGGCTTCAGCACCCCGGCCTGGTGACCGTCTACGACGCCGGCCGGCACCAGGGCCGCGCCTACCTCGTCATGGAGCTGGTCACAGGGCGGACGTTGCGCGAGTGCCTCGCGAGCGGGCCGCTGTCCCCCCGGCGCGTCGCCGAGCTGGGCGCCGCCCTCGCGCGGGCGCTCGCCCATGTGCACGACGCCGGCATCGTGCACCGCGACATCAAGCCGTCGAACGTCCTGCTGGACGCCTCCGGCGCTCCTCACCTCGCGGACTTCGGCATCGCCCGGCTGGTGAACGCCACTCGTCACACCGCTTCCGACGTCCTCATAGGAACCGCTGCCTATCTTGCGCCGGAGCAGGTCATGGGCAGGGAGGTCCGACCGGCCGCCGACATCTACGCCCTCGGCCTGGTCCTGCTCGAATGCCTGAAAGGGGAACTGGAGTACCAGGGGACCCCGCTGGAAGCGGCTGTGGCACGCGTGCACCGGCCGCCCGTCGTCCCGGGCTCGCTACCGCCCGGTCTGGCCCGTCTCCTGCACGCCATGACGGCTCAGGACGAGACGACGCGGCCCGACGCCCCGAGTTGCGCCTGGGCGCTGTCCGCTCTGTGCGCCGCACCTCCACACGCCGTAACGAACGCCGCGCTGTCCTCGGTGGCCCCCGTGACCCTCTCCGCGCGGGCGGACGACGAGACGCGCAGCCGGGCCCGGGCACGGCACACCGGCAGGACGGGACACGCGCGCCGCCTCGCGGTCGGCACCGCCCTGACCGCGCTTTCGGCGGCTCTGGGAGCCACCCTCGCCATGACCCTGGGCACCGGCGCGCACAGCGACGAACGCACCGGCTCCGGCTCCCCCGCCTCCGAACTGGCCCAGCCGCCCTCCGACTCCGCCAAGGCGCCGAGGACCGCCGCCGCAGACCCGAACACGCGGCGGCGCGAGTCGAGTTCGGCGTCCGAGCCGTCACGCTCCACCACCACCGCAGCCACCGCCAGCGACACATCCCCGGCCAGCGAGACAGCCGTGACCGAAGCCGCGGCCCCGGCCGCCGCGCGCCGGACGTCACCCGGTGCGGAGAAGGGCGGCAACACCCGCCAGCACCACGCGCCGGGCCGCGACAAGAAGGCGACCAAGGGTGCTCCCGCCCACGCCGAGCCCGGCGGCGCGCGGAAGCCGGCCGGGGCATCCGGCGGCTCCCAGGACAAGGCAGGCCGGAAGAGCCACGGCTGACCTGCGGCGCAGGGCTCCTGGGGTGCCTATGGAACATGACGGATGCTCTGGTCGCCGGTGGGTGGGGGCTGCTCGCCGGATGGGCTCTCCTGGTGGGGGTGGCGCTCGGCCATCTGGTGCGGTACCGCTGCGCGTGATCGCGTACGTGAGGGCCTTCGGCGCCGGGGTACTGCTTTCCGCCATCTCCTTCGAACTGCTCGACGAAGCCCACAAGGAGGCGTGCCTGGTACCGACAGCGGTCGGTACGCTCCTCGGGGCAGCGGCCTGCACGGTCGGTAACGTGTGGCTGGCCCGCCGCGGCGCCCGGCACCGCGAACGGTCCGGTCACCGGGAACAGCAGCCGTTCCAGGAGCAGCAGGCTGGATCGGGCAGTGCCCTGGCGCTCGGCGCGCTGCTGGACGGGGTCGCGGAGTCGGCGGCCATCGGTGTGAGCCTGCTCGGCGGCAGCGGCGCGGTCAGTCTGGCTCCACGCCGCTGCGAGGTCTCGACTCCCTTGCAGGTCATGTGGCCGGGTCGTCTCCGTGACCGACGAAGATCTCATAGACCTGCCGCTGACCACAGCTCGCGCGATCGAGCTGGTCGTATTCATCCCGGCCGCCGCCGTGGACGTGCTACGCATCGGCCCCGGCTACCGCCTCCAACCACCGGGAGCCGCCGCCAAGCCCCCCGCAGGGCGGCCATAAGGTCTACGGGCTGGGCCGGAAACGACCTGCCCCTACGCCCACCAGTCGGGGCCACGGCCGATCACGCCCCAGCACGCGATCCCCGGCGGCCCACGCTGCAACCGGCTTCCTGATAATTTCAACAGCGCGTAATCACCCTGGCGTCAACATCAAGTCGCTGCCAAAATGGCGTCGTTGACGGTTACTCAGGAGGTTGGGCGTGAGCGAAGCCCGTCCCAGCACCAGCGCACCGGCAGTCCTGCGTGCGATCCTCGGCCGTCGGCCGCAGGACCTCCGACTCGACGCCGGGGCCTCGCTGGAGGACGCGGCCCAAGCCCTGCGCGTGAAGGTCCTGACGATCCGTCGCCTGGAAAAGACCGAGGTCGCGCTGAAGCCTCTCTACCACTTGGAGCGGCGCGAGGATGTCGTCACCCGTCTCGAGGCCGCATTCCCGTATGGCGCTGCTGACGTCGTCGGAGGACAGCAGGGCGCTCTTGAACCGCGTGCGCACGGAGTATGCGTGACACTCACCGACGAAGGTGTCTGCACCGGGATGCCGGTCAGCCACCTCGGCAAACGGCGCGGGGAAGAAGCGCCCCTGGAGCGGACCCTACGACGGTCGGTCCGCCGAGAGGGAATCACTCGCCGGCGGCCACGTGGCCGTTCGGCAGTCGAGCGGACCGGCCAGGCAGAAACTGAACCGCGCGCCGGAGGACACACGGGACGACAGCACCAGTCCCGTTCCTGGCCTACGGGCCGACAGACACACGCGTAAAGGGGAGAACATGACCACCAGGCAGGTCGGCCGGGATCTCGACACGAGCAAGGCGCACTCGGCCCGGATGTACGACTACTTTCTCGGCGGCAAGGACCACTTCGAGATCGACAAGGAGGCGGCCCTGGTCGCCGCCGACGCCCACCCCGGCATCTATATGACCGCTCGCGAGAACCGGGCGTTCATGCACCGCGCCACGCGGGTCCTGGCGCAGGAGCACGGCATCCGCCAGTGGCTCGACATCGGCACGGGTATCCCGACCGAGCCCAACCTGCACCAGGTCGCTCAGTCCGTCGCGGCCGACGCCCGTGTCGTGTACGCCGACAACGACCCCCTCGTCCTGAAGTACGCCGAACGCCTCATGCGCAGCACGACCCAGGGACGCACGGCCTACGTCGAAGCCGACATCAGGGACCCCGATGCGCTGATGAGCGCCGTGGAGGCCTCGGAGGTCCTGGACTTCGACCAGCCCATCGCCCTCTCCCTCAACGCGCTCATGCACTTCATCACCGACCCGCACGACCCGTACGCCATCGTCCGCCGACTGCTCGACCCGCTCCCGGCGGGCAGCGCCCTCGCCATGAACCACTGCACCCCCGACTTCGACCCCGTCACCTGGAACAAGGTCGCGGAGGTCTACACCAAGTCCGGTTCTCCGGTGAGGTTCCGTTCGCACAGCGATGTCCGCCGTTTCTTCGACGGACTCGACCTGATCGACCCCGGCATCGTGTGCTGCCACCGCTGGCGGCCCGCCGGACCGGCCGAAGGGCCGGAGCCCACGGACGCCCAGATCAGCCTGTTGGCGGGCGTAGGCATCAAGCGCTGACCGGTGCCCGGCCGATCGTGCGACCGACTGGGCGCCCGCATCCGTAGCACCCGACGTCCGCCGACCGCACCCCGCACAGGCCGACTGAGCGACGGCCAACGCTCCGGGGACTCCCGGTCGGCACCGGATACGGGGGCGCGCCGAGCGCCCAGCGCCGAGCCTCTGACCGGCGATCCCACTCGGCCGGTTCTCCGCGACGTGGTCAGCGGTCACCAGGCGGCGCGGTTGCGGCGACTTCGCCGCTCGGAGCCGCGACCTCAGACCCCCCAGCGGTGTCCTTGGGGGACTTGTCGGACCTCGCCAGCAGCCAGTACAGCGTGGCCGGTACGGCGAGACCGACGATCCATGACACGTCCGCGCCGCCGAGCGGTGCGACGAGTGGGCCGGTGTAGAACGACGTGGCCAGGAAGGGGAGTTGGGCCAGGACGCCGACCGCGTAGACGATCAGGGCGTCGGCGCGCCAGGCGCCGTAGCGGCCGTGCGGGTCGAAGAGGGCGGGGATGTCGTAGCGCTCTCGGGAGATCAGGTAGTAGTCGACGAGGTTGATGGCCGACCAGGGCGTGAAGAAGGTCAGCAGGAACAGCAGGAAGTCCTTGAACGAGACGAGGAAGCTGTCCTTGCCGACCAGGGCCATCGCGGTGCCGGTCACCATGATCGCGGCGATGTACGCGGCCCGGCCGCGCGGCGACAGCGTCCGCTGGCCACGGAAGCCGCTGATCCCCGTGACCATGGAGATGAATCCGCCGTAGGTGTTGAGGACATTGATGGTGAGCTTGCCCAGGGCGATGACGAAGTACAGGAGCGACGTGGCCGCGCCGGCGCCGCCGAGCGAGACGACGTAACCGACCTGGTCGTCGAGGAACCGCTCCCCCGCGCTCGCCGCCACCAGCACGCCGAACGTCATGGACCACTGGGAGCCGAGCGCCGAGCCGGACAGTGTCCACCAGAACGTCGCCCGGGCACTGGTGGTGCGCGGCAGGTAGCGCGAGTAGTCGGCGACGTACGGGCCGAAGGCGAGCTGCCAGGACGCGGACAGCGACATGGCCAGCAGGAACATCGGCAGGGAGAAGTGGGCGTCGCCGAAGAGCGCGCCCACGTCGACGCGGTCGAGCAGCCGGACGCCCAGGAAGACGAAGGCGACGGCGCAGACGGCGCTCGCGACTCGGCCCACGACGTGGATGACGCGGTACCCGATCGCGGCCACGACGGCGGTGAGCACGGCGAAGGCGATGATGCCCGTGGTGTCGTCGGTGTGGGTGAGCCGGGCGGTGGCCTGCCCGGCGAGCACGCTGCCGCTCGCGAAGAAGCCGATGTACATCAGGATGACCAGGAGCAGCGGCACCGCGGCGCCCCGGACGCCGAACTGTGCCCGCGACTGGATCATCTGCGGCAGTCCGAGTCTCGGGCCTTGCGCGGAGTGCAGTGCCATGACGGCGCCGCCCAGCAGGTTGCCGGCGACGAGCCCCACGAGCGACCAGACGACGTCACCGCCGAAGACGACGGCGAGGGCGCCGGTGACGATGGCGGTTATCTGAAGGTTCGCACCGAGCCAGAGCGTGAACTGGCTGAACGCGCGACCGTGTCGCTCGCTGTCCGGTACCACGTCGATGGAATGTCGCTCGATCATGCCGTCGGCGCGGCCGGGGCTGCTCGTGGTGCGTGCGTCCATGTCGTCGGTACGACCCGCCCCGGTCATCGTCTGCCCTCCGCGTGCTTGCCCACCCGTCCTGCATATTGCCATGCAGACTCTGGCCCGCTGAATGATTTGTCAATACCCTGCCGTCCCGGCAGTGGCAGTGGTCAGCGCACGCGTGGGGCTGCCATGGGTGGGCACCTCCTCTCCGCGCCGCGTTCGTCTCTCAGCCCCGTCCGCGCTTCAGGTAGAGGACACCCGCGCTCCAGGCGTCTCCAATAAGTCTGACCAGAACGGAAGGCCAGCTCCCACGGCAGTTGCCGGCAGCCGCGCCACCCGCGCTCTCTGTCTGGCCCGCGTCCTACGCTGGTCCTGTGCGCACCGTGGAGTTGCTGCCCGATGAAGCGACTGAAGCGCGGGTTCGGCGGGTCTGGGGGCGGCTCGCGGAGGCGGAGTTGCCCAGTCTGGCTGGTCACCGGCATTCCACGAATCGGCCGCACCTCACTCTGACGACCGCGTTCGAGCTGCCGTGGGACGCGCGGCCTGCGCTGACGGCGGCGCTCTCGGTGCTTCCCCTGCCGCTGCGGCTGGAGGGGACGCTTCTCTTCGAGGGGCGTATGTCGGTGTTGGCGTGGCGAGTCGTGCCCGACGCCGGGCCGGCCGCTCTTCAGCGGCAGGTGTGGGAGTTGCTGTCCGGGGGCGGGAACCCGCTGTTCGAGCCGGACAACTGGGTGCCCCATCTCACCCTCGGCCGGTCGCGGTCCACGGCCGACCCGTGGCCCGTGGAACTCCTGCCCGTCGAGCTGTTCGAGCCCTGGGAGGGAACGTTCACCGCGGCGCGGAGCTACGACACCGAGTTGCGGACCGTGGAGCGGCTCGCATAGATCTCGAGGCACCGTCCGGCCATCGGTATCGGTCTCGCAGCGGCCGCCGGACCGACAGAGCGATTGGCGTCGATACCGGCAGCACGTCGGCCTCGCGTGCCGCAGTCTCGGTAGCGTGACCATCAGATCTGTGGAGCGTCCACATGGCCGGCTGGTCCGTCTGACGGCTTTCGGCGGAGAGTGATGAGGTTGCAGTGAGTGAACTGACGAAGCCCGAGGTCGACGTTCCTGAGGGGGCTGCGCCTACGGAGCTGACCATCCGGGATCTGGTCGTCGGGGACGGGGTTGAGGTCAAGCCGGGCATGGTGGTCAGGGTCCACTATGTGGGCGTGACCTTCGAGTCCGGTAAGGAGTTCGATGCCTCCTGGGATCGGGGTCAGCCGTTCAAGTTCGCCCTCGGCAGTGGCAAGGTCATCAAGGGATGGGATCGGGGGGTCAGGGGGATGAGGGTCGGCGGGCGGCGCGAGATCATCGTTCCCCCGCGTCTCGGGTACGGCAATCAGTCGCCGTCGCCGTTGATCCCGGCGGGCTCCACCCTGGTCTTCGTGGTGGACCTGCTGGACTCGTACTCCAGCACGACCGGGTGGAGCCAGCCTGAGGCGAGGGGATCTTCCTGACGAGCAGTGGTCGATACAGGAGCCGAGGGCGGTATCGGCCCGCCGGTGGTGGCGCCGAGTCGGAGCTTGCCCTGACTTCCGGCAGCTCGGCCCTGGCCTCCTCCCGTCGCCGCCGGGAGTCCTGAATCAGAATGGTGGCGTCGCTCCGCGCTTCGGCTAGGAACCTGGCGGAGCAGCGGACGAGGACCTGGATGCTCCGCCCGGCCCGGCGCACACACCACGGGGGCGACGCCGACATCTCACGAGGGATTCAGTCGGTCTTCTCGGCCCGCCCCAGGCGGAGTGCGGAGACCAGGAAGAAGACCCCGCCCAGGAAGGCGTAGCCGGCCAACGCGCCCAAGGAGGCATTCGCCTTGCCGGCCTGGGCGATGAAGGAGGTACCGGCGAGGGTGGAGATGGCGCCGCTGAGGATCATCGGCCACTGTCCCGCCATGCCGCGTCGGCGCCGCAGGGCGCCGACGGTCAACTGGACGACTCCGGCGGTGATGGCCCAAGCGCCCCAGACTCGTAGGACTGCCGGGACGCCCGATGTGGCTGCGGCGACCAGACCTGCGGCGGTGAGGGTGCTGAGCGTGATGTTCGCGTACAGACCGCGCACCGGCCCACGGTTCGCTTTGGCGGACCGGATGTCCACGACTGCGCACGCCACGTCGAACACGGGGTAGATCACCAGCAACGTCGCGCTGAGCGGGCTCAGGGTGTGTGCGGCGGCAAGGACGAGGACGGCCCACACCGTGGCGAACGCGAAGCGTAGGAAGTACAGGCGGCGTAGCGCAGCGGTGTCGCCCTTGGTGGGGGCGGAGGCGGCGATGGATGAGGCCATGAGATGCCCTTTCGGCGAGGCGAAGGCTACGGCAGGTGCTACGGGCGGAGTTCGTTCGTCTGACGCTGCGGCCTGCATGGATGCACCGCGATCCGCCCAACTCGAAAGCTTTCGCCAGGAGTTGAAAAAGAGGGAGAACGTTCGGTCTCCCTCTTTCATCTAAGGGACCTACGGTCGGGCTGTCAAGACCGAACGTTCTCCCTCACCGCCTGCTACCGTGGCCGCCATGAGCACGGGCACAGAAGGCAAGAGCACGTCCGAGGCCCGGGCGCGGCTGCTCGACACGGCGACCCGGATCTTCTACGCCGAGGGAATCCATTCCGTCGGCGTCGACCGGATCATCGCGGAGGCCCAGGTCACTCGCGCCACCTTGTACCGGCATTTCAAGGGCAAGGACGATTTGATCCTCGCCTACCTCCAGCAGGCCGATCACGGCATCCGGGGACAGGTGACCGCCATCCGGGCACAGGGCCTTGCGGCGGCCGACACGGTCCGGGCCGTGAGCAGGTCCATCGCCGAGGGCATCCAGTCCCCCGGCTTCCGCGGATGCGCCTTCCTGAACGCGGCGGCCGAGTATCCCGACCCGGCGCACCCCGTACACCAAGCCGTGCTGGACCACCGGCAATGGTTCCTGGAAACCGCCACGCAGCTCATGGAAGACGCCGGCTGTTCTCCCGCCGACGTGACCGGACGGCACTTCGTCATGCTCCGGGACGGCGCCATGGCAGCCGGCTGCCTCTTCGACCCGACGCTGATCTGCGCGACCTTCCTGGACGGTGTCGAGGGCATCTTGCACACAAGCACAGCGCCGACACCTGAACCCGACTCCCCCGCCGCGCTGCCCACATGACCATCTGAACAGCGGCGGTACGGCGTGAAGACTCAGCGGCGGAACCGGTGCCCCTGGAGCCGGTCGACGGCGAGGAGGATCTCGTCGGTCGTGCCGGAGGGTATGAACACCCAGAACCGGGCGACGAGCCGCCCCTCGTAGTGCACGAGCAACACCTCGTCCTCGAAGACGAGGCGGAGGCCGGCCCACGGATGGCTCCAGCGCAGGGTGTCGTCGTCCCAGTGCTGGAGACCGCGGTTCGTCATCCGCAGCATCAGCGGCGACTTCTCACGCTCCGGGGAACTCTTCGGCCGGTCGAAGGGGAGGAACACCTTGTAGTCGGTGAGCGTGTACTCGCCCGGCGCGAGCCCCTCATCACGAACGGCGGCCACCCGGCCCGCCTCGGCACCCGCGCGGACCTGCTGGACACCGAACACGACACTGAACACCACCACGGACCCCAGTCCCCACCAGAGCCCGAACAACTCCGAGGTGTCCTCGTACAGTTCCAGCGCCGGAGGCATCACGGCGGTCAGACCCAGAGCGGCGTACACCTTCCTCCGCCGCCGCACCCGCAGAGCCGCACTCGCGCCCACCCCGCCAGCCATCACACGTCCCCCGTGACTCACCCGCCCCGCCACGACAGGGGACGGACGTTCACCCGGCGGCGGTTGCCCACGCCAGGCGATCACTGCCCCAGAAGAAGACCCGCTCAGCATCACGCGATGCGCGTCACCGCCGAGCACGCCGATGACGCTGCCTTAGCCATGGATGTGAGAATGCCGCCTCCAGCACTAGGCCGTGTATCGAAAAGGCTGGTCAGGACCATTGAGTCCTCGGAAACCAGGACTAGGACCAGCGCCCGATGGCACGCAGTCGCTTAATCTCTAAGCTCACTGCTGTCCAAGCCCACGGACACAGCCACTGGTTCATGCTGGGCCTGCCCCTATCACGAGGTAGAACGATGTCGGCCGACGCCGCAGCTCACATCCGCATAGCCCGACCCTCACACGACCTCCGAGCGGCTGAACGCTTCTGGGTTTCAGGTCTCGGCCTCGACGTCCTGTATCAGCATGCGGCGGACGGCACCCCGGGCCGGAGCTCGCTCCTGATGGTCGGCTGGCCCGGGGCCGGCTGGCATCTGGAACTCGTTCACGATCCTGCTGCTCCTTTCGAACCGCGGCCAACCGTTGAAGACCTGCTGGTCATCTACCTCCGCGAACCAGTGCCCGACTCTCTCGTGGAGCAGCTCGAGCGGCACGGCGGGAAGCGAGTGCCCGCCCATAATCCGTACTGGGACACCTGGGGCATGACTTTTCAGGACCCCGACGGCTATCTGCTGGTGCTGTCCACTCGCGACTGGTCCAACTCGTAGACCTCACAAACATGCATGGCAAAGCCACTCGTTGATGGCAGCGACCAGCACGGTCGCCTCGAAGCGGACCGCGAGCTTGTCGTATCGCGTGGCGACGGCTCGGTGTCTCTTGAGCCGGTTGATCCCGCACTCGACCGCATGGCGCTCGCGGTAGTCGGCCGGGTCGAAGCGCGGCGGCCGACCGCCGCGGGAGCCGAGCTTTCGGCGGTTGCGTGCCTGGTCAGCCTTCTCCGGGATGGTGCAGCGGATCCCGCGGCGGCGCAGGTAGGCGCGGTTCCTGCGGGAGGCGTACGCCTTGTCGCTCGGCGCGCGATTCGTCCAACTCGACGTGACCGACGACGCGTCGGTGAACAACGCGCTGGAGAAGATCGGTTCGGACGAGGGCCGGCTCGATGTTCTGGTGCACAACGCGGGCGTCCTGGGCCTCGGCGACCTGGACGGTCCCAGCGCCCTGCGCGTCTTCGACACCAACGCGGTGGGGATCGTACGTGTCACCGAAGCGGCCCTCCCCCTGCTGCGCCGGTCCGCCGACCCCACCGTGGTCACCGT
The DNA here is from genome assembly GCF_045039805.1 of Streptomyces sp. NBC_01171. Taxonomy (NCBI): domain Bacteria; kingdom Bacillati; phylum Actinomycetota; class Actinomycetes; order Kitasatosporales; family Streptomycetaceae; genus Streptomyces; species Streptomyces sp. NBC_01171. The sequence continues at coordinate 5,882,194 of NZ_CP108609.1, read as the reverse complement.
GTCCAGCAGCGCCGGTTCCTTCTGGGCCGTGAACAACCCCGAGCGGCCCGAGTTCAGCCTGCCGATCCTGCTGTACTCCGCGTCGAAGTCGGCGGCGACCATGCTGACGGTCCAGTACGCCAAGGCCTATCCGGACATCAAGTTCAACGCGGTCGAGCCCGGCACCACCGCCACCGACATGACCGCGGGCTTCGGGATCGGGCGGTCGCCCGAGGAGAGCGCCAAGGTTGTCGTTCGCCTCGCGACGCTCGACCCGGACGGTCCTACAGGGACGCTCCAGGACGAGGGCGGGGAGCTGCGCTGGTAGTCACCGGGCGAAGAAGCGGTGCATGCCCACTGAGGCGGGTGCCGTCGCCTCGAAGCCGAACTTCTCGTACAGGAACCGTGCGTCGCCGTCGGCGATCAGGGACGCGTACGTCCCCTTCGGCGCCCGGCGCTCCAGCTCCCCCACCAGCTCGGCCATGATCCGCTTGCCCAGCCCGCCACCCTGGTGCTCGGGCAGCACGCAGATGTCGACGATCTGGAAGAAGCAGCCGCCGTCACCGATGACGCGCCCCATCCCGACCGGCCGCCCCTCGCAGAACACGGTCACGGCGTGCCATGAGTTCGGCAGGCCGATCCGCGCGGCCTCGGGCGTCTTGGCGCTCAGCCCCGACTCGGAGCGCAGCCGGAGGTAGGTCTCCACGGAGGGCACCTCGGCCCGCACGTCGTAATAGTCAGTCCCGTGTTTCACCTACTACACGCTACGGATCGGACAGGAGTAACACAAGGCCGCCCCGCCGCATCCGCCCGACCCTCACCGAGCGAAGTTCTCCGAGAGCGGCCGTCAGGCGGGAGGAGTGGTGTGGAGATCCGGGGCGCACGCGTTCTCGTCGCCGGGGCGACCGGTGACATCGGCTCGGCACTGGCCGAGCGGCTGGCCGGGCTCGGGGCGGTGACCGCGCTCGCGGGACGGCACCCGGGCCGGCTGGCCGAGGTACGCGAGCGGTGCGGTCCGGGCCCCTCCCGGACCTTCGACGCCTGGGACCTCGACGGCGCCGAGGGCACGGCGGCATGGGCGGCGTGGGAGCTGGGCGGGCTCGATGCCGTGGTCGTCTGCGTGGGGGTGGCCGCGTTCGGGCCGGTCGGGGAGATCGGGGAAGCGGTCGCGGAGCACGTGATGGCGGTGAACGCGCTCGCGCCCATGGCGATCCTGCGTTCCGCGTCGGCCCACGTGTCCTCGGGCGGCCTGCTCGCCGCCGTCACGGGTACGGTCGCCCGTTCGGCACCGGCCGGCATGGCGGACTACGCGGCGGCGAAGGCCGCCCTGGCTGACGGCCGCTCGCCGGGAGTTGCGGCGCTCCGGCATGGGGGTGCTGGAGATCTGCCTGCCCCACGTCGAGTCCGGATTCGCGGGGCGCGCGGTGACCGGCACCGCTCCGGCCCTGCCACCGGGCATCATGGTGGCGGAGGCCGTGGACGCGATCGTGGAGGGCATGCGCATGGCAGCGCGGGTCGTGGGGACCGATGCCGTACCGGCTCGGGCGGAGCGGGGTACGTCGTGACGGGTGGCGCGTCGCCGGGCGGTCCCGTGGAGGACGTCACGCCCCTGTCCCCGCGCCCCCTGTCGCGCGTTCTGTTCCGGCAATGGTGGCGTGAACTGGTCTTCCTGCACTGGGCCGCCGACCCCGACGAGGTGGCACGACTGCTACCTCCGGGCACGTCCCCCGACCTCCACCTGGGCCGCACCTACGTCGGCCTCGTCTTCTTCCGCATGGACCACCTTGCCCTCGGACGGGGGCCCGCGCTGCCCTACCTGGGCAACTTCGGCGAGGTGAACGTCCGCCTGTACAGCAGGGACGCCCTCGGGCGGCGCGGAGTGGTGTTCCGCTCCCTGGACTGCGACCGCCTGCTGCCCGTCCTGACGGCCCGGGCGGCGTTCGGCCTGCCCTACCGGTGGGCCCGTATCCGCACCCGCCGCACCGGCGCCGGAATCTCCTACGACAGCCTCCGGCGCGACGGCTCCGGAGCGGGCGCGCGCGTGCGGGCCGAGGTCTCCCCCGAGCCGTACGAGGCGAACGCCCTGGAGGAGTTCCTCACCTGCCGATGGGGACTGCACGCTCAACTCCGGGGTCACACCTACTACTTGCCGAACACCCACCCCCGGTGGACGTTCAGCCGGTGTGAGCTGACCTCGTACGACGAAACCGCCATCGCGGCGGCCGGGCTGCGCGCCCCGCGCGAGGACCCCGTCAGCGTGCTCTACGCACGAGGCGTCCCCGTCCGCTTCGGTCCGCCGCTCCGACTGGCCTAGCCGGCCCGAACTCGGCCCGGCAGCACACCGATCGCGCCGCTCTCACCCACAGCATTGACGTGTGCACGCCCCACCACTACGTTGCCACAGCGCTGAGACAACGTTGTCACCAGGCCAGGGAGGTCCCCGGCTCCGCCTCACTCTCCCCCACTCCCGCAGGAGGCACAGAACGATGTCCTGGATCTCGTCAGGCAGACCCCGGCGTGCGCGCCGAGGCTACGCGGCGGTTGCCGCCGTGGCAGGGGCCGCGCTGGTCGGTGCGTACGCGCTGCCCGCGTCGGCGGCGCCCGCGCGGGCCGCCGAGTTCGTGGCTCATCCGGCCGATCTGGTCAACCCGTTCATCGGAACGTCCAACGACGCCAATGACTTCCCGGGCGCGGACGTGCCGTTCGGCATGGTGCAGTGGAGTCCGGACACCTCGTCGCGGCCACCGGGCGGCGGATACGAGTACAAGGACTCGTCGATCACGGGCTTCAGCCTCACCCACATCGCGGGGCCGGGCTGCGGGGCGGCGGGGGACGTACCGGTGCTGCCGACGGTCGGTGCCGTCAACAACTCGGCCACCGACTCCTTCTCGCACGCCAACGAGTCCGCCGCGGCGGGGTCGTACAAGGTCGCGCTGGACAACAAGGTGACCACCGAGCTGGCCACCACCACGCGCAGTGGGATGGCGCGGTTCACCTTTCCCGCGACCACTCAGGCGAACCTGCTCTTCAAGCTCAACGGGAGCCAGAACGGCGGCAGTTCGACCCAGTTCACCGTGGTGTCCAGCACCGAGGTCAGCGGTCAGGTCACGAGCGGCCGGTTCTGTGGGGCCGGGAACAGCTACACCGTCTACTTCGACATGGTCTTCGACCGGCCGTTCGCCACCAGCGGCAGCTCGCTCGCGCCGTCGAAGCCGGCGCCGAGCGCGAAGCGGGCCGGGAAGAACGCGGCGGACAAGCCCAACCACCCGCGTCTGCACGGCACTTCGCCCAAGGCCGTCACCGGCGGCGCGACCCCCAAGGCCGCCGCGACCAACGCCCACGTCACCTTCGACACCAGCTCCAGTCAGGTCGTCCAGGCCAAGGTGGGCGTCTCCTACGTCTCCGTCGCCAACGCGAGCGCCAACCGCGCGGTGGAGAACCCCAATTGGAACTTCGACACGGTCCGCACCTCGGCGCGTGACGCCTGGGACTCGGCGCTGGGCAAGGTGCTGATCGGTGGCGGGACCTCGGACCAGCAGAAGATCTTCTACACCGCGCTCTATCACTCGCTGCTGCACCCGAACGTCATCAGCGATACCAACGGCCAGTACTTCGGCTTCGACGGCCGGACGCACTCGGTGGACTCCGGTCACCGTGCCGCGTACGCCAACTACTCGGGCTGGGACATCTACCGTTCCCAGGCCCAGTTGGAGGCGCTGGTCAGCCCCCAAGTGGCCGCCGACACCGCCCAGTCGATGGTGGACGACTACCAGCAGACCGGGATCTTCCCCAAGTGGTCGGAGAACAACGGCGAGTCCTACGTCATGGTCGGCGACCCGGCCGCCGCCATCATCGCCGACTACTACGCCTTCGGCGCGCGGAACTTCGACACCTCGGCGGCACTCGCGGGTCTGCTGAAGCAGGCCAGCACCGCCAACAACGACCGGCCGGGCCTCAACTACCTCGACACTCCGGGGTACGAGCCTCACGACGGCAGCTACGGGTGCTGCAACTTCTACGGTCCCGTCGCCACCACGCTGGAGTACAACACCGCCGACTTCGCCCTCTCCGCCTTCGCCGGCGCCCTGGGCGACAGCCAGAGCCAGAAGACGTACGCGCACCGGGCGCAGGACTGGCGCAACGTCCTCAACCCCGCGTCCGGCTTCGTCCAGCCCCGCAACCTCAACGGCACCTGGACCGGCGGGTTCGACCCGACCAGCGGGACGGACATGGTGGAGGCCGACTCCTGGATCTACACGGGCATGGTGCCGTTCAACGTGGCCGGGCTCGCCACCGCCAAGGGCGGCGACAAGGTGATGGGCGACTACCTCGACACCGTCCTGCGCAGCTACACGGGCGCCAACGGTTACGCCTGGGTCGGCAACGAGCCGAGCATCGAACTGCCCTGGGAGTACGACTACATCGGCATGCCGTACAAGACCCAGACGACGGTACGGGCGGTCCAGGACCAGATCTGGTCCAACTCCCCCGCCGGTCTGGCCGACGGCAACGACGACCTGGGCGCGATGAGTGCCTGGTACGTCTGGTCGGCGCTCGGCGTGTTCCCGATGACGCCGGGCACGGCCGATCTCGCCCTCGGTTCCCCGCTGTTCCCGCAGGCCCGGATCACTCTGCCCTCGGGCAAGACGCTCACCGTCAACGGCTCCGGCGCGGCGGACGACGCGCCCTACGTCCAGTCCGCGACCTTCAACGGCTCGGCGTGGAACAACGCGTACGCCCCGACGTCCGCGCTCACTTCGGGCGGCACCCTCGGCTTCACCCTGGGGGACACCGCCAACACCGCTTGGGCCGGCGGGGCTTCCGCCGCTCCCCCCTCCTACCCCGGTGACGCCTCCGCCCCCGCCAAGCCCCGGGTGGGCGCGGTGAAGTCCGGTGTCAGTTCCGGGCTCTGCGTGGACGACGCCAACTCCGGCACGGCGGACCACACGGCGATCCAGCTCTGGACCTGCAACGGTACGTACGCCCAGGACTGGACGGTCGCCACGGACGGCACCCTGCGCACACTCGGCAAGTGCCTCGACGTGACGAACAGCGGAACGGTCAACGGCACCCTCGTCCAGCTCTACGCCTGCAACGGCACCGGCGCGCAGAAGTGGACCGCCGGCTCGGACGGCTCACTGAAGAACGCCAACTCCGGTCTCTGTCTGGACGATCCCAACTCCGCCACGACGGAGGGCACCCGGCTGCAGATCTACGCCTGCAACGGGTCGACGGCCCAGAAGTGGACACTTCCGGCTGCCTGAGCGCCTGAGCGTGGTCCCGTCCCCGGGCGGGGCCACACTCGGCCGGCCGGGAAGTGACTCCGGGCGCGGCGCGGTCCCCGTTCGGGCACCCGCGATGCCCGCACAGTGCCTCGCTCGCCCTGGCGTCTCCCGCGAGCGTTCCACACCATGGAGCCACTGAGGGAAGGTGCGAGATGGCGACACACCAGCGGCGGAACCGGCAGGATGCCGGGAACGAGGCGGCGGAGGACCGGAGTTCGGCTTCCGGAGGCCGGACGGAGGCCGTTCGGCCCGCCGGGCCCGGGCGGGCGGTGAGTCCGGCCGGTGTCGCGGCACTCCAGCGGTCCGCCGGGAACGCCGCCGCGGCGGCCGCCGTGCAGCGGTCCTCGGTCAACCGGGTGCTGCGCGGGGCCGGGCGGCCGCTGGACGCCTCGGTGCGCGGGGAGATGGAGGCGCGGTTCGGCACCGGGTTCGGGGATGTGCGGGTGCACAGCGGGCCGGACGCCGAGCGGTCGGCGACCGAGATCGGCGCCCGTGCGTACACCGCGGGCAGCCATGTCGTACTGGGACGCGGGGGCGGGGACAAGCACACTCTCGCGCACGAGTTGACGCACGTCGTGCAGCAGCGGCAGGGGCCGGTGTCCGGGACCGACTCGGGGCACGGGTTCGCCCTGTCCGATCCCGGTGACCGTTTCGAGCGGGCGGCGGAGGCGAACGCGCACCGGGTGATGTCCGGCCCGGTACCGGACCGCGGGGGCGCCTCCGACCCGGTACAGCGGGCCGCCGGCGCGGACCCGGGCATGGTGCAGCGTGCCCTGACCATGGACCTGGAGAATGCGCAGGTCTCGCACTACGTGCCCTCGAAAAAGGGGGCGGGGACCGCGCAGAACCTGCGGATCGAGCGTCCGCACGAGGTGAGCGGCCCGGTCCACAAGAGCGGCACCAAGGGCCGGCCCCCCGCACCCAACCCGATCGCGGTGCGCAAGCTCCAGCAGGCGTACAAGGCGCAGGCGGCCGCCAACAAGTGGAAGGTGCCCAGCGAGGCGGACGTGTGGCGGGACCTGTTCGGCGGCGCCGGGTACGACCGCGGGCATGTCATGGGTCTGGAGGTCGGCGGCGTGGACGACCCCCGGAACATCGTCCCGCAGTGGTCCCTCAACCAGGGCACCGGCATGTGGCGGCGCATGGAGCAAGCACTCGCGGACATCGACTCGGGCACCGTGCGCTTCGTGGTGCACTACGCGTCGGCGAACGGCAACCACCGTGCGGTGATGGTGCCGACCCGGATCGACGTCTACCACGACGGAGCGCCCTACAAGCAGTGGGACAACGAGCCGGACACCAACGACCTGATCAGGTCCGGTGCCGACCCCAGCGACCTGTTCTTCTTCTACGAGAAGGCCATGGACGACCTCGACCGCCGCTCCGGAGACACCCTGACGCACGCGGAGATGGACGACTTCGTCCTGCTCGCGCTCGGTGCGGACCGGGCCGACATGCTCTCGCACAACGACTACCACGACGCGCGCGCCCAGGGCGGAACGCCGGCCGCCGATGCCGCCGAACAGCACGCGGCGGGCATGTCCAAGTCCGTCATCCCCGCCGACCGCCGCAAGAAGCAGCTCGAACGGTACGTGGCGGCGGGCCTGGTGACCCAGCACGGTACGGGCGACAAGGCCACCTACACGCTGCACGACGCACCGGGGCCGTCGCCGGACAGCGACTCCAGCTCCTCCAGCAGTTCGGACGTGGAGATGTCCGACGGGTCCCAGCCGTCGGGGCAGCCGTTCGTGACCATGACCTTCGACTCGCAGAGCAGCGGGGACGAGTACCACGAGTCCGACGACCAGATGTCGACCTCTCCCTGAGACGTCCGGCCGCCCGGCACCCGCTCAGGCGGCCCCCGGCGAGCCCGAACGGGGCGACTCACGGGCGGAGTTGGAGCGGGTGTTGGGCGGGCTATTGGTGTCCCGGAAGCGCAGGTCGCGGCCATGGCGGCGGAAGAGGTCGCTGACGAACTCGTCGAGCGTCTCGATCTCCTCCTCGCGCGAGTGGATGTCGGCGAGGGCGGCGCGCTGCTCCTGGTCGATCACGCGCTGCTTGTCGCGCCACGCCTGGTCGCCCGGGGCCTGGGGCAGGTCCTCGAACTCCTTCTGGGTACGGACGTGGAAGCTCTCGACCGGCTCCAGGATCGCCCGGCCGCCCGAGGGGTCTTCTCGGGAGTGGTAGACGACGAAGACTGGGCAGGCCGAAGAGGAGGCCGTCGAAGATACGGCCCTGCACGGACGCCTCCAGCACCACGCCCCGGCCCACGCTCGCGTCCTCGGTGGGGATGGCCGAGTTCATCTTGGCCCAGAGCTGACCGTGTTCCGCCGAGGCGGCCGCGACCCGGTCGAGCGCCTCCTGGAAGCCCTCCTTGCCCTGCTGCCGGGCGTACCAGGCGTACTGGACGCGGTGGCCCTGCACCCGGGGGTCGTGGAAGCCGGTGACGATCCGGCCGATGGCGCCGCCGTCCACGCCGGTGGGCTGCCCGGCCTTCATGTCGGCCTCGATGTTGTCGAGGAGGCCGTGGATGCCGGACATGAAGTCGGGCATCGTCGCCAGCACCCCGATCCTGCCGATGCGCTTGAGGAGTTCGCCCTTGTCCTGGGTGAACCGGTCGGCGACCGTCATCGAGTGCGCGGACTCCTGGGAACTCTCGGTCCCCTGCGAGTCCTGGGACTTCTGCGAGGTGCGCGAGGGCGGCCGCGAGGGCTCGGGCGAACGCTGTACGACGTCTTCGGACCGGGCGTCCGCGACCAGCCGGGACACCGCCGCGTTGCCCGCCGACCGCTGAAGGCCCAGAAGCGGAGGAGTCGGGACGCCCCCCGGTCGCGTGTGGTCGGCACCCGAACCGTGCGGTCCATCCCGGTCCGTCCCGTGCCTGTGTGTGCACAACGCGCTCCGTCACCCCACTCGAGCGGAACCGGATCATGACGGTGATCCCGCTCCGGCGCTTAGAGAAGATCAAGCCAAGTTTGATTCGTGGCCAATGGCGCCTACACACGGTTACCGAGAGAAATTCAGGCAAGACACCCGAACACAGTTGTGCAATTCGGTCATACGGCCGGAAGAGCCGGGGGTCCGTTTTCCGGACGCCCGGCCCTGTCGCGGCTTTGCATCACGGCGCGTCTCGAAGAGCATGTGCGTGACGCCCAAGTCACCTGATGTCGCTGAGCACTCCGCTGACGTTGAGCACCTCATGGCACTCCTGAGCCCGCCGGCCGGTGGCGGGGGTGCCCGGCTTGGCACAGGTGACCTGGGCGGTGACCGTGTCGTTCGCGGCGATCCTGATGGGGGTGACCCAGTGATAGTCCTGGTTGCGGAAGGTCTCCAGCGCGATCGTCGTGATCTTCCGGTCACCGAAGTTGATGGTCAGCACCCCCTCGTCGCCCTGGAAGTTGGCCACGACGATGTCGGTGACCTGGAACACCTTGTCCGCGGGGACCGTGTAGGTGCCGGTCTTCTCCGCGCCGCCGCCCGTCTGTACGTCGATGGTGGCCGAGCCCTGCTGGCCACCGCCCGCGACTCCGCCACCGCCACCATCGCCGGTTCCGGTCCCGGTGCCCGTACCGTCGCCGCCACCCGTGCCCGGCTGGCTGCCCGCGCCGCCGCTGCCGGTGCCGGGCCGCCCTCCGTCGCTGCCCGTACCCTGGCCGGCCTGCTCGCTGCCGCCGGGGGTGGGCCGCTGCTGGACGACCTCGTCGGCCGCCTCCTTGGCGGCGCTGCGTACGGCGGGCCGTACCAGGGTGAACCAGGCCAGGAGCAGGGCGACCAGTGCGGCGAGCACCACGAGCAGCCACTTGGGGAAGACCGGGATCTGGACGAACTCGGCGTCCAGCGATGTGCGGATGGTGTCGGCGGGCTCGGGCTGCGTCGCGTCGGGTTCCGCCGTCTCGGCGACGGTGACCGTGAACGGCCAGATGACGGGGGCGCCGAACCACACCGGCTTGCCGATGCGGGCCCGCAGACCCACTTCCGCCGACTCGCCGGGCTCCAGCGTCTGTTCGGCGGGCTTGAGGGTGAAGCGCAGTTCCTCGCCGGGCTGCGCGGGGGTGAAGCCCAGCGTCACCGGGGCGTTGCCCTCGTTGCGCAGCGCCAGCCGGTAGCGGCCGCGCAGCCAGCCCCGGCGGCGGCGCGGGGCGACCTCGGCACGCAACTCCCGGAACTCCTCGACCCGTACGGTCGATTCGGGCACCCGTACCGCCTCGGGGTGCTCGGTGGGCAGCACGCGCACGGCGAGCGGCACCTCACCGGCCCGGACCTCGGGGGACCTCGGGGGTTCGAGGCGGATGGTCACCGTCTCGGAGGTGCCCGGATACAGGGACACGCGCGCGGGCTCCACCGTCGCCCAGGCCGCGCAGTCACCGACCACCTCGAGGCCGTATGCCTCGACGATGTCGCTGTCGTTGCGGACGGTCAGGGTGGTGGTGGCGAGCCCGCCGGGCGTCACCGACACCGCGGGGATGTCGGAACCGGGCGCGCCGGGGCTGGGGGTGGGTGCTGGAGACGTCACCCGGTGACCGTATGACGCGGCCCCTTCCCTTCGGAGAGACGCGAGGGCAAGCCCGCGGGCAGCGCTCGTGCCCCGGAAAGCGCTCCCCTACTCCCTTTCGGATAGCACCAGTTGACCTTCGAAGACCGGGCGCGGGCCGACTTCCGCCGCTCGGTCCCGCACGTTGCTCAACCGGCGCGTCGCACCACCCCCACACGTTCGATGGAAACAGGACTCATGACCACGAGCTGCCCTCAGGCCAACCATCCCGCTCCCGCCGCCCACACCGCCCCCTGGACCACCTCGGCCAGGCGGCCCGACCGGGTGTCCGTCACCGTCTACGCCCCCGACCCCGTCCTCTACGTCGGCATCGTGCACCAGTTGCGCCAGCGCCCCGAGATCGAGTTCGTGGAGGCCGGGGCGGCCGACAGCGCCCAGGTCTCCCTGATCACCGTCGACACGGTGGACGACGAGACGTCGGCGCTGCTCAACCGGCTGCGCCACAACTCCGCGACCCGCACCGGCCTGGTGGTCGGCACCTTCGAGTCGGGTGACGCTCTCCAGCGCGCCATAGACAGCGGGGTCGCCGCGGTGCTCCGCCGTGCCGAGGCCGACCAGGACCGGTTGCTGCGTCTGGTCCTCGCCATAGCCAACGGCGAGGGCATGCTGCCCGGCGATCTGCTCGCCAAACTCCTCAGCCACGTGGGCAGCATGCAGCGCTCCTCCCCGCTGGACCCGCGGGCGGCGTCGCTGTCCACGCTGGCGCCCCGGGAGACGGAGATGCTGCGGCTGGTGGCGGAGGGCCTGGACACCGGGGAGATCGCCCGCAAGACCTCGTACTCCGAGCGCACCGTGAAGAACGTGCTGCACGAGGTGATCACCCGGCTGCAGCTCCGCAACCGGGCCCACGCGGTCGGCTACGCCCTGCGCAACGGCCTGATCTGACAGGTGCATTGACCACCGGCTGTCGGCGCACTGCCCGAAAGCCCCTCCGCCGCTTCCCCCGGGAGCGTCCCGTCGGCCCTGCCGCACCAGGGACGGCGACGCCCAGGATGGCGGACGGTTGTGCGAAAGCGGAGTGCGGACGGTGAGGTGGGCCCGTGACGGGCACGGACAAGGCCGGCGGGTGGCGGTACCCGCTGGAGCGGATCGGCCTGGCGTTGTTGCTGCTGGTCCCCCTGCTGGCGGTGACCGCGGCCGCCGGTCCCGGTACGGCGAAGGCCCGCCCCCGAGCCGGTGACGCGGCGGTGACCCGGATCGCCTTCGCGGGTACCCGGCACCGCAGCCTGGGCCGGGTGGCGACGACGAGGTCCAGCACCCCGCTGTTCGGCGCGGGCGCGACCCACTACGACGTGGAACCCTCGGCACTGGGCGACCAGTTGGTGTTCGCCAGCCGCCGGGACGAGCGGAACCCGCAGGTCTACCTCAGGGTCGCCGACGGCTCCGTCTCCAAGCTGACCAGCGGCCGGGACGCGGCGCATCCGCGGCTGACGCCGGACGGCCGGGCGGTCGTCTTCGACTCGGCCGAGCCCGGCGGCCCCGGTGGTGCGGCCCAGCGCGATCTGTGGCTGGTGCGCACCGACGGCACGGGCCTGACCCGGCTGACCGACACCCCGGCCGACGAGGAGTGCCCGACGGTGTCGCCGGACGGGCAGCGCCTGGCGTACTCCAGTGACGCCGATCCGCTCGTCGGGCAGCAGGTCTACGTCCGCCCGCTGCGGGGCGGCACCGCGAACCGGGTCACCGATCCCGCGAACGGCACGGCGGGTGAACCGGCGTGGAACCCGCTGGACAACCCCGAGAAGCGCGACATCATCGCCTACACGGCGACCGGCGCCGACGGCCCCAAGCTCCGCTATGTCTACGCGAGTTCGGGTGACGGCGGTCCGCTGCTGGGCAGCACGGAGGCAGGCTGGCGCACCCATGGGGCAGCCTGGTTGCCCGATGGGAACCAGTTGCTGTTCCTCAGCCCGGACCGCGACTGCACTTGCGAGGGCGACTACGACCACGTCTTCAAGACGGTCGTGCACTCCGACAACGACGGCAACCGGTCGCTCGTACTGAGCGAGGACCGCGAGGTCGGTACGGCGACCTGGCTCGGGCCGCTGGACGGAGGCGGGGCCGTGGTGGACCGCACCACCGCCGCCGGACCGCACGTGGTGACCCTCCAGGACGCCCGTGCGGACGGCTCGGACCCGCGCGACCTGGGCCTGGCCATCCTCAAGGAGGACCCGGCCGCCGACACCAACACCGATCCGACGAAGGACCCGCTGTTCCAGCCCGCCGCCGGGTCCGACCCGTGGACGGAACGGCAGAACTACACGCCGGACGGGCGGCAGATCGTGCTGACCCGGTTCGAGGACTCCGACGCCGGACGCATCGAGCGGATCTGGCTGGCCGACGCCGACGGCTCGAACGCGCGGCCGCTGCCGTTGGCGGGGCGCGGCCCGAAGGACTGGGACACCGACCCGACCTTCTCCCCCGACGGCAAGTCCCTTGCCTTCCGGCGGACTTCACCCGGCGGTACCGGCGATGCGGCCGGGCCGAGCCGGGTACTCATCGCGGACGTGGCGACCGGGGCGCTCCGGGGCACGATCACGCCGCCGGCCGGCCAGGCGCAGGGCACCGACGCGCAGCCCACCTGGTCCTCGGACGGCACCCGGCTCGCCTTCACCCGTACGCAGGTCGTCGACGGCGGCAACGGCAACAAGCACATCTGGACCGTGCCGGTGGACCGGCTCGACCAGCAGCGCGACCTCAGCGCCGCCAACTGCCCCGGCGCCTGTGACGTCATCGACGACAGCCCGGCCTTCTCGCCCGACGGGCTGATCATCGCCTTCAACCGCAAGGCGGGCGGCGGCCGCGTCGACCAGCAGGGCGGGCTCCTGCTCACCTCGGTGTCGGGCGACGACTGCCGGGTGCTGCTGCCCGCCGCCGGCCGCGGTCTGCCGGGCGCCTGCCGCCGGGAGCTGCCGGACGCCTCGGCCACGGGTCCGTTCCAGCCGCGTGACGCCGCCTGGACGGCCGACGGCACCGGCCTGGTGTTCAGCTCGCGTGCCCAGCTCGCGGCGAACAGCCCGGAGAAGCTGAGCCGGCTGGAGGTGGAGTCGGGTGCCCTGACTCCGCTCACCACCGGGCTGGGGGGCCGCCAGAAGGAGCCCTCGGTGCAGCAGTCCGTGGACCTGGCGGTACGGGCTCCGGACACGTCGGGGCAGGTGGTCGTCGGCCGTACCGGCACCGTCCGCGTCGACGTCGTGAACCAGGGCCCCGCGGCCTCGCCCGGCACCCGGTTCACCGTGGCGCCGCCCCTCGGGGCGACCGTCACCGGGCTGACCGCGCCCGGCCGGAACTGCGACGTGCGCGGGCTCACCTGCGACCTCGGCGTGGTGCCGCCCGGCGCCACCGTCCCGGTGACCGTCACCGTCACCGGGGTCACGCCCGGCGCCCAGCCCGTGGACTGGTCGGTGACCGGCGCCGTGATCGACCCCGACCCGAGCGACAACACCGACCGCACGGTGGTGCCGGTGCGTGAGGCACCCACGCCGCCCGACCCGACGCCGACGCCGAGCCCGACCCCGCCCACTCCGACCCCGCCCACCACGCCGCCGGTGCCGCCCGCGCCCCCGGCACCCCCGGCTCCGGAACCCCCGGCGCCGAAGGCCGGCCCGGGCGTCCAGGTCACCGCGAACCCGAACCCCGGCTATGTCGGCGGCCGCGTCGTCGTCACGTACACCGTCCGCAACGGCCGCAACGCGCTGGCCACCGGGCTCCGGCTGCGCATCGGGCTGCCCGCGAACGTGCCGAACAACGGGCGCCCGCCCGGCTGCGACACGAACTGGCTGTGCGCGCTGCCCGACCTCGCGCCCGGCGCCCGCAGCACCCTCCAGGTCGTGCTCAGCCCGAAGAGGGCGCTGACCGCCGAGGTGACCGGCACCCTGACCACCACCGGCACGGACGCCGACCGGAGCGACAACTCCGCCCGGCAGCGGCTGCGTGTCCTCCAGCCCCGGATCGTCGCCGTGCCGCCGATCGGCAAGCCCGGCTTCGTGACCTCGGTGCGCGGCAAGGACTTCCCGCCGGGCGTGCCGGTCCGGTTCCGCTGGAAGCCCGGCATCACGGCCGCCGCCGCGCCGACGGTGCCGCTGCCGGACGGCACGTTCATCGGACAGCTCCTGATCCTCGCCAAGGACCAGACGGGCCCGCGCACCATCACCGCGAGCGGCCCCGGCTTCTCCCCGGTGAAGACGGACTTCCTGGTCGTCAACGGCAGTGTGCAGCCCCCGGACGAGGTGACCCGCCGGTGATCCACGAGGTCGACGAGGCCCTGCGGGGCCTGCTGGAGGAGTCCGGGCTGGCCGCGTCGGGCGTCGAGGTGGTCTTCGACGCGCCGACCAGCGACTGGGCGGCCCGGCGCAGCGCGCCCACGGTGTGCGCGTTCCTGTACGACATCCGCGAGGACAACTCCCGGCGCAACAGCAGCGCGGGCGAGATCTACGACGAGGACGGCTTCGTCGTCGCCCGCCGCTCGCCCGCCCGCTGGTTCGAGCTGACGTATCTGGTCACCGCGTGGGCGAGCCGCCCGCAGGACGAGCACCGGCTGCTGTCCCAGGTGCTGTCCACCCTGGCCTCCACGGACACCCTGGCCCCGCATCTGCTGACCGGCACGCTCGCCGAACTGGGCCTGATCGTGGGCCTGGACGCGGGCGGTACCGGCCTGGACGCCCCGGCCGCGTCCGACGTGTGGTCCGCGCTGGGCGGCGAGCTGAAGCCGTCGCTCGGGGTACGGGTACGCGCCCCGCTGGCCGGCATCGAGCGGGTGGCCGCGCCCCCGGTCACCGAGGGCCTGGTCGTCCGGTCGGTGCCCCAGTCCCTGCCGGACGAGGCGGAGTCGGCGCGCCGGCTGCGCTACGCGGAGATCGACGACCCCGGCGGGGAGGGCTTCGGCGGGTCCCGGGAGCGGCGCCCCGCGCCCGCCCGGCGCCGCAGGAGGGGTGACCGCCAGCCATGACGCACACCGTGGAACCGGAGCTGTGGCGGCGGCTGCACACCGTGGAGGAGCGGGTACGGAAGGCGGTCGCCGCGCGGCGGGCCGTCGACCCCGACCCGGACGACCCCTACCGCGGCCAGTACCTCACCCCCGAGGCGGCCCAGCGCGTCCTCGACACGCGCCCCGAGCCGTCCGCCGCCGAGCCGGAGCAGTCGGCGGAGGACTCTCCACTGGGCCGTCTGGCGCGGGAGTTCGGCCTCTCCCCGCTCGACCTTGACCTGTTGCTGGTCGCCCTGGCCCCGGATCTGGACGCCCGCTTCGAGCAGCTCTACGGCTACCTGAACGACGACCTCACCCGGCGCCGGCCCACGGTCGGACTGGCCCTCGAACTGTGCGGCCACACCGGGCTCTCCCCGGCCCGATTCCGCCTCTCCCCCGGCGCCCCGCTGCTCACGGGCGGTCTGCTGGAGGTCCAGGAGCCGGAACGGCCACCTCTGTCACGGGTGTTGACGGTGCCCGACCGGGTGACCGCGCATCTGCTGGGCGACACCGCGCCGGACGCCCGCGTGGGTTCCGTGCTCGGGGAGCACACGGCCGACCCGGCGGCCGACCCCGTGCTGGTCCGGCGGGCCGCCGCCGGGGTCCAAAGCGGCACCGGGCATGTGCACCTGCGGGCAGTCGGCGGTGCCCCCGAGGGCCTGGCGGACGCGGCCCTGCGCGAGGCGGGCCGCGCCCCGCTGGTCCTGGACGCGGTGGCGCTCGCCCGGCACGCCCGTGACCTGCCCGGACTGGCCGCGGCCGCCGCCCGCGAGGCCCGGCTGACCGGCGCCGGGGTGGTGCTCGGCCCGCTGGACGACCTCCCGGACAAGCCCTCCGAGCGGACCCACGTGCTGCGCACGGTGTGCGCGGCGCTGTCCGGCATCCCGCTGTTCACCTACGGCTCGCAGGTCTGGGACCCGGGGTGGGCCGTGCGTACCCCGGTGTCCTTCACGGTGGGCACCTCCTCGCCGGAGCAGCAGGCCGTGCGGTGGCGGTTCGCGCTGGAGGCGGCCGGGGCTCCGGCCGACGGGTCGGGCGGCGAGGACCTGGCCCGTGCCGTGGCCGCGCACCGGCTCGACTCGGGCCAGCTCCGGCGTGCGGCCGACGCCGCGGTACGCACGGCGGCACTCGCCGGGCGCCCGGTGGGCGCGGAGGACGTACGGGCCGCGGTGCGGGCGCAGAACGGCGCGGGGCTCGCCCGGCTGGCGCGCCGGGTGGAGCCCGCGGTCGGCTGGGACGACCTGGTGCTGCCGCCGAGGACCCTGCGGGGCCTGCGCGAACTCGCGGTGCGCGCCCGCCACCGCGACCAGGTGCTCGGCCGGTGGGGGATGCGGCCGGGCGGCGGCCGGGGGCGTGGCGTGATCGCGCTGTTCGCCGGGGAGTCCGGCACCGGCAAGACGATGTCCGCCGAGGTGGTCGCCACCGACCTGGGCATGGATCTGTACGTGGTCGACCTGTCGACCGTGGTGGACAAGTACATCGGGGAGACCGAGAAGAACCTGGAGCGGATCTTCACCGAGGCGTCGGCGGTCAACGCGGTGCTGCTGTTCGACGAGGCCGACGCGATCTTCGGCAAGCGCTCCGAGGTGAAGGACGCCCGCGACCGGCACGCCAACATCGAGTCGGCGTACCTGCTCCAGCGCATGGAGTCCTTCGACGGCATCGCCGTCCTGACCACCAATCTCCGGGCCAACCTGGACGAGGCGTTCACCCGGCGGCTCGACGTGGTGGCCGACTTCCCGATGCCGGACGCGGCGCAGCGGCTCGCGCTGTGGGAGCGGTGCCTGGGCGAGCGGCTGCCGCGCGCCGAGGACGTCGACCTGAAGTTCTGCGCGGACCGGTTCGAGCTGGCGGGCGGCTCGATCCGGTCGTGTGCGGTGACGGCCGCGTATCTCGCGGCGGATTCGGGGAATGAGCTGACGATGCGGCAGGTGGTGGAGTCGGTGGCGCAGGAGTACCGCAAGCTCGGCCGGCTGGTGCTGGCCGCCGAGTTCGGTCCCTGGCTCGCGCAGGTCACGGCCACCTGACCCTGCACGCGCGGTGCGGCCTGCCCGCCCGCGCGGGCAGCCGTGCTGCCCCCGGGCAGGGCCCGATGTCCCCTGCCCCGGGGCACGGTCCGAGGAAAGGGTGAGGGAGACCCGGACCGCAGGACCCGTGAAGGAGCGAGCATGCCGACGTACCTCACCCCAGGTGTTTACGTGGAGGAGGTGCAGTCCGGTGCTCGCCCGATCGAGGGTGTGGGCACCGCGGTCGCCGCGTTCGTCGGCTTCGCCGAGGACGGCCCGTTCCACGAGCCCACGCTGGTGACGAGCTGGGACCAGTACAGCCGGATCTTCGGCGGTTTCGTGCAGGGCGCGTACCTGCCGCACTCCGTCTACGGCTACTTCGCCAACGGCGGCGGCTCCGCCTACGTCGTACGCATCGGCGGCTCCGCCGACGACTCCTCCGCCCCGGCCGGGAACGGCGACGGAGCGCGGCGCGAGCAGGCGGCGCTCGCCGTCGAGGTGGGCGGCTTCCAGATCGCGGCCAAGCCCGGCGTGAGCGGCGTGTCCATCGAGATCGCCGACCCGGAGGGCGAGAACCCGCCGGAGGACCGCTTCCGCGTCCTGGTCCGCCAGGGCGAGCAGGTGGCCGAGACCTACGACGCCTCGACCCGCCGGAACGTCAAGGGCTACCTGCCCACCCAGGTCCGCACCTCGAAGCTGATCGAGGTGACCGAGCAGCGCGGCGGGAACGCGACCCGGCCGGCCGCGCAGACGATCGCCGTGCCGGACGCCCCGGCCACGCCCGCGCCTTCGGCCTCCGGCCAGGTGGCCCGGCTGGACCCGGCCGAGTACGTCGGTGACGCCGACGCGCGCACCGGTTTCGCCGGTCTGGAGAGCGTGGACGAGATCACGATGGTCGCCGTCCCCGACCTGATGAGCGCCTACCAGCGCGGCGACATCGACGCCGAGGGCCTGCGCACGGTGCAGCTCGCCGTCATCTCGCACTGCGAGCAGATGGGCGACCGGGTCGCCGTCCTCGACGCCCCTCCCGGCCTCTCCGCGCAGGCGGTACGCAACTGGCGCAACGACGAGGCGGGTTACGACTCCCGCTACGCCACCCTGTACTACCCCTGGGTCCGGGTGCTGGACCCGGCCGCCGGCCGCAACATCACCGTCCCGCCGAGCGGGCACGTCGCCGGCCTGTGGGCGCGCAGCGACGCCGAGCGCGGGGTGCACAAGGCGCCCGCGAACGAGGTGATCCGGGGCGCGGTCGACCTGGAGCTGCGGCTGAGCAAGGGCGAGCAGGACCTGCTCAACCCGATCGGTGTGAACTGCATCCGTACCTTCCCCGGCCGGGGTGTGCGGGTCTGGGGTGCGCGCACCCTCTCCTCCGACCCGGCGTGGCGCTACCTGAACGTGCGCCGGCTGTTCAACTACCTGGAGGAGTCGATCCTGCTCGGCACCCAGTGGGTGGTGTTCGAGCCGAACGACGACCGGCTCTGGTCGAGCATCCGGCGCAACGTCAGCGCCTTCCTCACCGAGGAGTGGCGCCGGGGCGCGCTGTTCGGGCGGACGGCGGCCGAGGCGTTCTACGTCAAGTGCGACCGGGACAACAATCCGCAGGAGTCCATCGACCAGGGACGCGTGGTCTGCGAGATCGGCGTCTCGCCGGTCAAGCCGGCCGAGTTCGTGGTGTTCCGGCTGGCGCAGTTCTCCGACAGCACCAGCCTCGTCGACGAGTGACCTCCGTCGCTTCCGGCACTTATCCACCCAGAAAGGTGACAGACAGTCATGGCTGAGGGCGATGCTCTTTCCACCCATATCTTCGGCGTCCAGCTCGGCGGCTACCTGGTCGAATCCATCCAGGAGATCAGCGGCCTGAGCGTCGAGGAGGAGGTGGTCGAGGTCCGGCAGGTCAGCTCCGAGGGCAAGCAGATCATCCGCAAGCAGCCGGGCGCCCGCCAGGCCGGCGAGATCACGATCACCCGGGGACTCGACCAGAGCAGCGAGTTCACCTCGTGGATCAAGGAGACGCTGAACAACGGCGCGGTGGACACGGCGCGGCAGAACCTCACCATCGAGATCAAGGACTCCACCGGTGAGACCGTGCGGCGCATCCAGCTCATGCAGGGCTGGGCGTCCAAGTGGGAGGGCCCGTCCCTCAAGGCGGGCGAGTCGTCTGCCGCCACCGAGTCCGTGACCATCGTGTTCGAGGAGATCATCGTCGAATGAGGCGCCGTACGGTCACCGCGGGCAACCTGGACGAGATCCTCCAGGCCACGGCTCCCGCGAAGGACGAGGCGGAGGCGGTGTCCAAGCCGTTCACGCCTTCGCCCCCTCCGCGCCAGGAGCCCGCGCTGCGCACGGAGTTCGAGTTCGAGCTGCCGCGCGGGTACGTCGACGAGGCGGGCACCGTGCACCGGCACGGCTCGATGCGCCTGGCCACGGCCCGCGACGAGCTGCGTCCGCAGATCGACCTGCGGGTCAAGGAGAACCCCGCGTACCTCAGTGTCGTGCTGCTCAGCCAGGTGATCACCCGGATCGGCACGGTCACCGATGTGCACGCGGGGGTCGTGGAGCGGATGTACGCGACCGACGTCGCGTTCCTCCAGGACTTCTACCGGCGCGTCAACAGCGAGGGCCACACGCGTGCGGCGGTCACCTGCCCGCACTGCGAGGGCGCCTTCGAGGTCGACCTCTCGGGTGGGCGCCTGGGGGAATCGTGACGTACGCGCCTTCCCGGCTGCGGGAGGAGATCGCGTACGTCGCCTACCACTTCCACTGGAGCCGCGAGGAGATCCTCGACCTCACCCATGCCGAGCGCCGGGAGTGGGTCACCGAGATTGCCCGCATCAACACCCGCGTGAACGAAGGCGGTTGACCGCATGGGATGGCGAGACAGGGTGCGTCGGCCCCGGCCGCCCGCCGTCGAGAACGTCGGCAGCGCCGGCTCCGGTCCAGTGGAGCAGGGGCCGGCCGGCGTCGGCGTGCCCGAGGGCTGGGACGGCGGCTGGCGTGCGGCTGCCGCGCCTGAACTGACGGTCTCCCGCGCACCGTTGGCGGTCAGCGACGGGCTCGGCTTCCGTGCCGGGCTGGCCGCCTGGCGGGACCCGTCGTTCGATACGGGGCTCGCGCACGGGGTGCTGCCTTCGGCTCCGGCCGGTCTGGTGCGGGGGGTCGCCCGGCCCGCCTCGGGGTCCGCGGAGACGTTCAGTGGCGGTGGGCCGCTGCTCTTGCGTGCGGTGCGGCGGGTGGAAGCGGAGGAGGTCGCGCCTGCGGTTGGGGAGCGGCTGGAGAGGGTTGTCGCCGGTCGGCCCCGGCAGGGGGAGCGACCGGCGGGGTCCGGGTCGGTCTCCGGCAAGGGCGCCGAGGCCGGGCGCGGCGGTGTGCCTGGGGTACAGCGGCGTCAGGCTGCGTCGGAGGCTGTCGAGGGGCAGCGGGGGCTTACATCCGGGGCCTCTCCGGCTGTACTTGGCGCGGGTGCGGCGGAGGCTCCGGTGCGGCGGGCGGCGACCACGCCGGCTGCGGGGGCGCTTCCGGTCGTGCGGCGCGTTGCGGTGGTGGAACCCCGTACGGGTGGAGCTGCTGCGGCTGTTTCGCCAGGTCCCGTGCGGACACGTCCGGCTGCTCGTCCCGAGAACGTTTCGGCGCCGTCCGGCCGCGACAGCGGGCGAACCATCGCCCCCTCCACCGCTTCCGTGCGTGCGCTGCCCGTAGGCCGCTCACTGATCGTCGCTCGGCGGCCCGTCGGTCCCATGCGCCGGGTGGCTCCTGTGCCGACCGCCGCCCCGAAGGCGGCCGCGCCCACTCCGCAGGCCGAACGGGAGCCGCAGGCCGCTCGGGTGGAGCAGACCGCTCGGGCGGGGCAGGCGGACCGGGCCACGGTTCAGCGGCGCGAGGGGAGCCGTCCGCCGCTGGGTGAGCCCATGACCCAACTCCCGCCCACCGCCCTTCCGATGAAGCCGGAGGCCGCGGAGGGGAACACCCCGGGGCCCGCGCTTCCCGTGGTGCAGAGCCGGGCGGAGACGACGGCGACCGGGGATCGGCCCGTGCCGTCCACCGAGCCCGTCCAGCGCCGGGTCGAACCCCAGGCTCCCCGTACCCGTACGGGTCTGGGGGCACCGCTGTCGGAGCTGCCTCCGACGGCCGACGTGCCCGGTGACCGACAGCGGTCCGGGCGAACGCCGGTGCAGCGGTCTGCTGCGCCCACCCCTCAACAGCCCTCGCAGAAGCCCCTGTTGGGTGGTCAGCAGCCTCATGGCGCCGGCGAGCCGTCAGCCGACGCCCTCGTCCCGCGCCGCACCACCACGGAGCCCGCCCCGAGCGGCGGCCCCGCCGACTCCGCGCCGCTGACCGTGGCCCGGACGAGCACCCCCGCGCCCGAGACGCCCGGCACCGCCCCCAGGGACGCCCCCGCGCGCCGCACGGCACCCGAGGACACGCGTCGTACGGCCCAGAGGGCCCCGGCGACCCCGGGCACGCCCCGCACCCCCGAGCGCCCGACCCTGGGGGCCCCGGAGCGCCGGAGTCCCGCGTCCCCCGGCGGCCAGAGCCCCGCACCCGGTGTCCGCCAGGGCGCGGTGCCCATGCCCCCGGTGCGTCCAGGCACGTCGGCCCCTCAGGCGTCCGGCACCGACCAGGCTTCCGTACCGCCGGCTTCGGCACGCCCGAGCACGCCCGGCCACGCGTCCGACCCCGGCCAGAGTTCGGTCCCCCTGACCCCCGCCCGGCCGGTCACGCCCACCGTCCAGACATCCCGTACCGAGCAGAACCCGGCGCGCCCCGGCACCCCGGCCCACGGCGCACCCGGTACCGCCCAGCCCCCGGCAGCCTCGGCTCCGGGACACCCCGGCATGCCCACCCGCCGGACGCCCAGCGCACCCGGCACCCCGGAGACTTCGGCATCCCGTGCACCCGGCGCCACCCCGCCTTCGACACCCCGTGCGCCCGGCCCCACGTCGGCCTGGGCACCCCGAGCCGCCGCGCCGCGCACCCCCGCACGCCCCACCCCCGGCACCACCCCCCTGGTCGTAGCCCGGTCCGTAACCCTCACCGGCCAGCCCACGCCCACGGCCATCACCAAGCCCTCCCCCACCCTGAACCTCCTCCCCGCCCGCCCCCTCACCCTCAGCACCGAGGCGGCACCCCCCATAGCCGCACCCGCCCAGCGCAAGGCCGCCGAACGCCCGGTGGTGTCCCCCCGCTGGGCACGCGAGACGGCGGCACAAGCGTCGACCCCGGTCCAGCGCGCCCCCCAGCCACCGGTCACCCCCTCCCCCGCCCGCACCGCCCGCCCCACCCCGTTGGCCGCGACCCCCAGCGCCCCCGCGCCACGCCCCCTCCCAGTCACGGCCCCCCAGCCCCCCGCCGTACAACCCTTCCTGGTGAACGCCCCCACCCGCGAAGCCACCCGACCGGCCCCCGCTCCCGTGGTCCGCCCCACGCACAGCGGAGCCCCCACCGCGCCGAACGCCGCTCCCCCGCTGGTCCGCCCCGCTCAGATCCAACGGGACATCGGCGGACCCTCCGCTCCACCGAACCCCACGCCCCCGGTGGTCCGCACCCGGATCCAGCGGGACGTTAGCGGCGCCACCACGACCCCGCCCGCCCAGGGCAAACCCGCCACCCAGCCGGCGAACACGACCACGACCACGAAGCCGCAGACCAACAACACCACCCGAGCCAAACCCCCCACCCCCGACTCCGCCCCAGATCTCGACGACCTGGCCCGCCGCCTGCTGGACCCCGTCTCCCGTCTGCTGCGCAACGAGCTGCGCCGGGGCCGGGACCGTACGGGCCGGCCCTTCGACGGCCGCCGTTGAGACACCCGCCCCACAGACCCCACGCCACCCCTGAACGCCCCACGGACGGAACACGAGCAGCATGACGGACAACATCTTCGCCACGAGCGTGTTCTTCCGGCTCGCCATCGGCGGGAACGACCTCGGTGCCTTCCACACGTGTTCCGGCATGGGGGCGCAGGTCGAGATGGAGACGTACGCGGAGGGCGGCAACAACGGGTTCACCTGGCAGTTGCCGGGCCGGGTGACCTGGTCGAACATCACGCTGACCCGGCCGGTGACGGCGGACACGGCGAAGATCGGCCGCTGGCTGGACGAGACGCTGCGCCGGGTGGAGCCGAAGGACGGCGAGATCGTGGCGCTGCGCCCCGACCTGAGCCGGATCATCGGCTGGCAGGTGTACGGGATCGTGCCGGTGCGCTGGCAGGGCCCGTCGTTCGACCCGG
Organism: Streptomyces sp. NBC_01171; assembly: GCF_045039805.1. NCBI lineage: Bacteria > Bacillati > Actinomycetota > Actinomycetes > Kitasatosporales > Streptomycetaceae > Streptomyces > Streptomyces sp. NBC_01171. The sequence continues at coordinate 5,859,180 of NZ_CP108609.1, read as the reverse complement.
CCAGTTCGCAGGCGGCGGTGGAGACGCTGGAGATCGCGCACGAGGGGCTGGTTCCTTCCTGACCGCCCGCTCGCCCCGAGAAGCCCCCGTTTCCCAGGAAGGAACCACCCCATGTCCCCATCGGTCCGCGCCAGCCGGGCCAGGGCGCAGCTCACCCTCAAGGAGCCGCCGGCCTCGGTCGGCGCCAAGCCCGGCGGCACGCTCGCGCGGCTCGACCTCCAGTTCAACCCGTCGACGCTGGAGCTGAGCAAGTCCACCGAGTGGCGGCGCTCCCCGGCGCGCATGGCGGGCGAGTCGGCGCTGCCGGAGTTCGTCGGCAGTGGTCCGCGGGTGCTGAGCCTGGAGGTGTTCCTGGACGCGACGGCCACCCACGACAACTCCGTGGAGCAGGCCGTGGAGAAGCTGATGAAGGCGTGCGTGCCCACGCAGGCGAGCCTCGGCCGGAAGAAGCCGGCGAGTCCCTGGGTGCGGTTCGAGTGGGGCACGGCGCGTACGACGTCGTTCGACGGCGTGATGTCCAGCCTGTCGGTGTCGTACACGCTGTTCGACGTGGACGGGAAGCCGCTCCGGGCCACCTGCTCGCTGTCCATCGAGGAGGCGAGCGTCGACCCGCCGGGGCAGAACCCCACCTCGGGCGCGCGGACGGCGCGCAGCACGCACACGCTGGTGGCCGGCGACAGCCTGGCGATGCTCGCCTGGCGGGAGTACGGGGACGCGACGGCCTGGCGGGCCATCGCCGAGGCGAACGGCATCGACGACCCGATGGCACTCACGCCCGGCACCGAACTGATGGTGCCCGGACTGCGGGACGCCGGGTACGAGGAGGAGGAGCGGTGACGGCTGCCGAGTCGGGTGACGTCCGGTCGTTCGCGGCCGATCCGGTGGTCGAGGCGCCGGGTGAGCTGCCGAAGACGTGGGCGACACAGCTCGTGAGCTGTGTGATCGAGGAGAGCGTGGGGCTGCCGGACACGGCGGTGCTGACCTACCGCGATCCGCAGCACGAGTTCCTCGCGGCGACCGGTGTCACGATCGGCACGCCGCTGCGGGTGTCGGTGGTGACGGTGAAGGGGCAGGCACGGGAGCCGCTGTTCAGCGGTGAGGTGACGGCGCTGGAGCTGGACCGGGACGGCACCGGCACGTTCACCGTCGTGCGGGCCTACTCCAAGGCGCACCGGCTGCAGCGCGGCCGGAAGGTGGTGGCGTACCGGAACATGACGACGGCGGCGATCATCCGCAAGGTCGCCACGTCGGCGGGGCTGGCCTGCGGCAAGGTGGAGGCTCCCGCGGTCACGCACAAGCAGCTCTCGCAGGCGAACGTCTCCGACTGGGACTTCCTGCAGTATCTGGCGGGCGAGTGCGGTGCGCAGGTACGGGTGGACGACAAGGGTGTCCTGCAGTTCACCCGCCCGGTGAAGGCGTCCGGCGCGCCCGCTCCGTCGACGCCCGCGACCCGCAGCCCGCTGGTGCTGGAGTACGGGCGGAACCTGCTGGCGCTGCGGGCGTCGCTGTCGATGGCGGACGCGGCACAGAAGGTGCAGGTGCGCGGCTGGGACGCGACCACCAAGCGGGCCGTGGTGGCCGAGCAGGCGTCCATCACCAGCGGCACGGTCGTGCCGGGTCTGAACCCGGCGTCGGTGAACCGGTTCGGGAAGAAGACCCAGGTGACGGTGGCCGACACCCCGTACCGCACCCAGGCGGAGGCCGCGGCGGTGGCGCGGGCGACGGCGGAGCAGGTGAGCGCGTCCTACGGGGACCTGGAGGCGCTGACCACCGGCAATCCGGCGCTGCGTGCGGGCAAGGCGGTCGCGTTGGGCAATGTGGGCCCGGCGTTCTCGGGCCGGTACACGGCGACGGCGGTGCAGCACGTGCTGGAGCCGCACGGCGGGTACCGGACGACCCTGTGGGTCAGTTCCCGCCCGGACCCCTCGCTGACCGGGCTGGCCGGTGCCGGGGCCGCGGGCTCGCGCGGTGCGCGCATCCCGGGTCTGGCGATCGGCGTGGTGACCGATGTGCGGGAGCCGAACGGCGCGGAGCAGGGCGCGGTGCGGCTCACGTTCCCCTGGCTGGACGACACCTACGTCTCGGACTGGGTGCGTACGGTGCAGTGGGGCGGCAAGGGCGGCGGCGGGGTGGTCAGCCCCGAGGTCAACGACGAGGTGCTGGTCGGGTTCGAGCAGGGGCTGCTGGACAGTCCGTACGTCCTGGGCGGGCTCTACAACGGGGTGGACAAGCCGTCGAAGCATGATGTGCCGCTGGTGGACAAGACCAGCGGGAAGGTCAACCGGCGTTCCTTCGTGTCACGTTCGGGGCACCGGCTGGAGCTGCTGGACGCGCCCCGGCCGGGTCCGTCGGGGTTGCGGCTGGTGACGGCGGACAAGCGTCTGGAGGTCCGGATGGACGACCGCGAGGACCGGATCGAGGTGACCGTGTACCGGTCGCCGGGGCAGGTGGGCACGTCGATGGTGCTGGACAAGCAGGACATCACGCTGAGCGCGCCCCAGGGCCAAGTCACCTTGCAGGGGCGCCGGGTGGTGCTCGAAGGCCAGTCGCGGGTGTCCGTGTCCGGGCGCGCGGTGGCGGTGTCCGGGCGCTCGTCGGTCGAGGTGGACGGTGGTCTGCTGGGTGTCCTGAAGGCCAAGCTCATCCGGATCAACTGAAGCCGCCCCGCCTGTCTGTTGTTGTCGATTACCGAGGAGTTCACGATGCCGGCCGCAGCCCGTACCGGTGATCCGACGAGCCATGGCGGCCGGATCACCACCCCGCCGCCCGCGGCCGCCGCGAGGGTGGCGACCGTGCTCATCGGGGGCCGTCCGGCTGCCGTCGTGGGCAGCCTGCACGTGTGCGTGGTCCCGCCGCACGCGGCCACCGGGCCGCTGAACGTGATCGTGCCGGACCCGATGGCGGTGGTCGGTGAGGGTGTCCTGATCGGCGGGCTGCCGGCCGCGCGGATGGGTGACAAGACGGCGTGCCAGGCGCAGATCGTGATGGGTGAGTTGAGCGTGGAGATAGGTGGCGTGCTGTGAGCGAGCGGTTCATCGGCCGGGGCTGGGCGTTCCCGCTGCGGGTCGGCCCCACCGGCGGCATCGCCATGGTGGAACGGGCGCGGGAGATCGAGGAGGCCATCCGGCTGGTCCTCGGCACCGCGCCCGGAGAGCGGCCGATGCGGCCCGAGTTCGGCTGCGGCATCCACGACTACGTGTTCGCGCCGGGCGACGGCGACACGGCGGGCCGGGTGGCGCAGCAGGTGCGGGAGGCGCTGGAGCGGTGGGAGCCGCGGATCTCGGTGGACGAGGTGGTGGTGGCCTTCGACGCGGTGGACGCCGGGACGCTCTACATCGACGTGCATTACACGGTGCGTTCCACCAACGACCGGCGCAATCTGGTGTTTCCGTTCTACACGATCCCCTCCGAGGAGGGTGTCGAGGAAGTGGTCGGCGACTGATGGTCCTGCCCTCCCCCAATCTGGACGACCGGCGCTTCCAGCAGCTCGTCGACGAGGCGAAACGGTATGTGCAGCAGCGTGCCCCCGAGTGGACCGACCACAATGTGTCGGACCCCGGTGTCACGCTGATCGAGACGTTCGCCTATCTGGTGGACCAGTTGCTGTACCGGCTGAACCGGGTGCCGGAGAAGAACTACCTAGCCTTCCTGGACTTGCTGGGCATCCGGCTGTTCCCGCCGTCGGCGGCGGCCGCCGAGGTCGACTTCTGGCTCTCCGCGCCGCAGCCGGAGCCGGTGACGCTGACCGCGGGCACCGAGGTGACGACGGCGGCGGGTGAGGACGAGGACGCCGTCGTCTTCGCCACGACCGGTGAACTGCGCATCCTTCCCAGCGAGTTGATCCGGCTGGTGACGGCGCCGCGCGGCGGTGAGCAGACCGACCGGACCAACGCGCTGGCCGAGGGCCGGGACGTGCCCTGTTTCCAGGCGGTGCCCGAGCCCGGTGACGCGCTGCTGTTCGGGCTGCCGACGGCCGTGCCGCGCTGTGTGGTCGCCGTCCGCCTGGACAGCCGGGTCGAGGGCGTCGGCGTCGACCCGCGTCAGCCCCCGCTGACCTGGGAGGCGTGGGACGGCACGCGCTGGCTGCGGTGCGAGACCGGCGAGGACACCACGGGCGGTCTGAACCGGCCCGGCGAGGTCGTCGTGTACATCCCGGCGTCGCACACGGCGTCCGTGATCGGCGGGACGCACGCGGGCTGGCTGCGCTGCCGGGTCGTGCCGGCCGAGCCCGGCCAGCCGTTCTACTCCGAGTCGCCGACCGTGCGGGAGGCCGCCGTGTTCACGATGGGCGGCACCATGACGGTGGAGCACGCGGAGACGGTGACGGACGTGCCGCTCGGCGTCTCCGAGGGGGTCGCCGGGCAGACGTTCCGCCTGGACCGGCCGCCGGTGCTGCTCGACGGCGAGCCGCCCTTGGTGGAGGTGTCCTCCGCCGACGGCTGGCAGCGCTGGCAGGTCGTCGAGCACTTCGGCCGCTCCGGCCCCGAGGACCGGCACGTACGGGTCGACGCCACGTCGGGCGAGTTCGGTTTCGCGCCCGCGCTGCGCGAACCCGACGGCACGCTGCGCCCGTGCGGCGCGGTGCCGCCCAAGGGCGCCCAGGTGCGCGTGGCCCGCTACCGCACCGGCGGCGGCCCGGCGGGCAATGTGGCGCGCGGCGCGATCAACGTGTTGCGCAGTTCGGTGCCGTACGTCGCCCGCGTCGGCAACCGGGAGGCGGCCCGCGGCGGGGTCGCGGGCGAGACCGTGGCCAACGCCCGGCTGCGCGCCCCGCAGGCGCTGCGCATGCAGGAGCGCGCGGTGACCGCCGAGGACCACGAGATCATCGCGCGGCAGGCGGCGCCCTCGGTTCGCCGGGTGCGCTGTCTGCCCGCCGCCGACGAGCCGGGCGCGGTCCGGGTCCTGGTGGTGCCGGACGCGGTGCCCGACGACGACGGCCGGGTCCGTTTCGAGCAGCTCATCCCGTCCGACCAGGTGCTCGCCGCGATCACGGAGGCCCTGGACGAGCGGCGCCTGATCGGCACCCGTCTCGTGGTGGAACCGCCGGTCTACCAGGGCGTCACCGTGGTGGCCCGGCTCACCGCCCCGGCCGCCGTCGCCGACCGGGTACGGGCCACCGCCCTGGCCGCGCTCTACGACCACCTGGACCCGCTGCACGGCGGTCCCGACGGCACGGGCTGGCCGTTCGGGCGGCCGGTGCAGTACGGGGAGGTGTTCGGCGTGCTCCAGCGTGCCGTGGGGGACGTCCTGGTGGAGGACATCCGGCTGTTCCCGGCCGACCCGGTGACCGGGCGGCGCGGTACGCCGGTCGACCGGGTGGACATCGGGGCGGGCGCGCTGGTCTTCCCGTACCAGCACCAGGTGGTCGTCACGGCGGCGGAGCCGGAGGCACGGGTATGAGCCGCGCCGCGATCCCCGGTCTGCCCAGCCGCCATCCGATCGGCGGCCAACTGCCCGCGCTGTACGCGGAGGACGACTTCGCCCAGCGGTTCACCGCCGGGCTGGACACCGTCCTGGCCCCGGTGTTCAGCACGCTCGACAACCTGCCCGCCTACCTCGACCCTCGGGTGGCCCCGGCCGACTTCGTGGCCTGGCTCGCCTCCTGGGTGGGCGGTGTCGACGATCCGAGCTGGCCGCTGGAGCTGCGCCGCGAGGCCACGGTCCGGGCGATGGAACTGCACCGGCGGCGCGGTACGAAGCGTGGTCTGGTGGACGCCCTCCATCTGATCCTCGGGGTACGGGCCGAGGTGGTGGGCGACGGCGCCGCCGTCTGGTCCGGCACCCCCGGCAGCGAGCTGCCACCCGCGCCCGACGCCGAGATCGTCGTACGGGTGTGGCCCGGCCGGGAGGCGCCCGTCGAGGCGTCACAGGTCCATGAACTGGTCCGGGCCCTGGTCCCGGTGCACACACGATGCCGGGTGGAGGTCCTTTCCGCCGCGCCCTCCGGCTCCGGCGAAGGGGAGTGACGGCATGCGCGAATGTCCCGCCTGCGGGGCGTCGAACGAGGCGACGGACGACTTCTGCGGGAACTGCGGGAGTTACCTGGGCTGGTCGGAGGGGTCGGGACGGTCGTCACGCCGGGCGGCCGCCGACGTCCCTGCGGAGGCGGAACCGGAGCCGGAACCTGCGCCCGAGCCGGTCGCCGAGCCCGCCCCGGCCCGGACCGACGAAGCCGAGCCGCCCACGCCGGCACCCGTACCGGCCCCGGCACCGGCACCACCCCCCGAGCGCACCCCGGACCCGCCCCGCCCGGTGACCCCCGAGCCCCCCGCTCCCCCGACCGCCCCCCAGCCCGTCAAGCCGGCCAAGGCGGTCGCCCCGCGCCCGGTGGTGCGCCCGCTCCCGGCGGACGAGGACACGTCCGGCATCCCGTGTCCCGTCTGCCGCACGCCCAACCCCCCACACCGCCGTTTCTGCCGCAAGTGCGCCGCGCCGCTGGCGCCCGTGGCGGAGACCCAGCCGCTGCCGTGGTGGCGCACCGTGTGGCCGTTCCGGCGGCGCACCCGGGGCGGCTCGGGCGCCCTGACGCGGCTGCTGGTGATCCTCGCCGTGGTGCTGGCGCTGTGCGTGGGGGCGTTCCTGCTGCTCCCGGCCGGACGGAAGTTGATCGAGGACACGCGGGACAAGCTGGGCACCCCCAAGGCGGTGAGTCCGTCCCGCGTCACCGCCACGGCCGAGCTCCCCGGGCACTCCGCGCGGCTCACCACGGACGGGCTGACCAACCGCTACTGGGCGATCCCCGGCAAGGGCGCGTCGGTGACGTACGCCTTCGCCAAGCCGTTCCGGTTCGTGGACGTGATCGTCACCAACGGCGCGTCCAAGAACGCCGAGGACTACGGCACCCAGGCCCGCGCCCTCCATCTGGACATGGACGTCTATTCCGAGGACGGTCAAGTCCAGCGCAGGAAGATCGACTTGAGCGACAAGCCCGGCCCGCAGCCCATCGCGGTCGGCATGAGCCGGGTCACCTCGGTCCGGCTGACGCTCAGCGAACCGGTCGGCCTGTCCGGCGGGCGGCACGTCGCGCTGGCGGAGGTGGAGTTCTTCCAGCGGACGTGACGCGGCGGACCTGACGCTCAGGAGGCCGGGGAGTCCAGCTCGCGCAGGGCGTTCTCCACGACCTCCGTCAGGGCCGGGTGAATCCACAGCGGCTTCTCAGCGAGGGCGCGCGCGGTGATGCCGAAGGTCTGGGCCACGACCAGCGGCTGGACGAGGGTGGCCGCCTGCGGGCCCAGCAGATGGGCACCGAGCAGGCGGCCGGTGCCGCGGTCGACGAGCACCTTGCAGAAGCCCTGGGTCTCCTCCAGCGCCCAGCCGTAGGCCACGTCCTCGTACCGGTGCGTGGCGACGGCGTAGTCGAGGCCCTGCTCGCGGGCCTCCTGTTCGGTGAGGCCGACCTGGGCGATCTGCGGGCGGGTGAACACCGCGGCGGGCACCGCGTCGTAGCTCATGGTGCGCGGGTCGCCGGGGTGCAGGAGGTTGTGCGCCACCACCTCGGCCTCGCGGTTGGCGACATGCTTGAGCGGTACGGGCGTGGACACGTCCCCGAGCGCCCACACGCCCTCGGCGCTGGTGCGCAGGTGCTCGTCCACGGTGATCCGGCCGTCCTCGGCGTCGATCCCGGCCGCGTCCAGGCCGAGGCCGTCGCCGGCGGGGCGGCGGCCGACCGCCACGAGCAGGGTGCCGGCGCGCAGTTCGGTGCCGTCGTCCAGCGTGAGCCGGAGGTCGCCCGGCTCCCCCGAGACCTCGGTCAGCTCGCGGCCCAGGCGCAGGTCCCACTGGTCACGCACGAGGTCGGTGAACGCCTCGGAGACCGACTCGTCCTGCTGGGCCAGCAGCCGGTCCTGCTGCTCGACCACGGTGACGTGGCTGCCCGCCGAGTGGAACACGTGGGCGAGTTCGGCCGCGATGTACCCGCCGCCGAGCACGACGAGCCGCTCCGGCGGGGTGTCGAGCCGCATCACCGTGTCGGAGGTCTCGTACGGCAGCCCGGAGTCGGCGATCAGCGGGGGTACGACGGGCCGTCCGCCCGCCGCGACCACGATCCGGTCGGCGCGCAGCTCCACCGGCCCGCTCTCTGTCTCCACGCTGAGCCGGCGCTCGCCGGTGAAGCGGGCCCGGCCCCGGTACACGGTGACGTTGTCCGAGGCCCGCCGCCCCTCCTCGCCCTCCTTGGCGGCGGCGTCGAGCCGGCCGAACACCCGCTCGCGGGCGTCGGCCCAGCGCACCCGGCGCAGCTCGGCGTCCACGTCGTGGCGACCGGCCTCGCGGACGGCGTCGGCCACGTCGGCGGTGGCGGCGAGCATCTTGCTCGGGATGCAGCCCGCGTTGAGGCAGGTGCCGCCGAAGGGGCCCTCGGCGACGACGGCGACGTCCAGATGGGCGAAGCGGTCGTCGACGAGGGCGTTGCCCGTGCCGGCTCCGATGACGATCAGGTCATGAGTGCGCATGCCGGGAACGTGTCCCTGCGGTCGGCGTTCATGCCCGTTCGCCCGGTCAGCGGGTGATGCGGACCAGCTTGTGGTTGGCGAACTCCTCCATGCCGAAGCGGCCCAGTTCGCGGCCGAAGCCGGACCGCTTGACCCCGCCGAAGGGCAGCTCGGGGGCGGTGCCCGCCGGGCCGCCGAGGAAGACCATGCCGGTGGCGAGGCGCTGGGCCACCCGCTCGGCCTGCTCGTCGTCGTCGGTCTGCACCGAGGCGCTCAGCCCGTACGGCGAGTTGTTGGCGAACTCGACCGCCTCGTCCTCGGAGCCCACCTTGAAGAGCAGCGCGACCGGACCGAACAGCTCCTCCTTGTAGGCCCGCATGTCGGGCGTGATGCCGGCGAGCACCGTCGGCTCGTACCAGGCGCCCGGCCGGTCCATGCGGCGGCCGCCGGCCAGGACGGTCGCGCCCTTGGACACGGCGTCCTGAACCTGCTCGTCCAGGGTCTCGACGGCCTTCTCCGAGGAGAGCGGGCCCATGAAGGTGCCGGGGTCGGTGGGGTCGCCGGGGACGATGCGGCGGATCGCCTCGGTGTACTGCTCGGCGAAGTCGTCGTAGTGCTCGTCCAGCGCGATGATCCGCTTGGAGGCGTTGCACGCCTGGCCCGCGTTGAGCATGCGGCCCTGGAGGGTGTTCTTCACGACGCGGGACATGTCCGAGACGCCGAGGATCAGATACGGGTCGGAGCCGCCCAGTTCGAGCACGACCTTCTTCAGGTTCCGGCCCGCGATCTCGGCGACGGCCGCGCCCGCCCGCTCAGAGCCGGTGAGGGAGACGCCCTGGATGCGGTCGTCGGCGATCACGTCCTCGATCTGCTCGTTGGTGGCGAAGATGTTGATGTACGCCCCCTTCGGCAGCCCGGCGTCCTGGAAGATCCGCTCCATCTCCAGCGCGGACTCCGGACACTGCGGGGCGTGCTTGAGCAGGATCGCGTTGCCCAGCATCAGGTTGGGCGCGGCGAAGCGGGCGACCTGGTAGTACGGGAAGTTCCACGGCATGATCCCGAGCAGGGTGCCGACGGCCTCCTTGCGGATGACGGCCCGGCCGCCGGAGGCCACGTCCAGCTCCTCCTCCTTCAGGAACTCCTCGCCGTGGTCGGCGTAGTAGCGGTAGATCGAGACGACGATGTCGATCTCGCCGAGGCCCTGCCTGACCGGCTTGCCCATCTCGCGGGTGATGATCGCGGCGAGCTGGTCCTTGCGCTCCTCGTAGAGGTCGGCCACCCGGTGCAGTACGGCCGCGCGCTCCTCGGGCGGCCGGGCGGCCCACTCGCGCTGGGCGTTGTCGGCGGACTCGAGCGCGTCCCGCAGTTCGGCGTCGGTGGCGGTCGGGTACTCCCGCTCGGTCTCGCCGGTGGCGGGGTTGACGATTCGGTAGTGCTCCATGACGTCCTCTCGTTCTGCCGGTCCGGAAAGCCGCGGGTCGGGTGGCGGCGGCCGGGCATTACCGGACGGTACGGCCAACCGGCTACCCGTGGGCAGGCCCGGAACACCCATCCCCCCGCACCCCAATATGTGCTGATGATCCACAGAAGGGCGATTCCGACTACGCTGGAACGATGGCGATCGACTACGCGGCGGTGTTCCAGGCGCTGCCGGGTGCGGTCGCGCTGCTCAGTGTCGATCTGGTCTTCGTCGATGCCAACCTGGCCTTCCTGTCGCAGGCGGGCCGCAGCCGGGATCAGGTGGTCGGCCGGTATCTCTTCGACGCCTTCCCCGAAAATCCGGGCGAGCCCGGCGCCTCCGGTGCGCGGAACCTGGAGGCGTCCCTGCGCCGGGTGCTGCTGAACCGCGAGGCCGACACCATGGCGCTGCAACGGTACGACGTGGAGTCCGCCGAGCGGGACGGCCGGTGGGAGGAGCGGTACTGGAGCCCCGTCAACGCGCCGGTGTTCGCGCCGGACGGGCAGATCGCCGTACTGATCCACCGGGTGGAGGAGGTCACCGAGCTGCTGCGGGTCAGCGGGCGGGCGGGCGGTGAGCGCAATCTGGAGGCCGAGCTGTACAGCCGGATGCGGGAGCTGCACCAGGTCAACGAGCGTCTCCGCAAGGCGCACGCCCGCGAGCGCGAGGTCGCCCTCGCCCTCCAGCGCGCCATGCTCCCGGTGTCCGCTCCGGTCGACCCCCACCGGGTCGCCGTCCGCTACCGGCCCGCCGTCGGCTCGCTCAATGTGTGCGGGGACTGGTACGACCTGGTCAAGCTGGTCGGCGGGGACCGGATCGCCGTCGCGGTCGGCGATGTCGTCGGCCACGGCCTGGAGGCCGCCGGTGTGATGGGCCAGCTCCGCAGCGCGCTGTCCGCCACCTCAGGGGTCGCCAAGGGGCCCGCCCAGGCCCTGGAGGTCCTCGGCCGTTACGCCCACTCGGTGGAGGGCGCCCAGTCCACGAGCGTGGTGACCGTCTTCATCGACTGGGACCACCACACCCTCGCCTACTCCAGCGCCGGACACCCCCCGCCCGTGCTCCTGCGCGGCGCCGGGGGCGCGGACCTCCTCGACCAGGCGACCGATCCGCCGCTGGACGCCGCTTTCGAGCCGCGCCCCCGCCCGGAGGCCACCGTCGGCTTCGCCGAGGGCGACACCCTCGTGCTGTACACCGACGGCCTCATCGAGCGGCGGCACCAGGACATCGACACCGGGCTGGACCGGCTCGTCGAGTCCCTCGAAGCGGGCCGGCACATCGCCTCCCCCGAGGCGCTGGCCGACGCCGTTCTGTCCGACATGCTCCCCGCCGAGGGCATGACGGACGACACCGCCCTGGTCGTCGTATGCCTCTGACCAGGGCGAAGTTGCCGAACGACAAGAGTGTGCGATCAAGGGGTCGTGCGGGGCGGGATCGGGGGTACAGGGGCCGCATGGCAGCGAAGACCGATCACTCCCGAATCCTGCGAGCCGTGCGGCAGTTGCGCAGGGTACGTGCCTTCTACGCGACCGGCGTGGCCCTGTGGCTCACCGCCGCGATCTGGACGGGCTGGATGCATCCCGGCAGTCGTCAGATGTGGGTCTCCGTGCTCCTCCTCGCGCTGTTCGCGGGGTTGCTGGTCACAGCGACGCTCTGGCTCCAGCGGCTGCGCACCTCGGACAAGGACGCTCCGGCCCACCATGCGGCGCCGGGGCGGAAGATCACCGCCCAGCACGCCTGACCGGCGGGCCGGAGCCCCGGTTCACGCCGCGAGGTCGTGGCCGGGGTGCAGTACCACCTTGGTGTAGCCCTCGATCCGCTTGTCGAACTTGTCGTACGCCCGCGGGGCGTCCTCCAGCGGCAGTTCGTGGGAGACCACGAAGCTGGGCCGGGCGCGGCCGGAGGCGATCAGGTCGCGCAACTGGCGGTTGTACTTCTTGACGTTGCACTGGCCGGTGCCCATCTTCTGGCCCTTCTCGAACATCTTGCCGATGGAGACCAGGAGTTGACCGTGCTTGGCGTTCTCGTCGGGCCCGCCGGGGTCGGACGGCACGTACAGGCCCGGTATGCCGAGCCGGCCGGTGGGACGGACCGTCTCCACCAGTTGGTTGAGGACGATCGCGGGTTCCTCGTGGCCGCTCTCGTCGCCCTTCTGGGCCTGGTAGCCGACGGCGTCGATGCCCTTGTCGGTGCCCTCTCCGTTCGTCTGCGCCTTGATCTGCTCGGCCGGGTCGCCCTGGGTGAAGTCGATCGGGATGGCCCCGATCTCCTCGGCCTTGGCGAGCCGTTCGGGCACCCGGTCGACCACGAACACCTTGGACGCGCCGCGCAGCAGCGCCGAGTAGGCGGCCATCAGGCCCACCGGGCCGGCCCCGTACACCGCGACCGTCTCGCCGGGTGAGACCTGGGCGAGTTCGCAGCCGTGGTAGCCGGTCGGGAAGATGTCGGCCAGCAGGACGTAGTCGGTCTCGTTCTCGTCGCCCTCGGGCAGCTTCAGGCAGTTGAAGTCGGCGAAGGGCACCCGCAGCCGCTCCGCCTGGCCGCCCGTGTACGGGCCCATGGCCACATAGCCGTACGCGCCGCCCGCGAAGCCGGGGTTCACCGTCAGGCAGAACCCGGTCTCGCCGGCGAGGCAGTTCTTGCAGAACCCGCACGCCACGTTGAACGGCATCACGACGCGGTCCCCCACGGACAGCGAGACCACGCCGTCGCCGACCTCCTCGATCACGCCCAGGTTCTCGTGGCCGAACACGATGCCCGGTTCGGCCGCCGTGCGCCCCTCGTACATGTGCAGGTCGGAGCCGCAGATCGCGGACGAGGTGATGCGGACGATCACGTCGTTGGGGTGCTGGATCTGCGGATCGTCGACTTCTGTCACCGTGACGCTGAAGGGCCTTTCGTAGACAACGGCTTTCACCTGTGTCACCTCCGCGTCTCGTGCGCGTCTCGCGCCGGATGACGGTGGCGGGGCCCGGCCGATGCCGGACGCGCGGGAGGGCGCGTCCGTGCCCGGGGCCCATGGCCCTCGCTTCACCGCCGTTGCTTCCAGGTAACGCCCCTCGGGCGGGCGCTGCAACCCGCCTCCGGAGCGGCCCACGGTCGTTGTCGATCACCACTGGGCCGCCGGGTAGGGCCACCTGGGGATTGGTGAAGTTTTTGCCTGTGGCCGGTTCGCGGTGCCGCCACGCTGCTCACCCGGCATGCGCCGGTTTTCGCTTCGGCAAAGTACGGCCGAAACCGGCGGTGGTTCGTGTCGTGGAGGTTACGGGGGCCGTTGACCGGCGCCGGTGCCGGGCGGAGGCTCGTCACATAGGTGCTCGATACAACCGGTTTGCCGACCGGGTCCGGTGCTCGCGGGGAAACCGCAGATCAGCAGCGGGTCGGCGGTGTGCCGGAGGCAGGAGGCAGCGCATGTGCGGCATCACCGGCTGGGTGTCCTTCGACCGTGATCTCGGCGCCGAGGACTCCGTATTGGATGCGATGACCGAGACGATGGCCTGCCGGGGCCCGGACGACCGCGGCGTCTGGGCGGAGGGGCCCGCCGCGCTCGGGCACCGCCGGCTCGCCATCATCGACCTGCCCGGCGGACGCCAGCCGATGTCGGTGCGCACGCCCCAGGGGAACGTCGCCCTGGTCTACTCGGGAGAGGCGTACAACTTCACCGAGCTGCGGCGCGAACTCACCGACCGGGGGCACCGGTTCATCACCGACTCCGATACCGAGGTCGTGCTGCGCGGCTACCTGGAGTGGGGCGACACGGTGGCCGAGCGGCTCAACGGCATGTACGCGTTCGCCGTGTGGGACGGGCGGCACGACAAGCTGGTGATGATCCGCGACCGGATGGGCATCAAGCCGTTCTACTACCACCCGACCGCCGACGGCGTCCTCTTCGGCTCCGAGCCCAAGGCGATCCTCGCCAACCCGCTGGTCCGCCCCCGGGTCACGCCGGGCGGGCTGCGGGAGCTGTTCACCATGGTCAAGACCCCGGGCCACGCGGTGTGGGACGGCATGCGCGAGGTCGAGCCGGGCACCGTCGTCACCGTCGACCGCTCCGGCCTGCACACGCGGGTGTACTGGCGGCTGGAGACCCGTCCGCACACCGACGACCGGGAAACGACGATCGCCACCGTCCGCACACTGCTGGACGACATCGTGCGCCGTCAGCTCGTCGCGGACGTGCCGCGCTGCACCCTGCTCTCCGGCGGCCTGGACTCCTCGGCCATGACCGCGCTGGCCGCCCAACAGCTCGCGGAGCGGGGCGAGAAGGTACGCAGCTTCGCGGTCGACTTCGCCGGACAGGCCGACAACTTCGTCGCGGACGAGCTGCGCAGGACCCCGGACACCCCCTTCGTCCACGACGTGGCCCGGCTCGCCGGGACCGACCACCAGGACATCGTCCTCGACGTGCAGTCCCTCGCCGATCCCGCCGCCCGCGAGAAGGTGATCCGCGCCCGTGATCTGCCCGCCGGGTTCGGTGACATGGACGCCTCTCTGCTGCTGCTCTTCCGCGCCATCCGGGACCGGTCCACGGTGGCCCTGTCGGGCGAGTCGGCGGACGAGGTGTTCGGCGGGTACCTCCAGTTCTTCGACGAGGAGGCACGGCACGCGGACACGTTCCCCTGGCTGGTGGCCTTCGGCCGTCACTTCGGGGACGACACCGGTGTGCTGCGCCCCGAGCTGGCGGAGGCGCTGGACTTGAAGGGGTACGTCGCGGACGGGTTCCGTACGGCCGCCGCCGGGGTCGAACGGCTCGACGGCGAGAGCGACTTCGAGTTCCGCATGCGGCGGATGTCCCACCTGCACCTCACCCGGTTCGTGCGCGTCCTGCTCGACCGGAAGGACCGGATGAGCATGGCGGTCGGGCTGGAGGTGCGGGTGCCGTTCTGCGACCACCGGCTCGTGGAGTACGTCTACAACACCCCCTGGGCCCTGAAGTCGTTCGACGGCCGCGAGAAGAGCCTGCTCCGTGAGGCCACGGCGGACGTGCTTCCCCGCTCGGTGTACGACCGGGTCAAGAGCCCCTATCCCTCCACCCAGGACCCCGGCTACGGCCGAGCCCTCCAGACCCAGGTCAAGGACCTGCTGGCCAAGCCGTCCCACCGGGTCTTCGACCTGCTGGACCGGGAGAAGGTGCGGCGGATCGCGGAGAGGGAGTCCCTGGCCGGTACGCAGGCGGCCCGGCGCGGGCTGGAGCGGACGCTCGATCTGGCTCTGTGGCTGGACCTCTATTCGCCCGAGGTGAGCATCGGCTGAGATCCGGAAAAGGGGTGCGGAGGGCATCGAGGATGCCCTCCGCACCCTTTTGTCTGCCGTCGTCCGACCACTCGACTCCCCTGACCCACAAGGAAGTTGACCGAACTTCGCCCCTCCTCCGCGCATCCTCTTGACTGGTACAGACCAATGCGTTTGAGTGTGGCCTCACACCCCCCATCACGGCCGCCCCCCACGCCTTCGCCGGTGTCTTCGGCATGCACGCAGTGAGCGCGCCCGCGTTCCGCCCTGCGCTGGAACGGCCGTGGCATCCCTAGGAGTTGATTCAGTGTCGAGACGGCACATCTCCGCCGCGCTGGCCGCGCTCGCCCTCGCCGTGGCACCCGTGCTGCTGCCGGCGCCGGCCGCTTCCGCCGCTCCGGCGGCCTCCTGTTCGAGCTACCCGAACTGGGTGGCCGGCAACTCTTACCGGGCCGGTGACATCGTCCGGTACACCGACGGCAAGGCGTACATCGCCGAGCACGACAACCCGGGCTACGACCCGATCATCAGCACCTGGTACTGGGACCCGTACAACTGCGACGGCGGCGGGACCACGCCCGTCGGCAACTTCGTGGTCACCGAGGCCCAGTTCAACCAGATGTTCCCGAACCGGAACTCGTTCTACTCGTACAGCGGGCTGGTGAACGCGCTCGGCGCGTACCCCGGCTTCGCCAACACCGGCAGCGACACGGTGAAGAAGCAGGAGGCCGCGGCCTTCCTCGCCAACGTGAACCACGAGACCGGCGGCCTGGTCTACGTGGTCGAGCAGAACACCGCCAACTACCCGACGTACTGCGACTGGAGCCAGTCGTACGGCTGCCCGGCCGGGCAGGCGGCGTACTACGGGCGCGGTCCGATCCAGTTGAGCTGGAACTTCAACTACAAGGCGGCCGGTGACGCGCTCGGCATCGACCTGCTGCACAACCCGAACCTGGTGCAGAACGACAGCGCCGTCGCCTGGAAGACCGGCCTCTGGTACTGGAACACCCAGTCCGGACCGGGCTCCATGACGCCGCACAACGCCATGGTGAACCAGGCGGGCTTCGGGCAGACCATCCGCAGCATCAACGGCTCCCTGGAGTGCGACGGCCGCAACCCCGCCCAGGTGCAGAGCCGCGTCGACGCCTACCAGCGCTTCTCGCAGATCCTCGGCGTCTCCCCCGGCGGCAACCTCTACTGCTGACGTCACGACGCTCCCGGCGCGCCACGGCCATCCCGGCCGTGGCGCGCTTGTGCGTCATTGAAAGCTTCCGTCCAATAACTCAGGGTAACGTCACGGCTCCCCGAGGTGTGCCGATCGCTACGCAGGGCACTCAGAAACGGCACGAGGAACGATCAGCGCCCTGGAGGCCGACATGGGACCCCTGGCAGCCCTGCCGACACCGCCGGGCGTGTACACCCCGCAGCACGACACCGATCTCATCGCACGCGTCATGGAGAAGGAGCACCTGGACGCCGACTCCTGCGTGCTCGACCTGTGCACCGGCAGCGGCGCGCTGGCCGTGCGGGCCGCCGCGCGCGGGGCACGGGTCACCGCGGTCGACATCTCCCGGCGGGCCCTGGCCACCGCCTGGTGCAACGCGCTGCTCGCCGGGCAGCGCATCACGGTGCGCCGCGGCGACCTCGTCTCGGCCGTGCCGGGCCGCAGGTACGACCTGGTGGTGAGCAACCCGCCCTACGTCCCCGCGCCCGCCCCGAGGCCGCCGAGCCGGGGTTCCGCCCGTGCCTGGGACGCCGGGCCGGACGGGCGGCTCTTCGTGGACCGGATCTGCGACACCAGCGCCGGTGCGCTGAAGCGGGGCGGGGCCCTGCTTCTGGTGCACTCCGCGCTGTGCGGCACCGCGCCGACCCTGGACCGGCTCACCGCCGCGGGGCTGGACGCCACCGTGGTGGACCGGGCCACCGTGCCCTTCGGCCCCGTACTGCGCGAGCGCCGTTCCTGGCTGCACAGCCGGGGCATGCTGCGCGACCGGCACGAGGACCAGGAGGAGCTGGTGGTGGTGCGCGCCGTGCGCCGTTGACCCGGTCGGCCCGTTTCGGCGGCTTTCAGCGGGTACTCGTGCAGCACGGACCCCAGTACCCGAGCCGAGAGGACGGTGGTCAGCAGTGGGCCGAGAAGCCGAGGACGCGACGAGCGTGACGATCACGCCCGACGGCCCGCTGCTCCTGCCCGGCCCGGTCGAGGTGACCCTCCCGGACGGCACGATCGTCACCTCGCGGCGCTTCACGGTCGCGCTCTGCACCTGCCGCCGCAGCCGTATCTACCCCTGGTGCGACACCAGCCACCGCCGCCGTACGAAGAACGCGAAGGAGACCCGTTGACCGCGCCCGCACTCCCCCAGCCGCGCGGCGACCTGTCCGCCACCGTCATCGCCACGCTGACCAGTGGTGACACCGCGCTGAACAGCACGCTTCCGCCCACCGTCGACCCGTACGGCGACGACCTCCAGCTCGCCCTGTACGTCCTCTACGAGCTGCACTACCGGGGCTTCGCGGGCGTGCCCGACGAGCTGGAGTGGGACCCGGGTCTGCTGGCGCTGCGCCGCGCGCTGGAGCGGCCGTTCCTCGCGGCCCTGCGCCGGGACGTGCCGCCGGGCACGAGCGCCGATGAGGCCCTGGACGCGCTGCTGGTCGAGCCCGTCGGGCACGACGACAGCAGCGTCAGCCACCACCTCCAGCGCGACGGCGAGCTGTGGCAGCTCACCGAGTACGCGGCCCTGCGCTCGCTGTACCACCTCAAGGAGGCCGACCCGCACGCCTGGGTCATCCCGAGGCTGAACGGACGGGCCAAGGCGGGCATGGTGGCCGTCGAGTTCGACGAGTTCGGCGCCGGCCGCCCCGAGGAGATCCACGCCCGGCTCTACGCCGACCTGATGGGCGACCTCGGCCTGGACACCACCTACGGCCACTATCTCGACCAGGCACCGGCGGTCGCGCTGGCCACGGTCAACCTGATGTCCCTCTTCGGGCTGCACCGCGCGCTGCGGGGCGCCCTGGTGGGGCACTTCGCCACCGTCGAGGTGACCTCGTCGCCGGGTTCCCGCCGGATGGCGGCCGCCCTGCGCCGTGCCGGCGCGGGGGCGGCCGCGCAGCGGTTCTACGACGAACACGTGGAGGCGGACGCCGTGCACGAGCAGGTGGTCCGCCGGGACGTGGTCGGCGGGCTGCTGGCCGACGAACCGCACCTCGAGGCCGACATCGCCTTCGGCGTGCACGCCACCGGTCTGCTGGAGGACCGGTTCGGCGCGCATGTGCTGAAGGCGTGGCGGCAACAGCACAGCGCCCTGCGGACACTCCCGCACGGCGGAACGGAAAGGAAGTCCCCGTGACCGAGAATCCCCTCCACCGGCATCCCCGCCCCGAGTTCCCGGAGCAGGAGCAGGAACATCCGGGCTGGACCGGCCCGATGGACCCCCCGCCGGACCACGGCGAGGAGTCCTACGAGGGCAGCGGACTGCTGACCGACCGCAAGGCGGTGATCACCGGCGGCGACTCCGGCATCGGCCGGGCCGTGGCACTCGCCTACGCGCGCGAGGGCGCCGACGTGCTCTTCACCTACCTGCCCGAGGAGGGCGACGACGCCGCCGAGACCAGCCGGTTGATCGAGGAGGCCGGCCGCAAGGCGGTGGCCGTGCCCTGTGACATCCGGGACGAGGAGCAGTGCCGCCGGCTGATCGAGCGGGCGGTGGACGAGTTCGGGCACATCGACATCCTGGTGAACAACGCCGCCTACCAGATGTCCCAGCCGGACGGCATCGAGGCGATCACCACCGAGCAGTTCGACCGGGTGGTGCGCACCAACCTCTACGGCATGTTCTGGCTGAGCAAGATGGCGCTGCCGCACATCCCGTCCGGTGGCTCCATCATCAACACCACGTCCGTGCAGGCGTACAAGCCGAGTCCGCATCTGCTGGACTACGCGATGACCAAGGGCGCGATCGTCACCTTCACCCAGGGGCTGGCGCAGATGGTCGCCGACGACGGCATCCGGGTCAACGCCGTGGCGCCGGGCCCGGTGTGGACGCCGCTGATCCCGGCGACGATGCCGGACACGGTCGAGTTCGGCAAGCAGTCCCCGCTCGGCCGCCCGGCCCAGCCGGCCGAAATGGCCCCCGCCTACGTCTTCCTGGCCTCGTCGCACGCCAGCTTCATCACGGCGGAGATCCTGAACGCGACGGGCGGTACGCCGCTGCCGTAACCGCCGTACCACACGACAGCGGCCCGGACCGACGAGGTCCGGGCCGCTTTCGCGTGTGACGTGAGCGGGGCTCAGGCGTCCAGGAGTTGGTTGAAGAAGGTGCGGTACTGCTGGAGCGCCACCCGGAGCCCCTCGGTCTCGACCTGCTCGCCGCGGCTCCACTGGCCCTCGAGTTCCTTCTTGTGGTCAGCGAAGGTCGCGGCCAGCGACTGGATGACGTCCGCGACCAGCGCGTCCGCCGAACGGACCGCGTCCTTGGGGTCGTCGACGAAGGTGCCCTGGATCTTGGCCCAGCGCTCGCGGTAGTCCTGCGCCTCTCCGTGGGCGATCAGGGGGTCGGCGCCCTCGTCCACCGAGCGCGGCTGCCCGCCGCCGTGCCGCTGGTCACCCTCCGGCCGCCGGTCGCGGTCGTCCCCCTCGGCCAGGGGGGTGCGCTCCGGGGCGCCGGTCGGCTCGCCCGCGGCCGTCCGCTCGGGCACGTTCTCCCGCTCGCCGGTGGCGGTCCGCCCGCCGCGCGCGTCCCGAGTCCCGCCGCGCGCGTCCCGAGTGTCGTCGGGGACGGCCGACGCCTCACCGGGGTAGGCCGGCGGGGGCGTGTCGGCGGAGCGGTCGGGCCCGCGGTCGGAGGAGCGGTCGGGGCGCGCCCCGGACAGCGGGCCGGAGCGGGCGTCCGGCGGGGCGTCGCGGCCGGTGTCGGACGGTGCGTCCGGACGCGGCTCGGACAGGGGGCCGGAGCGGGCGTCGGGACGGCTGTCCCGGCCGGGGTGGGCCAGGTCCTCCGTGGTCAACTCACCCTCGCCGGGACCGCTGTTGGTGTGCCGATCTGACATGACAACCTCGTTTCCGCTGGTGCCGTGGTGGAAGTGCGCGCCGGGTCAGGCCGCGTCGTGCCCGGTGCTCTCGTGGTGCGGGGGACGACCGCTGCCCAGCAGGTCGTCGAAGAGGGCGCGGTAGCGCACCATGGCGCCGCGCAGCTCCTCGGTGGTCGCCTCGCCGTTCTCGTTGCGGAGGCTCACGTCGTGGGCGTCGCGGTAGTGCTCCAACGTCTGCGCGTGCTCGACGGACAGGTCCCTGAGCTGCTGCTCGAAGCCCTCGGTGGGGTAGCCGCGGTCACGCATGAGCTGGGTGACCAGGCGGTCGGCGTCGTCCACGCTCTGCGCCGGGTGGTCGACGAACCGCTCCTGCGTGCCCCTCCACTCGGTGGAGTACCGGTCCCGCTCCTCGGGGGACAGCTCCTTGAGGTCGAGGTCGCGGTGCCGCTTCTCGCGCGCCTGGAGTTCGCGCTCGGCCTCCCGCCTGCTCTCGCCGGACTGCACGGCCCGGTCGTACTCGGGGCCGAACTTCTCCTGGAGGCGGCGCCTGCGGCGGCGCGTCACGAGCCATACTCCGGCGGCGATCAGGATCAGGATGACCACGATGGGGACCACGATGGCGATCAGCGTTTGTGCGGTGGACATCGCCTCTCCCGCTTGGTGAGTTGAGTGGATGGACGGCCGGGTCGACGGCCTGCCGGTTACTCCGCCCGAGTACCCCGGCCTTGTTCTCGCACACCGCCCCGGCCTGGCGCGCGCGGGTGATTGCCGGGGCACGGGGGCGGGTACGCGGAGTCGGCACCGGGCAGCCCGGCCGTCCGTCGGGCGGCGGGCCGCCTCCCTCCCCGGAGTCGTCGACGACTCCTGCGACCTGGACGGGGATGAGGGCATGAGCCGACGACACACTCAGGACGACACGGCACGCGTGCCGCGCGCGCGTTCGGGCACGATCGGCCGCCGCCGGGAACGCACCGGGACCGAACCGGTCACCGCCCGCAGCCCGCTGAAGCTGCGGCTCGTGCTCAGCGTGATCGGGCTGCTGGTCTTCGTGCTCGGTACGGTGCTCTTCGCCGTCTGGGCGGGCACGGTGCGGCAGCAGGACGTGCCGGACCCCACCCAGCTCACGGTCCTGGCCGTCATCTGCGGTGTCCTCGCGCTGTTCGCCGCCGTGGACCTCGTCGTGGTCCTGCTGCGCCTCGCACGCGAGCGGGCCCGCCGGGCCTGAACGGGGCGCCGAAGCCGAGTGCCACGGCTGCCCGCTGTACGAGGACGCCACGCAGCCGGTGTCCGGGGCGGGCGACCCGGACGCGCGGGTCCTGGTGCGGCTGGTGTCATCGGAGGTGGTGGTCGCGCTCGGTGCCACGGCGGGCGAGGCGCCGCTCGGTGCCGGTTCCCGGGTCACCGAGCGGCGCCTCGCCCTGCTGCCCTGCCCCGGCCTCACCGGCCGGGGCCGCGCCTCACCAGGGTTCCAGGACCGCCTTGATCATGCCGTCCTTCTTCGCCTGGAACGTCTCGTACGCCTGCGGGCCCTGCTCCAGCGGGAGGATGTGGGTGGCGAAGGTGTCCACGCCCAGCGGGTCGTCGTCGGTGAGCAGCGGGAGGATGTCGTCGACCCAGCGGTGCACGTTGGCCTGGCCCATGCGGAGCTGGATCTGCTTGTCGAACAGGGTCAGCATCGGCATCGGGTCGGCCATGCCGCCGTACACGCCGGAGAGCGAGATCGTGCCGCCCCTGCGGACGATGTCGATGGCCAGGTGCAGCGCGCCGAGCCGGTCGACGCCCGCCTTCTCCATCAGGCGCTGGGCGAGGGCGTCGGGGAGCAGGCCGGTGGCCCACTGGGCGGCCTTGGCGAAGGGCGCGCCGTGCGCCTCCATGCCGACGGCGTCGATGACGGCGTCGGCGCCGCGCCCGTCGGTGACGTCGCGGATCGCGTCGGCCAGCTCGTCGCCGTACTCGCCGAGGTCGTAGACCTTGATGCCGTGCTCCCGGGCGCGGGCGAGGCGTTCGGGGACGAGGTCGACGCCGATGACGTTCTCGACGCCACGATGCCGGGCGATGCGGCAGGCCATCTCGCCGATCGGGCCGAGGCCGAGGACCACGAGGGTGCCGCCGGGCGGGACGTCGGCGTACTCGACGGCCTGCCAGGCGGTGGGCAGGACGTCGGAGAGGTAGAGGAAGCGCTGGTCGGGCGGGCCGTCGGGGATCTTGACGGGGAGCTGGTCGCCGAACGGCACCCGGAGGAACTGCGCCTGGCCGCCGGGGACCTGGCCGTACAGCTTGGTGTAACCGAACAGGGAAGCGCCCTTGTCGTGGTCGCGGACCTGGGTGGTCTCGCACTGGGAGTGCAGGCCCTGGCCGCACATGTAGCACTCGCCGCACGAGACGTTGAAGGGCACCACCACGCGGTCGCCGGGGGCGAGGGAGGTCACCTCGGAGCCGGTCTCCTCCACGATGCCCATGGGCTCGTGGCCGAGGATGTCGCCGGCGTCGAGGAACGGGCCGAGGACTTCGTACAGATGCAGGTCCGATCCGCAGATCCCGCTCGACGTCACGCGGACGATGACGTCGGTGGGGTCCTGGAGCTGCGGGTCCGGGACGGTGTCGACCCGGACGTCCCTCCTGCCCTGCCAGGTGAGAGCGCGCATGTCGCCTCCAATGTCGTAGGTACTGCGGCTCGCTGCCGTCCGGGTACCCGGCACTTCCGGTACTTACCCGGTGCTTGACGGGCCGTGCCACGGGTACCCGACGGGCCCTCGATCTCCAGGGAAGGCGGCTGTCATGACCGACACGGCGAGGGACGCGGCGGACGGCGGGCTGCGGGTCGTGGTCACCGGCGCGACCGGCAATGTCGGCACGAGCGTGGTGGAGGCGCTGCGCGGGCGCCCCGAGGTGGCGTCGGTGACCGGCGTGGCCCGCAGGGCCCCCGACTGGCAGCCGGAGGGCACGACCTGGGTGGCGGCCGACGTCGACCCGGACGGCGACGACCTCGTGTCCCTCTTCCGGGGCGCGGACGCGGTGGTGCATCTGGCGTGGAAGTTCCAGCCCACCCACGACCCGGTGACGACCTGGCGGACCAACGTCCTCGGCAGCATCCGGGTGTTCGAGGCCGCCGCGGCAGCGGGAGTGCCCGCGCTGGTCCACGCCTCGTCGGTCGGCGCCTACTCGCCGGGCCCCAAGGACCGCGAGGTGGACGAGTCCTGGCCCACTCACGGCTGGCCGCAGGCCGCGTACTGCCGGGAGAAGTCCTACCTGGAAAGGTACTTGGACGCCTACGAGCTGAAGCATCCGCAGACGCGGGTGGTACGGATGCGGCCGGGTTTCCTCTTCAAGCGGGAGGCGGCGTCGGAGCAGCGGCGGATCTTCGCCGGGTCGTGGCTGCCCACCCAGTGGGTGCGGCCACCGTTCGTGCCGGTGATCCCGGATCTGCCGGGGCTGAAGTTCCAGGCGCTGCACACCGACGACGCGGCCGCCGCGTTCGCCGAGGCGGTGCTCCGCCCGGTGCGCGGGGCCTTCAACCTGGCCGCCGACCCGCCCGTGGACGCGGCCACGCTGGCCGGGCTGCTGGAGGCGCGTCCGCTGCGCGTCCCGCTGCCGCCGGTACGGGCCGCCCTGTCGGCGGCATGGCGGCTGCGGCTGGTGCCCGCCTCGCCGGACCTCTTCGACGCGGTGCTGCGGCTGCCGCTGATGGACTCCGCCCGCGCGCGGACGGAGCTGGACTGGGAGCCCCGGTACACGGCCGTGGAGGCGCTCCGGGAGTTCCTGGAAGGGCTGAGGGAGCACGCGGGGATGGACACCGCGCCGCTCGCCTCGTGAACTCGGACGAGCCAGGGAGGCGGGCATGCCGGAACTGCCCGATGTCGAAGCGTTCCGCGGAGTGCTGCGCTCCTGCGGCCAGGGACACCCCGTGGAGAAGGTGGACGTACGGGACGCGGGCGTGCTGCGCGGGGTCACCGCGCGGCGGCTGCGCAGCGGGGTGGAGGGCCACCGGTTCGCCGAGCCGCGCCGCCACGGCAAGCTGCTGATCGCCCCGCTGGACGACGGGCCGGCCGTGGTCTGGCACTTCGGGATGACCGGCGAGCTGGTCGCCGCCTCCGCCGACGATCCCCCGCACGACCACGACCGGGTGGTCCTGACCCTCGACGGCGGCCGCCAGCTCCGCTACCGCGACCAGCGCAAGCTCCAGGGCATCCGGTTCGCCGAGGACCGGGAGGCGGTGGCCGAGCTGGAGGCGGACCTCGGGCCGGACGCGCTCGACCTGGACCGGACCGAGTTCCTGGAGCTGCTGGCCGGGCGACGGGGCGCGGTCAAGAGCGTGCTGATGGACCAGTCCCTCATCGCGGGCCTGGGCAACCTGCTCAGCGACGAGATCCTGTGGCGGGCCCGCATCGCCCCCGCGCGCCCGGCGAAGAGCCTCGACGAGGCCGAGGCGCGAGGCGTGTACACGGCGATGCGGCGTGTGCTGGCGTCCGCCGTGCGTGCCGGGCGGGTGCCGCCGCGCCGTACGTGGCTCACCGGGCGGCGGGACGACGTGTCCCCGGCCTGCCCGAGCTGCGGCGGGGAGCTGCGCTCCGGGCGCCTCTCCGGCCGCCGCACGCTGTGGTGCCCCAACTGCCAGCACTGAGCCGCCGCGACTTCGAGGGGCGTCAGCCGGAGGGCTCGTCGGGTACGGGCTGGTCCGGGCGCACCCCGGCGGACTCAGGTGCGCCGCGCGGGCCGGCGCCCGCCTCGTCCGTGTCGGGCACCTCGTGGTCGTCGTCCTGCGCGGGGGCGTCCCAGCGGTCGTTGTCGTGGCTCGCCTGCTGGTCGGGCAGGTCCCTCGGAACGCGCCGGGTGTGGGTGTCGTTGTGCTCCGTCATGGCTTCTCCTCGTCTGCCGGGGGTCCGGGCTCGCCGCGCCGGTCGGGCGGTCCGTCGCGGGTACCCCGTGGCCCCGGGAGCATGCGGGGCGGGGTGGCCCGATATGGGAGCCGGCCGTTGCGGAGCCCGCTGCCCCGGATCGGGCGGGCATCGACGCGGACACCGGGACGGAACTCTGACTCGGGCCGGGAGGTCACCCCACGTACTTGCGGGCGGTCGAGCCCCGGCGGGCCCGCTGGAGGATGCTCAGCCGTCGCTCCAGATCGGGCGGGACCGGGTCGCGCTGCCGGAGCACCCAGGGCACCCCGGCCAGCGCTCGGGCGACGGCGCGGGCCGAGGCGGCGTCCCGGGGCACGGTGGCCAGAAGCCCGCCGGTGCGGAACAGCGCGGGCAGCAGGGGGCGCCGCAGCCAGGTGAACCACAGGGTGTTGCGCAGCCCGAGGACCCGGCGCTCGGTGCTGTCGCGCCGTACGGACGCCTCGTGATGGGCGGTCAGGTCGTCCAGGTAGCTGAGCCACCAGCCCTGGCGCAGCAGGTCGGTGGCGAGCAGCTCCTCCTCACCGCCGAGCCACAGCCCCGGATGGAAGCCGCCCGCGCCCCGGAAGGCGTCGGCGCGCAGGACGGTGGCGGCCGCGAGGAACGAGCCCAGGGCCGGGCCGGGCAGCCAGTCGGGGCCGGTGAGCGGCGAGTCCCGCAGTTCCGCCGTGACCGGGTCCTCCGCGCCGGAGGGTTCCATGACGATGCGGGCGGTGACGGCGGCGAGCCCCGGCCGGGCGTCGAGCGCGTCCGCGGCCCGGCGCAGGCTGCCCGGCTCCCACCAGGAGTCGTCGTCGCAGAAGGCGACGTACGGGGTGCGGACCTCGCGCACCGCGAGGTTGCGGCCGACGGCGCCCAGGTTGCGGCCGGGCTCCAGCAGCCGTGTCCCGGGGAAGTCCCGGCGGACCGCCTCGGCCGTGCCGTCGCCCGAGCCGTTGTCGGTGACGATCACCTCGGGCGCCTCCGGCAGCTTCACCAACTGGCCGAGTGTCCGCAGCAGTTCGTCCCGCCGGTTGTGGGTGATGACCACCACGGTCGTACGGGTGTCCGGTCCGGTCGTGGTCATGCCGGTCCCTCCCGCCGGGCGCGGGCGGCCCGGTCGGTGTCGACGAGACGGGCCGCCCGCTCGACGGGGCGGGGCAGCCGGTGGCGGCGGGCCAGGGCGGCGGGCAGCCGGACGAGGAGTTCGCGCAGCGCGGGTGCGGCTCCCGGGCGGCCCGTGGCGGCGGCCACCGCAAGGCGGGCGCTGGCCGCGAGGGCGGCGGACAGCGGACGGCGCAGCCAGAGGGTGAGGACCTCGTTGCGCCACAGCCGGGGATTGCGGCCGTGGCGCCCCGCGGGGGCGGGGTGGTGGCGCGCCGTCAGGGAAGGGTCGTAGGCGACGCCCCAGCCGTCGGCGGCGAGGTCGTAGGCGAGCAGGGTCTCCTCGCCGCCGAAGAAGAGCAGCGGATGGAAGCCGCCGGCCGCGCGGAACGCGTCCTTGCGGACCACGCAGGCGCAGGCGAGGAAGCCGAGTACCGGGCGCCCCGGCAGGTCCGGTTCGGCCGGCAGCGGGGAGGCGGCGAGCACGGTGTTCAGGGGGTCCTCGGTGCCGTCGGGGCCGACCAGGGTGCGGGCGGTCACCAGGCCCAGCCGGGGGTGGGCGTCCAGCAGGTCGGCGGCGCGGCGCAGCGCGCCGGGCTCCCACCAGGAGTCGTCGTCGCTGAACGCGACGTAGGGGGTGTCGGCGCGGTCCACGGCGAGGTTGCGGCCGAGCGCCCCGGTGTTGGCGCGGGGGCGCAGCAGCCGGGGGGCGCCCGGGTGGTGCCGGACGGCGCGGAGCGAGGCGTCACCGGTGCTGTTGTCGACGACGATGACCGGTGGCCGTTCGGGCAGCGCGGTCAGGGCGTCCAGGGTGCGGACGAGGCTGGCGCACCGGTCGCGGGTGATCACGGCGACGGTGACCCGGTCCTCGGCGGTGTCCGGGCGCGTGGCCGAGGGGTCAGAGGTGGAGGGCACCGGCATCGACGCCGTCTCCTCTCGGCGGTCCGGTGGGTGGGGAGGGCCGCAGCAGGGCCAGCGCGGCGACGACGGCCTCCTCGGCACCGATCCTGAGCAGGCCGGGGTCGGTGACCGTGCCGTGCGGGTCGCCGGGCGGGCCGGGCCGCCACAGGGCACGGTGGCGCGGCAGCGGGGGCGGCCCCCACAGGGCGGGCGGTACGGGCCCGAAGAGCGTCACCGAGGGGGTGCCGTGGGCGGCCGCGAGGTGGGCGATCCCGGTGTCGCCGCTGACGACCAGCGCGGCGTGGGCGACGAGCGCGGAGAGGGCGCCGAAGGGCAGCCCGCCGGTGAGCAGGTCCACGTCGGGCACACCCGCGCTGTCGGCGACGTCCTGGACGAGCCGGTCCTCACCGGGCCCGCCCGTGACGACGACCTGGTGTCCGAGGTCGCGCAGCCGCCGGGCGACGGCTCCGAAGCGTTCGGCGGGCCAGCGCCGGGCGACGGCGTCGGCCCCCGGATGGACGACGACGGCGCCCGGTGCCGGTGAGGGTTCGGCCGGCGGGTGCAGCCGCAGGTCGGCCGGGTCGGCGGGGATGCCGTACGCGGCCAGGAAGCGGCACCAGCGCTCCCGTTCGTGCTCGTCGGCCCGCCAGGCGGGGGGCGGCCGGGAGCCGGGGCCCCGGTGGGCGTGGGCCAGCAGGTACCGGGGATGGAGCGCGGCGAGGGCGTCGCGGCTCTCGGGTCCGTTGCCGTGCAGGTCGATCGCCAGGTCGGGGGGCGGGCCCGGCCAGTGGGTCAGTACGGGGACGGCGCGTCCGGGTGCCTCGGCGGGCAGTACGGCGTCGATCGTCCCGGTGGCGAGGGCCGCGTCGGTGAACGCGGGGGGCAGGGCGAGGACGACCCGGTGGGCCGGGAAGGCCCGGCGGATGCCGCGCAGCGCGGGCACTCCGGCCAGCAGGTCGCCCAGGCCCAGGGCGCGCAGCACCAGCAGGCGGGGGCGGTCGGGCGGAGAGGTCATCGGCGCGCTCCGTCCGGGCTGCCGGGGGCGTGGGCGGCGCGTTCGGCGATGCCGCTGGTGGAACGCCCGTCGAGGTACGGGAAGAGCACGACCTGGCCGTCCCAACTGGCCACCAGGGACGCCTCGGGGAGGTCGGTGCGGGCGTAGTCACCGCCCTTGGCCCAGATGTGGGGACGGAGCCGGGCGAGGAGGAGTTCGGGGGTGTCCTCGTCGAAGACGGCCACCGCGTCGACGCACTCCAGGGCGCGCAGGACCCGTACCCGGTCGGCGAGCGGGACGAGCGGGCGGCCGTCGCCCTTGCGGCGGCGTACGGAGGCGTCGGAGTTGACGCACACCACCAGGCAGTCGCCGGTGCGGCGGGCCGCCTGGAGCAGGGCCACATGGCCGGCGTGCAGCAGGTCGAAGCAGCCGCCGGCCGCGACGACGGTCCCGCCCGCGGCCCGTACCCGGGCGGCCGTGCGCAGCGCCTCGTCGGTGGGGGCGCCGACGGCGGCCGGGGGCGCGGGTTCGGGGGTCCGGCCGCCGTCCAGGGTGCGGACGCCGCCCTCGGCGACGTACCGGGTGGCGGCGTGCACGGCGCCGCGCACGGCGGCCTCGATGAGCTGGCCGTCGGCCAGGAGCCCGGCGGCCGTCGCGGCGAAGCGGTCGCCCGCGCCACAGGCGTCGCCCTGGGCGGTGACCGGCGAGGGGACCATGAGCGGGGTGCCGCCGTGCGAGAGGAGCGCGCCGCGCCCGCTCATCGTCACGGCCACGGACGCGGCCCGCCAGTCCCCGACGAGCTGGTGCGCGTCCTGGGCCGCGACGCGCAGTTCGTCGTCGGGGTCCCCCGCCGGACCGCCGCCGCTGCGGGCGGCGAAGGCGTGGGCCTCGGTGGCGGACGGTGTCGCCAGGCGGACGCCGGGGACGGGCGGGCGGCCGCGCGGGTGCGGGTCCCAGACGACGGGGACCCTGGCGGCGGCCTCGGTGAGCGCGGCCCGCAGGACGTCGGCGCAGCCGCGGCCGTAGTCGGCCACCAGGACGGCGCCCGCGGCGGCGACGGCCCGGCGGGCCTCGGCCGTCGCCTCCTCGGCCCGGCCCTCGCCGTCGTCCAGGCGCAGCAGCGGCCTGCCCTCGGCGAGGACGCGGGTCTTGCTGGAGAGGGTGCCGTCAAGGGGCAGCGGCACGAGATGGACCCGGTCGCCGAGCGCGGCGCGGAGTTCGGCGCTGGAGGGGTCGTCGCCGAGCGCGGTGACCAGGGTGACGTCCCGGCCGTCGGCGGCGGCGAGCCAGGCGGCCAGCGCCGCCCCGCCGGGCCGGGTGGCGCGGCGGACGTCACTGACGACGGGTACGGGCGCGTCGGGCGCGAGCCGCTCGACGCGGCCGAACAGGTCGTGGTCGAGGAGGGCGTCCCCCACGACGAGGAGCGGGGCCGGACCGGTCATGGGCGTTCCTTCCCGGTCACCGCCCAGTGCTGCCGGGCCGGTGACCGCCGTGGGCGCGCCGTGTGGCGTTCGATCGCGCTGTCGAAGGACTCGCAGAGCATGTGCACGGCGACCAGGTGCAGTTCCTGCACGGTGGCGGTGCTGTCCGCCCGCACGCACAGGGCGTCGTCGGCGGCGGCCTGGAGGGGGTTGGGGGCGGGGCCGGTCAGCGCCCAGACGGTCATGCCGAGGCGGTGGGCCTCGGTGGCGGCGACGAGCAGGTTGGCGCTGGCGCCGCTGGTGGACAGCAGCATCAGCAGGTCGCCGGCGCGGCCGTGGGCGCCGACCTGGCGGGCGAAGATCTCCTGCACGCCGTAGTCGTTGGCGATGGCCGTGGTGGCGGAGGTGTCGGCGTGCAGGGCGAGCGCGGAGAACGGCGGCCGGTCGGCGCGGTAGCGGCCCACCAGTTCGGCCGTCAGGTGCTGGGCCTGGGCGGCGCTGCCGCCGTTGCCCGCGACCAGGAGCCGGGAGCCGTCGGCGAGATGGGCGGCGAGGGTGCCGCCCCACCGGTGGACGCGGGCGGCGTCCTCGCGGAAGACGGTGAGCGCCGTCATCAGGTCGTCGCAGTGCGTGGTGTCGGTGGCGGTGTTCATCGGACGACTCCGGAGAGCGAGGGGACGGACGACACCGCGCCGTAGACGCGGCTGACCCCGTCGGCGACGCGGTCCCAGGTGTAGCGCTCCAGCACGCGTCGCCGCCCCTCGGCGCCGTAGCGGGCCAGCCGGGCGGGGTCGGCCAGGAGTTCGCGGACGACGGCGCCGATCGCGGCCTCGTCGCCGTCGCCGGGCGGGACCAGGACGCCGGTGCGGCCGTCGACGACGGTGTCGAGCTGTCCGCCGACGGCGGTGGCGACGAGCGGGGTCCCGCAGGCCATGGCCTCGACGGGGACGATGCCGAACGGCTCGTAGCGGGGCAGGGAGAGGACCAGGTCGGCGTCGGACATCAGCGCGGGCATGTCCTCGCGGCCGACCCCGCCGAGCAGGGTGACGCGGTCGGCCACGCCGTACTCCCCGGCGAGGGCCAGCAGCCGTTCCGCCTCGGGCTCGGCGAAGAGCAGGGCCGGTTCCGGGCCGCCCGCGATGAGCAGTTCGGCGTCCGGGATGTGGGCCAGGGCGCGGATCGTACGGTCGAAGCCCTTGCGCGGGACGAGCCGGCCCACGGTGAGCAGGCGGTGCTTCCCGGAGTGTGCGGGCCGGGGGCGCGGGGCGAACTGCTCGGGGTCGACGCCGCAGGGCACGACGTGCATGCGGTCGCGGGGCAGCCCCATGGCCTGAAGTTCCGCCACCTCGTCGGCGCAGGTGGCGATGATGGCGTCGCAGGCCCGGCCGACGACCGTCTCCGTGACGATCCGGTCGGCGGGGCTGGTGTCCGCGGCCCGCTGGTGCCGTCTCTTCACGGTGCCGAGGGCGTGGTAGGTCTGCACCACCGGCACGCCGAGTTCGCGGGCTCCGGCCAGGGCGGCGGTGCCGGACATCCAGAAGTGGGCGTGCACCACATCAGGGCGCCGCTCGGCCCACTCCCGGCCCAGCCAGGCGCCGAACTCAAGCATGTACGGCGGGAGTTCGTCCTTGGGTACGGGTGCGGCCGGTCCCGCCGGGACATGGACCACTTCGACGCCGTCGGCGGTGCGCACCCGGTCCGGCAGCCGGGGCGAGTCGCGGCGGGTGTACACGGTGACGTGGTGGCCGCGGCGGGCCAGCACTCCGGCGAGCTGGGCCACGTAGACGTTCTGGCCGCCCGCGTCCGGGCCGCCGAGTGCGGCCAGGGGGCTGGCGTGTTCGGAGACCATGGCGACGTGGGCCGGGGTGTGGTGGTGAGTCATCGGGTGACCTCCTTGATCAGGCGTTCCCAGTCGTCCAGGAACCGCCGCTCTCCGTAGCGGGCCAGCGCGGCCGCCCGGGCCGCCTCGCCGGTCCGCCGCGCCTGGCCGGGGTCGGCGAGGAAGGCGCGGACGGCGGAGCCGAGCACCTCCAGGCGGTTGGAGACGACCCCCGCGCCGTCGGGCACCGCCTCGCGCACCTCGGTGGTGTCGAGCGCGACCACCGGCATGCCGAGGAACATGGCCTCCAGCAGGGACAGTCCCAGCGAGGTCCAGCGGATCGGGTGCACGTACAGCCGGCAGCGGGCCATCGCCGAGTGCAGGTCGTCCTGGGCGAGGTCCCGGCTGCGGCAGCGTTCGGGCGGCAGGCCGAGGTGCCCGGCGAGATCCTCGGTGCGCATGCCGAAGACGTCCAGCGGCGCCCAGGACGCGAACCGGGGCAGCAGGTCCGTGCCGGTGGTACGGCCCCTGCGCACGGGCTCGTTGACGACGACGGCGGCCCGCGGCTCCTCCCCCGTCCACCGGTGGCCGGGATCGATGATCCCGTGCTCGATCACCGTCGTCGGTGCCCGTCCGTTGTCCCACATCAGGTGGTTGAAGTGGGTGACGTGCACGAGGGGTACGTCGGACCGGCCGGCCAGCGGGTGCCGGGTGTCCACGGCCGACTCGTGGGGGCTGTTGTGCTCGACGTAGACGGCGGGCGCGTCGATGCCGGGGCGGCGGCCGGTCCAGCGGTGGGCCAGGTCGAGTTCGTGCGGCCGCTGGAGCACCATCAGGTCGATGTCGACGTCCCGCAGTTGCTCCGGGGTGCGTTCGAGCACGGTGTCGGGCCACTGCCAGGTGCGGGCGCGGCCGAGTCCGTCGGGTCCGCGGTCCTCGGTGACCGGGACGAGGAAGGTGGCGCGGCCCTGCACGAACGCCGTCAGCCATGAGCCGTGCACATGCCATACCAGGATGTTCATGGTTCTCCCTCCTCACATCGCGGGCTGGAGCAGCTTCTGGACGGCGCTGAGCACGTCGTGCGCCGTCACCTCGTCCAGGCACGGATGGCCGGGGACCGGGCACTGCCGGGCCCTGCTGTCCGCGCAGGGGGCGTCCTGACGGCCGAGCAGCACGCTGGGCACCCCGTACGGGCCCCAGCGCTCGGCCGGGACCACCGGGGCGAAGAGCGACACGACCGGTGTCCCGACGGCGGCCGCCAGATGGGCCGGGCCGGTGTTGCCGCACACCACCGCGCCGGCCAGGCGCAGCACGCCGGACAGGGTGCGCGGGTCGGTGCGGCCGCCCAGGTCGATCGCGGTGCCGCCGCTCACCCGCCGGGTCAGCTCGCTCTCGTCGGGTCCGCCCGTGACGACCACCCGGTGTCCCGCGTCGGTGAGCAGGGCGACGGCCTCGGCGCACCGTTCGGGGCTCCAGGCGCGCGCCGGTGCGCTGGCGCCGGGGTGGACGACGACGTAGGGGCCGTTGCCGGTGAGGGCGGCGGTGTCGGGGGGCGGCAGCACGCGCAGCCGCCCGTCGTCGCCGGGGCGCGGGGTGAACCCCATGGCGAGGGCGGTGTCGAGCGCGGCCTCGGCCTCGTGCCGCCCCGGCAGCCGCCGGTGCCGTACGTCGAGCAGCCGGCCGGGGTGGTCGGTGCTGTCGGCGCCGGTGCGGGCGACTCCGGCCAGGCGCAGCAGCAGGGCGGTGGGCAGGGGGCTCTGGTGGAAGGAGGTGAGAATGAGCGCGTCGTCCGCCGCGACCGCCCGCAGACGGCTCAACAGGTCGTCGATGTCGGCCTGTCGGACGTCGGGCGGGTCGAAGCCCTCCCAGGGCGCCTCCCACACCAGTACCTCGTCGACGCCGGGCAGCAGCCGGGCGGCCGGTGCCCCGCGCGGGCCGCAGAGCAGGGCGACGTGCTCGTGGTGCGCGGCGACCGCGCGCACGGCGGGCCCGGCGAGCAGTACGTCACCGAAGCTGTCGAGCCGTACGACCAGTGCCGTCATGTCCGCCCACCCCCCGTCCGGGGCAGCAGCGACCGTACGGCCGCGAGCAGGTCGGCGGCGGTGTCGGGTTCCGCCGCGACCTCCTCGGGCCGGGTGGCCGCGTTGGCGACGAGGATGGCGCGGGCCCCGGCGGCCCGGCCGGCCCGCACATCGGCGGCGATGTCCCCGATGACCACGCAGTCGTGCGGCGCCTGTCCGAGGGTCTCGGCGGCCCGGAGCACCAGTCCCGGCCGGGGTTTGCGGCAGTCGCAGCCCGCGTCGGGGGTGTGCGGGCAGTAGACCCAGACGCCGAGACCGCCGAGCAGTTCGTCGGCGCGGGCGTTGACGCGGCGGACGGCGGCGTCGGAGATCAGGCCCCGGCCGACGCCCGACTGGTTGCTCACCACACCGGTGGCGATCCCGGCGGCGCGCAGCAGGTCCACGGCCTGCCAGGCGCCGGGCAGCAGCCGGACCCGGCCGGGGTCGCCGTTGTAGGGGACGTCGGCGACCAGGGTGCCGTCGCGGTCGAAGAGGACGGCGGCGGGGGTGTCCCGGCGGTTCATGGCACCCTCCTCAGCGGTGCGGCGTCGCGGTGGCGTATCCGGCCGGTGAGCCGGTGGCCGACGGCGAGCGGGGGGATGACGACGCTGGTCGCGGCCATGGTCGCGGTCTCGCGCGCGGTGCGCGGGCCGGGCAGGATGCGGGCGAGGGCGAACTCGGCGGTGCCCGCCGCCCACAGGGCCCCGGCGACGGCGGCGGCACGGCGCCGCCCGGCGAGCGCGAGGGCGGGTGCGGCGAGTCCGGCGGCCGTGACCAGCGCGTGCAGCGGCAGCCGTCCGCGCGGCGCCTGGGCGCGGGCCCACCAGTCCCGGCCGTGCAGCCGGTTCATCAGCGCGTCGTCGGCGTTGCCCCGCTGCGCCCGCACCGAAACCCAGGGGTCGGCGGCCCGCACCGGATGCCGGGTGGTGCGCACGCCCCGGTGCAGCGTCCAGCCCGCGGCCAGCACGCGCAGCGCGAGGTCGGCGTCCTCGCGGAACGCGCGGCGGAACCGTTCGTCGAAGCCGCCGGCGGCGGCGAGCGCCGCCGTCCGGTACGCCATGTCGGCCGTGGCCCAGGCGGCCGACTCCAGCCCGGCGGTGCCGCGTTCGAAGTCGGTGGGCCTGCGCCCGGCCGGGAGCGGCACGGTCAGCCGGCCCTGGATGCCCCCGGTGGCCCTTCCCGCCCGCGCGAGGTCCTCGGCGAGTCCGCGGGACCAGTCGGGCAGCACCTGGACGTCGTCGTCGAGGAAGACGGTCCAGGGCGTGTTCACCGTGCGCCACCCGGTGTTGCGGGCGGCGGCTGGTCCCCGGCCCCCGGTGCCGAGGACGCGTACCCGTTCGCGCAGCGCTCCGGCGGCGGCGAGCGGCAGCGGGGCGGCGGGGTCGGGCCGGTCGTCCACGACGACGATCTCCTCGGGCGGGTGCCCGGCGGCCTCGGCCAGCGCGCACAGGCAGTCCGCGAGGCAGGCGCGGCCGATCGTCGGGACGACGACGCTGTAGGCGGGCGCGGCCGTCATGCGAAGACCTCCGCGCGCCGGACGGCGAAGGGGCCTAGGGCGAGCAGGTCGACGGGGGCGGAGCCGAAGCACTCCAGCGCGTCACGCGGGTCGTCGACCATCGGACGGCCCGCGGTGTTGAGGCTGGTGTTGACCACCACCGGCAGCCCGGTGCGTCGCTCGAACCCCTCGATCATGCGGGCCACCAGGGGCTCCTCGGCCCGGTCGACGGTCTGGATGCGCGCGGTGCCGTCCACGTGCACGACGGCCGGGATGCGCGCCCGCCACGCCTCGGCGACCTCGTGCACGAAGAGCATGTACGGGCTGGGCAGCGGACCGTCGAAGAGTTCGGCGGCGCGTTCGGCCAGCACCATCGGCGCGACGGGCCGGAACTCCTCGCGCCCCTTGACCGCGTTGAGGCGTTCGAGGTTGGCGGCGCGGCCCGGGTGGGCCAGCAGCGACCGGTGCCCGAGGGCGCGCGGCCCGTACTCGCTGCGCCCCTGGAACCAGGCCACGATGCCGTCGCGGGCGAGTTCCTCCGCGACCGTCTCCGCGATGTCCTCGGGTTCCTCGTACGGTACGGCGGCCCGCTCCAGCCAGGCGCGCAGCTCGGGCACGCTCCATTCCCGGCCGAGCGCGGCGGTCGGCATCGCCTCCACCGGCTCCTGTTGGTGGGCGACGTGCAGGGCGGCGCCGAGTGCGGTACCGGCGTCCCCGGCGGCGGGCTGCACCCAGACGGTGTCGAAGGGGCCCTCGCGGTGCAGCCGGGTGTTGGCCACACAGTTGAGGGCGACGCCCCCGGCGAGGGTGAGCACCCGGTCACCGGTGCGCTCGTGCAGCCACCGGGCGAGGCCGAGCAGTACCTCCTCCAGGCATGCCTGGGCGCTGGCGGCGAGGTCGGCGTGCTCCTCGGTCCACGGTTCCCCGGCGGGCCGGGGCGGGGCGAGTTCGGCCCAGGGCACCGAGCGGGCCCGGAACCGTCCCTGGCCGTCCGTGCCGACGTATTCGCGCAGTTCGTCGAGGAAGCGGGGCTTGCCGTACGAGGCGAGCGCCATCACCTTGAACTCGTCGCTGCTGCGCAGGAATCCGAGGTGTTCGGTGAGTTCCTCGTAGAACAGGCCCATCGAGTCGGGCAGGGACTGCGCGGCCAGCACGTCGAGTTGGCGGGCGGTGTAGCGGCCGGCCAGGTGGGAGCCGCATTCGCCGCGGCCGTCCAGCACCAGGACGGCGCAGTCCGGGTAGGGGGACGCCTGTCCGGCGGAGGCGGCGTGGGCCACGTGGTGGGGGACGAAGCGCACTTTGTCCGGGTCGAGCCCGGGCAGCGCCTCGGCCAGGAATCCGGGTGCCTCGCGGGCGTATTCCTGCCGTAGCCGGTCCCAGGGGTCGTTCAGACCCAACTGCTCTGCCGGGAGGGCCAGTTCAGGGTCGTAGGAGTAGGCGACGGCGTCCAGCGCGGAGGGGTCGAGCCCGGCGCGGTCCAGACACCAGCGGGCGGACAGCTCCGGCAGTTCCCAGGCCGAGAAGGGCACCGGGCGCTTGCCGTGCTTGCGCCGGCTGAACCGCTCCTCCTCCGCCGCCGCCACGACGCGGCCGTCCACGATCAGGGCGGCGGCCGGGTCGTGGAAGAGGGAGTTGATGCCGAGGACGCGCATGCGGATGCCTCCGTGAGCTGGGGGGATGGGGCGCGGGCGCTACGAGGGCAGGCGGCTGGGCGCGGGGTGCTCGTACGGCTCCGGGTGGTCGCCGTTGGGCGACGCGGGCGACGGGGCGGGCGCGGGTGCGCCGAAGCGGGCGGCGGCGAAGTGGTCGATGGTCCGCCGGATGCCCTCCTCCCAGGGCACCCGCGGGGTCCAGCCCAGCAGTTCGCGCGCCAGGGTGGTGTCGGGGCGGCGGCGCTGCGGGTCGTCGGCCGGGCGGTCCACGTACTCGATCCGGGAGGCGGAGCGGGCGAGTTCCACCACGCGCAGCGCGATGTCGCGGACGGTCACCTCGTCGGTGCCGCCGATGTTGACCGGCCGTACCGACCGGCTGGCCGCGACCAGCAGGATGCCGTCCACCGTGTCGTCGACGTAGCACAGCGACCGGGTCTGGCTGCCGTCACCGGCCACCGGCAGCGGCTCCCCGGCCAGGGCCCGGCAGACGAAGACGGGCACGGCCCGGCCGTCCAGCGGGCGCATGCGCGGACCGTAGGTGTTGAACAGGCGGACGATGCCGGCGTCCGCGCCGTGGGCGCCCACATGGGCGGTGACCAGCGCCTCGGAGAACCGTTTGGACTCGTCGTAGACGCTGCGCGGGCCGACCGGGTTGACGTTGCCCCAGTAGTCCTCGCGCTGGGGGTGCACCAGGGGGTCGCCGTACACCTCGGAGGTGGAGGCCAGCAGGAAGCGGGCACCGTCACGCTCCGCGACGGCCAGCATGTTGCGCGTGCCGAGGCTCCCGCAGTCCAGGGTCTCCAGCGGCAGCCGTAGGTAGTCGGCCGGGGAGGCGGGGCAGGCGAAGTGCAGGACCAGGTCGTAGGGGCCCGGCAGCCGGTCCGGGGTGCCGTCGGCACACACGTCCTGCTCGTAGTACCGGAAGCCGGGGCGGCCGACGAGGTGGGCGACGTTGGCGCGGGAACCGGACGACAGGTTGTCGACGCAGTCGACCGCGACGCCGTGCTCCACGAGGTGCTCGCACAGATGGCTGCCGAGGAAACCGGCACCGCCGGTCACCACGGCGCGCCGCCAGGGTGTGGAAGGCGTGGCATCAGTCATGGGAGTCCTCGGTCCCGCGCCGAGTCGCACCGGTCCGCACGTCAGGGGGCGGACCGTCGCTGAGGGGGGAGATGCGCGCTCGCACGGGGAGGTGTGGGGAGCTGCGGATGTGAAGTGATCGCAGGAGCGATGCGGAACGTGGCCCGCTCCGCGGTCCGCCGTTCAGGGCGGCACTGTCCCGGTGTTCCCATGCCGGCAGAGTTCACACGTTGATTCCTGCTGCGGTGTCGCGGGGCCCCTCCATCGGCGCCGGGCCCCCGGGATCGCCGGATTCCGCGCACGGGCGGGCCCGGCGGCGATGCCACGTTCGTCTCTTGAAACGTACTGCCTGAGACGTCCTGCCCGCCGCCGGGCCCGTGCCCTCGCTCAGTCGCCCTGCGATTCCCGCTGCGCCTCGGTGTTCGGCGTGATCGCGTCGGCCCCCTCCCCCTCGTGCCGCCGCTCCTCCGCGCGTTTCTTCGGCGTCCCGGGCTTCTCGGCGTCGGCGATCTCCCGCATCGTCTCCCCCACGGCGGTGGTGGGCCGCTTCGTACGGTCGTCGTCAGGCATAGGTGTCTCCCTTTTCCGTGGCGTCTTACGTCGTGCCGTCCGCACGGGTACCCGGAGCCGCACCGGATGTGCCTGCCGATGCGGGCATGACGGGCTGACGACCGGGAACTCCGGGACACATGGCCTTCGATCACGAGGAAGCACCCGTACTCGACGCGCTGACCGACTACCACGCGGCGAAGGAGCTGGGCTTCACCCCGCCCGGCCACAAGCAGGCGCGCGGAGCCGATCCGCGGGCGGTGGCCGTGCTGGGCGAGGCGGTGTTCGCCGGGGACGTCCTGGCCAGCGGCGGCCTGGACAGCAGGCTCAGCGGCGGCCGCGTCCTCGAACGGGCCGAGGCGCTGATGGCGGACGCGGTCCGTGCCGAGCACACCTTCTTCTCCACCTGCGGCAGCTCGCTGTCGGTGAAGGCGGCGATGCTGGCCGTGACCCGGCCGCACCGCAAGCTGCTCGTCGGCCGGGACGCCCACAAGTCGGTGATCGCCGGGCTGATCCTCTCCGGGGTGTGCCCGGTCTGGGTGGAACCCCAGTGGGACCCGGAGCGGCACCTGGCCCATCCGCCGTCCTCCGACGCCTACGAGCGGGCCTTCGCCGAGCATCCCGAGGCCGACGGCGCCTTGGTCACCAGCCCGACGCCGTACGGCGCGGTGGCGGACCTGCGCGCCATCGCCCAGGTCTGCCACCGCCGGGGCAAACCGCTCATCGTCGACGAGGCGTGGGGCGCGCATCTGCCGTTCCACGACGACCTGCCGAGCTGGGCGATGGACGCGGGGGCGGACGTCTGCGTCACCAGCATCCACAAGATGGGCAGTGGTCTGGAGCAGGGGTCGGTCTTCCACCTCCAGGGCGATCTCATCGACCCGGCCGAGCTGGCCTCCCGCGCCGATCTGCTCGGCACCACCAGCCCGAGCGTGCTGCTGTACGCGGGGATGGACGCCTGGCGGCGGCAGATGGTGCAGCACGGGGACGAGCTGATCGGCCGCGCCCTGGGACTCGCCGCCCAGGTCCGGGAGGAGATCGAGTCCGTCGACGGCATCCACGTCAACGACGCCGACGACTTCTGCGGTCCCCGACTCGCCGCCGACTTCGATCCGCTGCCCTCCGTCATGGACATCGGCGCCCTGGGCACGACCGGCTACCGGGCCGGTGACTGGATTCGCGAGCACCACCACATCGACCTGCACCTGTTCGACCACCGGCGGATCAGCGCCCAGTTCACCCACGCCGACGACGCCGAGACCGCGGACCGGCTGCTGACGGCGCTGAACGACCTGGTGCGGCACGCCGACTCCCTGCGCGACGCACCTGGGGTGTACGTGCCCGGGCCGGACGAACTCCGCATGGACCAGGCCGCGTTGCCGCGGGACGCCTACTTCGACGACCACACCGACGTGCCGGTGGAGCAGGCGGCGGGGCGCATCGCCGCCGAGATGATCACGCCGTACCCGCCGGGCATCCCGGCCGTGCTGCCGGGCGAACGGCTCACCGAGCCGGTGCTGCGCTACCTCGTCACCGGCGTCCGGGCGGGCATGAACCTCCCGGACGCGGCCGACCCCGGTCTGAAGACCGTACGGGTGGTCGCGGAACACGGCGGGTGAGCGCCGCGGCCGATCGGTACAGATGATTGAACGTTTCGCGTTTCAGGTCAAAACAGGCGGATACCCGCACGCAGTCGTACCAACAGCTCAGAGGAAGTGTTCACGGTGGGCGCAGCGAGCCTTACCCCGCAGGAATTGCGCAGACTGGCCGAGATAGAGGAAAGCCTGGGAGCGGACGAGGTGCTCGCCTGGCGCCTGAGCACCATGCGCGTCTCGAGTCGGCCGGTGACCTGGGCGCGGCGGGCACGGCGCCGGGCGCTCGCGCTGTGGGTGACCCTCGGTGCCGTGGTGACCCTGACGCTGCTCGGCCTCGACATCGTCCTGCGGCAGTCGTACCTGACCTGGGCGATCGCGGCCGTGTGGCTGCTCACCGTGGCCGGTCTCGTGGGTCTGGTGGTGCGGGCGTGCCGTCGCTGGGAGGCGGCGGAGCGGGCCGGCCGGAAGACGCCGTGGCCGATAGATCCGTCGCAGGTGTGAGGGGGGACCGCGAGATGCCGGAAGAACGGGACAGCGAGGAACCCGCGGAAACGGATCTGCCCCGCCCCCGGCGCCGGCTCACGGAGGAGGAGTTCCGTGAGCTGATGCGGGAGGCCCGGCAGGAGGCACGCCGGCTGCGGTACGGCCGGCCGCCCGAGGAGGACTCGGCGGTGGCGTTGCGTACCCAGCACGCCGAGTTCGGCGGCGCCGCCCATTGAACGCCTTCGCCCGGCGGCCTTCGACGCGGCCGCCGGGCGGAGGATGTGGCCGTCAGGAGTTCGGCTTGGCCGCGCTGATGTCACCGAGGGCCGAGGTCTCGTCCCGCTCGATGGCCAGGTCGCCGAGCGCGATGATGCCCACCGCCTCGTCGCCCTCCACCACGGGCAGCCGGCGGACGGCGTGCTCACGCATCAACTCCACGGCGTGGTCGATGCTGTCGTCCGGCCCGATGGTGACCAGGTCGTCCGAGGCGGCCTGGATCACGGTGGTCTGGTCCGGGTCCACGCCCTCGGCGAAGGCGCGTACCACCAGATCGCGGTCGCTCACCAGGCACTTCAACTGGCCTTCCTCGGTCACCAGGACGGTGCCCACGTCCTCGTCGCGCATCAGCCGGGCCACGGACGCCACCGACGCCTGCGGTTCCACGGTCACGAGTTCGCTGGTCATGATGTCGCGCACATGCTGAGCCATCACAAGCCTCCCTTCTCGTCGCTTCCTGCGAGGCGTCTGCCGGGTAACCCCACGGCGCCGCTTCACACCACTTCCGGGAAGCGGGTACTCGGCCGGAGGCGAACGGAAAGGAGCAAGATGACCGACCGCGCACTGATCGTGATCGACATGATCAACACGTACGAGCACCAGGACGCCGAACTGCTGGTGCCCTCGGCCGAGCGGGTGGTACCCGTGGTGGCCGACCTGATCGCCCGCGCCCGGACGGCGGACGCGCCGGTGATCTACGCCAACGACACCTTCGGCCAGTGGCGCTCCCACCACGGCGAACTGGTCGACACCGCGCTGGCCGGCCCGCACCGCGAACTCGTCGAGCCCATCCTGCCGGACGACGCCTCGTTGTTCGTGGTGAAGGCCCGCCACTCCATCTTCTACGAGACGCCGATGACGTACCTGCTGTGGCAACTGGGCGTCCGGCACGTGGTGCTGTGCGGCCAGGTCACCGAACAGTGCGTGCTGTACTCCGCGCTGGACGCCCACATCCGCCACCTGGAGGTCACCGTGCCTCCGGACGCCGTCGCCTCCATCCACCCCCATCTGGAGTCGGCCGCGCTGGAGATGATGGAGCGCAACATGGGCGCCAGGCTCGTCCCGGCCAAGGAGATCGACTTCTAGGCCGGACACGCGCCTGCGGATACGCTCCCACGGACGGACCACGTCAGGGGAGAGCGGGAGGGTGCGGGGTGACGGATCTGGACATGGCCGAGTACCTGGGCGGGTACGCCCGGATGCTGGCCGAGGTCTCCCACACCGGGCGGCGCCCCACCCGTACGGAACTGGACGAGCGCCGCGCCCTGGGGGAACGGGCCGCCGAGGCGGGGCACAGTCTCCGGGCCCTGGTGCACGGGCACCTGACGGCCACCCGGACCGCATGGCCCGACGGCACCCCGGCGCGGTCGGTGGGCGGGGTGCTGGCCGCCGTCGAGCAGGCGGTGGACGCCTTCGCCGAGGGCTACGAGCGGGCGCAGCGGCTCGCCGTACGGCAGGAGGAGGCGGCGCGGCGGGAGTTCATCGACGACCTGCTGTACGGCCGCAGCGACCTGGGCCGGCTGGCCGAGCGCGCCGAGCGGTTCGGTCTCGTCCTGTCCCACGCCCACGCGGTCGCGGTCGCGGAGGGCCCGGAGGCGTACGCCGACACCGCCCCGGTGACCCGGCAGGTGGAGTCGGCCCTGCTCACCCGGTTCAGTGAGCGGCGCGTCCTGCTGACCACGAAGAACGGCAAGCTGATCTGCATCGCCCCCGGCGACCAGGAGGAGGTGCTGTCCTGCTTCGCCGAGCAGGTGCGCGCCACCCCGGCCTGCGGCCGCGTCGCCGTCGGCCGCCCCCGGCAGGGCGCGGGCGGCGTGGTGCAGTC
This sequence comes from Streptomyces sp. NBC_01171, assembly GCF_045039805.1. NCBI lineage: Bacteria > Bacillati > Actinomycetota > Actinomycetes > Kitasatosporales > Streptomycetaceae > Streptomyces > Streptomyces sp. NBC_01171. The sequence goes on along the minus strand of NZ_CP108609.1, from coordinate 5,816,908 downwards.
GTACGAGGAGGCGCTGAGCACGCTGGAGCTGGCGGAGCGGCTGGAGCTGCCGGAGCCGGTGGTGCGCGCGGCCGACCTGCTGGTGTACCCGGTGCTGCTGCGGGACCGGCAGGCGATGGCCGACCTGGTGCTCAGCGCGCTGGGCCCGCTGCGGGACGCGCGTGGGGGCGCCGAGCCGCTGCTGCGGACCCTGGAGGCGTACTTCGACTCGGGATGCCGGGGTGCCGAGGCCGCGCGGCGGCTGGCACTGAGCGTGCGCGCGCTGACATACCGGCTGGAGCGCGTCCACCAGCTGACCGGCAACAACCCGGCCGACCCGGTGCACCGGTACACCTTGCAGACGGCCGTCATCGGGGCCCGGCTGCTGGGGTGGCCCACGCGGGAGCTGTGAGAGGGCCCGCCACCGAGGCAGGCCCCCCTTGGTTCTCCCGGCTCAGCCGGTGATCTCGACCTTGCCGTTGCCCTGGGCGGGGCGCTCCACGCTCGCGGCGGCGCGCTCGGTGACGCCCTTGAGGAGCTGGGTCAGGTCGACGCCGGTGGTGGAGCCGAGCAGTTCCAGGCCCTGGGCCACGTTGTCGGCGACCGCGCGGGGAATCCGGCCGGCGCCGTCGGTGGAGATGACCGTCATCTTGTCCACGGCGCTGAGCGGCTCGGACGCCTTGGCGACGACCTCGGGCAGCACGGAGACCAGCATCTGCAGGACGGCCGCGTCGCCGTACTGCTCGTACGCGTCCGCCTTCTTGCGCATGGCCTCGGCCTCGGCGCTGCCCTTGGCGGTGATGGCCGCGGCCTCCGCGTCACCCTCCAGCCGGACCGCCTCGGCGGCCGCCGCACGGCGGGACCGCTCGGCCTCACCCTGCTTGAGACCCTCGATGGCGTCCGCCTCGGCCAGCGCGCCGCGGCGCTGCTTCTCGCCCTCACCGGTGAGCCGGGCCCGCTCCGCCTCGGCCTCGGCCGCCGCGATGGCCGCCAGCCGCTCCCCCTCGGCCTGCTTGACACGGGCGACCCGGCGGGCCTCCGCCTCCTGCTCGGCGGCGTAGCGCTGGGCGTCGGCGGGCTTGCGGACCTGGGCGTCGAGCTGACGGTCCGTCAGCGCGGCCTGGCGCTCGGCGACCCGCTCCTGCTCGATGAGGATCTCCTGCTGGCGGGCGGCCTCCGCGAGCGGTCCGGCGGCGGCCGCGCGGGCGGCGGCCTCGTCGGTCTCGGCCTTGATCTCCGCCTGCTTCAGCGCGAACGTCCGCTGGGCGACGGCGATCTCCTCCGCGGCCTTGAGCCGGGCCTGCTCGGCGGCCCGCTGGGCGACGGCCTCCGCGATGTCGGCCTCCTGCCGGGCGCGGGCGGCCTCGGGACGGCCGAGGTCCTCCAGGTAGGAGCCCTCGGTGGTGATGTCCTGGATCTGGAAGGCGTCCAGCACCAGCCCCTGCCCGGACAGGCTGGCCTCGGCCTCCTCGGCGACCTGCCCGGCGAAGGCGGCGCGGTCGCGGATGACGTCCTCCACGGACATCCGGCCGACGATGGCGCGCAGCGCGCCGGAGAGCACTTCCTGGGTGAAACCGACGATGCCGTCCTGCTGCATCAGGAACCGCTGGGCGGCGGCGCGGATGGAGTCCTCGGTGCCGCCGACCTTGACGATGGCGACACCGTCCAGGTTGGCCTTCACCCCGCGCAGGGTGACCGCCCCGCGTACCGCGACCGGGATGTGCCGCGAGGACAGGTCGAGGGTGAACCGCTGCTGCACGAACGGGACGACGAACACGCCACCGCCGACGACGACCTTCTGGCCGCTGTTGTCGGTGAAGACGCGCCCCGTCTCCGGATCGGTGGACTTCTTGCCCCGGCGCCCGGTGACGATGAACGCCTCGCTCGGCCCCGCCACCTTGTAGCGGCTGACCACGGTGAGCGCCAGCAGCACCAGGAGTACGAGGACTCCGGCCACGGCGATGAACACAGGACTCATATCAAGGCCCCCCTACGTAAGACACAGACATGTGACACCCCGTCAGGGGTGGGAGAAAGCCGGGCGGTGAGCCGGGTTCAGCGCTCCACCGGACGCACCACGACCGAGGTCGGCGACGGCACCGCCTCGACCCACACCTCGCTGCCGCGCGCCACCGGCACCGCGCTGCGGGCGGCGAACTTGACGGTCTGCCCGCCGAGCCGGACGAGGATCTCGCCGAAGCCGCCGGCCGGGATGGCCGTCACCACGTCGCCCGAGGTGCCGATCAGGTCGTTGCCGGTCGGGGTCGCGTCCGTCTGGTCGCGCAGCAGCAGCCGGCTCAGGCGGTAGGTCAGCCAGGCCGTGCCCGCCCCCGCCACCGCGCCGGTCACGGTGGCCCCCAGCGGGGCGACGCCCAGGCCCTCGTGGGCGATGACTGCGCCGAAGCCGGTCATCGACAGGAACCCCGCGATGACCGGCAGCGACAGCCAGCCGTCGAGCGCGCCGTCGAACAGGCCGTCCAGCAGCCCGTCGAAGATCAGCGACAGGACGAGCAGCACGACCCCCGTGATGCCGATTCCAAGAAACCAGGCCATCCGCGCCGTCCCCCTTCCGCCCGCCGCTGATCTCCGGCTTGGCGGAATGTTCACACAGCGTCTTGGTCATTTCATTGCCAGTTTCCGGCAGTTTTTACGCTTCTTTTATGCCGCCTTGCCGCCGGACCGGCCCGGCGCCCCGACGGCCGCTTCCGTCACCCGTTCGGGTCGGGGACGCGTGATCCGTGGTCACCGGGTTACTCGTGCCGCAGTGCGCGGGCGCTCCCGGCCCGCGCCGGGTGCTGCGCGAAGGAGGAAACCGTGGCCATCCGGTACCAGCTCATCCGGCGTCCGCCGGCTGCCGTGTGGAAGATTCTGAAGCGGCCTTCCAGCTATGCGGACTGGGTCGTCGGAACCCACGAGTCCGCTCCCCGCGAGGGCCGCTGGCCCGAGCTCGGTTCGTCGCTCACCTACACGATCAAGGTCGGCCCGAAGCAGTTCGAAGGCTGGACCGTGGTGCGCCGTTACGAGCCGCCCCGCTACCTGGAACTGGAGGCCCACGCCCCGTTCGGCACCGCGCGCATCGCCATCGACGTGCGCGAATGGGGTGACGAGAGCCTCGTCATCGTGGACGAGCACCCGCTGCGCGGGCTGGGCGGGAAGCTGCACAACGTCGCGCTCGACGCCGTGATCCAGCTCCGGCACCGGGACATGCTGGCCCGCCTGGCCCGGGTGGTCGAGGGGGAGACACCACGGAAGCCCACCGGCGGTGGAGCCCGGCGGGGGTCCAAGCCGGCGAAGTCGGCCCCAAAGGAGGCGAACCGTGAGTGATGCGGTGGTCATCGGGGCGGGCCCGAACGGGCTCGTCGCGGCCAATCTCCTCGCCGACCAGGGCTGGAGCGTGGAGGTGCTGGAGGCCCAGGAGCGGCCCGGCGGCGCCGTGTACAGCGACCGCGGGGTCCACCCCGACTTCGTCAACGACGTCTTCAGCTCCTTCTACCCCTTGGCCGCCGCCTCCCCGGTGATCGACGGACTCCGGCTGGAGGACGACGGGCTGCGCTGGACGCACGCCCCGCAGGTACTGGCCCACCCGCTGGCCGACGACCGCTGCGCGGTGATCGACCGGGACCTGGACGTCACCGCCGAGGGCCTGGAGAGACTCTGCCCCGGGGACGGCCGCTCCTGGCGCGCCCAGTACGGGACCTGGGACCGGGTCGGCCACGACCTGCTCCAGGCGCTGTTCACCACGATGCCTCCGGTCCGGGCGCTCGCCGGACTCGGTCTGAAGCTGCGCGGCGGCGGCGCCCTGCGTCTCGCCCGCTCCATGCTGCTGCCGGTGCGCCGCCTGGGCGAGGAGGAGTTCGACGGCGAGGGAGCCAGGCTGCTGCTCGCGGGCAACGCCCTGCACGCGGACCTGGGCCCGGAGTCGGCGGTCGGCGGCGGCTTCGGCTGGATCATGTCGATGCTCGGCCAGCAGTTCGGCTTTCCCGTGCCGGTGGGCGGCGCGGTGGGCCTCACGGACGCGCTGGTCAGGCGTCTACAGCGGCGGGGCGGCGTGATCCGCTGCGGGGAGCCGGTGACGGAGATCGTGGTCGAGCGCGGCCGGGCCGTCGCGGTCCGTACGGCGGGCGGCGACACGGTCCCGGCCCGGCGTGCCGTGCTCGCGGACGTCTCCGCGCCCGCCCTCTACGGCCATCTGGTCGCCCCCGAGCATCTGCCCTCGCAGGTCCTCGACGACATGCGGCGCTTCCAGTGGGACTTCGCCACCTTCAAGGTCGACTGGGCGCTGGATTCCACCATCCCGTGGCGGGCCGGTGCGGCGAGCGGCGCGGGCACCGTGCATCTGGCCGACAGCGTGGACGACCTCACCCGGTTCGCCGCCCAGATCGCCATGGGGCAGATCCCCGACAACCCGTTCCTGCTGGTGGGACAGATGACCACCGCCGACCCGACCCGGTCGCCCGTGGGCACCGAGTCCGCCTGGGCCTACACCCATCTGCCCCGCGTGGTGCGCGGCGACGCCGGGGACGCCGGGCTCACCGGCTCCTGGGACGCGGCCGAGCGGGAGATCATGGCGGACCGGATGGAGCAGCGGGTGGAGCAGTTCGCGCCCGGCTTCCGCGCCCGGATTCTGAGCCGGCGCGTGCTGTCGCCACTCACGCTCCAGTCCGAGGACGCCAATCTCAGCGTGGGCGCCCTCAACGGCGGCACCACCGCCCTGCACCAGCAGGCGGTGTTCCGGCCGATCCCCGGCACAGGCCGTCCCGAGACGCCGGTCCGGGGGCTGTATCTCGCGTCCGCCTCCGCGCATCCCGGCGGCGGGGTGCACGGCGCGCCCGGTGCCAACGCGGCGCGGGCCGCGCTGGGCATCCGCCGGTCCTTCGCGGACGTGATGTCCCTGGTGCAGCGGACCCTGACACGCGGAAGCGGGGCGGCCGCGGTGGGAAACCGCTGACCGCCCCGCTTCCGGCCGGGCTCAGTTCTTGTCGCCGCCCAGGCTGCGGATGATCGCGGAGGAGAAGGCGTCGAGATCACCGGGGTTGCGCGAGGTGATCAGGGTGTGGCTCCCCTCGGTGTCGACCACGACCTCCTGGTCCGTCCAGTTGGCGCCCGCGTTGACCAGGTCGTCCAGCAGCGACGGGTAGGAGGTCATGTCGCGGCCGTCGGTGAGTTCGCTGTTCACCAGCAGCCAGGGGCCGTGGCAGATCGCCGCCACCGGCTTGCCCTCCCGGGCGAACGCGGTGACCAGGCGCTGCGCGTCCTCGTCGATGCGGAGCTGGTCGGCGTTGAGGGTGCCGCCGGGGACCACCACCGCGTCGTAGCCGTCCGAGGTCGCCTCGGCGAGCGTGGTGTCCGGCTCGACCTTGTCGCCGGGGTCCTTGTCGGAGACGAGGGTGGCGATGACCTCCGGTTTCTGCGCGGCGACCACCACGCGGGCACCCGCGTCGCGCAGGGCGGCCACCGGCTTCGTCAGTTCGTCTTGTTCCGTCCCGTAGTTCGTCGTGAGGACGAGGACGCTCTTTCCGTCGAGAGCCATGGGTTCGTACTCCTCCCGTCTCCCCCTGTTTCCCGGTGCGGACCCGCTCGCGGCGGCGTCCGGCGCCGGTCTTACCTGCACCGGCTGCCCCTTTGGCCCCGGTTCATTCGACGGCGGCCGGAATCCTTTCCAGCACCCCGCCCGCGAACACGTCGTACAGCGGCAGGGTCTCCAGATGGACGTAGCCGATGTGGCAGTCGCAGCTCGTCAGCGGGCAGGGGCGGGGGCGGAGCGCGGCCCGGTAGGAGCCGTCGTAGAGGTTGCCGAGTTCCGCCGGCACGAAGTGGCAGCGCCGGACCGTGCCGTCGCCGTCCACCGAGATCACGGACTCACCGGTACGGCACGGCAGCCCGGCGCTGGCGTGCGGGTGCCGGCTGTAGGGGAAGAGCGGGTCCAGCCCGGTCCACACCTCGGCCTCCGCGTCGGCGTAGGTGTGCCCCTCGGCCGCGTTCACCCACAGGTACACCCGCTCCGGCAGCTCGGCCCGCAGCCGCCGGGCCGCCTGAAGGTGCTCGGGCAACCCGACGATGCCGACGCTGTACCGGACACCGAGCCGGTCCAGCTCCCGGCACTTGCCGAGGAACCGGTCGTACGGGGTCTGGCCTGGGTGGTACGTGCACCAGAGCGCCAGGGTGTCGCGGTCGGCGTCGGCCAGCCAGTCGGTGCGGCAGCTCAGGTTGGTCTGGATGGCGACGCGGCGGATGTGCGGCCGGTGGGAGAGGTCGGTCAGGGCGCGCCGGTACCAGGACCGCACCAGCCCCTCGCCCCAGGGCGTGAACAGCACCGAGAGCCGGTCCTCGGTCCGGTCTGCGGCCCAGGCGGCGAACCGCTCCAGGCTCGCCCGGTCGGCCCGCAACTGCTCCCGGCTGTCCCGGCGCTTGGCGAACGGGCAGTACGGACAGTCGTAGTCACAGGAGGCCAGCGGGCCCCGGTACAGCAGGGTCAGGTCCATGACGGGTGGCTCACTTGCGCTCGTAGGCGGCCATCGCGGCCCGCACGGCCGGGGAGAACAGCTCAGGGCCCAGCGCGTCGGAGTGGGCCAGCCCGTCCGGGGTCAGCCGCAGCACCGGGCCGGGCTCCAGCCAGCCCCGGTCCGCGAACCGCGCCAGCTCGGCCGGGAAGTCCTCGGCCGGGGTACGGCCGCCGAACCGCTCGCGGTAGTCGGCGACCGCCAGCCCGTCCGCCTGAAGGAGCGACTGGAGCAGATGGCGACGGCGCGCCTCGTCCCCGGTCATCCGGCGCCCGTACTCGGCGTGCGCGAAGTCGGCGGCGGGGCGGACGGTGTAGTCGTCGATGATCGCGCGGATCTCGTGCATGCCGACGGCGTAGTCGAAGGAGTAGTGCAGCCCGGAGGTGTACGAGCGGGCCCCGCAGCCCAGGCCGATCATGCCGTCGGTCTGGCAGGCGTAGTCGTCGGCGCCCTCGGCCGGGGCGTCGGCGCGGCGGAACATCCGCATGGACCGCTGCTCGTAGCCGTGCGCGAGGAGATGGTCGCGTCCGGCGCGGTACAGCCGGAGCCGCTGCTCGTCCCACTCCGGGTCGGCGGCGTCGGCACGCCGTCCGAGGCTGGTGAGCGGGCGTATGTAGAGCGGGTAGAGGTACAGCTCCTCGGGCCGCCAGGCGAGGGCGGCGTCCAGCGAGCGCAGCCAGGTGTGCTCGGTCTGCCCGTCGATGCCGTAGATCAGGTCGATGTTCAGCACGGGTATCCCCGCCTCCCGCACCCGCCCGAGCGCCGCCTCCACGTCGGCCCGGCGCTGCGGGCGTACGGCGGCCCGTGCCTCGGTGTCGTCGAAGCTCTGCACGCCGAGGCTGAGGCGGGTGGCGCCGCGCTCGGCGAGGACTTCGAGCCGGTCTGCGGTGGCCGTGGCCGGGGACGCCTCCACGGAGAGCGGGACGGCGCGCAGGTCGGCGCCCATCCGGTGCTCGGCGATGTCGCAGAGCCGGGTCAGCTCGGCGGCGGTGAGGAAGGTCGGCGTGCCGCCCCCGAAGGCGGCGGTGGCGAACCGGACCGGCTCCCGCTCCCCCAGCGCCTCCCGCACCGCGCCCGCCTGCCGCTCCAGCGCGTCGAGATAGGCGCCGGTGAGACCGTCCGGGGCGCCGATGCGGGTGAAGAGGTTGCAGAACCCGCAGCGCACCTCGCAGAACGGGATGTGCAGATAGAGCGAGAGCGCGTCCTTGGGCTCGCCCGCCCACAGCTCGCTCAGCCGCGGCCGGTCGGTGAGCTTCCGGTACGCGGTCTTGTGCGGGTAGGCGTACACGTAGCTCTGGTACGGGGCCGGGGCGGTCACGGTGGCCGAAGTCATCGGGCGGCCGCCTGGTCGAGCAGGAAGTGGGCGTACGGCACGGTCCACACCGACTCGTGGCCGATGCGGTGGCCGGTCCAGCCGTCGTCGCCGTAGGCGGTGCCGTGGTCGGAGCAGACGACGGCGAGGCAGGGCCGGCGGCTGCTCATGGCGGTGAAGAGGCGGCCGATGTGCCGGTCCACGTACTCCAGCGCGGCGGCGTGGGTGGCGCGGGAGTCGCCGTCCTCCCTGCGCGCGCCGGGCAGATGGAACCAGTTGGGCTGGTGCAGCGCGGAGACGTTGACGAAGAGGAACAGCGGCTGCTCCGGTGCCGTCCGGGCGGCGATCTCCTCGGCGCGGGCCACCTGGGACTCGAAGGAGGTCGGGGAGGCGACCCCGAACTCCGGCTCCCAGTGCGACTCCTCGAAGAGTCCGGGCAGCACCGAGCCGAGCGCGCCCTGCTTGTTGAAGAAGCCCACTCCCCCGACGCACGCCGTGCGGTAGCCCGCCTTGGTGAGGCCGGAGACCAGGTCGGGGGTGTCGTAGACGAAGGTGCCGCCGGCCGTGGTCTCGCTGCCCGCGAAGTCGGCGGCGAACAGGCGCGGGTGGCGGCCGGGTTCGGCCGGGGTGGGCAGGAAGCCCGCGAAGATGGCCTGGTGGGAGGCGTAGGTGAAGCTGCCCGGCGCGTGCCGCTTCTCCCAGCGGCCGCCGGGGAGATGGCGGGCGAGGTTCGGGATACGGCCGGCCGCCGCGAGTTCCGCGGCCACGTCGAAGCGGAGCGTGTCGAGGGTGACCAGCAGGATGTCGTGGCTGCCGACGATGCGGTTCATGTCCGGTACGCCGGGGGCCACTTCGGGCAGTCGGGCGGTGGCCGGGTCAGGCGCTGACATGGGTGGTTCCTGTTCTGTGCGGGTGGTGCGGGCCGGGCCGCCCGGTGAGCGGGGCCCGGCGCAGGGCGGCGGCGACCTGCGCCGCGTAGGTGTCGAGGCCCTCGGCGCCGCCGCCGGGCAGGCCGGTGAGCCGGGGCAGCAGATCGCCGAAGGCGTTGACCTCGCCGACGAAGGCGCGCCGCCAGCCGACGGCGGGCAGCAGGTCGACGCCGACGCAGAGGGTGTCCGGGAAGCAGGCCGCGGCCCGCTCGCAGATCCCGAGCACCTCCGGCCAGCGCAGGCCCGCGCTCTCGGCCGCCTGCCGGGCCCCGGCGAGGTCGCCCCTGCGGCCGCCGAGGTGGAGGTTGGTGAGCGGCCCGGCGCTGGTGCGGACCACGGCGTGGGTGGCACGGCCGTCCACCACGACCACCCTGAGGTCGGCGGCACGGCCGTCCTGGGACGCCTTGGGCACCCAGCGCTCCAGGTGCAGGCCGTCCGGGGCGAGCGCGTCCACGATGGCGGCGATGTCCCGCTCCCGCTGGTAGCGGCGCACCTTGAGGGAGTTGAACAGCCGCCCCTCGGGGTCGAGTTCGACGGAGGTGGTGGCCCTGATCCGGCCGCCCCCGGCCGAGTCGACGGCGAGCACTCCGGAGGCCGACGAGCCGTGCGCGGGCTTGACGAACAGCCGGGGCATCCGGTGCTCCCGCATCAGCGCCCGCACGTCGTCCCAGCCGCGCACCGGGGCACCGGCCGCGCCGGACGTGGGCGACTCCGGCACCGGTACGCCCGCCGCCGCGAGGACCGCGTGACAGCGCCGCTTGTCGAACATGACCGCCACGTCGTCGGCGCCGTCCAGCCGGATGCCGCCGCGCAGCGTGCCCAGGGCCGCGATGAAGCGCTCGTACCAGCGGGCCGTCCCCTCCACGCGGGTCGGGTCGGGCATACCCCGCAGGAGGAGGTCGACCTCGGGGTCCTCGCCGGGCGAGTCCACGCGGACGATCTCCTCCGCGCCGAACTCGGCCCCGCCCGCGCGCAGTACGTCCAGCCAGGGCACCACGCGGGGCGCCGGCAGCCCGGCGGCCCGGACGGCCTGGGCGAACAGGGTGATCCTGCGGCCCGCGGGGTTGCCGACCACCGCGAAACACCGGTTCATGGCAGGACGCTCACTCGCCGATGGCCACGAAGCGCTGCACGGTGCCGTCCTCGTTCTCGTAGGAGTCCGCGTCGTCCTCGTTCAGGTCGAGCCGGACGCCCGCCGGTTCCAGGGTCTCCCGGAGGCGCTGCTGGAGGGGCTCGGTGATGTAGTGGTGGTGCAGGTCGAGGAACGTGAGGTGGGTCAGCGGCCGGCCGGCGAGCAGCGCGGCGGCGCCCTCGTCGCCCAGGGTGCCCATGGAGAGGTCCAGCGTCTCCAGCCGGGCCACGACGGGTGCGGAGGCGACGGCGGCCGCGATCTCGTCCTGTATCTCGCTGTTGCGCAGCCCCAGATGACGCAGGGCGGGCAGCCGGGTGCCGGAGAGGATCGGCTCCAGGTCGGACACCGTGGTGTCGGCGCCGTACATCGAGTCGCCGAGCCACAGTTCGAGGTGCTCCAGCGCGGGGAGGTCGCTGCCCCCGACACCCCGGACGACCTCCACGGGCAGGCCGCCGGTCTCCACGACCAGCTTGCGCAGCGCGGCGTGCTCCAGCGCGGGGAACTCCAGCCCGGTGCCCCCGCGCACGCCGAACTCGGCCAGCTCCGGGAAACCGGTGAGCAGTCCGGTGACGTCGGTCTGCTGAATCCAGGAGAGTTCGGCCTCCTCCATCACGAGGTCGCCGAGGAACAGCGCGCGCAGGGCGGGCAGCCGGTCGCGGGCGGCGAGCAGCGCCGCTATGACCGCCGAGGAGTCCGTCTCGTACGCCTCCGTCCAGGCGCCGACGATCAGCGCCCGCACCCGCGTGGTGTCCACGGTGGCGAGGAAGCGGGCGAAGGCGTCCTCCCATTCCTCGTCCGCGTCGTACACGTCCCCGGCGACCCGCCAGGCCACGGCGTCGGGCTCGGGCAGCTCGGCCTTCGCGTCGGGGCCGGGAAAGGCGAACGCGGGGAGGCCGTACAGCTCCTCCAGGTGGTGACCGATGGTCATGCGGGCTGCTCCTGACGTGCGAGGGGCGCGAACGTGTGCGGTCCACGGCGTACGCAGGAAGTTCTACCAACTCGCACTGACAACCGGTCACGCGGTCGTGGACGACTACTCGGCTACTCCGCGGCCAGTGCGTCACGCAGCGTCTTCGCGGTGGTGCCCGGGTCGTATCCCTCGGGGACGCCGTCGACCAGGATGATGTCGCCCGCGATGTGCCGGGAGCGCAGCGGGGCGATCTCCTGGTAGGCGGGCGAGTCCCACCAGGCCCGCGCCTCGGTGATCCCCGGGAACCCGATGATCACGACGTGCCCGGCCCACTCCCCCTCCTTCACCTCGTGCTGGGTGCCGTGGACGAGGAAGCGGCCGCCGTACGGCTCGAACGTGGCGGTGATGCGCTCGATGTACTCCGCGATGTCGGGGTGCGGCGCGGCCTCACGGAGATGGGCTACGGCGTAGGCGGTCATACGTCCTCCACGGCGTCGGCGATCGTCGGATCTTCGCACCGGCGATGCTCCCACCCCCGCCGACCGGCGTCGATGGTCCGTCGAAGGTTCGACCCCCGACACGCCCGAAGATCACACCGACCCCCACCGACCCGCAGGTGTGCTAGTCTTTCCCTTGTTGCAGTTGTGGTACCCATGAACTTTATGTGCGCCTGACGGGAAATGTTTTCTCTTTGGGCGCATTTTGTTTTCCGGCATATTCCGGATGGGGCCTCTGCCATCAGAAGGAGAAAGTCATGGCACAGGGAACCGTCAAGTGGTTCAACTCTGAAAAGGGTTTCGGCTTCATCGAGCAGGACGGTGGCGGTCCGGACGTCTTCGCCCACTACTCGAACATCGCCACCCAGGGCTTCCGTGAGCTCCAGGAGGGCCAGCGGGTCAGCTTCGACGTCACGCAGGGCCAGAAGGGCCCGCAGGCCGAGAACATCGTTCCCGCCTAATTGCGGGACGCGTATTCCGCTCACCGGGGTCCGCACCGTCATGGTGCGGACCCCGGTTTGTGCTGTGTTGAGGAAGGCAGTAACCGCATGCCCCGCAGGTATCAGAAGCCGAACCGCGGCTCGTCGCCGTCCAGGCCCTCGTCTGCTCCCCAGGCTCCCCAGGAATTCCGCCTGCCGGAGAGCACGACGCCCGCACTGCCCGCCGTCGCTGAGTTCGCCGACCTCGACATGCCCGCGGCACTGCTGAAGACGCTCACCGCGCAAGGGGTGACCACCCCCTTCCCCATCCAGGCCGCCACGCTGCCCAACTCCCTGGCCGGCCGGGACCTCCTGGGCCGCGGCCGCACCGGCTCCGGCAAGACCCTCGCCTTCGGCCTCGCCCTCCTCGCCCGTACGGCGGGACAGCGCGCCGAGCCCAAGGCCCCCCTCTCCCTGGTCCTGGTGCCCACCCGTGAGCTGGCCCAGCAGGTGACCGACGCGCTGACCCCCTACGCGACGGCGGTCAACCTTCGAATGGCCACCGTGGTCGGCGGTCTGTCGATCACCAAGCAGGCCGCCACGCTCCGGCGCGGCGTCGAGGTGCTGGTGGCCAGCCCCGGCCGCCTCAACGACCTGGTGGAGCGCGGCGACTGCGTGCTGCACGACGTCCGCATCACGGTGCTGGACGAGGCCGACCAGATGACAGACATGGGCTTCCTGCCGCAGATCACCAGGCTGATCCAGCAGGTGCACCCCGACGGCCAGCGGATGCTGTTCTCGGCCACCCTGGACCGGAACATCGACAAACTGGTGCAGCGGTTCCTGACCGACCCCGTGGTGCACTCGGTGGACCCGTCCGCCGGTGCGGTCACCACGATGGAGCACCATCTGCTCCACCTCCAGGACGAGACCGACAAGAAGGCCGTCACCACGCGCATCGCGGCCCGTGACGGCCGGGTCATCCTGTTCCTGGACACCAAGCGCTCCGCCGACCGGCTCGCCAAGCGGCTGCTGTCGGTCGGCGTCCGCGCCGCCGCCCTGCACGGCGGCCGCTCCCAGCCGCAGCGCAACCGTGCCCTGGAGCAGTTCAAGACCGGTGAGATCACCGCGCTGGTGGCGACGAACGTCGCGGCGCGCGGTATACACATCGACGATCTCGACCTCGTCGTGAACGTCGACCCGCCGACCGACCACAAGGACTACCTCCACCGCGGCGGCCGCACCGCCCGCGCGGGTGGTTCCGGCAGCGTGGTCACGCTGGTGCTGCCCGAGCAGAAGCGGGAGGTCAACCAGCTCATGTCGGCCGCCGGCATCCGCCCGAAGACGGCCCGCGTCACGTCCAGCGCCCCGGAGCTGGCCACCATCACCGGCGCCCGCGAGCCCTCCGGCGTGGCCGTGGTCATCGCGGCCCCGGAGCCCACGCCGCCGAAGGCGCGTCCGGCCCGCAGGTCCGGTGCCGAAGGCGCCGGCCGTTCCGACCGCCGACGCCGTCCGGCTGGTGGCGGCGAGGGCAGCGGCGGTCAGAGCCGCAAGCCCGAGGGCCGGTCCAAGCCGGGCGCTGCGAGCGGCGGCACCGGTACATCCGGCGGGCGCGGTACGGGGCGCCGTACCAGCGCGGAGGGTGTCAAGGGCGGGGGCGCGTCCGGCCGCCGTACCGCCGGGGGCGCGGCTCCCGGCAAGGCGGCCGCGCGCGGCACCGCCCGCAGGGCGCCGGGTGAGCGCACGGCCGGCACCGGTGGCTCCGACCGCCGTGGCGGGCGCCGCCCGGCCGCGAGCTGAGCACAGCGCAACAGAACACCCCCCGACCGGGCCGGTCGGGGGGTGTTCTCGCGTACGGGGGCTTACCGCCGCCGGGGCAGGCGGACCACCTGGACGAAGAAGTCGTCGATCTGGCGGACGGCGGCGATGAACTGGTCGAGGTCGACCGGCTTGGTGACATACGCGTTGGCGTGCAGCCTGTAACTGCGGAGGATGTCCTCCTCGGCCGCCGACGTGGTGAGGACGACCACCGGGATGTCCGCGAGGTCCTGGTCGGACTTGATCTGCTCCAGCACCTGCCGCCCGTCGTACTTGGGCAGGTTCAGGTCCAGCAGGATCAGGTCGGGCCGGGGCGCGCCGGTGTGGTCGCCGCGCCGGTAGAGGAAGTCGAGCGCCTCCTCGCCGTCGCGGACCACGTGCAGCGTGTTGCCGATCTTGTTGTCCTCGAACGCTTCCCGGGTCATCAGCTCGTCACCGGGGTCGTCCTCCACCAGGAGGACGTCGATCGGGGTGGCGTCGGGAGTCGTCATGTGAGGGCCTTTTCCTCGCAGTGGGTTCCGGTCTCGTCCGGGGCGGTGGCCACGGGCAGGGTGAAGCGGAAACGGGTGCCGTCGGTGTACTCGGTGTCCAGCCAGATCCTGCCGCCGTGATGTTCCACGATCTTCTTGCAGAGTGCCAGACCGATCCCCGTACCGCCGTAGGCATCCCGGCTGTGCAGTCGCTGGAAGATGACGAAGACCTTGTCGGCGAACTCGCCGGGGATGCCGATGCCGTTGTCCGCGACGCTCACCTGGAGGCTGCCGGGCTCGTCCGGGTCGGGTTCGCAGGTGACGGTGACCTGCGGGGCGCGGTCGGGGTGGCGGAACTTCAGGGCGTTGCCGATCAGGTTCTGCCAGAGCATGGTGAACAGGGTCGGGTCGCCCACCACCTCGGGCATCTCCTGCGGCCGTTCGACGCGGGCGCCGGACTCCTCCACGGCGGCGGCGAGGTTCATCATCGCCTTCTCCAGGGCCTCGTCCAGACCGACGGGCACGCGGTCGTCGGTGAGACGGCCGACGCGGGAGAAGGTGAGCAGGTCGTTGATGAGCACCTGCATGCGCTTGGCGCCGTCCACCGCGAAGTCGATGTACTGCCGGCCGCGGTCGTCCAGCTTGTCGTAGTACCGCTTCTCCAGGAGCTGGCAGAAGGAGGCGACCTTGCGCAGCGGTTCCTGGAGGTCGTGGGACGCGACGTAGGCGAACTGTTCCAGCTCCACGTTGGAGCGGCGCAGTTCGACCGCCTGGGCGTCCAGGTCGGCGGCCTGGGTGGTGAGGATGCGGTGCTGGGCGTGGGAGGCGTCCAGCTCGGCCACGATCCGTTTGCGCATGCCCTCCACGTCGTCGGCCACGGCGGTCAGGTCGGCCGGGCCGCCGCCGGTGATGACGTGCTCGAAGTCGCCGGCGGCGACCCGGCGGGACGCGGTGCGCAGCCGCTCCAGGGGCCGGGTGACGAGCAGACGCACGAAGACGGCGAGGACCACGCCGGTCAGCAGGAACGCGGCGACCATGGCGACGAGCACCGAGTTGCGCAGGGTGCGCTCGTGGGCGATGCGCGCGCGGCCGTCGGCGACCGTACGCGTCATGTCGCCGTTCTGCTTGATCCAGCTCCTGCGCAGCTTGTCGAAGTCCGCCTTGCCGCCCTCCACCGTCCGCAGATCGACGGCCTTCGGCGCTCCGGGGGTGACGGAGGCGACGAGCGGTTCGGCGTAGTTGAGGCGCCACTGGGTCGCCTGACGCTCCACCGCGGTCAGGTCGTCGCGCAGCTGGGGCCGGTCCGCGATCAGGCGACGCAGCCGGGCGGCGGACTCCGCCTCGTTCTTCTTGCCCTCGGTGTACGGCTTGAGGAAGCGCTTGTCGGCGGTGATGGCGTAGCCCCGGATGCCGGTCTCCTGATTGACCATGGCGGACTGGAGCCGGTACGCCTCGGTCTGGGCGGGCTGTACGCCCTTCAGCAGGGAGTCGTTCGCCTCGGCCGTGCGATTGAGGAGGTTGGCGCCGACCACGGTGCCGACCAGCACCAGGAGACTCATGAGCGACAGCACCAGGTAGAACCAGCCCTGCACGGTCAGGCTGCGCCCGCTCCACGGCTTGCCCGCGAGGTTCCTCACCTTGTGCTCCGAACCGACTCGTCACTCACGCGTCCACTCGTTTCTCTCGTCCTACGTTTCTCAGTTCCAGCTCACATGGACGACGGCGACGTCGTCCGCGAGCCCGCCCTGTTCCTCGGCCAGCCCCTCGGCCTCGCCGATGAGCCGGTCCACGAACTCGTCGGGCGCCAGTCCGGCGGCCTCCCGGGCGAGTTCGAGCAGCCCTTCCTCGCCGAGGCGCTGCGGACCCCGGCTGACGTGCCCCTCGAAGAGCCCGTCGGTGAAGAGGACGACGGAGGCGCCCGGCGGCACCGGGAGTTCCGCGGTGGGCCAGCGGGCGCCGCCGGGGATGAGGCCCAGCGCGGGCCCGCCCGGCACCTCGACCCAGTCCACTTCCCGGGTGCCGCGCCGGAGCAGTCCGTGGTGCCCGGCCCGCACCACGGTGGCCCGCTGCTCACCGGGGACGGCGGACAGGCTGACCAGGGTGGCGAAGACCTCGTCCCGGGCGCGCTCGGCGACCAGGATCTCCTCCAGGCGGGCCACCTGCTCGACGCCGGTGATACCGCTGAGGACCAGTGTGCGCCAGGCTATCCGCAGGGCGACACCGAGGGCGGCCTCGTCCGGGCCGTGCCCGGAGACGTCCCCGACCACGGCGTGCACGGTGCCGTCCGCGCTCTGCACGATGTCGTAGAAGTCGCCGCCGAGCAGGGCCTGGGCGCGGCCGGGGCGGTAGCGGGCGACGACCTGGACACCGTCGGCGCGCAGCAGCGGGCGGGGCAGCAGGCCGCGTTCCAGGCGGGCGTTCTCCTGGGCCTGCATCAGGCTGGCCTGGAGCGCCACGGCCGACTGCTCCGCCTGCTTGCGCTGGATCGCGTAGCGGACCGCGCGGCCGAAGAGTTCGGGTTCGACCCGGCCCTTGACCAGGTAGTCCTGGGCGCCGGCGGTGACCGCGGCGAGCCCGGTCTGCTCCTCGGCGAGGCCGGTGAGGACGACGATGGCCACCCGGTCGGCGTGCGCCTTGACCAGGGAGACCGCTTCGAGGCCGCTCGCGTCCGGCAGGTGCAGGTCGAGCAGGACGCAGTCCGGGCGCTCGGTGGCGAGCACCCCTGCGGCCTCGGACATCGAACGCACCCAGCGCAGCCGCATCTTCAGGGCGCTGTCGGCGACCAGTTCCTCGACCAGCAGCGCGTCGCCAGGATCGTCCTCGACCAGGAGGACCGACGGCTGTCGCTCGTCCCACTCCGCGTCGATCCCGTCCACGGTCACCGGCATCAGCTCATCGGCATCAGCCCGCGACGTCACCATGGTCCCGCCCTTTCCGCTCCGCTCGTGCCGCCCGCCGTCAGAAGTTGTCGACCGACAACATTGGATGAGCATACTCAGTGCGAAGATCCGGGCGTGACCAGTCCGGGTGACATCATTCACCCATCCGGACTCGAACGCGACGACGCGGTGCTTGTCGTCGAGGGTTCAGCCCTCGAAGCGGTAGCCCATCCCCGGCTCGGTGATGAGGTGGCGCGGGTGGGAGGGGTCCGCCTCCAGCTTGCGGCGGAGCTGGGCCATGTAGACGCGCAGATAGTTCGTCCGGTCGCTCAGGGAGACTCCCCAGACCTCGCGCAGCAGGTGTGTCCGGCTCACCAGGCGGCCG
This sequence comes from Streptomyces sp. NBC_01171, assembly GCF_045039805.1. NCBI lineage: Bacteria > Bacillati > Actinomycetota > Actinomycetes > Kitasatosporales > Streptomycetaceae > Streptomyces > Streptomyces sp. NBC_01171. The sequence continues at coordinate 5,799,678 of NZ_CP108609.1, read as the reverse complement.
GGGCTGGTGACAAGAATCTCCAGCAGATGCCACTCGGTCGGGGTGAGGCGGATGTCACGCCCGTCGCGCACGGCCTTCTTGGCGGCGAGGTCCAGGGTGAAGTCCGCCGTCCGCACCAGGGTGGTCTCCGGGGCCGCCCGGCCGGCCTCGGTGCGGCGGACGGCGGCGCGGAGCCGGGCCAGCAGCTCGTCCATGCTGAACGGCTTGGTGACGTAGTCGTCGGCCCCGGCGTCCAGCGCGGCGACCTTCTCCTCGGACGCCTGCCGGGCGGAGAGGACGAGGATCGGCACCCGGCTCCGGCCGCCGCACAGGGACCGTATGACGTCGGCGCCGTCCATGTCGGGCAGCCCGAGGTCGAGCACCACCACGTCCGGCCTGCGGTCGGCCGCGAGCCGGAGCGCGGTGGCGCCGTCCGGGGCCGCGTCGACGGCGTACCGGCGGGCCTGGAGGTTGATCACGAGGGCCCGCACGAGCTGCGGGTCGTCCTCCACCACGAGCACCCGTGTCATGGACGCGCGCCCTCCTGTCGTACGCCTCAGTGGATCGACGGCAGCAACCTACGGCATCGGGGCGGGAGTCGGCGGTCCAGGTGCGGCTTCCGGACATCGCTACGGCGGGTCAGTGCCGGGCCACCAGGTCCTTGAGGGCGATGTTCAGCTCCAGCACGTTGACGCGGGGCTCGCCCAGGAAGCCCAGGGTGCGGCCCTCGGTGTGGTCGCGGACGAGCCGGGCGACCTCGGTCACGGGCAGGTGGTGCCGGGCGGCGACACGGCGGATCTGGAGCCGGGCGTACGCCGGGGAGATGTCCGGGTCGAGGCCGGAGCCGGAGGAGGTGACCGCGTCGGCGGGGACGTCGGCCGGGCTCACCGGACGGCCGGGTACGGAGTTGTCCCGGACGACCGCGGCCTTGGCGGCCTGCACCCGCTGGACCAGGACCTTGTTGTCGGCGGCGAGATTGGTGGCGCCGGACAGCAGCAGTGAGTAGCGGGTGTTCTCGCTGTTGGTGCCGAGTCCGGCCGCCGGACGCCCCTGGAACCACCTGAGATCCGGGTCCGGCGTCTCCTGGCCCTTCTTCAGGGGCAGCGTGTACGACTGCCCGATGAGGGAGGAGCCGACGACCCGCCCGTCCGCCCGGACCTCGGAGCCTCCTGCCCGGCCGGGAAGGAGGAGCTGGGACACGCCGGTCACGGCGAGGGGGTAGAGCACGCCGGTGACGAGGGTGAGCACGAGCAGGGCGCGCAGACCCGCGCCCAGTGACCGGATCTTGCCGGTGAGGAAGTTGTTCATGGTCAGCCGATCCCGGGGATCAAGGAGATGAGCAGGTCGATGAGTTTGATGCCGACGAAGGGCGCGACAAGGCCGCCGAGGCCGTAGACGGCGAGGTTGCGCCGCAGCAGGCGGTCGGCGCTGACCGGCCGGTACCGCACCCCGCGCAGGGAGAGCGGGACCAGCGCGATGATGATCAGCGCGTTGAAGACGACGGCCGAGAGGATCGCGGAGTCGGGCGAGGCCAGCCGCATGATGTTCAGCCGGTCGAGCCCCGGATACACGGCGGCGAACAGCGCCGGAATGATGGCGAAGTACTTGGCCACGTCGTTGGCGATGGAGAACGTGGTCAGCGCGCCCCGGGTGATGAGGAGCTGCTTGCCGATCCCGACGATCTCGATGAGCTTGGTCGGGTCGGAGTCCAGGTCGACCATGTTGCCGGCCTCCTTGGCGGCCGACGTGCCGGTGTTCATGGCCACGCCCACGTCCGCCTGGGCCAGCGCGGGGGCGTCGTTGGTGCCGTCCCCGGTCATGGCGACGAGCTTGCCGCCCGCCTGCTCCCGCTTGATGAGGGCCATCTTGTCCTCGGGGGTGGCCTCCGCGAGGAAGTCGTCGACGCCGGCCTCCTCCGCGATGGCCTTGGCGGTCAGCGGGTTGTCCCCGGTGATCATGACGGTCCTGATGCCCATCCGGCGCAGCTCGGCGAACCGTTCCCGCATGCCGTCCTTGACGATGTCCTTGAGGTGGACGACACCGAGTACGCGGGCACCCCGGCCGTCCCGCACCGCGACCAGCAGCGGGGTGCCGCCCGCGCGGGAGATCCGGTCGGCGGCGCCTTCCGTGTCCTCGGCGACCGTGCCGCCCTGCTCCCGCACCCAGCGCAGCACCGAGGCCGCCGCGCCCTTGCGGACGCTGCGACCGTCCACGTCGACGCCGGACATCCGGGTCTGCGCGGTGAACGCGACCCACTCGGCACCGGCCAGCTCACCCTGATGGCGTTCGCGCAGGCCGTACACCTCCTTGGCCAGGACGACGACGGAGCGGCCCTCGGGGGTCTCGTCTGCCAGCGAGGAGAGCTGGGCCGCGTCCGCGAGCTCGGCCTCGCTCACGCCGCCGACCTGCACGAACTCCGCCGCCCGGCGGTTGCCGAGGGTGATGGTGCCGGTCTTGTCCAGCAGGAGGGTCGAGACATCACCGGCCGCCTCCACAGCCCGGCCCGACATGGCCAGCACATTGCGCTGGACCAGGCGGTCCATGCCCGCGATACCGATGGCGGAGAGCAGGGCGCCGATGGTGGTGGGGATCAGGCACACCAGCAGGGCGACCAGCACGACCAGCGTGAGATGGGTGCCCGCGTGGGCGGCGAACGGCGGCAGCGTGGCGCAGGCCAGCAGGAAGACGATGGTGAGCGAGGCCAGCAGGATGTTCAGCGCGATCTCGTTGGGCGTGCGCTGCCGGGCCGCGCCCTCCACCAGTCCGATCATCCGGTCGATGAAGGTCTCCCCGGGCCGGGTGGTGATCCGCACGACGATCCGGTCGGAGAGCACCTTGGTGCCCCCCGTCACGGCGCTGCGGTCACCCCCGGACTCCCGGATGACCGGCGCCGACTCGCCGGTGATCGCGGACTCGTCCACCGAGGCGACGCCCTCCACGACATCGCCGTCGCCGGGGATCACCTCGCCGGACTCGCAGACGACCAGGTCACCGACGCGCAGCTCGGTGCCGGAGACCTGCTCCTCGGTGGCCCCGGTCAGCCTGCGGGCGACGGTGTCCGCCCTGGCCTTGCGAAGGGTGTCGGCCTGCGCCTTGCCCCGGCCCTCGGCGACCGCCTCCGCGAGGTTGGCGAAGAGCACGGTCAGCCACAGCCAGACGCTGATCGTCCAGCCGAACCGGTCGGTGGGGTCGGTGAAGGAGAACGCCGTGGTCAGCACGGAGCCGATCCACACCACGAACATCACGGGCGACTTGACCATGACCCGCGGATCGAGCTTGCGGAAGGCGTCGGGCAGCGATCTCAGCAACTGCCGGGGATCGAACAGGCCCGCGCCGACCCGGCCCCCGCCGGACGCGACCCCGGCCGCCGCCTCGTCGTGCGGCGCGCGGGTGGGAGTGGCTGTGGACATGGCGGCCTCTGAGTGGTCGGTACGGGTGGTCGGCGCGTCGGTAGGGGGATGCGTCATGCCAGCCCCTCCGCGAGCGGTCCCAGCGCCAGCGCCGGGAAGTACGTCAGGCCGGTGATGATGAGGATCGCCCCGACCAGCAGGCCCGCGAACAGGGGTTTCTCGGTGCGGAGGGTGCCCGCGCTCTCGGGGACGGGCCGCTGCGCGGCGAGCGAGCCGGCCAGCGCGAGGACGAACACCATGGGCAGGAAGCGGCCCAGCAGCATGGCGAGCCCCGTCGTGGTGTTGAACCAGTCGGTGTCGGCGTTCAGCCCGGCGAAGGCCGAGCCGTTGTTGTTGGCGGCGGAGGTGAAGGCGTACAGCACCTCGGAGAACCCGTGCGCGCCCGGATTGAGCAGGGAGTGCGGCGGGGTCGGCAGGGCCAGCGAGGCCGCGGTGAAGACGAGGACCAGCGCGGGGGTGACCAGGATGTAGCAGGCGGCGAGCTTCATCTCGCGCGCGCCGATCTTCTTGCCCAGGTACTCGGGGGTGCGGCCGACCATCAGACCGGCGAGGAACACCGCGATCACGGCCATGATCAGCATGCCGTACAGCCCGGAGCCGGTGCCGCCGGGCGCTATCTCGCCCAGCATCATCCCGAGCATGGCGACACCGCCGCCGAGCCCGGTGAAGGAGGAGTGGAAGGAGTCCACGGCGCCGGTGGAGGTGAGCGTGGTGGACACCGCGAAGAGTGCCGAGCCGCCGACGCCGAAGCGGACCTCCTTGCCCTCCATGGCGCCGCCCGCGGCCTGGAGCGCCGGGCCGGGGTGGCTGAACTCGGCCGCCGCCATCAGGGCGGTGAAGCCCAGCCAGATGGTGGCCATGGTGGCGAGGATCGCGTAGCCCTGCCGGACGCTGCCGACCATCAGGCCGAAGGTGCGGGTCAGCGAGAACGGGATGACGAGGATCAGGAAGATCTCGAAGAGGTTGGTGAAGGGGGTCGGGTTCTCGAAGGGGTGGGCGCTGTTGGCGTTGAAGTAGCCGCCGCCGTTGGTGCCCAGCTCCTTGATGGCCTCCTGGGAGGCGACCGCGCCGCCGTTCCACTGCTGGGTGCCGCCCACGAACTGGCCGACCTCGTGGATACCGGAGAAGTTCTGGATGGCGCCGCACGCGACGAGGACCAATGCGCCGAGCACGGCCGCCGGGACCAGGACGCGCAGCGTGCCGCGCACCAGGTCGGCCCAGAAGTTGCCCAGTTCGCCGGAGCGGGACCGGGCGAAGCCGCGCACCAGGGCGACCGCGACGGCCATGCCCACGGCGGCGGACACGAAGTTCTGCACCGCGAGCCCTGCCGTCTGCACGACATGGCCCATGGTCTGTTCGCCGTAGTACGACTGCCAGTTGGTGTTGGTGACGAAGGAGACGGCCGTGTTGAAGGACTGCGCCGGGTTCACCGAGGAGAACCCGAGTGAGCCGGGCAGCACCCCCTGGAGCCGCTGGAGCAGGTAGAGGAGGAGGACACCGGCGAGGGAGAAGGCGAGCACCCCGCGCAGATACGCCGGCCAGCGCATCTCGGTGTCGGGGTCGGCGCCGATGACCCGGTAGATCCACCGCTCGACGCGCAGATGACGGCGCGAGGAGTACACCCTGGCCAAGTAGCTGCCGGCGGGCACGTGGACGAGGGCCAGCGCGCCTATGAGGGCGAGGAGCTGGAGCACGCCCGCGAGTACGGAACCCATGTCTGCTCTCAGAACCTCTCCGGGAAGATCAGGGCGAGGACGAGATAGCCCAGCAGGGCGACGGCCACGACCAGGCCGACGGCGTTCTCGGCGGTCACAGCTTCGTCACCCCCTTGGCGACGAGTGCCACCAGCGCGAACGCGGCGAGCACGGTGACGACGAAGGCCAGGTCGGCCATCTTGGGACTCCTGAACGGACTCGGGGTCGAAAGGGGAACCCTTCGAGGAAACCCCTGCTCCAAGGGGTCGGAGCCCCGCGTTGACGCCCCCCATACGGCTCGGGCGGCGGCCTTGACGGGACTCTGACGCCGGTGGGTCCCGTCCGGTACGCCGGTGGGTGTCACGGGCGTCGGTCAGGGGGCGCGAAAAGGCAGCCGCCGGAAAGCGGCTGCCTTTCGGGTGCGGGGCGTCGAGTCGGCGCCCAGGCACACCCCGGTACTCCAGCAGGCCGATGCCAACGGTGTCACCGTTTGCGGCGCCACTGAGGCCGAAGTTCCGGATGTCGTAGCAGAGGATGTTGTAGTCGGCGTCGTGCAGGGCCCTGAACTCGGGGAGGAAACTCACCTCGAATCCCTCGATCGAACGAGTTTGGGAACGGCGGCCCTTGGCGCGCCGGGGCGAGCGGGGGACGGGAACACGCGTTCCGGAAGTTGCCTCGCCGGAGCCGTAACAAGGCCGGTGTCCGGCGCGTTTTTAGAGCACCAGTTCACTTCCCACCCGCATGGAGGCCGACGACATGAGGACGTTCGCCCCCGGTTCCGCCCACCTCACCTGCCGTGCGCTCGTCGTCGACCGCGCGGGACGCGTCCTGCATGTGCGGGACCCTGCCGGGCTGCCCGGCGCGCGTGCCGAGGAGGGCGACCGCACCTTGCTGGGGACCGCGCTGCGAGCGGTGACCGAGCGGACCCGGCTCGCGCGGGGCGACCTGTGCCTGACCCCGGAGCTGCTGACCACCCCGGTCCATGTCGAGGCGATCGGACCGTCCCACTACGAGTTCACCTTCGCCCTGTACCTGGCCCGCGTCCTGCCCGAACCGCTGCCCGACGCGGAGTGGTTACCGGTCGAGCACCTCAAGTCGGTCTCATTGAAAGCCAAGTTGAGGGCCCTGAAGCTGGACGGGAGACCGGCGCCGGTGAACGCCTCGGCGCTGATCCACGACGGCGACGGCCGCTACCTCCTCCACCTGCGCGACAACATCCCCGGCATCTGGGAGCCGGGAACCTTCGCCCTGCTCGGCGGCGGCCGGGAGCCAGGGGACCGCACGCTGGAGGACACCCTCCGGCGTGAGCTGGCCGAGGAGGTGCCGGGACTCGACCCGGCCGGCCTGGAGCCGTACGCGGTCGAGGAGGCCACCGGTGCCGACGGGCTGTGCGTACCGGTGCAGGTCTTCTCCGGCCGCTGGACCGGCGATCCGGACGGGGTGGGGCTGGCGGAGGGGGTGCTGCTGCGCTGGTTCCGGCCGGAGACGCTGCACCGGCTGCGGCTCAGTCCCGGGACGCGTGAACTCATCCTGCGTCACGCGGCGGGCCCGGCGGCGCCGGCCCCGGTGATCCCCCGCCCGGCGAAGGCACCGGACGCGGGCGGCACGGAGCTGAACATCGTCGGCGTCCATCTGTACGCCGAGGACGATGACGGCCGCGTGCTGCTCGGGCTGCGCCATCCCGACGCGGCCTTCGCGGGCTCCACCTGGCACTTCCTGGCCGGGCACTGTGAGCGGGAGTCCGCCGTCGCGTGCCTGGTGCGGGAGGCGTACGAGGAGGCCGGGCTGGTCGTCGACCCCGCCGACCTGGAACTGGCCCATGTGGTGCACGTGCTGCACGGACCGAGCGCGCGGCCACGCATGCAACTGGTCTTCCGCGCCCGCCGCTTGCGGGGAACACCGCGGCTGAGGGAGCCGGACAAGTGCCTCGCCTGGCGCTGGTGGGACCCGGACAGGCTGCCGGAGCCGCTCGTGCCCTACGCCCGTACGGCCATCGACGGCATCCGCACGGGCCGGACCTATTCCGAGATGGGCTGGTGCCCGGCATGAGCGCGCGGCAGCGTCACACCGTGCCGGTGGATGTCCACCTGATCCTGCGCCGGGAGGGCAGGACCGGTCCGGAAGTGCTGGTGTCACGCCGGGCCGGGGCGGTGTACGCGGCCGGGCTCTGGCACCTGCCCTCCGGGCACCTGGACGGCCCGCACGAGGACGTGGTCGGCGCGCTGATCCGGGAGGCGCGGGAGGAGACCGGTGTCGTCGTCGACCGGGCCGATGTGCGCGCCGCCGTCACCGTCCACCACCGCGCCCCCGGCGGTTCGGCCCGCGTCGGCTTCTTCTTCGAGGTGCGGCGGTGGGTGGGCGAGCCCCACGTCATGGAACCGGACCTCTGCGACGCCATGACCTGGGCCCCCCTGGACGCGCTGCCCGCCGCGACGGTGGCGTACTGCCGGGCCGGTCTGGACGCGTACCGGGCCGGGGAGCACCTGGCCGTGCACTTCCAGCGGCCGGTCGACCCGATCGCCCACGCCCCGGCGGCCGACCGGCTCCAGTTCGTCCCCGGCGTCAACCCACTGCCCGCTCAGCGGAGTCCGGCCCCGCCACACCCCTTGGAGACGCATCGTGAGCGGTGAGGCCCTGCACACCCGCCCCCAGCACCCCGGCACCGCGCACGCCGCACGGCTCGCCACGCCGGCCGACGCGGAGGGCATCGTCCGGCTCCGGTCCGCCTTCGTCCTCGCCGAGCCGCTGCCGGAGGAGTGGATCGTCCGCTCCGGCGCCGAACTGGCCGCGCGACTGGCCCCGGGTGGCGACGCCCGGGCCTGTGTCGTCGACGCCCCGGACGGCTCCCTCGCCTCCTGCGCCCTCGCGCTGGTCCACCCCGTGCTGCCCGAACCGGCGTCTCCCAGCGGGCGGGCGGCGCGGGTGCACACGGTCGCCACGCACCCCTCGTCGCGCCGCCGGGGACTCGCCAGGTCGGCCCTGACCGCGCTGCTCGACCGGCTCCGGGCGGAGGGGGTGGCCCCCGTCGAGGCCGACACGCCCGGCGCCGCTGGGGCGCTCTTCCGTGCCTCGGGATTCTGCGGCAGCCTGGCGCCCATGCGGATGACATGGCCGGAGCCGGCGGTCCGGGGGCGGGTGGACGAGAAGACCGGCCGGGTCTGGCTGCCGCTGGAGCAGTACGCCGAGACCGTCATGAAGGCCACCGGCTTCGCCTGCGTTCTCTTCACCGACGTCCACGACCGGCCCGTGCAGCTCCACGGGGTCTACAGCGCGACCCACCCCTGGCAGTTGGCCGGCGGCACGATGGACCCCGGTGAGCGGCCGTGGGAGACGGCCGTGCGGGAGTGCCGGGAGGAGACCGGCATCGAACTCGACGGCCCGCCCCGGCTGCTGGCCACGGTGTACGGGCTGCCCGGCGCCGAGTGGCCGTACAGCACGATGGGGCTCGTCTTCGACGGCGGGCGGCTGGACGAGGGGCGGCTGCGGGACATCGTGCTGGACCCGCGTGAGCACGACGAGGTGCGGGTGCTGCCGCTTCCCGAGTGGCGGCCGCTGATGCCGCCGCGGGACTTCGCGCGGCTCAGCGCGGTGATGGAGGCCCGCCGCACCGGTGTGGCCGCCTACTTCGACACCTGGGACTGGGGGACGGAATGAGCGTCGTACTGATGTCGGACCGGCGGGTGGCGGCCGTCCCGGTGCGGGAGTGCGGTGAGCCGCTGGTCGACGTCCGGGCGCACGGCGCCCTGCGGGTCGACCAGCGCAAGGAGGATGCCTCGGGTGCCTTCGCGTATCTGCGCCAAGGAGTCCTGCACCGGCTGCTGCACGCCCAGTCGCTCCTGCCCCACGGCCTGCGGCTGCTGTATGTCGAGGGATACCGGCCGCCCGGCCTCCAGCGCCGGTACTTCGAGGAGTACGCCGGCGCGCTCGGCCGGGACAACCCCGGCTGGCCCCCGGCCCGCGTCCGGGACGAGGCCAGCCGGTTCGTCTCCCCGCCGGAGATAGCTCCGCACAGCGCGGGCGCCGCCGTGGATCTCACTCTGATGGACGCCGACGGCAACGAACTGGACCTGGGCACCCGGATGAACGCCGACCCGGTGGAGAGCGAGGGCGCCTGCTACACCTCGGCCACGAACATCGGCGCCGAGGCCGCGGCCAACCGGAACACCCTGGCCACCGTCCTCTCCGAGGCGGGGCTGGTGAACTACGCGACGGAGTGGTGGCACTGGAGCTGGGGCGACCGTTACTGGGCGCTCCAGACGAACAACCCGACCGCGCTGTACGGCCCCACCGAACCGGGAGCCATATAAGCCGCATATCGCCCAACCGCTGGCATAGTGCCGCCCATGACCCTCACGCCCGGTAAGAACGGCTCGCGGCGGGGCGGCGGCCGTCGTCGCGCGGTGCTCGCGCTGGCCTGTGTCCTCGGGATCACGGGCGGCGTCGTCCTCGCGCTGGACCTGTCCGAGGACGAGCCCCGCTCCCCCGCCGCTCTCCCCGGCCACCCCGCCCCCGGCCCCTCGGACGTCCCCTCCCCCGGCGCGCCCGGCCTCGGCGATCCCCTCATGCCTCTGGACGGGAACGGCGGTTACACGGTCCGCCGCTACACGCTGGACTTCGACTGGCAGGCACCGAGGACGCCGTTCGCCGCCGCCACCACGATCAACGCCACCGCCACCCAGCCCCTCTCCCGCTTCGACCTCGACTTCGCGGGCAACACCCTGCGCGGTGTCACGGTCGACGGCGTACCGGCGAGAACCGCACGCCGGGGCGACGAACTGGTCGTCACCCCGGCGAAGCCGCTGGCGCGGGGTCGTGCCTTCACCGTGCGCGTCGCCTACACCGCCGACCCCACGCAGCGGCGCCACCGCACCGACGCGATCCAGGACTACGGCTGGGTGCCCACGGCGGACGGTACGGTGCTCTCCCCGCAGCCGAACGGCGCCCGGATGATCTTCCCGGCGGACGACCACCCGAGCCTGCGCGCGCCGTTCACCTTCCACATCACCACGCCGCCCGGCCTGACGGCGGTGGCCAACGGACGGCTCGTCACCCGCGCGCCCCAGCGCGACGGCCGGGTCCGGTGGACGTACGACTCGGAGCATCCGGTCGCCCCGCAGTTGGTCCAGTTGGCCATCGGCAGGTTCGACGTGGTGGACGGCACCGGCCCGCACGGGCTCCCCCTGCGGGACGTGGTGCCTCAAGGGCTGGTGGCGGAGACGAAGGCGTACCGGGCGCTGACGCCGGACCACCTCGCGTGGCTGGAGCAGCGGCTCGGCCCGTACCCGTTCCGGCGCTACGGCGTGCTGGTGGGCGACACCGAGCTGCCGGTGGCGCTGGAGACGCAGTCCCTGTCGGTGGTGCCGAGCGCGGACCTGCTGGGGGATCAGGTCGCCGCAGAACGTAATCTCGTGCACGAGCTGACCCACCACTGGACCGGCGACAGCGTGGCGATCCGCCGCTGGTCGGACCTGTGGCTGAGCGAGGGTCACGCCCGGTTCTACGAGCTGCTGTACGCCGACACGCGGGGCGGTCCGAGCCTGGAAGAGATGATGCGTTCGGCCTACGAGCAGCACGACCAGTGGCGGCACGACGACGGCGCCCCCGCCGAGCCGCGCGAGGAGGGCCTGTTCCGGCAGATGCGCTACGACGGCTCGGCGCTGGTGCTGTACGCGCTGCGGGAGAAGGTCGGCGCGGAGACCTTCGAGCGCATCGAGAAAGCCTGGGTGACGACGTATCGGGGACGGGTGGCCGGGACCCGGGACTTCGTCAGCCTCGCCTCCGAAGTGGCCGGCGAGGACCTGACGGGCTTTCTGACCCCGTGGCTGTACGGGTCGCACACCCCGTCCATGCCGGGCCGGCCGGACTGGCGGGTGGACCCGGTGGAGGAGGAGTGAAACCGGCAGGGGTGAAGCGCTGCCCCCACCCGGCGGGGTCCGCTGCCGCCGACCGGGTGGCCTGAGCGCGGGGGCTGGTCCACGCCAGTGACGCTCGGCGCGACGCGGCGCGCGAGGCAAGGAAACGTGAGCGGGGTGACATGCGGGGCGCGCCCTGGTTCGCGCCCTGGCCGCATGTCCCGGCCGCGCCGAACCTCGTTGGAGTCACCCGTATGAGAAAACGCGTCGCCCCCCGCCTGTCCAGTGCCATGCGCGGGCATCGGCGGATCGTCTGCGTGACCGCCGCGTCGGCGGCGCTCCTGGTGCCCTTGCTGATCGACCGCTCGGAGGACTCCGGCGGTCCCACCGACCAACGCCTGCAGGACGACTACACCGCGGCGGCGAAGGAGTTCCATGTCCCCCGCAGTGTCCTGATGGGGGTGTCCTACCTGCAGTCGCGGTGGGACTCCCACCAGGGCGCGCCGAGCGTCATCGGCGGCTACGGGCCGATGCACCTGGTGGACTCCGCCGGGCCGCCGGCCGCCACCCCGCCGCACCATGTGACACCCCATCCGAAGGTCCAGAAGGCCAGTCCGTCCCCGGCGCAGAAGGCGGCCGAGGACGCCCAGCGCTCCGCCGACCTGCGGCGGGCGGCCGATCTGGTCGGTCTCCCGGTGGAGCGGCTGCGCACGGACGACGCCGCCAACGTGCGCGGCGGCGCGGCCCTCCTCGCGGCCGCGCAGAAGAAGCTCGGCAAGCCGCTCAGCACCGACCCGGCCGACTGGTGGGACGCGGTCTCGCGCTTCCCCGGCTCCACTGACGCGGGCTCGGCGGCCACCTACGCCAACGATGTCTTCGACATCATCCGCAAGGGCGCGAACCGCGTCACGGACGCCGGTCAGCACGTCGTCCTGGCCGCGAGCCCCCAGGTGCGCCCGCGCGCCGGGGCGGCGGGCGCGGCCCGCTCGAAGAACGTGGAGTGCCCGGCGGAGCTGTCGTGCTCCTGGCTGAGCGCGCCGTACGTACGGATCGACGACGATGCGTACGGCAACCACGACCTGGCCGACCGGCCCAAGGACCAGCGGATCGAGTACATCGTCATCCATGACACCGAGGCGCCGCTGGCCTCGATGCTGCTGACCGTCCAGGACCCGACGGAGGCGTCCTGGCACTACTCGATCCGGTCCAGCGACGGCAGTGTCACCCAGCACGTCAAGACCAAGGACGCGGCCTGGCACTCGGGCAGCCAGTTCGTGAACGGCCGCTCGATCGGCATCGAGCACGAGGGCTTCCTGCGGCAGCCGGACGCCTGGTACACGGAGCAGATGTACCGTTCCTCCGCCCGGCTGGTGAAGTACCTGACCAAGAAGTACGACATCCCGCTGGACCGTCAGCACATCTTCGGCCACGACAATGTGCCGGCGCCGACCGAGGACACCATCCCGGACATGCACGACGATCCGGGCCCGTTCTGGGACTGGCGGCACTACTTCGACCTGCTCGGCGCACCGCTGAAGGCGACGGCGGGGCCGGACAGCGACACGGTGATGATCCTTCCGGAGTACGCCAAGCACAGGCCGGTGTTCACCGGGTGCGTGGAGAGCGGCGAGAAGTGCGCGCCGCACGGGTCCAGCGCGGTCCGGCTGCACACCGAGCCGAGCGAGGACTCCGGGCTGATCCAGGACCCGGGCCGCAAGCCGGACGGCGACGACACCACGGTGGACATCAACGACCTGGGGTCGCGGGTGTCGGCGGGCCAGACGTTCGCGGTGGCGGGCCGCCAGGGTGACTGGACGGCGATCTGGTTCCAGGGACACAAGGCGTGGTTCAAGAACCCGAAGGACCAGCCGACCGCGGTGGGCGAGCGGGCCCGGACCATCACGCCGAAGGAGGGCCGCCACGAGATCCCGGTGTTCGGCCGGGCGCTCCCGGAGGAGTCGGCGTACCCCGACGGGATGGACGAGCAGCAGGAGGCGCCGCTGCCGTACACGATCGAGGAGGGTCAGCGGTATGTGACGCAGTCCGTGGTGCACGGCACCTACGTCGACCGGTCCTCGTTCGGCGACGCCCCGGCGCCGGTGGTGAAGGGGGAGGAGGAGTACTACGAGATCCAGCTCGACCACCGGCTCGCCTATGTGCGGGCGAGCGACGTGGATGTGAAGGAGCCTCCGGCGGCCGCCGGTGCACCGAAACCGGCCAAGCCGAAGGCCAAGAGCTGACACACTGCGGCCGGGACCGAGCTCTGAGGGCCGGCCCCGGCCGTTGGCGTGCCCCGACCGATGCAGGAGACGTGTGATGTCCGTACGGCGTGTGGTGCCCACCGTCCCGGCGGCCGCGCGGGAGCAGAGCGTGGCGTTCTACGGGGTGCTGGGGCTGGAGCAGGTCATGGACCACGGCTGGGTCACCACGCTGGGCTCCCCCGCGAACCCCACGGCGCAACTGAGCCTGATGGACGAGGACCGCACGGCTCCGGTGGCACCGGATCTGAGCATCGAGGTGGACGACGTGGACGCGGTGTACGCGGCGCTGCGGGAGCGGGGCGCGGAGATCGTGCATCCGCTGACCGACGAGGCGTGGGGTGTGCGCCGCTTCTTCGTCCGGGACCCCGGCGGCCGTGTGGTGAACGTCCTGAGCCATCGCTGACCGCTGGACTGCCTCCCGGCGAGCGCCCAGACTGAGGGTGTCGGACGCCCCGCTCTTCCTGGACGGTGACCGTGGAAACGCAAGAGAGTCAGCGTGTCGAGTTCACGCCCGAGGCGGCCGCACTGGTGCGGAAGCTGCGCGAGCAGCACGGTCCACTGATGTTCCACCAGTCCGGCGGCTGCTGCGACGGCAGCGCCCCCATGTGCTACCCCGAGGGCGAGTTCCGCACCGGCGCCTCCGACGTACTCCTGGCCGAACTGGCCCTGGACGGCGTCCCGGAACCCGTCGGCTTCTGGATGTCCAAGTCCCAGCACGACCTTTGGAGCCACACCCGCCTGATCGTGGACGTCGTCCCCGGCCGAGGCGGCGGCTTCTCCCTGGAAGCCCCGGAGGGCGTCCGTTTCCTGATCCGCTCCCGCGTGATCGGCGCCTGGCCCGAAGCAAGCCCTAGTGCGCGCGCCTCACGGCCGCAGCCCGCTCACCAGGTCCGCCGTGGCCGTGAGGCCGCTGCTGATGGTGGGGGCCATGCTGGTGCTGGCCAGGTAGAAGCCGAGCAGCATGCAGACCAGGGCGTGGGAGATCTTCAGTGCGCCGTTGCGCATGAAGACCACCGCCAGGATCAGGAGCAGCAGCACCACTGAGATGGAAACAGCCATCGGAACCTCCTCCGCCACGCCCGGTGTGCGGCGTTCGGCCGCAAGTGTGGCGTAGCGGAGGGTTGTTCCGGGGCGCTGACGTGTCCCCCGTAAGGGTGGTGTCAGCCCGACGTGGGACCCGGGAGGTCCGCCAGGCCGGCGAGGGCCTCGCGGTGGGCGCCCGCGCTGCCGTACGCGAGCGAGTCGGCCTTGGCCCGCTTGAGGTACAGGTGGACGGGGTGTTCCCAGGTCATGCCGAGCCCGCCGTGGAGTTGCAGTGCCTCCTCGGTGGCGTGGACGGCGACGGGAGAGGCGTAGGACTGCGCCACCGCGACGGTGAGGTCGGTGTCGTGGCCCGTGGTGAGCGCGTCGGCGGCGGCGCGGGCGGCCGCGCGGAGGTTGACCACCTCCAGCCAGAGCTGGGCGAGCCGGTGCTTGAGCGCCTGGAATCCGCCGACCGGCCGGTTGAACTGCTTGCGCTCCTTCAGATAGCGCACGGTCTCGGTCAACGCCCAGTCGGCAACGCCCAGTTGCTCGGAGGCGAGCAGCCCCGCACCGGCCCGCAGGGCGCGCCGTACGGCGGGTTCGGCGGGGCCTAGGCGGCGGCCGGGGGCGCCGTCGAGGGTGACGGTGGCGAGCGGACGGGTGAGGTCGAGCGGGATCTGCGGGGTGAGGGTGACCGCGTCGGCGGCAACCGCGTACAGGTCGCCGTCGTCGGCCGGGACGAGCAGTACCCCGGCCGCGACCGCGTCCGCCACGGAGGTCAACTCACCGTGCAGCGAGCCGTTCTCGACCCGGGCGGTGGCGAAGGCGGCGCCGGGCGCGGTGGTCAGGGAGACCGCGAGGGCGCCCACCGTGCGGCCGGAGGCGAGTCGCTCCAGCAGTTCGGCGTCGTCGCAGGCGAGCAGCGCCTCGGTGGCGACGACAGCACTGGTGAGGTAGGGCACCGGTGCCACGGCCCGGCCCAACTCCTCCAGCACGACGGCGGCTTCGCGATGCGTGGCGCCCTGACCGCCCTGCGCCTCGGGGATCAGCAGGCCCGCCAGGCCCATGCCCTCGGCGAGCTGCTTCCACAGGGCGGGGTCGTGCGGGGTGTCCGACTCGGTGCGGGCGATCACGGCGGCGGGCCCGCAGTGGTCGGTGAGCAGGTCGCGGACGGCGGCGCGCAGCGCCTCCTCCTCCTCGGAGTAGAGGAGGTCGGGCTCGGCGTTCGGCGTGCTCATCGGGCCAGGTCCTTCCAGGGGACGTCCTTGTCGGTGCGCGGTTCGGCGGGCAGGCCGAGGACGCGCTCGGCGACGATGTTCAGCAGGACCTCGCTGGTCCCGCCCTCGATGCTGTTGCCCTTGGAGCGCAGGTAGCGGTACCCGGCGTCG
The DNA here is from genome assembly GCF_045039805.1 of Streptomyces sp. NBC_01171. NCBI lineage: Bacteria > Bacillati > Actinomycetota > Actinomycetes > Kitasatosporales > Streptomycetaceae > Streptomyces > Streptomyces sp. NBC_01171. Next base: position 5,784,071 of record NZ_CP108609.1, on the reverse strand, counting down.
CGCCCGGTGAAGTCGACCAGCTCCGGGCGGCGCATGGTCCAGTCGTCGTAGAGCAGCCCCTCCTCGCCCCGGAGTTCGACCTCCAGGCCGCTGATCTCCTGGTTGAGGCGGGCGAAGGCGAGCTTCATGCCGGAGCCCTCGTAGCCGGGCTGGCCGGCGTTGAGCTGCTGGCGCAGCCGTTCGGCGGTGAGGCGGGACACCTCGGCCTCGACCCAGAGCTTGAGCAGCCGCTGGTGCAGGTCGTGGCTGCGCAGTTCGGGGCGTTCCCGCCAGGTGCCGGCGACCGGGCCGATCATGCCGCCCTCGCGGGGCAGGCGCATACCGCCGATGGAGACGCGTTCGTTCATCAGCGTGGTCTGGGCGACCCGCCAGCCGTCGCCGACCTCGCCGAGGCGGTGGCTGTCGGGGATGCGGACGCCGGTGAGGAAGACCTCGTTGAACTCGGCCTCGCCGGTGATCTGGCGCAGCGGCCGGACCTCCACGCCGGGGTCGGTCATGTCGCAGATGAAGTAGGTGATGCCCGCATGCTTGGGCGCGTCCGGGTCGGTGCGGGCGATGAGGATGGCCCAGCGGGCCAGATGGGCGCTGGAGGTCCACACCTTCTGCCCGTCGACCACCCAGTCTCCCCCATCGTCCCGGACGGCACGGGTGCCGAGGGCGGCGAGGTCGGACCCGGCGCCGGGCTCGCTGAACAACTGGCACCACACCTCCTCGCCGGTCCACAGCGGGCGCAGGAAGCGGGCCTTCTGCTCGTCGGTGCCGTAGCGCAGCACGGTCGGGGCGGCCATGCCGAGGCCGATGCCGATGCGGCGGGGGTCGTTGTCGGGGGCGCCGGCGGCGGCCAGCTCCTCGTCCACGACGACCTGGAGGGAGCGCGGGGCGCCGAGTCCGCCGAGGCCCTCGGGGTAGTGCACCCAGGCGAGCCCGGCGTCGAAGCGGGCCCGGAGGAAGTCGAGGCGGTCGGTGGTGGCGGGCGGGTGCGCGGCCAGCAACTCGTGGGTGCGGCGGCGCAGTTCCCCGGCGTCGGTCATGCGGTGGCTCCGTTCTGCGGCAGGACGGCGATCCGGCCGGTGGTCACGCCGTCGGCGACCCGCTGCACGGCGTCGGCCGCCCCGGCGAGCGGTACGCGCTCGCTGACCAGCGGCTTGATCGCGCCGCGCGCGGCCAGCTCGGTCAGCTCCTCGTGGCAGCGCAGCACCAGCTTGGGGTTCTTGGTGTTGTACAGGCCCCAGTGCAGGCCCATGATCGAGTAGTTCTTCACCAGGGCGTGGTTGAGCGCGGGGCTCGGGATGCTGCCGCTGGCGAAGCCGACGACCACGATCCGCCCCTCGAAGGCGACGAGCTTGGCGGACTGCGCGTACGCCTCTCCGCCGACGGGGTCGTAGATCACGTCGGCGCCCTTGCCGCCGGTGGCCTCCTTGACGGCGGCGACCACGTCCTCGGTGCGGCGGTCCACGACGACGTCGCAGCCCAGCTCGCGGGCGACGGCGGCCTTGCCGGCGCCGCCCACGACACCGATGACCCGAGCCCCGGCGGCCTTGCCGAGCTGGACGGCGGCACTGCCCACACCACCCGCGGCGGCGTGCACCAGCAGAGTCTCCTCCGCCTCCAGATACGCCCGGCGGTGCAGGCCGAACCAGCCGGTCTGGTAGCCGATGTGCAGCGCGGCCGCCTCGGCGTCGTCCAGCGCCTCGGGCGCGGGCAGCAGCGCGCGGGCGTCGGCGAGCGCGTACTCGGCGAAACCGCCGTAGGGCAGCGCCGGGTTGGCGATGACGCGGCGGCCGTCCTCGGTCTCGCCGCAGATCTCCACGCCGGGCGTGAAGGGCAGCGGGGGCCGGATCTGGTACTGGCCCCGGCAGAGCAGGGCGTCCGGGAAGTTGACGTTGGCGGCACGCACGCGGAGCAGCACCTGGCCCTCGCCGGGCGTGGGGCGCTCCACCTCCGCCAGGCGCATCACCTCGCGCGGCTCGCCGTTCTCGTGCACTTGCCATGCCTGCATGCCGGGCCTCCACGGGACTGCGTCGTCTGAACCGGGGTCCTGGGCATACTAAGCGGTCGCTTGCCGATCAGGGAACAGTCCACCGGCTCCGGAAACACTCAGCCGTCCCCCTCGGACCGCCGCCCCGCCCGCGCCCGCAGATGCATCCGCTCCCCCTGCGGCCCGAACAGGCTCAGGAACTCCACCGGACCGTCCCACGCCGACCCGAACCAGTGCGGCACCCGGGTGTCGAACTCGGCGGCCTCCCCCGGCCCCAGCACCACGTCGTGGTCCCCGAGCACCAGCCTGAGGCGCCCGGAGAGGACGTACAGCCACTCGTACCCCTCGTGCGTGCGCGGGTCCGGCTGCCGGTCGCGGCGCGGTTCGAGCACCTTGTACGCCTGGAGGCCACCGGGACGCCGGGTCAGGGGGTAGAAGGTACGCCCGTCGCGCTTGACCGGCTCGGTCCGCACCCTGGGGTCTCCGACCGGCGGGGCGCCGACCAGCTCGTCCAGCGGGACCCGGTGGGCCTGCGCGATGGGCAGCAGCAGCTCCAGGCTGGGGCGGCGCAGGCCCGACTCCAGCCGGGAGAGGGTACTGACCGAGATGCCGGTCGTCTCCGACAGCGCGGCCAGGGTCACGTCCCGTTCCTTGCGGATGCGGCGCAGTCTCGGGCCCACGGCGGCCAGCACCTCGTCGGTGCTCTCCGCGCCCGCGTCGCTCGTCCCACTCATGCCTGTATTGCAGATTCGGCAATGGCATTTGTCAATCCGGCAGGTGTGAGCGGGGCCTTCGCGGTGCACCATTGCTGCATGCTGCTCACCCGGCTCGCGGAGGTGTCGGGTCAGGTCGCCGCTACGGCGTCCCGGACCCGCAAGACGGATCTACTCGCGGAACTCTTCCGGGACGCGGGACCCGACGACGTGCCCGTGGTCATCCCGTATCTCGCGGGACGACTGCCGCAGGGCCGGATCGGCGTCGGCTGGAAGGTGCTGGGCCGCGAGGTCCCGCCCGCCGCCGAACCCACGCTCACCGTGCGGGGGGTGGACGCCCTGCTGACCGAGCTGGCCACGGTGTCCGGGGCCGGTTCGCAGGCCGAGCGGGCGCGGATCGTCGACGAGCTGATGGGCGCGGCCACCGAGGACGAACAGCGGTTCCTGCGGGGCCTGCTGACCGGCGAGGTCCGCCAGGGCGCCCTGGACGCGCTCGCCGTGGAGGGGCTGGCCCGCGCCACGGACGCCGACCCGGCCGCGGTACGGCGGGCGGTGATGCTGGCCGGCTCGCTCCAGACGGTCGCCCAGGCCCTGCTCGCCGAGGGCCCCGGCGCGCTGGACGCGTTCCGGCTCACGGTGGGCCGCCCGGTGCTGCCGATGCTGGCCCGCAGCGCCTCCTCGGTCGCGGAGGCGGTGGAGAAGCTCGGGGCGTGCGCGGTGGAGGAGAAGCTCGACGGCATCCGCGTACAGGTGCACCGGGACGGTGACGAGGTGCGCGTGTACACCCGGACGCTGGACGACATCACCGACCGGTTGCCGGAGGTGACCTCGGCGGCGCTGGAACTGCCGCGCGAGCGGTTCGTGCTGGACGGCGAGGTGATCTCCTTCGGGCCGGACGGCCGGCCCCGGTCCTTCCAGGAGACGGCCGGCCGGGTCGGCTCGCGGGTGGACGTGGCCAGGGCGGCCGAGGAGGTGCCGGTCTCCCCGGTGTTCTTCGACGCGCTCTCGGTGGACGACCGGGACCTGCTGGACCTGCCCTTCGCCGAACGGCACGCGGAGCTGGCCCGGCTGGTGCCGGAGCCGATGCGGGTGCGCCGCGCTCTGGTGCGCGGGCCGGAGGACGCCGCGGCGGCGGAGGAGTTCTCGGCCGGGACCCTGGCGCGCGGGCACGAGGGCATCGTGGCCAAGGGGCTCGGCGCCCCGTACAGCGCGGGCCGGCGCGGCGCGTCCTGGCTGAAGGTCAAGCCCGTGCACACCCTCGATCTGGTGGTGCTGGCCGCCGAGTGGGGGCACGGCCGCCGCACCGGCAAGCTCTCCAACCTCCACCTGGCCGCGCGCACGGCCGACGGGGGTTACGCGATGCTCGGCAAGACCTTCAAGGGCATGACGGACGTGATGCTCGCCTGGCAGACCGAACGGCTCGGCGAACTCGCGGTGGAGGAGAAGAGCTGGGGCGTGACCGTACGCCCCGAACTCGTCGTGGAGATCGCCTACGACGGTCTCCAGCGCTCCACCCGCTACCCGGCCGGGGTCACCCTGCGGTTCGCGCGGGTGATCCGCTATCGCGAGGACAAGCGGCCCGAGGACGCCGATACGGTGGAGGACCTGCTCGCGGCCCACCCGGAGGTCAAGGCATGACAGTGCGTGCGACGAAGCGCAGCGCGGGACTGCTGTTGTTCCGCCACACCAGCCGAGGGCTGGAGGTGTTGCTCGGCCATATGGGCGGCCCGTTCTGGGCCACGAAGGACGAGGGAGCCTGGTCGGTACCCAAGGGCGAGTACGAGGCGGACGAACCCGCCTGGGAGGCGGCCCGCCGGGAGTTCCAGGAAGAGCTGGGCATCGCCCCGCCGGACGGCCCGGCGCTGCCGCTGGGCGAGATCGCCCAGCGCAACGGCAAGATCGTCACCGCCTGGGCGGTGGAGGCCGACCTCGACCCGGCGACCATCACGCCCGGCACCTTCACCATGGAGTGGCCGCCCCACTCGGGCCGTATCCAGGAGTTCCCGGAGCTGGACCGGGTGGCCTGGTTCACCCCGAAGGAGGCCAGGGGGCTGATGGTCTCCGGACAGGGCACGTTTCTGGACCGTCTGGCGGAGCACTCGGGCTGAACAGGGGACCGAAGCGTTGCGGCACCGCATGCCCCGCGCGAAGGTCGACGCACACCCCGCACCAGGAGGTCAGCCATGCCCATCGCCACGGTGAACCCGGCGAACGGCGAGACGGTCAAGACGTACGAGCCGATGGACGACGCCGAGGTGGAGCGCCGGCTCCAGCTCGCCGAGGCCACCTTCCGGACCTACCGGACGACGTCCTTCGACGAGCGCGCCGAGCATCTGAACCGGGCCGCCGACCTGCTGGAGTCGGACAACGACGAGGTCGCCCGGATCATGACGACCGAGATGGGCAAGCCGCTCGCGCAGGCCCGCGCGGAGGCCGCCAAGTGCGTCAAGGCGATGCGCTGGTACGCCGAGCGGGCCGAGACGCTGCTCGCCGACGAGGTGCCGGACGAGGCGGACGTGAAGGACTCCGGCGCCTCACGGGTCCGCGTGGTCTACCGGCCGCTGGGCCCGGTGCTCGCGGTGATGCCGTGGAACTTCCCGCTCTGGCAGGTGATCCGGTTCGCCGCGCCCGCGCTGATGGCCGGCAACGTCGGCCTGCTCAAGCACGCCTCGAACGTGCCGCAGACCGCCCTCTACCTGGAGGACCTGTTCCAGCGGGCCGGGTTCCCGGTGGGTTGCTTCCAGACGCTGCTGGTCGGCTCGGCCGCCGTCGACGAGATCCTCCGGGACGAGCGGGTCAAGGCCGCCACCCTCACCGGCAGCGAGCCGGCCGGGCGCGCGGTCGCGTCCACGGCGGGCGAGATGATCAAGAAGACGGTGCTGGAACTGGGCGGCAGCGACCCCTACCTCGTGATGCCCTCCGCCGACCTCGACCGGGCGGCCGAGGTCGCGGTGACCGCGCGGGTGCAGAACAACGGGCAGTCCTGCATCGCCGCCAAGCGGTTCATCGTGCACACGGACGTCTACGACACCTTCCTGGAGAAGTTCGTCGCCGGGATGAAGGACCTGACCGTCGGCGACCCCATGGACGACCACACCGACGTCGGGCCGCTCGCCACCGAGCAGGGCCGGACGGACGTGGAGGAACTCGTGGACGACGCGCGCCACAGCGGGGCCGACATTCTGTGCGGGGGCGAGCGGCCCGGCGGCGTCGGCTGGTACTACCCGCCGACCGTGATCGCGGACGTCACCCGCGAGATGCGCATCCACCGCGAGGAGGCGTTCGGGCCGGTGGCGACCGTGTACCGGGCGGAGGACCTGGAGGACGCGATCCTGATCGCCAACGACTCCCCGTTCGGGCTGAGTTCGAACGTGTGGACGCGGGACGAGGACGAGATGGCGCACTGCGCGCGGGACCTGGAGGCCGGGGGCGTGTTCATCAACGGCATGACCGCTTCACACCCGGCGTTGCCCTTCGGCGGGGTGAAGCGGTCGGGGTACGGGCGTGAACTGTCGGCGCAGGGAATCCGGGAGTTCTGCAACATCACCACCGTTTGGCAGGGAGCGTGAGGATCGCACGGATACGATCCGCTCTGTGAACGGCGAAGTGACTCTGCCTCTGATCGTGGACGAGCGTGGTGCGCTGCGGGTTTCGGCGGGTGACGTCAGCAAGTTGCTGCGCAGCGTCGGGGCGCGGTGGGTGCATCTGGTGGAGGCTGGGGAGCGGGGGCTTGATGAGGACACCGTTGCCGAGTTGACCATCGAGTTGGCGAAGTTGGCAGATCGGATCGATGTGGCGTGCATTGCTCATAGCAGTGGGGCGCCATAGGGGTTCGGGGTGCGCTGTGGGTGCTGCGCCGTCGTGGTTTGTCGCGCAGTTCCCCGCGCCCCTTGGGTCGGAGCAGCCGGCCGGCGACTTACAGGGGGCCTGAGCTGCTGAAATCTGCTTTTGTCACTCTCTGTTCTCGCCGGTTCGGAGTAATTCGGCGCGAGATCGTCGGCCTTCCGGGTGAGTGTGGGTGGACCACCTTCTGACCGGCGGACGAAGGCCCGCCGGACGGCGAAAGCAGGGACCGCTCATGGCGACTTTGTGCAGACCCTCGGTGTCCGTGCCGGAACACGTGATCACCATGGAGGAGACCCTGGAGCTGGCCCGCACGCACCACGCGGACAACCCACAGCTCCCGCTGGCCCTCCGCCTGATCGAGAACACCGGAGTGCGCACCCGGCACATCGTGCAGCCCATCGAGGAGACCCTGAAGCACCCGGGCTTCCAGCAGCGCAACAAGCTGTACGAGTCCGAGGCCAAGGCCCGGGTTCCCGCGGTGATCCAGCAGGCGCTCGACTCGGCCGAACTCCTCACCTCTGACATCGATGTCATCGTCTACGTGTCGTGCACCGGCTTCATGATGCCGTCGCTCACCGCGTGGCTGATCAACGAGATGGACTTCTCCAGCACCACCCGGCAGCTCCCCATCGCCCAGTTGGGCTGTGCGGCCGGCGGTGCGGCCATCAACCGGGCGCACGACTTCTGTTCGGCCTACCCGGAGGCCAACGCCCTCATCGTTGCCTGCGAGTTCTGCTCGCTGTGCTACCAGCCCACCGACCTCGGCGTCGGCTCCCTGCTCTCCAACGGCCTGTTCGGCGACGGCATCGCGGCCGCCGTGGTGCGCGGCCGGGGCGGCACGGGTGTGCAGCTCGAGCGCAACGGCTCGTACCTGATCCCGAAGACCGAGGACTGGATCTCGTACGACGTCCGGGACACCGGGTTCCACTTCCTGCTGGACAAGCGGGTGCCGACCACGATGGAGCCGCTGGCCCCGGCGCTCCAGGAGCTCGCGGGCACCCACGGCTGGAACGCCTCCGACCTGGACTTCTACATCATCCACGCCGGCGGTCCGCGAATACTCGACGACCTCAGCAAGTTCCTGAAGGTCGAGCCGCACGCGTTCCGGTTCAGCCGGGCCACGCTCACCGAGTACGGCAACATCGCCAGCGCCGTCGTCCTGGACGCGCTGCGCCGGCTGTTCGACGACGGCGGTGCCGAGCACCGGGCGCGCGGGCTGCTGGCCGGCTTCGGGCCCGGTATCACCGCCGAGATGACCGTCGGCCGGTGGGTCGCCCGGGACCAGGAGGGGCGATGACCGACGAGACGCTCACCGGGACCCCACCACCCGTCCGGCAGTGGCCGGTCACCGACCTGGCGGGCACCGACTTCGACCCGGTGCTGACCGAGCTGATGAACGAGGGCCCGGTCTCCCGCATCCAACTGCCCAACGGTGAGGGCTGGGCGTGGCTGGTCACCGGGTACGACGACGTACGCATGGTGACCAACGACCCGCGTTTCGGCCGGGAAGCCGTGATGGACAAGCAGGTCACCCGGCTCGCCCCGCACTTCATCCCGGACCGGGGCGCGGTCGGCTTCCTCGACCCGCCCGACCACACCCGGCTGCGCCGCTCGGTGGCCGCCGCGTTCACCGCGAAGGGCGTGGAGCGGGTCCGGGAGCGCTCGCGGATCATGCTGGAGGAGCTGGTGGACGAACTCCTCCAGGACGGGCCGCCGGCCGACCTGACCAGGGCGGTGCTCAGCCCGTTCCCCATCGCGGTGATCTGCGAGCTGATGGGCGTGCCCGCCGCCGACCGGCACTCCATGCACGACTGGACCCAGCTCATCCTGTCCTCCGCGCACGGCAAGGAGGTCAGCGAGCGGGCCAAGCGCGAGATGAGCGCCTACTTCACGGACCTCATCGGGCACGGCGTACACGGCCCCGAGGGCTCGGTCTGCTCGCTGCTGAGCGCGGCCGTCGACGGGGACGAGATCACGCTGGTGGAGGCGGTCGGCCTCGCCGTACTGCTCCAGATCGGCGGCGAGGCGGTCACCAACAACAGCGGGCAGATGTTCTATCTGCTGCTGACCCGGCCGGAGCTCATGGAGCGGCTGCGCTCGGACCGGGAGATCCGGCCGAAAGCGATCGACGAGCTGCTGCGGTACATCCCGCACCGCAACGCGGTCGGCCTCTCCCGGATCGCCCTGGAGGACGTGGAGATCAGGGGCGTCCGCATCCGTGCGGGCGACGCGGTCTACATCTCCTACCTGTCCGCCAACCGGGACCCGGAGGTGTTCCCCGACCCGGACACCATCGACGTCGAGCGCAGCCCCAACCCGCATGTGGCGTTCGGCTTCGGCCCGCACTACTGCCCGGGCGGGATGCTCGCCCGGCTGGAGTCCGAGCTGCTGGTGGACGTCCTGCTGGACCAGGTGCCGGGGCTGAAGCTCGCGGTGCCGCCGGAGGAAGTCCCCTTCCGCAAGGGCGCGTTGATCCGGGGCCCCGAGTCCCTGCCGGTGACCTGGTGAGCCGGTCATGACGACGCCCGAGGGACTGCTCGTACCGCCGGGACACGGACGGGTCGTGGCGACGGCCGCCCAGCGGGTCACCTTCAAGGTCACCGGCACCCACTCGCGGACGGCCTCCACCTTCGAGGTGGAGGTCCCGCCGGGTTTCGACGTGGGCGCCCATGTGCACACACGCAGCGAGGAGTTGTTCTACGTCCTCGACGGAGAACTCGACGTCCTCGCCTTCGAGCCCCGCATCCGTACCCCCGACAACTGGCAGAAGTGGGAGTCGAGTTCGGGCACCAGGGTGGTACGGGCGACGCCGGGCACGGTCATCGTCGTCCCGCCCGGCTGCCCCCACGCCTTCGCCAACCCCACCGACGCCCCGGCCCGCATGTTCTTCCAGGCCTCTCCCCCACCGGACCACGAGCGCTACTTCGAAGAACTCCTGGAAATCCTGGACGCGGGGGGTCCGCCGGACCAGGCGGCCATAGAGGACCTGAGGAAGCGCTACGACATAGACCAACTCACCCCTCTGAAACACCGGTGAGCGAGTTGGCCTGAAGGGGCGCGGGATGTGTCCATATGCGGCTCCGCCGCGCGGGCGCGACAAGCCACGACGAACCGTGAGTCGCACAGCACCCCGCGCCCCCGAAGCGGCTAGCGTATGGGCACCCCGGCCAAGGTCCGAGCAATCACCAGCCGCTGGATCTCACTGGTCCCCTCGAAGATCGTGTAGATCGCCGCGTCCCGATGCATCCGCTCGACGGGATACTCCCGCGTATACCCGTTCCCCCCGAGAATCTGAATCGCCTGGCCGGTGACCTTCTTCGCCGTCTCACTGGCGAACAGCTTGGACATCGACCCCTCGGCCGCGGTGAACCGCTTCCCGTTGACCGCCATCCACGACGCCCGCCACACCAGCAGCCGAGCCGCGTCGATGGACGTCCGCATGTCGGCGAGCTGGAAGGCAACCCCCTGGTTGTCAACGATGGGGCGCCCGAACTGCTCACGCGTAGTGGCGTATTCGAGCGCGACCTCGTAGGCGGCGCGCGCCGTACCCACAGCCATCGCCCCCACGGCGGGCCGCGACGCCTCGAACGTGGCCATCGCCGCGTTCTTCACACGCTCGCCCCCGGTACGGGCCCGCTCCCGCGCCCGCGCCAGCCGCTCGTCCAGCTTCTCCTTGCCGCCGAGCAGGCAGGAGCCGGGCACCCGCACGTTCTCCAGGACGACCTCGGCGGTGTGCGAGGCGCGGATGCCGTGCTTCTTGAACTTCTGGCCCTGGCTGAGACCGGGCGTGCCCGGCGGGACGATGAAGGAGGCGTGGCCCTTGGAGCCCAGCTCCGGGTCGACCACGGCGACGACGACATGGACGTTGGCGATGCCGCCGTTGGTTGCCCAGGTCTTGGTGCCGTTGAGCACCCACTCGTCCTTGGCCTCGTCGTACACCGCACGCGTGCGCATGGAGGCCACGTCGGAGCCGGCGTCGGGCTCGGAGGAGCAGAAGGCGGCGACCTTGACGTCGTTCACATCGCCGTACATCTGCGGAATCCAGGTGCCGATCTGCTCCTCGGTGCCGTTGGCGAGGACGCCCACGGCCGCGAGGCCGGTACCGACGATGGAGAGGGCGATGCCCGCGTCACCCCAGAACAGCTCCTCCATGACCATCGGTATGCCGAGGCCGGTGGGGTCGAAGTACTGCTGGGCGTAGAAGTCCAGGGAGTAGACGCCGATCTTCGCGGCCTCCTGGATGACCGGCCAGGGAGTCTCCTCGCGCTCGTCCCATTCGGCGGCCGCGGGCCGGATCACATCGGCTGCGAAGCCGTGCAGCCAGTCCCGGACCTCCTGCTGTTCGTCGTTGAGCTCCATGGTGAACTCGGCCATGTCCCCTCCAGCGGCGCACGTACGATGTTACTAGCGGTAACCAGAGTATGTTACCGACCGGTAGGAAAGTCAACTCCGGATGACGGCTCGGTATCCCGTTCGATGTCAAGGCCGCGGTGAGTGTTAGTTTGCGCAGGCGTCACCGAATCAGCACGGGTGGGGAGACCACATGGACACCACACAGCGGACCGATCAGCAGCGGTCCGCCGACCGACGACGGCGGGAGCTGCTGGAGGCCGCCGACCGGGTGGTGCTGCGCGACGGCCCGCAGGCGTCGATGAACGCCATCGCCGCGGAGGCGGGCATCACCAAGCCGATCCTCTACCGCCACTTCGGCGACAAGGGCGGCCTCTACGCGGCCCTCGCCATGCGGCACACCGACGCCCTGCTCGACTCGCTGCGCGCCGCGCTGGACGCCCCGGCCGAACGCCGGGAGCGGGTGGAGTCCACGCTCGACACCTACCTCGCCGCCATCGAGGCCCGGCCACAGGTGTACCGGTTCCTCATGCACCCCTCCGAGGGCGGCCAGGGCGGCGAGGCCGGCTTCGACGTCGGCAAGCACAGCGCCCCGCTGCTGCGCCGGATGGGCGAGGAGCTGGCCCAGGTCATCGAGGAGCGGGTGGACCTCGGTCCGGGCAGTCAGCAGTTGGCCCGGGTCTGGGGGCACGGGATCGTCGGCATGATGCACGCCGCCGGGGACTGGTGGCTGGGCGAGCGCCCCTGTTCGCGGGCCGAACTGGTGCGCTCCCTGGCCGACTTGCTGTGGGGACGGCTCGCGGCCGCCGGTGACCGGGTGGGCGGTCCGGGCTTCTGAGCCGCCCGCCTCACCGGTGCCAGGGGGCCTTCCGTACCTGGCGGTCCAGCTTGCGCCGGCGGCGGCCCGTCACGCGGTCGGCGTAGACCGTGCCGGCCAGATGGTCGCACTCGTGCTGAAGGCAGCGGGCGAAGAATCCGGTGCCGTCGACGGTGACCGGCTCCCCCGTCATCGTGACGCCCTCGACCACCGCGTGGTCGTACCGCTCCGTGCCCGCCTCCAGGCCCGGCAGCGACAGACAGCCCTCGGGGCCCAGGAACTCGAGCCCGTCGGCGGTCACCAGCCGGGGGTTGACCACATGGCCGAGGTGGCGGACCTCGTCGTCGTCCGGGCAGTCGTACACGAACACCCTTAGGTTCACGCCGATCTGGTTGGCGGCCAGACCCACGCCCTCGTTGGCGTACATGGTGGCGAACAAGTCCGCCACGAGTGCCGCGAGTTCCGGGCCGAAGTCGGTGACGTCCCCGCAGGGTGCGTGCAGCACGGGGTCGCCGAGGAGGGTGAGGGGCCGGACGCGCCCGTGGGCGCCCGGTATCGAGCGGTGTCGCATGGCGGCAAGGGTACGGTTCGTTCGGCCCGCGCCGAGCGCGCGAGGGCGGGCCGGGCGGACCGGGATTCGGGTGTGCGAACGGTTCTCGATAGGCTGAGGCCCCCACCACGCTGCCGGATGGCCCCAGGCGCGGCGCGTACGCAAGGAGGATCGAGGACTGATGGCAGGCAACTCGGACCCGCTCTCGCCGCGGGCCAAGCTGGCCGTGACCGCGGGCAAGGCGGTCGCGGCGGCATCGCGCGCCGCGGGACGCGGCAGCGGGTCGGTGATCGGCGGGAAGGTCGCCCTGCGGCTCGACCCCGACCTGCTCGCCCGGCTCGCCACCCACCTGGACGTGGTCCTGGTGTCGGCGACCAACGGCAAGACCACCACCACCCGGCTGATCGCGGAGGCCCTGCGCGCCGCCGGTCCGGTCGTGTCCAACGCGCTCGGCGCCAACATGCCGGCCGGTATCACCTCCGCCCTCGCGGGCGGCTCGGACGCCAAGTTCGGCGTCATCGAGGTCGACGAGAAGTACCTGGCCGGTGTGGCACGTGACACCAGCCCGAAGTGCATCGCGCTGCTGAACCTCTCCCGCGACCAGTTGGACCGCGCGGCCGAGACCCGGATGCTCGCGGAGAACTGGCGCGAGGGCCTGTCCGGCTCCAAGGCCGTCGTCGTCGCCAACTGCGACGACCCGCTGGTGGTGTGGGCGGCCTCGTCCTCCCCGAACGTGGTCTGGGTCGCGGCCGGCCAGATGTGGAAGGACGACGCCTGGTCCTGCCCGTCCTGCGGCGGTGTGATGCAGCGCCCCGGCGACGACTGGTTCTGCGGCGAGTGCGGCTTCCGCCGTCCGACGCCGACCTGGGCGCTCTCCGGCGACCACGTCCTCGACCCGCACGGCTCGGCCTGGCCGATCCACCTCCAGTTGCCGGGCCGCGCCAACAAGGCGAACGCGGCCAGCTCGGCCGCCGTCGCCGCCGTGTTCGGGGTGCCGCCGCAGGTGGCGCTGGAGCGCATGTACCAGGTGCAGGCGGTCGCCGGACGCTACGACGTGGTCCAGTTCCAGAACCGCGACCTGCGTCTGCTGCTGGCGAAGAACCCGGCCGGCTGGCTGGAGACCTTCTCCCTGATCGACCCGCCGCCCACCCCGGTGATCCTCTCCGTGAACGCGCGCGGGGCGGACGGCACCGACACCTCCTGGCTGTGGGACGTGGACTACACCCGGCTCACCGGCCACCCGATCTTCGTCATCGGTGACCGGAAGCTGGACCTCGCCGTCCGTCTGGAAGTGGCGAACCAGCACTTCCAGGTGTGCGAGAACCTCGACGAGGCCGTCGCCGCGGCCCCGCCGGGCCGTATCGAGGTCATCGCCAACTACACCGCGTTCCAGGACCTGCGCCGCCGCGTCGGCAACTGAGCCAGAAGGGCGAACACCTCCCCATGAGCGACAACCAACTGCGGCTGGTGTGGATCTATCCCGACCTGCTGAGCACCTACGGCGACCAGGGCAACGCCCTCGTCGTGGAGCGCCGGGCGCGTCAGCGCGGCCTGGACGTGGCCCGTCTCGACGTGCGCAGCGACCAGCCGATCCCCACCTCGGGCGACATCTACCTGATCGGCGGCGGTGAGGACCGTCCGCAGCGGCTGGCGGCCGAGCGGCTGCGCCGCGACGGGCACCTCCAGCGTGCGGTGGAGAACGGCGCGATCGTGTTCTCCGTGTGCGCCGGCTACCAGATCCTCGGCCACGAGTTCATCAACGACCTCGGCCAGCGCGAGCCGGGCCTCGGCCTGCTCGACGTGATGTCGACGCGCGGCGAGGGCGAGCGGTGCGTGGGCGATGTGCTCGGCGACATCGACCCGCGCCTCGGTCTGCCTCCGCTGACCGGGTTCGAGAACCACCAGGGGGTCACCCATCTGGGCCCCACCGCCCGTGCCTTCGCCCAGGTCACCATGGGCCGGGGCAACGGCACCGGGGACGGCACGGAGGGCGCCTACAACGGGACCGTGTTCGGCACGTACATGCACGGCCCCGTGCTGGCCCGCAACCCGCAGATCGCGGACCTGCTGCTGAAGCTGGCGCTGGACGTGAACGCGCTGCCGCCGATCGACGACCGCTGGTACGAGGCGCTGCGCGACGAGCGCATCGCCGCGGCGCAGCAGCCGGCCTGATCGGCGCGTACCACCCCATATCAGTACACCCGTCAGGCGGGCCCGTGAGCTGTCGCGGGCCCGCCTGACGCGTCGTCCGCTCACCTGTGCGGGTGCGTCCAGCAGGCGGACGCCCGCTGGGTGAGGGGCCCCTGCCGCCGGTAGTCTGGCCGGGAACCCGCCGGACAACGTGGTCCGGCCTCCCGGCCCACGTCGAGAAGGTAACTCGGGCTATGCGCATTGGTGTCCTCACCTCCGGCGGCGACTGCCCCGGCCTGAACGCCGTCATCCGGTCCGTCGTGCACCGAGCCCTGGTCGACCACGGCGACGAGGTCATCGGCTTCCGCGACGGCTGGAAGGGTCTGCTGGAGTGCGACTACTTGAAGCTCGACCTGGACGCCGTCAGCGGCATCCTGGCGCGCGGAGGCACGATCCTCGGCTCCTCCCGCGTCCGTCCGGAGCACCTGCGCGGCGGGGTGGAGCGGGTCAAGGGCCATGTCGAGGAACTCGGGCTGGACGCGATCATCCCGATCGGCGGTGAGGGCACGCTGAAGGCGGCCCGGCTGCTGTCGGACAGCGGGCTGCCCATCGTGGGCGTGCCCAAGACCATCGACAACGACATCTCGGCGACCGACGTCACCTTCGGCTTCGACACGGCCGTGGGGGTCGCCACCGAGGCGCTGGACCGGCTGAAGACCACCGCCGAGTCCCACCAGCGGGTGCTGATCGTGGAGGTCATGGGCCGCCACACCGGCTGGATAGCGCTGAACTCGGGCACGGCGGCCGGCGCACACGCCATCGTGGTCCCGGAACGGCCTTTCGACATCGACGAGTTGACCCGTCGCGTCGGTGCCCGGTTCGAGGCGGGCAAGCGGTTCGCCATCGTGGTGGCCGCCGAGGGCGCCAAGCCGCGCGCCGGTTCCATGGAGTTCGACGAGGGCGGCCGGGACATCTACGGCCACGAGCGCTTCGCCGGGATCGCCCGCCAGCTCTCCGTCGAGCTGGAGCAGCGGCTCGGCAAGGAGGCCCGGCCGGTGATCCTCGGCCATGTGCAGCGCGGCGGCACCCCGACGGCGTACGACAGGGTGCTGGCCACCCGCTTCGGCTGGCACGCGGTGGAGGCGGTCCACCGCGAGGAGTTCGGCCGGATGACCGCGCTGCACGGCACGGACATCGTGATGGTGCCGCTGGCCGAGGCGGTCAGCGCCCTGAAGACGGTCCCGGCGGAGCGGTACGCCGAGGCGGAGTGCGTGCTGTAGGGACGCGCGGGGCTGGGCGGACCCCCCTCACGGCCGGGCGCGGGGGCGCCCGTACCCTGAGTGCGGACAGAAACCGCTCAACCCCCACGAACCAGGAGCCGCCGGATGGACCACAGCGGGCACGGCATGATGCCGGATCTGCCACCGTTCACGCTGGGACGGGGGCTCGTGTGGTCGACGGACCCCTTCTTCCTGATCGCCTGCCTGGCCGGGCTCGCCCTGTACGGCTGGGGGGTGCTGCGGCTGCGGCGGCGTGGGGACGCGTGGCCGGTCTCGCGGACGCTGTCGTACGTCGTCGGTGTGCTGACCATCGCTCTGGTGATGTGCACCCGGCTGAACGACTACGGCATGGTCATGTTCAGTGTGCACATGGTGCAGCACATGGTGATCAGCATGCTGTCGCCGATCCTGATCCTGCTGGGCGCGCCGGTGACACTGGCGCTCAGGGCGCTGCCGACGGCGGGGCGGGGCCGCACGGGCCCGCGTGAGCTGCTGCTGGCGCTGCTGCACAGCCGGTACATGCGGTTCATCACGCATCCGGCGTTCACGATCCCGCTGTTCATCGCCAGTCTCTACGCGCTGTACTTCTCGCCGGTCTTCGACTTCCTGATGGGGTCCAAGGCCGGGCACATCGCGATGATGGTGCACTTCCTGGCGGTGGGCGTGGTGTTCTTCTGGCCGATCATCGGCGTCGACCCGGGCCCGCACCGGCCGAACCACCTGATGCGGATGCTGGAGCTGTTCGCGGGCATGCCGTTCCACGCCTTCTTCGGCATCGCGCTGATGATGGCGTCCGAGCCGATGGTGGAGACCTTCAAGAACCCGCCCGCCTCGCTCGGCATCGACGCGCTCTCCGACCAGGGCGCGGCCGGCGGTATCGCGTGGGCGTTCAGCGAGATCCCCTCGGTGCTGGTGCTGATCGCGCTGCTGTTCCAGTGGTACCGCTCCGAGCAGCGGCAGGCCCGCCGCAAGGACCGGGCGGCGGACCGGGACGGCGACCAGGAGCTGGAGGCGTACAACGCCTATCTGGCCTCGCTGAGCGCGCGTAAGGGCTGACCCCGCGCGGATCGGCTAGGCCATCGGAGTGCCGGTGGCGGCGGAACCGGGGCAGGATGGTGGTGGACGGACCACGAGGAGGGTGTCGCGATGCCCGGTTCCATGCGAGGTTCCAGCAAGGCGGACGGTTCCACCAGGGCGATGGGGGCGCTGACCGTGGGCGGTCTGGTCGTCGTCACCGCGTACACGGTCGCGCTCGGCGGCAACGGCTGGCTGTGGTTCGGCTGGGTGGTGCTGGGGCTGCTGACGGTGGCACTGGCGGTCACGCAGTCGTGAGAACTCCGGGTCACCGGGGCTGAGCCGCGTCAGCGGTGCCGAGGCGCGGCCGGGGCTGATTACAGTGGCCGCGTGAACAGCAGGGCCGCGTCCTTCGACGACCTCGACCGCAAGATCATCACCGCGCTGATGGCGAACGCCCGCAGCAGCTTCGCCGAGATCGGCGCGGCCGTCGGGCTGTCGGCCACGGCGGTCAAGCGGCGGGTGGACCGGCTGCGGGAGACCGGGGTGATCACGGGGTTCACGGCGACCGTCAAGCCCGCCGCGCTCGGCTGGCGCACGGAGGCGTACGTCGAGGTCTACTGCGAGGGCGCGGCGCCGCCCCGGCGGCTGGCGGAGGTGGTCAGCAACCATCCGGAGATCACGGCCGCCATGACGGTGACCGGGGGCGCGGACGCCCTGCTGCACGTGCGGGCACGGGACGTGGAGCACTTCGAGGAAGTGCTGGAGCGCATCCGCGCCGAGCCGTTCATCCGGAAGACGATCAGCGTGATGGTGCTGTCCCACCTCCTCCCGGAAAGCCCGGAGGCGGGCGCCACCCAGGCCGCTCCGGAGTGATCGCCGCCCAAACCCGCCGAGCGCGCATGTGTCGTGCGTTCTTGCCGGTGAACACGCAACGATGGTGCGCGAGCACGCAGCTTTCGTCGCTTGTCGCGCCTCGCCCGGAGTTTCTACCGTGGTGTCACCCCCGTGAGTAACACAGTGGAAAGCGGAGGAAACCCTCTGTGGCCGAAACCCGTGTGCAGCGCCCCCGGCGCTTCCTGGTCTGCGAACCCAGGCACTTCACCGTGCAGTACGCGATCAACCCCTGGATGCGCCCCGACTCCCCCGTGGACGTCGACCTCGCCCAGTCCCAGTGGCGGGCGCTGATCGACGCCTACCGCGCCCACGGGCACACCGTGGACGCCGTCGACCCGGTGCCGGGCCTGCCCGACATGGTCTTCGCGGCCAACGCCGCCTTCGTGGTCGGCGGCCGCGTCTTCGGCTCGCTGTTCCACGCCCCGGAACGCCGCCCGGAGTCGCTCCACTACGACTCCTGGTTCAAGACGGCGGGGTACGACGTGTACCGCCCGCTGGCGGTGACCGAGGGCGAGGGCGACCTGGTGTGGACCGGCCGGTACGTGCTGGCCGGCACCGGGTTCCGCACCACCCGCGACGCCCACCGGGAGGCGCAGGAGTTCTTCGGCCACCCGGTGATCGCGCTGACCCTGGTGGACCCGTACTTCTACCACCTGGACACGGCGCTGTTCGTGCTGGACGACGACAACATCGCCTACTACCCGGAAGCCTTCTCGGCGGGCAGCCGCGAGGTGCTCCAGCGGCTGTACCCGGACGCGGTGCTCGCCACCCGTGACGACGCGATGGCCTTCGGCCTGAACTCCGTGTCCGACGGCCGGCACGTCTTCATCGCCCCTCAGGCCGAGGTGCTCGCCGAGCGCCTGGCGACCCATGGCTACGACCCCGTGCCCGTCGATCTGTCGGAGCTGCACAAGGCAGGCGGCGGCATCAAGTGCTGCACTCAGGAGATCCGCTCATGACCGCACCCGCGCACGCGCGCACGTCCGCCGACCTGATCCGGGCGGAGGAGCCGGTGCTCGCGCACAACTACCACCCGCTGCCCGTCGTCGTGGCACGGGCCGAGGGCGCCTGGGTGGAGGACGTCGAGGGCCGCCGGTACCTCGACATGCTGGCGGGCTACTCGGCCCTCAACTTCGGCCACCGCCACCCGGCGCTGATCCAGGCCGCGCACGACCAGCTCGACCGGCTGACCCTGACCTCCCGCGCCTTCCACAACGACCGGCTGGCGGAGTTCGCCGAGCGGCTCGCCGCGCTGACCGGCCTGGACATGGTGCTGCCGATGAACACCGGCGCCGAGGCGGTGGAGAGCGGCATCAAGGTGGCCCGCAAATGGGCGTACGACGTGAAGGGCGTCCCCGACGGGCAGGCCACGATCGTGGTCGCGGCGGACAATTTCCACGGCCGTACGACGACCATCGTCAGCTTCTCCACGGACGAGTCGGCGCGCGCGGGCTTCGGCCCCTTCACGCCCGGTTTCAAGATCGTGCCGTACAACGACCTGGCCGCGCTGGAGGAGGCGGTCGACGAGACCACGGCCGCGGTGCTGATCGAGCCCATCCAGGGCGAGGCCGGGGTGATCATCCCGGACGCGGGCTATCTGACCGGGGTCCGGGAGCTGACCCGGCGCAAGGGGTGCCTGTTCGTCGCGGACGAGATCCAGTCCGGCCTCGGCCGAACCGGGCGCACCCTCGCCGTCGAGCACGAGTCGGTCGTGCCGGACGTGCTGCTGCTGGGCAAGGCGCTGGGCGGCGGCATCGTGCCGGTCTCCGCGGTGGTGGCCCGGCGCGAGGTGATGGGCGTACTGGGTCCGGGCGAGCACGGCTCCACCTTCGGCGGCAATCCGCTGGCGGCCGCGGTGGGCACGGCGGTCGTCGGGCTGCTGGAGACGGGCGAGTTCCAGCGCCGGGCCGACGAGCTGGGCCTGGTCCTGCGCGAGGGGCTGGAGGCGCTGCGCGGGCGCGGGGTGACCGGGTTCCGGGCGCGCGGTCTGTGGGCGGGCGTGGACGTGGACCCGGCGCTGGGCACGGGCCGGGAGATCAGCGAGCGGCTGATGCGCGAGGGCATCCTGGTCAAGGACACCCACGGCTCCACGATCCGGCTCGCTCCCCCGCTGACGGTCACGGCCGACGAGCTGCGCTCCGCGCTGGGCACGCTGGAGAAGGTGCTGGAGCAGGCGGGCTGAGCCCGTGCGGGCGGGGCCGGGGCATTTCCAGCCTCGGCCCCGCCCGTCTGCTCAGTTCTCGCCGAGCAGGCCCTTCATCTGCTTGATCTCGGCGCTCTGCGCGGCGATCACGTCGTCCGCCATCCTGGTGGCCCGACTGTCCCGGCCCTTGGCCTTCTCCGTGTTCGCCATCTCGACCGCGCCCTGGTGGTGGGCGATCATCAGGGTCAGGAACTTCTTGTCGAAGTCGGCGCCCTCGCTCTTCTCCAGCGCGGTCATGTCGTCGGCGCTCATCATCCCGGACATGCCCGCCATGCCGCCGTGGCGCGAGTGGTCCATGCCGGCCATCGGGGGCTCCTCGCCCCAGGACTTCAGCCAGCCGGTCATGGTGCGGATCTCGGGGTCCTGGGCCTTCTCGATCCGGGCGGCGAGGGCCTTCACCGCGACGGAGGAGGCGTGGCCGGGGGCCAGCCGGGCCATCTCCAGGGCCTGCTGGTGGTGCGGGATCATGCCCTGCGCGAAGGTGACGTCCTGCGCGTTGTAGGCGTCCGCCGTGGCCGACGCTGCGGGGGCGCCGTGGGCCGCGTGGGCGCCGGTGTGCTTCTCCCCGCCGCAGGCGGCGAGGAGGACGACGGCGGAGACGGTGGCGACACCGAGCGCGGCACGGCGGATCGCGTGGGAGGTGGTCATGCTTGAACTCCTGCTGGTGAAAGGGGGTCTGGGCACACGTGGGGACGGCCGCGCTTCTCGGGCGCGCGGTCGTGGGTGCCTCTAGATCCGCAGGAGTTGGAGTTCTGCCAGGGAGGGCGGTGCGCGGCCGCCGTCCGGCGCGGTGGCGATACGGGTGCGGGGATCGCCGCACGGTTCCGGTGCGCCGCCCGGGCCCGCGAGCGGTTCCGGCAGCGTGGGCCCGTCGTTCACGGCACCGGAGGCGCAGGTCGGGTCGGCGTGATGGAGATGGTGGCCGCCGCAGTGGCCGTCGGGGCAGTCGTCGGGCGCGTCGATGACGACGCCCGCGTGGACGGCGTGGGCGTGCTCCGGGTGCCCGGTGCCGCCGACGGGTGCCAGCGCGTGCATCCCGAGCAGCCCGGCCAGCACCGCGAGCACGAGCAGCGTCAGCGAGCGCCGCAGGGGCGGTCGTGAGGTGCGCTGGTGGGCGGTGCCGGGCATGCCGGTCATCCTACGAGCGCCCCTCGCGCGGGCCGCGGCGGGACTCGCCGTTCAGCTCTTGGCCGGCCCCCGGTGCCGGGGTTCGTGGTTGCGGGCGACGATCGAGGCGTTCAGGCAGGTGGCGTACGCACACCAGGCCGCGTAGGGCAGCAGGGTGGCGGCCGCTTTGCGGTCCGTACGGGCGACGCGGGCGAGGAGGCGGATGTTGCTCGCGTCCAGCAGGAGGGTGCCCGCGAGGCCGGCGAGGGGGCTGCGGAGCCGGAAGAAGAGGTTGCTCCAGCCGGCGTTCAGGGCGAGGTTGGCGGCGAACTCCCCGGCGAGGGCCTTCCGTTCGGGGCCGCGAGCCGCGTTCAGGGCGCGGCCGCCCGCCACGGCGACGGAGGCGTACAGCGGGGTCCAGACCGCGCCGAACGCCCAGGGCGGCGGCTGCCAGTCGGGGGTGTTCAGCTCGCGGTACCAGCGGGCGTCCGGCCGCGTGGCCCGCGCCCCGGCGACCGCCGTCGCGGTGACGGCCCCGGCGCAGAGCGCGTAGGGCACCCAGCGGTGGCGGGGCGCGCTCTGAACTGCGGTCGGGTCGAGCGGTACGGCGGGGGTGCGGTCGGACCTCGCGCCGGCACTCCGGGTGCCCTTGGTCAACGCGGCTCCGGCACCCCGGCCCGCCTTGCCCGTGCCGCTCCGGCCGGCCTTGCTCGCGGCACTGCGGTCGCCCTCGGTCATGCCCTCCCCGCTACCCCGCTCCCCCTCCGTCACGCCGCCCCGAAAGGGCCGTTCGCCCACGCCCACGACGCCCCGGCCGCTGAGCCGGAACAGCAGCACCAGGGACGGCACGATCAGCAGGCCCGCGACGATGGCGACGCCGACGACGACGGCCAGGGTGGCGTTCGGTGCGGCGGCCTCGGTGATCGAGAGGTGGGTGCCGAGGAGGTACGGCGTCTGGGCCACGCCCCAGCCGATGACGACCAGCGCGACCGCGCCCGCCGCCGCCACCCGGGTCCCGACGGTCCGCCTGGCCCACAGCAGCGCCAGTCCGACCAGGCCCCCGACGGCCGCGAGGACCACCAGGGGCAGCGCCGGACCGCTGAGGCGGTCGAAGAGCCGCGGCGAGTCGGCCTGGAGGACGAAGATGCCGGCGATGCTGACCGCGCCGGTGACCGCGCCGGCGGCCATCGCCCGGTCGCGGTAGTACCGGTAGAGCTTGTGGTCGTCGCGGTGCAGCGCCTCGACGGTCAGATAGGTGGCGGCGAGATAGGAGCAGGCCAGGACGGCGAGGACGCCGCCGAGGATGCTGGAGGGGTTGACCCAGCTCGAGATCGCGTCGCCGTTGCCCGCCGTGGGCACGCGCCCGGAGGCGAGGCCGCCCGCGATGGCGCCGAAGCAGTACGGCGTCAGGATCGAGGACAGCGCGAAGGCGGCGCCGTACAGGCGTTGCTCCTCGGTGCGGACGGTGGCCTTGCGGAAGGCGAATCCGGCGCCGCGCAGGACGATGCCGAGCAGGGCGAGGACCAGCGGGATGTAGAGGGTGGTGGTGATGGCGGCGAAGGCGGAGGGGAAGCCGGTCCACAGGACGACGAGGCAGTAGATCAGCCAGGTGTGGTTGGCCTCCCAGACCGGAGCGAGGGAGACGTCGATCAGGTGGCGTGGCTCGCGGCCGCGTTTGGCGCCGCCCGCGATCAGGTCCCAGAAGCCCGCGCCGAAGTCCGCCCCGCCGAGCACCGCGTAGGCGACGACGCCGATGAAGAGGAATACCGCGACCAGCTCGGCCATTTACAGCACCTTTCCCTCGGAACGCTCGCGCCGGGAGCCGGGGGTGGCATCGGGGCCGTAGGGCACGTGGACGTTCTCGTCGCCCTGTTTCCGCCAGCGTCGCTTCATCGACAGCAGGACCCAGATGGCGCCCGTGCCGACCGCCGCGTAGAGCACCAGCACCCCGGCGAAGGTGGGCCAGAGGTTGCCCTGGGTGGTCACCGCGTCTCTGGTGCGCAAGAGCCCGACGACGATCCACGGCTGGCGGCCGACCTCGGTGACCACCCAGCCGCTCTCCAGGCTGAGGATGGAGACGATGCCGCACAGGGAGGCGGCGCCCAGGAACCAGCGGTTGGTCTGGAGGGTGTTCCGGCGCTTCCACCACAGCCACACGAACCAGGCGGCGACGGCCAGCATCAGCATGGAGGTGCCGACCATGATGTCGAACGCCCAGTGCACGATGTTGACCTGTGCGGTGGTGGGTCTGATGTCGGCGGGAATGGCGTCGAGCCCCTGGATGCGGGTCGAGGGTTTGAATCCGGCCAGGAGGGAGGCCACCCAGGGCACAGAGATGCCGTAGCGCGCCTCACCGTCGATGAGGACGCCGCCGAGGGTCTCGGGGACGTGGGTGCCGGTGGTGGGCAGCAGCTCGATGGCGGCGAACTTGGCGGGTTCGTCGTCGAAGACCTGCCGGGCGATGGTGTCCCCGACGAAGATCTGCACCGGCAGGGCGACGGCGGCGGTGATGAAGCTGATCAGGAAGCCGAGCTTCTGGTAGTGGCCGCGCCGGCCCCGGATCATGCCCACCGCGTAGACACTCGCCACCACGAATCCGGCCACGATGTAGGCGGCGAGCAGCATGTGCCAGAACTGGAGCCAGAAGGCGTTGTTGAAGAAGACCTCGCCCGGCCGGACGTCAACCACCTTGCCGTTGCGCATGGTGATGCCGCCGGGCTGGTTCATCCAACTGTTGGCGGCGATGACGGCGCCCGCTCCCCCGATGCTGGCCAGCGCCACCGGCACGCCCGACCAGAAGTGGGCCCAGGGGGGCATGCGGTCCCAGCCGTAGATGTAGATGGCCACGAAGATGGCCTCGAGGAAGAAGAACAGGCCCTCGATGGCGAAGGGGAAGCCGAACGCGGCGCCGTAGGTCCCCATCAGTCCCGGCCACAGCAGACCCAGTTCGAAGGACAGGACCGTTCCGGTGATGGCGCCGACCGCGAAGAGCAGGGCGGCCACCTTCGACCAGCGCCGGGCCAGGACCAGAGCGGCCTCGTCGCCCTTCCGCAGCCCCCGGTAGTTGGCGATGAGCATCAGGGAGGTCAGCGCCACGCCGAAGGGCACCAGGATGATGTGGAAGCCCAGCGTGAAGGCCATCTGCTCCCTGGCGGGCAAGAGCTGGTCCGGCTCCGCGGCTGCGGCCAGGAGCATGGGATACCTGGCCAGGTCGACCGTCAACATGGACGGGCCCTCCTCTTCGCCGGTTCAGCCGCTCTCAGGCTGATCTGTCACTATTTCGCCCAATGTAACGATTGCGGATGCAGCGCGTTCTCGCCTGTGGACAGAGCCGCTTCCGCTAATTCGCCGCGTGCTGAGCATGAGCCCGGTGTCCGGCGGTAACAGGTGTCTGCACAGGCCGCTGCGAGCGAGGGGGAGCCGTTGTTCTACCACTTGCTGAAGTACGTACTGCTGGGCCCGGTACTCCGACTGGTCTTCCGCCCCCGCATCGAGGGCCTGGACCATGTGCCGGAGTCGGGCGCGGCGATCATCGCCGGGAACCATCTCTCATTCTCCGACCACTTCCTGATGCCCGCCATCCTGAAGCGCCGGATCACCTTCCTCGCCAAGGCGGAGTACTTCACCGGGCCGGGGCTCAAGGGCCGGCTGACGGCGTTCTTCTTCCGTAGTGCGGGCCAGATCCCGGTGGACCGTTCGGGCAAGGAGGCCGGGCAGGCGGCCGTCCGCGAGGGTCTGAAGGTGCTGGGCCGGGGCGAGCTGCTGGGGATCTATCCCGAGGGCACCCGCTCGCACGACGGGCGGCTGTACAAGGGGAAGGTCGGGGTCGCCGTGATGGCGCTGAAGGCCGGGGCTCCGGTCGTGCCCTGCGCCATGATCGGCACCTTCGAGGCCCAGCCGCCCGGCCGGAAGATCCCGAAGCTGCGCCCGATCACGATCCGCTTCGGCGAGCCGCTGGAGTTCTCCCGCTACGAGGGGATGGAGGACGAGAAGGCGGTCCTGCGGGCCGTCACCGACGAGATCATGTACGCCGTGCTGGAACTTTCGGGCCAGGAGTACGTGGACCGCTACGCCGCCGAGGTGAAGGCGGAGGCGGAGGCGGCGAAGACCCGCCGGTTCGCCCGGCGGCACTGAGCCACGCGGGAACGCCGGAAGGGGCGGCCGGAGATCTCCGGCCGCCCCTTCCTTGTCGCTGCCAGCCGTTACGGCTTGGGCGTGGCGTGCGGAGCGCAGGTGACGTCGGAGCTGTCCAGCTCACCGGTCAGCAGGTAGGCGTCGACCCGCTCGTTGACGCACGGGTTGACCAGGCCGGTCACACCGTGGGAGCCGGCGCCCTCCTCGGTGATCAGGCGCGAGCCCTTGAACCGCTGGTGCAGCGATACGGCGCCCTCGTAGGGAGTGGCCGCGTCCCGCGTGGACTGCACGATCAGCACGGGCGGCAGGCCCTTGTGGGTGCCGACCTCGACCGGGTTCTGCTGCTTGGCGGGCCAGGTGGCGCAGGGCAGGTTCATCCAGGCGTTCGCCCAGGTCATGAACGGGTAGTCCTTGTTGAGCCGGGTGTTGTCCCGGTCCCAGGTCTGCCAGCTCGTGGGCCACTTGGCGTCGGCGCACTCGACGGCGGTGTAGACCGCGTTGCCGTTCTCCGCGGAGATGTTGCCCGCGGTGTCCGACAGGTCCGGCGCGGCCGCGTCCACGAGGGCCTGGGTGTCACCGGCGACGTACTTGCTGAACGCCGTGGCGACCGGCACCCACGAGGAGTCGTAGTACGGGGCGCTCTGGAAGAAGGAGATCAGCTCGGCCGGGCCGACGACTCCGCCGAGCGGGCTCTTCGCGGCGGCGGCGCGCAGCTTCAGCCACTGCTCCTGCACGGCGGCGCGGGTGGTGCCGAGGTGGAAGGCGGCGTCGTTGGCGGCGACCCAGTACTGCCAGTCCTTCCAGCGGCGCTCGAAGGCGATGTCCTGGTTGAGGTTGGCCTGGTACCAGATGTTCTCGCGCGCCGGGTCGACCACGCTGTCGACGATCATCCGGCGGATGTGGCCCGGGAAGAGGGTGCCGTAGACGGCGCCGAGGTAGGTGCCGTAGGAGACGCCCAGGTAGTTGAGCTTCTTCTCGCCGAGCGCGGCCCGGATGACGTCCAGGTCTCGGGCGGTGTTCGGCGTGGTCATGTGCGGCAGCATCGCGCCGCTGCGCTCGGCACAGCCCTCGGCGTACTCGCGGGCGATCTTGCGCTGGGCGCGCTTGTCGGCCTCGTCGCGGGGCACCGGGTCGGCCTTGGGCGCCTTGACGAACTCCTGCGGGTCGATGCAGGAGATGGGGGCGGAGTGGCCGACGCCGCGCGGGTCGAAGCCCACGAAGTCGTACGCCTTGGCGGTGTTGGTCCACAGCGCGCTCTTGGTGGTGACCCGGCGCGGGAAGCGCAGGCCGGAGCCACCGGGGCCGCCGGGGTTGTAGATGAGAGCGCCCTGGCGCTCCTGCTTGGTGCCGGTGTTGCCGATCCGGTCGACGGCGAGCTTGATCTGCTTGCCGTTCGGCTTGGCGTAGTCCAGCGGTACGGAGACCCAGCCGCACTGGATGGGCTTCTCCAGCCCCCAGTCGGCGGGGCAGTCCTGCCAGTCGATGCCGGCCTTGGCGGCGCGGGCGGCGGCCGTGGCGGCGCCGAGGGCCTCGCGGTCCTGGCCGTGGCGGCTGTCGGCGCTGGCCGCGGGCGCGGTCACCGCGCCGGCTATCAGCGTGGCGGTGACGAGCGCACCGGCCGAACTCAGCGCCAGCAGACGGCTCTTCGGCTTGTTCTCCCTCAAGGGGTCCCCTCCCCGTGACTTCACTGCGAGTGGTCAGGCGGGGAATCCTCTCGGCTGTGAGCCGTCTGAGAACAGGGTTGGTCGACCTTCTTTACCAATCCGATAAACGGATGGTCAGTTCCGATCGGCGGTCAGTAGCGTCAGCGCCTCGTCCAGGCGGCGCCGCAGGGCGAGCGCGTCGGGCGCCACGGCACTGACGAGGACCGCCGGCCCGGCGAGCGGCATCAGGGCGGTGCCCTCCCCCAGCATCCGGGCTTCCGCCGGGCGTTCCAGCAGCTCAGGTGCCACGAGCACCAGTTGGCCGACCGAGCGATGCCCCCCGAGCACAGCAGGGCCGTCCCAGCCGCCCGGTGCTCCGGGGCCGCAGCACAGCTCCTGGTCGAGCAGCGTGGCGCCCGCGAGGCGGACGGTGAGCCTGCTGGTCAGCCGCCCCGGCTCCTCCCCGGCCCGCCCCAGCACCTGCTCCTCGCGCAGCAGAAGCCGTGCACCGGGCGCGAGTTCAGCGCGCGTGGTGACCCGCAGGTCGCTGCCCCGGGCCGAGATGAGCTGCTCGGGCAGCCAGTGGAGCTCTCCCCCGGCGGCCACGTCGAGCCGTACGTCGTAGCGGGCCTCGCCCTTGGCCTGGCCGGGCAGCGCAAGGGTGGCGGCGGCCGAGCCGAGGTGCAGCCGGGCGCCCTCCCCCACCCGGACCTCGATGGAGAAGTGGTCGCCGCCCAGCGGGCCGCTCATGGCGCCGACCAGCAGGACGCGGGCCT
This sequence comes from Streptomyces sp. NBC_01171, assembly GCF_045039805.1. Classification (NCBI taxonomy): domain Bacteria; kingdom Bacillati; phylum Actinomycetota; class Actinomycetes; order Kitasatosporales; family Streptomycetaceae; genus Streptomyces; species Streptomyces sp. NBC_01171. Next base: position 5,756,633 of record NZ_CP108609.1, on the reverse strand, counting down.
CGGTGCCGTGGGCGCGGGTGCGGCGCGGGGCCAGCGGGCCGTCGCCCTCCAGCACCGGGAGCGCGGTGCCGCCCCGGCCGTCGGCGCGGGCCTCGATCCGGGCGCGGGCGCGGACGCCGGTCGCGGTCACGCCGTCCACGCGGCGAGCCGCTCGCGCACCCATCCGGCCACCTCGCCGACCCCGTTCTCGACGCGCAATGTCTGGAACACCACGGGGAGTTCGGCCCGCTGTGCCTTGGCGTCGGCGGCCATCCGGGCGAGGTCGGAGCCGACGTAGGGAGCGAGGTCGGTCTTGTTGACCACGAGCAGGTCGGCGGTGGTGACGCCGGGGCCGCCCTTGCGCGGGATGTCGTCGCCGCCGGCCACGTCGATCACGAAGATCTGGGCGTCAACCAGGCCCTTGGAGAAGGTCGCGGTGAGGTTGTCGCCACCGGACTCCACCAGGATCAGGTCGAGCGGACCGACGGCGTCCTCCAGGTCCTCCACGGCTTCGAGGTTGGCCGAGATGTCGTCGCGGATGGCGGTGTGCGGGCAGGCGCCGGTCTCCACGGCCGTGATCCGCTCGGGCGGCAACACGGCTTCGCGCAGCAGGAATGCGGCGTCCTCGCGGGTGTAGATGTCGTTGGTGACGACGGCGAGGGAGAGTTCGTCGCGCAGCGCCCGGCACAGCGCGGCGACGGTGGCGGTCTTCCCCGAGCCGACCGGGCCGCCGAGCCCGATGCGCAGGGCGCGCCGGTCGCCGTCGGGGCGGTGCGCGTCGGCGCTGACGGCTTCCGGGCCGGTGTGAGTGTGGTCGAGATGCATGTGCGGCTCCAAGTGCGTTGCGTTCGGGGCCTCTAGGAGGCGAAGAGGCGGACCGGCCAGGCGGCGTGCGCCTGTGCGCCGATCTCCAGCAGGGGGGCGGACGCGGCGGGCAGGGCGTCCACTCCCTCGGTCACTGCGCGCCGGGCGGCGTCCACGGCACGGTCCGCCACCTGGTCCAGCTCGGGCGCCAGCCGGGCGAGGACACCGGTGGCGTCGAACGGGTCGAGGCTGAGCAGCCGTACGGTGGCCGTCGCGGGGCCGCTCACGCTCTCGTACAGCGCGCAGTACGCGGCGTCCAGCGGCTCGAGACCGGCCGCCCGGGCGGTGAGGCCCACGACGACGGGCTGGTGGGCCCCCTTGGGGAACTCACGTGTCAGCGCGTCCAGTTCGGGCGACGGCCAGGTGGCGCGCGCCGCCCGTACCCATTGGCGGCCCAGCCGCCGGGCGGCGGTGCGCAGGGCGGGTGACGGGGTACGGGCGTCGGCGGCCGCGTCCAACTCCCTTGCGGGCATGCCGAGTACGGCCGCTGCCGCGAGGGAGGCGGCGACCAGGCCGGTGGTGTGCAGGCGCCCTCGGCAGAAGTGCTCCAGGGTCGCGGCGTCGGTGATGCGGCCCGCCTTGACGGCCGCCTCCGCCCCGCCGGAGTGGGCGTGCCCTCCGGCGGGGAAGCGGCCGTCGGCCAGGACGAGCAGTGCGGCCCTGGACATCAGAAGAGGAAGTAACGCTGGGTCATGGGCAGTTCGGCCGCCGGTACCGCCTCGACCAGCTCGCCGTCGATATGTACGGCGAAGCTGTCCGGGTCGATCCGTACGTCCGGCATGGCGTCGTTCTCGCGCAGATCGGCCTTGGTGACCGCGCGGGTGGACTGGATCGCCACGAACTCCTTGCCCAGGCCGAGTCGTTCGGGCAGACCGTCCTCGATCGCCAACTGCGAGACGAAGTTGAGGGAGTTGGCGGCCGGGGCCCGGCCGATCGCGCCGAACATCGGGCGGGGCAGGATCGGTTGCGGGGTGGGGATGGAGGCGTTGGCGTCGCCCATCTGCGCGTAGGCGATCTGGCCGCCCTTGAGCACGAGCAGCGGTTTCACTCCGAAGAACGCGGGCTCCCAGAGCACCAGGTCGGCCAGCTTGCCGGTCTCCACCGAGCCGATCTCGGCGGCGAGGCCCTGGGCGAGCGCCGGATTGATCGTGTACTTGGCGACATAGCGCCGTACCCGGTGGTTGTCGGCGCGGCCGTCGCCGGGGAGCGCGCCCCGGCGGCCCTTCATCACATGGGCGGTCTGCCAGGTGCGCAGGATGACCTCGCCGACGCGGCCCATGGCCTGGGAGTCGGAGGAGATGATCGAGATCGCACCGAGGTCGTGGAGGATGTCCTCCGCGCCGATGGTGGACGGCCGGATGCGGGACTCCGCGAAGGCGAGGTCCTCGGGCACGGCCGGGTTGAGGTGGTGGCAGACCATCAGCATGTCGAGGTGTTCCTCGGCGGTGTTGACGGTGAACGGCCGGGTCGGATTGGTCGAGCTGGGCAGCACGTTGGGCTGCGAGACGACCGTCATGATGTCCGGCGCGTGCCCGCCCCCGGCACCCTCGGTGTGGTACGAGTGGATACCCCGCCCGGCGATGGCCGCGAGGGTGTCGCCCACGAAACCGGCCTCGTTGAGGGTGTCGGTGTGGATGGCGACCTGGATGCCGGTGCGGTCGGCGACGGTGAGGGCCGCGTCGATGACGGCCGGGGTGGAGCCCCAGTCCTCGTGCAGCTTCAGACCGACGGCGCCGCCCCTGATCTGGGACAGCATCGCCTCCTGCGAGACGGTGTTGCCCTTGCCCAGGAAGCCGACGTTGACCGGGTACGCCTCCATCGCCTCCAGCATCCGGGCGAGGTGCCACGGGCCCGGTGTGACAGTGGTGGCCTTGGAGCCCTCGGCCGGGCCGGTGCCGCCGCCGACCAGGGTGGTGACCCCCGAGGACAGCGCCTCGTCGGCGATCTGCGGGCAGATGAAGTGCACATGGGCGTCGATCGCACCCGCCGTGAGGATGCGCCCGTTGCCCGCGATGACCTCCGTCTCGGGGCCGATGACGAGGTCGGGGTGGACGCCGTCCATGGTGTCGGGGTTGCCGGCCTTGCCGATGCCGGTGATCCGGCCGTCGCGGATGCCGACGTCGGCCTTGATCACGCCCCAGTGGTCCACGATGACGACACCGGTGATCACGGTGTCCGGGGTGCCCTCGGCGCGGGTGGCGCGGGACTGGCCCATGGACTCGCGGATGACCTTGCCGCCACCGAACACCGCCTCGTCACCGGAGGCGCCGGGGCCGCCGGAGCGGTCCTCCTCGATCTCGATGAGGAGGTCGGTGTCGGCGAGCCGGATGCGGTCGCCGGTGGTGGGGCCGAACAGGTCGGCGTAGGCGGCGCGGGAGATCTCAGGCATCGAGGGCGCCTCCGGTCTCACCGCGCAGTCCGGGCACGATCCGGGCGCCGCCGAGCGGGACCAGTTCGACCTCGACGGGGATGCCGGGCTCGAAGCGGACGGCCGTACCGGCGGCGATGTTCAGCCGCTTGCCGTGCGCGGCGGACCGGTCGAAGTCCAGGCCGGGGTTGGCCTCGGCGAAGTGGTAGTGGGAGCCGACCTGGACGGGCCGGTCGGCGGCGTTGAGGACGGTGAGCCGGGTCGACTCGCGGCCCTCGTTGCAGACGACCGGGCCGTCCGCGAACAGCACCTCTCCGGGAATCATCGCGGGCCCCTCAGACGATCGGCTCGTGGACGGTGACCAGCTTGGTGCCGTCCGGGAAGGTGGCCTCCACCTGGACGTCGTGGATCATCTCGGGAATCCCGTCCATCACGTCGTCCCTGGTCAGCACCTTGCGGCCGGAGGACATCAGCTCGGCGACGGTCCGGCCGTCGCGGGCGCCCTCCAGGATGTGCGACGTGATGAGCGCGACCGCCTCCGGGTGATTGAGCTTCACGCCGCGGGCCCGGCGCCGCTCGGCCACGTCGGCCGCCACATGGATCAGCAGTCGCTCTTGCTCGTGCGGGGTCAGTTGCACGTCCCACCTCACAGTCCTCGCTCCGGACCGTGCGGGGCCCGGTTGCCGCAGCCACGACTCGGGGCCGGCTCGTGGCGAAAACCCCTGGTGGCGTGGGAGCGAAGGCTAGTTCGCCGGCGTTTCGGCGACGTTAACCGGCGGGCGCTCGGCGCGCCTCGGCCGTCAGGTGGTGCCGCGCCCGCGGTGCTCGGCGGCGATACCGAAGCGCTGCCGCTCCTGCGGCGCGGAGGCGGAGACCTCACGGACGCCCGAGACGGAGCTGATCACCTGCTCGTCCTGCTCCGCCGCCTGGGCGTCGAGCGCTTCGAGACGCTCCAGGTCGGCGGCGGACACCAGTGCGACGAGCGGCTTGCCGTGCCGGGTCACCACGACCCGCTCACTGCCGTAGACCACCCGGTTGATCAGGTCGGCGAGCTCAGCCCTGGCTTGTGTCACCGGAATCTCGTAGGCCATGGCCCCATTCTAACGTGACGTACGTCCTGTACATTTTTTACAGAAGCGGGGTCGCCAGTGGTCCCGCCGCTCAGGAGGGGTGTGCCATGACCCGATCGAACGCCCGACAGGTCCTGCCCGAGTTCACCGAGCACGACGGAGGCGTCCGTCGCACTCTCGACCCGTACTCGAAGCTGTTCGAACACCGGATCGTGCTGCTGGGCACGCCGCTGGACGACGCGGCGGCCACGGATGTGATCGCCCAGCTCATGCAGCTCGAACACGCCGCGCCGGACCGGGACATCACGCTGTACCTGAACTGCCCCGGCGGCGACTTCCACGCCATGACGGCGGTGTACGACACGATGCGCTACGTCGGCTGCGACGTGGAGACCTACTGCCTGGGCCAGGCCGTCTCGATGGCCGCCGTGCTGCTCGCGGCCGGGGCGCCCGGCAAGCGGTTCGCACTGCCCGGCTCACGCGTGGTGCTGCGTCAGCCGGAGCTGGCCGAGCCGGTGCAGGGACAGCCCAGCGACCTGGAGATCAAGGCGGCGGAACTGGTCCGGACGCGGGAGCTGATGGAGGAGCTGCTCGTCCGGCACACCGGCCGGGACGCCGCCACCGTCCACGCCGACCTGGAGCGTGAGCGGGTGCTGGACGCCACCGGCGCCCTGGAGCACGGCCTGGTCGACGGGATCGTGGGCGCCCGCGAGAACCTGCCCGGCGCCCGCTGAGCCGGCCGTGCTGCCTGAGGAGCTGCCGCCGCTGCCCGCGCTGACCCGGGCCGAGGGCGAGCTGATCGACCGTTACCTGGAGGCGGCCGACCTGCTGGGCCGGATCAACCCGGCCCGGCACGGGGACACGTACCGGGCCCTGAGGGCCGCGCAGGCGCTGGTGCGCACGACGGCCGCGCTCCGCGACGCGCTCGCACTGATGCACGCACGGGGCGAACGGGAGCTGTACGGGGGCACGCTGGCCCACGCGCTGCGGGTGCTGGACGGCGAGCGCCGGACCGCGCGCGTCGCGCTCCCGCCCGATGGTGTCGGCTGACCCGGACACCCGCGCCGGCCGGACAGCGCCCGGCGTGTCGTCCGCCCGAGCCGAAACGGGCCGAACGTGCTACCGCCGACCGGTGTATCTCCGGAGCCGTTTCCGGGCCCGCCGAGTTGCGCGCGATGCGCCCGGCGGGCCGCCGCGCGACGATCGAAGCCCAGGTCCGGGGCTGTGCACGGGAACTGACGGCGACTCGGACACACCCCTGTCCACCCGAACGGGTGAGTGGTGAGTAACACCACAAACCCCCGATTCCATTGGGATTTTCGGACAGGAGTGGGCCAAGATCCCTGTCTGACGACAAGCCCCCGCCACACCGGCGGGGCGCATCCAGGCGGACGCCGAGTCCTGCCGCCGCCCGGATGACCGGTCGACAGAAGTGCATCGGCAGGAGTGGAGGACCCGAGCAAGCCGGGTCGCCGGGACGGATGTCCGCGAGATGCGGACGATCGTGCCGAGCAACCCTTGGGGTGAAGCCGTGGTGACACGGCCGGGCAACTTCGCCAGCCCGAATCCGACAGGTCATCCTTCACAGGCGGCTGACGAAGGGTTGCGCATGACTGCGCTCAATCGTGTCCCGTCGCTGATGGCCCGGGCCGGTACGGCCTCCGCCCTCACCCTGGCCGCCGTCGGCGGGTCCATCATGGTGCCGGGGCTGGCCACCGACGCCTCCGCCGCGACCACCGCGTCGAAGGCACTGAAGGTCGCGGCGTCCAAGAAGGGCGCCCCCTACCGCTACGGAGCCACCGGGCCGGGCCGGTTCGACTGCTCGGGCCTGACGCTGTACTCGTTCAAGAAGGCCGGCAAGAAGCTGCCGCGCACGGCCGCGCAGCAGTACAACAAGACGCACCACATTTCCTCGGGCCACCGCAAGGCCGGCGACCTGGTCTTCTTCCACTCGGGTTCCAGCGTCTACCACGTCGGCATCTACGCCGGTAAGGGCAAGATCTGGCACGCGCCGAAGACCGGGGACGTGGTGCGGCTCCAGAAGATCTGGACCAAGAGCGTCTGGTACGGCCGGGTCAACTAGCGGCGACGGCCGGGGAACGGTCTCCACGGGCGTACACGCGCCCCGAGGTCGTTCCCCGGCTCAGCGGGCCGGAGAGGGTTCCGGACGGGCCGTGGTGGGCCGCGGCCGGCTCGGCACGCACCAGGGCAGCTCGACGAAGACCGTCTTGCCGCCCTCGCGGGTCGGCCGGACGCGCAGCTTGCCGCCGCACTCGACGGTGAGACACCGGATGATGGCCATGCCGCGCCCGTTGTCCTGGGCGACGGCGGCCGGGAGTCTCTTCGGCAGCCGGGGATGGCTGTCCGTCACGCCGATGAGCAGCAGCTCGTCCCGGGCCAGTACGACGTCCACGGTGAAGGTGGGCGACTGGCCCAGGGTGTGCTGGACGGCGTTGGTGGCCAGTTCGGAGACGATGAGGCGCACGGTGTCGATGACCTCGTCGTCCGCGGGGAGCCCCCAGCTCGCCAGGGTGCCCACCACGTAGGACCTGGCCGCCCGGACCGACGCGGGATCGCTCGGCAGAGTGACGGATGCTTCCAGATGGTCTGCCATGGCGAAGTCGTCCCTTTCCCACGGGCGGCCCGCCGTCCTCCCACGGGCCGCGCGAGGACGCGGGGCGGAGGCTTCGGACACGGTCCCGCTCTGGTGCCTGCACGTCAGACTGCCATCACGGAAGCGGTCCGGTGGACCAACCCCCCAGATACGCGGACATCTGTCGCTCAACGGGGTGAACTCTGCGACGCGAGACCGTATTTGACGGGGTTTTTCCCGGCCTCAGCAGGGCCGAACAGCGGTGATGACCCGTACGGCCCGTTCGATCTCCGCCTCCGACAGGTCCGCGCGGGCGGTCAGCCGCAGCCGGGAGACGCCGTCCGGGACGGACGGCGGGCGGAAGCAGCCGACCGACAGACCCTCGGCACGGCAGTCGGCGGCCCAGCGGACGGCGGCGTCGGGGGACGGCGCCCGTACGGAGACCACGGCCGCGTCCGGGCGTACCGCCGCGAGGCCCTCGGCGGTCAGCCGGGTGTGCAGTTCGGCGGCGACCGCGCGGACGCGCGCCGGGCGCGCCGGTTCGCGCCGGAGCAGGCGCAGCGCGGCGAGCGCGGCCCCCGCGGCGGCGGGGGCGAGGCCGGTGTCGAAGATGAACGTCCGCGCGGTGTTGACCAGATGGCCGATCACCCGCGCCGGGCCCAGCACCACCCCGCCCTGGCTGCCCAGCGACTTGGACAGCGTCGCCGTGGTGACCACGTCGGCCGCGCCCGCGAGCCCGGCGGCGTGGGCCGCGCCCCGGCCGCCCTCCCCCAGGACGCCGAGGCCGTGGGCGTCGTCCACGACCAGCCCGGCGCCGTGTTCCCGGCAGGCGTCGGCGAGCCGGCGCAGGGGGGCCGCGTCGCCGTCGACGGAGAACACCGTGTCGGAGACGGTGATGGCCTCCCCCTGATGGGTCGCCAGGGCCTTGGCCACGGCCTCCGGGTCGGCGTGCCCGACGACCTGGGTGGTGCCGCGCGCGAGGCGGCAGCCGTCGATCAGGGAGGCGTGGTTGCCCGCGTCGGAGACGATCAGCGAGCCGTGCGGGCCGAGCGCGGTGACGGCGGCCAGGTTGGCCGCGTAGCCGGAGGACAGGACGAGAGCCGCCTCGAAGCCGCAGAACGCGGCGAGTTCGGCCTCCAGGCGGGCGTGCAGCTCGGTGGTGCCGGTGACCAGCCGGGAACCGGTGGCGCCTCCGCCCCAGGTCCGGGCCGCTTCGGCGGCGCCCTCGACGACCTCCGGATGGCGGGCCAGGCCCAGATAGTCGTTGCTCGCCAGGTCCAGCAGGGGCGAGTCGGCGGGGCGGGGACGCAGGGTCCGCAGGAGTCCGGCGCGGCGGCGCGCCTCGGCCTGCTCGTCGATCCAGCCGAACGCCATGGCTCCTCCGGGGGCTTGCTCTGGTGGACGCTTTTGTAGACAACAGACAGACACTAGCGGCGCGAAGAGCCGCCCATGATGTGGCAATACCCACACGGTGAACCTCGGTCGTTGTGCGAAGTCTCCTTGGCCCGGGGCGGTCGGGTAGGACAGGATCAAGCCTCATGGACCTGCTGAACACGCTGGTGGACAAGGGACTGCGGCGCGAGACGCCGACGCGCGAGGAAGCGCTCGCCGTGCTCGCCACCTCCGACGACGACCTGCTCGATGTGGTGGCCGCGGCCGGCAAGGTGCGGCGGCACTGGTTCGGCCGCAGGGTGAAACTCAACTATCTGGTCAACCTCAAGTCGGGCCTGTGCCCGGAGGACTGCTCCTACTGCTCGCAGCGGCTGGGCTCCACGGCGGGCATCCTCAAGTACACCTGGCTCAAGCCCGACCAGGCGTCCGAGGCGGCGGCCGCCGGGCTCGCCGGGGGCGCCAAGCGGGTGTGCCTTGTGGCGTCCGGGCGCGGGCCCACCGACCGGGATGTGGACCGGGTCTCCGACACCATCAAGGCCATCAAGGAACAGAACGACGGTGTCGAGGTGTGCGCCTGCCTGGGCCTGCTGTCGGACGGCCAGGCGGAGCGGCTGCGCGCGGCGGGCGCCGACGCCTACAACCACAACCTCAACACCTCCGAGGCGACCTACGGCGACATCACCACGACCCACACCTACGCCGACCGGGTGGACACGGTGCACAAGGCGCACGCGGCCGGGCTGTCCGCCTGCTCGGGTCTGATCGCGGGCATGGGTGAGCGCGACGAGGACCTGGTGGACGTGGTGTTCGCGCTGCGCGAGCTGGACCCGGACTCCGTTCCGGTGAACTTCCTCATCCCGTTCGAGGGCACCCCGCTCGCCAAGGAGTGGAACCTCACCCCGCAGCGGTGTCTGCGCATCCTCGCGATGGTCCGCTTCGTCTGCCCGGACGTGGAGGTACGGATCGCGGGCGGCCGGGAGGTGCACCTGCGCTCGCTCCAGCCCCTCGCGCTGCACCTGGCCAACTCGATCTTCCTCGGGGACTACCTGACCAGCGAGGGCCAGGCGGGCAAGGCCGACCTGGAGATGATCGCGGACGCCGGGTTCGAAGTGGAGGGCGCGGACGAGGTGACGCTGCCTGAGCACCGGGCGGCGGCCGGGGGTGGCTGCGGGTCGCATGCGGCGGCGGGCGGATGCGGCACGGACGCCGAGCCGGTCGGGTGCGGGTCGCACACCGACGGCGGGGTCTGCGGTACGGCCTCGGTCGCGGCCGAGGCGCCCGCGTCCGCCGAGCCGCGTACCGATCTGGTCGCCGTGCGCCGCCGGGGTGCCGGGACGGACCTCGCGCCCAATGCCTGACCTGGGTACGGCCGAGCTGCTGGAGCTGGACCGGCGGCATGTGTGGCATCCGTACGGTCCGATGCCGGGCCGGAGCGAACCGCTCGTCGTGGAGTCGGCGAGCGGGGTCCGGCTGCGGCTGGCGGACGGCGCGGAGCTGGTCGACGGGATGTCGTCCTGGTGGTCGGCGATCCACGGGTACCGGCACCCGGTGCTGGACGAGGCGGCGCGCGAGCAGTTGGGCCGGATGAGCCATGTGATGTTCGGCGGGCTCACCCATGAGCCCGCCGTACGGCTGGCGAAGCTCCTTGTCGACATGTCGCCCGAGGGCCTCGAGCACGTCTTCCTCGCGGACTCCGGGTCGGTGTCCGTCGAGGTGGCCGTCAAGATGTGTCTCCAGTACTGGCGTTCGCTCGGCCGCCCCGGCAAGCGGCGCCTGCTGACCTGGCGCGGCGGGTACCACGGCGACACCTGGCACCCCATGTCGGTGTGCGACCCCGAGGGCGGCATGCACGGGCTGTGGTCCGGCGCCCTGCCCCGCCAGGTCTTCGCGGACGCGCCGCCCGCCGCCTACGAGGAGGCGTACGCGGAGCATCTGCGGTCGATGATCGAACGGCATGCGGACGAACTGGCCGCCGTGCTCGTGGAGCCGGTGGTGCAGGGCGCGGGCGGGATGCGGTTCCACTCCCCCGCGTATCTGCGGGTGCTGCGCGAGGCGTGCGACGCGCACGACGTGCTGCTGGTGTTCGACGAGATCGCCACCGGCTTCGGGCGTACGGGCGCGCTGTTCGCGGCGGAGCATGCCGCGGTCCCGCCCGATGTGATGTGTGTGGGCAAGGCGCTGACCGGCGGCTATCTGACGCTGGCGGCGACCTTGTGCACCGCGCGGGTGGCCGACGGCATCTCGCGCGGCGAGGTGCCGGTGCTCGCGCACGGGCCGACCTTCATGGGCAACCCGCTGGCCGCCAACGTTGCCTGCGCCTCCGTCGAGCTGCTGCTCGGGCAGGACTGGCGGGGCGAGGTCAAGCGGATCGAGACCGGCCTGCGGGAGGGTCTCGCCGGGGCTGCGGAGCTGCCCGGGGTCCGGGACGTGCGCGTGCTGGGCGCCATCGGGGTGGTCCAGCTCGACCACGAGGTGGACATGGCGGCCGCTACGCGGGCCGCCGTGCGGGAGGGCGTGTGGCTGCGCCCCTTCCGCGACCTGCTCTACACGATGCCGCCGTACGTCACGGACGACGCGGACGTGGCACGGATCGCGCGCGCGGTGTGCGCCGCGGCGCGGGAGGGATGACATGCCGGTACTGGTGATCACGGGCACGGGCACGGAGATCGGCAAGACGATGGTGACGGCCGCCGTGGCGGCCGCCGCCCTCGCGGCCGGCCGCTCGGTGGCCGTCCTGAAGCCCGCGCAGACGGGCGTACGTCCGGACGAGCGCGGCGACGCCGACGAGGTGGCCCGCCTGGCGGGCCCGGTCACGGCCCGCGAACTGGCCCGCTACCCCGACCCGTTGGCCCCCGCCACCGCCGCCCGTCGCTCCGGCCTCCCCCCGGTCCACCCCCACGACGTGGCGGAAGCCGCCGCCAAGCTCGCCACCGACCACGACCTGGTCCTGGTGGAGGGCGCGGGCGGCCTCCTGGTCCGCTTCGACCCCACGGGCGGCACCCTGGCCGACGCGGCGTCCCTCTTGAACGCCCCGGTCCTCCTGGTCGCCCCGGCGGGCCTGGGCACCCTCAACTCCACAGAACTCACCGCCCGCGAACTCCGGTCCCGCCACCTGGAGTTGACCGGCGTGGTGATCGGCTCCTGGCCCCCCTCCCCCGACCTGGCCACCCGCTGCAACGTCACCGACCTCCCGGAGGTGGCCGGAGCACCCCTCCTGGGCGCGCTACCCCAGGGCACGGGCGCCCTGACCCCGGCGGAGTTCCGCAAGGAGGCACCGGCCTGGCTGTCCCCCCGCCTGTGGGGGACGTGGGACGCGGACGGATTCCGGGGGCGTGAGGGGATGGGGTAGGGACGCCGGCCCGTCCGCCTGCCGGCCCTAGTCCCGGTACATGCTCAACGCGTAGATCATGCGGCGCAGCCGTGACTTCTTGGCTGCCGAGGAATAGGCGTACAGGAACGGCCATTGCGGCCCGTCGAAGCTGCTGGGCAGCCAGCCCATCTGCTGAGCCAGGCCGTTGCCGATACCGAAGACCCCGGCCGCCATGCCCACGGTGTTCAGCGCCTGTCCAGGGGAGAGGATGAAGTCGGCCGCGGTGGCCACGAGATCGACGACCCCCACGATGGTCGGCAGCGACCTGCGCGCGCTCAGCCGGCCGAAGGGTCCGCTCAGACGGGCACGGCTCATCTGCTCGCGGAGTTCGCGGATGACGAGGCCGTCGATGTCACGGCTGGGGTGGTACCGGTACTGCTCGCACACGGCGTTGATCCAGGCGACCAGTTCCTGACGCCCCTCGCCCGCGATGAAGGCGTCGAGGCTTCGTGGTCCGGCATGGATGTCCAGGTGATGAAGGACTTGGATCAGTTGCCCCGCCAGATCCGCCATGCGTTGCTGCGAGGGTTCGGCGGTGCGAGCCGGAGGGTGCCCGCCCGGCCCTTCGCCGGCGGCCGGGGCTTGGTTGATGAGCCGCATGAAGCGTGGGTCGGATGGGCTCAGAAAGAGCGGGAGCGTGGCTCCCGAAAGATCGAACGCCGCCCCATGGTTGTACCCGGCGCGAAGAATCCACTTCGCGATCTCGAACTCCCCGCCGTCGGCATGGCGCCTGGCGGCTGTCAGGGTGCCCACCGGTATCTTCCGTTCGGCGTCCTTGCTGCGGAATGCCTTGTTCCAGTAGGCGACCTGACGGGGGTTGGCCGTCAGGGACTGGATCGCTGCCGCCTCTCCTTCCTCGGGAGGGGCGGAGAGCACACGGCGGAAGGACTCCTCCTGCGCCTCGTCATTGCGCAGGATCGACAGCAGCGCGTCGTCGATCTCCGGGTCCCAGGTCGCGTGCGGCCAGGGATGCGAGTCACGGAATCTGCGGTCCCGTAGCCACTCGTCGCGCGCGATCACACGGATGAAGCCTTGATCGACGTAGCGGATGAACTCCCCGGGCGTGATCCGGCTGAACTGCCTGATCAGCACGCTGGACGGTGCCCACAGATTGAGCGGCTGGCTCAGCGCCACGAGATGGTGAAGATCCTGATATCCGCGTTCCCCGTAATCGCTGATGTGACAGAACGTGGGGAATATGGCGCCCGGAGAGTCGGTCACGTATGCGAGACCTTTCGCGGCAGCGGTCCTGCGAGGGGACGGGAAGGCCGCGGCCCCGTGAGTCACCGGAATCCTCGACGACGCAGAATTCGGCGGACGCAGACTTCATGGGCCCTTCCTGCCCGCCTGATTGGTTCCCCAATCGCGGCCAGTGACCGATTTTCCCGGGGGTGTAAAGCTCTCTCTCCTGCATCCGCCGCTCCACCGATTGCCGAACACCGTTTCAGGTGTGGTTCGGGTCACACTAGGCTCGGCCGTGGCCGAGGAGTCGGGATGTCGAGGCGATGGGGAGTGCATCTTGTTCACATCTGCTGCTCAGGACGCGCCGGGTGCGGTGCCGGGCCGGGGGACGGTGGCGCGGGCCCGGGGGCTGACGAAGGCGTACGGGACCGGGGAGACGGCCGTGATCGCGCTGGACTCGGTGGACGTGGACATCGCGCGCGGGCGGTTCACCGCCGTGATGGGGCCCTCCGGGTCGGGGAAGTCGACGCTGATGCACTGCCTGGCCGGGCTGGACACGGTCTCGGCCGGGCAGGTGTGGCTCGGGGACACCGAGATCACGGGGCTGAAGGACGGCGAGCTGACCAGGCTGCGCCGGGACCGGATCGGGTTCGTCTTCCAGTCGTTCAATCTGATCCCCACCCTGACGGCGGCCGAGAACATCACCCTGCCGATGGACATCGCGGGCCGCAGGCCCGAGCCCGGCTGGGTGGACCAGGTGATCGACCGGCTGGGGCTGCGGGACCGGCTCGGTCATCGCCCCGCCCAGTTGTCCGGCGGACAGCAGCAGCGTGTCGCCTGCGCGCGGGCGCTGGCCTCGCAGCCGGAGCTGATCTTCGCGGACGAGCCCACCGGCAACCTGGACTCCCGCTCGGGTCTGGAGGTGCTGGGCTTCCTGCGCAGCGCGGTGGACGACCTCGGGCAGAGCGTGGTCATGGTGACGCACGACCCGGGCGCCGCCGCCCACTCCGACCTGGTGCTCTTCCTGGGCGACGGCCGGATCGTGGACCGCATGGAGCGGCCCACGGCGGACACCGTGCTGGAGCGGATGAAGGCGTTCGACGTGGTCCGGGGCCGGCTCGGCGACGACGCCGTGGCGCGGGAGGACTGAACCCCCGTGCTCAAGGCGACCCTGAGAAGTTTTCTCGCGCACAAGGGGCGGCTGGCGCTCTCCGCGCTGGCCGTCGTGCTGTCCGTGGCCTTCGTCTCGGGGAGCCTGATCTTCTCCGACACGGTGACCCGTACCTTCGACCGGCTGTTCGCCTCCACCGCGGCGGACGTGACGGTCGGCCCGAAGCAGGACCTCCGCTCCCCGGTACCGGGCGGCGCGACGCAGACGGTGCCCGCCGACCTCGCGCGCCGGGTGGCGAAGGTTCCCGGGGTCGCGTCGGCGCACGCGGACGTGTCGGTGCAGAACGTCACGGTGATCGACGACCGGAACCGGTCCGTCGGCCCGACCACCGGCGCCCCGACCATCGCCACCTCCTGGCACCTGACCGACCGCAGCCCGGTGGAGCTGACCTCCGGTCACGCCCCGCGCGGCGCGGACCAGGCGCTGCTGGACGCCGACACCGCGAGCAAGAAGCACGTGGGCATCGGCGACACGCTGACCGTCCAGGCCCAGCCAGGGACGTTCCGGGTGCGGGTCGTGGGCATCGCCACCTTCCGCACCACCAACCCCGGCGCGGCCCTGGTCTTCATGGACCAGGCCACGGCAGGGAAGCAGTTGCTGGGCTCGGCGAACAAGGCCACCGCCATCTCGGTGGAGGCGGCGCCGGGGGTCACCGACCCGGAGCTGAAGAACCGGGTCGCCGCCGCGATCGGCAGCGGCGGCTACGAGCTGAGGACCGCCGCCGAGCAGGCCAAGTCGGCGGCGGCGAACCTCGGCGGATTCCTCGACGTGATCAAGTACGTGATGCTGGGCTTCGCCGGGATCGCGGTGCTCGTCGGCATCTTCCTGATCGTCAACACCTTCTCCATGCTGATCGCCCAGCGCACCCGTGAGCTGGGCCTGCTGCGGGCGCTGGGCGCGGACCGGCGTCAGGTCCGGCGCTCGGTGCTGCTGGAGGCGCTGCTGCTCGGGGTGGTGGGCTCCACGCTGGGGCTCGCGGCCGGGATCGGGATGGCGTACGGGCTGATCCGGCTGATGAGCCTGTTCGGGATGAACCTGAAGGCCACCGAGATGGTGATCGGCTGGGGCACGCCGGTCGCGGCGTACGTGGTCGGCGTGGGCGTCACCTTCGTCGCCGCGTACCTCCCCGCGCGGCGGGCGGCGACGGTGTCGCCGATGGCCGCGCTGTCGGACGCGGAGATCGCCGGGGTGGACAAGCCGCTGACCGGCCGGGCGATCGCCGGCGCGGTCATGGGCGTGGCCGGGGCGGCGGCGCTGGCCGGGTGCGTGGCGGCGACGAAGGCGGCGCCGGCGGCCGCGCTGCTGGGGCTGGGCGTGGTGCTCACGCTGATCGCCATGGTGATCGCCGGGCCGCTGCTGGTGCGGCCGGTGATCCGGGTGCTGGGCGGCGCGTTCCCCGCGCTGTTCGGTTCGGTGGGCCGGATGAGCCAGCGCAACGCGCTGCGCAACCCGCGCCGTACGGGTGCCACGGCGGCGGCGCTGATGGTGGGCCTCGCGCTGGTCGGCGGGATGTCGGTGGCGAGCGCCTCGATGTCGGCCTCGTTCGACCGGCAGATCGACCGCACCCTGGGCGCGGACTTCATCGTGCAGAGCGCCAACTTCACCCCGTTCAGCGCCGACGTGCGGCGCACGGTGCGGGGCACGCAGGGCGTCGGGCTGGTCGTACCGCAGCGGATCACGCCGCTCGCGGTGCGGATGCCGGACGGCAGGCGGGTGCAGACGGCCGCCTCCGCCTACGGCCCGCGTCTGGACGACGTCGTGCACCTCACCTACGCGAGCGGCGGCACCGGGGCCGCGCTGGCGGACGGCCGGCTGGCGATGGACGCCAAGTTCGCGCGGGACCACGGGGCGCGGCGGGGCAGCGTGCTGCCGGTCGAGTTCCCCGGTGGCAAGGTGGCCCGGCTGACGGTCGGCGCGCTCACCAACCTGGAGTCGCCGGAGGGCTTCGGCACCCAGGGCGGCATCTTCCTGGGCCTCGGCACGGCGGACAAGTACGTCCCGGGCGGCCAGGATTCGGTGCTCTACGTCAACGCCGCGCCCGGCACCGACGCGGCCGGGCTGCGGTCCGGCCTGACGTCGGCGCTCAAGCCGTACCCGCAGCTCCAGGTCCGCGACCAGGCCGACTACAAGAAGCTGGTGCACGACCAGATCTCGGTGCTGTTGTACCTGGTGTACGCGCTGCTCGGGCTGGCGATCGTCATCGCCGTGCTCGGGGTGGTCAACACCCTGGCGCTGTCGGTGGTGGAGCGTACCCGGGAGATCGGACTGCTGCGGGCGATCGGGCTGAGCCGGCGGCAACTGCGCCGGATGATCCGGCTGGAGTCGGTGGTGATCGCGGTGTTCGGCGCGGTCCTCGGGCTGGCGCTGGGGCTGGTGTGGGGAGTGTGCGGTCAGCAGGTGCTGGCGCTGCGCGGGATGAAGGAGCTGCAGGTGCCCTGGGGCACCATCGTCGCCGTGATGATCGGCTCGGCGGTGGTGGGCGTGGTCGCGGCCCTCCTCCCCGCGCTGCGGGCCTCACGGATGAACGTGCTGGCCGCGATCGCCCACGAGTGAGGGCCCGGTCGGGTGGCGGGTTTCTCCCCGGCACGGCACGGTATAGATGGTCCGTACCGCGTGATCTGCAAGGGGGCGCGTCCCGGCGCGGACTTCGGGCTCGCTCGCGGGTCCGCGTCTTCAGGGCCGGGCCCGGCCGGCCACCCAGGTACCGCGTCCCCCAGCCGGAAAAGGGATGCGCCATGACGACCACCTCCAGCGACGGGCAGGTCGGCTTCGCCGATCTCGACCTGGCCCCCGAGATCCAGCGGGCGCTGACCGCGCTCGGCTACGAGGAGCCCACCCCCATCCAGCAGGAGGCCATCCCGCCCCTGCTGGAGGGCAACGACCTGCTGGGGCAGGCGGCCACGGGCACCGGCAAGACCGCCGCCTTCGCACTGCCGGTGATCCAGCGCATCGCCCGCGAGGGCAAGGGCAAGGGCAAGGGGCCCAGCGCGCTGGTGCTGGTGCCGACCCGCGAGCTGGCCATCCAGGTCTCGGAGGCCGTGCACCGCTATGGCACCGACCTCGGCGTCCGCGTACTGCCGGTCTACGGCGGGCAGCCCATCGGCCGGCAGCTCCGCGAACTCCAGCGCGGGGTGGACGTGGTGGTGGCGACGCCGGGCCGGGCCCTGGATCACATCGCGCGCGGCACGCTCCCCCTGGGCGGCCTGCGCACGGTCGTGCTGGACGAGGCCGACGAGATGCTGGACATGGGCTTCGCGGAGGACATCGACTCGATCCTGGAGAACATGCCGGAGGAGCGGCAGACGGTGCTGTTCTCGGCGACGATGCCCTCGCGGATCGACTCCATGGCGCGCAAGCACCTGAGCGACCCGGTGCGGGTGCGGATCGAGCGGGAGGCTCCGGCGCCCGGCGAGGCACCGCGCATCCGGGAGTCGGCGTACATCGTGGGGCGCTCGCAGAAGGCGGCCGCGCTGGGGCGGCTGCTGGACGTGGAATCCCCGGACGCGGCGATCGTGTTCTGCCGCACCCGTGACCAGGTCGACCAGCTCTCCGAGACCCTGAACGGCCGCGGCTACCGCGCCGAGGCGCTGCACGGCGGGCTGAGCCAGGAGCAGCGGGACCGGGTGATGGGCAGGCTGCGCGGCGGCACGGCGGATCTGCTGGTCGCCACCGATGTCGCGGCGCGCGGTATCGACGTCGAGCACCTCACGCATGTGATCAATTACGACGTGCCCTCGGCGCCGGAGTCGTACGTGCACCGCATCGGCCGGGTGGGGCGCGCGGGCCGCGAGGGTGTGGCGATCACGCTCGCGGAGCCCCGTGAGTCGCGGATGCTCAAGGCGATCGAGCGGGCGACCGGCCGCAAGGTGCCGCTGGAGAAGGTGCCCTCGGTCGCGGATCTGCGGGCCAGGCGGCTGGAGCTGACGCGGGCGGCGCTGTACGAGAGCCTGCTGGAGGACGAGGACCTGGAGCGGTTCCGGGTGGTGGTGGAGACCCTCGGGGACGAGTTCGACGTGATGGACGTGGCGCTGGCGGCGGTGAAGCTGGCCCACGAGTCGGGCGGCGCGGCGTTCGACGAGGAGGAGATCCCGGAACTGGCGCCCCGGGACCGTGACCGGGACCGCGGCGACCGGGGCCGGGACCGGGACAGGGGTCCGCGCGGGCGGCGGCCCCAGCGGACCTCGCCGGGGATGACACGGCTGTTCATCGGCGCCGGCCGCAGTTCGGGCGTACGGCCGCAGGACCTCGTCGGCGCCATCGCCGGGGAGACCCGGCTGAGCGGGCGGGACATCGGGGCGATCGAGATCGCGGACCGCTTCTCCCTGGTGGAGGTCCCCGAAGAGTCCGCGGACGACGTGGTACGGGCGATGCGCGGCGCCAACGTCAAGGGGCGCCGCGCCCAGGTGCGCCGGGAGCGGGACCAGTCCCGCTGACGCTCCGGCCGCCGGTCTCGCATGCCGGAAACTCCCTGGCCCGGCGGCCGGGCGCTCTGCTTGGCTCGGATCATGAGCGATCCGCGCATCCGCCACGCCACCCCTGCGGACATCGACGCCGTGCTGGCGTTCTGGGGTGAGGCCGCCGAGGGCACGAGCATCAGCGACGACCACGCCGGTGTGGCCCGGCTCATCGAACGGGACCCGGAGGCCCTGCTCCTGGCGGAGTTGGACGGGGTGCTGGTCGGCACGGTCATCGCGGGCTTCGACGGCTGGCGGTGCTCGGCCTACCGGCTCGCGGTGCACCCCGGGCACCGGCGCCGGGGCATCTCGCGGGTGCTGCTGGCGGCGGCCGAGGACCGGTTCGCGGCACTGGGCGGGCGCCGGGTGGACGCGATGGTGCTGGTGCGCAACGAGATGGCTCATCATGCCTGGAGCGCGGCGGGGTACGGGCCGGAGGAGAGGTGGCGTCGCTGGGTCAAGCCGCTGAACGGCTGAACCCACGGGGGCCGCTTTGCTGATCCTTTACCATTGAGGCAGCACCTCGGCACTCGATGAAAGGTTGTGAGCGTCCACCCATGGGCGACCCTGCCGGTCCGCGTCACCGACATCGCGCGGTCCTCCCCGTCCTGACCGATCCTGGGACGGAGGTGACCCGATGACCGAAGTGCTCCTCCTGCTGGTGGCGATCCTGCTGTCACTCGCCTGTGGCGCCTTCGTGGCGGCCGAGTTCTCACTGACCACGGTCGAGCGCGGCGAACTGGAGCGGGCCGCGGCGCGCGGCGAGACCGGCGCATCCGGCGCGCTGAAGGCCGTACGCAACCTCACCTTCCAGCTCTCCGGCGCGCAGCTCGGCATCACCGTCACCAACCTGGTCGTCGGCATGCTGGCCGAGCCGTCCATCGCGGCGCTGCTCTCCGGGCCGTTCCGGGCGATGGGCCTGTCCGACACCACGGCCCGCTCGGCCGCGCTGGTGCTGGGCACCGCCCTGTCGACGGTGTTCCTGATGGTCGTCGGCGAACTGGTGCCGAAGAACTGGGCGATCTCCTCCCCGCTGGCCGTGGCCAAGCGGGTGGGCACCCCGCAGCGCTGGTTCAGCCTGGCCTTCCGCCCCTTCATCACCCACCTCAACAACACGGCCAACCGGGTCGTACGCCGCTTGGGCCTGGAGCCCGCCGAGGAACTGGCCTCCGCACGCGGCCCCCAGGAACTGGTGGCGCTCGCCCGGCACTCCGCCAAGGCGGGCGCGCTGGAGCCGGACACCGCCGAACTGTTCGTGCGCACGCTGAACCTGGCGGACCTGTCGGCGGAGAACGTGATGACCCCGCGCGTCCAGGTCGTCGCCCTCGACACCCTCGCCACCTGCGAGGACGTGGCGAACGCGACCCGGGCCACCGGCCTCTCCCGCTTCCCGGTCTACCGGGGCAACCTGGACTCGGTCGTCGGCGTCGCCCACATCAAGGACGTGCTGGCGCTGCCCGCCGAGGACCGTCCGGTCCGCTCGGTCACCCAGATCATGCGCGAGCCCCTGCTGGTCCCGGAGTCCCTGACCGTGGACCGGCTGCTGGACCGGTTGTCGGGCAGGCGCACCATGGCCGTCGTCATAGACGAGTACGGCGGCACGGCGGGCGTGGCGACGCTGGAGGACATCGTCGAGGAGGTCGTCGGCGAGGTCCGCGACGAGCACGACCCGCACGAGACCCCCGACCTGGCCCCGGCCGGCACCGACGACCAGGGCCGCGCCCTGTACTCGGCGGACGGCGCGGCCCGCACCGACCAACTGGCGCGGGTGGGGCTGAGGGTGCCCGACGGCCCGTACGAGACGCTGGCCGGGCTGGTCGCCACCGAGCTGGGCCGTATCCCGGAGGTCGGGGACCGCGTGGACGCCGGCGGCTGGCGGCTGGACGTGGTGGACGCCTCCGGGCACCGGGCCGCGCGGGTGCTGCTGCACGCGCCGGCCAACGGGTCGCACGGCGGACACGCCGACGAGTCGGCGGGGAGGGCGCGATGACCGCCGTACAGATCCTGATCGGTCTGGCGACCCTGGTCGTCAACGCCTTCTTCGTGGGCGCCGAGTTCGCGCTGATCTCGGTCCGCCGCTCGCAGGTGGAGCCGCTGGCCCAGGAGGGCGACAGGCGGGCCCGGCGGGTGGTGTGGGGGCTGGAGCACGTGTCGGCGCTGATGGCGGCCGCGCAGCTCGGTATCACCCTGTGCACGCTGGTGCTCGGTGTGGTCGCGGAGCCGGCCATCGCGCATCTGCTGGAGCCGGTGTTCCATGCGGCCGGGGTGCCCTCGGGCGCCGGGCACGCGGTGTCGTTCGTGATCGCGCTGACCCTGGCCACCTATCTGCACATGCTGCTGGGCGAGATGGTGCCGAAGAACATCGCGCTGGCCGAGCCGGTGCGCACCGCGCTGCTGCTCGGCCCGCCGCTGGTGGCGCTGGCCCGCGCGCTGCGCCCGGTGATCTTCACCATCAACGCCTTCGCCAACGGCCTGCTGAAGCTGCTGCGGGTGGAGGCGAAGAGCGAGGTGTCCGCGACGTTCACCGACACCCAGCTGGCCGAGATCGTCAAGGACGCCACCGAGGCGGGCCTGATCGACGACCGGGCGCAGGAGCGCCTACACGACGCGCTGGAGCTGGGCAGCCGCCCGGTCCGGGACGTGATCGTGCCGCTGGAGCGGGTGGTCTACACGAGCGTCGGTGTCACCCCGGAGGAGTTGGAGCGGCTGTCGGCCGAGTCGGGGTTCTCCCGGTTCCCGGTGGTCGACGTGGGGCGCCGGATCGTGGGCTACCTGCATGTGAAGGACGCGCTGGACGCCTCTCCGCGCGATGTGCCGTTCCGGCTGCGCGACATGCGGCCGATCGCGCGGGTGCGGGAGACCTCCCCGCTGGACGACGTGCTCACCGCGATGCGCGGCAGCCGTACGCATGTGGCGGCGGTGACCGGCGCGGACGGGAAGCTGGCCGGGCTGGTGACCATGGAGGACGTGCTGCGGGAGCTGTTCGGGCAGCCCGCCTGAGCCGTGCCGGGGCTGCGCACGGGGGCACCGACCGGTGGGTATGGCGCCGGGATACCATCTCTGTCGCCATGCAGACGAATCCCACACCTCCCGCGTACACCAGCCTCGTCGCCGTCGGCGACTCCTTCACCGAGGGCATGTCGGACCTACTGCCCGACGGCTCCTACCGGGGCTGGGCGGATCTCCTCGCGGCCCGGATGGCCGCCCGCACGCCCGGCTTCCGGTACGCCAACCTGGCGGTGCGCGGGAAGCTGATCCAGCAGATCGTGGACGAGCAGGTCGGCCTGGCGGCCGCGATGCGCCCCGACGTGATCACGCTGGTCGGCGGGCTCAACGACACCCTGCGCCCCAAGTGCGACATGGTGCGGGTGCGGGACCTGCTCACCGAGGCCGTGGAACGGCTGGCGCCCAACTGCGAGCGGCTGGTGCTGATGCACAGCCCCGGCCGCCAGGGCCCGGTGCTGGACCGGTTCCGGCCGCGCATGGAGGAGCTGTTCGCCTGCGTGGACGAGCTGGCCGCCAAGCACGACGCGGTCGTGGTCGACCTGTACGGGGCGCCCTCGCTGGGCGACCCGCGCCTGTGGGACGTAGACCGGCTGCACCTGACCCACGAGGGGCACCGCAGGGTGGCGGAGGCGGTCTGGCAGGCGCTCGGCCACGACGCGGAGGACGCCGAGTGGCGCACCCCGCTGGCAGCCACCCCGCCGCCCGGCTGGCGGGCCCGCCGGGTCGCCGACGTCCGCTTCACCCGGCAGTACCTGCTGCCCTGGATAGCCCGCCGCCTCACCGGCCGCTCCTCCGGCGACGGCCTCCCGGCCAAGCGCCCGGACCTGCTGCCGTACGAGCTGACGCACCAGGACCGGGCGTAGCACCTGGCCGGTGCGCCGGTCACCCGACCGGAGCGTCGGCACCGTCCAGGGGAACGCCGAGTCGGCCGGCGACCGTCGTCAGGGCCGGGCCCAACGGGAGGGCGACGCGCGCGCGGGCGTGGACGTCGCCTCGCGTGGGGGCCAGGTTGACGACGAGCACCGGCTTACCGGCCTCGGCCGCCTGGCGGACGAAGCGGAGACCGGACATCACCGTCAGCGAGGAGCCCAGGACCAGCACCGTGGTCGCCCCGCGGACCAGGGCGCGGCAGTGCTCGACCCGGGCGGGCGGGACCGCCTCGCCGAAGAAGACCACGTCCGGCTTGAGGATGCCGCCGCAGACCGTGCAGGGCACCACGCGGAAGTCGCCGACCTGGTCGTCGGTGAGGTCGGCGTCACCGTCCGGGTTGATGCCGACGGCCACCGGGTCGAACCCCGGATTCGCCTCCTCCAGGCGTGCGGCGAGGACGCGGCGGGCGCTGAGGTCGCCGCAGGAGAGGCAGACGACACGGTCGAGGCTGCCGTGGAGTTCCACGACGTCCTCGCTCCCGGCCGCCTGGTGCAGGCCGTCGACGTTCTGGGTGATCACGCCGGAGAGCAGGCCGTGCCGGCCGAACGCGGCCACCGCCCGGTGCCCGGCGTTGGGGCGGGCGCGGCCGAAGGTGCGCCAGCCGAGGTGGCTGCGGGCCCAGTACCGGCGCCGGGCCTGGGCTCCGGCGGTGAAGTCCTGGTAGGTCATCGGGGTGTGCCGGCTCAGGCTGCCGCCCTCGCCCCGGTAGTCGGGGATACCGGACTCCGTGGAGATGCCCGCCCCGCTGAGCACGAGCACTCCGCCCGCGCTCAGTGCCTCGGCGACCGGCTCCGGATCGGTGATGCCCGGCGGGAGTTCCCCGCTCGGGGTCCAGCTCAACGTAGGACGCATGCGCATACTGCAAGAGTAGGGAACCCGTCTTCGGCGGCCGCCGCGCACACCTTGTAGCTTCCTCCGAGCCACCCCACGGCGCTGGCCTGCACGAATCGCCAGTACAATCCGTACACGTGACTTCAGCGCCCGCCAAGCCCCGCATCCCCAACGTCCTCGCCGGACGCTACGCCTCCGCCGAGCTCGCCACGCTCTGGTCGCCCGAGCAGAAGGTGAGGCTGGAGCGGCAGCTCTGGCTCGCCGTGCTGCGCGCCCAGAAGGACCTGGGCATCGAGGTGCCGGACGAGGCCATCGCCGACTACGAGCGCGTCCTCGACACCGTGGACCTGGCCTCCATCGCCGAGCGCGAGAAGGTCACCCGGCACGACGTGAAGGCGCGGATCGAGGAGTTCAACGACCTCGCCGGACACGAGCACGTCCACAAGGGCATGACCTCGCGCGACCTCACCGAGAACGTCGAGCAGCTCCAGATCCGGCTCTCCCTGGAGCTGGTCCGCGACCGCACGGTGGCCGTGCTGGCCCGCCTCGGCAGGCTGTCGGGCGAGTACGCGGAGCTGGTCATGGCCGGGCGCTCGCACAACGTGGCCGCGCAGGCCACCACCCTGGGCAAGCGCTTCGCCACCGCCGCCGACGAGCTGCTGGTGGCCTACGGCCGGGTGGACGAGTTGCTGGGCCGCTACCCGCTGCGCGGCATCAAGGGTCCGGTCGGCACCGCGCAGGACATGCTGGACCTGCTGGGCGGGGACGCGGCCAAGCTGGCCGAGCTGGAGCAGCGCATCGCCCACCACCTGGGCTTCGGCCAGGCGTTCACCTCGGTCGGCCAGGTCTACCCGCGCTCGCTGGACTACGAGGTCGTCACCGCGCTGGTGCAGTTGGCGGCGGCGCCCTCCTCGCTGGCCAAGACCATCCGGCTGATGGCGGGGCACGAGCTGGTCACCGAGGGCTTCAAGCCCGGCCAGGTCGGCTCGTCCGCGATGCCGCACAAGATGAACACCCGCTCCTGCGAGCGCGTCAACGGCCTGATGGTGATCCTGCGCGGCTACGCCTCGATGACCGGCGAGCTGGCGGGCGACCAGTGGAACGAGGGCGACGTGTCCTGCTCGGTGGTGCGCCGGGTCGCGCTGCCCGACGCGTTCTTCGCGCTGGACGGCCTGCTGGAGACGTTCCTGACCGTGCTGGACGAGTTCGGCGCCTTCCCGGCCGTCGTCGCCCGCGAGCTGGACCGCTACCTGCCGTTCCTCGCCACCACCAAGGTGCTGATGGGCGCGGTGCGCGCGGGCGTGGGCCGCGAGGTCGCGCACGAGGCGATCAAGGAGAACGCGGTGGCCACCGCGCTCGCCATGCGGGAGCAGGGCGCCGAGCGCAACGACCTGCTGGACAAGCTCGCCGCCGACGACCGGCTTCCGCTCGACCGTGAGCAGTTGGCCGCGCTGATGGCCGACAAGCTGTCCTTCACCGGTGCGGCCGCCGACCAGGTCGGCGTGGTCGTGGGCCGGATCGAGGAGATCGCCAAGCAGCGCCCGGAGGCGGCCGGTTACACCCCCGGAGCGATCCTCTGACCTCCTTCACCCAGGCGGAACTGGAGGCCGCCCGCGACCGTCTCGTCCCCGACGTGCTCGCGGAGGGCCTCCATGTCCTGTTCTGCGGCATCAATCCGGGCCTGATGTCGGCGGCCACCGGCCACCACTTCGCCCGCCCCGGCAACCGCTTCTGGCCGGTGTTGCACCGCTCGGGCTTCACCCCACGCCAACTGAAGCCCGCCGAGGAGCGCGAACTGCTCTCCTACGGCCTCGGCATCACCAACGTGGTGGCCCGGGCGTCGGCCCGCGCGGACGAACTCTCGCCCGAGGAGTACGTCGAGGGCGGCCGGGTGCTGGCCGCCAAGGTGGAGCGTTACGCGCCCCGCTGGCTGGCCGTGGTGGGCGTGACCGCCTACCGGGCGGCCTTCGGTGACCGCAAGGCCCAAGTGGGCCCGCAGGAGCGCACGTTCGGCAACACCCGCGTCTGGGTGCTGCCCAACCCGAGCGGCCTGAACGCCCACTGGACGGTGGCGGGCATGGCGGAGGAGTTCGGCCGGCTGCGCGAGGCGGCGGACTAGGGCGGGGCCGTACGGGTGACCGTGGCGAGAAGGCGTATCTCGTCCGCCTCGTCCCGGTCGGCCACGCCGACCGCCAGCCACACCTCTCCCGCCTGCCATACGTCGAGTTCGTCGGTGCGCAGGCAGAGGGTGGCCCAGGGCTCGGGTATCTCTTCGCCGCGGGCGAGCCGGAGGCGGAGGGTGAGCTGGCCCCAGGGAGGTGCTTCGCCCCAGCGGGCGCCGAGGCGCCGGGCCATCGCTTCGCGCAGGGCGTGGAAGTCGTCCGAAGCCGTTCCCGGCCGGCCCGTCTCCAGTTCCACGGTGTGGTGCCCGGCCACGCCCGCCGGGAGGTCCCGCGTGCGGAGCCGGTCGATGGCGGCGAGATGCCGAGCGACGACGTCCATGTGTTCCAGTAAAGCCGCCGCCACTGACAATTGGCGGCGCGTCAGGCGTCCCGCCGCCGCACGCACCAGGCGCCCGCGCCCAGCGCCGCTCCCGCCCACAGCGCGGTCACCGCGAGCCCGGTCCAGGGACCGAGCGGGCCCTCGGGGGCGCTGTGCAGGGCGAGTTGGCCCGCCCGGTCGGGCAGGTAGCCGGCGGCGCCGGAGGCGAGGTCCCCGACGACGAAGGACACGGTCAGCAGGAACGGGATCAGCAGCCCGAGCGTGCCGACCCCGCTGCGCAGCACGGCCGCGAGTCCGGCGGCGAACAGCGCCATCAGCGTCAGGTACAGCGCGCAGCCGACCACCCCGCGCAGCCCCTCGGCCCAGGTGGGTCCCGGCTCCCCCGCCGTCGCCCTGCCCACCGCGAGTGTCGCCAGACCGGTTAGCAGCCCCACCGCGAGCACCGGCAGCGCGACGGCGACGGCCTTCGCGGCGAACCACCGCGCCCGGTCCGGCACCGCGGCCAGCGTCAGCCGCAGCGCACCGCCCCGGTACTCGCCGGACACCGCCAGCGCGCCGAACACCACGGCCGCGACCTGGCCGAGACTGACGCCGAAGAACACCGCGTACAGCGGGTCGGAACGGTCCGCCTGGGCGGCGGTGACCGCCGAGAAGGCCACGGTGACGACGAGCACCGCCGCCAGCGCGCCGAGCAGCGACCGCAGCGTCCGGATCTTGATCCACTCGGCGTGCAGTACGGGAACGAACGGCATGGTCAGACCTCCTGCGGCTGTGCGGTGAACTCGGCCTCGCCGGACGTCAGATCGAGGTACGCCTCCTCCAGGCTCGCCTCCTGAACGGCGAGTTCGAGTACGGGCAGCCCCTCCTCGGACAACAGCCGCCCGAGTTCCTCCACGCGCGCGTGCCGCACGGTCCACGTGCCGTCGGCCGCCCGCTCCCCCTCGTGCCCGTGCCGGGCGAGGAGCGCCCCGAGCGCGTCGGCGTCGGTGCTGCGGACCCGGACCCGGGGGCGCACGCGGGCGTCGATGAAGTCCCGCACCGGGGTGTCGGCGAGCAGGCGGCCCCGGCCGAGGACGACGAGGTGGTCCGCGAAGGCGGCCGTCTCCCCCATCAGATGGCTGGACACCAGGACCGTACGGCCCTCGGCCGCGAGCCCGCGCAGCAGTGTGCGGACCCAGACGATGCCCTCGGGGTCGAGGCCGTTGGCGGGTTCGTCGAGCAGGATCACCTCGGGGTCGCCGAGCAGCGCGGCGGCGATGCCGAGCCGCTGGCGCATGCCGAGGGAGAAGGTGCGCACCCGGCGCCGGGCCACGGAGGCGAGGCCGGTCCGCTCCAGGACCTCGCCGACGCGGGCGGCGGGGAGGCGGTTGCTCACGGCGAGGGCCAGCAGATGGTCGTGGGCGGTGCGGGAGCCGTGGGCGGCGCGGGCGTCCAGCAGGGCACCCACCCGGCGCAGCGGGTCGCGGAGTTCGGCGTAAGGTCGTCCGTCGAGGGTGGCGGTGCCGGAGGTGGGGCGGTCGAGGCCGAGGACGAGGCGCATGGTGGTGGACTTGCCCGCGCCGTTGGGGCCGAGGAAGCCGGTCACCCGGCCGGGGCGGACGGTGAGGGTCAGGCGGTCGACGGCGCGTCTGCCGCCGTACTCCTTGGTGACGTCGCGGAGTTCGATACTGGTCATGGCACGAGCCTCGCCGGGCGGGCGGCCGTGCGCCTCCCCCGCGAGCGGGGACCCGCTCCCCCGTGCGGGGGAGGCCGGGGCGGGCGCCGGCTGCGACGATGACGGCATGGTCCGCTTCCTGCGCCCGCTGCTGCGCGGGACGACGTACACGCGCCTGCTGCACCTGTGGGTGCCCATGCTGAGCGTGGCGTTCTGGATGTTCATCGACCCGCGCACACCGTGGGCGCCCGCGCTGATCCTCGTTCCCCTCGGACTGATTCCGGCCGTGCGGCGGGGCGAGGGTGTGCAGGCGCGGCTGCTGCTGACGCCCGGCGAGGCGGAGCCCGGCATCTCCGAGGCACCCGCGCGGAGTTGGCGGGACCGGGGACGCACGCTGCTCTGGCTGGAGTTGCGGATGCTGCTCGGCGCGGTCGCCGTGTTCGCCTGCGTGCGACTGCCGGTCCTCACCCTCGACTTGGCGAAGTGCGCCTGGGGGCTGCCGCCCTCCTTCCTGGACGGTGTGGCGCCGCACCGGGCGTACGCCCTGCTGGCCCCGCTCCCCCTGCTCGCGCTGTACGGCGTGGCGCTCGGGCTCGGTGCGCTGATCACCCGGTGTGCGCGATGGCTGCTGGGGCCGTCGGCGGCCGAGCGGCTGGCCGCGCTGGAGGAGCGGACCGAGCAGCTCCTCGAACGCACCCGGATCGCGCGGGAGTTGCACGACTCGATCGGTCATGCGCTGACCGTGGCCGTGGTCCAGGCGGGGGCCGCGCGGGCGGCCGGGGACCCGGAGTTCACCGGGCGGGCGCTGACGGCCATCGAGGAGACGGGCCGGGCCGCGCTGGAGGATCTGGAGCGGGTGCTCGGGGTGCTGCGCGAGGCGGAGCGGCCGGTGAGCGCCCGTCCGACGCTGGCGGACGCGGACCGCCTGCTGGAGTCGGCGCGGGCGTCCGGCGCGGAGGTGGATTTCACGGTGACCGGCGCGGTGGAGTCGCTGCCCGGCCCGGTGTCCCGCGAGGGCTACCGCATCCTCCAGGAGTCCCTGACGAACGTCCTGCGGCACGCGGGCGCCGTTCCGGTACGGGTACGGGTGACGGCCGGCGGCCGCCAACTCGCTCTGGAGATAAGCAATCCGCTCCCGCCGGGACTGCCCGGAAGCAGCGGCGGCAGCGGGCTGCGCGGGATACGGGAGCGGGCCGCCCTCCTCGGCGGCAGCGCCCGCACCGGCCCGGAGGCGGGCGACTGGCTGGTGCGGGCCGAGCTGCCGCTGATCTGATTCAGGGCCTGTCTTCGGGATCTTGCTGGGGTCGGCCGCAGGGGCACCGTCGGCCCGAGCCGGCCAGAACCGGAAGACAGGCCCTACGCTGGCCGGATGCCGGTCACCGTACTCCTCGTCGACGACGAACCCCTGGTCCGTGCCGGTCTGCGGGCCGTGCTGGCGGCGCAGCCCGACATCGAGGTGGTCGGCGAGGCGGCCGACGGGGCCGCCGTCATCCCGCTGGTGCGGAGCCTGCGGCCGGACGTGGTGGCGATGGACGTCCGGATGCCGCTGCTGGACGGCATCGAGGCCACCCGCGCGGTGCTGCGTACGGTGGCCGAGCCGCCGAAGATCCTGGTGGTCACCACCTTCGAGGACGACGAGTACGTCTACGAGGCGCTGCGCGCGGGTGCGGACGGGTTCCTGCTGAAGCGGTCCCGCCCCGAGGAGATCGTGCACGCGGTACGGCTGGTCGCGGCGGGCGACTCGCTGCTCTTCCCGGCCTCGGTACGGCAGTTGGCGGCCCGGTACGGCACCGGCCGGGCGACCGCCGAACCGCTGGCGGGGGCGCGGCTGACCGAGCGGGAGGCGGAGGTGCTGCGGCTGATGGCGCGTGGGCTGACCAACGCGGAGATCGCCGCCGGGCTGGTCGTCGGGGCGGAGACGGTGAAGTCGCATGTGAGCGCCGTACTCGCCAAGTTGGGCGCGCGGGACCGTACCCAGGCGGTGATCGCGGCCTACGAGTCGGGGTTCGTCGCGCCCCGGTGACCGCCCGGCCCTCGCCGGGGTGGTCCGGGCCGAGTACGATCCGCCCCACACACGCCCGCGAGCTGGGAGGACGGACCGTGGGGCAGTTGACCGGTGGTGATCCCTCGCTGCTGCGGAGGATCAATTCCGCGGTGGTGCTGCGCGCGCTGCGCGACAGCGACTGCGCGACGCTCACGGAGATCACCCGGGCCACGGGGCTGTCCCGGCCGACCGTCGAGGGGGTCGTGGAGGGCCTGGCCGAGGCGGGCCTGGTGGTGGAGCGGGCGGCCGAGGAGGGCACCGCGCGCCGTCAGGGGCGGCCCGCGCGCCGGTTCCGGTTCCGGGCCGAGGCGGGGCATCTGCTGGGGCTGGAGATCGGCGCGCACCGGGTGGTGGCGGTCGTCTCCGACCTGGACGGGCGGGTACTGGGCACGCAGACCCGGGACGTGGACGAGAAGGCGCCGGCCGACGAGCGGCTGGAGAAGCTGCGCGGCACGGTCGCCGAGCTGCTGCGCCGCACCGGCGTCCCGCGGGGCTCGCTGCGCGCGGTGGGCGTCGGCACTCCGGGCATCGTGGAGGCCGACGGAACGGTTCGCCTGGGCACCGCGCTGCCCCAGTGGACCGGGCTCCACCTGGGCGAGCGGCTCAGCCGTTCCTTCCGGTGCCCGGTGCTGGTGGAGAACGACGCCAACGCGGCCGCGGTGGCCGAGCACTGGCAGGGCGCCGCGAAGGACACCGACGACGTGGTGTTCGTGCTGGCCGGGCTGAGTCCGGGCGCGGGCTCGCTGATCGGCGGCCGGCTGCACCGGGGGCACGGCGGGGCGGCCGGGGAGATCGGCGCGCTGCATCTGCTGGGCCGGGAGGCGACCCCGGAGGCCCTGCTGTCCACCACGGACGAGCCGCTGCCGCCGCTGGACGAGCAGGCGGTCACCCAGGTCTTCGCACTGGCGCGGGAGGGCGACGGCTCGGCGCTGGCGGCGGTGGAACGGTTCATCCAGCGGCTGGTGCACGACGTGGCCGCGCTGGTGCTGGCGCTCGACCCGGAGCTGGTGGTGGTCGGCGGCTGGGCGGCAGGTCTGGACGGGGTCCTGGAACCGCTCCGCCGCGAGCTGGCCCGCTACTGTCTGCGGCCCCCGTCGGTGGCGCTGTCCCTGCTGGGCGAGGCGGTGGTGGCCACGGGCGCGCTGCGGCTGGCGCTGGACCATGTGGAGCGGCAGTTGTTCGCGGTCGAGGGCGCCGTCGGGGCGTGAGGCGTCGAGGGCGCCGTCGGGGCGTGCGGCCCACATGCCGCGCGCCCCGGTGGGATTCCGGGGCGCGGCGGGGTGTGCGGTGCGCTCAGGAGGCGCGTCGTTCGGGGTCGTGGTGTATCTCGACGTCCGGGGTGTCGCCGAAGGTGAGGCGGCAGGTGTCGGCGCGGTAGGTGGCCACGCCGAGCGCGGCGGTGCGGCCCTGGGCCGTGAACCGGGTGGTGACGACGAGGACGGGCGAGCCGGGCAGCCGGTCGAGTTCCTTCGCGTCCTCCGCGCCGGCCGAGCCGAGCTCCACCGCGCGGTCCTGGCCGTCGAGTTTGAGCCGCTGGAGTTCGCGCAGCACCGCACGGGCGCGGGCCGGCCCGGAGGGCGCGTCGATCGCGCTCAGGTCGGGCACCGAGGCGGTCGGGACGTACAGCAGCTCGGTGGCGACGCGCCGGCCCTGCGACAGCCGGAACCGGCGTACGAGGTGGACCTCGGCGGAGCCGGTGTCCAGGGCGGCCGCGACCGGGGCGGGCGGTACGGCCCGCTCGCAGTCCATCGGCTGCCAGGCGTCGTCACCGGTGCCGGGCCACGTCTGCCGCCCGGTGCCGAGGGCGACGCCGACGCGCGGTGGCGCGACGGTCGTACCGACACCCCGGCGGCGCTGCAGCCGTCCCTCCAGCTCGAGTTGCTCCAGCGCCTGCCGGAGCGTGGCGCGGGCGACGCCGAACCGGGCGGCGAGATCGCGCTCGTTCGGCAGGATCTCGCCCACCGAGAACTCGGAGTCCAGTGCCTCGCTCAGTACGGTCTTGAGGTGCAAGTACTTCGGCTCCGGCACCGTTTCCAGTTGCGTGGTCCCCACCCTGTCCTCCGCAAGTGCCGTGCTCCGGCGATTTTGGCGCCCTTGTTTATTAAAGGTTGTTGCAGTTCTTTGCGACCATAGGGCGGCCCTGATGCTTGGTCAAGACCAATTGTCCCATCCCGGCCCACTCGCCCGGCGCCCGGGTGACCGAGCGTTCACATGGAGTTCGCACTCCCTTGGGGCCGGTCCCCGGTGAGGCCGCGCAGCTTGTCGGGGTTGCGGATGATGTAGACGGCGCTGATCGCGCCGTCGGTGATGCCGAGCTGGAAGAGGGTGTCCGGCCTGCCCTCGGACAGCACGAGCACCGCGACACCGCCGTTGACCTCGATGAACCGGTGTGTCATGCCGGGCAGCAGGTTCTTCGAGGCCACCCCGGCCAGGAAGCGCCCCACCTTGTCGGCGGTGACCAGCACCCGCACCGGAGCCTTGGCCTTGCCGCCGCTGTCGCCGACCAGACGGGCGTCCGGCGCGAGCAGGGACATCAGCCCGTCGAGGTCACCCTCCGTGGCCGCCGCGAGGAACCGCTCGGTGAGTTTCCGGCGCTGGGCGGGGTCCACGTCGTAGCGCGGCCGGCGTTCCTCGACATGTCTGCGGGCCCGCCCGGCCAACTGCCGTACCGCGGGCTCGCCCCGGTCCAGCAGCTCCGCGATCTCGGCGTACGGATAGCCGAACGCCTCCCGCAGCACGAACACCGCGCGCTCCAGCGGGGACAGCGACTCCAGCACGACGAGCACGGCCACGGACACGGAGTCGGCGAGCAGGGCCCGGTCGGCGGTGTCGGGGACGGTGTCGCCGAAGTCGGTGGTGTACGGCTCGGGCAGCCAGGGGCCGACGTACGCCTCGCCGCGCGACTTGACCTGGCGGAGCCGGTCCAGGGCCAGCCGGGTGGTGATGCGGACCAGGTAGGCGCGGGGTTCGCGGACCTCGGCGCGATCGGCGCGGGACCAGCGCAGCCAGGCGTCCTGCACCACGTCCTCGGCGTCCGCGACGCGGCCCAGCATGCGGTAGGCGACGCCGGTCAGCAGCGGCCGGTTCTCTTCGAAGACATCGATCGCGGTCTCGGTCGTCACGGTTCCCATCCCATCCCGGCGCACCCCCCGGTGTCCAGACGAATTCGGTCGTTCCTGGCGCGTTGTGGAGCCCGGCGGGGCGGCGCGGGGCGGGGCGGGCGAAGGTTTGAGATCATCCGCTCGTACGCCGTCGATCAGGGGGAATTGCCGTGAGCATCCGGGACGCCGTCGTCACCGCCGAGGGTGACCGCATCCGCTGGGTGGAGCTGCCGGGGAGCGACGCGCCGCGGGTCTATCTGCACGGTCTGGGCGCCACGGCGGCCGCCTACTTCGCCGAGGCGGCCGCCCATCCGCTGGTCGCCGGGCACCGCACGCTCATGGTCGACCTGCTGGGGCACGGCCTGAGCGACCGGCCGCAGGACTTCGACTACAGCCTCGAGTCGCATGCCGAGGCGCTGGCCGCCGCGCTGACCGGGGCCGGGGTGACGGGGGCCGAGGTGATCGCGCACAGCATGGGCGGTTCCGTCGCGATCGTGCTGGCCGACCGCCACCCGGAGCTGGTGTCCCGGCTGGTGCTGATCGACGCCAACCTCGACCCGGTCGAGCCCGCCAGGGGCGCCCTCGGCAGCGGCGGTATCGCGGCCTTCTCCGAGGCGGAGTTCATGGACGGCGGGTGGGAGGAGGTCCGGGACCGGGCGGGCGCGTTCTGGTGGGCCACCATGCGGCTGACCGATCGTACGGCCCTGCACCGCAGTGCCACCGGACTCGCTCGTGGCACGGTCCCGACCATGCGGGAGTTGCTGGTGCGCTCGCCCGTCCCGCGCGCCTTCCTCTACCCCGAGGCCGACGGGCCGCTGCCCGGCGAGGACGGGCTGCGGGAGGCGGGGGTGTCCGTGGTCGCGGTCGCGGACTGCGGGCACAACGTCATGCTGGACGCCCCCGAAGCCTTCGCCAGCCTGGTCGCGGCGGCGCTCGCGGCGTGAAAGCACCTGAAGGCGCCGGACTTCCACGACACGACGCCGGGGGCTACCCGTCGGTAGCAATCGCTGACAAGCTGTCTAGGGCGTCCGTCGGCAGTCCGCCGGCAGTCCGGCAGTGCGATCGAGGAGCTTCGTATGTCCGCCACCGTCTCCTTCAAGGTTCCCGCCCCGGCCGGGACGAGGGATGTGACCGTCTCGTACCAGCGGGTGGGGCGGGGTGATCCGCTGGTGCTGCTGCACGGCATCGGGCACCACCGGCAGGCATGGGACCCGGTGGTGGACATCCTGGCGACCGAGCGCGAGGTGATCGCCGTGGACCTGCCCGGTTTCGGCGCCTCGCCGGACCTGCCGAGCGGCCTTGACCACGATCTTCCGACGATCAACTCCGTGCTGGGCTCGCTGTTCGAGGCACTGGACCTGGACCGCCCGCACGTGGCCGGGAACTCCCTCGGCGGGTTGCTGGCGCTCGAGCTGGGCCGGGAGAAGACCGCCCGGTCCGTCACCGCGCTGGCCCCGGCCGGGTTCTGGACCGAGGCCGAGCGGCGGTACGCCTTCGGGGTGCTGCTCACCATGCGCGGGCTGGCCCAGCGGCTGCCGCTGCCGGTGGTGGAGCGGTTGTCCCGCAGCGCGGTCGGCCGCACCGCGCTGACCAGCACCATCTACCGGCGCCCCGCGCGCCGGGCTCCGGAGGCGGTGGTCGCGGAGACGCTGGCGCTGGCCGGGGCCACCGCGTTCGAGGCGACGCTGCGCACCGGCACCGCCGTGCGGTTCACCGACGCGCTGCCCGGTGTTCCGGTCACCGTGGCCTGGGGCGCGCACGACCGGATTCTGCTGCGCCGCCAAGGTGTGCGGGCCAAGCGGATCATCCCGCACGCCCGGCTGATCCGGCTGCCCGGCTGCGGGCACGTCCCGATGAACGACGACCCGGCGCTCGTCGCCCGCGTCATCCTCGACGGCAGCAGCCGCCCGGCCGGGGTCTGACGTCCCGTACCCTCGAAGGCGTGTCGCGCACCGGCGTCATCCCCCGGAGCGCGGCACGCCAACTGCTTTGCCCAGCAGCGACTTTGACGGGACGTCCACTGATGGTAGAAAGTGCGACGAACTCGGGCACAACCATGCTTTACCCATCGGTCACAGAGCGTTCGTGATCACGCAACACCATTCCTGCACAGTGGCCGCATGACTGCGGACATCTCTCGAACGACACGGAAATCGGCGCGGAGCGCGATCCGGACCCGGCACGGGCGGCCCGTGCACCACTGGCGGCGGGACCTCGTCGAACTCGCGGCGCTGTTCACGGCCGTCGCGGTGGCCGACGCGGTGGCGAACCTGATCGGGCACGGCCCCGACGGCCCCGCCCTGCTGCTGATCTCGGCGCTCGCCCTGGCCGCGACGGCCGGGTTCCACACCTGGTGGGCCCGGCGCCATGTGCACGCACCGCCCACCGGTGAGGCAGGCGATACCGGCGCCCGGCCGAGCGCGTCCGCGCACCCGGCCGGGCCGTCCCCGCAGGCCGGCCCCGGCGCCCTGTGGCGGATGCGGACGACCGTACGGGACGAACCCGGCTCGCTGGCCGCCCTCTGCACGGCGCTGGCCACGTACCGGGTCGACATCCTGAGCCTCCAGACGCACCCCCTGGCCGACGGCACGGTGGACGAGTTCCTGCTGCGGGCACCGGACTCCCTGGCGGCCGCCGAACTGACCCGCGTCATCGCGGAGTCGGGCGGCAGCTCCACCTGGATCGAGCGGGCCGACGCCCATGATCTGGTCGACGCCCCCACCCGCGTCCTGAGCCTCGCCACCCGCACCGCGCTGGACGCGGCGGAACTCCCGCTGGCGCTGCGCCAGTTGCTCGGCCGGTGCACGATCCGCTCGCTGCCCGCCGGCACGGGCGGCGAGCCGGTGCCCGCCGAAGGGGTGCTGGAGGACACCGTCCTGCGGCTGCGGGCACCGGGCGGTGGCGTGCTGAGCGTGGAGCGGCCGTATCTGCCGTTCACCCCGACCGAGTTCGCGCGGGCGCGGGCGCTGGTGGAGCTGGACAGCCGCCTCGGCCCGCGCATCCCGCGCGCGCACGACGTGCTGACGCTGCCCGAGGGCAACGCGATCACCGTGCGCCGGGTGGACACCGGCGACCTGGACGCGGCCAGGGCGATGCACGAACGCTGCTCGGACCGCACCCTCGACCTGCGCTACCACGGCCCGGTGCGCGACGCCGACCGGTACCTGAACCACCTGCTCAGCCCGCGCTTCGGCCGCACCCTGGCCGCGCAGACCGCCTCGGGCCGCCTGGTCGGCCTCGGCCATCTGCTGTGGGACGGCGAGGAGACCGAGGTCGCCCTGCTGGTCGAGGACGACTGGCAGCGGCGCGGTGTCGGCACCGAGCTGCTGGAGCGGCTGGTGCGGATGGCGGTGGAGGCGGGCTGCGCGAGCGTGTACGCGGTCACCCGGTCCGCCAACACCGGCATGGTCGCGGCGATGCGCGGACTCGGGCTGCCCCTGGACTACCAGGTCGAGGAGGGCACCCTCGTGATCACCGCCCGCCTGGACCCGGCCCGCTCCGGCGCCCCGGCGAAGAGCGACGGCGAGCAGCTCCGGCTCTGACCTCCCGGTACGGCGGACGGCCCGGCGGTGACCAGCCGCCGGGCCGTCGTCATGGGAACTACCGACGCACGTGCCTCAGTTGACGGCCTCGTGCAGCGGCACCGGCACCCGGACCTGCTCCCCCAGAGCACCGGACAGGTCCGCCCACAGGTCGTCGGCGTCCTCCAGGCCGACCGAGAGCCGCAGCAGCCGGTCGCCCACCCCGGCGCCGTGCCGGTCGGCGGTGTCCACGATGCGATGGCTGATGGAGGCCGGGTGCTGGATGAGGGTGTCGACGCTGCCCAGGCTGACCGCCGGCGTGATCAGCCGGACGCGGGCGATCACCTCGTGCGGGTCGCCGTGCACCTCGAAGGCGACCATGGTCCCGCCCAGCCGTGGATAGTGGACGCGGGCCACGCGAGGGTCGCCGGCGAGCCTGCGGACCAGCTCGGCGGCGGTCGCGGAGGCCGCGCGCACCCGGACCGGCAGCGTGGCCAGACCGCGCAACAGCAGGTAGCCGGCCAGCGGATGCAGCACCCCGCCGGTGGCGAACCGTATCCGCCGCAGTTGCCCCGCGAACTCCTCGTCGCAGGCCACCACCCCGGCCATCACGTCACCGTGCCCGCCGAGGTACTTGGTGGCGCTGTGCAGCACCAGGCGCGCGCCGTGCTCGGCGGGGCGTTGCAGCACGGGCGTGGCGAAGGTGTTGTCGACGAGCAGCGGCACGGTCCCGCAGGAGTGGGCGACGGCCCGGATGTCGACCTCGGCGAGGGTGGGATTGGCCGGGGACTCGACCAGCACAAGACCGGTGTCGGGGCGCAGCGCGTCCGCGATCCCGGCCGGGTCGGTCCAGGTGACCTCGGTGCCCAGCAGCCCGGCGGTCAGCAGGTGGTCGCTGCATCCGTACAGCGGCCGGACGGCGACCACATGGCGCAACCCGGCGGCCGACCGGGCCAGCAGCACGGCACTGAGCGCGGCCATGCCGCTGGCGAACGCGACGGCGGACTCGGTGCCTTCGAGACGGGCCAGGCCGGTCTCGAAGCGGGCCACGGTCGGGTTGCCCAGGCGGGCGTAGACGGGCGGTCCCTCGGGGATGATGCCCTCGGCCGCGAAGGCGTCGATGCGGGCGGCCTCGTCCCGGCTGTCGTGGGAGGGGTAGGTGGTGGACAGGTCGATGGGCGGGGTGTGCAGGCCCTGCGCGGTCAGGTCCTCCCGGCCGGCGTGCACGGCCTCGGTGGCGAGTGCCCTGCGTACGGTGTCGGCGGCGCCGTTGCTGCTCGATTCCATGACCGAAGGGTGAACACCGGACGGGTTCAGGGGGCTGAAAGCCGTGTTACGTTCGGCCGATGGACGCCTCCGTCGTACTGGACCCGGTGGATCTGCATCTGCTCCGGCTGCTGCAGAACGACGCCCGGACCACGTACCGCGACCTCGCCGCGCGGGTGGGGGTGGCGCCGTCGACCTGTCTGGACCGGGTGGCCCGGCTGCGCCGGTCGGGCGTGATCCTCGGCCATCAGCTCCGGCTGGACCCGGCGAAGCTGGGCCGGGGCCTGCAGGCGCTGCTGTCGGTGCAGGTCAGGCCGCACCGGCGGGAGCTGGTCGGGCCGTTCGTGGAGCGGGTGCGGGCGCTGCCGGAGGCGCGGACGGTGTTCCATCTGACCGGCCCGGACGACTACCTGGTGCAGGTGGCGGTCGCCGACATGGCCGACCTCCAGCGGCTGGTGCTGGACGAGTTCACCTCCCGGCGTGAAGTGGCGCGGGTGGAGACCCGGTTGATCTTCCAGCAGTGGGAGTGCGGGCCGCTGCTGCCGCCGGGTCATGCCGAGAGCTGAAAACGCCGGTGCACGGGTGACGCGGACGCGACTCCGGTATCAGGATGGGCGCCATGTCCGACACCAAGAGCTTGCTGCCCCGTCAGGTCGCCGACGCCTATGTGGACGACCTCATCGCCCTCGACCCGGTCACCGGCACCTATCTCGGTGTGCGGGAGAGTTCCAGCCGGTTGCCCGACTACTCCCCCACCGGCCAGGAGGCGCTGGCCGATCTGGCGCGTACGACGCTCGCCCGGCTGGACGAGGCCGAGCGCCTGCCCGGCGCGGAATCTGACGCCGAGCGCCGCTGCGGGCGGCTGCTGCGGGAGCGGCTGACCGCCGAACTGGCCATGCACGACGCGCACGAACACCTGCGCGCGGTCGGCAACATGCACACGCCGGGCCACTCGGTGCGGGACATCTTCAGCGTGACCCCGCAGGAGACGGAGGAGGACTGGGCGGCCCTCGCCGAGCGGCTGCGCGCGGTCCCGGCCGCCTACGAGGGCTACCGCGCCTCCCTCGCCCTCGGTCTGGAGCGCGGCCTGTACGCGGCGCCCCGGCCGACGGCCACCTTCGTCGAGCAGCTCACCGAGTGGGCGGACACCGGCGAGGGGCGCGGCTGGTTCGAGGACTTCGCCGCGGCCGGTCCCGAGGCGCTGCGCGCGGAGCTGGACGAGGCGGCCCGCGCGGCGACGGCCTCGGTGGCGGCCCTGCGCGACTGGATGCGGGACGTCTACGCCCCGGCCGTCGCGGACGCCCCGAACACGGTGGGCCGCGAGCGGTACGCCCGCAGCGCCCGCTACTTCAACGGCACCGACCTGGACCTGGACGAGGCGTACGCCTACGGCTGGGCGGAGTTCCACCGGTTGCTCGGCGAGATGGAGAAGGAGGCGCAGAAGGTGTTGCCGGGCGCCCAGACGCCGTGGGCGGCGCTGGCGCACCTGGACGAGCACGGCCGGCACATCGAGGGCGTGGACGAGGTCCGGGAGTGGCTCCAGGGCCTGATGGACCGGGCCATCGCGGACCTGGACGGCACCCACTTCGAACTCGCCGAGCGGGTACGGCGGGTGGAGTCCCGTATCGCCCCACCGGGCGGCGCAGCGGCCCCGTACTACACGGGTCCCTCGGAGGACTTCTCCCGGCCGGGCCGGACCTGGCTGCCGACGATGGGCGAGACCCGGTTCCCGGTGTACGACCTGGTGTCCACCTGGTACCACGAGGGGGTGCCCGGCCATCACCTCCAGCTCGCGCAGTGGGCGCACGTCGCGGCCGACCTGTCCCGCTACCAGGCCACGGTGGGCATGGTCAGCGCCAACGCCGAGGGCTGGGCGCTGTACGCGGAGCGGCTGATGGACGAGCTGGGCTATCTCACGGACGCGGAGGAGCGGCTCGGTTATCTGGACGCGCAGATGATGCGCGCGGTCCGGGTGATCATCGACATCGGCATGCACCTGGAGCTGGAGATCCCGGCGGACTCGCCGTTCCACCCCGGTGAGCGGTGGACGCCGGAGCTGGCGGAGGAGTTCTTCCGGGCGCACAGCAGCCGTCCGGCGGACTTCGTGGTGAGCGAGCTGACCCGCTATCTGACGATGCCGGGCCAGGCGATCGGCTACAAGCTGGGCGAGCGGGCCTGGCTGCTGGGCCGGGAGCGGGCGCGGGAGCGGCACGGCGACTCCTTCGACCCCAAGGCCTGGCACATGGCGGCGCTGTCCCAGGGATCGCTGGGCCTGGACGACCTGGTGGACGAGCTGTCCCGGCTCTGACTCGGCCGTACGGCCCTGCCCGGGTGGCGTGGCCCCCGTACCGGCTGCTTGCTGGTGCGGGGGCCGTCGCACGATGGAGGTGGGCCGCTCATGCAGCGCAACGGGCCTGGTCAGGGAGCGCTCGAGACGCCCCGGGCGGCCGGGCTGGCCGGGGTGGTGTTCGCGCTGCTGCTGGCGGCGACGATCGTGCTGATGCGGCTCGGCATCCCCGAGGGGGCGAACGCCGTCGGCGCCGCGGGGTTCACGGACTCCGCGCGGCGGGACGCGGTACGGGCGGCGCTGGCACTGATCCCGTTCGCCGGCATCTTCTTCCTGTGGTTCCTGGGCGCGGTGCGCGCGCACGTGGGCGACGTGGAGGACCGGTTCCTGGCGACCGTGCTGCTGGGCAGCGGGCTGGTCTTCACCGCGATGCTGTTCGGCGCGGCCGCCTCCGCCACGGCGGTGCTGGCCGTGGCCCACCCCGCCGGCACCACGCCGTCGCTCGCCACCTGGGACTTCGGCCGCCATTTCGCGTACACGCTGATGACGGACTACGCGATGCGGATGGCGGCCGTCTTCGTGTCGTCCATGTCGGTGATCGGCAAGCGGATGGGCGTGCTGCCGCGCTGGCTGACGGTGGTGGGCGCGGTCACCGCGCTGCTGTTGCTCTTCGTCTCCTCCAACGTGCCCTGGGCGGAACTGGTCTTCCCCGCCTGGTCGCTGCTGCTGAGCGTGCACATCCTGCTGGTCGGCGGGCGCCGGCGGCGGGTGACCCTGACCTGACCGGCTC
Source organism: Streptomyces sp. NBC_01171 (assembly GCF_045039805.1). Classification (NCBI taxonomy): domain Bacteria; kingdom Bacillati; phylum Actinomycetota; class Actinomycetes; order Kitasatosporales; family Streptomycetaceae; genus Streptomyces; species Streptomyces sp. NBC_01171. The sequence continues at coordinate 5,716,258 of NZ_CP108609.1, read as the reverse complement.
ACCCGATCGGCACGTCCCGGCGCGCGGGCCACGCACCGGCACGCCGATGCTTGCGGTCGGGGGACGACCGGAGCGGGCCACCGGAAAGGGCGCAGCGTCGATGCGGATCGTCGTCGATCTCAACAAGTGCCAGGGATACGCCCAGTGCGCGTTCCTCGCCCCCGACGTGTTCACCATGCACGGCGAGGAGGCGCTGCTCTACAACCCGCTCGCCGCCGAGGAACACCGTGACGCGGTCGCCCGCGCGGCCGCCGCCTGCCCGGTGCAGGCGATCACGGTGGAGGGTCTGCACGAGGGCGCCCCCGTCGAACCTGCGCCGGTCTTCTCCGGTGCCCCCTGGGAGCCGCGCGATGGCCGCTGACTACGTGGACTGGCTGCGCCGCGAGGGCCGCATCGTGATCGTCGGCGCCTCGCTGGCCGGGCTGCGGGCGGCCGAGACGCTGCGCGCGGAGGGCTTCACCGGCTCCCTCACCCTGATCGGCGACGAACCGTACGAGCCGTACGACCGGCCGCCGCTGTCCAAGGCGGTGCTGCTGGGCAAGGCGTCCCCGCAGCACACGGAGCTGCCCCGGCGCCGGCATCTGGACGCCGAGTGGCGGCTCGGGGTCCCGGCGGCGGGGCTGGACCTGACGGGCAAGCGGGTGCTGCTCGCCGACGGCGAGGAGGTGGAGTACGACCGGCTGCTGATCGCCACCGGCGTGCGCGCCCGCCCCTGGCCGGTGCCGGAGGAGGCCGAGCTGGACGGCGTCTTCGTGCTGCGCACCCGCGACGACGCGACCGCCCTCACCGAGCGGCTGCGGGCCGGGGCGAAGCGGGTCGTGGTGATCGGCGCCGGGTTCGCCGGGTCGGAAGTGGCCTCCGCCTGCCGGGAGATGGGCCTGGAGGTCACGGTCGCGGAGCGCGCGGGCGCCCCGCTGGTGGGCGCGCTCGGCGGGGTGATCGGGGAGGTCGCCGCCGACCTCCATCAGGAGAACGGCGTCGACCTGCGCACCCATGTCACCGTCACCGCGCTGGAGGGCGACCCGATGGGCCGGGTGCGGGCGGTGCACCTGTCCGACGAGAGCGTGGTCGAGGCCGACGTCGTGGTGGTCTCGCTGGGCTCGCTGCGCAACACCGAGTGGCTGACCGGCTCGGGGCTCGGCGCGGGGCCGCGCGGCATCGCCAGCGACGCGGGGTGCCGGGCGTTCGACTTCCGGGGGATCGTCACGGACGACGTGTTCGTCGCCGGTGACGTGGCCCGCTCCCCGCACGCGCTGTTCGGCTACCAGTTCCTGTCGCTGGAGCACTGGGGCAACGCGGTGGCGCAGGCGGAGACGGCCGCGCACAACATGATCTGCCCCGCCTCCGACCGGCGCCCGCACATGTGGATGCCCGCCTTCTGGTCCTCGCAGTTCGGGGTGAACATCAAGTCGGTGGGCGTGCCGCCCATGGGCGACGAGCTGATGATCATCCAGGGGTCCACGGCCGAGCGCCGGTTCGTCGGCGTGTACGGGTACAAGGGCCGGATCGTGGCCGCCGTGACCTTCGACAACGCCCGCTGGCTGGAGTACTGCCAGCGGCAGATCGAGCAGGGCGCGCCCTTCCCGGTGGAGTACCCCACGGTGGACCGGCGCCCGGAGGGGCGCCGGCCGGTCGCGGCGGACTTCCCCGACCCGGCCCTGCCGACCCACGGCCCGACCGTGACCCTCAGCGGTTACTCACCGGCCGACCGCCGGCTGGTCTTCACCCCCGGCCACCACTGACCGCCGTCCGGCCCCGCCGCCCCCGACGCTCCAAGGACCTGTCATGACCGAACCCTCGCTGGTGGCCCGGATCACCGACTTCGCCAACCGCGCCGACCCCTACCCGCTCTACGCCGAGTTGCGCCGCACACCGGTACTGCACGAGGAGGAGGACGGCCCGTACGTCATCTCCTCGTACTGGGACATCGAGAGCCTGCTGCACGACCCCCGGATCAGCTCGGACGCGGCGAACCTGGCGGCGGCGGGCGCGGACGAGCTGAACCAGGCGGAGAACACCGGGCTGCCGCCGTCGTTCATCCGGCTGGACCCGCCGGAGCACGACCGGCTGCGGCGCATCGCCAACAGCGCGTTCGGGCCGCCGCACGAGCCGCGCCGGATCGACGACATGCGGGGCGAGCTGCACGGGATCGTCGCCGAGCTGATCGACGGGCTCGCGGACGAGACCGAGATCGACCTGGTGGACCAGTTCGCCTATCCGTTCCCGGTGACGGTGATCTGCCGGCTGCTCGGGGTCCCCCGCGAGGACGAGCCCCGGTTCCGGTCCTGGGTCGACCCGCTGGTGGCGAGCCTCGACCCGGAGACCCGGCAGGGCGCGGACCCCGAGTTCGTGCGGAAGACGCAGGAGGCGCGGACCCAGCTCGGCATGTATCTGGCCGGACTGGTGGAGGAGCGCACCAAGGACCCGCGCGACGACATGCTGTCCGACCTGGCCGCCGGGAAGGGGCCGGACGGTGCCATGACCATGATGGAGGTGCTCAGCACGGCCGTCCTGCTGCTGATCGCCGGTCATGAGACCACCGTCAACCTGATCGCCAACGGCATGCTCACCCTGCTGCGACATCCCGAGTACCTCCAGCGGCTGCGGGAAGAACCGGAGTTGGCGGTCAACATCGTGGAGGAGCTGCTGCGCTACGAGCCTCCGGTGCAGCTCGTGCCGCAGCGCACCTGCATCACCGACATCGAGGTGCGCGGGGTGACGATCCCCAAGGGCTCCCGGATCTGGCTGATGCTGGCCGCGGGCAACCGGGACCCGGAGCGCTTCAAGGACCCCGAGCGCTTCGACCCCGACCGGGACGACCTCCAGCACCTCGGCTTCGGCAGCGGCATCCACACGTGTTTCGGCGCGCCACTGGCCCGGCTGGAGGCGCAGATCGCGCTGGCCGAGCTGGCGCGGCGGCTGGACAACCCCCGGCTGGTGGCGGACCCGCCGCCGTACCGGCCGAACGCGGTGCTGCGCGGGCCGCGCCATCTGCCCCTCGCCATCGACGGGGTGCTGCCCTGATCTCTCAGGTCCCGCGCCGGCGCAGCGACGACCCGGTCCGGTCCTTGACGACCTCCAACTGGGCGTGGATGCGGCGGCGCAGGTCGCCGACGTGGCTGACGATGCCGACGCTGCGGTCGCGTTCGCGCAGCGAGTCCAGCACGTCGAGCACCTCGTCGAGGGTCTGGTCGTCCAGGCTGCCGAAGCCCTCGTCGATGAAGAGGGTGTCGAGCCGGACCCCGCCCGCCTCGTCGGTGACCACGTCGGCGAGGCCGAGGGCGAGCGCGAGCGAGGCGAAGAAGGTCTCACCGCCGGACAGGGTCGCGGTGTCCCGCTCCCGCCCCGTCCACGCGTCCACGACGTGCAGCCCGAGCCCGCTGCGCCCGCGTCCGCTGCGGTCGTCGGAGTGGACGAGGGTGTAGCGCCCGGCGGACATCAGCCTCAGGCGCGCGGTCGCGGCGGCGGCGACCTGTTCGAGGCGGGCGGCCAGGACGTACGACTCCAGGCGCATACGGCGCTCGTTGTCCGCGCTGGTGCCGGCCGCGAGGGCGGCGAGCCGGGCCACCCGGTCGTACTCCTCGCGCAGCGGGGCGAGGCGCCGGGCGCCGTCCCCGGCGCGGGCGGAGAGCCGGTCCAGCTCGGTGGTGCGGCGGGCGGCCTCGTCGCGGGCGGAGGCTGCTTCCCGCAGCCGTCGCTCGGCCCCGGCGGCGCGCTCCCCCGCCGCGACGAGGTCGGCGGGGGCCTGCCGGGAGGCCGCCACCGTCTCGGGCTCGGCGAGGACGGCGCGTACGGCGGACTCCTCCGACTGCCGTTCGTCCAAGCGGTGTTGGAGGGCGCGGTGGGTGGCCGGGTCCAGCAGGGCCCCGGCCGCCGCGCCGGGGGTGTCGAAGCCCGCGCGGTAGGCGGCGTCGGCGAGTCGGGCGTCGGCGTCCTTCAGGCGTACGGCCGCCTCCTCGGCCGTACGAGCGGCTTCGGCGGCCTCGGTGAGCACGGCCGCCAGCCGCTCCAGTTGGGCGGCGCGGGCGGCGACGCTCTCGGCGGTTCCGCGCGCCCGCGTCAACTCAGCTTCGAGGGTGGTCTGTTCACGGTCGAGGGTGTCGCGCCTCGTCAGCCGGGCGGCGGCCCGTACGGCGGACTGCTGGCGCGCCTGGAGCCGCTGCTCGCGCTCCGCCTCGGCCCGGCGCAGCTCCTCGTGCGCGGCGTGCAGTGCGGAGGCGTCCCGGCGGGCCTGCTCGAACTCGCGCTCCAGCTCCGTGACTTCGGCGGCGATGCGGTCGGCGGGGGTGTCTCCGACCTCGGCGGTGACGGCGTCCAGCGCGGCTTGCAGCTCGGCACCGCGCTGCTTGTGCTCAGCGTGGCCCCGCTCGGCCTCCTGGTGCTCGTCGAAGGCGCGCTGCTCGGCGTCGCGGTCCACGTGTCCGGCGTCCTTGCCGGCCGGGGCGGGGTGCTCGGTGGCCCCGCAGACGGCGCAGGGGACGCCGTCGGTGAGGTGGGCGGCCAGCTCGGCGGCGATGCCGGTCAGGCGCTGTTCCTTGAGGTCGAGCCAGCGTCCGCGCAGGTCGTGGGCGCGCTGCCCGGAGTCCAGCGCCTGGCGTTCGGCGGCCGCGACGTCCGAGGTCAGCCGGTCGCGGCGGCGGGCCGCGTCGAGCCGCCGCCGGGCGGGGTCGCGCCGGACGGCGAGGGCCTCGGCGCGGGAGGCGGCCTCCTGGGCGAAGTCGATACGGGCCTGGAGGGCCGCGCGGGCGGGCTCCCAGCCGTCGAGCCAGGCGTCCGCCTCGCGGGCGGCGTCCTCGTCAGCGCGCTCCTCCCGGTCGAGCCCGGCGCGCTCGGCGAGCAGTTCGGTGAGCCGGCGCTCGGCGCGGCGGGCGGAGGCGAGACCGCCCAGCTCCTCGGCGGTCCGCCGGGCGGCGGCCGCGAGGCCGGGGGCGCCGGAGTCGGCCTGGTCCTCGGGCAGGGCCCGCCGGGCGTTCTCCTCGGCCCGGGCGGCCCGCCGGTGCGCGTTCTCGGCGTCCTCGCGCAGCTCCAGCGCGGGCGCCACGGTCTCGGCCTTACGGCCGCGCTCCATGCGGGCCCGCGTCTCCTCGTACTCCCCCGCCCGCTCCGCGAGGCGCGTGGCGCGGGCCTGGGCCTCGGTGAACCGGCGCTGGAGCGTGGCCAGTTCGCGGGCGCCGGCCAGTTCCTCCTGGGCGCGGGTGTGGGCGGACTCGGCGGCGGTGAGCCCGCAGTGGGCGACGGTGAGGCGTTCGCGGGCGGTGCTGCGGGCGACGGCCGCCGCCGCGAGGACGGCGCCGGCGAGCCCCGGATCACCGGGCGCGAGGTCCGGCAGCTCCATGGCGTCACCGGCCGCCTGCTGCATGCGGTGGGCGTCGGCGAGCAGCGCGGTGTCGCCCTCGCGCACCCGTGCCTCGGTGGCGCGCCTGCGCTCCGCGAGCCGCTTCTCCACGTCGGCGAAGCGCTGGGTGTCGAAGAGGCGGCCGAGCAGCTTGCCGCGCGCCTCGGCGTCGGCGCGCAGGAAGCGGGCGAAGTCGCCCTGGGGCAGCAGGACCACCTGGCAGAACTGCTCGCGGCTCATGCCGAGGAGCTGGGTGATCTCCTCGCCGATCTCGTTGTGCGAGCGGCTGAGGTCCTTCCAGGTGCCGCGCACGGCGTCGTACTCGCGCAGCCACGTCTGGGCCTTGTCCAGGGTGGTGCCGGTGCCGCGCTTCTTGGGACGCTCCCACGGCGGCTGCCGGGTGATCTCCAGCCGCCGTCCGGCCACGGTGAGCTCGAGCCGGACCTCGGTGCGGGTGCCCGGTTCGGCGTGGTCGCTGCGCAGGTGGGTGCCCTGGCCGCCCTGCCGGGCGCCGGGGACGGAGCCGTAGAGGGCGTAGCAGACGGCGTCGAGGACGGAGGTCTTCCCCGCGCCGGTCGGGCCGTGCAGCAGGAAGAGGCCGGCGGCGGAGAGCGCGTCGAAGTCGACGCTCTGGGCGCCACCGAAGGGGCCGAAGGCGGTGATGTCGAGCCGGTGCAGTCTCATCTGGCGACCTCCCGCACCGCGTCGTCGGCGCGCGCGGCGTCGAAGGCGTCGCGCAGCACTTCGGTCTCCCGGTCGTCGGGGGCGGCGCCGCGCACATGGGCGACGAAGTCCTCCGCGATCTGCTGGTCGCTGCGTCCCGCGAGGCGGCGGGCGTAGGAGACGGCCGGGTCGTCCGGGGCGCGGTCGGGGGCGAAGACGAGGCTGAGGGTGTGCGGGAAGCGGGCGGCGATCCGGGCCATGGGGTCGGCGGGCCGGACGGCGTCGGTCAGGGTGGCCTCGACCCAGGCGTCCTCGTGGCGGCTCAGCGCGGGGTCTTCGAGCAGCTCTTCCAGCGGGCCCCGGATACGGGCGAGCGGGCGCGGCACCGGGCAGTCGAGGCGCTCGGCGGTGACGGCGCCCTGGGCGTCCAGGTCGACGAGCCACATGCTCTTGCGGTGGTCGGTCTCGGAGAAGGAGTAGGCGAGCGGGGAGCCGGAGTAGCGGACGCGGTCAGTGATCCGCTGGCAGCCGTGCAGATGGCCCAGGGCGACATAGTCGACGCCGGCGAAGACCCCGGCGGGCACGGCGGCCACTCCACCGACGGTGATGTCCCGTTCGCTGTCGCTGGCCTCGCCGCCGGTGACGAAGGCGTGGGCGAGGACGACGGAGCGGGTGCCGGGGGCGCGGGCGGCGAGGTCGGCGCGGACGCGGTCCATGGCGGCGGCGAGCACGGCCTCGTGTCCGGCCTTCGGTACGGCGAACTCGTCCTTCACCAGGGCGGGTTCGAGGTAGGGCAGCCCGTAGAAGGCGACATCGCCGTGGTCGTCGGTGAGGACGACCGGGGTGCCGACGGCGGCCGGGTCGGTGCGCAGGTGGATGCCCGCGCGGTCGATGAGACCGGCGCCGACGCCCAGCCGGCGGGCCGAGTCGTGGTTGCCGGAGATCATCACGGTGGGCACGCCCAGCTCGGCGAGCCGGTGCAGGGCGTCGTCGAACAGCTCGACCGCGGCCAGCGGGGGCACCGCGCGGTCGTACACGTCTCCCGACACCACGACGGCGTCCACGGCCTTCTCGCGCACGGTGGCGACGAGGTGACCGATGAACTCGGTCTGGGCGCCGAGCATGTTCACCCGGTGGAAGGCCCGGCCGAGATGCCAGTCGGAGGTGTGCAGGAGTCTCATGGACCCCGAGACTAACGGGAGGGTCGGACAACGCGCCCCGGTCGCTTCGGATTTGAACGTTATGCCCGATTGGCCCGGTTCAGGCGTCCCCGTACGCCTCGCCACCCAGCTCCAGGCTCGCCGAGCCGGCCGTGGCGTCCGCGAGCCAGCCGCGGAAGGCGTCCACGTCGGCGTCCGGCAGGGCGATGTCGATGGCGACCGCCTCGCCGTAGCGGACGTCACGGACCTCGCGGCCGGTGGAGCGGAGGTCGTTCTGCACCCTGCCCGCGCGCTGGTGGTCGACGGTCACCGTGGCCAGCCGGTAGCGGCGCCGGGTGCGGGTGCCGACCGCGTCCAGCGCCTCGCCGACCGAGCCGCCGTAGGCCCGGATCAGCCCGCCCGCGCCGAGCTTCACCCCGCCGTAGTACCGGGTGACGACGGCGACCACGTACCGCATGTCGCGGCGCAGCAGCATCTGGAGCATGGGCACCCCGGCGGTGCCGCCGGGCTCGCCGTCGTCGCTGGCCTTCTGGGTGGAGGCGTCGGCGCCGATGACGTACGCCCAGCAGTTGTGCGTGGCGTCCGCGTGCTCCTTGCGGACACCGGCGATGAACTCCTGCGCCTCCCGCTCGGTGGCGGCCGGGGCGAGCGCGCACAGGAAGCGGGAGCGGTTGATCTCGGTCTCGTGCACACCCGCGCGGGCCACTGTGCGGTACTCGTCCTGCATCCCGCCAGCCTATGCGGAGCGCCGCGCACCGACGCGGTCGGTGTGCGGGGGAGGATGCGGGGCAGACGCGCTCAGCGATCGGGCGGCCCGCGAGGTGGGCCGCGGGTGAGGAGGCAGCAGCGTATGACCAGCGTCCCCGTGCAGCCCGCGGACCCCGGCGGACCCGCCCCGGACTCCGTGCGGGCCCGCTGCCGAGGCTGGCTGCTGGAGGGCCTGAGCGAGCGCACCGCCCGCCATCCGGGGCCGCACCGCACCCCGCGCCCGGACCAGGAGGGGCACCACTGGTGGCGGGTGATGTGCCTGACCGGCGTCGACTACTTCTCCACGCTCGGCTACCAGCCCGGCATCGCCGCCCTCGCGGCCGGCGCCCTCTCCCCGCTGGCCACCCTGGTGCTGATCGCGCTGACCCTGTTCGGCGCGCTCCCGGTGTACCGCAGGGTCGCGCACGAGAGCCCGCACGGCGAGGGCTCGATCGCCATGCTGGAGCGGCTGCTGTCCTGGTGGTCGGGGAAGATCCTGGTGCTGGTGCTGCTGGGGTTCGCCGCCACCGACTTCATGATCACCATGACGCTGTCCTCGGCGGACGCCGCCGCGCACGTGATGGAGAACCCGTTCGCCCCGCACTGGACCGAGGGCAGGGGCGTCTGGATCACCCTGGTCCTGCTCGGACTGCTCGGCGCGGTCTTCCTGAAGGGTTTCCAGGAGGCCATCGGGATCGCCGTCGTCCTGGTCGCCACCTATCTCGCGCTCAACGTGGTGGTCCTCGCGGTCTGCGCCTACGAGATCCTCACCCACCCGGTGCGGATCGAGGACTGGACGCACCTGATGACGGCGGAGCACTCCTCCCCGCTCGCCATGGTCGGCGTGGCCCTGCTGGTCTTCCCCAAGCTCGCGCTCGGCATGTCCGGCTTCGAGACCGGCGTCGCGGTGATGCCTCAGATCAAGGGCGGCGCCGAGGACACCTACGAGCACCCGGCGGGCCGTATCCGGGGCGCCCGCAAGCTGCTCACCACCGCCGCGCTGATCATGAGCTGCCTGCTGCTGCTCTCCAGCCTGGCGACGACGATCCTGATCCCCGAGAAGGACTTCAAGACCGGCGGCCCGGCCAACGGACGCGCCCTCGCCTATCTCGCCCACCAGTACCTCGGCGAGATCTTCGGCACGGTGTACGACCTCTCCACCATCACCATCCTGTGGTTCGCGGGCGCCTCCGCCATGGCCGGGCTGCTCAACCTGGTCCCGCGCTATCTGCCCCGCTACGGCATGGCCCCGGAGTGGACACGGGCGGTGCGGCCCCTGGTGCTGGTGTTCCTGGTGGCGGCCGTGCTGATCACCCTGTGGTTCCACGCCAGCGTGGACGCGCAGAGCGGGGCGTACGCGACCGGCGTGCTGGTGCTGATACTGTCGGCGGCCTTCGCCTCCACGGTCGCCGTGCACCGGCGCGGGCACCGGGCGGCCACGATCGGTTTCGGCATGATCACCGCCGCCTTCGCCTACACCCTGGTCGACAACGTGATCGAGCGGCCCGACGGCATCAAGATCGCGTCCATCTTCATCGTGCTGATCGTGCTGACCTCGATCGGCTCGCGGGTGCACCGGGCCTTCGAACTCCGCGCCACCGACGTGGTGTTCGACGATGCCGCACTCCGCATCATCGACGAGGCCGCCGAGCACGGCCCCCTCCAGCTCATCGCCAACGAGCCGCAGGAGCACAGCAAGCGGGAGTACCGGGAGAAGGAGCGGGAGCAGCGCCAGCACACCCGGCTCCCCAAGGGCGCCTCCGTGGTGTTCCTGGAGGTGTTCGTCCAGGACTCCTCCGAGTTCACCGGCGAGATCACGGTCCACGGCGACGAGAAGCACGGGGTACGACGGCTGCGCGCGGACGGGCCCACGGTGCCCAACACCATCGCCGCCGTGCTGCTGGCCCTGCGCGACCGTACCGGGCAGGTGCCGCACGTCTACTTCAACTGGACCGAGGGCAACCCGGTCGGCCATCTGCTCCAGTTCCTGGTCTTCGGCAACGGCGAGGCGGCGCCGGTCACCCGCGAGGTGCTGCGCCGCGCGGAACCGGACCCGGAGCGGCGGCCGTGGGTACACGTCGGCTGACGGCTCACACGGGGTTGCCCAGCTCCCCCGCGAGGTCGAGGGCGAGGAGCCGGTCGGCGTAGAGGAAGGTCTCGAAGCGGGCGCCGTCGGGGAGGTCCGGGGCGTTCGCCACGTCCCGCAGCACCGTCAGCACGCCGGGCAGGTCCAGATCGTCCTCCCAGGCCGCGCGCAGCCGGGCCCGCACCTCGTCCGGCACCGGGCGCGAGGGCTGGTTCGCCCAGCGGGCCACCCCGGTCCGCCACTCGGCAGCGGTCCGCGCGGCCTCCTCCAGCGCGCCCGCGCCCAGTTCGGCGGGCTCGTCACGCGGCACGGAGAGCAGCGCCAGGCGCAGGGCGCCGGGGTCGGCCAGGAGCCCCTGCACGTCCTCGTCGGCCCCGTCCCACCTGGCCGGAGCCACGGCGACCACCACTCCGGCGGCGGGCGGCTCCTCGGTCGCGGCCCGCACATGCACCACCTGGGCCTCCCCCAGGCCCGATGCCACGTCCCGGCTGTCCTCGAAGGGGCGGATGCTCAACGCCGTCGCCGCCGTGCCGAGTTCGGCCTGTTCGTGGGGTGCGGTGAGCATGGTCCAGACGGGGGTGCCGCCCAGCTCCAGGGCACGGACGAGGAGGTCGGCGGTGAGCAGGACCCGCAGCGCCGTCAGGTCGAGGCCGCCCGCGTGGGCCTCCACACGGGTCAGGCCCCGGCGGGCGGGGGTGGCGGGGACGGGCTCACCGGTCCGGGCGTCGAGGATGCGCAGCACGCAGCGAGCGTAGGCGCGCGAAGGCCCGGACGCAGCACCTTGTGCCGATTCCGGACAGCGTGGCGGGCAAGCGGGGGAATCGGCGCGCGGCGCCCGCTGTTCCCCCCACGGCACAGTTCCCGCGCTTGGAGGAGGCCGCCGTGTACGGCGACGAGGCGACGATCCGCACCATCCTGACCGGTCTGGGCGACACCTGGGCGGTGGTCGGCCTCTCCGACAACCGGTCCCGGGCGGCCTACGGGGTCGCGGAGGTGCTGCGCCGGTACGGCAAGCGGGTGGTCCCGGTGCACCCGAAGGCGGAACCGGTGGCGGGCGAGCAGGGGTACGCGAGCCTCGCCGACATCCCGTTCGACGTGGACGTGGTCGACGTGTTCGTCAACAGCGAGCTGGCCGGCGCGATCGCCGACGAGGCGGTGGCCAAGGGCGCCCGGGCGGTCTGGTTCCAGCTCGGCGTGGTGGACGGGGCGGCGTACGAGCGGACGCGGGCGGCGGGCCTGAAGATGGTGATGGACGCCTGCCCGGCGATCGAGATCCCCCGCCTGGGTTAGACGCCCAGCCCCTCGACCACGACCGCGCCGGGGATCTCCGCGAACGCCTTGCCCGGCACCAGGAGTTTGCCGCGCCGGCGGCCGCTGCCGACGAGGACGTAGGGCAGGTCCAGCACGGCAGAGTCGATCAACACCGGCCAGACGGCGGGGAGTCCGAGCGGGGTGATGCCGCCGTACTCCATGCCGGTCTCGCCGGTGGCCAGGTCCATCGGAGCGAACGACGCCTTGCGGGCGCCCAGTTGGCGGCGGACCGTGCCGTTGACGTCGACCTTCGTCCGGGACAGCACCAGGCAGGCGGCGAGCGTGGTCTCGCCGCCCCGCTTGCCCGCGACCACCACGCAGTTGGCGCTCACCTCGGGCAGGTCGGCGCCGTAGTGCTGGACGAAGACGGCGGTGTCCGCGAGGTCCGGGTCGGTGTCGACGTACAGGATCTGCTCGGCGGGGACGGACCCCTGCCAGTTCCGTACCGCCTCCGCGACCGGTGCGGTCAGTTCGGCCAGGGCCTCGGGGGCGGGGAGGGCGTTGTCGAAGTCTCCGATGGGGGCGCGCATGGCGGCACCGTAACAGCCCGCGCGGGAGCGCCCGTCAGCGCACCGGCGGCACGGAGACCGCCATCACCATCCGCATCGGTAGGTCGCCCTCGTTGCCGTAGGTGTGCGGGGTGTCGGCCTCGAAGGTGGCGCTCGCCCCGGCCGGGACCGCGTGCCGTACCCCGTCGACCTCCAGGGTGAGTTCGCCGGAGGTGACGTGGACCAGCTCGACCGTGCCGGAGGGGTGCGGGTCGGCGCTGCTGTGCTCGCCCGGCATCAGCTTCCAGTCCCACAGCTCCAGCGGGCCGGGCGCCTCGGTGCCGGCCAGCAGCCGGTTGTAGCTGCCCCCCTCGGTGTGCCAGAGCCGGACCGCCTGGTCGGCGGGGACGACCCGGACGCGGGGCCCCTGTTCGTAGTCGAGCAGGGTGGTGACGCTGATGCCGAGCGCGTCGCCGATCTTGACGACGGTGCCGATGCTGGGGTTGGTGCGGGCCTGCTCGATCTGGATGAGCATGCCCCGGCTGACCCCGGCGCGGGCGGCCAGCGTGTCCAGCGTGAAGCCGCGCTCGGTGCGCCAGCGGCGGACGTTGCGCGCCAGGGACTGGGTCAGCAGGTCGAGGTCCGCCACATCACGTCCATTGCAAGTCACATCGGGAGTCACAGAGGTCACAGGGGCCTCGTCGGTCACGGGAAGGAATGACCGGATCGGGTGCACGGGACCGCGGCGCACCACACCCGGCCGTGCACCGCACTGTACTGCGCGGTCCGGTACGGGGCACGCGCCCGCCCGCTCAGCCCTCCGCGTCCAGCTTGGCGAGCTGCTCGACCTGCTCCTCGTCCAGCCCGGCCAGCGCGCCCAGTTGCGCGGAGGTGACCCCGGCCGGAGGCGGCACCGGGGCGGGCGTGCGCAGCGGCGGCTGCCAGCCCTCCTCAGACGTCCAGCGCCGTACGACACGGGCGGGCGCCCCGGCGACCACGGCGTGGTCCGGGACCGGGCCGCGCACCACCGCGCCGGCCGCGACCACCACGTTCCGGCCGATCCGGGCGCCGGGCAGGATCACCGCGCCGGTGCCGATCCAGCAGCCGGGGCCGATCTCCACGGGCTCCATCCGGGGCCACTGGCGGCCGATGGGCTCGTTCGGGTCGTCATAGGAGTGGTTGGTGGAGGTGACGTAGACGTACGGGCCGAAGTAGCAGTCGCGGCCGATGGTGACCGTGGTGTCCGCGATGACGTGGCTGCCCCGGCCGAGGACCACGCCGTCGCCGATGCGCAGGATCGGGTCGGGGCCGAGGTCGAGGTCGGGCATGAGACCGGCGGTGAGAGTGACCTGCTCGCCGATGATGCAGTGCGAGCCGAGCGTGATCCAGGGCTCGCCGAAGACCGTGCCGAGCGGGAAGGCGAGCCGGGTGGCCTCACCGATCGCACCGAACCGGAAGCGGCCCGGGTGCCCGGCCGTGACCGCCCCGCTGCGCTGCGCCCAGCCCCACACGGCATGGACGGCACGCTGGGCGAGCCCCTGCCGCCAGGAGGAGAACGTGTTCTTGCGCTTCGGCACCCGCCCACGTTACTCAGCGGTCACTCACCGCGAGGCGCCGGGCGCCTGTGATCTTCACCCCATCCGGCCGGCCCCGCGATGCCCTACCGTGCGCGGGGAGACCGCCCGGCGCGGTCCCGCCCGCATTGGCCCGGCAGAGAGACGGTGGACACGGATGACGCACAAGGCCCTGATCGTGGGCATCGGCGGCAGGGAACCGGCGATCGACCCGGAGGCGTTCGTCGCCCCGAACGCCACGGTGATCGGCGAGGTGACGCTGCGGGCCGGCGCGAGCGTCTGGTACGGGGCTGTGGTGCGCGGTGACGTCGAGCGGATCACCGTCGGCGCGGACGCCAACATCCAGGACAACGTCACCCTGCACGCCGACCCCGGCTTCCCGCTGACGATCGGTGAGCGCGTGTCCGTCGGCCACAACGCCGTCGTGCACGGCGCCACGGTCGAGGACGACTGCCTGATCGGGATGGGCGCGACGGTGCTGAACGGCGCGGTGATCGGCGCCGGTTCCCTGGTCGCCGCCCAGGCCCTGGTCCCGCAGGGCATGGTCGTGCCGCCGGGTTCGCTGGTGGCGGGCGTCCCGGCGAAGGTCCGCCGGGAACTGTCGGAGGAGGAGCGGCAGGGCGTCACCCTGAACGGCACGCTGTACGCGGACCTGGCGAAGACCCACCGGGCCGTGCACGAGTAGGAGGGCTGCGGGCGGGGCCCCTACGCCTGGTCGGCGCCGACCGGCTCGGCCTCGGGGGCCTCCGCCGTGGACTCCCCGCGCTTGGAGCGGCGCTTCATGACCACGAAGGAGCCGAGGCCGACGACGATCGCGGCGACCAGCGCCACCCAGGAGAACCGCTTGAGCCAGTCCTCCGCGACCATGCCGACGTAGTAGACGACGGCCGTGGTGCCGCCCGCCCAGACGACGCCGCCGAGGACGTTGGCGATCAGGAACTTCCAGTACGGCATGCGCAGGACGCCCGCGAGGGGCCCGGCGAAGATGCGCAGCAGGGCGATGAAGCGGCCGAAGAAGACCGCCCACATGCCCCACTTCTCGAAGGACCGCTCGGCGGTGGCGACATGCGCCTCACCGAAGTGGCGCGGGAACTTCCGCCCCAGCCAGGTGAGCAGCGGGCGCCCGCCCTTGCGGCCGATCGCGTACCCGATGGAGTCACCGATCACCGCGCCGGCCGTGGCGCAGGCGCCGAGGACGAACGGGTCGATACCGGTGTGCTGGGAGGACATGAGCGCGGCCGAGACGAGGACGATCTCGCCGGGCAGCGGGATGCCGAGGCTCTCCAGCCCGATCACCAGGCTCACCAGGGCGTAGACGGCGACAGCGGGCACCGAGTCGAGCCATTCCTGCACGTGCACCGCGGTTCCTCCCAGTCACTGTCGCACCCTGCCGGGCGCGCCGTACACGCGCACCCCTGGGAAGGCTACCCGGTCGCCGCACACCGCCGACGGGCACGGCCGCTGAGCCCACGGCGAACGAGCGCATGGCCGCGCGGGCGGACGCGCAGGCTGGAGGCATGGACCTGATCGAGGTACTGCCCACGCTGCACATGCTCCGCTTCCCCGTGGGGGCGGCCTACCTGTGGCGGGACGGTGACGAACTGACCCTGATCGACTCCGGTACGGCCGGCGGCGCGGCGGAGATCGAGGAGGTGCTCGCCGGAGAGCTGCGGCGGATCGTGCTCACGCACTGGCACGAGGACCACACCGGTTCGGCGGCCGACCTCGCCGCCAGGCACGGGGCGGAGGTGGTGGCGCACCGGCTGGAGGCGCCGGTGATCCGGGGCGAGGCGGCGGGGGCGCCGCCGGTGCTGGAGGAGTTCGAGATCCCGATCCGGGCGGGAGTTCCGGCGCTGCCCCCGGCTCCTGTGTGCCGGGTGGACCGGGAGGTGGAGGACGGGGACGTGCTGGAGTTCGGCGGCGGTGCGGTGGTGGTCGCGGTGCCCGGCCACACGGACGGGTCGATCGCCGTCCACCTGCCGGGGCCGGGGGTGTTGTTCACCGGCGACGCGGTGGCCAACGTCGGCCGGACCGTCCTGGGCGTCTTCAACACCGACCGCCCGCGGGCCGTCGCGTCGCTGCACCGGATGGCCGCGCTGGAGGCGGACACGGCGGTCTTCGGGCACGGCGACCCGGTCGTCCACGGCGCGGCGGCGGCCCTGCGGGCAGCGGCCGCCGCGACTCGGTGAGGGACGTCAGCCGTTGGGCCGCAGGGTCCAGACCACCGTCATCTCGCCGGAGACGGCGCCGTCCTCGCGCTGGATGGTGATGGCGACCGGGAACTCGGGGCGGCTGCCCGCGTCCAGTTCCGCGACGACCTCGGCGGCCGGGCGGCCCAGGGTGGCGGTGGCGGTCACCGGGCCGAGGGCGAGCTTCTTGTAGTCGATCTCGGCGCGCACCGCGAGCGGCACGGCCCGCGAGAGCTGCTCGCCGAAGGCGGTCAGCACGATGGCCCCGCTCGCGGACTCGGCCAGCGTGAACATCGCGCCGGCGTGCGGGCCGCCCAGGTGGTTGTGGTACTCGGACTGGTCCGGCAGCCGGAGCACCGCGCGCTCGGGGGTGACCTCGATGAACTCCAGGTTCAGGGTCCGCACCATCGGCACCGCGGCGGCCAGCATGTCGCCCATGGAGGCGCTCTCAACTGTCATGACCGCGATGTTACCGACGGGTAGCGGACCTGGCCAGCCCACCCCCTTCCCCGGTTCCCGCCGTTTCGGTACGCCCCTGACGAGGGACGGTGACCGAAACGTGTCCCGTGGCGCATTAGGGTTCTGGCCATGTGGCCAGGAGAGCAGCCGCCAGGGGGCGCGCAGAACCCGCAGGACAACCCGTACCAGCAGTCGGGTTACCAGCAGCCGAATCCGTATCAGCAACCCGGCTACCAGCAGTACCCGCAGCCGAACCCCTACGGGCAGCAGCCCCAGTGGGGTCCGCCGACGCTGCCGCCGCACAAGCCGGGGGGCGGGAGCAACCGGGTCAAGGTCGTCGCCATCGTGGCGGCCCTCGCGGTCGTCGTCACCGCCGGGGTGACGGGGTATCTGGTCCTCGGGTCCAAGGACGACGGCCACGACGAGGCCAAGGGCGGGAAGAAGACCAGCCAGTCGCCCACGCCCGAGCCGTCGGTGAGTTCGTCGGCGCCGGACGACAACCCGCGTGGCGGGGAGGGGGAGAAGCCGGTCGTCGCGGGCTGGAAGGTCGTCGTCAACCCGAAGTTCGGCACCGCGTTCGACGTGCCGCCACAGTGGCAGCTCGAGTCCACGGACACCTCCTACTTCATGGAGGACCACGCGGACGACGACAAGCTGATCACCTCGGTGTCCGCGCCCGCCGTCTACAAGTCCAAGTGGTGCACGGACGACAGCGACAAGGACGGCCGTACGGAGGACACCTCGCTGGCGGTGGCCGGTACGCGCGGTGAGAGCGGCGCGAAGAGCCCGGAGCAGGCCGCCGTGATGCGGGTGCCGTGGTACGTCTACGGCGGCTACACCCAGCCGGACAAGAAGAGCCTGACGTTCGACAAGAAGACCAAGCCCTTCACCACGTCCTCGGGCGTCAAGGGCGCCTACGCGTGGGCGCGTTCGTCGGGCAGCCCGCAGAAGGGCAAGTGCGCGAGCGACGGCAAGGCGATCTCCTTCGCCTTCCGCAACTCCGCCCAGGACATCGTGTCGTTCGACCTCTACGGCGCCAAGGGCGTGAAGGAGGAGGTCGACACGGCGACCATCATGAAGATCCTGTCCTCGGTACGCCTGCACGGCGACCCCACGGAGAGCTGACGGACGGCGTGTCATCGGGTTGGCAGTACCGGGGTCGCCCGGCCATAGTCGGCCGGTGATCCCGGACCCCTCCTCGCGCCCCTCCTGGGCGGGGTCGCAATACCCGCTGCTGACCGCCGCGGCCGTCGTCACCAGCCTCGGTGCCCACGGGTCGCTGACAGCGGCCGCGTTCGCCGTGCTGGACGCGGGCGGTGACGCCGGGGACGTGGGTCTGGTGGCCGAGGCCCGCACCCTGCCGCTGGTGGTGTTCCTGCTCATCGGCGGCGCGGTCGCGGACCGGCTGCCCCGACACCGGGTGAGGGTCGCGGCCAACGCCCTCAACTGCGTATCCCAAGGCGCCTTCGACTGATGGGTGACCTGCTGTTGCCGTGGATCAGCCGATACGGATCAGGACGGGTGCCGGCGCGGTGATCGCGGGCGTGCTGGGAGCCCGGGCAGCGCCCCTGATCGGTGCCTCGCCCCCACCGGCGACACCGCCTGTGAGCGGGCCGGCGGTTTCCGGTGATCGTGCCTTGCCCGGGTCCTGCGCGAGTCCGTTGGCCCACAACTGGTCGACACGGGAGCGCTCGGTGCCGTTCGGGTAGCGATTGGTGCAGGACGGGCCGGCGGCGCCTCCCGACATCAGCTCGCTGCACGGCCCGCCGTAGTCGTCCGGCAGGCCCAGCACGTGCCCGGTCTCATGGGCGACGACGCGGACCGAGTCGTACTGCTGGTTCTGGGTGTAGTCGAGGAAAACGTAGCCACTTCCGTGGTTGTTGGTGGAACTGTAGGACCCGCGCGGGTCGTTGCCCTCGCGGTAGGAGAAGTCGGCACCACCGCTCGACGCCTCCTGCAGCTTGACGTTGGACTCGGAGCTGTTCCAGATCGAGGCCGCGCTCGCTATCTGCGAACGGAAGCTCGGTGCCTGCGAGGCGTCGTAGTAGACGGTCACCGCCTGCGCATTCGGCTGGGCGGCACGCTTCTCGGTAACGGATTTGAGCACGGCCTCGAAGAACGCCTTGTTGTTCGCGGCCTCCTCAACCGACCCGGAGTACCGCGCCACGGAGGTACCGGTGGCAGCGGACGCGGTGTCGGCCGTCTGGGCACCGGCCGGCACCGCCGCGCCCAGCGCGCTGGAGGCCAGACCCAGACCGAGGGCGAGGAACCTCGCGGACGTTCGGGACGACTTCATGTGAGGGCTCCTACTCACTCGGTGACGTCGAGCGCCCGGTGTCCGGTCAGCTGCGTGTGACCACCGGTTCCGAACTGCGGCGACGTCCTGTGGGGCGTCATTCTTAGAGCGGCTCGACAAAGAGCGCAAAGGGTCCTCGCCACTACGTCGCCTCGTAGGTCCCCGGACCTCGCCAGGGCAGGGACGGGTCTTCGGTCCATACACGGCGGACAGGAGGGAAGCGCTGTCGCGGCGTCAGAAGCCCTACGTCAGCGGGCAACGAGGCGTGCGGACCGACCGGGGGCATCCCAGGACGTGGGGCGGGATCAACATCCGGGCCAAGACGGACAAATCCTTAGATGTCTTCCATGTTGTGTCTACTAAGCGAGCCGGTTGGTCGGCGGGGCGCTGTGACCGACGCCACAGAACAGGAGCTTCCGCTTCCTTCGCGCCCCACCGGCCCTGGGGCACACCCCCAGGGCACCCTCGGAGCTGGACGGCATCCTCACCGCTGAGCCGCGTCGCTCAGTCCCGATCGGGACGGAGGCCGGGCCCGGCGAGCGTCGGCCTTCGGCCGCACCCCGGCTCTGTGGGGCACCTCGGCGCTCATCGTCGCCGCCACAGCCCTGGTCCTCCTGATCCCGGACATCCGGCGACTGCGCCGCAGGGACACGACGAAGGCGGTGTCAGCCGATACCGAAGGCGCCTGCCGGGGGCTGGGGGGACGGGACGGCGTCGGTGTCGGAGAGGGGGCGGGCCGAGCCGATGAACTTGCTCAGCACCGGACCGTGTTCGACGCGCGCCGGGAAGGCGTCGGCGGCTGTGCGGCGGGTCAGGGGGGCTGTGTTCAGGGGGGCGTGGGAGGCGAGCAGGACCGCGTTGCCGAAGCGGCGGCCTCGTAGGACCGCTGGTTCGGCGATCAGGGCCAGGTTCTCGAACAGGGCGGTGAAGTTGGCCAGTTGGGAGCGGAGGAAGGTGAAGGGGGACGCGTCGGCGAGGTTGGCGAGGTAGAGGCCGTCGGGGCGGAGCACGCGTTCCGCTTCTCGGGCGTAGTCCAGCGAGGTGAGGTGGGCCGGCACTCGGGAGCCGCCGAAGACGTCCGCGATGACGATGTCGGCGCTGTCGTCGGGGGCAGACTCCAGCCAGGCTCGTGCGTCGGCGGCGTGGGTGGTGATGCCCGAGGCGGGCGGCAGCGGGAGGTGTTCGGTGACCAGGTCGAGGAGGGCCTGGTCGGCCTCGACCACGTCCTGCCGGGAGCCGGGCCGGGTCGCGGCGACGTACCGGGGCAGGGTGAGCGCTCCCCCGCCCAGGTGCAGCACGTCCAGCGTCCGGCCGGGCTCGGCCGCCACGTCGAGGGCGTGGCCGAGCCGCCGCGCGTACTCGAACTCCAGGTGCTCCGGCTCGTCCAGGTCGACGTAGGACTGCGGAGCCCCGTCGACGGTGAGCAGCCAGGCCCGGTCCCGGTCGACGTCGGGCATCAGCTTGGCGGTGCCGTGGTCGACGGCCCTGGTCACGGGTATCGGTTCGCTCACCCGGCCATTGTCGCCGGTACGACGGGGTGCGCGGAGCCGAGCCCCGCGCACCCCGTGCCGCTCAGCCGACCGAGGTGACCGTCCCCGCGCCCACGGTCCGGCCGCCCTCGCGGATGGCGAACCCGAGCCCCGGCTCCAGCGGCACCTCCCGGTCCAGCTCCACGGTCATCTCCACCGTCTCGCCGGGCCGGGCGACCGCCGCCTCGCCGAGGCCGATGTCCCCGGCCACGTCCGCCGTGCGGATGTAGAACTGCGGCCGGTACCCCGTGGACAGCGGCTTGGTGCGGCCGCCCTCGGACCCGGCGAGCACGTACACCCGCGCGGTGAACCGCCGGCTCGGCACCACACTCCCCGGCGCCGCGACGACGTGCCCGCGCCGGACCGCGTCGCGCGGCACCCCGCGCAGCAGGATCGCCACGTTGTCCCCGGCCTGCGCCTCCGGCATCGGCTTGCCGAAGGTCTCCAGACCGGTGACCACGCTCGCCGCACCCTCGACGCCCGCGCCGAGCACCTCCACCCGGTCCCCCACGCGCAGCGTGCCCCGCTCGACCGCGCCGGTGACGACGGTCCCGCGCCCGGTGATGGTGAGCACGTTCTCCACCGGCAGCAGGAACGGCGCGTCCAGATACCGCTCGGGCATCGGCACGTAGGTGTCGACCGCGTCGAGCAGCGCCTCCACGGACGCCGTCCAGCGCGGGTCGCCCGCGAGCGCCTTGAGCCCGGAGACCCGTACGACGGGTACCGACTCGCCCGGATACCCCTGGGCGGTGAGCAGTTCGCGCACCTCCAGCTCGACCAGGTCGGCCAGTTCCTCGTCCCCCGCGTCGGCCTTGTTGAGCGCGACCACGATGTGGTCGACCCCCACCTGCCGGGCGAGCAGCACGTGTTCGGCGGTCTGCGGCATGATCCCGTCGAGCGCGGAGACGACCAGGATCGCCCCGTCGAGCTGGGCGGCGCCGGTCACCATGTTCTTCACGTAGTCCGCGTGGCCGGGCATGTCGACGTGCGCGTAGTGCCGGGTGTCGGTCTCGTACTCGACGTGCGCGATGTTGATGGTGATGCCGCGCGCCGCCTCCTCCGGGGCCCGGTCGATGCGGTCGAACGGCACGAACGTGCCGGTGCCGCGCTCGGCGAGCACCTTGGTGATGGCGGCGGTCAGGGTGGTCTTGCCGTGGTCGACGTGGCCCATGGTGCCGATGTTCAGGTGCGGCTTGGTGCGCACGTATGCCGTCTTGGGCATGGCTGTCCCTCGTGGTCTTGGTGGTGCGTGGAGAGCACGGGACCCCTGGAACTCGCCGACCCTCCCCTCGCGGGGTCCGCCGGACTTTCCGGAGAGGGTCAGCTTCGGGCGCCGTCGACGGCTGCCACGAGGACGAGGACGGCAGCCTTCGGCGCGTCCGCGACTGCGGATGCTGCGAGGAAGGCGTACCGGAACATGACGCAGATCATGGCGGACGCGTCGTCCCACGTCGAACGGTTTTCCGCGACCTTCGGAGCGTCAACGGCCGTGAACCATACGCCGATCACACCCCTGTGTCGGTTACTGTCGCCGAATGCCCGATGCCACCACCCGCTCTGGGGGCACCGCCACGGCCGTTCCCCCGGTCGTAGTCCTGAGGCCGACCCCAGCCGTGCCCCTCACTCCCGTCACCCCCGCCGGTCCCGCCGTACGCGCGTGGCCGTCCGCACATCTCCGCCTCGCCCTGCTGCTCACCCTGCTCGCGGCCGCGGCCACCGCCGTCCTGGTCTTCGACCCGCAGCGCCTGCTCACCGAGGGCTGGCCGCCGCAGCTCGGCGGGTTCGCGGCTGCCGGGGTCTTCGCGCTGGCGTACGGGCTGTGCACCGTGGCGTTCGTCCCGCGCCCCCTGCTCAACCTGGCGGCGGGCGCGCTGTTCGGCTCCACGCTGGGGCTGACCTCGGCGCTGGCGGGCACGGTGCTGGGCGCCGGGCTGGCCTTCGGGCTCGGGCGGGCGCTCGGGCAGGACGCGCTCCGTCCGCTGCTGCGCGGGCGCTGGCTGAAGGCGGCGGACGGGCAGCTCAGCCGGCACGGGTTCCGCTCGATGCTGGCGGCCCGGCTGTTCCCGGGGGTGCCGTTCTGGGCGGCCAACTACTGCGCGGCCGTCTCCCGCATGCGCACGCTGCCGTTCCTGGTCGCCACGGCGCTCGGCTCGATCCCGAACACGGCCGCCTACGCCGTCGCCGGGGCCCGCGCCTCCGCCCCGACCTCCCCCGCCTTCCTCATCGCGCTGGCCGTGATCGGGCTGCCCGCGCTGGCCGGTACCGTGCTGGCCTGGCGCAAGCGCCACCATCTGCGCGCACGTTGACGCCACCGCCCGGACCTCCCTGGTCCACGCCCCGGCCCACTGGCGTTCATGACCATCGCATGACCAACCCCCTGTGAAGGCTTTGCCATCGGCGCCCGCTACGCTGCCCTGCGTCGCATGATCACCCCTACGCTCCCCAGCGCTTGGACGCCACACCTCCATGTCTTGGTTTGAATCCCTCGTCCTCGGACTCGTCCAGGGGCTCACCGAGTTCCTGCCCGTCTCCTCCAGCGCGCATCTGCGGCTGACGGCGGCCTTCTCCGGCTGGCAGGACCCCGGCGCCGCCTTCACCGCGATCACGCAGATCGGTACGGAGGCGGCGGTCCTCATCTACTTCCGCAAGGACATCGGGCGGATCATCTCGTGCTGGTTCCGCTCGCTGTTCGACAAGTCGATGCGGCACGACCACGACGCGCAGATGGGCTGGCTGGTGATCGTCGGCTCGATCCCGATCGGCGTGCTCGGCGTGACGCTGAAGGACCAGATCGAGGGGCCGTTCCGCGACCTGAGGATCACGGCGACGATGCTGATCGTGGTCGGCGTGATCATAGGCATCGCCGACCGGCTGGCGGCCCGCGACGAGTCCGGCGGCCGGCACCGCAGCCCCCAGCAGCGCAAGACCCTCAAGGACCTCGGCATCCGCGACGGCCTGATCTTCGGCCTCTGCCAGGCGTGCGCCCTCATCCCCGGCGTCTCCCGCTCCGGCGCCACCATCAGCGGCGGCCTCTTCATGGGCTACAAGCGCGAAGCCGCCGCCCGCTACTCCTTCCTCCTCGCCATCCCGGCCGTCCTCGCCTCCGGTGTCTTCGAGGTGAAGCACTCCCTGGGCGAGAACAGCGAGGTGGCGTGGGGCCCGACCCTCTTCGCCACGGTGATCGCCTTCGCGTCCGGCTACGCGGTGATCGCCTGGTTCATGAAGTGGATCTCCAACAAGAGCTTCATGCCCTTCGTCTACTACCGAGTGGCCCTGGGCATCATCATCATCGCCCTGGTCACAGCGGGCGTCCTGAGCCCGCACGCGGCGGAGTCGGCGGGCTGAGCCACCTCATGCCGAGCTGTTGAACTCCCTGATCAAGCCCGACAGTTCCAGCAGGCTCTCGACGCGGAACAGGGGAAGGCGCTGCGCGTCCTTCGTCGTCCAGGTCAGCCTGGCCCACGGGCCCCGGTGGAGCAGGGCCGTGTGCAGGCCGGCCGCTGCCGCGGGGCGGATGTCGTTGTCCAGGCGGTCGCCCACGTAGAGGATCTCGTCCGGTTCCGCCGGGACCAGGGAGGTCAGGCGGGCGAAGAAGGCGGGGTCGGGCTTGGCGACGCCCCAGTCGGCCGTGGTGCCGATGAGGTCGACGTCCGTGGCGAAGAGTTCGCGCAGGAGGCGGGCGGCGTGGGCTTCCTGGTTGCCGGCGATGCCGAGCCAGAGGCCGTCCGCGCGGAGGCTGGTCAGGGTGTCGCGGACGTCGGCGTACACGTCGGACTCCCCGAACACCTCCGGCATCCCGGCGTCGGCCCGCCGCTCCCGCTCCGCCGCGAGGTCGAAGCCGGGCCGGAACTCCTCGAACACCTCGCGGTGATCACGCCCTTGGGCCACCACCGCGCCGAACGCCGCCGAGAACGTGTGCCGGGGCACGCCCAGCCAGTCGGCCCAGGTCCCGTACTCCGTCGTCTCGTCCACCAGACACTCACCGACATCGAAGACCGCAGCGCGAATCATGGTCGCCAGGGTAGTGCGGGCACCCCGCCCCCGTGATCTACGCGCCCAGGTGAGTCAGCAGCCCCTCCACCACCGGGTACGGCCGCTCCGCCGGCAGCAGTGCCCTCGCCTCCGCCACGCGCCCGGCCCGTACCGCCCCGTGGACCTCCCGCGCCAGCGGAGTCACGTCCCGGATGCCCACGATCCACTCGTCCGCATACCGCGCGGCCGCCTCTCCGGTGAGCCCGAGCCGAAGGGAGCGGTGGGGCAACGGTTTCAGGTTGCCAGGTCCAGCATTCTGGAGTCGGGCCGCTCACGAGGTGGCGGGTGGGATGTTCTGGTTGGCGTGGAAGAAGTTGTCGGGGTCGTAAGTGTGCTTGATCGCGGCGAGCCGGTCGTAGTGTTCACGGTACGTACCCCGGACCCGGTCGGCGCTCTCCTCCTCGCCAAGGAAGTTGATGTAGGCGCCGCCCATGGAATAGGGGTGCAGATCACTCCAGTAGTCGACGCACCACTGGCGGACCAGGCCGGCGTTGGCGGGCTCGGGGTCGATGCCCGCGATGACGCCGGACCACGTGGCATGTCGATAGGCCCAGGCCGTGTCGTCTGCATCGACCCGGCGGGTGGCCCCGTCGATCGGGTACAGGTGCATCGTGGACAGGCCGGTTGGGAGGTTCTGGCCGTACGTCTCGTGTACGGCGATGGCCTCGTCGGGGACCGCGTCGAAGAAATCGCCGCGCCAGTACCACTGCAGCCCCTTCGGCATCAGCCCGTCGAACATGCTCTGCACGGCGGGGTAGGGCATGGGAGTGGTGAAGTGGAACACCGGCGGCCCGGGCGCGTTCACGACGGTCAACGCCTTCTCCAAGCGATCCCCTTCCAGGTCACCTGTGGAGCACCACACCACGCCACACACCTTCCGTCCGTGGATCGGCTCGGGGAAGGGCGGCCCGGGCGGTACCGTCAAGAGGGCGAAGAAGCCGCTGAGTTCCTCGGGCGCACCGGGCAGGAACTCCCGGTACCACTGGAGCACTTCACGAGTGCGGTCGACGGGCCAGACGGTCACCGCGAGGCCGACGGTGTCCACGGGGTGCAGCTGGAAGGTGAACGACGTGACCACGCCGAAGTTGCCGCCGCCGCCCCGCAGCGCCCAGAACAGGTCCGGGTGGTCGTTCTCCGATGCGGTGACGAACGTGCCGTCGGCGAGGACCACGTCGGCGGACAGCAGGTTGTCGATGGTCAGGCCGTACCTGCGGGTCAGATGCCCATGCCCGCCGCCGAGGGTGAGACCGCCGACCCCGGTGGTCGAAACGATCCCGGCCGGAGTGGCCAGGCCGAACGTGTGGGTCGCGTGGTCGAGGTCGCCCCACTGGCTTCCGCCGCCCACGCGCGCGGTCCTCGTCTGCGGGTCGACGTCCACCCAGCGCATCGGCGTCAGGTCGAGCATCAGCGCGTCGTCGGCTACACCCAGCCCCGGACCGCTGTGTCCGCCCCCACGCACCGTCAACTCCAGCCCGGTGTCCTGGGCGAACGAGAGCGCCGTCCTTACGTCCGCCGCGTCGACGCACCCCGCGATCACTGCCGGACGCCGGTCGATCATGGCGTTGTAGACGCTGCGGGCCTCGTCATAGCCCGCTTCTCCCGGAGCGAGGACGGGTCCCCGCAGTGCCTCACGCAGACTCTCAAGAGCCGGTCCGTTGATGCCGCCCATGCTCGAGCACCCTTCTGCTCACGCGCGCGGAGCGCTGACCGGGAGGGCTGCGAGGGGTGTACGACGCAGATCCGTGTGACCCTGCGGCGAGGACCAGCAGCAGAGGTCAAGCACCCCGCACCAATATTGTCCGGCTGCCCGCCGAGTCCCGCACGTCGGCCGTCGGCCCGAACGACGCTCAGTCCGCCGGAGCCCTCACGGACCGCGGCCTGGGTTCGCGCCTGCCCCTTGCAGCGCGGTTCGCCGGGGCCGGAGGTGGGCGCAGGGTCCGTCCGGCGATCTCCTTGCAACGGGCGGTGAGGCGTCCGAGGGCGCCATCGGCCTGTCCGGTTCGCGGCGAGGTGTCTTGCTCGCGCAGTGGGCCGTTGCTATGCCTTGGGCACTCAACTCCAGGGAGCACGCTGTGTATCAAGAGCCCCCTCTTCCCGCTCCTCCGCGTTCACGTGCCCGGGGATTCATCTGTGCCGTGGCGGCGATCGCCCTCGTGACGCTCACCGCCGCGACAAGTCCTCCCGACGCGCACACCCGGACCGCGGCGGACCCGGCAGCCGTGGTCCGCGAGTGGAACGCCATCGCCACCGACACGATCAAGACCAGCCTCGGCCCACGCCCCTCGGGGCAGGCAGCGATCTGGGAGGGATTCGTCTCCGTCGCCGTGTACAACGCCGTGGTGGGGATCGAAGGCGGCTACGCCCTGTACAAATGGCACGAGCGCGGTCCGGCCAAGGCATCCTCCGCGGCGGCCGCCGCCACCGCGGCCCACGACATGCTGCTCACCTACTTCCCCGCCTTCAAGGAGCGGCTCGACACCGCCTACGCGGACTCGCTCGCCGCTCTTCCGGCCGGTCATACCAGAGACCAGGGCGTGGACTACGGAAAGCGCGCCGCCGCCCGCATCATCGAACTCCGGGAAGGGGACGGAAGGTTCGCGGACGTTCCGTTCACCGCTGCCCCGGCACCGGGGGTCTGGCGGCCCACCCCGCCCGCGTTCCAGCCCTTCATCGACACCTGGCTCGCCAGGCTCCGCCCCCTCCTGCTCGCCTCCCCGCGGCAGTTCCGGCCCGGCGGACCACCCGCCCTCTCCTCGGCCGCTTACG
The DNA here is from genome assembly GCF_045039805.1 of Streptomyces sp. NBC_01171. Lineage (NCBI taxonomy): Bacteria > Bacillati > Actinomycetota > Actinomycetes > Kitasatosporales > Streptomycetaceae > Streptomyces > Streptomyces sp. NBC_01171. Next base: position 5,689,623 of record NZ_CP108609.1, on the reverse strand, counting down.
CCGAGGATGTCCAGGAGCTGAAGACCATGGGCGTGAAGAACGGCTCGGGCAGGAGCGCGCAGCAGACCGAGACCGCCCTCTTCTTCAGCGGCAACCTGGTCGAACAGGTCCAGATCGCCGTACGGGACCACGCCGCCCGGCACCGGCTCGGCATCGCCGAGACGGCCCGGCTGTTCGCCGCGGTGAACGCGTCGGCGACCGACGCCGTCGTCACGGCATGGGACGCCAAGCTCCACTACGGCACCTGGCGGCCGATCACCGCCATCCGCCTCGCCGACACCGACGGCAACCCCGCGACGACGGCGGACCCGGCCTGGGAGCCGCTGCTCCTCACCCCACCACACCCGGACTACGTCGCCGGTCATACGACCGTCGCCGCCGCCGTGGCACGCGCCCTGACCGGCGTCCTCCGCACCTCGCACATCGACCTCTACGTCCCCTCCGAGGTCACCGGCACCACGCGGTTCTACGGGTCCGCCGACGACCTCAACCGGGACGTCGTCGACGCGCGTGTGTGGGGCGGCGTCCACTCCCGCACGGCGGACGTAGTCGGCTGCCGGGCCGGCACCCGCGTGGCCGCCTGGGCGCTGGACCACTACTTCCAGCCGGTCGCCAAGGACGGCACCCAGCCGTCCCTGCCGACGCGAGCGGCTCGGCAGGACAGCCTCGCCGAGCCGGAGTGCGGCGACGGCACCGACTGAACCACAGAGGCGCAGAGGATCCGGCGTCGAACCGGGTCCTCTGCGGATCCTGCCTCGAGCACTGGATCAGCGGGGAGACATTTCCCTTGCAGGGGCCACCCACTTCCGACAGTAGGTAAAGGGCCGTGAACTCGCCTTGATGTCCCACGTCATCCGGGACCGGCTCCACGCGGCGGGGGAAGCGACCCTCGCGGGCCGCCGGGACACCGAGCTCGGGCCGGTACGCCTGGTACACCGTGGGCGTGTGAGCCGCGCGGATGCGGAACTTCGGTTCTGGGGGCGGTGGGTTGGTCGATCATGGGACCAGATTCCGCCACCTACGGCCCGGCCTGCCACCTCATATCGCCCGCCGTCCCCTGTCGTAGCTCGCGCGAGGCGCGCACACTGGGGGTGAGGGCCCTGGGGAGGGAGACTCCGGATGAGGAGCACGAGGTCGTTCGGCCGGCTGCGGGACTCCCCCTGGCCGCGCTCCGGCGCCGCCGCCCTCGCGGGCGCGCTGCCCGTGCTCGCGTTCCCGGCACCCGCGCTGTGGTGGTTCGCCTACGTCGCCCTCGTCCCGTGGATCGCGCTGGCCCGTACCGCGCCGACCGGACGCCGGGCCGCGCTCGACGGCTGGTGCGGCGGGCTCGGGTTCATGCTGGCCGTGCACCACTGGCTGCTGCCGAGCCTGCATGTGTTCATCTTCCTGATAGCGGCCCTGCTGGGCGCGCTCTGGGCACCCTGGGGCTGGCTGGTGCGCCGCTTCCTGGGCGGCACCCCCTCCCCCGGTCGCGCCTCGGCCGCCCTGCTCGTGCTGCCCTCGGCCTGGCTGGCGGTGGAACTGGTCCGTTCCTGGCAGGGTCTCGGCGGCCCGTGGGGCATGCTCGGTTCCACCCAGTGGCAGGTCGGGCCGGCGCTGCGCCTCGCCTCGGTGGGCGGGGTCTGGCTGCTCAGCTTCCTGGTGGTCGCCGTCAACGTGGCGCTGACGGTGCTGATTTCGGTCCGCGCCTCCCGCGTCCCCGCCGTCGCCTCCCTGATCGCCACCGCCGCCGCGACGAGCGCCGCCTACGCCTGGGCTCCGCGCGCGGACGTGGACGGCCGGGCGCGGATCGCGGTCGTCCAGCCCGGCGTGTACGACGGCCCCGAGCAGCGGTTCGCGCGGGAGGAGTCGCTGACCCGGCAGTTGGCGGGGCGGGACGTGGACCTGATCGTCTGGGGCGAGAGCAGCGTCGGCCATGACCTCGGCGACCGCCCCGACCTGGCCCGCAGGATCGCCGCGCTGTCCCGGCAGACCGGCGCCGAGGTGCTGGTGAACGTGGACGCGCGCCGCTCCGACCGCCCGGGCATCTACAAGAGTTCGGTTCTCGTCGGCCCCGACGGCCCCACCGGCGACCGGTACGACAAGATGCGGCTGGTCCCGTTCGGGGAGTACATACCGGCCCGCGCGCTGCTCGGCTGGGCCACCTCGGTCGGCAAGGCGGCGGGCGAGGACCGGCACCGGGGCACGGAGCAGGTCGTGATGGACGCCGGGCGCCTGCGGACAGGCCCGCTGGTCTGCTTCGAGACCGCGTTCCCCGACATGGGCCGCCACCTCACCGAGGACGGCGCGGACGTGCTCCTCGGCCAGTCCGCCACCTCGTCCTTCCAGCACAGTTGGGCCCCCGAGCAGCACGCCTCGCTGGCCGCGCTGCGGGCCGCCGAGACCGGCCGCCCGATGGTGCACGCCACCCTGACCGGCGTCTCGGCCGTCTACGGCCCGGACGGCGAACGCGTCGGCCCCTGGCTCGGCACCGGCGCGAGCGCCGCCCAGGTGTACGACGTACCGCTGGCGCACGGCGTCACCCCGTACGTGCGGCACGGCGACTGGCCGGTGGGCGGCGCGCTGCTGGTGCTGGCGGTGCTGGGTGTGACGGAGGGCGTGCGGACGCTCAGGCCGCGCCGGACGGGTCCTGAGCCGCTCGTACCACGCGCTCGCACAGCTCGTGAGTCGCCAGCGCGTCCCGTGCGCTGAGCGGCTGACCCGCGCGGACGGCGTCGAGGAAGGCGAGGACGGCGCCCTCGATGCCGCGCTGCCGGGACACCGGGACCCAGTCGCCCCGGCGGCGCACGGTGGGCTGGCCCTTGTGGTCGATCACCTCGGCGAGGTTGATCACCTGGCGCTTGGTGTCCTGCCCGGAGACCTCCAGGATCTCCTCGGCCGAGCCGCTGAGCCGGTTCATCACGCCGAGCGCGGTGAAGCCGTCGCCGGAGAGCTGGAGCACGACGTGGTGGAGCAGCCCGTCCTCGGCACGGACCCGCACCGTGACGTCGTCCACCGGGCCGGGGACCAGGAAGCGCAGGGTGTCGACGACGTGGATGAAGTCGTCCAGGATCATCGAGCGCGGTTCCTCGGGGAGACCGACCCGGTTCTTCTGGAGCAGGATCAGGTCGCGCGGGTGCTCCAGGACCTGCGCGTAGGCGGGGGCGTAACGCCGGTTGAAGCCGACGGAGAGCGGCACGCCCCGGCGCTCGGCCAGCTCCACCAGCTTCTGGGAGTCGGTGAGTTCGTAGGCGAGCGGCTTGTCGACGTAGGTGGGGACGCCCGCCTCCAGGAGCCGGGTGACGATCTCCGGGTGGACGGCGGTGGGCGCGTGCACGAAGGCCGCGTCGAGACCGGCGTCCAGCAGCGAGTCCAGCGTCTCGTGCCGCTGCCCGGCGGGCAGGTGCAGCGAGTCGCCCACGGCGGCGAGGGTGGCGGGGGTGCGGGTCTGGAGGTGGAGGTCGAGGCCGGGCTGTGTGCCGAGGACCGGCAGATACGCCTTCTGCGCGATGTCGCCGAGTCCGATGCAGCCGACCTTCACCTGTGTTCTCCCTACCGCTGTCCCACGTTCTCGTCCTCGGAAGCATACGGCGGGCGCCAGTCGGCGATGCCGTCGAAGGACCGCAGCAGCAGCGCGGGGGCGGCCTTGGCAAGGGCGGCCACGGCGGTGTCGCGGACGGTTACGGCCGCGCGGCCGCCCGCCATGTTGAGGCGGGCCGCCCGGACGGCCTGGCGGGCGATGCCGGTGGTGCGCGGGAGCCGGGCCGCGGTGTACGCGGCGAGGTCGGCGCCGTGGTGGGCGAGCACGACGGCGTCCTCGACGGCCTGGTTGCCGCCCTGCCCGAGGGTCGGCGGCATGGCGTGCGCGGCGTCACCGAGGAGGGCTACGCGGCCGGAGTGGAAGGCGGGCAGCGGTTCGGCGATGTGGTGGACGTCGTGGCGGAGCACGTCCTCGGGGCGGGCGGCGGCGAGCACGACGGGGATCGGGTCGTGCCAGTCGCCGTACCGGCGCAGCAGTTCGGCCCTCTCGTCGTCCGGGGCGCGCCGTCCTGCGGGGGCGGTGGCGGCCGCGTAGGCGTAGACCCGTCCGTCCTTGAGCGGGTGGGTGCCCCAGATGCGGCCCCGGCCCCAGGTCTCGTGCGAGGCGAAGTGTGCGCCGGGCACCGGGATCAGGAGGCGCCAGGTGGTGAAGCCGGCGTACACCGCGCCGGGGTGGGCGGGGAACAGGGCTGCGCGGACAAGCGAGTTGACGCCGTCGGCGCCGATCACGAGGTCGGCCTCCCACACCTCTGCGCCTACGGTCACTTGGGCGGGCCGGTGGGTGTCGCCGGGGTGGGTGAGGGTGGCGGGGGACGCCGTGCGGACGGTGCCGGGCGGGAGGAGGGCGGCGAGGCGGTCGACCAGGGTGGTGCGGGGCAGCAGGACGAGGGGGCCGCCGAAGCGCGCGGCCAGCGCCTCGGGGTCGGACTTGGCCAGCCAGCGGCCGCCCGGGGTGCGCAGTCCGCCCTCGCCCTGCCAGGCGGCCAGGTCGCGGATCTCGTCGCCGAGGCCCAGCGTGTCCAGCGCGCGCAGGGCGTTGGGCGCGAGCGAGATGGCGGCGCCGACCGGCTCCAGCGAGGGCGCCCGCTCCAGCACGGTGACGTCCCAGCCGCGCCGGTCAAGGGCGGCCGCCGCGGTGAGACCCCCGATGCCGCCGCCGATGACCAGCGCCCGCGCCGCCTTCGCCATGACTCCTCCATGGAACGTGGGACTACTCCTGTAGTGGACCTCCACCGTACTACGCCCGTAGTGCCACCACCAGCCCCGCCGGGGTGCCACCGTCCCCCGGATAGGGTCGCCCCATGTCCGCACCCAGCCCGTCCCGCGCCGACCTCGTCGCCGACACCGCCCTCGCCCTGCTCGCCGAGCGCGGCATGCGCGGCCTGACGCACCGGGCCGTGGACGAGGCGGCCGGACTCCCCCTGGGCTCCACCTCGAACGTGGCCCGCACCCGCCAGGCCCTCCTCGAACTGGCCGTACGCCGGCACGCCGAGCGAGAGGCCCATCTGCTGGCCCCGGCCGGGATGCCCGACCCGGCGGGCGGCCCGGACGCCCTGGCCGACGCCCTCGCCCTGGCGGTCCACCGCTCCCTCACCGAGGGCCGCCCCCTCCTGATCGCCCGGTACGAACTCGCCCTGGAGGCCACCCGCCGCCCCGAGTTGCGCGCCTACTACGACGCCACCGGCGCCGTCTTCCGGGACCACCTGACCACCCTGCTCCGCGCGGCGGGCTCCCCCGCCCCCGAGCGCCACGTCCTCTCCCTCATCGCCTGGGCGGACGGCCTCATGTTCACCTGCGCGGTGGGCACCTTCAGCAACCGTCCGCCGGGCCTGGACGAAGTGCGGACCGGGCTGCGGGAGTTGCTCCGCGGCATGCTCGGTCACTGAGCGCGCGTCACCCTGCGTCCGCGCCACGCCCTCCCCGCGGGGCGAGAGATCACTCGTGTGGGGCATCGCGAGCACGTCGGTGGTGGATGGCGGGCGCAGGGGTGCGCAGAGTGGGCGGGTGGATCGAACTTCGTCTGCCGCGGCGCTGCTGGTGGCCGTCACGACTCTGACCGGGTGTATGACCGTGCACGGGCCGGCGGTGCCCGCTTCGGGGCCGGGCGGCCCGCCCTCGCGGGCGGCGGCGGCCCGGCCGGACGGGAGCGCGCTGCCCCGCATGGACCAGGAGCCGGGGCAGGAGTCGCTGGAACGGACCGGCCCCTCCCCCAGCGCCGAGAAGCCGCACCGCCCGGCGCCCGCCGTCGTGCCCGAGCCCCGGCGGACGCCCGTCGCCCCGGCCCCCCGCCGGGCGTACCCGGACCGGCCGCGCGCCGACACCCCGCACGCGCCCCGCGCAGTACCGCAGATCCCGAACGTGTGCGCGCTGGGCAAGAAGTACGGCGGCTGGCCCAAGAACAGCCCGCAGTCGACGATCTGCGAGCGGGCGTACGGGCGCTGAGCGCCGGCTAGTTCACCGGCCGCTGTCTCGGCGGTCCCCAGCCGTCGCCCTCCGCGGGGCCGGTGTCGGGGAGGCGGAGTTCCAGGCGGCTGATCGCGGCCCGGACGCCGGTGCCGTAGCCGTCGTCGGGGAGGGTGTCGGCCGCGCGGCGGGCGCGGCGCAGATGGGTGCGGGCGGCGTCGGCGCGGTCCAGCTTGAGGTAGTCGGCCGCGAGGCTGAGGTGCAGCGAGGGGTAGAAGCCGCGCACGCTCGCGGGGTCGGCGCCGGGGCGGCCGTCGGTCAGCTCGTCGGCCGCCGACAACGCCCTCAGGTCCCAGGCGAGTTCGTCCGCCGGGTCGTCCTGGGTGTCGGCCAGGTAGTGGGCGAGGGTGCAGCGGTGCAGCGGGTCACCGGACTCGGCCGTCTCGGCCCACAGCTCCAGCAGCCGGCGCCGGGCCTCCTCGCGGTCGCCGCCCCGGTGCAGCATGACGATCTGCCCGATCCGGCCCAGCAGGGCATCGGGCGCCGTCTGCTCCTGTCGCTCCGCCACCGCGCCCTCCGGACCCGTCATCCGGCCGCTCGTCGGCCGTCCGCCCATGACGCTAACCGCAGCCGGCGGCGATCCCGGGCAGGCGGCCCCGAACGGAACGGTGAGACCGCCTGGCCGGTCCCCGGTCAGCCCAGGTCGGGGATGCGCCAGTCGATCGGCTCGTGGCCCTGCGCGGCGACGGCCTCGTTGATCTGGGTGAAGGGGCGCGAGCCGAAGAACTTCTTCGCGGACAGCGGCGAGGGGTGCGCGCCCTTGACCACCACGTGCCGCGTCTCGTCGATCAGCGGCAGCTTCTTCTGCGCGTAGTTGCCCCACAGCACGAAGACCGCCGGGTCGGGACGGTCGGCCACCGCGCGGATCACCGCGTCCGTGAACTTCTCCCAGCCCTTGCCCTTGTGCGAGTTGGCCTCGCCGGAGCGCACGGTGAGCACCGCGTTCAGCAGCAGGACGCCCTGTTCGGCCCACGGCATCAGATAGCCGTTGTCCGGGACGGGCAGGTCCAGCTCCTGGTGCATCTCCTTGTAGATGTTCCGCAGCGACGGCGGGGTCTTCACACCGGGCCGCACCGAGAAGCACAGGCCGTGTCCCTGGCCCTCGCCGTGGTACGGGTCCTGGCCGAGCACGAGCACCTTGACCTTGTCGTACGGCGTCGCGTCCAGCGCCGCGAAGACCTCCTCGCGCGGCGGGTAGACGGGACCCTTCGCCCGCTCCTCCTCGACGAACTCCGTCAGCTCCTTGAAGTACGGCTGCTGGAGTTCGTCGCCCAGAACGCCCTGCCAGGACTGGGGCAGCATGGCGATGTCGGTCACGTCGGTCCCTCACGATCGGCGGTCACTTCCAAGGCTTCAGAACCTACAGGCGACCACTGACAACGCCGACGGCAGGCCGCTCACCAGCTCGTCTTCCGGTTCAGCTCCCACATCATCATGATCGTCGAGGGGTCGAGGGCGCGCTCGCCCCCGGAGATGTCCTCGCTCGCGGCGATGTACTGGCGCCCCTGCCAGAGCGGGATCAGCCGGGCGTCGTCCACCATGATCCGCTGGGCGGCCGTCAGGTCCTTCACCACCTGAACCCGGTCCCCCTGCGCCCGCGACCGGGGCAGCAGCTCGCCGGTGATCTTCTTGCTCACGTAGGGGGTGCCCAGCGCGTTGTGCTCGCCGACGAAGGGCGCGATGAAGTTGTCCGCGTCGGGGAAGTCCGGGAACCAGCCCCGGCCGAACACCGGGTACTCCCCCTTCTGGTAGCCGGTCACATAGGTCTTCCAGGGGCGGGCGCGCAGGGTGATGGTGAACAGCCCGGAGTCCTCCAGTTGCCGCTTCAGCTCCCGGAACATCACGCCGGTCTCGGAGCCGTAGCGGTCGGAGGCGTACCAGAACGTGAGCGGGACCCGCTGCTTGATGCCCGCCTCGGCGAGGATCGCGCGGGCCTTGCCGGCGCTGGGCTCGCCGAAGCGGTCGAAGTAGGAGGTGGCGTGGCCGGTCAGGCCCTTGGGGACCATCGAGTACAGCGGTTCGACGGTGTCCCGGTACACCTTGTGCGCGATGGCGCCCCGGTCCACGACCTGGGCTATGGCCTTGCGCACGGCGGCGTTCCCGGCCCAGCGGTCCTTGGGGTTGAACACCAGGTAGCTGATGTCGGTGCCGGTGCCGTCGACCAGTTGCAGACCGGCCGGGGCCTGCTGCTGGAGGGTGAGGATGTCGTCGGCGGCGAGTCCCCGGTAGGTGACGTCGATGCGCTTGTCGCGCAGGGCCTTGACCATCGCGGCGGAGTCCTGGAAGTACCGGATGGTGACCGCCCGGTTCTGCCGCTCGGCGAAGCCCTCGTACCGGTCGTTGCGCACCAGCACGGCCTGCTTGCCCTCGTCGTAGGACTCCAGCCGGTACGGGCCGGAGCCGTGCACGTCCGTGTCCTTGCGCAGCGAGCCCGCGGGGTACTCGCGCGGGTCGACGAGGGACATGGCGGGGGTGGCGAGGACGAACGGGAAGGTGGCGTCGGGCTTCTTGAGGTGGAAGACGATCTCCCGCGCGCCGGCGGTCTCCACCCGGTCCAGCCCCTCCAGCAGTCCGGCCGGGCCGCTCGGGGCGTTGATGGTGCGGATGCGGTCGATGGAGTGCCGGACGGCCTCGGCGTCGAGCGGGTGGCCGTCGGCGAACTTCAGCCCGGCACGCAACTTGCAGCGGTAGGTGCGGCTGGTGGAGTCGGTGAAGGAGCAGCTCTCGGCGGCGTCCGGCTGGGGGGTGGTCGCGCCGTTCGGGTAGGCCAGCAGGGTCTGGTACACGTTGCGGAACAGTTCCCAGGAGCCGTCCCAGGCGCCCGCCGGGTCCAGGGTGCTCGGCGCGCTCGTCGTCCCCACCACGATCGGGCTGCTGTCGTCCGGGCCGCCGTCGGAGAGCAGTCCGCAGCCGGGCAGCAGGGTGATGAGGGACGTCAGGGACACGGCCGCCGCGACCCTGCGCCGGACTCTGTTCCGCTTGAACACGCGCTCGCTCCTCGATCCGCCGTACCAAGGCGGCAGACCATACCGCAGCCCGAGACCTCCTGAACCTCCCCTGAAACATGGGTTGTTGAACGGTTATGGGATGACTACGTTGTCACGGTCGCGACCCCCTCCGGAACGCGCACGGGCGCCGCTCCCCCTGAAGGGGAACGGCGCCCGTGGTGGCGCGTGCCGGACGGGGTCAGCCCACCCCGGCGTTGAGGAAGATGCCGCCGTCCACGACGAGCGTCTGACCGGTTACCCAGTCGGACTGCGCGGAGGTGAGGAAGGCCGCGGCCCCGCCGATGTCGGAGGGGACGCCGAGCCGGCCGAGCGGGTAGGCGGCGGCCGCCTCCTCCTCCCGGCCCTCGTACAGCGCCTCGGCGAACTTGGTCTTCACGACCGCCGGGGCGATGGCGTTGACCCGCACCTTCGGCGCGAACTCGTGCGCGAGCTGCTGGGTCAGGTTGATCATCGCGGCCTTGCTCACGCCGTACGCGCCGATGAACGGCGAGGGCGCGATACCGGCGACGGAGGCGATGTTGACGATCGCGCCGCCGTTCTCCCGCTGCCAGGCGTGCCAGGTCTTCTGGGCGAAGCCGAGCGCCGAGATCACGTTGGTCTCGAACACCTTGCGGGCCACGTCCAGGTCGACGTCGGCGATGGGGCCGAAGACCGGGTTGGTGCCCGCGTTGTTGATCAGATAGTCGACGCGGCCGAACGCTTCCATGGCGCGTTCGACGGCCTCGGTCTGGTGGGCGAGGTCGTGGGCCTTGCCGGCGACGCCGATGACGCGGTCGGCGCCGAGCCGCTCGACGGCCTCCTTCAGCGCCTCCTCGTTGCGGCCGGTGATGACCACGCGGTCGCCGCGCGCCACCAGGGCCTCCGCGACACCGTAGCCGATGCCCCGGCTGGCGCCCGTGACGAGCGCGGCCTTGCCGGAGAGTGCGGGGAGTTCAGTCATGTCCGTGTGCTCCAGGGTTCCTCGGGGTCCGGACCGGCTAGTCGAGCGGTCCGCCCGCGACGTACAGCACCTGGCCGGAGACGAATCCGGCCGCCTCGCCGGTGAAGAAGGCGATGGCGTTGGCGATGTCCTCGGGCTCACCGACGCGCTGGACCGGGATCTGGGTGGCGGCGGCCTTCTTGAAGTCGTCGAAGCCCATGCCGACGCGGTCGGCCGTGGCCTTGGTCATCTCGGTGGCGATGAAGCCGGGGGCGACGGCGTTGGCGGTGATGCCGAACTTGCCCAGCTCGATGGCGAGAGTCTTGGTGAAGCCCTGCAGACCCGCCTTGGCGGCCGAGTAGTTGGCCTGGCCGCGGTTGCCGAGCGCGGAGGACGAGGACAGGTTGACGACCCGGCCGAAGCCCGCGTCCACCATGTGCTTCTGCACGGCCTTGGTCATCAGGAACGAGCCGCGCAGGTGCACGCCGAGCACGGTGTCCCAGTCGGACACGCTCATCTTGAACAGCAGGTTGTCGCGGAGCACACCGGCGTTGTTGACCAGGATGGTCGGCGCGCCCAGCTCCTCCGCGATCCGCGCGACGGCGGCCTCGACCTGCGCCTCGTCGGAGACGTCGGCACCGACCGCGAGGGCCTTGCCGCCCGCCGAGGTGATCTTCTCGACGGTGTCCTTGCAGGCGGCCTCGTCCAGGTCGACGACGGCGACGGCGTGACCCTCGGCGGCCAGCCGGACGGCGGTGGCGGCGCCGATGCCGCGCGCCGCGCCGGTGACTACCGCGACCCGCTGTTCTGTGGTGGACATTGCTGCTTCTCCTCGCCCTTGAGAGAACCCGGCCGGTCCGGACCGGACCCGCCGTGCGGTGAGCGACCGCTTAGTACCTTCAGCACCCGTGACGCTAGAAGCCCTGGCACCCGGTGTCAACGGGACACCGGGCGGTGTGATCCATTACCTCACCAGGAGGTCCAGCAGACGCTCCGTCTCGGCCACCGGGTCGGCGGTCAGCCCGGTGTGCACCGGTCCGGGTCGCACGACCGTGGAGCGGGGCGCGATCAGCCAGCGGAAACGCCGCCCGGCGTCGTCGCCGGCCGCCTGCCCGGCCTCCTCCCCGCCCGCGCAGATCCGCTCCACCGCACCGAGCGCGGCCCGCACCCCGGCCACGTCCGCGTCCGGGTCGAGCGCGAGGAGCCGGGCCTCGTCCAGGTGGGTGCGGGCGCCGACGTAACCGCGGGCGCGGCAGTAGACGATCACGCCCGCGTTGATCCGCTCGCCGCGCTCGACACGGGGGACGACCCGCAGCAGGGCGTACTCGTACACCTCGCGGTCGCCGCCCTGGCCGCCCCGGATGATGTGGCGCTCGACCACATCTCCGGCCATGTGGATGTGGTGCTCGCTCACTTGCTCTCCTTGAGGCCCTCGATACGTTCGTGGACGGTGCCCGCGCGGGCGAGCAGCGGGCGCGCGTAGGCACGGCGCAGGTCGTCGGGGGTGTCGAAGCCGGGCTCGTCGGCCAGCCAGGCGTCGGGGATCTGGGCGGTGACCTCGGCGAGCAGCTCCTCGGTGACCAGGGGGGCCAGGTCGGCCGCTGCGGCGGTGACGTCGGGCGCGAATCGGGCGAGGGCGTGGTCGGCGGCGTCGTAGGGCCGGGCGGCGGAGGCGTCCACGGAGGGCCAGTTGTGGTGCCAGATCATGGTGGCGCCGTGGTCGATGAGCCACAGCCCGCCCCGGTGCACCAGGAGGTTGGGGTTGCGCCAGGAGCGGTCGACGTTGTTGACCAGCGCGTCGAACCACACGATCCGGCCCGCCTCCTCGGGGTTGACCGGGAAGGCGAGCGGGTCGTAGCCGAGGGCGCCGGAGAGGAAGTCCATGCCGAGGTTGGCGCCCCCGCTGGCGCGCAGCAGGTCCTGCACCTGCCGCTCGGGCTCACCCAGTCCGAGCACGGGGTCAAGGCCGACGGTCACCAGCTCGGGCACCCGGAAACCGAGGCGCCGGGCGAGTTCCCCGCAGACGACCTCGGCGACCAGGGTCTTGCGGCCCTGCCCGGCGCCGGTGAACTTCAGGACGTAGAGCCCGAGATCGTCGGCCTCGACGAGCCCCGGCAGCGAGCCGCCCTCACGCAGGGGCGTGACGAACCGGGTGGCGGTGACTTCGGTCAGCATTTGCCCAGGCTATCTCGCGTACGACGACCCACCTCGGCCCCTGTTCCGGCCCCGCTCCTGCGAGGATCGGCGCATGACGAACACTCCGCTGCGCATCAACGCCCTCATCGTCGACGCCGCCGACCCCGAGCGGCTCGCCGCGTTCTGGTCCGAGCTGCTCGGCAGGCCGGTCGTGGGCCGCACGGGCCCCTACGTATGGCTCCGGCGCGAGGACGGCCTGGGCCTCGGGTTCCAGCGGGCCGACGGCCCCAAGTCCGGCAAGAACCGCGTGCACTTCGACGTCACCGCCGCCGACCCGGCCGCCGAGCAGCGGCGCGTCGAGGCGCTCGGCGGGCGCCGGCTGACCGAGTACGACGAGGGCGGGTTCCTGGTGATGGCGGACCCGGAGGGCAACGAGTTCTGCGTCATCCCCGACGGCCCCTTCGAGCTGGACGACGACGGCCGCGCCCACTACCTCGGCTGACCCGCCACCCCTACGATCGGCGACGCACCCCTCCCGGCCGTACGACGTCAGGAGCACCATGGAGACCTCGCCCTCCGGAGCCCCGCACCGCCTCTACCCCGCCGGGGGCTGCCCGCACGCCGACAACGCCCGCCTGCTGGCCCGCGGCGCGGTGGCGCCCGTCGAACTGCCGGGCAAGATCGAGGGGATGGCCGTCCTGGGCCACGACGCGCTGCGGGAGTTCCTCCAGCATCCCGACGTCGCCAAGGACGTGAGGCACTTCAAGGCGCTGCACGAGGGCCGGATCACGCCCGGCTGGCCGCTGCTGACGTTCGCCACCGTGCGCGGCATGACCACGGCCGACGGGACGGACCACCGGCGGCTGCGGTCCCTGGTCAGCCGGGCCTTCACCCCGCGCCGGGTGGACGGACTCCGGCCGCGCGTCGAGGAGTTGACCGACGCACTGCTGGACGACCTGGCGGCGGCCGACGGCGTCGTCGACCTCCGGCAGCGCTTCGCGCTCCCGCTGCCAATGGGTGTCATCTGTGAACTCCTCGGTGTGGACGAGCAGTTCCGTGACCGTCTGCACCGGCTCAGCGATCAGGTGGTGGCGACCGACATCGGGCCGGAGGCCGCGCTGGCCGCCAACCGCGAACTCGTCGCCGTCCTCGGCGAGATAGCCGCGAGCAGGGCCGCGCACCCCGGCGACGACCTGACCAGCGCCCTCATCGCGGCCCGTGACGAGGACGGCGACCGGCTCGGGCAGGAGGAGCTGATCGGCACGCTGGTACTGCTGATCGTGGCCGGGCACGAGACCACCCTGAACCTGATCACCAACGCCGTACGTGCCCTGTGCGCCCACCGCGACCAGCTCGACCTGGTCCGTTCCGGGGCTGCGAGCTGGGCCGACGTGGTGGAGGAGACCCTGCGCTGGGACTCGCCGGTGAGCTACTTCCCGTTCCGCTACCCGGTACGGGACCTCACCGTCGACGGTACGACGATCCCGGCGGGCACCGCGGTCCTGGCCGGCTACTCCGCCGCCGGACGCGACAAGGCGGCGCACGGCCCGGACGCCGACCGTTTCGACGTCACCCGCCCGGCCCGCGCCGACGCCGTGCGCAACCTGTCGCTGGGGCACGGCGCCCACTACTGCCTGGGCGCTCCGCTGGCCCGGCTGGAGGCCACGGTCGCGCTGGAGCGGCTGTTCACCCGCTTCCCGGACCTCGAACTCGTCGTGCCGGAGGAGGACCTGCCCCGGCACGCCGGCTTCGTGGGCAACAGCGTGCGGGAGCTGCCGGTGCGCCTCTGACCGGCCTCAGCGCTTGGGTGCCGCCTGGAGGGACGGCAGGGTGAGGTGCCACCACTCGGCCAGGCGGGCGGTGATGGGGGCGGTGCCCTCCAGCGCCTCGGTCAGCGAGCAGAGGCCGAAGAAGGCGCGCACCAGGGCGCGGGCGGTGGGGGCGGGCCTGATGTGCGGGGCCAGTTGGCCGGTGGCCCGTGCCTGGGCCAGCAGGCGGGTGGTGGCGGCGGTCCAGAGGGCGAAGGGATCGGGGAGCGTGGTGTTGATGACCTCGCGCTCGGCCCACAGCCTGGCGCCCCCGCGTGTCACGGGGTCCTCGGCCAGGGCTTTGGCGATGTCGTAGCTCAGCGCGACCAGCCGGTCCATCGGCGGGACCTTGTCGTTCGTATACCGGGCGGTGAGTTCGGGCCAGGTGGCGAAACGATCCTGGACGACGGCGAGGGCGATGCCCTCCTTGCTCGCGTAATGGAAGTACACGGCGCCGCTCGTCCGCCCCGACCTGCTGCTTATGTCGTTGACGCTGGTGCCCGCGTACCCGCGTTCGGCGAAGAGGGAGGCAGCCGCCTCCAGGAGTGATCGGCGCGTTGCCCTGGCCCGTTCCTGCAACGTCCCGTCCACCCTCGCTCAATGTTCCCGACGCCGAAGAATGTAGTGCGCCCGCGTGCGCCGGGGGCAACCCGCAACCACACTCGCGCGGTAATTGCGCATTTCTTTCGAGGATGAACGCTGGCGAGTGGTAAAGGGTGCGCAACCCCACCGATTCGGTACTTCGCCGGTGGAGCGGCGGCCCTCGTGCATGGGGGACGGCCTTGTAGCGAACATGCCTCAACTGTGGTTTCACACAAAGCCGTTGGCGACCCCGGTGACCACTCCCGCCTCCGCTCGCCCCGAGTGCGCATACACCCCGAAACCCCTCACCGTCGATAACTCTTTGTAGTCATTTCTTCACTCTGAGCATGCAAATAACGTAGCCGACACGATGTTTCCGTTTCCCGAGCTATGCCGGGAATGCCCGTTCCAGGGAGGTCATTGTGTCCACCACGGGCCATCATCTGCTGGGCTGGTCCCCCAAGGCCGTCGTCTTCGACTGCGACGGCACGCTGATGGACAGCGAACGCCACTGGCAGGAGGCCCGCAGCCGGGCCTTCCGGGGCTTCGGCCTCCAGGCCCCGCCCGGCTTCGCCGACCAGGCCAAGGGGGTGCACTACGCCGACTGCGGGCGGCTGATGGCCGAGGCGGTGCACAAGCCGGAGCTGACCACCGACCTCACGGCGGCACTCCTCCACCACTTCCTCGCCCTCGTCGCGGACGACCCGGTGACGATGCCGGGCGCCGTCGAACTCGTGCGGCTGCTCTCCGGCAGACTCCCCCTCGCCGTGGCCAGCAACTGTCCCTCGGAGGTGGTGGAGGCGAGCCTCGAACGGGCCGGGCTGCGCGGCCACTTCGCGCACATCGTCGTCCCCTCCGCGACCCCGGCCGGCGAGACGGGTACGGTCCGCCCCAAGCCGTGGCCGGACGTGTACGAGACGGCGGCCCGGCTGTGCGGGGTGCGCGCGGAGGAGGCACTGGCCGTCGAGGACTCGCTGACCGGCGTGGAGTCGGCCGGCCGTGCCCGGCTGCGCGTGCTGGGCGTCGGTCCCCGGCCGGACGGGGACGACGCCCACCGGGCCGACCTGTGGGTACCGGCGCTGCACACACCGGAGTTGCTGACCTGGGTGCACACCTGGGCGCCGCCCGCCGCGAGTTGATCCGGGGTACGGCTCTTACGCCGCCCTCATGCCCGGGCGGCGAGGATCGGGGCCGTCGATGAACGTCAGGTGCCACGGGGCCGTACCCCTGGACGGATCAAGAACGCTCACCCCGGCGGAAGGAAACGCCCCATGACCAGCGCAACGCCCCGACCCACTGCCGGACCGGACCGGCGTACCGTGATCGCGGCAGCGGGAGCGGCCGGACTCACCGTGGCGCTGGCGGCCTGCGGTTCGGACGACGGCGGTTCGGACGCGGTCGGCTCCGGTTCCGCCGGGGACGCCCTCGCCAAGACCGCCGACATCCCGGAGGGCGGCGGCAAGATCTTCAAGGACAAGGGCGTGGTGGTCACCCAGCCCAGCGCGGGCACGTACAAGGCCTTCTCCGCCAAGTGCACGCACCAGGGCTGCGCGGTGGGCAGTGTCGCGGACGGGGTGATCGTCTGCCCGTGTCACAACAGCCACTTCTCGGTGGCGGACGGCAGCGTGAAACACGGGCCGGCGACGGCTCCGCTGCCCGAGGAGAAGATCACCGTGGCCGGCGACGAGATCAAGCTGGCCTGACCGGGAAGGGGGCCACATGACCGTCACGCAGCAGCGCCGGGGCCGGAAGATCATGATGACGCCCGGTGAGCTGGACGAATTCCTGACCAGTCAGCGCACCTGCCGGGTGGCGACCGTCTCGGCGGACGGCACCCCGCACGTGAGCGCGCTGTGGTTCGCCTGGGACGGCACCTCGCTGTGGCTCTACTCCGTGGTGCGCAGCAGACGCTGGACCCAGCTCCGGCACGACTCCCGGGTGGCGGTGGTCGTCGACTCCGGTGAGGAGTACGACCAGTTGCGCGGGGCCGAGCTGTCCGGGCGGGTGGAGTTCGTGGGCGAGGTGCCCCGCACCGGGGAGCTGTGCGCCGAACTCGACACGGCGGAGACGCTGTTCGCGCGGAAGAACTTCGGCATGGACGAGATGCCGCACGACGGCCGGCACGCCTGGGCCCGACTGACCCCGGAGAAGGTCGTGTCCTGGGACTTCCGCAAGCTCAGCGGACGTTGAGGGTTCAGCCGAGCCGCGCGGCCGCCGTGCGCAGGGCGTCGACGGCGGCCCGGATCGAGGGCCGTCGGTCGGCGTCGGCGCGCCACAGCACGTAGACGTGCCGCCGCACCCGCTGCTTGAGCGGGACGAGGGCGACGCCGGGCGGTACGGGGTCGCGGCCCAGCAGGGGTGCGATGCACACGCCGAGCCCGGCGGCGACCAGCGCCAGTTGGGTGTGGGTCTCGCCCGCGCGGTGGCCGACGAGGGGTTCGACACCCTTGGAACGCAGGGTGAACAGCAGCCACTCGTGGCAGAACTCGCCCTCGCCCCAGGTGATCCACTCGTCCCCGGCGAACTCCGCGAGGTCGACCTCGTCCCGGCCGGCCAGCGGGTGCCCGGCGGGCAGGGCGACCTCAGCGGGGTCGTCCAGCAGGGGTTCCTTGACCAGGCCGTCGGGCACCGGCATCGGCTTGTTGTACCAGTCGAGGACGACCGCGAGGTCCAGGTCGCCGCGCGCGACCCCGGCGACGCCGAGTTCCGGCTCCAGCTCGCAGGAGCGGAGCCGCAGGGCGGGGTGCTGGGTGCGCAGTGTGGCGAGCGCGGCGGGGAAGAGGCCCCGGGCGGCGGTGGGGAACGCGGACATCCTGAGTTCCCCGGCGACCTGGCCCCGGTGTGCCTCCAGGTCGGACTGGGCCAGCTCGACCTGGGAGAGGATGCGGGCGGCGTGCTCGGACAGCAGGCGTCCGGCGTCCGTGAGCCGTACCCCGCGCCCGTTCTTGGCGAGCAGGCGCTGCCCGGCCTCCCGCTCCAGCTTGCCGAGCTGCTGGGACACCGCGGACGTGGTCACGTGCAGCGCCTCGGCGGCGGCGCTGACCGAGCCGTGCCGGGCGAAGGCGTGCAGGGTGCGCAGGCGCTCCAGGTTCAACATGTAAGCGATCCTAAACGGTACCGCGCTTGGATTCTCGATTGTGCTACGAAGTTGCGTCCAGCATCTTTGACGGCATGAGCACGGTCACCCCTTCCCGGACCCAGTCCCCCGCTGACACTTCGACCCCCGCACGCCCGCCCCGTCTGCTCGACTGGCGGCTGCGCTTCGGCCTGCTGTCCCTGATCTGGGGCTTCAGCTTCCTGTTGATCAAGGTCGGTACGGGAGCGTATGCCCCCTTCCAAGTCACCTTGGGTCGCCTGCTGTTCGGCACACTGGTGCTCGTGGCGGCCATGGCCGTGAAGCGGGAGCGGCTGCCGCGCGGCGCCCGTACCTGGGCCCACCTGACGGTGGCCGCGTTCTTCCTGAACGCCCTCCCCTTCTCCCTCTTCGCGTTCGCCGAGCTGACGATCCCCTCCACGCTGGCCGGCATCTGCAACGCCACCTCCCCGCTGTGGGGCATGGCCTTCTCGCTGGTGGCCCTCTCCGAGGACCGCCCCACCCGCATCCGCGTCGCCGGACTCGGCCTCGGCTTCCTCGGTGTCCTGACGGTTCTCGGCGCCTGGCAGGGCTTCCACGGCCTGGACGCCCGAGGCACCGCCCTGGCCCTCCTGGCCTCCCTGAGCTACCCGGTCGGCTGGATCTACGTCCGCCGCACCCTGGCCGGCACGACCAATTCCCACCTCTCGATGACGGGCGCGCAACTGCTCCTCGCGACGCTCCAACTCGCGCTCGTCACCCCGCTGTTCACCAGCATCCCGGCCCACTTCCCGGTAGTCCCGCTCCTCGCCGTCGCCGCCCTGGGCGCCCTCGGCACGGGCGTGGCGATGCTCATCCAGTACGGCCTCGTCGCCGAGGTCGGCCCCACCACGGCCCAGATGGTCACCTACTTCGTCCCGGTGATCGCCACCGTGGCCGGAGTGACCATCCTCGGCGAATCCCTCCGCTGGACCACCCCGGTGGGCGCGGCGATCGTCATCGCGGGGGCGGCACTGACCCAGGTCAGGCGTAAGGGCTGACCGCCCTACCCGTACGACCGCCCCGGAGACGGCCGCACCGCCGCCGCCACCGCGTCCGCCAGCGGGACGATGTCCGCCTCGGCCAAGGGCGAGACCGTGATGCGAACGGCGGGTGGGGAGTTCAGGCGGAAACGGGCGCCGGGGGCCACGGCCCAGCCGGACTGGAGGAGGCGGGCGACGGCGCCGGTCTCGTCGGGGACCGGGACCCAGACGTTCATGCCGCTGCGGCCGTAGGCGGTGACGCCGCGCTCCGCGAGGGCGTCGAGCAGCCGCCCGCGGCGCGTGCTGTAGGACGCCGCCACCTCCGGGCCCACCGCGCCGTCGGCCCAGAGGTGGGCGACGGCGTGTTGGAGCAGGTGGCTCACCCAGCCGGGGCCGAGCCGCTGGCGTCCGCGGACCAGGTCGACGGTGCGGGCGTCCCCGGCGAGGACGGCGAGCCGGAGGTCGGGGCCGTAGGTCTTGGAGACGGAGCGGACGAAGGCCCAGTGCGGGGTGGCGCCCGCCAGGGGGTGGGCCGGGAGGTCGACGAAGCCATGCCCGTGGTCGTCCTCGATCAGCACGGTGCCGGGATGCTCGCGCAGCACGGCACGGAGTTCGCGGGCGCGGCCGGCACTCACCGAGGCGCCCGTGGGGTTCTGGGCGCGGGTGGTGACGAGCAGGGCGCGGGCGCCGGAACGCAAGGCGGCGTCCAGCTCTGCGGACAGCGGCCCCGCGTCGTCCACGCCGACGGGCACGGGCCGCAGCCCGAGCGCCGGGATCAGGTCCAGCACGCTCCCCCAGCCGGGGTCCTCCACGGCGACGGCGTCGCCGGGCCGCAGATGGGCGGCGAGGACGCGTTCGATGGCGTCGAGCGAGCCGGAGGTGAGGGTGAGCGGCCCGGCCGGAACCCCGTCGGCGTCCAGTGCGGCGCGGGCCGCGCGGACGAGGTCCGGGTCGGCCGGGTCGTCGCCGTACAGCGCCGGGGCGCGGTCCGCGCGGGCGGCGGCCTCCGCGAACGCCGGGCCGAGGGCGGGCAGCAGCGCCGGGTCGGGGTTGCCGGTGGACAGGTCCCGCGCACCCTCCGGCACGTCGAGGCGCAGCTCGTCGCGGCCGGTGGTGGCGGGCTTGGGGCGGACCCTGCTGCCCCGGCGGCCGGCGGTCTCGATCACCCCGCGCTCGCGCAGGGTGCGGTAGGCGGCCGCGACCGTATTGGGATTCACGTCAAGCCGGGCCGCCAACTCCCGCATGGGTGGCAGCGGTTGGCCCGGCAGCAGCTCTCCCGAGCCGACCGCGTGTTCGACGCTGGCCGCGATCTCCGCTGCGCCACGCCCCTGAATCGGATACTCTCCTAGCACAAACGTAATTATGCACTAGTGCAATACAGCAGTCCAGGGAGGGCCGCCATGCAGGGCACCGGACAGGCAGCGCCGCAGGCCGACTACGCACCGACCGACCGCACCGTGCCCACCAGGGCCCCGCAGCGTGCGTCGTACGACAAGGAGGCGGTGCACGCGATCCTCGACGAGGGCTACCTCTGCCACCTCGGCTTCGTCCGCGACGGCGCCCCGGTGGTGCTGCCCACGCTGTACGGCCGGGTGGGCGAGCGGCTCTACGTGCACGGGTCCACGGGTTCGCGCCCGCTGCGGATGACCGGCGCCGCCGATCCGGGGCTCCCGGTGTGCCTGACGGTCACCCATGTCGACGGCCTGGTGCTGGCACGCTCCGCCTTCCATCACTCGATCAACTACCGCTCGGTGGTGGTGCACGGCGTCGCCCATGAGGTCACCGATCCCGAGGAGCGCCGGATAGCGCTGGACGCCGTGGTGGACCAGGTCGTGCCGGGCCGCTCGACCGACTCCCGCCCCGCCAACCGCAAGGAACTGGCGGCGACGGCGGTGATCCGGCTGGACCTCCGGGAGGTCTCGGCCAAGGTCCGCACCGGCGGCGTCAACGACGAGCCGGAGGACCTCACCCTGCCGCACTGGGCCGGAGTCGTCCCCGTACAGAAGACCTACGCGGCCCCGCTCGCCGACGCCGACCTGGCACCCGGCACCGAACTGCCGGACTACCTGACGGAGTTGACGAAGAAGGCCCCCACCGCCTGACACGCGCCCGGGAGCCTAGGCGGCGGTGCCCCGCGCCGACAGCTCCCGTTCCGCGCCGCCCGCCGCGACCGGCTCGTCCAGCCCCTTCGCCGGCGCGGAGGACTGCGCGATGAACGCCCCGAGGAGGACGACCGCACCCCCGGCCACCTGCGGCAGCGACAGGTGCTCGCCGAGCAGCACCCAGGCCAGCACGGTCGCGATGACCGCCTCCAGACACGCGACGACCCCGGCGACCTGCGGCGACAGTCGCCGTACCGACAGCACGCCGGTGACGTAGGCGGCGACCGTCGCGACGAGCACGATCCAGGCGAGCAGCGCGAGGGCGGGCACCGGGGTGCCGTCGAGGTGCGCGGTGCCGGTCAGCACCGAACGGTCCATGGTCCAGGGCCGCGCCACGAGGGTGAGCACCACGGCGCCGACCATCAGGCCGTACGCGATCACGCCGAGCGGGTCGGGCGCCCGCTCCCCCGCGTCGCCGCCCTGGTCGGACAGGACGAAGTAGCCGACCTGGCAGCAGGCGGCACCGAGGGCGAGCAGCAGGCCGAGCGCGTCGAAGCGCAGCCCGGACCACACCTCGACCACGCAGGCGAGCCCGCCGGCCGCGAGGACCACGCCGAGCGCGGCCGCCCTGGTCACCGGCCGCCGCTGCACGAACCGCACCCAGCCGAGCACCAGCGCCGGGGCCAGGTACTCCACGAGCAGCGCGACGCCGACCGGGATGCGGGAGAGCGCGGCGAAGTAGCACGCCTGCACTCCGGCCACCGCGAGCAGCCCGAACCCGGCGAGCAGCGCCGGGCGCTGCCAAAGCAGCGCGCGGTGCCGCACGGCGAGGGGCAGCATCACCAGGGCGGCGCCGGTGACCCGGAGCCAGACGACGTGCAGCGGGTCCAGGCCCGCTTCGATCAGCGGCTTGGCCGCGACTCCCGACCCGCCGAAGGCCAGGGCGGAGACCAGCGCGAGGCTCAGCCCGGCGCCTCGGCCGTGGCCGCTCCCACTGTTTCCGGACGTACGCACGCGCAACATGATGACAGGCGATGACATGAGCGTCACCCCCGTTGACACCTGTCTCAGGGGGTGGACGCGGGTGCGCGTCTCAGCGGCCCGTGGTGCGAGGTGCCTTCCTGGCGGCCAGGGCGCCCGCCGGGATTCCGGCGTGCTCCAGCACCTCGACGGCACGGGAGCGCGGGTCGGCCACCAGGGCGGCGAGCAGATCGAGGCCGGTGGCGTGGAGTTCGCCCCGGCGGGCGGCGGTGTGCCGGGCGTCCCGCATGGCCTCGGCCGCGAGGGGCGACCAGCGCTCGGGGCCCTCGAAGGTGCCGTCGCCCCGCACGGGTCTCGGTACGGCACCCGGCGCGCCGCCGCCCTCCGCCACGCGCTGCCAGCCGAGCCCGTAGCCGATGCTGCGCTGCACCAGGTAGCCGAGCACTCGCACCAGTGGGGGACCGATGGCGGCACGGGCCTCGGGGTCCGCGTCGAGGAGCGAGTGCAGCAGGTGGGCGGTGTCGATCTGCCGGTCGCCGTCCCGCACGGCGCGGCGGCGGGCACCGGCGACGACCGCGGCGAGCGTCGCGTCGAGTCCGGTGTCGTCCGGTGCGCCGGCGCCGCCCTCTTCGGGGACGGCCCGGCCGGCTGTACGGGGTTCCACGGCCCCACCCCATCAGTCACGGCGACCCCTTCACATCCGCGAGGGGAACCATTCGCGCGTCCCACGCAGAGTGGAGACCCGCGTACGCCGTCTCCTCCTCACGGATGAGGCCGCGCCTTCTGCCTCGGGGGCGCGTCCGGCCCGTCGCGCGCCCCGGCGCAACCGCACGGCTCCCTCACACGTCTCACATGAAGTGGAGGAACGATGCCCGTGCTGGCTGGTGGGCCTGCCGGCGGTCGACGGCAAGCAGTACGTCTACCGGGTGTACGCCCCGGGGGACGCACTGCCCGCCGACCTGTTCTGGGACGCCTGGCACTGCCATGACGAGGGCCCCTTCCCGCGGGCGTGGGACCTGTTCGACGCGGCGGTGATACGCCGGGTGCCGGTGGCCTGAGCCCCGGCCCTCGCGGGCAAGGGCTCAGTCCTCGTCGGCGAGGATGAGGTACAGCCTCTTGCGGGCGTCGTTGAGGACGGCCAGCGCCTTGTCCCGCTGTTCCTTGGTGCCGGTCTTCCAGACCTGCCCGAAGGCTTCCATCAGGCCGGACCCGGCCTGGCGGATCTCGCTGAGCGCCTCCCAGTCGACGCCCCGCGAAGCCTCCTCCCAGGGGGCGTCCGGCCCCTCCTCGGCGGCGGTGCGGCCGGCCTCGGTGAGCGCGAACAGCTTCTTGCCGCCCTCACTCTCGCTGGCGATCAGGCCCTCGTCCTCGAGCAGTTGCAGCGTCGGGTAGACCGAGCCGGGGCTCGGCTTCCACGCGCCACCGCTGCGCTCGGCGATCTCCTGGATCATCTCGTACCCGTGCATCGGCCGGTCCTTGAGCAGCGCCAGGATCGAGGCCCGCACATCGCCACGCCGCGCCCGTCCCCTCGGCCCGCCACGCCCCCGGCCGCCCCCGAAACCCGGCCCACCGAACATCGGCCCGCCGAACCCGGGTCCCCCCGGACCGAAGGGCCCGAACGCCCCCCGCTCCCCCTCGAACCCACCCCGGTCGTGCCGCCCGGGACCGGCACCCCAGTGCCCTCGCTGAAATCCATGCCCGTGCATCACGATCACTCCGTTCTGTCGTCGATCCATCACATCCGATCGCGTTCCTTACGCGACACGTCGACGATATATCGGCAACACCCTCACCGACAAGCCCCTGCGTGAAGAAGAGCGCGGCCCGGCTGTCCGAGCGGCGGGCTACGCTCCGCGACATGGATGACCAGTCGTGGGTGGGCGTGCGGGAGCGCGTGGAGGCATTGGCGGCCGCACCGGTGCAGGACGGACCGAGCCCCGCCGTCTTCGGAGCGAACGGCCACCGTTTCCACCTCGATCCGGTCCTGTCCCCGGCGGACCTGGCCCATCTGGAGGCGCGCATCGGCGTCGAGTTGCCACCGGAGTACCGGACGTTCCTGCTCCAGGTGGGCGCCGGAGGCGCGGGACCCGCCTACGGGGTCTTCCCGGTGCGGCGGACGGATGGCGTGTGGCGGTGGGCGGGTGACGGCGCGGACCTGGCCGACTGGTCCCGACTGGCCGAGCCGTTTCCCGCGGAACCGCTGGACCCGGCGGCCCTGAAGGCGCTCGTCGGGCAATGCCCCCGGGAGGAGGACTTCGAGGACGGCGACGGGACCGAGGACTTCGACGCCGCCTACGAGGCGTGGGACGAGCGGTGGGAAGAGGTGATGTGGAACCCGGAGCGCACGGTCGGCGCGATCGTCCTGTGCCACCAGGGCTGCGCTCTTCGGCAGTGGCTGGTGATCAGCGGTCCCGAACGGGGACGGATGTGGAACGACGACCGGGCGGACGATGTGGACCTGGCCCCGCTCCTGGACGAGGACGGCCGGCCGGTGACGTTCGCCCGCTGGTACCTGGACTGGCTGGGCCACGCCGAACGTAGCTGACGACGACCGAGGTTCGCTGTCCCAGGACACCGGGAAACCGGCTGGCCGCCCCTCGCCACGCGGGCATACGATCGCCCGCATGACGACGCGTCTGGTGCAGATTTCGATGAAGGCCCGGGACAAGTCCGCGCTCGGCCGGTTCTGGGCCGAGGCGCTCGGCTGGCAGGTCACCGGGGACACGCCCGACGAGACGAACGTCGAGCCGGAGGGCATCACGTACCCCTCCCCCGAGGCCGTCTGTATCGACATCCTCGACGTCCCGGTCCCCAAGACGGTGAAGAACCGCGTCCACCTCGACCTCGCCACCACCTCCGAGGCCCACCGTGCGGAACTGCTCGCCCGGCTGGCGGAGTTGGGCGCCACCCCCGCCGACATCGGCCAGGGCGACGTCCCCTGGACCGTCCTGGCCGACCCCGAGGGCAACGAGTTCTGCGTACTCGAACCCCGGGAGCTGTACCGGGACACCGGCCCCGTCGCCGCGGTGGTCGTCGACTGCGCGGACCCGCACGCCATGGCCCGCTTCTGGGGCGAGGCCATGGACTGGAACGTGCACGAGGTCACCGACGACCTCGCGCGCCTCCGTTCCGCCAAGGCCGTCGGCCCCTACCTCGAGTTGGTCCGCACCCCCGACGCGAAGACCGGCCTGAACCGCGTCCACTTCGACCTCCGCCCCTACCCCGGCGACGACCTGGCCGCGGAGGCGGACCGCCTCCGCGCCCTCGGTGCCACCGACCTCGACTTCGGTCAGGGCGACGTCTCCTGGACAGTCCTCACCGACCCCGAGGACAACGAGTTCTGCCTCCTGGTCCCGCTGTGATCCGCACCGCGACCATCCACCGCCGGGAGACCCCGGCCGACGACTTCCGGGACGGACCCACCCCATGACCTCCCCCGACCCCAAGGCCGACCTGCTCCGCTACCTGAGGTCCGCCCGTGAAGCCCTGCTCTGGAAGCTCGACGGGCTCTCGGAGTACGACGCCCGTCGCCCCCTCACCCCGACCGGCACCAACCTCCTGGGCCTGGTCAAGCACGCGGCCGGGGTGGAGCTGGGGTATCTCGGGGACACCTTCGGGCGGCCCTCGGGGCAGCCGCTGCCGTGGCTCGCGGAGGGCGCCGAGGTCAACGCGGACATGTGGGCCACCGCCGAGGAGTCACGCGCGGACATCGTGGGTCTGTACCGCCGTGCCTGGGCGCACGCGGACGCGACGATCGAGGCGCTCCCGCTGGACACCGTCGGCCGGGTGCCCTGGTGGCCGAGCGGCCGGGACGAGGTGACCCTGCACCACGCCGTCGTACGCGTCCTCGCCGACACCCAGCGGCACGCGGGGCACGCCGACATCGTCCGGGAGCTGGTGGACGGCACCACCGGGACGGACCGGGGCAACGCCGGCATGCCGTCGGACGAC
Source organism: Streptomyces sp. NBC_01171 (assembly GCF_045039805.1). Lineage (NCBI taxonomy): Bacteria > Bacillati > Actinomycetota > Actinomycetes > Kitasatosporales > Streptomycetaceae > Streptomyces > Streptomyces sp. NBC_01171. The sequence continues at coordinate 5,664,059 of NZ_CP108609.1, read as the reverse complement.
CCCGCCTGGTGGGTGGTGCACCGGGCACGGGTGGAGCGCGCGGCGCGGGAGGCGTGACCCGTCGCGGGAGGCGTGACCCGTCGCGCACCGGCCCGCCCGGCGTTTGCCAGAATGGCACCGGCCCGCAGGTGAGGGCCGCCGCCGAAGTGTGAGGAACGAGCAGCATGACCGACCTGGCCCCCACGCCGCTGCAGAAGGAGATCGCCCGCGAGCTCCAGGTGCCCGAGTTCTTCGACGCGGAGCAGGAGATCGAGCGCCGGACGGCCTTCCTCGCCGAGCGCCTGACCTCCACGGGCCTGCGCTCACTGGTGCTCGGGATCAGCGGCGGGGTGGACTCGACCACGGCGGGCCGTCTGTGCCAGCTCGCGGTCGAGCGGGCCCGCGCGGCCGGCCACGAGGCGACCTTCTACGCGATGCGGCTGCCGTACGGCGTCCAGGCCGACGAGGCCGACGCCCGGCTCGCGCTGGAGTTCATCCGCCCCGACCGCACCCTGACCGTCGACATCCGCCCCGCGAGCGACGCGGCGCTGGACGCGGTCGTGGCCGGCGGCGTGGTCTTCCGCGACGCGTACCACCAGGACTTCGTGCAGGGCAACATCAAGGCCCGCCAGCGCATGATCGCCCAGTACGCGGTGGCCGGCGCCCAGGACGGCCTGGTCGTCGGCACCGACCACGCGGCGGAGGCGGTCTCCGGCTTCTTCACCAAGCACGGCGACGGCGCGGCCGACGTCGTCCCGCTCACCGGCCTCACCAAGCGCCGCGTCCGCGCCGTGGCCGACGCCCTCGGCGCCCCCGCCGAGCTGGTCTGGAAGACCCCCACCGCCGACCTCGAGACCCTCGACCCCGGCAAGGCCGACGAGACGGCCCTCGGCGTCACCTACGACGACATCGACGACCTCCTGGAAGGCAAGCCGGTCCCGGAGCCCGCGTACACCACCATCGTCGACCGCTACCACCGCACGGAACACAAGCGCCGGCTCCCGCTCGCTCCCTGAGCCCCCGCCCGGCCAAGGCCACCCGTCCTGAACTGGCCTTGGCCGTGCGGTCGTGCGACCCCCTAGGGTCTGCGCATGCGCATCCGAATCGTCGACGCCTTCGCCGACCGCCCCTTCACCGGCAACCCCGCCGGGGTCCTGCTCCTGGACGACGTGTTCCCGGACGACGACTGGCTCCAGCAGGTGGCCGCCGAGGTCAACCACTCCGAGACGGCTTTCGCCCACCGGCTGCCCGAGGGCGGCGAGGCCGACTGGGCGTTGCGATGGTTCACCCCGGTCACGGAGGTGGCGATGTGCGGACACGCCACCCTCGCCACCGCACACGTGCTGTACACCACCGGCGCCCACGAGGGCCTCGTCCGGTTCGCCACGCGCAGCGGGGTGGTCGTCGCCACGCCGCACGAGGACGGGGAGATCACCCTGGGCTTCCCCACCGCGCCGCTCACCGAGGTGGAGATCCCCGCAGGACTCGCCGACGCGCTGGGCGCCGAGCCGGTGGCCGCGTTCGACACCGGGCCGAACGTCGGGGACCTGCTGGTGGAACTGGCCGACGAGAAGACCGTGCTGGAGCTGGCCCCGGACCACCGGGAACTCGGCGGCTGCTCCAGCCGGGGCGTGATCGTGACCGCCCGCGCCGAGGACCCCACCCTGGGCTCCGACTACGTCTCCCGCTGCTTCTTCCCGAACGTCGGCATCGACGAGGACCCGGTGACCGGCAGCGCCCACACGGCACTCGCCCCCTACTGGACCCCCCGCCTGGGCCGCGACGACCTCACCGGTCTCCAGGCATCCCGCCGCACCGGTCTGATCCACACCGGCCTGCGCGGCGACCGCACCCTGCTCCGGGGCCGCGCGGTCACCGTCATGGACGGCGAACTCCTGGCGTAGCTCAGGGAGTCGGCAGCCAGCCCACCTTGCCCGCCAGCAGGGCGTATCCGACGAAGGCGCCGATGTCGAGCAGCGAGTGGGCGACGACCAGCGGGCCGACCCGGCCCCAGCGGCGGTACAGCCAGACGAACACCACGCCCATCACCATGTTGCCGATGAAGCCGCCGATGCCCTGGTAGAGGTGGTACGAGCCCCGCAGGACCGCGCTGGCCACCAGCGCGGTCCCCGGGCTCCAGCCCAACTGGCCCAGCCTGCGCAGCAGATAGCCGACGACGATGACCTCTTCGAGCACCGCGTTCTGCACCGCCGACAGCACCAGCACCGGGTACTTCCACCACACGTCGGGCAGCGCCTCGGGCACCACGGTGAGGTTGAAGCCGAGACCGCGCGCGGCCAGGTAGAAGGCGATCCCGGTACTGCCGATCACGGCCGCGACGGCGGCGCCCCGCGCCAGGTCGGACCAGGGCCGCCCCCGGTCGAAGCCGATCACGCGCAGGCTCTCGCCCTCCCGGCACAGCAGATACGCGACCAGCGCCACCGGCACCAGCGCGGACGCGATCCCGAAGAGCTGCCAGGCCAGGTCGAGCCAGGGCCGGCCGGGCGCGGCGGAGGCGTTGAGGGTGGCGGCCTGGTCCTTGAGCCCGCCGGGCTTGGTGACCGAGCCGATGAAGCTGATGAGCGCGGACACCCCGCTCGCCCCGAGCGAGAGCGCCAGCACGATCAGCGTCTCGTCCCGCAGCATCCGCCGGGAGGGCTGCTGCCATGCCATGGACTCGGCCACCGGTTCCGCCTCCACCCGCGTTCCGGGCGCCGGGCGGCTCGACCTGCCCCCGCGCGCCTGCGTTCGGGCAAAGGATCGCAGAAGGACCCGGCCGGCCCGCGCACCGGGTGGCACACGGCACGGCCGTACGCGGACGGAACACCCGCGTACGGCCGTGACCCCGGAAATGCCCTCAGCCCAGCGGCACCGGCTCCGGCAGCCCCACCGGCCAGGTGTGCACCGGTTCCCCGGCGTGCATCAGCTCGGCGTACCGGCGCGTCGTCGCGGCGAGCGCCTCCTCCCGGCCGTGGCCCTTCTCCAGCGCCCGGTGGAAGGTGGCCGCCTGCCAGGAAGCGCCGTTGACCCGCTTGCGGCAGCGCTCCTCGATGACCCCGAGGTAGAAGTCCCGGTCGGCCGCCTCGATCCCCCACGCGTCCAGTCCCGCGGCGGCCATCGGCAGCAGCTCGTCGCGGACCAGGGTGACGGCGTCGACCTCGGCCGTACCGCCGTAGCGGCCGCGCCGGGGCCAGGTGAAGCGGGCGTCGATGCCGTACCGGCAGGCCGCGTCGAAGTTGGCCTCGGCGGCCTCGAAGGGCAGCCGGGTCCACACCGGGCGGGACTCCTCGGCGAGCGCGCGCACCAGCCCGTAGTAGAAGGCCGCGTTGGCGATCACGTCGGTGATGGTGGGCCCGGCGGGCAGCACCCGGTTCTCCACCCGGAGGTGGGGAACGCCGTCGGCGATGTCGTAGACCGGGCGGTTCCAGCGGTACACCGTGCCGTTGTGCAGGACGAGTTCGGCCAGCTTGGGCACTCCGCCGGCGTCGAGGACCTCCAGCGGCTCCTCGTCGTCGCAGATCGGCAGCAGGGGCGGGAAGTAGCGCAGGTTCTCCTCGAACAGATCGTGGGCGGAGGTGATCCAGCGCTCGCCGAACCAGGTGCGCGGCCGTACGCCCTGGGCCTGGAGTTCGGGCGGGCGGGTGTCGGTGGCCTGGAGGAAGAGCGGCGGCCGGGACTCGCGCCACAGCTCGTGCCCGAACAGGAACGGCGAGTTGGCGCCGACCGCGATCTGCGCGGCCGAGGCCGCCTGCGCCGCGTTCCACACGTCGGCGAACCGGTCGGGCGTCACCTGGAGATGGAGCTGCACGGAGGTGCAGGCCGCCTCGGGGACGATGGAGCGGGAGGTGCAGCGCAGATGCTCCACGCCCTCGATGTCGAGCCGGAAGTCCTCACCGCGCGCGGCGACGATCTGGTCGTTGAGGAGGGCGTACCGGTCCACTTCGGAGAGGTTGGACGAGACCAGGTCGTCCCGGCCGAGCGTGGGCAGGATGCCGGTCATCACGATTCCGGCGTCCACCTCGCCCGCCTTGCGGTCGGCGTAGGCGAGGGAGGTGCGCAGCTCCTCCGCGAGCCGGTCGAATACCCGGTCGCCCAGCCGGTGGGGGGCTATGTTGACCTCCAGGTTGAACATGGCGAGTTCGGTCTGGAAATCGCGGCTGGCGATCCGCTCCAGTACCTCGCCGTTCAGCATTTTCGGCATACCGTCGGGGCCGGCGAGATTCAATTCGATCTCCAGTCCCATCAGGTTCTTGGGACGGTCGAACCGTTTCTCGGCCAGCAGTCGCTCCAGTCCCGCCAGGCACTTCTGGAGCTTTTCGCGGTAGCGCTGGCGATCGGACAGGTCGAACGGGCCTGCCACGACCTTCTCCCCCATGGAAGTGTCCCTCCTCGGATGGGCGGCCCGAGGGTCCGGCCGCCGGGGCTCCCGGATCGGTTGGGATGATGCCCAGCGGAAGCGATCGATAACGCCGCATCCGGCCTCGCCGCCCATTATTCTGACGGAAGTGTCCTGCGGCACATTCACGAGGCATGCCGCATCACGCATCTTCGGGTGCCCTGATCGCCTCGTGAAAAACGCCGACGACAATCGGCCGACCGCGCGGGCGGGGTACGACGAGGTCAGGGGACCCCTGCGGCCGGGAAATCGGGATGTTCAGCACGTATCCGCGACCGGATATCGCCTTGCTCGGACTATGGGAATCGGATAGCCGAAACAACGGGTGAACACGTGTCGTATAAACTTCGCGGACAGGGCCGAAGGATGGTTCCTCGGTACCGGTTTCTGACGCGTTTCCGCCGCATTCCGGCCGTCCGGTGACGACCGGCAGATCTCCGTCGCAGTCGCGTCCGCTCCGGACCCCGCCGCCCCCGGCCCTCCACCTGTGAGCAGACAGTGCCGTCCGCCCCACCCTCATCGCGCCGCCGCGCCTGTCGAACGAGAGGCGACCCACCATGCCGCTGCACGTGCCCCCCGCGCCCGCGCCCGCACTGCACTCCGTCCTCACGGCCCTCGGTTCCCCCACCGCGGTCCGTGAGGCGCGCACCCCCACCCTGCGTGCCGCGCAGGGTCCGGTCACGCCCGAAGTCCCGCTCGCCCTGCACGTGTTGGACCACATCACCCCCGAGGGCCTGTCCGCGACGCGGCTGACGGGCTGGCGGTTCGTCATCCGGGCCGGCGACCGCCCGGTCGCGGCGGCCGACACCGTGCTCACCCCGGACGGCTGGGCCTTCTCGCACTTCTTCGAGGGCCCCTACATCCCGTCCACCGAGCGGGCGCTCCAGCAGGCCGAGGCACTGCTCCAGCCCTACCAGCCGCGCCTGCTGTCGGTGCCGGGCCTGTACATGCTCACGCTGTGGCTGCACGGTGACCCCACCGCCGACCCGGCCGAGGGCCACCCGGTGGCCACCGACCTCCTCGTCCCGCTCGCCCCGGCGCCGCCCGGCATCCGGGCCCACCGGCCGCACCGGGTCTCGGAGTTGCTGCCCGTGCTGACCCATCGTGCGACTCCCGTGCCCCTTCTCGGCTCACCCGCCTGACCGACCCCCCGCGTACCCCGCTTCCCGGCGCGGAAGCGGGGTACGGTCTTTTCTCCGGGTACGCCGGATTTCTGCCCGGGGTGCGGGTATTTTCCGTGAGCCCCACACATTTCGCTCGTGCGAGTAATTGCCCGCTCCTACGAGCGAATAGGCGCCACTCCACCGAATGGACTAGCCCTTTCCGGTCACACCGAACCACCCAAAGGGACAGTGGGGTTGGATTGAACCGTCCGCGCGGGTGACACGTCATGAACGAGTAAGGAGCGGTGCTGCGAAATCCCTGCGGAACGACGCCCAGCGGGCAACACTGGATTCCGACCGATGTTTCACCACGGGGGACGGACATGACCACGACAAAGCGAGAGATCCCGCCCATGTGCCAGCATCAACCGACCTGCCCGCCAGCCGAGTCCGCCGACCGCGAGTCGGCCCGTCTCGTGGCGCACCACCCGGAACAGGGGTGGAGTCTGCTGTGCAACGGCGTTCTGCTCTTCGAGGACACCGGTGAGCTGCTGCCCGACGGCCGGGTCATCGCCCCCCACCGACCGCTCGGCGCACTCATGACCGCCGCCTGAGCAGCATCCGGGCGGGCCGGCGAGGCCGCCCGACGATCGCAGGGGCCGGACGCACACATGGTGCGCACCGGCCCCGACTCGCGTCCGGGGCCGGCGAGCGGGGCGCCGGCTGGTCGAATCGGCCGGACGGGAGTGGGATGGAACAAGGATGCGCGAGCGGTCCGTCCCCGAGGAGCGTGAAGTGATGTCCGGTTACGACGCCCCCCTGGCCACGCGGGTGGTCGTCGGTGTGAGCGGGTCCCTGGGCAGCGTCACGGTCCTGCGCCGGGCCACCGCGCTCGCCCACCGCCTGGCCGCCGAGCTGTGGCCGGTGCTGGCCTGGACGCCGCCCGGCGGTGATCCGACCGGCCGGCGCTCCGTCGTCGCCGACCCGCTGACCGAGGAGTGGCAGCGGATGGCGGAACACCGGCTGACCTCCCTGCTCGACGACCTCTTCGGCGAGGAGGGCCCCGGCCTCCCCCTGCACGCGGTGATCGTGCGCGGCACGCCGGGCCGGGCGCTGCTGGCGGTCGCGGACCGCGAGGACGACCTGCTGGTGGTCGGCGCGGGCCGCCGCGGGCTGCGCCGGGCCTTCTCCGGCCGGGTCTCCCGGCAGTGCCTCGCCCGCGCCCGCTGCCCGGTGCTCGCGGTGCCGCCCTCGCCGCTGGAGTCCGACCTGACGGCCGTCCACCGCCGCAACGCCTGGCACTGGCGCCTGGACATCCGCGGCCTCTGACCCCGATGCGCTGGGCTGCGGACCACCCCCGCGCGGGGCAGCATGGACAAGGTGCGGACGACCGCCCGACGATCTTGCCCGAGATGACGCTCGGTGTCCGCTCCCGGAGCCCAGAACACCCCTCCCCCGGCGCCGCCCGCACACCGCGCCTCCTGTCCACACAGGCTCCGGGCCTTCACTTATGGGCGCGTCAGCAGCCCCCGTCGGCCCATTCTTAACGCAGGATTGACGCCTCCCCGGCCCGGAATCCATGGGGCAAGCGTCACTCTCCGCATACGCTGGTCCGGCTGTCCGCGTGACCGCAGGCAGTGACCGCAGGCAGCCGAGCCGCACCACCTGGAGCACGCCGATGGCCACGACCGAGCACCCTCCCAGCCGTCTGCGCGGCTGGATGCTGCAGGGGCTCTCCGACATGGGCAAGCGGGGCGGCCTGACCGGTCCGCACGCCGAGCCGGAACCCCCGCACCGGGGCCAGCGCTGGTGGCGGGTGATGTGCCTGACCGGCGTCGACTACTTCTCCACCCTCGGCTACCAGCCCGGCATCGCCGCCCTCGCGGCCGGCCTGCTCTCCCCGCTGGCGACCATCGTGCTGGTCGTCGTCACCCTGGCGGGCGCCCTCCCGGTGTACCGGCGGGTGGCACAGGAGAGCCCGCACGGGCAGGGCTCCATCGCCATGCTGGAACGGCTGCTGTCCTTCTGGAAGGGCAAGCTGTTCGTGCTGACCCTGCTGGGGTTCGCGGCCACCGACTTCCTGATCACCATCACCCTCTCCGCCGCCGACGCCTCCACCCACCTGGTGGAGAACCCGCATCTGACCAGCACCCTGCACGGCCACCAGATGCTCATCACGCTGATCCTGGTGGCGCTGCTCGGCGCGGTCTTCCTCAAGGGCTTCCTGGAGGCCATGGGCGTCGCGGTCGCCCTGGTCGGCATCTACCTCGCGCTCAACCTCGTCGTGGTGATCAGCGGCCTGTGGCACGTGCTGACCGCCGAGCACGTGGTCACCGACTGGACCGACGCGCTGACCGTCCAGCACGGCAACATCTTCGTGATGATCGGCGTGGCCCTGATCGTCTTCCCCAAGCTCGCCCTCGGCCTCTCCGGCTTCGAGACCGGCGTCGCCGTGATGCCGCACGTCCAGGGCGAGGAGGGTGACACCGAGGAACGCCCGGCGGGCCGCATCCGGGACACCAAGAAGCTGCTCACCACCGCCGCCGTGATCATGAGCTGCTTCCTGATCACCACCAGCTTCATCACCACGCTGCTCATCCCGGCCGCCGAGTTCAAGCCCGGCGGCCAGGCCAACGGCCGCGCCCTCGCCTTCCTCGCCCACGAGTACCTGGGCAACGCCTTCGGCACGGTCTACGACGTCTCGACCATCGCCATCCTGTGGTTCGCCGGCGCCTCCGCCATGGCCGGCCTGCTCAACCTGATGCCCCGCTACCTCCCCCGGTACGGCATGGCCCCGCACTGGGCCCGCGCGGTACGCCCGATGGTGATCGTCTTCATCCTGATCGCCTTCCTGGTCACCTGGCTCTTCGACGCCAACGTGGACAAGCAGGGCGGCGCCTACGCCACCGGTGTGCTGGTGCTGATCAGCTCGGCCGCCATCGCGGTGACCATCGCCGCGCGCAAGGCCGGCCAGCGCGGCTGGACCATCGGGTTCGGTGTCATCTCCGCGGTGTTCCTGTACACCACGGTCGCCAACGTCATCGAGCGCCCGGACGGTGTGAAGATCGGCGCCTGCTTCATCGCGGGCATCATGCTGGTCTCCCTGCTGTCCCGGCTGGCCCGCTCCTTCGAGCTGCGGGTGACCAGCGTGGCGATGGACTCGATGGCGGAACGGTTCGTCCGGGACATGGCCAGCCGGAAGATCCGGTTCATCGCCAACGAGCCCGACAACCGCGACCGGGCCGAGTACCGCGACAAGATCGAGCAGATCCGTACCGACAACGACATGCCCGAGCAGGAGGACTTCGTCTTCGTCGAGGTCACGGTGGCCGACCCCTCGGAGTTCGAGACGTGCCTGACGGTGCGCGGCGAGGTCCTGCACAACCGCTACCGGGTACTGACCGTGGAGTCCTCCTCCATCCCCAACGCCCTCGCCGCACTGCTGCTGCACGTACGGGACCTGACCGGGCGTACGCCGCACATCTTCTTCGAGTGGACGGAGGGCAACCCGTTCGCCAACTTCCTGCGCTTCTTCCTCTTCGGCCAGGGCGAGGTCGCCCCGGTCACCCGCGAGGTGCTGCGCGAGGCGGAGCCGGACCGGGCCCGCCGCCCCCGCGTGCACACCGGCTGACCCGTCCGGGCACTGTCGCGTCCCGCGCGGCGCCCGGCCCGCCGACCTCTCGATCTATGGTGACCAGCATGCAGTCCTACACGATCGGCCAGGCAGCCCGGCTCCTCGGCGTGAGCTCCGACACCGCCCGCCGCTGGGCCGACGCCGGGCGGATGGCCACCCACCGGGACGAGTCCGGGCGGCGTCTGATCGCCGGCCAGGACCTCGCCGCGTTCTCCGTCGAGCTGGCCCAGTCTGGCGGGACGGCCGAGGAGGAGACCTCGGTCACCTCCGTGCGCAACGCGTTCCCCGGCATCGTCACCGCCATCAAGCTCGGCGACGTGGCCGCCCAGGTGGAGATCCAGGCGGGCCCCCACCGGCTGGTCTCGCTGCTCACCCGCGAGGCGGTCGACGAAATGGGGCTGGAGGTCGGCATGGAGGCCACCGCGCGGGTGAAGTCGACCAACGTGCACGTCGACCGCTTCTGAGCGGCCCCGGAAGCGGGTCCGGGTGCCGCCGGCCCGTCAGCTCGCCGCGAGCGACGCCCGGTCGGCCGGCAGGGGTGCCGCGGCACCGAAGTGACAGCCTCCGTCGACCCGGATGCCGGTGCTGCCGCTGATGTGCCGGGCCCCGCAGCGGTCCCGCGGCAGCACCCACACCGCGGCCAGGCCGGGTCCAGCGGCGTCCCGTCGATCGTGACCGCCGGCAGGGCGGGGGCGTCCGCGAAGTCCGGGCCGATCTCGGCCCGGCTCAGCACCGCCCGATGACCGCCCAAGCTGGTGTCCGCTTCGAACTGCGGCCCCCGCACACCTCCGGACAACGCATATGCCAGCTCCAAGTAACTACTTCACAGCTCATGCGATATGAAACCTGACTTACGTCTGGCAAATGCGGCGGTATCATCGGCCTCGTGGCCGATCCCCGGCCCCCTGGAAAGGCGCGAGCGTTGTTCCGCCGACACGAGGAGTAGAGGACCGTGATGACCCGTTCCGCACGCCGGACCCGCCGGATGCTGCCGCTGGCCGGTGCGGGAGTCGCCGCCCTCCTGGCCCTCAGCGCCTGCTCCCACCCCGACGGGTCCACGACCGCCCAGGCCGGCAGCTCCGATTCCGCCTCCCCCAAGCTGTCCGGCACGGTCACCGTGTTCGCGGCCGCCTCCCTCAAGGAGAGCTTCACGACGCTGGGCAAGCAGTTCGAGCAGCGGCACCCCGGCACCAAGGTCGCCTTCAACTTCGGTGGCAGCGACACCCTCGCCGCCAGCATCACCAGCGGCGCCCCGGCGGACGTGTTCGCCGCCGCCAGCCCCAAGACCATGTCGATCGTCACCGACAAGAAGGACACGACGAGCGCCCCGTCGACCTTCGCCCGCAACCAGCTCGAGATCGCCACCCTGCCGGGCAACCCCGACAAGGTGTCCTCGCTGAAGGACCTCACCGACCCGGGGCTCAAGGTCGTCCTCTGCGACAAGACCGTGCCGTGCGGCGCGGCCGCACAGAAGGTGCTCGACGCCGGCGGCATCAAGGTGACGCCGGTCTCCTACGAGCAGGACGTCAAGGCCGCTCTGAACAAGGTGGAGCTGAAGGAGGCCGACGCGTCCCTGGTCTACAAGACCGACGTGAAGTCCGCCGGCGGCAAGGTCCAGGGCGTGGAGTTCCCCGAGTCCAAGGACGCGATCAACGACTATCCGATCGCCCCGCTGAAGAACACGCAGAACGCCGACGCGGCCGCCGCCTTCATCGCCCTGGTGAAGTCACCCGAGGGCCAGAAGGTGCTGACCCAGGCCGGCTTCCTCAAGCCGTGACCGAGCTGAAGCAGGCCGCCGCCGCGGCCCGTCCCAGTAAGGACGGCCCGCGGCGCCCGCGTGTCCGCGCCCATCGTGGCGTGCCGGTCGCGCTGCTGGTGCCGGGCCTGCTCGCCATGGCGTTCCTGCTGGTGCCGCTGCTCGCCCTGCTGGTCCGCGCCCCCTGGCGCAGCCTGCCGTCCCAGCTCACCAGCACCGAGGTGTGGCAGGCGCTCCAGCTCTCCCTGATCAGCGCGACCGCGGCCACCGCCGTCGCCCTGGTGCTCGGCGTGCCGCTGGCCTGGCTGCTGGCCCGTACGGAGTTCCCCGGCCGGGGTCTGGTGCGGGCGCTGGTGACCCTCCCGCTGGTGCTGCCCCCGGTCGTCGGCGGTGTCGCGCTGCTGCTCGCGCTGGGCCGCAACGGCATCGTCGGCAAGTCGCTGGACGCCTGGTTCGGCATCACCCTGCCGTTCACCACCGCCGGTGTGGTCATCGCGGAGGCGTTCGTCGCCATGCCCTTCCTCGTCATCAGCGTCGAGGGCACCCTGCGGGCGGCCGACCCGCGCTACGAGGAGGCGGCCACCACGCTCGGCGCGTCCCGCTTCACCGCGTTCCGCCGGGTCACCCTGCCGCTGATCGCCCCCGGCATCGCGGCCGGTGCCGTGCTGGCGTGGGCCCGCGCGCTCGGTGAGTTCGGGGCCACGATCACCTTCGCGGGCAACTTCCCCGGCCGTACCCAGACCATGCCGCTCGCGGTCTACCTCGCCCTCCAGAACGACCCGGAGGCCGCCATCGCGCTCAGCCTGATCCTGCTGGCCGTGTCCATCGCGGTGCTGGCCGGCCTGCGGGACCGGTGGATGAGGGGAGCGTGACGGTGCCGCGAGGACGGAGGACACCGACCACGACGGCGCCGACGGAGGACGACCGCCCCATGACCGACATCGACGCGCCCTCCGCCCTGCTGAAGGCGGCGGACGACCAGGGTCTCGACGCCCGTCTCGTGGTCGACCGGGGCACCTTCCGGTTGGACGTGTCCCTGCGCGCGGCCCCCGGTGACGTGGTCGCGCTGCTCGGCCCGAACGGTGCGGGCAAGACCACCGCTCTGCGCGCCCTCGCGGGCCTCGTCCCGCTCTCCGAGGGCCATCTGCGGCTGGACGGCACCGCCCTGGAGCGCATCCCGCCGGAGAAGCGTCCGGTCGGCGTGGTCTTCCAGGACTACCTGCTCTTCCCCCACCTGACCGCGCTGGACAACGTGGCCTTCGGGCCGCGCTGCCACGGCACCGGCAAGGCCGAGGCCCGCGCGCAGGCCGCGGCCTGGCTGGAGCGGATGGGCCTGACCGAGCACGCGGGCGCCAAACCCCGCCGTCTCTCCGGCGGCCAGGCCCAGCGGGTCGCGCTGGCCAGGGCGCTCGCCACCCGGCCCCGGCTGCTGCTCCTGGACGAGCCGCTCGCCGCGCTGGACGCCCGTACCCGCCTCGAGGTCCGCTCCCAGTTGCGGCGGCATCTGGCCGAGTTCGAGGCGGCCGCCGTACTGGTGACGCACGATCCGCTGGACGCGATGGTGCTCGCGGACCGGCTGGTGGTGGTCGAGCACGGCCAAGTGGTGCAGGAGGGGACGCCCACCGAGATCGCCCGGCACCCCCGCACCGACTACATCGCGCAGTTGGTCGGCCTCAACCTCTACCGGGGCGAGGCCGACGGGCACGAGGTACGGCTGGACGGCGGGCCGTCGATCACCACCACCGAGGACCTGTCGGGGCCGGTGTTCGTGGCGTTCCCGCCGGTCGCCGTCACCCTGTTCCGGGACCGTCCGACCGGGGCGAGCGCCCGCAATCTGTGGCGCTGCGAGGTGGCCGGTCTGGAGACCCACGGCGACCAGATCCGCGCGGACCTGACCGGGGAGATCCGGCTCGCCGCCGATCTCACCACGGCGGCCGCCGCCGAGCTGGACCTGCACACCGGGGCGCCGGTCTGGGCGACCGTCAAGGCGACGCAGACCCACGCATACCCGGCATAAGGCCGCTCAGCCACTACGGTGTGGCCCCATGAGCATGAGCATCCGCAACCAGCTTCCCGGCACCGTCACGGCGGTCCACCCCGGCGAGGTCATGGCAACCGTCAAGATCCGGCTGGACGGCGGTCAGCAGTTGACCGCGGCGATCACCGAGGAGGCCACCAAGGAACTCCGGCTGGCCGAGGGCACGCCCGTGCACGCCCTGGTGAAGGCGACGGAGGTGTCCCTGGCCACCGGGCCGGTCGACCACATCTCCATCCGCAACCAGCTCGCGGGCACGATCAGCGAGATCACCATGGGCACGGCGATGGCCTCGGTGAAGGTCGCGGTGCCGGGCGCCGAGGTGACGTCGGCCATCACCCACGAGTCGGCGGCCGAGCTGAAGCTGGCGGAGGGCGACTCCGTGGTGGCGCTGATCAAGTCCACCGAGGTCTCGCTGGCCACGGCCTGAGCGGACACGAGGAAGGCCCCCCGCCCAGAACCGGGCAGGGGGCCTTCTCTCATACGCGTGCTCAGTCCTCGTACACGTCCAGCGGCGGGCAGGAGCAGACCAGGTTGCGGTCGCCGAACGCCTGGTCGATACGGCGCACCGGCGGCCAGTACTTGTCGGCGGCCGAGACCCCGGCCGGGAAGACGGCCTCCTCACGGCTGTACGCGTGCGTCCACTCGCCGCCCAGGGCGGCCGCGGTGTGCGGGGCGCCGCGCAGCGGGTTGTCCTCGGCGGGCCAGACGCCGGAGGCGACCTTCTCGATCTCCGCGCGGATGGCGATCATCGCGTCGCAGAACCGGTCCAGCTCGCCCAGGTCCTCGGACTCGGTCGGCTCGATCATCAGCGTGCCGGCCACCGGGAAGGACATGGTCGGCGCGTGGAAGCCGTAGTCGATCAGGCGCTTGGCCACGTCGTCCACGCTGACGCCGGTCGCCTTGGTCAGCGGGCGCAGGTCGATGATGCACTCGTGCGCGACCAGATTGCCGGGGCCGGTGTAGAGCACCGGGAAGTGCGGCTCCAGGCGCTTGGCGATGTAGTTGGCGGACAGCACGGCCACCTGGGTGGCGCGCTTGAGGCCCTCGCCGCCCATCAGACGGACGTACGCCCAGGAGATGGGCAGGATGCCGGCGCTGCCCCAGGGCGCCGCCGAGATCGGGCCGACGCCCGTCTCCGGACCGGCCGCGGGCTGCATCGGGTGGTTGGGCAGGTACGGCGCCAGGTGGGCGCGGACCGCGACCGGGCCGACGCCGGGGCCGCCGCCGCCGTGCGGGATGCAGAACGTCTTGTGCAGGTTCAGGTGGGAGACGTCACCGCCGAAGTGGCCCGGCTTGGCGAGACCGACCAGGGCGTTGAGGTTGGCGCCGTCCACGTAGACCTGGCCGCCCGCGTCGTGCACCCGGGCGCAGATGTCGGCGACGTGCTCCTCGAAGACGCCGTGCGTCGACGGGTAGGTGATCATCAGCACGGACAGCTCGTCGTGGTGCTGCTCGATCTTCGCGCGCAGGTCCTCGATGTCGATCTCGCCGTCCCCGGCGGTCTTCACGACGACGACCTTCATCCCGGCCATCACCGCGCTCGCGGCGTTGGTGCCGTGCGCGGAGGACGGGATGAGGCAGACGGTGCGCTGCGCGTCGCCGTTGGCCCGGTGGTAGGCGCGTACGGCGAGCAGCCCGGCCAGCTCGCCCTGGGAGCCGGCGTTGGGCTGGAGGGAGACCTTGTCGTACCCGGTGACCTCGGCGAGCCGGTCCTCCAGCTCGCGGATGAGGGTGAGGTAGCCCTCGGCCTGCTCGGCGGGGGCGAAGGGGTGCAGCGCGCCGAACTCGGGCCAGGTGACCGGCTCCATCTCGGTGGTCGCGTTCAGCTTCATGGTGCAGGAGCCGAGCGGGATCATGCCCCGGTCGAGCGCGTAGTCGCGGTCGGACAGCTTGCGCAGGTAGCGCAGCATGGCCGTCTCGGAACGGTGCTCGTGGAATACCGGGTGGGTGAGGTAGTCGTCGGTGCGCAGCAGCGCCTCGGGCAGGGTGTCCTGGGCCGCGCCGTCGAGCGCCTCGATGTCGCCCTCGACGCCGAAGGCGGCGAAGACGGCCTCGAGCCGGGCCCGGTTGGTGGTCTCGTCGCAGGCCATGGAGACGTGGTCGGCGTCGACGAGGCGCAGGTTGACCCCGCCCTCGCGGGCGGCGGCGACGACCTCGGCGGCCCTGCCGGGCACGCGCGCGGTGAGGGTGTCGAAGTAGGCGCCGTGCACGATCTCGACACCGCCGGCGCGCAGGCCCTCGGCGAGGATCGTGGCGTAGCGGTGAGTACGGCCGGCGATGGTCCGCAGGCCGTCGGGGCCGTGGTAGACGGCGTACATGCCGGCCATGACGGCGAGCAGCACCTGGGCGGTGCAGATGTTGCTGGTGGCCTTCTCGCGGCGGATGTGCTGCTCGCGGGTCTGGAGCGCGAGGCGGTACGCGCGGTGCCCGTCGGCGTCGACGGACACGCCGACCAGGCGGCCGGGCAGGCTGCGGGCGAACTTCTCGTGCACGGCCATGTAGCCGGCGTGCGGCCCGCCGAAGCCCATGGGCACGCCGAAGCGCTGGGTGGTGCCGATGGCGATGTCCGCGCCCAGCTCGCCGGGCGAGGTGAGCAGGGTGAGCGCGAGCAGGTCGGCGGCGACGGTGACGAGGGCGCCCAGCTCGTGCGCCTGCTCGATGACCGGCTTCAGGTCGCGTACGGCACCGGAGGCGCCGGGGTACTGGAGCAGGACGCCGGTGACGGCGCGCTCGGCGATGTCGGCCGGGATGCCGTCGCTCAGGTCGGCGACGACGACCTCGACGCCGGCCGGCTCGGCGCGGGTCTCGATGACGGCGATGGTCTGCGGCAGGGTGTCCGCGTCGACCAGGAAGAGGCCCTTCTTGTTCTTGCCCATGCGCCGGGAGAGCGCCATCGCCTCGGCGGCGGCGGTTCCCTCGTCCAGCAGGGAGGCACCGGAGGTGGGCAGCCCGGTGAGGTCCGCGACCATCGTCTGGAAGTTCAGCAGGGCTTCGAGCCGGCCCTGGGAGATCTCCGGCTGGTACGGCGTGTAGGCCGTGTACCAGGCGGGGTTCTCCATGACGTTGCGCAGGATGACCGGCGGGGTGAAGGTGCCGTAGTAGCCCAGGCCGATCATGGAGCCGAGGACCTGGTTGTGGTCGGCGAGACCGCGCAGCTCGGCGATCACCTCGGCCTCGGTGCGGGCGCCGGGCAGGTCGAGGGCGTCGGCGTTCTTGATCACGTCCGGCACCGCGGCGGCGGTCAGCTCGTCGAGGGAGCCGTAGCCGACCTGCGCGAGCATCTTGGCCCGCGCCTCCTGGTCGGGCCCGATGTGGCGGTGCTCGAAGGGGATGCCCGCTTCGAGTTCGGCGAGCGGGATGCGAGGGGCGGTCATGTGCGGAGGCCTCCTGGTCTGACGCGACCTGCGAGGGGCACCACGGCTCGGGTGCCCACCGGCCTCCCCCTCTGTCATCTCGTACCTGAGAGCTTCGCCGGGGGCCTGCGGACCCCGACTTGCACCGTCGGTGAGAGCGGGAGCCGTGACGCCCGCCCTGCTTTCCAGAGTGACCTCGTCCGTGCGGTACGGGGGCCTGAGAGATTCCGGGGAGGAGTTGCTCCTTCGGCGCCTCCGAATGGCTCGGAGGACTCTCCCGCACGGGGTCAGCAGCCGAGTTCAGCCTACCAGCGGGGTCCTGAGCGCGGCGTTCGAGTGGCCGCCCGGCTGATTCTGCTCTTTTGTAGTGCTTACGGATGAGTTGCGACCATGTGGAGGGAGAGGGATCGTGCAGACCGACATCGATCCGCGCAGCCTGATCGGCCGCAAGGCGTTCGACCGCGCCGGCACCAAGATCGGCACCATAGACGAGGTGTACCTCGACGACGCGACCGGCGTCCCGGAGTGGGCGGCGGTGCGCACCGGCCTCTTCTCCCGCGACGCGTTCGTCCCGCTGGAGCCCAGCGAGCTGGTCGACGGCGCGCTCCGCGTCCCCTTCGAACGCGCCCTCATCAAGGACGCCCCCGACTTCGGCGTCGGCCGCCACCTCTCCCCCGAGCAGGAACTCCAGCTCTACCACCACTACGGCCTCGACGTGGGCCCCTCCGCCAGGCCCACCCCGGACCGTGACTTCGGCAAGGTCGCGGGCACCGAGGAGTCCTGAGCCCCTCCCCTCATCCGGCGTCCGTCTCCCCCTCCGCAGCGGCCGCCTCCACCTGAGCCACCAGCGGGAGCGGGTCGGCCGGTTCCAGGCCGGCGTCGTCGGACCGGAACGTCCGTACCCGGCCCGGCGCCGAGAGCGGAGTCTCGAAGCGCACCGTGACCCGCCCCAGGCCACTGCCCTGCACCCACCCGTGCCCGTACTCCGGGTGCCGTACGTCCTGGCCCGCCCGCCACTCCGGCGCGGCGGGCTCGGATCTCTCCGGGCCGAAGTCGGGGGCGCTCTCCTCCGGGGTCTCCTCGGCCAGCTCCCCCGCCGCCTGGGCGAACAGGTCCTCCTGGGTGTAGTCGGCCAGCCCGGACACGCCGACGCCCAGCAGCCGGACCCCGCCCGTGGTGTCGACGGAGTCCAGCAGCCGCGCGGCCGCCTCCCGGATGACGGCGGGGTCGTCCGTGGGCCCCCGCAGCGTCTCGGAGCGGGTCAGGGTGGAGAAGTCGTAACGCCGCACCTTGAGCACGATGGTGCGGCCGGAGAGACCGGCGCCGCGCAGCCGCCGTACGCACCGGTCGGCGAGCCGGCGGACCTCAAGACCGATGCGCAGCCGGTCGTGGATGTCGACGGCGTAGGTGTCCTCCACCGACACCGACTTGGCCTCGCGCTCGGCCACCACCGGCCGGTCGTCGCGGGCCAGCGCCATCGCGTACAGCGCGTGCCCGTGCGCCTTGCCGAGCAGCCGGACCAGTTCGTCCTCGCCCGCCTCGGACAGTTCCAGCACGGTGGTGATCCCGGCGCGCCGCAAGTGGTCGCCGGTGGCGGGGCCGACGCCGGGCAGGGTGCGCACGGGCATCGGGGACAGCAGGGCGCGCTCGGTGCCCGGTTCGATGAGGACCAGGCCGTCGGGCTTGGCCCGCTCCGAGGCGATCTTGGCCAGCATCTTGGAGGCGGCGAGCCCCACCGACCCGGTCAGTCCCGTCACCGCCCGGATGTCGGCGCGCAGCCGGGCCCCGGTCTCCCGCGCCGACGCCTCGTCCCAGGCGACGTTCCCGGCCTCCAGGTCCACGAACGCCTCGTCCAGGCTCAGCGGCTCCACCAGCGGGGACAACTCCCGCAGCAGCGCCATCACCTGGTCGCTGATCGAGCGGTACAGCGCGAAGCGCGGCATGAGGTACGCGGCGTTCGGCGCGAGGCGCCGGGCCTGCGCGGTGGGCATCGCCGAGTGCACCCCGAACACCCGTGCCTCGTACGACGCGGTCGCCACCACCCCGCGCGGCCCGATCCCGCCCACCACGACGGCCTTGCCGCGCAGGCTCGGCTTGGACGCCTGCTCCACCGAGGCGAAGAAGGCATCCATGTCGAGATGGAGGATGGTGGGCGCGTTTCTCACAGGTCCGATGCTGCACCACACCACTGACAACGGCCCCACGCGGGGACGCCCTGTGGAAAACGGTGCCGGCCGGTCTCAGACGGCGCGGTTGCGCCGCCGCGCCAGTTCATCGGCCGGGTTGTGCCCGATGAGCGTCTCACCGGTGTCGACGCGCTCGCCGTGGAGCTGGGACAGGGCGCTCTCCACATCCCGCCAGACCACGCCGACGGCGATCCCGAAGATGCCCTGGCCGCCCTGGAGCAGCGCGTGGACCTCGTCCGGGGAGGTGCACTCGTAGACCATGGCGCCGTCGCTCATCAGGGTCATACGCTCCAGGTCGCGGAACCCGCGCTCCCTGAGGTGCTGCACGGCCGAGCGGATGTTCTGGAGCGAGACACCGGTGTCCAGGAACCGCTTGACGATCTTCAGCACGACCACGTCGCGGAAGCTGTACAGCCGCTGGGTGCCCGAGCCGTGCGCGGGCCGTACGCTCGGCTCGACCAGTCCCGTACGGGCCCAGTAGTCGAGCTGCCGATAGGTGATCCCGGCGGCCGCACAGGCCGTGGGACCGCGGTATCCGATCTCCTCGGACGTCATGGCCGCCGCCCCTTCACCGTCAGGCACCACCGTCGGCCGCTGCGGAGCGTGATCGGCCACGCCGCCGAGCTGTGGGTGTCCCCCGCCCGGTCGAAACCGTGCGCTCGGGGGAAGGTACGGGCCGCTGTCCCCGAAACCGTGTCCGGGGGCACCCCCAGCCGTACCGTCGCCGCTCATCCTCACGCCGACCTCCGTCCTTGACCTGCCTTGTCGACGGTAGGCAGTCACCAGGGGTGCGTCAACGATCGCCACACTCGGCACGCCGAGTGATAATCACCCTGAGAGTGGTTTCTCGTGTCCCACCGCGGGGAAAGGCTAGCCGAATGCGCTCGCGGAGAGGCGTAGGACGCTCTCACGGGACGTTGGCATGTGCCCCCGCGCGGGCGTCACGGTGCGCCACGAGCCGGCCGGATGCGGACCCTTCGTCCACCCGGCCGGCCCCGGCGTCACTGGCTGCTGGTACCGAAGTCCTCGGGCGAGATCTGGTCGAGGAACTCGCGGAACTTCTCCACCTCGTCCTCCTGCTCGTCCGGGATGGCGATGCCCGCGTCGTCCAGCACCCCGTCACTGCCGTAGATCGGCGTGCCGGTGCGCAGGGCGAGCGCTATGGCGTCGGACGGCCGCGCGCTCACCTCGACCCCGCTGGCGAACACCAGCTCCGCGTAGAAGACGCCCTCTCGCAGATCGGTGATGCGTACTTCGGTCAGCTCCTGGCCGACCGCCTCCAGCACGTCCTTGAACAGGTCGTGCGTCAGCGGACGCGCGGGAGCCATGCCCTGCTGGGCGAAGGCGATCGCCGTCGCCTCCCCCGGCCCGATCCAGATAGGGAGGTAGCGGTCGCCTCCCACTTCGCGCAGGAGCACGATCGGTTGGTTGGAGGGCATTTCGACCCGGACACCTACGACATCGAGCTCGTTCACACAGCAACCCTAGGCCGTGCTCGGGACGTTTGGGTAGTCGGGCAGGGAACAGGTGGGCGATCCGGCGCAAGCCGACCGGGTGGGGGCACACCGCCCGTCAGGGCAGCCGTACCCCGAGCGCGGCCTTCACGAGCGCCGAGTGCAGCTTCATGGTGAGCGCCGCCAGCTCCTTGGTACGGGCCTCCGCGAGCGTCCTGGTCTGCGGATTGCGGTGCCGCTTCAGGGGGGCGACGACCTGGTCGACCAGCCCCGCCTCTCGCTCGGCGGCCGCCTTCATCACCCGCAGGTGGCGGGGTTCGATACCGAACCGGCCCAGTTCGGCCACCAGCGCGGCCACGGTGACGGCCTCGGCGTCGTACACGCCGTCGGCCAGGGGGGCGAGGAGCCCGTAGGACTCCCACTCGCGCAGTTCGGCCTCGTCGATGTCGGCCGCCGCCAGCAGTTCGTCCCGGCCGATCCGGGCGACCGTGGACCGCTCGGGCTCCTCCGGCTCGCCGTCGCCGCTGCGCTGCCGGCCGACCAGGGGCAACGGGGCGGCCTCGCCGCGCTCCATGGCGTCCAGATGCTCCCGGATCACCTTGAGCGGCAGATAGTGGTCCCGCTGCATCCTGAGGACATGGCCGAGGCGATCCACGTCACGGGAGCTGAACTTGCGGTACCCCGAGGGGGTCCGCTGCGGCTCGATGAGCCCCTCCGACTCCAGGAAGCGGATCTTGGAGATGGTGACTTCGGGGAATTCGTCGCGCAGCACGTTCAGCACCATGCCGATGCTCATCAGCCCACTGTCCCTGGCGGCGGTACCGCTTCCGGCACCGCCGCTCGGTGTTTGAAGCATGGACCTTCCCTGGGGTTCCCCCGGACGGGCGTCCGGGGGTGGGTCAGACTCCTTGCCGGCTCGCGTAGAAGACCAGCCGGTACTTGCCGATCTGCACCTCGTCACCGTTGGCCAGCGCCACCTGGTCGATCCGCTCGCGGTTGACGTAGGTGCCGTTGAGGCTGCCCACGTCGGCCACCGTGAAGGAACCGTCGGGCGAGCGGCGGAACTCCACATGGCTGCGGGAGACCGTCACGTCGTCCAGGAAGATGTCGCTCTGCGGGTGACGCCCCGCCGTGGTCAGGTCGCTGTCCAGGAGGAAGCGGCTGCCGGAGTTCGGACCCCGGCGGACCACCAGCAGTGCCGAGCCGATCGGCAGCGCGTCGACCGCCGCCTGCGCCTCGGGCGACAGCATCGGCATCGCCGTCTGACCGGTCACCTCGGAGTCGTACGCCTCGATGCCGGAGATGGAGATCGTGGAGGTGGTCTCCGACGGACGCTCCGGCGCCACACCGGGACGCAGGGGCGCCCCGCAGTGGGAGCAGAAGCGGGCGTTCTCCGCGTTGCGGTTCCCGCACCTCGTACACACCAGGTCCGACATGGACGGAGCCTCCTGCCGCGACGGTTGCCCGAAACCTATGCCGCCGCCCTGGCCAGGGTCAACGGACGCCGCGCCCTGTCCACCGGAAGTGCCACCACCCGGACCAGTCACCTGGTCCCGGAACAGCGGACGCTGCCCTTCCTCGTCGGGCTGTGCGCGATGACGGGCCGTCGCGTTGTCGTTGCCCTCTCGCGCGCTCTTGCCGAACAACTTCCCAAACAACTTCACGGGCGATTCCCCTTGACCGAAACAGACCCGCCCGTGGGGCAGGACGAACCCAGAATGCCTACACCGACCGATCCGGACATCTTCACAACGTCCGTATCCACCCGACAGTTTCCACCACGCACCACCCCTTCGGTGCGGCGACCCCCCGCAACCTCATGCCCCCGCCCGACGCCGCCCATGCACCGCCGGTTCACCGGGAGGACGACCGAGCGTAGTCAGGCAGCTTCGCTTGCCGCAAGGCATCCACGACGATCTTGTCCGAGCGCTCCACACTCACCGTGGCCTGCTCCTTCTCCAAGCTCTGCACCACGCCTCCAGGGATGTTCAACGCCGGTTCGAGGTCCTGCGGCTTGCCGATGACCTCGAAACGATAAGGGGCGTTGATCTTGTTCCCGTCGACCGCGACGCTACCGTCTGTATCCGAGAAGTATGTGTTCGCCACCACGCGCACCCCATTGACCTGTATCGCCTCGGCACCGGCCGCGCGCAGTTCCTGGATCGCGTCGAGCAGCATGTCGGACTCGACGGCTCCCTTCGTGTCCTGGACGGTCATGGTGATGCCGGGACCGGTGGCACCCACGGTGCCCGCGAGTATGCCGAGTTGGCGCTCCTTCTCGGCGGTCTGCCGGCGCGCCTCGGCGGCCTGGTCCGAGCTGCTCTGCAACTCCTGACGCTGCTTCTCCAGTCCCTGCTTCTCGTCCTCAAGACGCTGAGTACGGTCGTCCAGTTCATCGAGGATGCGGACCAGATCCTCCTGGCGGGCCCCGCGCAGCGCGCTGTCGCCGTCGCTGTTGGAGGCCACCTGCACGGCCAGCCCGAAACCGAGCCCGAACAGCAGCAGCGCCACGATGAGTTGGGCGCGCGTCAGCCGGGGCGGCCAGAGACCGTCGATCAGCCGCTGACGCCCGGTGAGCTGCGGCTGGGGCGCCTGCTCCGACGCGGGCCCGGCGGGAGCGGGTTCGGGCGCGGGCTCCGGGGCCGGCCGGGGCGCGGGGGCTTGGGGCGGCAGTTCCGCGGGCAGTTCCTTGCGCAGCCCGTTCTCCGGCCGCTCCTCCTGGTCGCTCATGCCGGTCACGCCCGGAAGACGTGGCGCCGGATCGCCGCCGCGTTGGAGAAGATCCGGATGCCCAGGACCACGACGACACCGGTGGACAACTGCGCGCCCACGCCCAGCTCGTCGCCCAGGAACACGATCAGCGCGGCCACGACCACGTTGGACAGGAACGACACCACGAAGACCTTGTCGTCGAAGATGCCGTCCAGCATCGCCCGCAGCCCGCCGAACACGGCGTCCAGCGCCGCCACGACGGCGATGGGCAGATACGGCTCGACCACCGCCGGAACCTCGGGCCGGACCAACAGTCCGGCCACCACTCCCACGACGAGGCCCAGTACGGCGATCACGATGTGCCCTTCTCAGTCTTCTCGGCCTGCTCGGCGCTCGGCTGTGCTGTTCGTACGATCACACTCGGTGCGGCGGGCAACCGGACGTCGCCCTCCGCGGAGATGGCGGTGCGGATACCGAAGTTGTCCTGGAGCGCGTGCAGATACAACCCGTCGGCGCTGTTCTGGAACGCGGTGCTCAGCTTTTGCCCGTCCCCCACCGCCAGCACCGTGTACGGCGGCACCAGCGGCCTGTTGTCGACCAGTATCGCGTCACCCGCGGCCCTGATCGCGGACAGGGCGGTCAGCCGCTGCCCGTTGATGGACACCGCCTCCGCGCCGGACGCCCACAGCCCGTTGACCACGCGCTGCATGTCCCGGTCACGCACCCGCCCGGTGTCGGAGAAGCCGGCGGACTCACGCGGATTGGTGCCGTCTCCCCCGGTGCTCGCCTCCTTGGCGTCGTTCACCACGAGCTTCACGCCTGGCCCACGTACGGCGGTGGCACCCGACAGCAGGCTCACGAGGTCCGCCTGGCTGCCCCCGGTCTGCCGCAGCGCCGCCCGCTGCCGTGCGCCGACGTCCTCACGGAGCTGGTCGACACCGCTCTCCAGCTTGTCCGCGGCGGTGGTCTCCCGGTCGATGCGGTCGATCAGCTCCTGGCGCTCCTTGGCCACCACGGGCGCCGCGACATGCGCCTGCGACGCCCCGACCGTCACCACCAGGGCCGCGAGCACGAGGCCGCCCGCTAGGCCCAGCTTGGCGCGGAGGGTCTTCGGCAGACCGCCCTCACCCGCGGACTTCCTGCGCGCGGCGGCCTCGGCGTACCCGTCGTCGAGGCTGTGGTCCATGACGCTGGTGATCAACGACATGGAGGCGTCCGGACGCCTCGGCCGCGCGGGGCTGCTCCGAACGGGGGGTTGCTGCGGCATGCCGCACATCGTCGCATGCCGCGAGCGGTGTCTTCGAACGAGCCCCATACACCTGCCGGACAGCACCCCCAGCGGGGACACTGTCCGGCAGGTTCACAGCGTTGTGGCGATCAGCGTCCGGCGCTGTCCACCACGGCCGACCACTCGTCCAGCAGGGCCTGCGCGGAGGCGTCGTCGGGGCCCTCCGCCCACAGGTGCGTGACCGCCTCGGCCGGGTCGGGCAGGACCATCACCCAGCGGCCGTCGCTCTCCACGACCCGCACGCCGTCGGTGGTGTCCACGGAACGGTCGCCCGCCTCCTCCACGACCCGGCGCATGACCAGACCCTTGACCGCCCACGGCGTCGCCAGGTCCCGCTTGAGGACATGGGCCCGCGGAATCCGGGCGTCGATCTGGCTCAGCGTGAGCTGTGTCCGCGCCACCAGCCCGATCAGCCGCACGAACGCCGCCGTGCCGTCGTAGACGCTGCTGAACTCGGGGACGATGAAGCCGCCCTTGCCGTCACCGCCGAAGATGGTCTCCTCCTCGCCGCCGACCCGTGTGAGGTCGTCGGGCGAGGTGGTCGTCCACTCCACCTGGGTGCCGTGGTACGCGGCCACCTGCTCCGCGATCCGGGTGGTGGTCACCGGCAGCGCCACCCGGCCGCTGCGGCGCTCGGCGGCGACCAGGTCGAGCATCACCAGCAGCGCCCGGTCGTCCTCGATGATGCTGCCCTTCTCGTCCACGAGCGACAGCCGCTCGCCGACCGGGTCGAACCGCACCCCGAACGCCGCCCCGGAGGACGCCACGATCTCTCCGAGCCGCTCCAGGCCCTTGCGCCGCATCTCCTCGGTCTCGGTGGGCCGGGACTCATCCAGACCGGGGTTGATGGTCAGCGAGTCCACGCCGAGCTTGCCGAGCAGGCTGGGCAGGACCAGGCCGGCGCTGCCGTTGGAGGCGTCGACGACGACCTTCAGCCCGGACTCGGCGATCCCGGTCGTGTCCACGTTCCGCAGCAGCGACCCGGTGTAGGAGTCGTAGACGCTCGACGGGAAGTACAGGTCACCGATCTCGCCGGGGAACGCCCGCCGGTACTCCTGGCGCGCGAACACCCGGTCCAGCTTGCGCTGGCTGCCCTGGGAGAGGTCCGCGCCCTTGGCGTCGAAGAACATGATGTCCACGGAGTCCGGCACACCCGGCGAGGTCCGGATCATGATGCCGCCGGAGCTGCCCCGCGCGGTCTGCTGCCGGGCCACGGGCAGCGGCACGTTCTCCAGGTCACGCACGTCGATCGCGCTCGCCTGGAGCGCCGAGATCACCGCGCGCTTGAGCGCACGGGCGCCTCGGGAGTGGTCACGGGCCGTGGTGACCGTGGTGCCCTTCTTCAGCGTGGTCGCGTACGCGCCGGCCAGCCGCACGGCCAGCTCCGGCGTGATCTCCACGTTCAGGATGCCGGTGACCCCGCGCGCCCCGAAGAGGTGCGCCTGGCCCCTGGACTCCCAGATGACCGAGGTGTTGACGAAGGCGCCGGCCTCGATGGTCTTGAACGGGTACACCCGGACGTTGCCCTGGATGATCGACTCCTCGCCGATCAGGCACTCGTCACCGATGACCGCGCCGTCCTCGATCCGCGCGGCCCGCATGATGTCGGTGTTCTTCCCGATCACACAGCCGCGCAGATTGCTCTGCTGGCCGACGTACACGTTGTCGTGGACGACGGCCTTGTGCAGGAAGGCACCGCTCTTGACGACCACGTTGGAGCCGATGACGGAGTGCTCGCGTATCTCCGCGCCCGCCTCGACCTTGGCGTAGTCACCGATGTAGAGCGGCCCGCGCAGCACCGCGTCGGGGTGCACCTCGGCACCCTCGGCGACCCAGACGCCGGGCGAGATCTCGAATCCGTCGATGTCGACGTCGACCTTGCCCTCGAGAACGTCGGCCTGGGCCTTCACATAGCTCTCGTGGGTGCCGACGTCCTCCCAGTAGCCCTCGGCGATGTAGCCGTAGATGGGCTTGCCTTCCTTCATCAACTGGGGGAAGACATCTCCGGACCAGTCGACGGGGACATCAGGATCGACATAGTCGAACACCTCGGGCTCCATCACGTAGATGCCCGTGTTCACCGTGTCGGAGAAGACCTGGCCCCAGGTCGGCTTCTCGAGGAAGCGCTCGACCTTGCCCTCCTCGTCCACGATGGTGATGCCGAACTCCAGCGGATTGGGGACCCGGGTCAGGCAGACCGTGACCAGGGCTCCCTTCTCCTTGTGGAAGTTGATCAGCTCGGTGAGGTCGAAGTCGGTCAGCGCATCACCGGAAATGACGAGGAAGGCGTCGTCCTTGAGCGCGTCCTCGGCGTTCTTGACGCTTCCGGCGGTACCGAGTGGCTTCTCCTCATTGGCATACGTGAGCTCCATGCCGAGTTCTTCGCCGTCACCGAAGTAGTTCTTGACGAGCGACGCCAGGAACTGCACGGTGACCACGGTCTCGTTGAGCCCATGCTTTTTGAGCAACCTGAGCACGTGCTCCATGATCGGGCGGTTCGCCACAGGCAGGAGCGGCTTGGGCATGCTAGAGGTCATGGGGCGCAGGCGTGTGCCTTCGCCTCCGGCCATCACGACGGCCTTCATGTCGGAAGCGTCCTCCTCGAAGAGACGACGGTCTAGCCGACTTCACCCGCCAAGATTGTCCCGCACTTTTACGTCGCGGGCCATCGAAGCGTCACGTCGTGGACGATCGCGGAGTTCCGTCGGCCAACGAGTCCGCGCGCACCAGACGGCGGACCTGGACCATATAAAGCACTCCTGCCCACCAATACAGGGTTGTACCCCATCCGGCGAACGCCCATCCGAAAACAGCGGCGAGTGACGCGATCCAACCGCTTCCGTCACTGAGCAGCAGCAACGGGAAGGCGTACATCAGGTTGAAGGTGGCCGCCTTGCCGAGGAAGTTCACCTGGGGCGGCGGATAGCCGTGCCGGCGGAGGATGCCGACCATCACCAGCAGAACCAGTTCTCGGGCCAGCAGCAGCGCGGTCAGCCACAACGGCAGGATCTCCCGCCAGGTGAGGCCGAGGAGCGTGGAAAGGACATAGAGCCGGTCGGCGGCCGGGTCGAGAAGCCGGCCGAGGCTGCTGACCTGGTTCCAGCGCCGGGCGAGCTTGCCGTCCAGATAGTCGCTGACTCCGCTCAGTGCCAGGACCAGGAGAGCCCAACCATCACTCTTGGGGCCTCCGAACTCCGGCCTGAGGATCAGCCACAGGAACAGAGGGACACCGGCGAGCCGAGCCATGCTGAGGATGTTGGGGATGGTGAGGACCCGGTCCGTCTGGACGCGGGTCTCCTGGACCTCCACCCGGAAGCCTCCTGTACGAAAAGTGCCGACAATGCCCCTGACCCTACCGCAACGCAAAAAAGCTCCGGCTCTCGGGCTGTATGCCCAAGAGCCGGAGCTGTAAAAGGAGTTCGGCGGCGTCCTACTCTCCCACAGGGTCCCCCCTGCAGTACCATCGGCGCTGTGAGGCTTAGCTTCCGGGTTCGGAATGTAACCGGGCGTTTCCCTCACGCTATGACCACCGAAACACTATGAAACTTTCAAACCGTCATGTGTGGCACATGAGGCTGTTCGTGGTTTCAGAACCAACACAGTGGACGCGAGCAACTGAGGACAAGCCCTCGGCCTATTAGTACCAGTCAACTCCACCCGTTACCAGGCTTCCATATCTGGCCTATCAACCCAGTCGTCTACTGGGAGCCTTACCCTCTCAAGGAGGTGGGAATACTCATCTCGAAGCAGGCTTCCCGCTTAGATGCTTTCAGCGGTTATCCCTCCCGAACGTAGCCAACCAGCCATGCCCTTGGCAGGACAACTGGCACACCAGAGGTTCGTCCGTCCCGGTCCTCTCGTACTAGGGACAGCCCTTCTCAATATTCCTACGCGCACAGCGGATAGGGACCGAACTGTCTCACGACGTTCTAAACCCAGCTCGCGTACCGCTTTAATGGGCGAACAGCCCAACCCTTGGGACCGACTCCAGCCCCAGGATGCGACGAGCCGACATCGAGGTGCCAAACCATCCCGTCGATATGGACTCTTGGGGAAGATCAGCCTGTTATCCCCGGGGTACCTTTTATCCGTTGAGCGACGGCGCTTCCACAAGCCACCGCCGGATCACTAGTCCCGACTTTCGTCCCTGCTCGACCCGTCGGTCTCACAGTCAAGCTCCCTTGTGCACTTACACTCAACACCTGATTGCCAACCAGGCTGAGGGAACCTTTGGGCGCCTCCGTTACTCTTTAGGAGGCAACCGCCCCAGTTAAACTACCCATCAGACACTGTCCCTGATCCGGATCACGGACCCAGGTTAGACATCCAGCACGACCAGACTGGTATTTCAACGACGACTCCACACACACTGGCGTGCATGCTTCACAGTCTCCCAGCTATCCTACACAAGCCGAACCGAACACCAATATCAAACTGTAGTAAAGGTCCCGGGGTCTTTCCGTCCTGCTGCGCGAAACGAGCATCTTTACTCGTAGTGCAATTTCACCGGGCCTATGGTTGAGACAGTCGAGAAGTCGTTACGCCATTCGTGCAGGTCGGAACTTACCCGACAAGGAATTTCGCTACCTTAGGATGGTTATAGTTACCACCGCCGTTTACTGGCGCTTAAGTTCTCAGCTTCGCCACAACGAATTGTGACTAACCGGTCCCCTTAACGTTCCAGCACCGGGCAGGCGTCAGTCCGTATACATCGCCTTACGGCTTCGCACGGACCTGTGTTTTTAGTAAACAGTCGCTTCTCGCTGGTCTCTGCGGCCACCCCCAGCTCACCGTGTAAAACGGATCACCAGTGATGGCCCCCCTTCTCCCGAAGTTACGGGGGCATTTTGCCGAGTTCCTTAACCATAGTTCACCCGAACGCCTCGGTATTCTCTACCTGACCACCTGAGTCGGTTTAGGGTACGGGCCGCCATGAAACTCGCTAGAGGCTTTTCTCGACAGCATAGGATCATCCACTTCACCACAATCGGCTCGGCATCAGGTCTCAGACTATGTGCAAGGCGGATTTGCCTACCTTGCGTCCTACACCCTTACCCCAGGACAACCACCGCCTGGGCTGGACTACCTTCCTGCGTCACCCCATCACTCACCTACTAACCGCTTGGGCCGGCGGCTCCACCACTTTCCATTCCCCGAAGGGTCCGGAACGGCTTCACGGCCTTAGCATCACGATGCTCGATGTTTGACGCTTCACAGCGGGTACCGGAATATCAACCGGTTATCCATCGACTACGCCTGTCGGCCTCGCCTTAGGTCCCGACTTACCCTGGGCAGATCAGCTTGACCCAGGAACCCTTAGTCAATCGGCGCAAACGTTTCTCACGTTTGTATCGCTACTCATGCCTGCATTCTCACTCGTGAACCGTCCACAACTCGCTTCCGCGGCTGCTTCACCCGGCACACGACGCTCCCCTACCCATCCATACAGGCGTTGGCCCTATTGTATGAATGACACGACTTCGGCGGTACGCTTGAGCCCCGCTACATTGTCGGCGCGGAATCACTAGACCAGTGAGCTATTACGCACTCTTTCAAGGGTGGCTGCTTCTAAGCCAACCTCCTGGTTGTCTCTGCGACTCCACATCCTTTCCCACTTAGCGTACGCTTAGGGGCCTTAGTCGATGCTCTGGGCTGTTTCCCTCTCGACCATGGAGCTTATCCCCCACAGTCTCACTGCCGTGCTCTCACTTACCGGCATTCGGAGTTTGGCTAAGGTCAGTAACCCGGTAGGGCCCATCGCCTATCCAGTGCTCTACCTCCGGCAAGAAACACACGACGCTGCACCTAAATGCATTTCGGGGAGAACCAGCTATCACGGAGTTTGATTGGCCTTTCACCCCTAACCACAGGTCATCCCCCAGGTTTTCAACCCTGGTGGGTTCGGTCCTCCACGAAGTCTTACCTCCGCTTCAACCTGCCCATGGCTAGATCACTCCGCTTCGGGTCTTGAGCGCGCTACTGAATCGCCCTATTCGGACTCGCTTTCGCTACGGCTTCCCCACACGGGTTAACCTCGCAACACACCGCAAACTCGCAGGCTCATTCTTCAAAAGGCACGCAGTCACGACGCACTGAGTAAACTCAATGCGCGACGCTCCCACGGCTTGTAGGCACACGGTTTCAGGTACTATTTCACTCCGCTCCCGCGGTACTTTTCACCATTCCCTCACGGTACTATCCGCTATCGGTCACCAGGGAATATTTAGGCTTAGCGGGTGGTCCCGCCAGATTCACACGGGATTTCTCGGGCCCCGTGCTACTTGGGTGTCTCTCAAACGAGCCGCTGATGTTTCGACTACGGGGGTCTTACCCTCTACGCCGGACCTTTCGCATGTCCTTCGCCTACATCAACGGTTTCTGACTCGTCCTGTCGCCGGCAGACGACAGAAGAGAGATCCCACAACCCCGCACACGCAACCCCTGCCGGGTCTCACACGTATACGGTTTGGCCTCATCCGGTTTCGCTCGCCACTACTCCCGGAATCACGGTTGTTTTCTCTTCCTGAGGGTACTGAGATGTTTCACTTCCCCTCGTTCCCTCCACACTGCCTATGTGTTCAGCAGCGGGTGACAGCCCATGACGACTGCCGGGTTTCCCCATTCGGAAACCCCCGGATCAAAGCCTGGTTGACGGCTCCCCGGGGACTATCGTGGCCTCCCACGTCCTTCATCGGTTCCTGGTGCCAAGGCATCCACCGTGCGCCCTTAAAAACTTGGCCACAGATGCTCGCGTCCACTGTGCAGTTCTCAAACAACGACCAGCCACCCATCACCCCGAACCCTTACGGTCCGAGTGCACTGGGGCCGGCGACTGAGGAAAACCATTCCCTCAGACACCCAACAGCGTGCCCGACACTCTCCCCACCCTCGTCCGTTCCACGCCGAAGCAGTACTAGGAGAAAAGCAGTGAGTGTGCCGAATAATCAACGTTCCACCCATGAGCAACCAGCATCGAACATTCGCCGATGTACTGGCCTCTGACCGAGCGAACTCGGTAAGAAGTGCTCCTTAGAAAGGAGGTGATCCAGCCGCACCTTCCGGTACGGCTACCTTGTTACGACTTCGTCCCAATCGCCAGTCCCACCTTCGACAGCTCCCTCCCACAAGGGGTTGGGCCACCGGCTTCGGGTGTTACCGACTTTCGTGACGTGACGGGCGGTGTGTACAAGGCCCGGGAACGTATTCACCGCAGCAATGCTGATCTGCGATTACTAGCAACTCCGACTTCATGGGGTCGAGTTGCAGACCCCAATCCGAACTGAGACAGGCTTTTTTAGATTCGCTCTACCTCACGGTTTCGCAGCTCATTGTACCTGCCATTGTAGCACGTGTGCAGCCCAAGACATAAGGGGCATGATGACTTGACGTCGTCCCCACCTTCCTCCGAGTTGACCCCGGCAGTCTCCTGTGAGTCCCCATCACCCCGAAGGGCATGCTGGCAACACAGAACAAGGGTTGCGCTCGTTGCGGGACTTAACCCAACATCTCACGACACGAGCTGACGACAGCCATGCACCACCTGTACACCGACCACAAGGGGGGCACCATCTCTGATGCTTTCCGGTGTATGTCAAGCCTTGGTAAGGTTCTTCGCGTTGCGTCGAATTAAGCCACATGCTCCGCTGCTTGTGCGGGCCCCCGTCAATTCCTTTGAGTTTTAGCCTTGCGGCCGTACTCCCCAGGCGGGGAACTTAATGCGTTAGCTGCGGCACCGACGACGTGGAATGTCGCCAACACCTAGTTCCCACCGTTTACGGCGTGGACTACCAGGGTATCTAATCCTGTTCGCTCCCCACGCTTTCGCTCCTCAGCGTCAGTAATGGCCCAGAGATCCGCCTTCGCCACCGGTGTTCCTCCTGATATCTGCGCATTTCACCGCTACACCAGGAATTCCGATCTCCCCTACCACACTCTAGCTAGCCCGTATCGACTGCAGACCCGAGGTTAAGCCTCGGGCTTTCACAATCGACGTGACAAGCCGCCTACGAGCTCTTTACGCCCAATAATTCCGGACAACGCTTGCGCCCTACGTATTACCGCGGCTGCTGGCACGTAGTTAGCCGGCGCTTCTTCTGCAGGTACCGTCACTTTCGCTTCTTCCCTGCTGAAAGAGGTTTACAACCCGAAGGCCGTCATCCCTCACGCGGCGTCGCTGCATCAGGCTTTCGCCCATTGTGCAATATTCCCCACTGCTGCCTCCCGTAGGAGTCTGGGCCGTGTCTCAGTCCCAGTGTGGCCGGTCGCCCTCTCAGGCCGGCTACCCGTCGTCGCCTTGGTGAGCCATTACCTCACCAACAAGCTGATAGGCCGCGGGCTCATCCTTCACCGCCGGAGCTTTTAACCGCAGACCATGCGATCCGCAGTGTTATCCGGTATTAGACCCCGTTTCCAGGGCTTGTCCCAGAGTGAAGGGCAGATTGCCCACGTGTTACTCACCCGTTCGCCACTAATCCCCACCGAAGTGGTTCATCGTTCGACTTGCATGTGTTAAGCACGCCGCCAGCGTTCGTCCTGAGCCAGGATCAAACTCTCCGTGAATGTTTACCGGTAATCCGGTGCACACACACGAGAGCGGAACCATCGGAGGAATAGTCCGATGGTTCACAGCGTCCTCGCTGTGTTTTTTCAAAGGAACCTCGTCCCAGTCAGTGACTGGAGACGGGGTTATCAACATATCTGGCGTTGATTTTTGGCACGCTGTTGAGTTCTCAAGGAACGGTCGCTTCCTTTGTACTCACCCTCTCGGGCTTTCCTCCGGGCTTCCCTTCGGTGTTTCCGACTCTATCAGATCTTTTTCCGATCCGATTTCCTCGGTGCTTTCCAGGTTTTCACTTCGGCGTTTCCGCTTCCGCGTTTCCCTTTCCGGCGGTCCAAACTCTAGCAGGGTTTTTCCGTGTCCCTGACCAGTCGTTCGCAAGCATGCGAGAACTGATCCCGAGATAGGATCTGACGAGTTTGGGTGCTGCCGAGGATGGGCGCGCTGTCGCGCCGCCCGGTCTCAGGCAGGACGATGACTGTACACAAGTCCTGACGACGACGCAAACCCCCGAGGATGGTGGTCTAGACCACTAGCTGCTAACTTCTCTGAGGAACCGCCACCTACCCCACTCATCGGGAGGCCCCCCATGACCAACGTGACGTCCCCCCTCGCCGGACGCGCCATCGGACTGGCCAACGTGCCCGATCCGGTCTTCTCCGGGGCCATGGTGGGCCCCGGTACCGCGATCGACCCGGTGCGTGAGCCGTCCGAGGTCGTGTCCCCCGTGGACGGCGTCGTCGTCTCCCTGCACCCGCACGCGTTCGTCGTGGTCGACGAGAGCGGGCACGGTGTGCTCGTCCACCTCGGTATCGACACGGTCCAGCTCAACGGCGAGGGCTTCGAGCTGCTCGTGAACAAGGGGGACACCGTCGCACGCGGCCAGGCCGTCGTGCGCTGGGACCCGGCCGCTGTCGAGACCGCCGGCAAGTCCCCCATCTGTCCCGTCGTCGCGCTCGAGGCCACGGCCGAGTCCCTCGCCGAGCTGCGTGAGACCGGTGACGTGAAGACCGGCGACAGCCTCTTCTCCTGGTCCTGATCTCCTTGTCCTGACGGCTCGGCCGTCCTACGGCATGTTCGACAACCAACGCGGCGGCGGGGGCCGCCGCATTAGCGGAGACGGTGAGATGGAGACAACGCTGCGAGGCGTCGGTGTGAGCCACGGTGTGGCGATCGGCGAGGTCAGGCACATGGGCACGGCGGTGCTGGAGCCGCCGGCCAAGCAGATCCCGGCTCAGGACGCGGAGCGCGAGCAGGGCCGTGCCCGGCAGGCCGTGGACGCCGTGGCCGCCGACCTGACGGCACGCGGCAATCTGGCCGGCGGCGAGGCACAGGCCGTGCTGGAGGCCCAGGCCCTGATGGCCCAGGACCCCGAGCTGATGTCCGACGTGGACCGGCGGATCGCCGTGGGCAGCACCGCCGAGCGCGCGGTGTACGACGCGTTCGCGGCGTACCGCGAGCTGCTCGCCAATGCCGGTGAGTACCTGGCGGGGCGGGTGGCCGACCTGGACGACGTGCGCAACCGCATCGTGGCGCGGCTGCTCGGTGTGCCGATGCCGGGGGTGCCGGACAGCGACCACCCCTATGTACTGGTGGCCCGTGACCTGGCTCCCGCCGACACCGCGCTGCTGGACCCGGCGCTGGTGCTCGGCTTCGTGACCGAGGAGGGCGGGCCGACCAGCCACAGCGCCATCCTGGCGCGGGCGCTCGGCGTGCCGGCCGTGGTCGCGCTGCCCGGCGCCGGCGAGCTGCCGGAGGGCACGTTGATCGCGGTGGACGGCAGCTCGGGCGACATCTTCGTGAACCCGACCGAGGAGACGACGGCCCGGCTGGAGTCGGCCGCCGCCGAGCGGAAGGCCGCGCTGGCCGCGTCGAGCGGACCAGGTGTGACGGCCGACGGGCACAAGGTGCCGTTGCTGGCCAACATCGGCGGTCCGGCGGACGTGCCGGCCGCACTGGAGGTCGGGGCCGAGGGTGTGGGTCTGTTCCGCACCGAGTTCCTGTTCCTGGACGACAGCAAGAACGCGCCGTCCGAGGAGAAGCAGGTGACGGCCTACCGGCAGGTGCTGGAGGCGTTCCCCGAGGGCCGGGTCGTGGTGCGGGTGCTCGACGCGGGGGCGGACAAACCGCTGGAGTTCCTGACGCCGGCGGACGAACCGAACCCGGCGCTCGGTGTGCGGGGTCTGCGGACGCTGCTGGACCACCCGGAGGTGCTGCGGACGCAGTTGACCGCGCTGGCGAAGGCCGCCGAGGGACTGCCGGTGCACCTGGAGGTCATGGCGCCCATGGTGGCGGACCGTGCCGACGCCAAGGCGTTCGCGGTCGCCTGCCGGGAGGCTGGGCTGCGGGCGAAGTACGGCGCGATGGTGGAGATCCCGTCGGCCGCGCTGCGGGCGCGGTCGATCCTGCGGGAGGTCGAGTTCCTGTCGCTGGGCACGAACGACCTGGCGCAGTACACGTTCGCGGCGGACCGGCAGGTGGGCGCGGTGTCGCGGCTCCAGGACCCGTGGCAGCCCGCGCTGCTCGACCTGGTCGCGCTGTCCGCCGAGGCGGCGCGGGCCGAGGGCAAGAGCTGCGGGGTGTGCGGTGAGGCCGCGTCCGACCCGCTGCTGGCGTGTGTGCTGACGGGTCTGGGTGTCACCTCCTTGTCGATGGGCGCCGCGTCGATCCCGTATGTGCGGGCGACGCTGGCGAAGCACACGCTGGCG
The DNA here is from genome assembly GCF_045039805.1 of Streptomyces sp. NBC_01171. NCBI lineage: Bacteria > Bacillati > Actinomycetota > Actinomycetes > Kitasatosporales > Streptomycetaceae > Streptomyces > Streptomyces sp. NBC_01171. Next base: position 5,628,895 of record NZ_CP108609.1, on the reverse strand, counting down.
CAGTGCGAGCGGGCCGCGGCGGCCGCGCGTACGGCGGACAGTGCCGACGAGGCGCGGGCGGCGGCTCAGGCGGTGTTGTCCGGCGAGTAGCCGGCTCCCCGCGCACGTCTGTGTTCGTGGTGGTCAGGGGCGTCCCATCCTTCGGGTGGGGCGCCCCTGGCGCGTTTCAGTGGTGGTGTCCGCGGTCCTGGTCGTCGTCCGTGAGGTCGGGGGCGGCTCGGTAGTCGACGCCTGATTCCGGGGCGATGAGGTCGCCGGTGTCGATGTCGGTGCAGTAGGCGTCGAAGACCTCGGAGGCGGTGAGCGGCTGGAGGTGCCCGGCGCGCAGGCGCCAGCCGTGGACCCGGTCGGGGCGGTCCGGTGCGCTGACGCGGATGACGAGTCCGCCGGGGCTGCGGGTGGCGAGGCCGAGGGCGAGGACGCTGGTGAATTCGAGTGCTTCGGCCTGGTCGGGTTCGGCGGTGCCGTGGGCGTCGGCGTCGGCGTGGAGGACGGCGACGAGGGTTTCGGGTGGTCCGGCGACGCTGCACACGAGGTGCTGGGCGCCGGGTGGCGCGGTTTCCAGGACGCGGGCGAGGAGGGCGGAGGCGCGGATGAAGGCGGCGCGGCCGATGTCCTCGCCGCAGGTGGCGCAGGGGCCGAGGCGGGTCAGGAGGGTGGTGGCGTACTCCCAGGTGGCCTGGCGGACGGCTTCGCCGACGAGGGCGGGCAGGAGTGCGGTGAGGGGTTCGCCCTCGTAGGGGATGGTGGGCCCGAGGGCCGCGAGTTCGGCGGTGAAGCGGCCGCGGCTGGCGGGGGCTTCGGGGTCGATGCCGGTGGCGGTGCAGAACTCGGCGTACTCCTCGGGGTCGAAGAGGGCGAGTGCGGTGTGACTGCCTTGCGCGGCGCGGGATTTGAGGACGGCTTCCATCTGGCGCAGGTAGGTGGTGTGGTCGTCGAAGGTGAAGCTGCGGTAGCGCCGCATGGCGCGGAAGTCGTGTTCGTCGGTGAGCAGGCCGACGGTGCCGGCGATCTCGCGGCGCAGGACGCGTCGCATGGTCTGGTGGTCGGTGTGCGCCATGGTTTCCCCCTGTGTGTGCGCTGTCGATCAGTGCTCACTCACCGTAACCGGGGGCACTGACAACGGGGGCGGGCGGAGTCGGTCGCGGACCAGGCGGTGCTGGACTCCGCAGGTCAGGGCGATGGTGGTGCCCAGGGCGGTCCAGCCGAAGGGACCGAGGGTGAGGGCGGCGGTGACGGCGAGCGGGCCGAGGGAGCGCTGTGCGGCCTGGGCGAGGCCGTGGACGCCGAGGTAGGTGCCCTGGGCGTCGTCGGGGGCGAGGGCGACGGAGAGCTCCCAGGAGACGGTCGCGTGCAGCATCTCGGCAAGGGTGAAGAGGGTGGCCGAGGCGGTGAGCAGGCAGGTCGCGCGGACGGGGTCACCGGTGGTGGAGAGGGTCATGGTGAGGCCGCCCAGGGCGAAGAGGGCGGAGAGCGGGAGGAGGAGCCGGCGGGACGCTTCGGTGGTGGCGCCGAAGCGGGCGAGCGGCACTTGGAAGGCGACGACCAGCGCGCTGTTGAGCACGAGCAGCAGGGGTGCCAGGCCGTGCGGGACACCCGGGGTGTGGGCGATCCAGAGCGGCAGGCCGATCTTGAAGTAGGTGTCGTCGAGGAAGAGCACGGTCTCGGTGCCGACGTAGGCGAGGTAGGTGCGGTCACGCCAGGGGGTGCGGGGGCGGGCGCGGGGTGTGTCCTCGGCGGTGGCGGCGACGCGGCTCGCGGACGGGGGGTCGGCGCAGGTGAGGGTGAGGAGGGCGACGAGGACGAAGGAGAGCGCGTCGCCGGTGAGGAGCCAGCGGTAGGCGGTGGTGGTGCCGAGGGTGAGGGCGGCGGCCGCGGCGAGGCCGCCGAGGGCCCAGCCGGCGTTGGCGGCGGTGCGGTTGACGGCCTGGTAGCGGACGCGGTCGGGTCCGGCGACGCGGGTGGCGTAGAGCTTGGTGAGGATGCTGGCGGCGCGGTCGCCGAGGGCGCCGAGCGCGGAGTAGGCGACCAGCAGGCTGTAGCGGTCAGTGGTGAGGAGGGCGAACGAGGCCACGGAGCGCAGGAGTTGGAGCGCGATCAGGACGTGGGTGAGGCGGAAGCGGTCGGCGAGACGGCCGCCGAGGGGTGCGCCCGCGATACCGAGGGCGCCGGAGACCGCGGCGAGGGTGCCGATCTGGGCGGCGGAGAGGTGGGAGACGTAGGTGAAGTACAGGACCGAGACGGAGGCCCACAGGCCGCTGCCGATCCGGTCGAGGAGGGTGACGGTGAGCATCCGGCGTCCGTCGCGGCCTCCCGGTATGCGCGCTCGATGGTTGGCTGCGCCGGGCTTCGCGGCCACGGTTCCCCCTTGCCTCGACTTATGTACTGATACATAATCATCTACGTGGCAACACAATATGAGATCAGTGGTACGACCGCCAAGGGGATTACGCGTTCCGTCGAACGGGGCGTTTCCGAGGGCGCGTTGGCACCGGGGGCCGCTCTGCCTCCGGTGCGGCGGCTCGCGGAGGAGCTGGGGGTGAGTGCGGGCACGGTGGCCACCGCGTACAAGGAGCTGCGGCGGCGCGGGATCGTGGTGACGCTCGGCCGGGGCGGGACGGTCGTGGCGGAGGCCCCTTCGGTGGCGTCCCGGCGCCCGCCCAAGGTGCCGGAGGGGCTGCGGGACCTGGCCGGCGGGCACCCCGATCCGGCGCTGCTACCCGCGCTGGTGCCGCCCTCGCGCCTCTCCCCCGGTGTCCGCTCGCACCGCTCCAGTCCCCGGCTCGCTCGGCTGGAGGACGCGGTGCGTGAGTGGATCGGGGCGGACGGGGTGCCGGTGGAGCAGGTGACGTTCGCGCACGGGGCGCTGGACTTCGTCGGCCGGGTGCTCTCGGCCGAGCTACGGCCGGGGGACGCCGTGGCGATGGAGGACCCCGGCTATCACCATCTGCTGGACCTGGTCGCGGCGTTGGGCTTGCGCGCGGTGCCGGTCGCGGTGGACGGCGAGGGGATGCGCCCGGCGGAGCTGCGGGGCGCGCTGCGGGCCGGGGTGCGCGCGGTGGTGCTCAGTCCACGGGCGCAGAATCCGTTCGGCGGTGCCTTCTCACCAGCGCGCCGGGACGCGCTGGCCGAGGTGCTGCGGGAGGCGCCGGAGGTGCTGGTGCTGGAGAACGACCACGCCTCCGACATCGCCGGCGCGCCCCTGCGCTCGCTGGCCGCGACGGGTCTGGCCCGCTGGGCGCATGTCCGGACGGTGAGCAAGTTCCTGGGCACCGACCTGCGGTGGGCGGCGGCCGCGTGCGACCCGGTGACGCTGGCCCGGCACGACGGACGGCTGCTGCTGACCTCGGGCTGGGTCAGTCACCTGCTCCAGGAGACGGTGCACGGCCTGCTCACGGACCCCGCCACGGGCGCGCTGGTGGCACGCGCGCGTGCGGAGTACGCGCTGCGCCGGACCGCGCTGGCCCAGACGCTGGGAGAGCGGGGCATCCCGGCGCACGGCGAGAGCGGGATGAACCTCTGGGTGCCGGTGCGGGACGAGTCGGCCGTGGTGAACGGGCTGCGTTCGCGCGGCTGGTGGGTCGCGGCCGGGGCGCGGTTCCGGCTGGCGTCGGCGCCGGGGGTGCGGATCACGACCACGGAGCTCGAGCCGCCGGAGGCGGTGCGGCTGGCCTCGGACTTCGCGGCCGTGCTGGGCGAGTCCGAGGCCACCTACGGGGGCTGAGGCCGAGTCAGGCGCGCTTGCGGGCGAGCTGCTCGTAGAAGCCGAGCAGGGTCAGGTCGTCGATGGAGCCGGGGTTGACCGCCTTCTCCAGCGGGGTGCCCTGGAGGAGGCGTTTGACCGGGACCTCGATGCGCTTGCCGGTGAGCGTGTGCGGGACGCCGGGCACCTCGATGATCTCGTCCGGGACGTGCCGGGGCGAGAGCTGTTCCCGGATGGCCTTCTTGACGCGGTCCCGGAGGGCGTCGTCCAGGGCGGCGCCCGGGGCGAGGTGGACGAAGAGGGGCATCCAGTAGCCGCCGTCGGGCTGCTCGATGCCGATGACCAGGGATTCCTTGATCTCCGGGAGGCGCTCGACGACCTCGTAGATGTCGGCGGAGCCCATGCGGACGCCCTGGCGGTTGAGGGTGGAGTCGGAGCGGCCGTGGATGATCACCGAGCCGCGTGAGGTGACGGTGATCCAGTCGCCGTGCCGCCACACGCCGGGGTAGACGTCGAAATAGCTCTCGCGGTACCGGCTGCCGTCGGGGTCGTTCCAGAAGCGGATCGGCATGGAGGGCATGGGGTTGGTGACGACCAGCTCGCCCACCTCGTCCACCAGCGGCGCGCCGCTCGGGTCCCAGGACTGGAGGTCGGTGCCGAGGCCGGGTGCCTGCAGTTCGCCGGTGTACACGGGCAGGGTGGGCACGGCTCCGGCGAAGCAGGAGCAGACGTCGGTGCCGCCGCTGACGGAGGCGATCCACAGGTCGTCGCGGACCTCGTCGTGCAGCCAGCGAAAGCCGTCCGGGGGCAGCGGGGAGCCGGTGGTGGCGACGCACTGGACGGTGGAGAGGTCGAAGTCGCGGGCCGGGTGGACGCCCGCTTTCCGGCAGGCCATGACATAGGCGGCCGAGGTGCCGTAGAGGGTGGTGCCGGTGCGTTCGGCGACGCGCCACTGGGCGCCGGTGTCGGGGTAGCCGGGGCTGCCGTCGTACAGGACGATCGTCGTGCCGGTGAGCAGGCCGGAGACGAGGAAGTTCCACATCATCCAGCCGGTCGAGGTGTACCAGAAGAAACGATCCTCGGGGCCGAGGTCGCAGTGCAGGCCGAGCTGCTTGAGGTGTTCGACGAGGATGCCGCCCTGCGACTGGACGATGGCCTTGGGCAGGCCAGTCGTGCCGGAGGAGTACAGCACCCACAGCGGGTGGTCGAAGGGGACCTGCTCGAAGACCGGCTCGGTGTCGCCGGCCGTCAGCTCCGCCCAGTCCAGGGCGCCCTCGGGGGCCTCGGTGCCGAGCAGCGGGATGTGCACGACCGCGCGCAGGGTGGGCAGTTCGCGACGGAGTTCGGCGACGGTCTCGCGGCGGTCGTGCTCCTTGCCGCCGTAGCGGTAGCCGTCGACGGTGAACAGGACGACGGGCTCGACCTGCTGGAAACGGTCCAGGACGCTGCGGGCGCCGAAGTCGGGCGCGCAGGAGGTCCACACGGCGCCGACGGCGGCCGTGGCGAGCAGGGCGACGACGGCCTCGGGGATGTTGGGCAGGTAGCCGCTGACCCGGTCGCCCGGGCGGACGCCGAGGTCGCGGAGGCGGGCGGCCAGCGCGCCGACCTGGCGGCGCAGTTCGCCCCAGGTCACCGGGCGGAGCTCGTGGCTCTCGTCGACGTACAGCAGCGCGGGCTCGTCGGCGCGGTCGGCGGCGGCGCGCAGGGCGTGCTCGGCGTAGTTGAGGGTGGCGCCGGGAAACCACTCGGCGCCGGGCATGGCGCGGTCGCCGAGCACGCGCGCGTAGGGCGTCGAGAAGCGGACGTCGAACCACCGGGTGACGGCCGTCCAGAAGTCCTCCGGCTCGGCGACGGACCACTGGTGCAGCGCCGGGTAGCCGCCCTCGGCCGGGGCGCCGTGGTGCTCGGCGGCCCATGCCTGGAACCGGGTGATGCGGGCACGGGCGATCCGCTCGTCGGTGGGCTGCCAGAGCGGCTGCGGATGCGCGGTGGACATGATGCGGCTCCCGGACTGTACGCGTCGTTGCGTCGTCCGCGCACGGCTGAGGGGTGCGCGGGACAGGGCTGACAGGGACGATGCCATGTGATCGACTTCGGCACCAGGGCACGCCCCCACATGGTGCGTGTGTCAACGATGTGGTCCCACCACGGTGAACGGCAGTTGAACGGCACACGCGCGTGGCACGCACAGTGACAGGGTGAGCAGCATGAACGGTCGTGACCTGGTGCGTTCGTGGGGCGGGGTCGGCGCGGGACGCGCCGCGCGGGGAATGCGGGCGGTGCGGGCCGCGTGGCACCGCAGGCGCAGTGACGCCGTGGGGCTGCCGCCCCGGGGTGCGGAGCGGGCGCGGGTGCCGGGCCAGGTGCGGGACGCGGAGCCCGAGCCCGGCGGCGGGGTGATCCGGTTCGCGCGTTCGGAGCTGCGGATCGTGGTGGCGGTCGGCGGGGCGGTGTTCCTCGGCTGGGACGGGGCGGGCCCGGAGCCGTCGTACGCGCTGGCCGGCGGGGCGCCCGAGGTAGATCCCCGTGCGCTGCTGGAGCCGGACAAGGACGGCGGCTGGCGGGTGGTGGCCGAGCGGGTGACCGTCGCGGTGTCCCGGCACGGCGCGGTGGAGATCCGCACGCCCGGCGGGCTGGTGCTGCGCCGGGAGTTGCCGCCGCGCTGGTGGGAGCCCCTGGGCGGGGGCGCCGCGCGCTGGACGCAGCGGGCCGAGGTGGCGGCCGACGCCCGGTCCTTCGGGCTGGGCGGCCGGACCTCGGGGCCCCGGCTGCGGGACGGCGCGTACCGGCTGTGGAACGGGACGATACCCGTGGCCATGCCGGTGCAGCTCGTGGTGGCGGACGCCTCGGCGCATCTGGTGTTCCACGACACGCCCTGGGACGGGACGGTGGTCCTACGGGAGGGCGAGGAAGGCGCCGGGTCCGGGCACGACCGGGCCGGGCGCTGCGAGATACGGATGGACGGGGGCCCGCTGCGCTGCTGGGTGATCGTGGGCACTCCCGCGCGCGTGCTCGGCGCCTGGGCGTCGCTGACCGGCGCGCCCGCGCTGCCGCCCGCCTGGGCGCTGGGACACCAGCACGCGCGGGACTTCACCGGCGAGCAGGAGATACGCACGATCCTCGCGGGCTACCAGGAGCGCGATCTGCCGCTGGACGCCGTGCACCTGGACGCCGGCCACCACGACGACGGGCGCCCCTTCAGTGTCGACCAGGACCGTTTCCCCAAGCTGCCGGTGCTCGCGGAGGAGCTGCGCCGGGACGGGGTGCGGCTGGTGTCGGCCGTGGACGCGGCGGTACGGGTGGTGCCGGGTGACGCGGTGTACGAGGGCGGCTCGGCCGTGGACGCGTTCGTGCGGGACGCGTCGGGGCGGACGGTACGGGGTGAGGGGCGGGCCGGTGAGTCGGTGTTCCCCGACTTCACGCTCGCGCGGGCGCGCGCGTGGTGGGGCGGGCTCTACGAGGAGCGGCTGGAGCAGGGGTTCGCCGGGTTCTGGCACGGCGCCCACGAGCCCTCCGCGCGGGACGCGTTCGGGGAGCCGCCACTGCCGCGTTCGGCCCGGCACGCCCTGGAGGGGCTCGGCGGAGACCACCGGGAGGCGCACAACCTCGACGCCCTCTGTATGGCGCGGGCCGCGTACGAGGGGCTGTGCGAACTCCTCCCCGAGGAGCGGCCCTTCGTGCTCTCCCGGTCCGGCTGGGCCGGGACGCAGCGGTACGGCGGCGTCTGGTCGGGGGACGTGGGGACGGGCTGGCCGGCGCTCAGGGCGTCGCTGTCCCTGGTGCTGGGGCTCGGCCTGTGCGGGGTGCCGTACTCGGGGACGGACGTCGGCGGGCCAGGCGGTGATGTGTCGCCGGAGCTGTATCTGCGGTGGTTCCAGCTCGGGGCGTATCTGCCGCTGTTCCGCACGCGCACGGGCGCGCGTGCGGGGCGGGAGCCGTGGGAGTTCGGGGCGGAGGTGCTGGGGCACGCGCGCGTGGCGCTGCTCGTACGGCGCCGCCTGTCGCCGTACTTCGTGACGCTGGCGCACCTGGCCCGGTGGACGGGGGCGCCCCCTGTGCGGCCGCTGTGGTGGGGGGCGCCGGAGGACCGGGCGCTGCGGGATTGCGAGGACGCGTTCCTGCTGGGTGACAGCCTGCTGGTGGCGCCGGTGCTGGACCCCGGTACCGAGCGGCGGGCGGTGCGGCTGCCCCGGGGGCGCTGGTACGACACGGTGACGGAGCGGGCGTACGAGGGGCCGGGGCAGGTGCTGGTGGAGGCCCCGCGGGGGCGGATTCCGGTGCTCGCGCGCGCGGGTGCCGTCGTTCCGGTGCGGGGTGCGGACGGCACTTTGGAGCTGGAGGTGTGGGCGCCCGCGCCGGCGCGGTCCGGGGGCGGTCTCGTGGTGCCCGACACGGGGGAGATCGAGCGGTACGTCACCCGCTGGGACGGCACACGCGTGGTCGTCACCAGGGAGGGGGACGGCGGCTCCGCCGAGCCGTCCCGGCCGGTGCGGGTGCGGGGGCTGGACGGGGCCGCCTCCGGTCAGTAGCGGCCCTCGAACCAGGCGCGGACGGCCAGGGTGTGCAGCGGGAAGGCGAGTTCCTCGGGGCCGCGCAGCAGGTGCCAGCCCTCGGTCTCATCGGTGGCGGCGGAGGCCGGGAGCGAGTCGGCGGGGCGTTCCGGGAGGAGCCCGAAGAGGAGCAGATGACCATCGGGTGAACTCATGGCGTCCACCAGCCGCAGGTCGCGGGCGTCGGCCTCGATGCCGGTCTCCTCGCGCAGTTCGCGGACGGCGGCGTGCTTCCAGTCCTCACGGTCGTCGACGAAGCCGCCGGGCAGCGCGACGCCGCCGAGCTGCGGGGCGACGGTCCGGGTGATGACGACCAGGGCGGCGCCGTGGGTGTCGTACACGGGCTGGAGCACGACGGCCACCGGCAGCGGGTTGCGGTAGGCGGTGGTGCCGCAGGCAAGGCAGGTGCGCGGCCAGCCGGTGACGCCGTCCCCGTAGGGGGCCCCGCAGCTCGAACAGTGGGAACCGGGGCCGGAGTTGGCGGCCGGCTGCTGAATCTCGGACACGCGCGGACTGTATCCGATCACGGCGGGCGTGTCGCGGGGTGCCGGTGGGAAGGGTGGGGCGGACCGCCCCACGGGTCAGGTGGCGAGGGCGCGGCGGCGTTCGGCGGCCAGTTCCATGGCGTGCTGGACGACGCCGATCAGTACGGTCTTGACCGATTCCCGGTCGCGGGCGTCGGTCAGCAGCACGGGCACGTCCGGATCGAGGTCGAGCGCCTTGCGGACCGACTCCGCCGGGTAACGGGCAGCCCCTTCGAAGCAGTTGACGCCGACGACGAACGGGATCGACCGCCGCTCGAAGTAGTCGACGGCGGCGAAGCAGTCCTCCAGGCGCCGGGTGTCGGCGAGGACGACCGCGCCGAGCGCGCCTTCGGACAGTTCGTCCCACATGAACCAGAACCGCTCCTGGCCGGGCGTGCCGAACAGATAGAGCACGAGGTCGGCGCGGAGGGTGATGCGGCCGAAGTCCATGGCCACGGTGGTGGTGCGCTTGCTCTCGATGCCCTCGATGTCGTCGACGGGCCGCCCGGCCTCGGTCAGCACCTCCTCGGTGCGCAGCGGCCGGATCTCGCTGACCGCGCCGACCATGGTGGTCTTGCCGACGCCGAACCCTCCGGCCACCAGGATCTTGAGCGTGACGGGCTCGACGGGGGGCTTGCCGCGTTCAGCTCGTCGCTCGAAGACCATCGCTCGCTTCTCCTGCTCGGTGGGGGTCGGTCGACCGGGTGTGGGCGTGGGTGTCGGAGGGGTCGGTCGGTGGCCTGCCGTAGCCCCCGCCACCAGGGGTTTCGACGACGAGTACATCACCGGGCGCGACCTCGGCCGAGCCGCTGGCGCCCAGGTCGGTGACCGTGCCGTCGGCGTGCTCGATCCGGTTGGCGCCGAGGGCGCCGGGTGCGCCGCCCGCCATACCGTACGGGGGGACGCGGCGGTGCTGGGAGAGGGTGGAGACGGTCATCGGTTCCAGGAAACGGATGCGGCGGACCGCGCCGTCGCCGCCGCGCTGCCGTCCGGCGCCGCCGCTCCCCCGTCGTACCGCGAACTCGTCCAGGCGGACGGGCAGTCGCCACTCCAGCACCTCGGGGTCGGTGAGCCGGGAGTTGGTCATATGGGTCTGCACCACATCGGCGCCCGGAAAGGTGTCGCCCGCACCCGAACCGGAGGCGATCGTCTCGTAGTACTGGTGGTCGTCGTTGCCGAAGGTGACGTTGTTCATCGTGCCGGAGCCCTCGGCCTGCACGCCGAGCGCCGCGTAGAGGGCGCCGGTGATGGCCTGGGAGGTCTCCACGTTGCCCGCGACCACGGCGGCGGGCGACTCGGGGGCGAGCATGGAGCCGGGCGGTACGACGATGTCGAGGGGGCGCAGGCAGCCGTCGTTGAGCGGGATGTCGTCGGCGACGAGGGTGCGGAAGACGTACAGCACGGCCGCGTGGACGACGGCGGAGGGGGCGTTGAAGTTGGTGCCGAGCTGGGCGGAGGTGCCGGTGAAGTCGATGGTGGCCCGGCGCGCGGCCCGGTCGACCCGCACCTGGACGCGGATGACGGCGCCCGAGTCGGTCTCGTAGGCGTACTCGCCGTCGTCCAGGGCGTCGATGACGCGCCGGACGGATTCCTCCGCGTTGTCCTGGACGTGCCGCATGTACGCCTGCACGACATCGAGGCCGAACTCCTCGATCATGCGGCCCAGTTCGTCGGCGCCCTTGTGGTTGGCGGCGATCTGGGCGCGCAGGTCGGCGAGGTTGGTGGCGGGGTTGCGCGAGGGGTGCGGGGCGTCGGTGAGCAGGCGGCGGGTCTCCTCCTCGCGGAGGCGACCGCCCTCGGTGAGCAGCCAGTTGTCGAAGAGGACGCCTTCCTCCTCGATGGTGCGGCTGCCGGCCGGCATGGAGCCGGGGGCGATGCCGCCGATCTCGGCGTGGTGCCCGCGCGAGGCGACGTGGAAGAGGATCTCGGGGTCGCCGGGCCCGCTGCCGAAGACCGGGGTGATCACGGTGACGTCGGGCAGGTGGGTGCCGCCGTGGTACGGATCGTTGACGGCGTAGCTGTCGCCGGGCCGCATGCGCGCACCCCGGCGGCGGACGACCTCTTTGACGCTGGTGCCCATGGAGCCCAGGTGGACGGGGATGTGCGGGGCGTTGGCCACCAGGTTCCCGTCCGGGTCGAACAGGGCGCAGGAGAAGTCCAGGCGTTCCTTGATGTTGACCGACTGGGCGGTGGACTCCAGTTGGGCGCCCATCTGCTCGGCGATGGACATGAAGAGGTTGTTGAAGACCTCCAGCAGGACCGGATCGACTTCTGTGTCGGGTCGGGAACTCTCCGTGACGGCCGTCCGTTCCATCACCAGATGTCCGTGGTCGTTCGCGGTCGCCTGCCAGCCCTCGTCGACGACGGTCGTGGTACTGGCCTCGGTGATGATCGCGGGGCCGGTGACGGCGTCGCCGGGCGGCAGGGCCTCCCGGCGGTGGAGGGGTACGTCGCGCCAGGCGCCGCCGGTGTGCAGGCGGACGGTGTCGGGTGCGGCGGGGGTGCCTTCGTACGGGGCGAGGGCGGAGAGATCGGGGGGCGGGGTGAGGCCGGTGGCTTCCACGGAGAGGGCTTCGACGACGATGTCGCGGTCGAGGGTGAAGGAGTAGGTGGCGCGGTGGCGTTCTTCGAAGGCGCGCCGCATGGCGTCGGGGTCGGTGAGGTCGACGGTGAGTGTGGTGTCGGTGCCGTCGTAGCGGAGCTGAGCGCGGCGGGCGGTGCGGATGCGGTCCTCCGGCACGTCCTCGGCGCGGAGTTCGGCGCGGGCAGCGGCCTCCAGTTCGTCGGCGGTGTCGCGGACTCCGGGCATCGCCGCCTCGGTCAGGGGTGCCTCGACGGACTGCTCGCGCATCGCCGTGATGTCGGCCAGGCCGATGCCGAGCGCGGAGAGGACACCGGCCATGGGCGGCACCAGGACGGTGCGGATGCCGAGGGCGTCGGCGACCCGGCAGGCGTGCTGGCCGCCGGCGCCGCCGAAGGTGGTGAGGGCGTAGCGGGTGACGTCGTGGCCCTGCTGGACGGAGATCCGTTTGATCGCGCCCGCGATGTTGGCGACCGCGATGCGCAGGTACCCCTCGGCCACCTGCTCCGGGGTGCGGTCGTCGCCGGTGGCCTCGCGGATCTCGCGGGCGAGCGCGGCGAAGCCGTCGCGGACGGCGGCGGCGTCCAGCGGCTGGTCTCCGTCGGGGCCGAACACGGCCGGGAAGCGGGCGGGCTGGATACGGCCGAGCATGACGTTGGCGTCGGTGACGGTGAGCGGACCGTCCGCGCGGTAGCAGGCCGGCCCGGGGTCGGCTCCGGCCGAGTCGGGGCCCACCCGGTAGCGGGAGCCGTCGAAGTGGAGCACGGAGCCGCCGCCCGCCGCGACGGTGTGGATGTCCAGCATGGGGGCGCGCAGCCGGACGCCCGCGATCCGGGTGGTGAAGACGCGCTCGTACTCCCCGGCGAAGTGCGAGACGTCCGTGGAGGTGCCGCCCATGTCGAAGCCGATGACGCGGTCGTGCCCGGCGAGTTCCGACATGCGGGCCATGCCGACGATGCCCCCCGCGGGCCCGGACAGCACGGCGTCCTTGCCGCGGAACTGCCCGGCCTCGGTGAGCCCGCCGTTGGACTGCATGAACATCAGCCGCACGTCCCGCAGTTCGTCGGCGACATGCCGGATGTAGCGGTGGAGCACGGGCGAGAGGTAGGCGTCGACCACGGCGGTGTCCCCGCGCGGGACGAGTTTCATCAGCGGGCTGACCTCGCTGGACAGCGAGATCTGCGGGAAGCCGACCCGCTCGGCCAGCTCGCCCACGGCCCGCTCGTGGTCCGGATGGAGGTGGCTGTGCAGACAGACGACGGCGACCGCGCGGATGCCGTCCTCGAAAGCCCGGCGCAGCTCGGCCTCCAGGGCGGCCAGGTCGGGGGCGCGCAGTTCGGTGCCGTCGGCGGCGATCCGCTCGTCCACCTCGACCACGCGCTCGTAGAGCTGCTCGGGCAGTTCGATGTGGCGGGCGAAGATGTGCGGGCGGTTCTGGTAGGCGATCCGCAGGGCGTCGCGGAAGCCACGCGTGATCACCAGGAGGGTGCGTTCGCCCTTGCGCTCCAGCAGCGCGTTGGTGGCGACGGTGGTGCCCATCCGGACCGCCTCGACGGGCGCCGGGGAGCCGTCGAGCAGTGCGCGGACGCCCGCCACCGCCGCGTCGGCGTACCGGGCGGGGTTGTCGGAGAGCAGTTTGTGGGTGAGCAGGCCGCCGTCGGGGCGGCGCGCGACGATGTCGGTGAAGGTGCCGCCCCGGTCGACCCAGAACTCCCAGCCTGTCACGTCACTACCCCGCTTCCGCGCTGGTCACAGCGCCCGGAGGCCGTCGATCACGTCGCGCAGAATACTCTCGTCCGGCAGCTCGGCCGGGGGCACCGGACGCGTCACATGGACGAGTTCGGCGTGCACGAGGTCCCCGATCAGGACGCGTACGACTCCTACGGGCAGGTCGAGTCCGGCGGCGAGTTCGGCGACCGACTGCGGTTCGTCCCGGCAGAGGCCGACGATCTCCACCTGCTCCGGCGCCAGCGTCGGGTCCTCCTCGGGGTCGCCGGCGTCCGGTTCGGTGACGACGACCGCGATCAGGTCGAGGACGTGCTGGCCGGGGCTGCTCGTGCGGCCACGTGTCATGGCGTACGGGCGGACGACAGGACCCGCCTCGTCGTCGAACCAGTGGCCGCCGCTTCTCTGACCCTCTCCGCTCATGCTGTCCGACTACCCGCCCACGGGCGGCTCGCTGCGCGGGGCGCTGCCCAGATGGACGCCGACCCGCTTCACCAGCAGCGTCATCTCGTAGGCGACCTGGCCGACGTCGGAGTCGGCGTCGGAGAACACGGCGAGGCAGCTTCCGTCGCCGGCCGCGGTGACGAAGAGGAAGGCGTCGTCCAGCTCGACCACGGTCTGCCGGACGTTGCCCGCCTCGAAGTGGCGGCCCACGCCCTTGGCGAGGCTGTGGAAGCCGGACGCCACGGCGGCCAGGTGCTCGCTGTCCTCCCTGGTCAGGTCGGTGGACACGCCCATGGCCAGGCCGTCGCCGGACAGGACGACGGCCTTGCGGATGCTGGCGACCCGGTCGACCAGGTCGTCGAGGAGCCAGTTCAGCTCCTTCTTCCTGCTGTCCGTGTGGCCGGTCGCGTTCGGTGCGGTCATCGACCGTCTCCCTCAGTCGTTCCTTGTGCTGTGCCGCTGGGGGCTCGGTCGCCCTCAGCGTTCTCCTCGCGGCCGCGCTCCCAGCCGCGCTGGAGCGAGGCCATCCGCGAGCGGACCTCGTCGGCGTCGCGTACGGCGGGCTCGAAGGTGTTCTCGGGACGCCGGTCGGGCTCGCGCCGGAGCTGCGGCGCCAGGTTGGCCTGGCGTACGCGCCTGGGCAGCGGGGCGGTGCCGTCGGGCGCCGGGTCGGCGGGAGCGGCGGCCCCGTGGGCGGCCGCCGCACTGATCGGGTCGGGGGTGTCCGGGCCGGGCCGGGTCCGGCGCGGCAACTCCGGGGGCAGCGCGTCGGCGCCGGCGGACGGGGTCTCGGGCCGCTCGGCGGTGGCGGTGCGGGCGGTCCGGGGCGTGGGGCGCCTGCCGGAGTCGCCGCGGCGGCGAGTGGGCAGCGGTGGCGGGCCGTCGGCCTCGGCGCCGAAGGGTTCGGCACGCGAGGCGACGGGTTCGCCGTGGGAGCTGACCAGCTTCGGCGGCTCGCGCCGGGGCGGCGGGACGAACGCGGCCGGATCGTGGACGTCGGCGGGGGCGAGGCTGCGGGCGCGGAAGATGCCGCCGAGTTCGCTGTCGTCGTCCGCCAGCACGCTCGGGAACTCCTCGGCGGGCGCGTCGAGGGCGGGGCGGTCCACGGTGGCACCCAGCTCCGCCGGTCCTTCGCGTTCCACGGGCCGGGTGGTGCCGCGTTCCCTGGTCCGCTGGGTCTCCTTGGAGAGGTCGCCGAGCCGGATGCCGATGCCGTTGGTGTCGGGGGCGTCGTCGGTGAGCAGCGCGTCCGGGATGAGGACGACGGCCGTGGTGCCGCCGTAGGGAGAGGGCTGGAGGGAGACGCGTACGTGCTGGCGGCGGGCGAGGCGGCTGACCACGAACAGACCGAGCCGGTCGGTGTCGGACAGCTCGAACTCGGGGGTCTCCGCGAGCCGGAGGTTGGCGTCGAGCAGCGCCTCGGCGGTCATGCCAAGGCCGCGGTCGTGGATCTCCAGGGCGAAGCCGTTGGCGACCCGCTCCCCCACCACGTGCACATTGGTGTGGGGCGGGGAGAACAGGGTGGCGTTCTCCAGCAGTTCGGCCACGAGGTGGGTGAGGTCGGAGACGGCGGGGCCGATGACGGCGACGCGGGGCAGCCGCCGTACCTCCACGCGCTCGTAGTCCTCCACCTCGGCGACGGAGGCCCGGACGACGTCCATGAGCCGTACCGGGCGGCGCCACTGGCGGGAGGGCGCGGCGCCGGAGAGGATCACCAGGCCCTCGGCGTGGCGGCGCATCCGGGTGGTGAGGTGGTCCAGCCGGAAGAGGTCCGCGAGTTCGTCGGTGTCCTCGGTGCGGCGCTCCATGGTGTCCAGCAGGGTGAGCTGCTTGTGGAGGAGCACCTGGCTGCGGCGGGCGAGGTTGACGAACACCTCGGAGACCCCGGCGCGCAGCTCGGACTGCTTCACGGCGGCCTCGACGGCGGCCCGCTGGAGGGTGTTGAGGGCGCGGCCGACCTCGCCGATCTCGTTCTGGTCGTACTCGGGCCGGGGCACCTCGCTCTCCACGTCGACGGGTTCGCCCGCGGAGAGGCGGCGCATGACGTGGGGCAGCCGGACGGCGGACGCCTCGTGCGCCTCCGTCCGCAGCCGTTTGAGGTCGCGGATGAGACGGCGGCCGACGCGCACGGACAGGACGAGGGAGACGAGGAGGGCCGCGAGGCCGAGGACGCCGGCGACGGCGGCCTGGGCGATGACGCCGTAGGTGACGGGTCGTACCCGGTCGCGGAAGCGGGAGCCGGCCTGGTCGTCCATGGTGCCGAGGTCTTCGAGGACGCCGCCGGCGACGGCGTGCCAGCTCGCGGTGGTGACACCGCGCGGGATACCGGCGCCGGTGTCGATGACCTCGCGTTCCGCCGCCCGCAGGGGGGCGGTCGTGGCGTTGCGCCAGTAGCTCTCGTAGCGGTCGCGTTCCGGGGCGGGCAGCAGCGGGAGGCTGACGTCGTAGAGGAGGGTGCGCTGGGCGACGAGGTCGGAGACCTCGCGGGCTTCCTCGCGGGAGAGGCTGCCGACCACCAGCGCGGAGCCGAGGATGGCGTCCTCGCGGGAGAGGAGTTCGCGGGCGCGGCCCGTGTTGACGAGGGCTCCGGCCTGCTTGTCCATCTCCACGTCGTCGACGCCGTCCACCGCGGCGACCAGGGCGTAGCAGGGGTCGACCAGGCGGTTGTAGAGGTCGAGGGCCCCGGCGCGGGTGACGGTGCGCTCCTCGACGCTTCGGCGCAGGGACTCCAGGCCGCCGAGGGCGTCGAGCGCGGTGGTGAGGCGTCCGCCGTCCTCGCCGCGCAGCGCGTCGCGGGTCCTGGGGTCGTGGGCGTTGGCGCGGAGAGTGGCCAGGGCGCGGTCGGTGGCGGTGCGGGAGCGGTGCAGCTCGGCGAGGGCGTCGGCGGCGCGCGGGTCGGCGAGGTAGACGAGGCTCTGCCGGCGCTCGTGCTGGAGGTCGCGGACGGTGTCCTCGGTGGGGTGGCCGATGTCCTTCACGGCGC
This sequence comes from Streptomyces sp. NBC_01171, assembly GCF_045039805.1. Lineage (NCBI taxonomy): Bacteria > Bacillati > Actinomycetota > Actinomycetes > Kitasatosporales > Streptomycetaceae > Streptomyces > Streptomyces sp. NBC_01171. Next base: position 5,612,385 of record NZ_CP108609.1, on the reverse strand, counting down.
GTGAGACGCGCAGCGACCGGGCGACCTCACTTCCCGTCAGTACGGTGGCGAAGGCCCAGACGGCGGTCAGGGCCACCAGCGGCACGAGAAGCAGCGCCACGATCTTCCGGCGGATCGACTTCCCGCTAAACCGCATGGCCTCCCCCAGCTCGACCCCTCACCCGGGGTACGTGTGTCCGACTCGGAACGGCGCGAGCCTACTACCGCCCCACAGATGTCTCGAAGGGGCGTCTGATCGGCGAACTCCCTTACGGGAGGCGGTAGATGGCGAGTTGTCCGGGCATTGGGGGAGATTGCGGCCGTGACGGGAGGGGTCCAGGGGAAGCGGGCCGAAACAGTACGGACACCGGTTGGCTGGAAATTTTCACAAGTCGGGAATCTTCGAGACGCCTCGTGCGTCGTTCACATGGGGAGACGGGGAGGGAATCGGCCACACCAGCCGCATCCTTCGCCCCGGCCGCGTAAAACAGCGCAAGCCGGGCAGCCACTGGGGAGTCGGGGCCTGCGGGTTCCGGGCGAGCGGTCTGCCGGCGGTGGGGAGTGACACGGTGATGGGCACGGCTGAGCGGCGCGATGCGCCCGAGGTGAGCGTGGCGGAGCGCCCGGCGCGTATTCCGGGCCAGACGGGTCCGGAGCGCGGGATACCGGCGCGCACGCCGGGGGGCGTGAGACCCGGGCGGCAGCAGGCGGCGTACCGGCCGCTGTGGGTGGAGGAGCCCGCCCGGCGGCGCCGGATGGCGGACCCGGTGCGTACGGCCGCGGTGCGGGCGGTGCTGATCATCGCGGTGACGCTGATCCAGGCGATGGTGGCGTTCCTGTGCACGCTGGCCGGGTCCTGGGCGGCGTTCCCGATGGTGATCAGCAGCGTGGCGAGCACGGTGGTGGCGACCTGGGCGGTGGTCGACGTCTGGGTGACCCGCCAGGTGTGGAACCAGCGGTACGGAGTGGTCTCCGAGCCGAGCAGCACGGCCCGGCAGCTCCGCCGGGAGCGCCGGGCGGCGCGGCGCCGCGAGCGCACCGCACGGCGTGACCAGGAGCGGATAGCCCGGCGGGCCGGCGCGAAGCGGCTGTCCCACCCCTGAAGTCGAGGGTGGCCCGCGCGGGCCGGGCCCGCTCACGTCGTGGCGGTCTCCACGGCCCGGCCGAGTGCGCGCCGGGCGCGGGTGAAGGGCCGGGGGCGGTCCACCGCGAGTACGGCGACGGTGGTGCCGTCGCGTTCGTAACGGGCCAGGAAGCCTCCGTCGCCCGGCCCCTCGTCGGAGAGTTCGCCCTCGGTGACGCGGACGGTGTCCCCGGCCCGGTACCGGCCCGCGAACTGGATGCGGGAGCCGTACTGGTCCGACCAGAAGTAGGGCACCGGCCGCAGGGTGGCGAGGGTGCGTCCGGCGAGCAGGTTGGTGACGGCGACGCGGGGCTGCTCGGTGGCCGAGGTCCAGTGCTCGGCGCGGACGCCACGCACGCGGGCCACATCGCCGACGGCGACCACCTGGGGCAACGCGGTCACACATCCGTCGTCGCAGAGCACGCCGTCGCCGAGGGCGAGCGTCGAGCCCGCCAGCCAGGCGGTGTTCGGGACGGCGCCGATGCCGGCGATCACGATGTCCGCGGTCAGGGTGTGGCCGTCGGCCAGCTCCACGGTCGTTGCCCACCCGGTGCGGCCGATGCTCGTCACTCCGATGCCGGTGCGGAGCCGTACGCCGCCCCGGCGGTGCAGCGTGGCGCACACAGCGGCCATTTCCGGGCCGAGTTGGGGCAGCAGGGGCAGCGGAGCGGCTTCGATCACGGTGACGTCGTGGCCGAGGGCGGCGCAGGACGCGGCGGTCTCGGCGCCGATGAAGCCGCCGCCGATCACGACGACCCGCTGTGGGGCCCCGGTGAGCCGGATGCGCAGGGTGCGGGCGTCGTCCAGGGTGCGCAGGGTGTGCACGTCGGGAGGGGCGCCGGGGAGTTGGCGGGCCGTGGCGCCGGTGGCGATGACCAGGCCGTCCGTGGCGATGGTGCGGCCGTCCTCCAGCAGTACGGTGCGGGCCCGGGTGTCGAGGCCCCGCGCGCGGACGCCGAGCAGCCACTCGGCGTCGAGTTCGGCGGTCTCCTCGGCGTCCGTCAGGGCGAGTTGGTCCTCGTCCGCCCGGCCGGAGAGGAAGTCCTTGGAGAGCGGCGGGCGGTCGTAGGGCGGGTGCGGTTCGTCGCCGACGACGACCAGCCGGCCGTCGTACCCCTGCGCGCGTAGCTCGCGTGCCGCGTACAGCCCGGCGAGGGAGGCGCCGACGATGGTCACGGTCCTCATGTGCGGTGACTCCTTGTCCCCGGGGCGCGTTCAGGCGGCGGTTCCCTCGCGCACCGTGACATGGACGTGGATCACGCCCTCGTCCACGGTGACGAGATGGGTGCGCAGGGCGTGCCGGGCCGGGGGGCAGGTCGGGGTGCCGGTGCGCAGGTCGAACGCGGCGGCGTGCAGCGGGCATTCGATCAGGCAGCCCTCCAGCCAGCCCTCGGAGAGTGAGGCGTCCTGGTGGGTGCAGGTGTCGTCGACGGCGTAGAGGGAGCCGTCGTCGGTGCGGAACACGGCGATCGGCGGGGCGGTGTCGAGCCGGACGGACTCGCCCTCGGGGAGGTCTTCGAGACGGCAGACGGGAATCACGGGTCCCCCCTCTCGGTCCGGGACGCGCGGTCCGGACCGGACAGGTGCAGACGGCAGGGATACGAGGGTGCGGCAGAGGGTCGCGGGCGGAGTGGACCGGGCAGAGTGGCCCGGGCAGGTCCAAGTGATCCGCACCCCTTCCGGGATACGGACGCTTGGGTAACATGATGTTCCGCATGGCGCACGAACATGCGCTGTGCGCAACAGAATCCGCGCGGGACGGCCGTCGCGTCAAGGGCTTCCCGCAGACGCGGCCCGAACCGGGCCGGCAGGTGGTGGGAGTCGAGCCATGAGCCGCACGCAGCAGCGGTCCGACCGCGGCGACGAGACCAGGACGAACGACGAATCCCCGGAGCGGAGCAGAGGCCGCGGCGCGGCCGGTTCCGTGCAGTCGGTGGACCGCGCCGTGAGCGTGCTGGAGATCCTCGCCCGGCACGGTGAGGCCGGCGTCACCGAGATCGCCGAGGAACTGGACGTGCACAAGTCCACCGCGTTCCGGCTGCTCGGCGTCCTGGAGAACCGGGGCCTGGTGAGCCAGGCCAGTGACCGCGGCAAGTACTTCCTGGGAGCCGGGGTGCTGCGCCTGGCCGGAGCGGCTGCGGTCCGGCTGGACATCTCCCAGGAGGGCGTCCCCGTCTGCCGCGAGGCCGCCGACGAACTCGGCGAGACGGTGAACATCGCGGTGCTGGACGACGACGCCGCCGTCAATGTCATGCAGGCCCGTGGCACCGCCTCCGTCACCGCGCAGAACTGGCTCGGCAGACGCACCCCGCTGCACGCCACCTCCAGCGGCAAGGTGCTGCTCGCGCACATGCCGTCCACGCTGCGCGAGGGCTTCCTCGCCCGGCCGCTGCCCCGGTTCACCGAGCGCACGGTCACCGGCGCGGCCCTGCTGCGGACCGAGCTGGAGTCCGTGCTGGAGCGCGGATACGCCATGACCACCGACGAGCTGGAGCTGGGTCTCGCGGCCGCGGCCGCGCCGATCCGGGCGCACGACGGCAAGGTCATCGCGGCGATCAGCGTCTCCGGGCCGGTGTACCGGCTGGGCCCGGAGCGGCTGTCGGTGGTGGCGAAGCGGATGGTGGCGGCGGGCGAGGAGCTGTCCCGGCGCATGGGCTACGGCGTCTGACGGAGGGCCGGACGGACGTTCGGCGGGCCCGGCCACCAGGGTGATCACGGCGCGGCACCAGGGAGTTCCCGGTGCCGCGCCGCCGTGTGCAGGGGGTTCGACTCCCCGTGTGTCCGGGCGGTTTCAACGCCCCGGACTCGTCTTGCCAGAGGTTGACGCGCACCTCTTGACGGTGCTGTCACGGCGTTCTCACTATGTTCCTCACCACGCAACCCGTCGTGCAGTGCGCAACAGCAGAGGAGCTTGTCGTGCCACACGAGGTCCGTGCCGTAGTCGCCATGAAGCGCGGGGCGCCCGTCGAGCCGCGGACGGTCGTCGTCCCCGATCCGGGTCCGGGTGAGGTGCTGGTCGACGTCCGCGCGTGCGGGGTCTGCCATACGGGCCTGCACTACCGGGAGGGCGCGATCACGGACGACTTCCCGTTCCTGCTGGGCCACGAGGCGGCCGGGACGGTGGCGGCGGTGGGCGCGGGGGTGGAGGATCTGCGGCCGGGCGACTACGTCGTCCTGGCCTGGCGGGCGCCGTGCGGCAGGTGCCGTTCCTGTCGCCGGGGCCGGCCCTGGTACTGCTTCGACTCCCGCAACGCCGCCCAGCCGATGACCCTGACCGACGGCACCCCGCTCACCGCCGCCCTGGGCATCGGGGCGTTCGCCGAGAAGACGCTGGTCGCGGCGGGCCAGGCGGTGAAGGTCGACCCGGCGGCCAGACCCGAGGCCGCCGGGCTCATCGGCTGCGGGGTGATGGCCGGTTACGGCGCCGCGGTCAACACCGGCGGGGTCGGCCGGGGCGACTCGGTGGCCGTCATCGGCTGCGGCGGCGTCGGTGCCGCAGCCGTCGCCGGTGCCTGTCTGAACGGCGCGATGAAGGTCATCGCCGTCGACATCGACGACCGCAAGCTGGACCAGGCGGAGCGGTTAGGCGCCACGCACACCGTCAACTCCCGTGGCACCGACCCCGTCAAGGCGGTACGCGAACTCACCGGCGGCTTCGGCGTCGACCTGGCCATCGACGCGGTGGGCCGCCCGGAGACCTTCACCCAGGCCTTCTACATGCGTGACCACGCCGGACTCCTGGTCCAGGTCGGCATGCCCGAGCCCGGCCTGAAGGTCGAACTCCCCCTCATCGACGTGTTCTCGCGGGGCGGCGCGATCAAGTCCTCCTGGTACGGCGACTGCCTGCCGAGCCGCGACTTCCCGTTCCTCATCGACCAGTACCTCTACGGCCTGCTCGACCTCGGCGCCTTCGTGTCGGAGACCGTCGCGCTCGACGAGGTCGAGGAGGCGTTCGGCAGGATGCGGCGCGGCGAGGTGCTGCGCTCGGTCGTCGTCCTCTGACCCGAGGCGCCCCGACTCCCGTCCCCCACCCCCGCACAAGGAGGGGCATGTCCGCCACGCCCGAAGACCGTCCGCATCCGCCCCCCGAGACCTCCCCCCGCGTCGTCGTCATCGGCGCCGGAATCGTCGGCTGCTCCCTCGCCGACGAGCTGACCGCGCGCGGCTGGACGGACGTCACCGTCCTCGAACAGGGCCCGCTGCCCGCCCCCGGCGGCTCCACCTCGCACGCGCCGGGGCTCGTCTTCCGGACCAGTCCGTCGAAGACGCTGACCGAGTTCGCCCGCTACACCGTGGAGAAGTTCGGCTCGCTCAGCCACGACGGCGTCCCCTGCTTCGAGCCGGTCGGCGGCCTGGAGCTGGCCACCACCCCGGAACGCCTCGCCGACCTGCACCGCAGGGCCGGGCTCGCCGCGGCCTGGGGCGTGCGCGGCGAGGTGGTGAACACCGCGCGCTGCAAGGAACTCTGGCCGCTGCTCGACGACTCGGTGGTGCTGGGCGGCTTCCACACGCCCGGGGACGGGCTGGCCCGCGCCCTGCCCGCCTGCCGTGCCCAGCTCGACCGGGCCACCGCGCGCGGCGCCCGATTCCTGGACCGGCACACCGTCACCGGCATCGAGCGGGCGGACGGCCGGGTCACCGGCGTCGTCACCGACCGGGGCGTCTTCCCGGCCGACCACGTCGTCTCGGCGGCCGGCTTCTGGGGGCCGGTGATCGGCCGGATGGCCGGGGTCGACGTGCCGTTGCAGCCGCTGGCGCACCAGTACGCGCGGACCCGGCCGCTGCCCGAGCTGAGCGGGGCACACGCGGAGGCGACCCTGCCCATCCTCCGCTTCCAGGACGCCGACCTGTACTTCCGGGAGCACCACGACCGGATCGGCATCGGCTCGTACGCGCACCGGCCCTTGCCCGTTGACCCGTTCGGTGTGCCGAGGTACGAGGAGGCACGCGCGCGGGGGATGGAGATGCCGTCCTCGTACCCCTTCACCGAGGAGGACTGGGCGCCGAGTTGGGCGGATGCCCGGCGGCTGGTGCCGGCGTTGCGCGGGGCGGAGGTGGAGAGCGGGTTCAACGGGGTGTTCTCGTTCACCCCGGACGGCATGCCGGTGCTCGGACAGGCCCGTGAACTGCGCGGTTTCTGGCTGGCCGAGGCGGTGTGGGTCACCCACTCCGCGGGGGTTGCCAGGGCGGTGGCCGAATGGATGGTCGACGGCCGGCCGTCGATCGACGTGCACGACTGCGACGTCACGCGATTCGAGGACGCACAGCGTTCACCCGCGTACGTCCGTGAACGCGGTTCGCAGCAGTTCGTCGAGGTGTACGACGTCACCCACCCCCTCCAGCCGATGGAGCGGCCGCGCCCGCTGCGCGTCAGCCCCTTTCACGCCCGGCAGGAGCAGCTCGGCGCCTTCTTCCTGGAGGGCGGCGGCTGGGAGCGCCCGCACTGGTACGAGGCGAACGCCCCGCTGGTGGCGGACCTGGGCCCGCTGCCGGAGCGGGACCCCTGGTCGGCCCGCTACTGGTCCCCCATCGCCGCCGCCGAGGCCCGCGCGACCCGCGAGGGCGTCGCCCTGTACGACATGACCCCACTGCGCCGCCTGGAGGTCACCGGCCCCGGCGCCCTCGGCTTCCTCGATCGCATGACCACCAACAGGCTCCGCAAGAAGCCGGGCGCGGTCACCTACACCCTCCTCCTGGACGAGACCGGCGGCATCCGCTCCGACCTCACCGTGGCCCGCCTGGCCGAGGACCACTTCCAGGTCGGCGCCAACTCCCCCGCCGACCTCGACCATCTGCTCCGGCACGCCCCCGCCGGAGTCCAGATCAGGGACATCACCTCCGGCACCTGCTGCATCGGCGTCTGGGGTCCGCTGGCCCGGGACCTGGTGCAGCCGCTGACCGGGGACGACTTCTCCCACGAGGGCTTCGGCTACTTCCGGGCCCGCCGGGCCCACATCGGCCATGTCCCGGTCACCGCCATGCGGCTCAGTTATGTCGGCGAGCTGGGCTGGGAGCTGTACACCACCGCCGACCTTGGCCTCAGGCTCTGGGACACGCTGTGGGAGGCGGGCCGGGAGCTGGGGGTGATCGCGGCCGGACGGTCGGCGTTCAACTCGCTCCGGCTGGAGAAGGGCTACCGCGCCTGGGGCACCGACATGACGGCCGAGCACACCCCGGCCGAGGCGGGCGTCGGCTTCGCCGTCCGGATGGACAAGGGCGACTTCGCCGGCCGCGACGCCCTGCGCGACCGCCCCGAGCCCACCCGCCGACTCACCCCACTGCTGCTGGACGACCCGGCCGCCGTGGTACTCGGCAGGGAACCGGTGTCGGTGGACGGCACGACGGCGGGCTACGTGACCAGCGCGGCCTACGGCTACACGCTGGGCCGGTGCGTCACCTACGCGTGGCTCCCGGCGGGCCTCACCCCCGGCATCGGCGTGCACATCGAGTACTTCGGCGAGAAGGTCCCCGCGACCGTCGCCGAGGAGCCGCTGTTCGACCCGGAGATGACCCGCATCCGCCGCTGACGGCCGGCCCGGCACGACCCCAGGAGGTCCGCAGAAGTGTCCCCCACCTACGACGTGATCGTCATCGGCCTAGGCGGCATGGGCAGCGCCGCCGCCCACCAGCTCTCCGCACGCGGCGCCCGGGTGCTCGGCCTGGAGAAGTTCGGCCCGGTGCACGACCGGGGCTCCAGCCACGGCGGCTCCCGCATCACCCGGCAGTCCTACTTCGAGGACCCGGCGTACGTGCCGCTGCTGCTGAGGGCCTACGAGCTGTACGAGGAGCTGGAGCGGGCCACCGGCCGGGACGTCGCCATCCTGTGCGGCGGCGCGATGGTCGGCCGGCCGGACTCCCGTACCGTCTCCGGCTCGCTGCGCTCGGCCACCGAGTGGGACCTGCCCCACGAGATGCTGGACGCCAAGGAGATCCGGCGCCGCTTCCCCACCCTGACCCCGGCCGACGACGAGGTGGCCCTGTTCGAGGCGAAGGCGGGCCTGCTGCGCCCGGAGAACATGGTCGCCGCGCACCTGCAGTCGGCCACCCGGCGGGGTGCGGAGCTGCGGTTCGAGGAGCCGGTGGTGCGCTGGGAGCCGTACCGGGACGGGGTGCGCGTGCACACCGGCGAGAGCACGTACACGGCCGGGCAGTTGGTGATCTGTCCCGGGGCCTGGGCGCCCCGGCTCCTCGCGGACATCGGCGTGCCGATCACCGTGGAGCGGCAGGTCATGTACTGGTTCCAGCCGTCGGGCGGCACCGGGCCGTTCGAGCCGGAGCGCCATCCCGTCTACATCTGGGAGGACGCGGACGGCGTCCAGGTGTACGGCTTCCCCGCCATCGACGGACCCGGGAAGGGCGCCAAGGTCGCCTTCTTCCGCAAGGGGCAGGCCACCACGCCGGAGACCATCGACCGGACGGTGCACGCGCACGAGGTCCGGGCCATGGCGGACCAGATGTCCGCGCTGATCCCGGACCTGCCCGGCACCTTCCTGAGGGCCGCCACCTGCATGTACTCCAACACCCCGGACGAGCACTTCGTGATCGCCCGGCACCCCGCGCACCCGGAGTCGGTCACGGTGGCCTGCGGTTTCTCCGGGCACGGCTTCAAGTTCGTCCCGGTCGTCGGCGAGATCCTGGCCGACCTCGCGCTGACCGGTTCCACCGCGCACCCGACCGGCCTGTTCGACCCCGCCCGCCTCACCGCCCCGGCCGCCCGAGGAGCCCAGCCATGACGACGACCCCGGTCTCCCCCAGCCTGATCGCCACTCTCCCCGGCCGCTACTACACCGACCCCGAGGTCTTCCGGCGCGAGCAGGAGGCGTTGCTGGAGTCGATGTGGTTCTGCGCCGTGCGCAGCGCGGACCTGGACCGGCCCGGCGCCTTCCGGACGGTCCAGGCCGGCCGGGAGAGCGTGCTGATCACCCGCGACCGCACCGGCGCCCTGCGGGCCTTCCTCAACGTCTGCCGCCACCGGGGGGCCCGGCTGTGCACCGAGGAGTCCGGCGCGGTCCGCCGCAGTCTGCGATGCCCGTACCACGCCTGGACGTACGGGCTCGACGGCAGGCTGGTCGCCGCGCCCGACCTGACGAAGATGCCGGACGTGGACCGGGACCGGTACGGGCTGATCAAGGTCGCCCTGCGCGAATGGCTGGGCTACGCCTGGGTGTGCCTGGCCGACGAACCGCCCTCCTTCGAGGAGACGGTGACGCACGCGGCCGTGGAGCGGCTGGGCGACCCGGCGGCCATCGAGCACTACGGCACCGAGCACCTGGCTCTCGGCAGGCGGGTCACCTACGACGTGCGGGCCAACTGGAAGCTGATCGTCGAGAACTTCATGGAGTGCTACCACTGCGCCACGATCCACCCCGAACTCACCGAGGTGCTCCCGGAGTTCGCGGACGGCTACGCGGCCCAGTACTACGTGGGCCACGGCGCGGAGTTCGGCGCGGGGGTGGAGGGGTTCACGGTGGACGGCAGCGCGGGCTTCGGCCGGCTTCCGGAGGTGGCCGAGGAGCAGGACCGGCGCTACTACGCCATCACGGTCCGGCCCAACGTCTTCGTCAACCTCGTACCCGACCACGTCATCCTGCACCGGATGTTCCCGCTGGCCGAGGACCGCACGGTGGTGGAGTGCGACTGGCTGTACGCGCCCGAGGTGGTGGCGTCCGGGGCCGATGTGTCGAAGTCGGCTGAGCTGTTCCACCGGGTCAACGTGCAGGACTTCGAGGCGTGCGAGCGCACCCAGCCCGCCATGTCCTCGCGCGCCTATCGCGGGGGCGGGGTGCTGGTGCCGACCGAGCACCACATCGGGGCGTTCCACACCTGGCTGCTGCGGATGCTGGGCGAAGAGGCTCCGTGAGCGCCGATCCGGGGTAGGACACGGCCGCTCCCGTTTCCCTCTGCCCCCAGGAGTCACACCGATGACCAAGGCAGCACCGCCGTCAGGTACGCACGGGCACGACGACAGCGAACTCGCGGAGTTCGGGTACCGGCCCGAACTCAAGCGCACGCTGGGCAACTTCCACACCTTCGCCGCCGGGATCAGCTACATCTCGATCCTGACCGGCACCTTCCAGTTGTTCTACTTCGGCTACGGCAGCGGCGGCCCCGCCTACTGGTGGTCGTGGCCGATGGTGTTCGTGGGCCAGTTCGCGGTGGCCCTCTGTTTCGCGGAGCTGGCGGCCCGCCATCCGGTGGCGGGCTCGGTCTACAACTGGTCGAAGCGGATCGGCAATCCGCACCTCGGCTGGCTGGCCGGGTGGATGATGCTGATCGCGTCCATCGTGTCGATCGCGGCGGTGGCGCTCGCCTACCAGCTCACGCTGCCGCAGATATCGTCCGCCTTCCAGTTCGTCGGGGACGGCACCGGCACCTACGACGTGGCGACCAACGCGGTGGTGCTGGCGACCGTGTTGATCCTGTTCACCACGCTGGTCAACGCCTTCGGGGTGAAGCTGATGGCCACGATCAACACGGCGGGGGTGTTCATCGAGCTGGTCGCCAGTGTGGTGCTGATCGTCATGCTGGCCGTCCACATCACCCGTGGCCCGCAGGTCGTGGTGGAGACCAACGGCACCGGCGCGGGCCACGGCGCCGGTTACCTCGGCGCGTTCATGGTGGCATCACTGGCGTCGGCGTACGTGATGTACGGCTTCGACACCGCCGCCTCGCTCGGCGAGGAGTCGCTGAACCCGTCCCGGAACGCGCCCCGCGCCATCCTGCGGGCGATCATCGCCTCGTTCGTGCTGGGCGGCCTGGTGCTGCTGCTGGCGCTGATGAGCGTCTCCAGCCTCAAGGGCGACAAGCTGTCCACGGACGGCCTCCAGTACGTGGTGCTGGACGTGCTCGGTCCGACGGCCGGCAAGGGGATGCTGTGGTGCGTGCTGATCGCGGTCACCGTGTGCGCGCTGGCCGTGCACACGGCGGCGATCCGGCTGGCGTTCGCCATGGCGCGGGACAACAACCTGCCCGCGTCGTCGCTGCTGGCCCGCGTGAGCCCGCGGTTCCGGACCCCGGTGGTGCCCGCGGTGGTGATCGGGGTGCTGGCGCTGGCGATCCTGGTGGTCAACATCCGCCAGCCGCAGATCTTCACCGTGGTCACCAGCATCGGCATCATCATGATTTACCTGGCCTACCTGGGCGTGACCGCGCCGATGCTGGTGGCGCGACTGCGCGGCCGGTGGACCCCGGCCGGGGAGGGCCGGTTCTCGCTCGGCCGCTGGGGGCTCGTCGTCAACGTGGTCGCGGTGGTGTGGGGCGCGGGGATGACACTCAACCTGATCTGGCCGCGCCCGGCGGTCTACAACGCGAGCGCGCCCTACCACTGGTATCTGCGGTGGGGAGCGGTGCTGTTCGTCGCGATGATCGCGGGGGGCGGCTTCGCCTACTACTGGTTCGTCCAGCGCCACCGCACCGGGGTGCTGGCCGAACACCGCCTGGAGACACCTGTGTCCGCTCCCACGTCCGACTGAACAGGGGCCCGGGGAACTGCGCGACCGACCCCCACCGGCCCGCAGCTCCCCACCCCCCTAGACCCCCTGGGACACGCCCGCCGACGGCCGCTTGTACATCCTCGTCGCGGTGATCTCACTCCGCACCGCCTCCCCGTCCTGCCGCTGCTGCGGCAGACCCGGCCGGAGGTGCTCCTCCACGCTGATGTACTTCAGCCCGGCCCGGAGGTCGGCGTCGTTGCGCAGCCGGATGACCAGCGGGAACTCGGCCAGCGCGGTGGTGTCGAACAGGCCGGTGGTGTACAGCAGTTGGACGCCCAGCGCGTCGGACACGGCCCGCTGGAGCTCCAGCAGATACGTCGCGTTGGCGCGGCCGATGGGGTTGTCCAGGAACAGCGTGCCCGCGTGCCGGTGCTTGTCGCGGCCCCGGTCGTTGGAGCGCAGGGCGGCCATCGTGCAGTACAGCGCGATGGCGGCGGTGAGCAACTGGCCGCCGGAGAACACGTCGCCCATCTGGCCGACGGGGACCCGCTCGGCGCGCAGCACCGCGTCCGGCTTGAGGATCTCCACCGCGACGCCCCTGGGCTGGAGCGCCGCCGCGACCCCGCGCAGCAGCAGGGACATGCCGTCCCGGCGCAGGTCGGAGTTCTTCTTGACGGCGGCACGGGTGGCCTCGTCGATGACCTCGCCGAGGCGCTCGGTGAGCGTGGCCTGGTCGGGCTCCTCGAAGCGGATGCGGAGGAACTCCTGCCCGGACCACTCGCCGAGCCCCTCGGGCAGCCGGGAGAGCCGCTGGGCGGAGCGGAGGGTGGCGAGGGAGGACTCGACCAGGCCCCGCAGCCGGTCCACGATCGAGTCGCGGTTGCGCTCCAACTGGGCCAGCTCGTCGGTGAGGACGCGCAGCCGCGGCGCGAAGGCGTCGGCCCACTTCTGGGCGTGCTCGGGCAGCGCGGCGGCGGGCAGTTCGCGGATCTGCTGCCGGGCCGGGGTGCGGACCTGCTCGTAGCGGGTGGAGTTGGCGTGCCGGACCAGGATGTCGCTCGCCTCGCGGACGGCGGTGTCGGCGGCGGAGAGGTCGGCGGCGCAGCCGCGCAGCGAGCGGCGGGCCTCGGCGGCGGACTGCCGGGCCTCCTCCAGGGTGCCGGGGTAGGGCTCCGCGTCCTCCCGCTCGTCCTCGGCTGCCGGTTCACGCAGCAGGTCGCGGAGCATCGCCGCGATCTCGTCGAAGCCGCCCGCGCCGTCCTCGGCGGTGCGGTGGGCCTGCTGGAGCTCGGCGTGCGCGTCGCGAGCCTCGGTCAACGCCTCGGTGCGGGTGGCGAGTTCGGTGGTGGCGGTGCGCAGCAGGGCCTGGGCGTGCTCCGCGTCACGCGGCTGGAGGTCCTCGGGCAGCTCGGTGTGGGCGCCGCCGTCCTCGGGGGCGTGCCGCTCGGCCTCGCCGCGCAGCCGGCCGAGCTGCTCGCTCGCCGTCGACACGCGGGTCTCCAGCAGTTGCACCAGTTCCTCGGCGCGGGCGGCGGCCGCCTGCCGGGAGGGGCCGTCCGAGCCGTCGGGCGACTGGAGGAGTTGTTCGGCGCGGGTGCGGACCTTGTTGCTGAGCCGGTCCAGATCGGCACGGGCGGCGCTCTCGTCGCTCTCCGCGCGGGCCTGTTCGGCGCGCAGGTCGGCGCCGACGCCGACCTTCTCGTACAACTGGGACGCGGCACGGTACGCCTCGCGGAGCGCGGGCAGGGACACCTTCGGGGCCCCGTCCTCGGCCTCGGGCACGTCGTCCGGGGCGCCCGCGATCTCGGCGCGCTCGGCGCGCAGGGCGCGGGCGGTGCGGCGGGCGTCGTCGGCGCCGCGCTGGGTGGCACGCCGGTCCTCGTCGGCGGCGCGGGCCCGCTCCAGGCAGGACTGGGTACGGGCCTCGGACTCGGCGGCGTCGTCGGCCAGTTCGCGGAGCTTGACCTGCCAGGTGGCGCGTTCGCGCAGCCGGTGCGCGAGTCCGGCGAGGGCGTCGGCGACCCGGCTGGCGCGCTGGGCGGCCTCCTGGCGTTCGTCGCGCAGCCGGGTGGCCTCGGCGGCGGTCTCCTCGGCCTCGGCGCGGGCGGTGCGGGCCTCGGTGAGTTCGGCCTCGGTCTCCTCGGCGAAGGCGCGGGCCTCCTCGGCGCCGGCGGCGAGTTCGACGATCCGGCCGGCGGGGCAGCCGGTGCGCCAGGAAGCGAGCCGGGCGGCGAGTTCGCGGTCCTTGCCGAGGCGGGCGGCGAGCGCCCGGATCTCGTCGTCGCGTTCGGTGGCCCGTGCGCGCAGGGCCTGGCGTTCCTCGTCGGCGGCGTGTTCGTCGTGCATGGCCGGGTTCGGCGGCACGAGGAAGACGTCGGTGGGCTGCGTCTCGGCGGCGGGGGCCGGGGCGAGGAGGGCGGCGGCGGTGCCGACGGCGACGGCGGAGCGGGGCAGCAGGGCCGCCTCGCCCAGGGCCTCGCGGGCGCGGGCGTGGGTGTCCGGGTCGGTGATGATCACACCGTCGACCAGCTCGGGGCGGGTGGCGAGCACGCGCGCGTGGTCGGCGGGGTCGACGGCCTGGGCGAGGTAGCGCCAGCCGGGCAGCGCGGGGATGCCGTGCTCGCCCAGGTACTCCACGGTGGCCAGCACATCGGGGCCGGGCGGCAGCAGGCCGCCGTCGCCGAGCGCGGAGAGGATGCGGGTGTCGTCGGCGGCGGCGGTGCGCAGGTCGAACAGGGTGCGCTCGGCGGCGGACACGGCGTCGTCCAGGAGGCCGCGCAACTCGTCGGCGAAGCGGTCCAGCTCCTCGGCGGTGAGCGGACTCTCGGCGGCCCTGTCACGTACGGGCTCACCGGCGTCGGAGCCGTCGCGGGGGGCGGGGACGGCAGAGCGCGCGGAACCGGCGGCGGGCAGGCTGAGCAGCTCCGCGAGGCGCTCCTCGGCGGCCAGCGCCTCCGCGAGCCGGCGCTCGGCCTCGTGGGCGCGCTCGGCGGCCGTGGCGGCGTCGGCCGCGCGGGCGGCGGTGAGTTCGGCGCGGGACTCGGCGGCGGCCGTCTCGCGGGCGTGCTCGACGGCCGCGCGGGCCGCCTCGCGGGCGGTGTCCCAGGCGGCGACGGCCGTCTTCTCGGCGTCGCTGGCGGCGAGCGCGGCCCGTGCGGGGTCGGCGTCGGGGGCGCTGTCGTCCAGCCAGCCCGCGCGCACCGCCTCGGCCGTCTCCTGCTCGACCTCGGTGAGGCGCTGGCGCAGGTGCCCGATCTCGCTGCGGGCCCGCTGGGCGTCGGTGGCGGCGGCGGTGGAGTCGCGGTACGCGGCGTCGCTGACATCCTGGAGGGCGGCGGAGCGCTCCTCCTCCTCGTTGGCGAGCGCCTCGGCGTTCTCGGCGGCCGCGTGCAGGGCGCGTACGAGGGCGACGGCGGCCTTGGCGCGGGCGGCGAGCGCGGGCGCCGCATCCCGCTCGGCCTCCTGGATGGCGGCCGACACGCGGGCCACCCGGTCGGCGGCGGCGCGGTGGCGCAGCACGGCCTCGGCGGCCTGCCAGGCGGAGTACAGGGTGCGGGCGTCGGCCAGCTCGCGCTTCTGCGCGGCGGCGGCCTTCTCGGCGGCGGCCAGCGCCAGGGAGGCGTGCCGGTAGGCGAGTTCGGCCGCGATCAGCGAGCTGCGCTCGCGGGCGCCCTCGGCGTGGGTGACGGCGTCGGCGGCAGCCGTGACCCGCTGGGCGAGGTCGGTGGCACGGACCCGCTCGCGCACGGCCCGCGCGGACAGCCGCCGGGCCAGGGTGCGGGTGCGGCGCTCGGCGCCGGTGTGCACTTCCCGCGCGCGGGCGCGGGCGTCGGCGGCCTCGACGATGCGGCCGAGCAGGTCGACCGAGCCCGCGGTGAAGTCGCGTTCGGCGATGAGTTCGCCGCGGCGGCCGAGCTTGTTGCCGAACCCGCTGACGAGGTCCGCGAGACCGTCG
Organism: Streptomyces sp. NBC_01171; assembly: GCF_045039805.1. Taxonomy (NCBI): domain Bacteria; kingdom Bacillati; phylum Actinomycetota; class Actinomycetes; order Kitasatosporales; family Streptomycetaceae; genus Streptomyces; species Streptomyces sp. NBC_01171. The sequence goes on along the minus strand of NZ_CP108609.1, from coordinate 5,596,895 downwards.
GTGTCGCGGGTGTCGGTGACGGCGCGCAGCAGCAGGTCGGTGAAGTCGGAGTCCTTCTTGACCGCGAAGAGGCCGGCCGCCTCGCCCTCGTCGGCGTTCATCTCGCGCTGGTAGCGGAAGAGTTCGGGGTCCAGGCCCAGGTCGCCGAGGTGCTCGGTCCAGCGCTCGTGGGTCTCCTCCCAGTGCGCCTCCAGGTGCGGGTAGTTCTTGCCCGCCTCGGTGAGGGCGTCCCGGAAGCCCTTCATGGTGCGCCGGCGCCCCTGCGCCCCGGAGGCGCCCTCCACCAGCGGCCGTACGGCGGTGGACTCCGCGACCGGGAGATTGTCCAGGCTCAGACCGGGACCGGGCCGGAACGAGTACCAGGCTTCGGCGAACTTGCGCGGGTCGTTGGAGACCTGGCGGCCGCGCCACTCGCTGACCTTGCCGACGACCACGCACTCGCCGGTCTGCACATGCTGCCACTCCAGCGCGACGTGCCCGCAGTCGTCGGCGAGCAGGAACTTGCGCAGCACGCCGGAGCTGGCGCCGCCCAGGGTGTTGCGGTGGCCGGGCAGCATCACCGAGAAGATCAGCTTGAGCAGGACGGACTTGCCGCCGCCGTTCTCCAGGAACAGCACTCCGGCCGGCGCGGGGCGGCGCGGCGGGCCGACCGGCTCCTCCTCGAAGAACTCCGCCTGCGTGGGCGCCGGGTCGGGCACGGGGGCGCCCACGCCGCGCATGTCGAGCACGGTGTCGGCGTAGCGCGCGCCGGCGGGCCCGATGGAGTAGAGGCGGACGCGGGACAGCTCGTACATGGCGGACTCTCGTCGTAAGTCTTCGAAAAGGTGCGGTGGTTCGGGGAGCGGGTCAGGAGTGGAAGGGCAGTCCGGCGTCGGCCACCAGGTCCAGGTCGTCGGTGTCCTCGGCGGGCAGCAGGCTGGCGGTGCCGCCGGTCTCGGTCACCACGCCCAGCTCCAGCAGTTCGCTGAGCGCGGCACCGCCCGCCATGTCCCGCACCTGGAGCTGGTAGCGGGCGGTGGTGCGGTAGGTGCCGCCATGGTCGTCGCCGGTGCGCTGGAGGAACCCGGAGTCGGTGAGGAAGCCGAGCGCCTTGGCGACGATGCCGGTGGTGGAGGCGGCCGGGCGCCGGGCGTCCTTGGTGGCGCCGGTGGCGCTGCGCCGGGCCCAGATCCGCCAGGCGGCCTCCAGGCCGGGGGCGTCGGTCACCGGGTCGGTGTTCTCCCCGGACTGCTCGGCCCGCTCCTCCAGCCGGCGGCACGCCTGCCGTACGAAGGCGTCCACGCCGTTGACCGTGACGCGCCCGATGTAGGAGTCGTCGGCCAGGTCCTCGGGCCGGGGGAACGCCAGCGCGGCCACGGCCAGGTGGGCCAGGCCGTGCAGGAACCGGTCGGCGGAGTCGGCGGTGGTACGGCGGGCGTAATCGCCCATCCGCACGGCGAACACCGAGTCCTCGGCGGCCGTCACGGCCATCCCGGCCCGCGGCGACACCTCCAGCACGACGAGCCCCAGCCCGGTCGCCACGGCATCGGCCAAGCGGGCGAAGGAACCGTCCTCCCGGTACCGCCGCAACAGCTCGGTGTACTCCTGGTCCCGCGCGGGCTGCAACTTCGGCTGAAGCCCGAACGCGACCAGCCGGGCCGCGTCGGCGGCGTCGGCAGGGGTGACGGCCGGCGGCGGCGCCGGCGCTTCGACGTCACTCCACTCGACGTGCTCGGTCACGGTCGGATCTCCTCGGGCATCTTGAAAACAGGGGTGCGGGTGACTTCGTCAGGGGCGCGGGGCCGTGTTCGATCACGCGGCTCGGCCGCGTGGGCGCGACAAGCCACGACGGCGGGAAAGCCACTCATCCCGCCACCGCCCGATCGCTGGCCATCCCCACCGCGTCCAACAAGGCGGTCCCGACGATGAGATCGGCCCCGCCGAAGTCGGGATCGTCCAACTCCGTACCGTCATCGACAGCGAACAACAACTTCGCCTCCCCCTGCCGATAAGCGGTCCCCACAGCGGGACTGGCCGCATGAATGGCCATCAGCGCGACCAGATACGCCAGCTCGAACCCCTCGGCCGCCCGAGCCTCGGCCAGCAGCCCCGACAACCGCCGCGGAGCATCCGCGGGCAGATCCAGCAGAGCGCGAGCCGCAGCGACCTGCTCCTCCGAGAACCGACTGTCGTCCGGAGTGGCGATGAGATCCGGTTCCGGCATCTCCGCCCCGAGATGCTCCCGCTCGACCGGCGGCGTGAGCAGGATGTCGACCAGATCCCCCACCCGCACCGACACCGGCGTACGCAACCCCACCCCACTGGCGAAGAACGCGTCGGTGACCCGGATCGCCTGCTGAAGCGGCAACGGCAAGGTGGGCGCGACCAGGTGCCCGTAGAGGTCCATCCCGGCCGTACCCGTAGGCGTGGCGAACGCCTGCCGGTCCTGCTCCGCACGGAACAGCGGCCCCGCCTCCAGCAGCCGGGACTGGAGCTGGGTGTGCCGCCGGATGCAGTCCTTGACGATGTCGACCAGCTCGGCCGCGCGCCGCTTGTGCTCCGGCTCCTCCGTCTCGTCGCGGGCCTTGCGGATGTTGGTGAGGATCGCGTTCTCGTGGCGGTAGCGGTCGGCCACGTGGTCCAGCGCCTCGGCGATCATGTCGGGCACGGAGTTGAGCCAGTCGACCGCGCGGACGTTGCGCCGGGTGGCGTCCAGGGCGCGCCGCAGGGTCTCGGAGTACTGCACGGTGCGGTAGCGGGCCTGCTCGGCGGCGAGCTGGGCGTCGGCCAGCCTGCCCCGGTTGATCAGCACCTCCAGCTTGACCTCGGCGGCGATCTGGGCGCTGGTGACGTCGGTGTCGAGGGCGCCGACGAGGACGTTGACGGCTTCGTCGGTGGTCCGCAGGTACACCGTGCCGCCGGGGCCGGGGACCTCTTCGATGAGCTTGAAGTCGTAGTCTCGGCGGACATAGGTGCCGTCGGAGGCGAAGGTGCCGTACACCGCGCGGAAGCCGCGGTCGGCGCTGCCGACGTTGATCAGGTTCTCCAGCACCCAGCGGGCCACGCGCTCGTGCTCGGCGGTGGTGCGGTGGGGGGCCTGGGCGGCGATGCGCGGGACGAGGCGGGCGACGATCTGCTCGTGGTCGGCGCCCGTGTCGAAGTCCATGTTGAGCGTGACGAGGTCGATGGCGGCGAGCGCCACCTCGGCCATGCCGTACGTCGAGTACTCACCGGCCAGGTTGGCCTTGCGGGCGTCCAGGTCGTGCAGCGGGGCCGTGCAGGCGAGCGCGCGCAGCCGCCGCGCCAGCCCCTCGTCGGCGGCCGGGCCCGGCGCGGGGCGCGGCGCCGCGCTGAGCTGGGGCGGAACGCTGTCCGTCGGTGCAGGCGAAGTCACGGTGCACAGATTAGGTCCTCGGTCCGACAACAACCCAAACGGTGCGGAAGCGACGGGCGTCACAGTGGCGTGAGAGACCCTTCACCGGGGCCGCAACACCCGTCGCCTCACTGCTCGTCGACCCGGCGGCGGTAGACCTCCAGCACCCGTTCGAGCGAGTCCGCGAGATAGGTCGACAGCAGTTCCTCCGCCCCGGCCCGGTTCCCGGTGCGCAGGGCGTCGAGGATCTGGCGGTTGCGGGCGAGGTAGGGCTCGTGGAGGCGGCGCGGGTGGTCCACGTGGTGGAAGGCGAGCCGGAGTTCGGCGAAGACGCTGCGCATCAGCTCGTCGGTGCGTTCGCTGCGGGCCAGCGCGACCAGTTCCCGGTGGAAGTGGAAGTTGGCCGTCCCCAGCGATTTCCAGTCACTTTCCCGCGCCGCCGACTCCCCCTCGGCGACCGCCCCGGCGAGCCCGTCGAGGGCGTACGGGGGCGCGCCGAGGCCGCGTACGACGGCGCACTCGACGAGGGCGCGGGTGCGGTAGATGTCCTCCACGTCCGCGACGCTCAGCACCCGGACGAAGACGCCCCGGTTGAGTTCGTGGACGAGCAGCCGTTCATGGGTGAGCAGCCGGAACGCCTCGCGCAGGGTGTTGCGGGAGACCCCGAGGGCGCCGCCGATGCTGTCCTCCGACAGCCGGGCGCCTGGCGGGAAGTAGCCCTCCGCGATCCGGCTCCGGAGGATGTCGGAGACGCGTTCGGCGGTGCTGGTCCGCCCCAGGAGGGCGCGGTCGTCGGCCAGTTGACCCAACTGCTCTGCCATGCCCGGAATTCAACCGCAGAGCCGGGGCCGAGACAATGTACCCATTGAAGGATCGTTGAACGATCCTCTACGGTGCTCCGCACGGCCCTCCCCCACGAGGCCCGCCTCCGCACGACCCCGCACTGCTCACCGACCCGCACCCCCTCACGCTTCTGCGAGGTGCCGCCCATGAGCACGACTCCCCCATCCGAGCTGACCGTCGTCCCGGACCAGGCCGCCCACGAGGAAGGCCCGTTGGGCTGGTTCCGCGCCCTCGGCCCGCGCGGCCGCCGCGCCTTCGCCGGGGCCTTCGGGGGCTACGCCCTCGACTCCTACGACTACTTCACGCTGCCGCTGACCATGGTCGCGCTGGCCGCGTACTTCGACCTGGACAGCGGCCAGACCGGGCTGTTCACCACGGTCACGCTGGTGGTGTCCGCCGTCGGCGGCGCCCTGGCGGGCATGGTCGCGGACCGGATCGGCCGGGTCCGGGCGCTGATGATCACCGTCGTCACCTACGCGGTGCTCACGGTGGCCTGTGGCTTCGCCCCGAACTACGAGACCCTGCTCCTCTTCCGCGCCCTCCAGGGGCTCGGTTTCGGCGGTGAGTGGGCGGTCGGGGCGATCCTGGTCGCCGAGTACGCGAGCGCGCGGCACCGGGGGCGCACCCTCGGCGTGGTGCAGAGTTCCTGGGCGGTCGGCTGGGGTCTGGCCGCGGTCGTCTACACGCTGGTGTTCTCCTTCGTCGGGGAGGACCTGGCCTGGCGGGTGCTGTTCTGGACCGGCGCGCTGCCCGCGCTGCTGGTGGTGTGGCTGCGCCGCCGGGTGCACGACGCGCCGCAGGCCGCGGCGGCCCGTGAACACAGCCCGGAGCGCGGCTCGTTCGCGGCCATCTTCCGGCCGGGCACGGCCGAGGAGCCGGGCCTGCTGCGCATCACCCTCTTCGCCGGTCTGCTGTCGACCGGCGTGCAGGGCGGCTACTACACGCTGGCCACCTGGGTGCCGACGTACCTGAAGACCGAGCGCGGCCTGTCCGTCGTCGGCACCGGCGGCTATCTGGCGTTGCTGATCTCCGGGGCCTTCCTCGGCTATCTGACCGGCGGCCACCTCACCGACCGGCTGGGCCGGCGCCGCACCATCTGGCTGTTCGCGCTGCTGTCGGCGGTCTGTGTGCTGGCGTACGCGAACATCCCGCCCGGCGCGGACACCCTGCTGCTGGTGCTGGGCTTCCCGCTCGGCTTCTGCATGTCGGCCATCTTCAGCGGCTTCGGCTCCTACCTGAGCGAGCTGTACCCGACGCCGGTGCGGGGTACGGGACAGGGCTTCACGTACAACACCGGGCGGGCGGTGGGCGCGCTCTTCCCGACCCTGGTGGGCTTCCTGGCCGACAGTTGGGGCGTCGGCGGCGCGCTGGCGTTCGGCGCGGCGGGCTACGGGCTGGCGGCGCTGGCACTGTTCGGGCTGCCGGAGACGCGCGGGCGGGAGCTGGCATGACGCGCCCCGACCTGACCGGCGACCGCCCGGTGGCCCTGGCCGAGACCGGCGCCCCCGACTGGAGCCCCCGGACCGCGCGGGCCCGCTTCCGGGCGGGCCTGACCGGCCCCACGGCGGGTGTCGCCGCGGGCCACACGCAGGCCAACCTGATCGCGGTGCCCGCCGACTGGGCCTACGAGATGCTGCTGTTCTGCCAGCGCAACCCCCGACCCTGCCCGGTGCTGGACGTGACGGACACGGGGGCGGTCACCACCGTCCTCGCGCCGGGCGCGGACCTGCGCACCGATCTCCCGCGCTACCGGGTGTGGCGGGACGGCGAGCTGGTGGCCGAGCCGTCCGACGCGCGGGAGTACTGGCGGGACGACCTGGTGGCGTTCCTGCTGGGGTGCAGCTTCACCTTCGAGTGGGCGCTGGCCGAAGCCGGCGTGCCGATCCGCCACGTCGAGCAGGGCCGCAATGTGCCGATGTACGTGACCGACCGGCAGTGCCGTCCGGCGGGGCGGCTGCGCGGGCCGATGGTGGTGTCGATGCGCCCGGTGCCCCCGGAGCATCTGCGGGCCGCGATCCGGGAGAGCGGGCTGCTCCCGGCCGTGCACGGCGGCCCGGTGCACTGCGGTGACCCGGCCGCCCTCGGCATAGCGGACCTGGCCGGGCCCGACTTCGGCGACCCGGTGGCGATGGCGCCGGACGACATCCCGGTGTTCTGGGCGTGCGGGGTGACCCCGCAGGCGGCGGTGATGGCGTCCCGGCCGCCGTTCGCCCTCACGCACGCGCCGGGGCAGATGTTCCTGACCGACGCCCGCGACGAGCAGTACCGCGTGGTCGGCGTCGACTGATGCGCGTACCCGAGGAGGTCCGTACCCGATGACCGTGACCGGACCGGTCGATCTCAACGCCGACCTGGGCGAGGGCTTCGGCCGCTGGCGACTGACCGACGACGAGGGGCTGCTGTCCGTCGTCACCAGCGCCAATGTGGCCTGCGGCTTCCACGCCGGGGACGCGGCCACCATGCGCCGGGTGTGCGAACTGGCCGCCGCGCGCGGGGTGACCATCGGCGCCCAGGTCTCCTACCGCGACCTCGCCGGTTTCGGCAGGCGCGCGATGGACGTGCCGTCCGCCGAGCTGGCGGCCGAAGTCGCCTACCAGATCGGCGCGTTGGAGGTGTTCGCGCGGGCGGCGGGCGCCCGCGTGGCCTACGTCAAGCCGCACGGCGCGCTCTACAACCGGGTCGTACGGGACGAGGAGCAGGCCCGCGCGGTGGTCGACGGGGTACTCCTGGCCGGCGCCCGGCTGCCGGTGCTGGGCCTGCCCGGCTCGCGCCTGCTGGAGGCGGCCGGGAAGGCGGGCCTCCGCGCCGTCCCGGAGGCGTTCGCGGACCGCGCGTACACCGACGAGGGCACCCTCGTCCCGCGTGACCGGGAGGGTGCCGTGGTCAGCGACCCGGAGGCGGTGGTGGAACGCTCGCTGGACCTCGCCCGCTCCGGCGAGGTGACCGCGCTCTCCGGCGCCCGCATCCGGGTCCGGGCCCGCTCCCTGTGCCTGCACGGCGACACCCCCGGCGCGGTCGGCCTGGCCCGGCGGGTCCGCACCCGGCTGGCCTCGGCGGGCGTACCGGTGGAGGCGTTCGCGTGAGGGCGCTGCCGGTGGGCGCGCACGCCCTGCTGGTGGAGGCCGCCTCCGCCGAGCAGGCGCGGGCCCTGCACGCGGAGCTGCTGCGGAGGCGGGCGGCGGGCTCGCTGTCCGCACGCGAGATCGTCCCGGCGGCCCGTACGGTCCTGCTGGACGGCGTGGACGACCCGGTACGCCGGGCCGCCGAACTGACCGCCGCCGAGCCTCCGCCCGCTCCCGAGGCCACCTCCGCCCCGGTCGAACTCCCGGTCCGCTACGACGGTCCCGACCTCGCGGAGGTCGCCGCGCACTGGGGGGTGTCCGTGGGCGAGGTCGCCGCGATCCACGCGGACACGGAGTTCACGGTGGCCTTCTGCGGCTTCGCCCCCGGCTTCGGTTACCTCACCGGCCTGCCGGAGCACCGGTACGTGCCGCGCCGGTCCACCCCGCGTACGGCGGTCCCGGCCGGGTCGGTCGCGCTGGCCGGGCCGTACACCGGGGTGTACCCGCGCTCGTCGCCGGGCGGCTGGCAGTTGATCGGCCGTACGGACGCCGTGCTGTGGGACACCGCGCGGGAACCGGCCGCCCTGCTGGCGCCGGGCACGCGGGTGCGCTTCACCCCGGTGGGGGTCGCGTGACGGACCGTGCGCTGATGGTGGTGCGGGCGGGTGCGCTGACGACCGTGCAGGACCGGGGGCGGCCCGGCCACGCCCACCTCGGTGTCCCCCGTTCCGGCGCCCTCGACCCGCCCGCCGCCGCGCTCGTCAACCGGCTTGTCGGCAACTCCCCGGACGCGGCCGTACTGGAGACGACGCTCGACGGCTGTGCCGTACGGGCCCGTTCGGCGGTCACCGTCGCGGTGGGCGGGGCGCCCTGCGCGGTGACGGTGGGCGGCCGCCCGGCCCCGTGGGGGGCGCCGGTCCGGGTGGCGGCGGGCGACGTGCTGGAGGTGGGGGCAGCGGTGGCGGGGGTGCGGTCGTACGTCGCGGTCTCGGGCGGGGTCGCGGTGGAGCCGGCGCTCGGCAGCCGGGCCACGGACCTGTTGTCGGGCCTCGGCCCACCGCCGCTCACCGACGGCATCGTGCTCCCGCTCGGCCCGCCGACGACCGCTCCGGCCCGCCTCGACACCGCCCCGCAGCCGGCGCCCCCGGCCGAACTGGTGCTCCGGGTGACGCTGGGCCCGCGCGAGGACTGGTTCACCGCGCAGGCCCTCAGAGACCTGACGACCCGTACGTACCGCGTCTCCCCCGCCAGCAACCGCATCGGCCTGCGCACGGAGGGTCCCACGCTGGAACGGGCCCGGTCGGGCGAACTCCCCAGCGAGGGAATGGTGTTGGGGGCGATCCAGGTACCGCCGGACGGCCTGCCCCTGATCTTCCTGGCCGACCATCCGACGACCGGCGGCTACCCGGTCCCGGCGGTGGTCCACCCGGCGGACCTGCCGGGCGCGGCCCAGGCGAGGCCGGGGACTCCCCTGCGCTTCGTGCCCGTACACCGCTGAAGGGGGCCCGCCGGTGATCCGGCGGGCCCGTGCTCACAGGGTCTGCGGGTCCTGTTCGAAGCGGCTGCGGACCGCCGTCTGGACCTCGTCCTCCTCGGCGGGATCGGCGGCCAGGCGGCGGAGGCGTTCGACGACGCGGGCGTCGCCGGTCTCGGCATGGCGCGCGGCCAGTTCGCGGGTGGTCTCCTCGCAGTCCCACAGGCACTCGACGGCGAACCCGGCGGCGAAGGAGGGGTCGGTGGCCGCGAGCGCGCGGGCCGCGCGGCCGCGCAGATGGGAGGAAGCCGTCTCCCGGTAGACGTGGCGCAGTACGGGCGCAGCGCAGGCGATGCCCAGACGTCCGGCGCCGTCGACCAGGGTCCACAGGGTCGGCGCGTCGGGCCCTTCGCCCCGTACGGCCTCGCGCAGGGCGCCGAGGACGAGGTCGCTGTCCTTCGCGCCGCCCCGGCAGGCGAGGACGCGCCCGGCGGCGGCGCCGAGCGCGTCGGGCCGCTGGGCCCAGCGGCGGGCGCGGTCGACGGCGGCCGGGGTGCGCATCCGCTCGAAGGCGTCGAGCGCGGCGTCCACCACCACCCCCGGCCCGTCCGCGACGGCGGCCTCGACCAGGTCGAGCGTCTCGGGGGCCCCGCTGTCGGCGAGGTAGCGCAGGGCCGTGCAGCGGGCGCCGTCGGTGCCGGACCGGGCGGCGGCCAGGATCTCCGGCCGGTCCTCGGGCGCGGCGACGGCGACCAGACAGCGGGCGGCGGGGACATGGAGGGCGGCGCCGCGCTCGAGGCCCTGCTGGGCCCAGTCGAATACGGCGCCCACGCTCCAGCCGGGTCGGGGCCCGGTGGGCCGCATCTGCTGCTGCCATCGGTCGAAGCTGCCGGCCTCGCGGGCGGCCCGCACGCGGGTGGAGACTGCCTCGCGCGGGTCGTCGGCCCACAGGCGCCACGGCCGCGGTTCGAAGGCGTCGCGTACGGCGGTGGCGAGTTCGGCCTCGCCGGCCGGGTCGGTGCCGAAGCGGGCCAGAACGGGGACGGCGAGGGCGCGCAGGCCCGCGTCGTCGTCGCGCAGGGCCAGCTCGTCCAGTGCCCAGGCCCAGTTGGCGCCCTGGGCGGCATACCGGCGCAGCAGGGCGAGCGCGTCGAGCCTGCCGTAGGAGGCGAGGTGGCCGAGGACGGCGAGGGCGAGCCCGGTGCGGGACTCGTCGGTGTCGAGGGCGTCCTCGGCGTCGAGGAGGTGGGCCTCGATGGCGTCCAGGCCGCCGTTCAGGTCGAGGTAGAGGCGCGCGTAGTAGAGGGAGCGGTTCTCCACCTGCCAGTCGTGGCGGGGATCGTGGAGGACGCAGTGGTCGAGGGCCTGGAGCGCCTCGGCGCGGGGGGCGGTGAGCGCGTGCAGGGTGCCGTCGCCCCGGCCCCGCTGGAGCAGGCCGAGCAGGGTACCGCTGGGCGCTATGACCGGATCGAACATGGGAAACAGCCTCACATCAAGCGTCGACGCAACCGGGGGTCACTCATCACCTGGCCGCGTGACACAACGTCGGAGCGCCCGCCGTCTCTTGCTTGCTGCTGCCCATTTCTCTCTGCCTCTCGTCGGGGCCCCTTGCGGGCCGCTTCACGGCCCGCGTGGTGCGGCATCTCCCGCCCGGCCATCACGTCCGTGAATCACGTCGTCATGATGACCCGCGGTTTGTGCCGCCGCGACCGTATTTACGGCGGTCCCCCTCCGCCTCCCCCCGTTGATCTCCTGCCCCCGAAGGGGCCGGTTGCCGAAGTGTCAGTGCGCGCCGAACAGTTCCAGTAGTTCGATCTTGCCGAACATGCGGGCGGTGTCGATGGCCGAGGGCGTGCCCGCGGCCGGGTCGGCGCCGCCGTCGAGCAGCGCCTGGATGACCGCCGTCTCGCCCTTGAACACGGCTCCGGCGAGCGGGGTCTGTCCCCGGTCGTTGACCCGGTCCGCGTCGGCGCCGCGCCGGAGCAGCGCCCGGACCGCGTCGGCGTGCCCGTGGTACGCGGCGAGCATCACGAGGCAGTCGCCGCGGTCGTTGGTGAGTCCGACCGGGACGCCCGCGTCGACGTAGGCCACCAGTTCCTCGGTCCGGCCCTGCCGGGCCAGGTCGAAGATCTTGGTCGCCAGCTCCACGACCTGCGGGTCGGGGGCTTCGCTCATCGGCCGGACCGCCTCTCATGACTTCCGTTCGGGTGAATCGCCAGCGTACTGGCTCGCGCACCGGCGCGGGCGCTCTGCCCGGCCGGGTGACCGACGGTTCCACCACCCGTGGGAAAAACGCCGAATTTCACCTACTTGCACCTTTTATCGTATGGATACATCCTGTGATCCTGGAAGTACTCATGGTGACTGTCCCCCCTTCGACACCAGGAGGCCCCAAATGATCCTCTCCATGTCCGGCGTGGTCCTGCTCGGCATCATCGTCTTCCTGTTCTTCCGCAAGGACGGGCTCAAGGGTTCGCACGCCGTCGTCTCGGCGCTGTTCGGCTTCTACCTGGCGAGCACGGCCATCGCGCCCAGCATCAAGGCGGGCGGCGAGAGCCTGGCGAGCCTCCTCGGCGGCATCAAGTTCTGACCGCGCCCCTCCCCCGAGGCCACGCGGACCGGCGGGTCCCGTCCGAGGGGGAGTCTCCCCACGCCCGTACCCACCTCCAGGAGACAGCAGTGGCCCGGCGCCCACTCCCCCGCATTCTGAGCAAGGACAGCGCGCAGCTCGCCCGCACCCAGCTCGCCCGGAGCCGGGAGCTGGCCCGGACGGCGGCCGACAGCGCCACGGACGTCCTCCACCCGCTGATCACCATCTCGCGCGGCCTGCGCCGGCTGGCCCTGGCCGGCCGGGCCAAGGTGGCGGCCACCCCGAAGGACAAGCGGGGCCCACTGCTGTTCCTGGCGGCCGCCGTGGTCATGGCCGTCGCGCTGATGCCGTACGGCCCGCTGCTGGCCGCCGTGTCCCTGATGGTCGCGGCGGCCTGGTACGGGCGCGACCACGCCCCGGCCGCGCCCGAAGGCCCCGACCCCGCCCAGGCCGAACGGCTCCAGTCGCTGTACGAGGCGCTGGTGCCGTGCTTCTCCACCGCCGACGACCCGGCCCCGCTGTACGCGTACGGCGGCGCGTGGGACGCGGTCCTCACGGAGCACGAGTTCGACGAGGGCGGCCGGCTGGAGCGCGTCGTCATCCGCTACCCGGCGTACTTCCCGGACGGTGACCCGGAGTCCCGCGCGCGGGTCGAGCGGCTGCTGACCGCGAAGGCGGGGCGCGGCCGGGAGTACCGCTTCGCCTGGGAGGAGGAGGGCAACCGGCTCACGCTGAGCGTCCTCGCCGCCCTGCCCACCGGCATCACCGCCCAGCACTTCGTCACCGCGCCGGGCGAGACGGTGCTCGGCTTCACCGACCCCGACGAGGTCCAGCGCACCCTCCCGCTCTCCTACGGCGAGGAGCGGTGCGACGTGCCGCCGGTGGTCTGGCGTACCGGCAGCCGCTCGCCGGAGCCGCATCTGCTGGTCATGGGCCAGCCCGGCAGCGGCACGTCCACCCTGGTGCGCTCCATCGCCCTCCAGGCGCTGCGGCACGGCGACGTGATGATCGTCGACGGCGGCGGCACCGGCGAGTACTCCTGCCTGATCGGCCGGGCGGGCGTGCTGGCCGTGGAGTGCGCGCCGGCCGGGGCGGTGGCCGGGCTGGAGTGGGCCGCGCAGGAGACCGAGCGGCGGCTCCTCGCGGTCAACCAGGCCCGGCAGGCGGGCGGTCCGCCGCCGGAGGACACCACGCGTCCCCTGTGGGTCCTCCTGGACCGCCCGACCGTCTTCACCCACCTCGCGGAGGCGGAGCACCGCACCGACCCGCAGGCCCTGCTCCAGGTCCCGCTGCGGCACGGGCGGGCGGCGGGGGTGACGGTCGTGGTGGCCGAGCAGTTCGACAGCGCGGACACCCTGAGCGAGGCGATCGGCCAGCACACCCGCGCCCGGGTGGTCCTGGGCCCGGCCTCCCCTCAGCAGGTCGCCGCCTTCCTGGGCGCCCCGCCGCCCACCACCCCGCCGGACCGGACCCCGCCCGGCCGCGGCTACGCCCGCCTCGGCTCCGGCCCGGTCCACCGCCTCCAGGTTCCGGCCACCCCGGACCCCTACGACGAGGCGACCCCGGAACCGGAGCGCCAGGCGGTACTGTCCCTGCTGCCCGAGCGCGTCACCCCGGCGGAACCGGAGCCGACCCGCTCGATGGAGGTCGTCTCCCCCGCCGAACCGGCGGACGCCGTCCCGGCGGACCGGGCCTGACCCCGTACACACGAACGTGCCCGCTCCAACCCTCGGAGCGGGCACGTGCGTGTGTACGGGGGGAGCCTCTGAGGCCGCGCGAGACCCGGGTCGAGCCGGACGTACCGGAGCCGCCGGCGCCGGCGCGAGAGCCGCGCGGACGGTCCGGCCCGACGAGGGCGGCCCCTCCCGGAGGGTCACGCCACGAACGCCCCCGACGCCTCCCCGCCCCCGCTGGCCCCCGACTCCACCAGCCGCGCGGCCGACGCCAGCCGGGCCGCCGCCTCGTCGGCGACCGCGCCCCCGACCGTGAAGGGCAGCCGCAGGTATCCCTCGAAGGCGCCGTCGACGCCGAAGCGGGGGCCGGAGGGGACACGGACACCGACCCGCTCGCCCATCTCGGCGAGGCGGGAGCCGGAGAGGCCGCCGGTGCGGACCCAGAGGGTGAGGCCGCCGGACGGCACCTCGTACTCCCAGTCGGGCAGCTCGCGTCGGAGGGCGGCGAGCAGGTCGTCCCGGTTGTCGCGGGCCTGGGAGCGGCGGAGCGCCACGGCCTGCTCCCAGCCACCGCTGGTGAACAGCCAGTGCACGGCGAGCTGTTCGAGGACCGGGGTGCCGAGGTCGGCGTATGCGCGCGCGGCGACCAGGCTGCGGATGACGTCCGGGGCGGCCCGCACCCAGCCGATGCGCATCCCGGCCCAGAACGCCTTGCTGGCCGAGCCGACGGTGATGACGGTCGAACCGGCCGGGTCGAAGCCGCACATCGGGCGGGGCATGTTCCGGCCCAGCTCCTCCTCGAACCACAACTCGCTCATCGTCTCGTCGGCGACCAGCACCGTCCCGGCCGCGCGGGCCGCGTCCACGAGCCGGCGCCGCTGGTCCTCGTCGGCCAGCGCCCCCGTCGGGTTGTGGAAGTCGGCGACGACGTAGGCGAGCCGGGGCGCGGCCTCGCGCAGCACCTGGCGCCAGCGGTCGAGGTCCCAGCCGCTGAGCCCCTCGGCCATGGCGACCGGGACGAGCCGGGCGCCCGCCTCCCGCATGAGCTGGAGGATGTTGGCGTAGGACGGCGACTCGACGGCGATCCGCTCGCCCCGGCCGGCGAAGAGATGGCAGATGGCGTCGATGGCGCCCATCGCACCGGTGGTCACCATGATCTGCTCGGGCATGGTGGGGATGCCCCGCGTGGTGTACCGCTCGGCGATCATCTCGCGGAGCGCGGGCAGCCCGGCCGGGTAGTCGCCGTGGGTGTGGGCGTAGGGCGGGAGGTCCTCCAGCGCGCCGGAGACGGCGCGGGTGAGCCAGGGCTCGGGCGCGGGGAGGGCGGCGCAGCCCAGGTCGATCATGGAGCCGAGCGCCTCGGGCGGCAGGGGCTCCAGTCCGCGCGCGGGCAGCGGGTTGCCCGCCGGGACGGCCGTCCAACTGCCCGCCCCGCGCCGGGACTCCAGGAACCCCTCGGTGCGCAGGGTCTCGTACGCGGCGGCGACGGTGGTGCGGCTGACGGAGAGGGCGAGGGCCAGCTCGCGTTCGGCGGGCAGCCGGGCGGCCACGGGGACACGGCCCTCCAGGACGAGCAGCCGGATGCCGTCGGCCAGCGCGCGGTAGGCGGGCGGGCGGCGCGTGCCGGGGCCACCGGGCCGGTCCTGCTGGGAGTTGAGGAGCCGGGCGAGCTGAGCGGCGCCCACCGCAGAGGTCCAATGTGCCATGAAGATCAGTCCACCTTCCCCGGATTGGCCATGGATGGCTCTCCGTCCCAAGCCACAGAGTGGCACGAGTCAGGCCACTGTCACCACCCCAGGGGGGTATTCCATGTCCACTCCGGCCCGTCTCGCCCGCCGCCTGTTCCAGCTCTACGCCGGTCTCGCGCTGTACGGGGCGAGTTCGGCGCTGCTCGTCCGCTCGGGCCTCGGCCTGGAGCCGTGGAACGTGCTGCACCAGGGGCTCGCCGCCCGTACCGGCCTCAGCATGGGCGTGGTCCTGACCCTGCTCGGCGCGGCTCTGCTGCTGCTGTGGATTCCGCTGCGCCAGCGTCCCGGCCTGGGCACGGTCTCCAATGTGCTGGTGATCGGCTTCGCCATGGACGCCGTCCTGTCCGTGCTGCCCGGCGCGCACGGCATGGCCGCGCGGATCGCGCTGCTGGTCTCCGGGGTCGTGCTCAACGGCGCGGCGACCGGCCTGTACATCGCGGCGGACTTCGGCCCCGGCCCGCGCGACGGCCTGATGACCGGCCTGCACCGGCGCACCGGCCGCTCGATCCGGCTGATCCGCACCTGCGTGGAGGTCACCGTGGTGGCGACCGGCTTCGCCCTCGGCGGCACGGTCGGCATCGGCACCGTGCTGTACGCGCTGGCGATCGGCCCGCTCGCCCAGTTCTTCCTGCGTCTCTTCGCGCTGCGCCCGGCGCCCGTGCCGAGCAGGGTGGTTGCCACCCACGCGCCGGAGCGCGCGATACTGCGCCGGTGACCGAGCCGATACGCCACCCGTACCTGGACCATCCCGGCCCCATTCCCTTCGCCCACCGGGGCGGGGCGGCGGAGGGGGTGGAGAACACCGTGGCACAGTTCCACCGGGCGGTCGCGCTGGGCTACCGCTACATCGAGACCGACGTCCACCTCACCGCGGACGGCACGCTGGTCGCCTTCCACGACGACTCCCTGGACCGCGTCACCGACGGCACCGGCCGCATCGCCGACCTGCCGTGGGCGGAGGTCCAGCAGGCGCGCGTGGGCGGCCGGGAGCCCGTACCGCTCTTCGCGGAGCTGCTGGAGACGTTCCCCGAGGTCCGCTGGAACGTGGACGTGAAGGCGGAGGCGGCCCTGCTGCCCTTCCTGGAGCTGGTCGGGCGGACGGACGCCTGGGACCGCGTCTGCCTGGGCTCCTTCTCCGAGGCGCGGGTACGCCGGGCGCAGCGGCTGGCGGGGCCGAGGCTGGCCACCTCGTTCGGCACCCTGGGCGTACTGGGGCTGCGGCTGCGCTCCTGGGGGCTGCCCGCCCCGGTGCGCGGCTCGGCCGTGGCGGCACAGGTGCCGGAGGTCCAGTCGGGCATCCCGGTGGCCGACGGGCGCTTCGTGCGGGCGGCGCACGCGCGCGGGCTCCAGGTGCACGTGTGGACGGTCAACGAACCCGAGCGGATGCACCGGCTCCTGGATCTGGGGGTCGATGGCATCATGACCGATCACATCGACACGTTGCGCGAGGTCATGGAGGACCGCGGCGTCTGGGTCTGACCGGGCCCCGCGACGCCTCCCCCGCCTTGGCACGGCACTGCGGCGGGGAAGCGAGGGGCGCGGGGTGGGTATCGACACCGTGCGGGCGGGGGCGCCCGACGAGACGGCGGGTTCACGGCACGAGCAACGCGGCTGGTACTGGTACGACTGGGCGTGCTCGGTCTACTCCACGAGCGTCCTCACCGTGTTCCTCGGCCCGTATCTGACCGCCGTGGCCCGGCACGCGGCCGACGCCGACGGCTATGTGCACCCGCTCGGGGTGCCGGTGCGCGCGGGCTCGTTCTTCGCCTACACGGTCTCCCTGTCCGTGATCGTCGCGGTGCTGGTGATGCCCCTGGTGGGAAGCCTCGCCGACCGCACGGGCCGCAAGAAGCCGCTGCTGGCGGCGGCCGCGTACACCGGGGCGGCCGCGACCACGGGCATGTTCTTCCTGGACGGCGACCGGTATCTGCTCGGCGGCCTGCTGCTGGTGGTGGCCAACGCGGCGCAGTCGGTCGGGATGATGCTGTACAACTCCTACCTGCCGCAGATCGCCCCGCCCGCCGAACGCGACCGGGTCTCCTCGCGCGGCTGGGCTTTCGGCTACGCGGCCGGCTCCCTGATGCTGGTCGTCAACCTGGTGCTGTACATGGCCCACGACTCCTTCGGGCTCTCCGAGACGGCGGCCGTGCGGGTGTGCCTGGCCTCGGCCGGGCTGTGGTGGGGCGCCTTCGCACTGATCCCGCTGCGCCGGCTGCGCGACCGGCACGCGCGCGTGGCGGCCGCCGCCCCGACCGGCCTGCGCCAACTGGCGGCGACGGTGAAGGACATGCGCCGCCATCCCCGCACCCTGGCCTTCCTGCTGGCCTACCTCGTCTACAACGACGGCATCCAGACGGTGATCACCCAGGCGTCGGTGTACGGCTCCGAGGAGCTGGGCCTGGAGCAGTCCACGCTGATCGGCGCGGTCCTGCTGGTGCAGGTGCTGGCGGTCGCGGGCGCCCTGGCGATGGGCCGGCTGGCGCGGGCCTACGGCGCCCAGCGCACGATCCTCGGCTCCCTGGTGGCGTGGACGTTCACTCTGGCCGCCGGGTACTTCCTGCCCGCCGGGGCGCCGGTGTTCTTCTACGTGCTGGCGGCCGCGATCGGTCTGGTGCTCGGCGGCAGCCAGGCGCTGTCCCGCTCGCTGTTCTCCCACCTCATCCCGCCGGGCAAGGAAGCCGAGTACTTCTCCGCGTACGAGATGAGCGACCGGGGCATGAGCTGGCTCGGCCCGCTGCTGTTCGGGGTGACCTACCAGCTCACCGGGAGCTACCGCTCCGCGATCGTCTCCCTGGTGGCCTTCTTCGTGCTCGGCTTCGTCCTGCTGGCGCGGGTACCGGTCCGGCGTGCGATCGGCGAGGCGGGGAACCCGGTCCCCGAGAGGATTTAGCGTTCAACACGAAAGGGCGGTAGTGTACGCGTTTGGCCTGCCAGGCGTACCGTTACTGCGCGCCAAAGACAGCGAAACGCTGGGTCATATCTGCGAGCAGATGTGACAAACCGGGCGTGTGTGGGTACAACAAGGGGCGGCTACGACGGCGACGCACGACCCGGAACGGGACTCGGAACGGGAATCTTTACCGCCGACCGGACGTTGACCGGATGACGACGACAGCGACACCTGTCCTGTGGGCGACAAGCCCGGGAGGCACGATTCATGAGTGAGCGAGCTCTTCGCGGTACGCGCCTCGTGGTGACCAGCTACGAGACGGACCGCGGTATCGACCTGGCCCCGCGCCAGGCCGTGGAGTACGCATGCGAGAAGGGGCATCGTTTCGAGATGCCCTTCTCGGTCGAGGCGGAGATTCCGCCGGAGTGGGAGTGCAAGGTCTGCGGGGCCCAGGCACTCCTGGTCGACGGCGACGGCCCTGAGGAGAAGAAGGCCAAGCCCGCGCGTACCCATTGGGACATGCTGATGGAACGACGCACCCGCGAGGAACTCGAAGAGGTCCTCGAGGAGCGTCTGGCGGTCCTGCGGTCGGGCGCGATGAACATCGCGGTACACCCGCGCGACAGCCGCAAGTCCGCGTAGCCCCGAGGGGCCGCGCCGGACCTGGCGTACAGAGAACCGCGGGCGCCGTACATCATCACGATGTACGGCGCCCGCGGTTCTGTGCTGTCCGGGCCCCCGCCCCGCTCAGCGGCTCAGCGGCGGCCGGGGCTCGTCGGTGGAGTCCTCATGGCGCTCGCGGACGACTTCGCCCTGCACCACCTTGCCGTCCGGGCGGTGGATACGGGCCTGCTGGAAGGCGTCGCCGAAGGAACCCGGCGTGGCCCCGCGCAGCTTGCGGCTCATCACGTGCTCGGTGCGCCGGCGTACCAGGTTCTGCACCGGGGGCAGCAGCAGGAGCAGTCCGGCCACGTCGGAGAGCATCCCGGGGAGCATCAGCAGGAGCCCGGCGAGCATCAGCAGGCCGTTGCTGCCGCCGCCCGAGGAGGGCGCGGTGCCGCGCCGCAGCGCCTCGTCCAGGCTGCGGAAGGCGCGGCGGCCGGCCCGCTTCACCACGACCGCGCCCGCGACGAAGCTCGCGGCCAGGATCAGGAACACGGCGAGGCCCCCGGCCGCGTCCGCGACCAGGATGAGCAGCCAGATCTCCAGCACCAGCCACGCGGCCAGAGCGAGCGGCAGATACCTGCGCAGCGCCGAACGCTTGGGCCGCCCGGTCTGCGGAGGGGTGGATGCGCCAGTCGTCATGCTTCCAGTGTGCCTGGGCCCGGCTCATCGCCGCGTAAGGGGTGACTCAGCACCGCCCGCCGGGCCCGTACGGCGCTACTTGCCCTTGGCCTTGATCTTGCCGACGCGGTCGCCCACGCCCCACGCGGTGACCCGCCACAGGGCCTCCACCAGGATGTCCCGGCTCATCTTGGAGTCGCCGAACTCGCGCTCCACGAAGGTGATCGGGACCTCCACCACGTGGTACCCGGCCTTGACCGCGCGGCGGGCCAGGTCGACCTGGAAGCAGTAGCCCTGGGAGGCGACCTCCTCCAGACCGAGCCCCTGGAGCGTCTCGGCGCGGAAGGCGCGGTAGCCGCCGGTGATGTCGCGCAGCGGCAGGTCGAGGGCGATCCGGGAGTAGAGGCTGCCGCCGCGGGAGATGACCTCACGCGACCGGGGCCAGTTCACCACCCGGCCGCCGGGCACCCAGCGCGAACCGAGCACCAGGTCGGCGCCCTTGAGGGCGGTCAGCAGGCGGGGCAGCTCCTCGGGCTGGTGGGAGCCGTCGGCGTCCATCTCGACCAGCACGCCGTAGCCGTGCTCCAGGCCCCAGCGGAAGCCCGCGAGGTAGGCGGCGCCCAGGCCCTCCTTGCCCTTGCGGTGCAGCACCTGGACGTGGTCGTCCGCGACGGCCAGCTCGTCGGCCAGCTTGCCGGTGCCGTCCGGGCTGTTGTCGTCCGCCACGAGGACGTGCGCCTCGGGGACGGCCTTGCGTACCCGGCCCACGATGGTCTTGATGTTCTCCGCCTCGTTGTAGGTCGGAATGATCACCAAGGCCGTGCCGAGCGGACCGAACTGCCGCCCTCTGGCCTTGGCCGAGAGGGTCCCGTCGCCGTCGTTCACTGCTGCCCCTTCATGTCGTGCGCAGGCGTCCACCATAGTGGTCACGGCCTGCGATGACGCGGCGGCACGGGGCTCGGGCGGTGTCGGAGGCCGGTGAGCGGGGTAGGAGCGCGCCTTTCGGCGCGTTTCGCGGCTGTGCTGTGGCTTTCGCGCGGCGGAATGGGGGCCCGCGCCGCCCTTCGGGCCGACCTGGGACCCGCTGGCTGCGGATCGACCGAGAGCCGTTGTCTACTGAGCGCGCGGGCCCCATCCGGGTCACACCTTGCCGACCGGCCGGAGCGCTCCCTCGTCGGCGCGAGCACTGCGCCTGGCTGCCGTCGACGGTGCCCCGGTACGGCACACCGTCCTGACCCAGTGGCGCTGCGACGAGTGTGCGAACACTCCCCGGTCGAACGTCCGTTGGTGGACTCGGCCGAACCTACCGGCCCGCCGCCGTCGGCTGTCAACAGCCCCCCGGCCAGGGCGTACGCCGGGCAGGGCACGGAAAAGGCCGAGGATGCGCAGGTCGGGCGACCGGACGGCGTCACCCGTTCGGCGGACCGGCGGGCCGGGAGATCACTCGCCCGGCCGTACGAACACCGTCCGCCCCCCGACCACCGTCCGCAGGCAGACCGGGAGCCCGGTGCCGGGGGTGAGGTCGGGCAGACCGGGGGTGCCGGAGCGGGGGTCGGTGGACCAGCGGGCCACCCGGTCGTCGGGGGCCTGCACGACGAGGTCACCGGTGTGCCAGACCGCGTAGTCGGCGGGCGCGCCCGGCACCAGGACGCCCGCGTCGTCCCGGCCGATGGCGCGCCAGCCGCCGCGTGTGTGCGCCGTGAACGCGGCCCGCACCGACACCCGGTGCTCCGGCGTGTGGTGGAAGGCGGCGGCGCGGACGGTACCCCAGGGGTCGAGCGGGGTGACCGGGCTGTCGGAGCCGAAGGCGAGCGGCACCCCGGCGCGCAGCAGGGCCGCGTACGGGTTGAGGGTGCGGGCGCGCTCGGCGCCCAGGCGGCGGACGTACATGCCGTCCTCGCCGCCCCAGATCGCGTCGAAGGCGGGCTGGACGGAGGCGATCAGGCCCAGCTCCGCGAAGGCGGCGACGGTGTCGGGGGTGAGCATCTCGGCGTGCTCGACCCGGTGCCGGGCGGCCCGTACGCGGGCGAGGCCGACCTTCTCGGCGGCGGTGCGCACGCCCTCGACCACGGCGGTGACGGCGGCGTCGCCGATGGCGTGGAAACCCGCCTGGAGCCCGGTCTCGGCGCAGGCCACGACGTGCTCGGCGACCGCGTCGGCGTCCAGGTAGGCGGTGCCGGTGTGCGGGGCGTCGGCGTACGGCCGGTGGAGGCAGGCGGTGTGGGAGCCCAGCGCCCCGTCCACGAAGAGGTCGCCGGCCGCGCCCACCGCGCCCAGTTCGCGGGCCTTGTCGACGTCCCGCTCGGCCCAGTAGCCGACGACCCGTGGGCCGGGCAGCTCTCCGGCGAGCCGCAGCAGGCCGGTGAAGTCGTCCTCGGAGGAGATCTGCGGGCCGCCGCACTCGTGCACCGAGCCGATGCCGAGGGAGGCCGCGTGCGCGAGCGCGGTGCGCTGGGCCTCGGCGCGCTGGGCCGGGGCGAGCGCGCCCAGGGCGGCCTCGCGGACGGCGTGGTGGTCGTCGGCGGTGAGCGGGGCGTCGGCGCGGCTCACCCCGGCCGGGACGAGGTCCAGCAGGGCGGTGCTGACGACGGCCGAGTGGACGTCGGCGCGGGAGAGGTAGAGCGGGCGGCCTCCCGCGGTCGCGTCCAGCTCCGCGCGCGTCGGCGGACGGCCGCCGGGCCAGCGGGCGGCGTCCCAGCCGTGGCCCAGCAGGACCCGGTCGGCGGGGCGGGCGGCTGCGAAGTCCCGGACCAGGGCGAGGGCCGCCTCCAGGGAGGGCGCGGCGGAGAGGTCGAGGCCGGTCAGGGCGAGCCCGGTGGCGGTGGTGTGCACGTGGGCGTCGGTGAAGGCGGGGGTGACCAGGCCGCCGTCGAGGTCGATCACCTCGTCCACCCCGTCGGCGAAGGCGTCGGCGGCCCCCTCCGAGCCCACCCAGGCGACCTGGCCGCGCTCCACCACCATCGCGGTGGCGAAGGGGTCGGCGGGGCTGTGGACCTCTCCTCGGCGCAGGAGGACGGTCCGGGGGGCGGCGGGCTGCTCACTCATGCCCACCAGTCTCTCCCGTACCTCCGGCGCGCCCGGAACCGGGGCGCGTGTCGGGGGCTCAGGAGATCTTCGGCGGGCGTGCCTCGTACGGCGTGGACAGCACGACCGTGGTGCGGGTGGAGACCCCGGCCAGGGAGCGCAGCCGGGCGAGGAGTTCCTCCAGTTCGTGCGGGGTGGCCACCCGCACCTTGAGGATGTAGTTCTCGTCCCCGGCGACGCTGTGGCACGCCTCGATCTCGGGGACGCCCGCGAGCCGCTCGGCGATGTCGTCGGGGGCGCTGGGGTCGAACGGTTTGACGGAGATGAACGCGGTCATCGGCAGCCCGACGGCCTCGGGGTCGACGACGGCGGCGTAGCCGCGGATGACGCCCCGCTGTTCGAGCCGGCGCACGCGCTGGTGCACGGCCGACGTGGACAGGCCCGTGGCCTTGCCCAGGTCCGTGTAGCTCATCCGCCCGTCCCTGACGAGCAACTGCACGATCTGACGGTCCAGCTCCTCCATGCGCCAGAACCTACCGTGCGGCCCCGCGCGCGTGCGCGCGGGGGAACTTCGGCAGGTTCCAATGGCGCGGCACGCGGCATCTGGGCGGATATCCACCGCTAGCCTGTGACGAACGCCACACCATGTGAACGCGCTGCGTGAGGTTCTCACGATTACCACCGAGAACCTGCGGGAAGTGCTTGCTGTGGTCGAGGCCGCAGCGCCTTCACGGCCCAGCCTTTCAGGGGGAGAATCCCATGCAGAGTGTCAAGCGCCCCGTTCGCTCCGTCGCCAAGCGGCAGCAGTCCGTGGTCGAGCCCGAGCCGGAGGGTGTCGAACCGGACTCCGGTGACGCCTACGGCCTCGACGCCGACTACGACACCTTCGAGATGTACCGGGTGATCTGCCCGGACTGCGCGCAGGCCATCGCGCTGCTGGCGGACGAGGAGTCCCTGCCGGAGCACGCGCTGTGCGCCTCGCCGTGGAACCCGTTCGGCCTGACGGCCTGTGCCGGTACGGGCCGCGCGGCGGCGGACGCCCGCCCCGCCGACGAGTCCTTCACGCCGCAGGAGCAGGACACCGCGCTGCTGCTGACGCTCCCCCAGGGCCTGGACTGGCGCACCCAGCCGTTCTCGCACGTGGGCGGTCCGGGCTCACGCCCGATGCAGGTGCCGTTCATGCGTGGCAAGGCCGCCGCCTGAGCGGTGTGGACGGCGCTGAACTGACGCTCGATTCCGCCCGCCGGTGACCTGCCCGGCCGCGCTCGCGTTGGCCAGGCATGACTCCCACCCAGACGGCCACCGGGCGTCAGCGCCGCGTCTACGTGCCCCGGCCGGCGGACGCGGCTGCGCCCCCGCACCCGGACCCGCCCATCTACACCGAGCTGATGCGGGTCTGGGCCGACCGGGGCCGCACACTGCCGGGGCGCCACGACCCGGAGTGGGCCGAGCTGGCGGCCCCGACGGTGCGCAGGGGGCAGTTCAGCGACTCTCCGGCCCCGCCAGATGACGAGCGATGACCATCCGCTGGATCTGGTTCGTGCCCTCGACGATCTGGAGCACCTTGGCCTCGCGCATGTAGCGCTCGGCCGGGAAGTCGGCGGTGTAGCCGTACCCGCCGAGGACCTGCACGGCGTCGGTGGTGACCCGCATCGCGGTGTCGGTGCAGTGCAGCTTGGCCATGGCGGCCTGCTTGGCGAACGGCCTGCCCGCGTCCTTCAGCCGGGCCGCGGCCAGGTACAGCGCCCGGCCCGCCTCGATCTGGGTGGCCATGTCGGCCAGCAGGAAGCGCAGCCCCTGGAAGTCCGCGATCGGGTGCCCGAACTGCCGGCGCTCGGTCGCGTACGACACCGCCTGGTCCAGGGCCGCCTGGGCGACGCCGATGGCGCAGGCCGCTATGCCGAGCCGGCCCGAGTCGAGCGCGGAGAGGGCGATGCCGAAGCCCTGTCCCTCCTCGCCGATGCGCCGATCGTCCGCGACGCGTACGCCGTCCAGGTGAACCTGGGCGGTGGGGCTGCCCTTGAGGCCCATCTTCTTCTCCGGCGCGGCCGCACTCAGGCCCTCGGCGTCGCCGGGCACCAGGAACGCGGTGATGCCGCGCGGGCCGTCGGCGCCGGTGCGGGCCATCACGGTGTAGAAGTCGGCGATGCCGCCGTGGGTGATCCACGCCTTGGTGCCGCTGAGCACCCAGTCGTCGCCGTCCCGGACGGCCCTGGTGCGCAGGGAGGCCGCGTCGGAGCCCGAGGACGCCTCGGAGAGGCAGTAGGCGCCGAGCAGGCCGCCGCCGAGCATGGCGGGCAGGTGCTCGACCTGCTGCTGCTTGGTGCCGTGGGTGGCGAGCGCGTACGAGGCGAGGGTGTGGACGCTGACGCCGAGGCCCACCGTGAGCCGCGCCGCGGCCAGCTCCTCCAGCACCTGGAGGTAGACCTCGTAGGGCTGCTCGCCGCCGCCGTGCTCGGGGTCGTAGGGCAGGCCCAGCAGGCCCGCTTCCGACAGGAGGGCGAAGACCTCGCGGGGGAAGCGTCCGGCGTCCTCCTCCTCGGCCGCCTTCGGCGCGATCTCGCGCTGTGCGATGTCCCGGACCAGGGCGAGCAGATCCCTCGCCTCGTCCGTGGGCAGTTGACGCTCCACCGGCTGCGTTTCGCGGTCGGACATGGCGTCGGACTCCTCCCTGTGCGGGCACATCGGCGGATGTGCGCCTTGGGTGGGGCGGCTCCGCGCGATCGCTCCGGTTGCGCCGCGGGCCCGCTTCCGGGTCTCGGAAGCGGCTGACCAGCGGCTTGTGCCGTGAGTATGCCCGATCGGGGACCTCCCGTCACCAGTTAACGACC
This sequence comes from Streptomyces sp. NBC_01171, assembly GCF_045039805.1. Lineage (NCBI taxonomy): Bacteria > Bacillati > Actinomycetota > Actinomycetes > Kitasatosporales > Streptomycetaceae > Streptomyces > Streptomyces sp. NBC_01171. Next base: position 5,572,124 of record NZ_CP108609.1, on the reverse strand, counting down.
GCTTACATCAAGAATCCAGCCGGGGCCGTTCCCGGGGCTCGTTCAGCCGTCGCGGCGGGCGGGCGGCGGGGCCGGGCAGGAGGGGTCCAGCTCCTCGATGGCCCGCAGGGTGCCGCCGAGCGTCTTGACCAGCAGCTCGCCCAAAGCGGCGCGGGTCAGCTCCGGGCGGCCGATCCAGTCGAGCGTGGTGCCCTCGACGCTGCACACCCAGGAGAAGAGGCCGGTACGGGCCAGCGGGCCGATGTCGGTCCTGCCGTACGCGCCGTCGGCGATGGTGGCGACGATCGCCTCGCGCACCCCGTCCCGGATGGCGTGCACCTCGGCGTCGAAGCCGACCCCACCGCTGACGATGGTGCGGTACGCGGCCTGGTGGTGCTCGGCGAAGCGGAGGTAGCCGTCGATGGTGCGCTGGAGGCGGTCCACGGCGGGCAGTTCGGCGCCGCTCGCGGCGAAGGCGACCAGCTCGGCGACGGAGTCCTGGACGATCGCCAGGTAGTAGCCGCGCTTGGAACGGAAGTAGTAGTAGATCAGGCCCTTGGCGACATGGGCCTGGCGGGCGATGTCGTCCATGGACAGCGCGTCGTAGGAGGTGTCCGCGAACAGCCTTCGTCCGATGGCGAGGAGTTCGGCGCGGCGGGCCGCCGAGCGGTCGGTGCCGCGCGCCCGGACGGGGACGGCCGCATGTTGCTGACGCACACTCACAGTCTGCCCTGGTCTCGACGTTCGGCGGGACCCGCGCAGTATGGCAGAGGGGGCGGCCGGGCCGGGGCCCGGCCGCCCCCGTGCCGGGTCAGCGCACGCCCACCGCCGCGAGCGCGCGGAGCTGGCGCGGGGTGGGGCGGGCCGGGAAGTACAGGTAGCAGACGCCGCCCGTACCGCTCTTGACCTGGCCGTTCGCGTCGTACCGCTTGGTACGCAGCCAGATGTTCTCCCACTCGCGCCGGGCGTAGACCCGGCGCACCTCGGGGTCGCTGGGCGAGGCCGGGTCGTTGGCGATGACGTCGCCGTCGGCGGTGAAGCCGATGACCGTCATCAGGTGGCCGGAGGTGCCGTAGCCGGCGCCGGTCAGCTCGGTCTTGAGGAAGGACTGGGAGGTGATGGCCGGGATGCCCGCCGCGATCAGGGTCTCCAGGTCGGTGAGCGAGGTCAGCCGGGTCACCACGCCCTGGATGCCGGGGAAGGTGGCCGCGTAGGCCGCGTTGAACGGCCAGTTGCCGCAGCCGGTGTACTGGTGGTCGTAGGTGTACCGGGCCGCGTGGTCGACCTGCGGGTCGGCGTAGGAGGGATCGACCCAGGCGAGCTGCTCCGGGGTGAGCCGGCCGCCCCAGTACTCGATGATCATCTGCGAGGAGGTCGGGCTGCACCACGCCTCGCCGCCGTTGTCGTACTGCGGGTACTGGCCCTTGTGGATCTCCTGCGAGTAGCGCGGTACGACCAGTTCGCGGGCGAGGCCGGGCGTGGAGGCCGGGACGGTGAAGCGGTCGGGGACGTCGGAGCCCATCGCGCCGACCCGCCACACGGTCGGGGTGCGCCCGGTGCCCGGCGTCCGGTACAGGGTGAGCCGCAGCCGGTAGGCGACCGCGCGCAGACCGGTGCTCGCGTCGTCGATGGCGAAGGTGTCGGTCCACACCGAGCTCTTGCCGTCGCTCTGGTCGTCCACCGAGGTCCGCTTGATGTCCTCGTCGCCCGCGGCCCAGCGGCCCATCACGTACCAGGGGCCGGTGGTGCCGTCGGAGTAGGTGGCCTGGAGTTCGATCTGCAGCCAGGTGCCGGCCGGGGTGTCGGCGTTCCAGGAGGCGATCAGCTCGGTGGCGGGCACCCGGAGCCGGTGCAGCGGGGAGGTCCAGGTGGCGTACTCCCAGGCGGCGGTGGTGCCGGTGTGCGGGTCGGTGTAGTCGGTGCGGCCCTCGGGCACGGCGATGGCGATGCCGGGGCGGCGGCCGGGGACGGTACGGACGCCGCGTCCGGTGCCGCCGCGCCAGTCGTGGTGCGTGGTCCAGGCGCGGTTGTCGACGGGACGGGCGGGCGCGCGGCCCGAGTCGTCGGCGTCGGCGGCCGCAGTTGCGGTGGCGGCGGCCGCGGGTACCGTCCCGGCGGCCACCGCGACGGCGACGGCTGCGGCGAGAACGGTTCGGCGGGACGGCTGCTGGGCTCTGCTCATGGGCGCGACTACCCCCAGGTGTCCGGATCGGGACGGTTAGGTGCACGGTTGTGCGCCAACTCAGGTGCACGGTTGTGCGCCAACTATGGAGCAGCCGACATGCCCCTGCCAGCACTTCGGCGCATGCCGCGTCCATGAATATTGGTCTTGGCCAATGGCGGGATGCCGCGCACCGGCATGGCACGACCCCGGTGCGGGGCGGGATGCCGCACACCGGGGCCACGCCATGGCAGGCTCATGTCACCCAGGGGCTCAGACCAGGTCCATCGCCGCGACCTCGTCGGGGCGGCCGTAGCTGACCGGGCCCTGGAAGCGGCGGCGGGCGGTGGTGAACCACCACACCGTGGCGATGAGCAGCACGGCCGCGAGCGCGATCGGCGCGTAGTTGAAGGAGTCCACGGTGATCGGGGACGCCTGCGGGAGCATGAACAGGACGCTGCTCAGCAGAATCCAGATCACCGCGGCCCAGCCGATCGGCCGGCCCCAGCGGCCCAGGTGCCAGGGGCCGGGCTGGAACTCGTCGCCGAGCCGCAGCCGGAGGAAGATCGGCACCGCGTAGGCGAGGAACAGTCCGACCACGTTGACGCTGACGATCGCCGTGAACGCCGTGTGGGACCACCAGCCGGGCACCACCAGGGCGAGCGAGCAGCCCACGGCGAGCCAGACCGCCTTGACGGGCGTCCGGGTGCGCGGCGAGACGGAGTGCCACCAGCGGGAGCCGGGCATGGCGCCGTCGCGCGAGAAGGCGAAGATCTGCCGGGTGTTGCTGGTGAGGTTGGCGAGGCCGCAGAAGAGCATGGCGCCGATGACGATCAGCAGCATGACCTTGGCGGCGCCGAGGCCGAGCCCGTCGATGAGAATCTGGACGGGCGGGGCGTCCGAGCCGGCCACCTTGGTGTAGTCGCTAATGCTGTAGACCAGCGCCAGCATCAGGATCAGGCCGGTGATCGCCGAATAGCCGATGGCGCGGGTGATGCCCTTGGGCGCGTTGACGGTCGCCTGGACGGTTTCCTCCGACATGTGGAAGCTGCCGTCGAAGCCGGTGAAGGTCCAGCTCGTGACCAGCAGGCCCAGCATGCCGCCGTAAAGGCCGTTGGTGAAGCCGGTGTTGTTCTCGAAATGCGTGACGAAGGACGCCGACTGGTGGTGATCGGGAATCACGATGAGTGCGCCCACGATCACCACGAGTCCGATCAGCAGCCACCACACGGAAATCCGGTTCAGCACCGCGACGAGCTGGACGGTGTAGGTGTTGGCGAGGCCCTGGAGCACGATGATCACCGCGGTGATCAGCACCGTCTGGTGGGCGGTGGGCTCGTAGGAGGACCACTGGAGGGCGACGAACGCCTGGATGAAGGTGGCGGCCGCGTAACCCGTGGCGGCGGTGCCGCCGATCTGCCCGACGAAGTTCAGCCAGCCGGTGAACCAGGACCAGGCGCCCTTGTGCCGTTTGGCGAGTTTACCGGCGGAGAAATACAGCGCCCCGCTCGTCGGATAGGCGGAGGCGACCTCCGCCATGGCGGCGCCGATGAAGAGCACCATCACGGAGACGCCGATCCAGCCGAACACGAGAATACGGGGGCCACCCGCACTCAGACCGAATCCGAAGGACGAGAAAATACCCGAGAGGATATTGATGATGGTGAAGGAGATCGCGAAATTGTCGAACGCTTTGAAACGGCGCGTGAGTTTGCGCGGATAACCCATCGCGTGCAGGGTCGCGTCGTCGTCGAGCACGACCGGTTCCTCGGCGGCCGGAGCCTCGGCCCCTGGCGGCGATATCCGTTCCGACACTGATCTGCCTTTCTGTTGGGGGTGGACGCGGAAGGTGCGGTCTCAGGCGGGTCCGGGGACGGGCAGCCCGCAGGCGCGCCGGGCACGGGAGAGCTGTTCGGCGGGGTCGCCGAAGGCGCTCCAGGGCATGCGCGAGGCGTACGGGCCCATCGCCGCGAAGACCGCCCGGGCCTCGAACTCGCTCTGGCCCATGACCAGCGCGTGCGCGAGGTAGGCCAGGTCGAGCACCGGGGTGAAGCGGGAACCGGCCACCGTGGGCAGCCAGTTGCGGTAGGCGGCCAGCGCGGTGGCGCGCCACTGCGGCTGCTCCCAGACCCGGTCGGCGAGCAACTGGGTCGGGTTGTAGCTCTCCACCAGCGCGACCAGCGGCAGCAGTCGGAGCGCGGAGTCGGCGGGGGCGCGCTGACTGAGGAAGGCGGCCACGTCCCAGGCGGCGTTGACCGTGCCGCCGTGCCGGGTGAAGAAGAAGGAGAGGAAGCGGTGGTGGGCCTCGCGGTGCCAGGGGTCCAGGGACAGGATGTGGGCGAACAGCCGCCAGGGACCGGGCGGCGCGGTGAGCAGGCCCTGCGGCGCGGGTTCGCGCAGTTGGTGCAGCCGGGCCATGGTCAGCTTGGCGACCCAGGGCGTGGGGTCGTCGGGGGCGAGGGCGGCGGCGCGTTCGCAGGCGGCGAGGGCTATCCGTTCCAGCGCCTCGGCGCGTTCGTCGCGCGCGTCGGCGGCCCGCATCGCGCGCTGCACGGCCACGCGGGCCCACATCAGCGCGGCCTCGGGCGACGGTTCCTCGGCGAGCCAGCGCTCCACCAGGTCGGTGCCGGCCGCCTCCGAGGCCAGTACCAGCGAGCGGTGGGCGCGCAGGCCGAAGTCGGACCGGGTCTCGGCCAGGGCCTCACAGGCGTAGCGGTGGCGCCCCGCCCGCACATCGACGCATACGCTCGCCAGGACGCGGTCGTCGGCCGCCGGGTGCCAGACGTACTGCCCCTCGAATAACTCCGCGGCCATGCTCCCCTGTCCGTCCCGATACGACGCGTCGCAGTTGTGCAGGACGCACCTTACTCACCGGGCGACACACCTGGAACGCCGAATTTCACATATCGGTCGGCGGATTCCGGGGGAAAATCTCCACCGATTGACCTTGAGTCAGCGAACGCCTCGGGAAGTCGCGCTTTTCCCGGCCGTCGGGTACCCGGCCATCACCCCCTACTAGACTGTTTCCGGCAGAACTCCCCCACACCGCACCACACCTCAGGAATCGCCATTCACGACCTCGCCCGCCGACTGCGCGCCCTTCCCCCGTCCCTGGGGCCGGTCCGGCTGATCGGCGTCGACGGACACGCGGGCTCCGGGAAGTCCACCTTCGCCGGACACCTGGCCGCCGCGCTCGGCGGGGCGCCGGTGCTGCACCTGGACGACATCGCCACCCACGAGGAACTCTTCTCCTGGACCGGCCGCCTGACCGCCCAGGTGATCGAGCCGCTCGGCCGGGGCGAGAGCGCGCGGTACGCCCCCTACGACTGGAACCTGCGCGCCTTCGGCCCGCCCCGCACCCTGCCGCCCGCCCCCGTGCTCCTGGTCGAGGGCGTCGGCGCGGGGCGCCGGGAGCTGCGCCCGCACCTGGCGGCCCTGCTGTGGATGGAGCTGCCCGCTCGGGAGTCCTGGGCGCGCGGCCGCCGCCGGGACGGCGAGGCCCAGCGGGAGTTCTGGGACGCCTGGACCGAGGCGGAGCGCGCGCACTTCGCCGGCGACCCCTCGCGCCCCCGCGCGAACCTCGTGGTGCGCGCGAGACCCGAGGGGTACGAGGTGCTGCCAGGGCCCGCGAGCCCCCTCCGGCCGGGCCCGTCCGGCCCGAATTCTCACTCACGGTGACGGGTTGTCCGCAGTGTGCTGAACTTGTGAAGACGGCCGCCTCGGAAGTTCGTTCAGGGCCCCAACGTGGCTTGACCCGGCGCCCGTACAGGTCTTACGTTCTCCACACGCGGCCCTTAGCGGGCCGTCCCGAGGACACGAAGCCCCCGATCGTTCCCCCGTGATCGGGGGCTTCGTTCTGCCCGAGCCGGCTTCCGGGGTGCCGAACGCACCGATTCGATCACCCTCGGTGACCGCGCCCCGTGCGCCCCGCATGCTCCCACCTCGTCAAACGCCCTCTGCGGCACCCTTCGGCAGCCGGTGCCCCCACGGGTACGATGCCCTCGGTGCGACCTTCGAGCAGCAGCCTCGCGCACCGGCAACTCCGGTCCGCGGTACAGCGGTTCGACCGCGGCGACCGCCGAGCGCCTGCCCGGCGGGCAACCAACGGGGGGCACGGTTCGTGGGGGACGTGATGGACTTCGGCACGCAGGGCCCCGAGGCCCCGGCCGACCTCGCCTGGGTGCGAGGCGTGGACGCCTACACGATGGGCGCCTACCCGCAGGCCGAGGAGGAGTTCCGCGCCGCGGCGCGGATGGACCCGGGGATGGCCGACGCCTGGCTCGGGCTGCACGCGCTCAGGGTCGACACGACCACCGCGCTGCTCAGGATGTTCCGGCACCGCGACCGCTTCGGCGAGCAGCGCGCCCGGCACCGCCGCTCCCTCAACTCCTGGTACTGGCTGGGCTGGTGGGTGCAGCCGGTGCTGGAGAGCCCCCGCGACCTGCTGCTGGCGCACGCCTCGCACTGGCTCGACGGCCGCCATGTGCCCGAGCTGGACCGGGCGCTGGCCGGGCTGCCGCCCGTGGACACCGACCCGCAGGTGCGGTTCCTGCACGCCTGCCGCGCCTACCTGGTCAAGGACTGGGACCAGTTGGTCCGGCACACCGACCCGCTGCTGGACGACCCGCTGCTCGGCATAGAGGCGGGCCTGTTCGGCGGCATGGCCCGCGTCCGGCTGGAGACGTACGGGCAGGCCGAGCCGCTGCTCTCGGCCGCCCTGATGCGCTGCCGCAGCGAACAGCCGCAGCGCAAGGAGCTGCGCTACTGGCTGGCCCGCGCCCACGAGGGCACCGGCCGCAGCGCCGCCGCGCTCCCCCTGTACCGGGCCGTGCACCGGGTCGATCCGGCCTTCATGGACACCTCCGCCCGGCTCGCCGCCATCGCCGAGGGCGACGGGTACGACGACCCCGCCGACTTCGCGTCGATCACCCTGTCCGGCGCCGGTCAGGACACGATGGACGGCCCCGACACCCTCGACCCGCTGTTCGGCACCGAGGGCCGCGACCTCAGGTTCGCCGAGCCCGACCTGCCGACCGGCCCGCTGCCCTCGGTTCCGGACCGCGCGGTCCGCCTGAAGAGCGGGGTCTCCTCTTCGAACCTGCCGGCCGGGCCGACCGATCCGGGCTTACTGGAGGAGGCGCTGGCGGAGCTGGAGCGCATGGTGGGCCTGGAGCCGGTCAAGCGCCAGGTGAAGGCGCTCTCGGCGCAGTTGAACATGGCCCGGCTGCGCGCCGGGCAGGGGCTCCCGGTCCAGCCGCCGAAACGGCACTTCGTCTTCTCCGGCCCCTCCGGCACCGGCAAGACCACGGTGGCCCGCATCCTCGGCCGGGTCTTCTACGCCCTCGGCCTGCTCGGCGGCGACCACCTGGTGGAGGCCCAGCGGGCCGACCTGGTCGGCGAGTACCTGGGCCAGACCGCGGTGAAGGCCAACGAGCTGATCGACTCGGCCATCGGCGGCGTGCTCTTCGTGGACGAGGCGTACGCGCTCTCCAACTCCGGGTACGGCAAGGGCGACGCCTACGGCGACGAGGCGCTCCAGGTGCTGCTGAAGCGGGCCGAGGACAACCGGGACCACCTGGTGGTGATCCTCGCGGGGTACCCCGAGGGCATGGACCGGCTGCTGGCCGCCAACCCCGGCCTGTCGTCCCGCTTCACCACCCGCGTGGACTTCCCCTCGTACCGGCCCCTGGAACTGACCGAGATCGGGCAGGTGCTGGCGGCGGAGAACGGGGACGCGTGGGACGAGGAGGCGGTGGAGGAGCTGCGCTCCATCGCCGGGCACGTGGTGGACCAGGGCTGGATCGACGAGCTGGGCAACGGCCGGTTCCTGCGCACGCTGTACGAGAAGAGCTGCGCGTACCGGGATCTGCGGCTGTCCACCTGTCCGGGCGTCCTCTCCCGCGAGGACCTGGCCACCCTGCGCCTGCCGGACCTGATGCAGGCGTACGGCGAGGTGCTGTCGGGGCGGGCACCGCAGGACCCGTCGGCGATGTGACGGGCCCCGCGGCTCATCCGGCCTAGGTGGCCAGTGCCTGCTCCGGTTCCCCGCTCTGGCGCGGCCGGGCCGGGGCCGGGCGCACGGGCACCGGTTCCGTCCTCGGCGCGGGCGCCGGGGTGTCCGGGTGGGCCGGGTCGTGGACCTCGCCCACCAGCAGCTCCAGCGCGTCCTCCAGCGCGACCAGGCCCAGCACCCGGCCGGAGGCGTCCGCCACCTGGGCCAGATGCGTGGCGGCCCGGCGCATGACGGTCAGCGCGTCGTCCAGCGGGAGTTCCGCCCGCATCGTGGCCATCGGACGCCAGACGTGCTGCGGCACGGCGCGGTCGGAGTCCTCCAGGTCGAGGACGTCCTTCACATGCACGTACCCCATGAACGCGCCGGTGCCGGCGGCCACCGGGAAGCGGGAGTAGCCGGTGCGCGCGGTCAGCTCGACGATCTCCCCCGGTGTCACCGAGGGGGGCACCGTCACGAGGGTCTCGCGCTTGAGGAGGACGTCGGTGACCGGGCGGGAGCCCAGTTCCAGCGCGTCCTCCAGCCGCTCCTGCGCCTCCGGGTCGAGCAGCCCGGCCTGGCCGGAGTCCTCCAGCAGGCGGTTGAGCTGCTCGCTGGTGACGACGGCCTCGACCTCGTCCTTGGGCTCGACGCGGAAGAGCCGCAGGATGCCCTGTGCGCAGGCGCCGAGCGCCACGGTGACGGGCCTGCAGATCCGGGCGAAGTACACCAGGCCGGGGCCGAGCCACAGCGCGGCCTTCTCCGGCGCGGCCATGGCCAGGTTCTTCGGCACCATCTCACCGATGACCAGGTGGAAGAAGACCACCGCGGCCAGCGCGATCACATAGCCCAGCGGGTGGATCACACCCTCGGGGAGATGGGCGGCCTCGAACACCGGCTCCAGCAGATGGGCCACGGTCGGCTCGGCCACCGCGCCCAGGGTCAGCGAGCAGACGGTGATGCCGAACTGGGCGGCCGCCATCATCTGCGGCAGCCGCTCCAGACCGTGCAGCACCTGCCGGGCGCGCGCGGTGCCGACCGGCTCGATCTGGCTGCGCCGGACGGAGACCAGCGCGAACTCGGCGCCGACGAAGAATCCGTTGGCGAGCACGAGCAGCGCGGCGAAGAGGAGTTGGACGACGCTCATCGGGCGGCCTCCGTCTGCTGGGCGGCGGGCGCCGTCCGGACCAGGCGGACCCGCTCGGCGCGGTAGTGGCGGACCTGGCGCACGGAGAGCCGCCAGCCGGGCAGTTCGGCCCGGTCGCCGGGGGCCGGGATACGGCCGAGCAGGTCGGCCACGAGCCCGGCGACGGTCTCGTACGGGCCCTCGGGGGCGTCCAGGCCGATACGGGTGAGGACGTCGACACGGCAGCCGCCGTCCACGTCCCACGCGGGGCGGCCGTCCTCAGGCGGAGCGGGGGCGACCTCGGGCACGACCTGGCGGTCGTGCTCGTCGCGGACCTCGCCCACCAGTTCCTCGACGATGTCCTCAAGCGTGACCACACCCGCGGTGCCGCCGTACTCGTCGACGACGACCGCGATGGGCTGCTCGCTGCGCAGCCGGGTCAGCAGGGGGCGCACCGGGAGGGTCTCGGGGACCAGCAGCGCCTTGCCCGCGATGCGGGCGACCGGGGTGCGCAGGCGCTCGGGCGCCGGGACCGCCAAGGCGTCCTTGAGGTGGACCATGCCGACGATCTCGTCGATCTTCTCCCGGTAGACGGGGAAGCGGGACAGGCCGGTGGCCCGGGTGAGGTTGACGACGTCCTCGGCGGTGGCCGAGTCCTGGAGCGCGCTGACCTTCACCCGCGGGGTCATGACGTGCTGGGCGGTCAGGTCGCCGAGGGACAGGGTGCGGACGAAGAGGTCGGCCGTGTCCTGCTCCAGGGCGCCGGCCCGGGCGGAGTGCCGGGCCAGGGAGACCAGTTCGCCGGGGGTGCGGGCGGAGGCCAGCTCGTCGGCGGGCTCGACGCCGAGGGCGCGCACCAGCCGGTTGGCGACCGTGTTGAGCACAGAGATCACCGGGCGGAACAGCCGCGAGAACACGTGCTGCGGGCCCGCGACGAACCGCGCGACCTGGAGCGGCTTGGAGACCGCCCAGTTCTTGGGGACCAGCTCACCCACGACCATCTGGATCGCGGAGGTCAGCAGCATGCCGACCACCACCGCGACGCCGGAGACGGCGCCCTCGGGGACGCCGAGCGCGCCGAAGGGGCCGCTGAGCAGGTCCGCCAGGGCCGGTTCGGCGAGCATGCCGACGACGAGCGAGGTGATGGTGATGCCGAGCTGGGTGCCGGAGAGCTGGAAGGAGAGTTCCTTCAGCGACTCCACGACCGTACGGGCGCGCTTGTCGCCCTCGGCCGCGGCCTGCTCGGCGTCCTGGCGCTCGACGGTGACGAGGCCGAACTCGGCGGCCACGAAGAAGCCGTTGGCCAGGATCAGCAGGAAGGCCGCTCCTAGGAGCAGCAGGGGGACGCTCATGATGCCGCCGCCTCCGCGTGCACGCGGGCCGGGTGGTCCGCGGTATGTCGGCAGGGGGCGGCGCAGGTACTACAGGACGATCCGTCCATCGCCGGAGAGGGTCACTCCTCGGATAGCAGGGAAAACCTCCGCGCGCCGGGCGTGGCACGACGGAGGCGGAGGCGCGTGGAAAACGCCTCCGCCAACAGATTAGTCAAGACCGGGGCAGGTGCGGCAAGGGTGACCGCCCCTGAATGGCCCCTGATCCGGGACCCCGAGGGGCCCCGGAGGCCGCTTCGGGCCTCACGCCTGGGGGAACTCGGGATCGCGCGGCGCCTGTTGCTCCACCAGAGTGCGCAGGCTCCGCGCGTCGGCGATGGCGCGCTGCTTGGCGACGCCGGGCTGGATGCCGAGCGCCGCCAGGCTGGTGCCGTCGCTGAGGTCGAGGAACACCCAGGGGTCACCCGGACGCAGGTTGACCCCGACGATCTCGGCCCAGGCCAGCCGGCGGCTGCCCGCGATGTTGACGACCGTGACGCCGGACTCGTCTGCGACGACCTTCACCCGGGCCAGCCGGGCCAGCACCCAGGCCATCAGGGCGCCGGTGACGATGAAGCTGAGGCGCTCCCCCGGCCCCATGTCCAGCAGGAGGGCGACGGCGGCGACGACCAGGAAGATCGCCACCCCGGCGGTGAGCAGGATCACCCGGGTGTGTCCCGGCCGGAAGGTGACCGGGAGGGCGGGCTGGGCGGGGGGCTGGGAGAGCTCGGACATCTGACTCGCGGTTCCTCAGAGACGGCAGGCGTGGATGGCCGTGGTCAGGATGGCACGGGCCCCGATGGCGTAGAGGTCGTCCATGATCCGCTGGGCCTCCTTGGCGGGGACCATGGCGCGCACGGCGACCCAGCCCTCGTTGTGCAGCGGGGAGACGGTCGGGGACTCCAGGCCCGGCGTGAGCGCGACGGCCTTCTCGAGCTGCTCCACGCGGCAGTCGTAGTCCATCATCACGTAGGTCCGCGCGACCAGGACGCCCTGGAGGCGGCGGAGGAACTGCTGGACCTTGGGCTCGTCGGTGTCGGCGCCGGTGCGGCGGATGACGACGGCCTCGGACTTCATGATGGGCTCGCCGAACACCTCGAGCCCGGCGTTGCGCAGCGAGGTGCCGGTCTCCACCACGTCCGCGATGATCTCCGCCACGCCCAGCTCGATCGCGGTCTCCACCGCGCCGTCGAGGTGGACCACGGAGGCGTCGATGGCGTTGTCCGCGAGGTGGCGGCCGACGATGCCCTCGTAGGAGGTGGCGACCGTGCGGCCCTTGAGGTCGGCCGTACCCGCGAAGGTGCCGGGGCGGGCGGCGAAGTGGAAGGTGGAGCGGGCGAAGCCGAGCGGGAGGATCTCCTCGGCGCCGGCACCGGAGTCGATCAGCAGGTCGCGGCCGGTGATGCCGATGTCGAGCTGCCCGGAGGAGACGTAGATCGCGATGTCCCGGGGGCGGAGGTAGAAGAACTCGACCTCGTTCACCGGGTCCACGGTGCGCAGTTCCTTGGACTCCCGCCGCTGCCGGTAGCCGGCCTCATGCAGCATGTCCCCCGCAGGTCCGGACAGGGAACCCTTGTTGGGGACGGCGATGCGCAGCATGAGGTCGGCTTCCTTCGTGTGACGGGGTGGTGCGGCGGGTGGGGCGTACGGGGCGCCGGATCACAGGTGGGCGTAGACGTCGTCCAGCGAGATACCGCGGGCGACCATCATCACCTGGACGTGGTAGAGCAACTGCGAGATCTCCTCGGCAGCGGCTTCCTTGCCCTCGTACTCGGCGGCCATCCAGACCTCGGCGGCCTCCTCGACGACCTTCTTGCCGATGGCATGGACGCCCTTGCCGACCAGTTCGGCGGTGCGGGAGGTGGCGGGGTCGCCGGTGGCTGCCTTGTGCTGGAGCTCGGTGAAGAGCTCCTCGAACGTCTTATTGGACATGGTGGTCCTCAGCCTACGCGGTCCGGACGGGGTCTCAGTGCCAGGGTTCGGACACCGAACGGAGCGTGGCGGCCGTGGCCACCGCCGCGGTGACCGCCTCGTGGCCCTTGTCCTCGCTGGAGCCCTCGATGCCGGCGCGGTCCAGGGCCTGCTCCTCGGTGTCGCAGGTGAGGACGCCGAAACCGACGGGGACGCCGGTCTGCACCGAGACCTGGGTGAGGCCCTGGGTGACGCCCTGGCACACGTAGTCGAAGTGGGGGGTGCCGCCGCGGATGACGACACCGAGGGCGACGACGGCGTGGTAGCCGCGGTCGGCCAGGACCTTGGCGGCGACGGGGAGTTCGAAGCTGCCGGGGACCCTGATCAGGGTCGGCTCGTCGATCCCCAGGTCGTGCAGGGCGCGCAGGGCGCCGTTCACCAGACCGTCCATCACCTTTTCGTGCCACTGCGCCGCGATGACGGCGACCCTGAGGTCGCTGACGTTGCGTACGGACAGTTCCGGTGCACCCTTGCCGCTCACGTTGCTCCTTCGCGCTGTTCGCTCTGTTCGCTTACTGGTTGCCGCAGGTGGACACCGCGGGGGTGTCCAGCCAGGGCAGGTCATGGCCCATCCGGTCGCGCTTGGTGCGCAGGTACCGGACGTTGTGCTCGTCCGCGTGGACCGGCATCGGCTCGCGGCCGGTGACCTGGATGCCGTGCCGGGTGAGCGCGTCGGTCTTGTCGGGGTTGTTGGTCATCAGGCGGACGTCGCGCACGCCGAGGTCGGCGAGGATCTGGGCGCCGGCCGCGTAGTCGCGGGCGTCGGCGGGCAGGCCGAGTTCCAGGTTGGCGTCGAGGGTGTCCCGGCCGCGCTCCTGGAGTTCGTAGGCGCGCAGCTTGGACAGCAGCCCGATGCCGCGTCCCTCGTGGCCGCGCAGGTAGACGACGACGCCCCGGCCCTCGGCGTGGATGCGGGCGAGGGCGGCGTCGAGCTGGGGGCCGCAGTCGCAGCGCCGGGAGGCGAAGACGTCGCCGGTGAGGCACTCGGAGTGGACGCGGGCGAGCACGCCGGTGCCGTCGCCGATGTCGCCGTGGACGAGGGCGACGTGTTCGACGCCGTCGGGGGCCCGGTAGCCGTAGGCGGTGAAGGTGCCGTGCCGGGTGGGCAGGCTCGTCTCGGCCTCGCGGCGGACGGTGGGCGCGGCCACAAGAGGCGCTGCCACGGCCTGGTCGGCCGCGGCCTCGGGGGCGCGGAGGTGGGTGACGAGGTCCGCGATGGAGATGATCGTCAGGCCGTGCTTGCGGGCGAACGGGATCAGCTCGGGCAGCCGCAGCATGCGGCCGTCCTCCCCGGCGATCTCCACGATGGCTCCGGCGGGACGCAGTCCGGCGAGGCGGGCGAGGTCGACGGCGGCCTCGGTGTGGCCGTCGCGGACCAGGACGCCGCCCTCCCGGGCGCGCAGCGGGAAGATGTGGCCGGGGCGGACCAGGTCCGTGGGCTGGGCGGTGCCGCTCGCCAGCAGCTTCAGGGTGGTGGCGCGGTCGGTGGCGGAGATGCCGGTGGTCACGCCGTGCGCGGGCGAGGCGTCCACGGAGACGGTGAAGGCGGTCTTCATCGACTCGGTGTTGTCCTCGACCATCTGCGGCAGCCGCAGCCGGTCGAGTTCGGCGCCCTCCATGGGGGCGCAGATCAGGCCCCGGCACTCGCTCATCATGAAGGCGACGATCTCGGGGGTGACCTTCTCGGCGGCGATGACGAGGTCGCCCTCGTTCTCGCGGTCCTCGTCGTCCACGACCACGACGGGGCGGCCCGCGGCGATGTCGGCGATCGCCTGCTCGACGGGGTCGAGGCGGAGGTCTTCGATGCTGTCACCGGGGTGCAGCGGGGGTGCCGAGGTCATGCGGGCGTTCCTTCCAGGACGGGCCGCGCGTTCTTGCGGGAGCGCAGCCACCAGTCGCGCATGCCCCACAGGACGAGCGCGCCGTAGATCACGTAGACGAAGCCGGAGAAGGCGTAGCCGGCTGTGAAGTTGAGCGGGACGCCGACGACGTCGACGAGCAGCCAGGCGATCCAGAACTCGACCATGCCCTTGGCCTGGGCGTACATGGCGACGATGGTGCCGACGAAGATGTAGGCGTCCGGCCAGGGGTCCCAGGACAGGGACGGGTACGCGGTGAAGAGCAGCGCGACGGCGACGGTGCCGGCGGCGGCCGCCGCGATCATGGCGGCGCGTTCGCGCCAGGTGGCGAAGCGGGGGGCGATGTGGCCGTCGGCGGCCTTGCCGCGGCTGCGGCTCCACTGCCAGAAGCCGTAGACGGCGACGGCCATGACGACGACCTGCTTGCCCGCGCTGCCGGCGAGGTGGCCGTAGAAGGCGGCGAACAGGATCAGGCCGGAGACGAGCTGGACCGGCCAGGTCATGAGGGAGCGGCGCCAGCCGAGCGCGAGGGCGGCCAGGCCGAAGAGGTTGCCGATCATGTCCGACCAGAGGATGTGCTGGCCGAGCAGGGTGAACGCCTCGGTGTTGAGCGAGTTCACGCGCCTGCCTCCTGTCCGGCCGCGAGCAGCCGCTCGACGTACTTGGCGATGACGTCGACCTCGAGGTTGACCGGGTCGCCGGGCTGCTTGTGGCCGAGCGTGGTCAGGGCGAGTGTGGTCGGGATGAGACTGACGGTGAAGAAGTCCGGGCCCGCTTCGACCACGGTGAGGCTGATGCCGTCGACGGTGATGGAGCCCTTCTCCACGATGTAGCGGGAGAGACCGGCGGGCAGCGAGATCTTGACGATCTCCCAGTGCTCGGACGGGGTACGGGCGAGCACCTCGCCGGAGCCGTCGACGTGGCCCTGCACGATGTGGCCGCCGAGACGGGCGCCGACGGCGGTGGGGCGTTCGAGGTTGACACGGGAGCCGACGGCGAGCGCGCCGAGGCTGGAGCGCTTCAGGGTCTCGGCCATCACGTCGGCGGTGAACTCGTCACCCTCGTGGTCGACCACGGTGAGACAGACGCCGTTGACGGCGATGGAGTCCCCGTGCCGGGCGCCTTCGGTGACGACGGGACCACGGAGCCGAAAACGGGAGGCGTCGCCGAGGTTCTCGACGGCGGTGACCTCGCCCAGCTCTTCCACGATTCCGGTGAACACGTCCCCGGTCCTCCTGCCTCTTCGGGCACGGACTCCGGGGGCCGGTCGATGACGACGGCATGGACGAGGGGAATGCACCGGGTGACGACGCCGAGAGGGACCCGTCCCGAGGGACGAGACCTGATACGGCGGCGCGCATGGTGATGCCCGCCCGCCGCGCACTGCCTCCCATCCGGACTTTAACCGTCGGTCCAGGAATTTCACCTGGTCAACCGGCCGCTGGAAGCGACCGGGTCGCGGACTGTAACCGCCGGTTCGGACTTTCACCGACCCCGGAGTGCGCTGCTTCTGGTACACCGCAAGTCTGCCACGCCCGCCCGTCGGCCATACAGGGGACCGGTGTGGGCTGCCTCACAGGCACACCGTCCGGGTGAACGTCCAGGACAACACCCCCGCATCACAAGGGAATTGAGCTTGGTCCGGACCTATTGACCGGAGTGGTCTAGTCCTTTTATGGTGCGACCGGACCCGGCGGCGGTGACGAAGGCCCTTGCCCGCCGCCGGGTCACCCCAGCCGCATGTCACATCCGCCGGGCTGGCGCCGTCCTAGGTCGTGGGGCGTACCGAACGGCCGCCCCGGACCTCAGGGAAGGCGAGCGGCATGACCACGATCCTGGTGACGGGCGGTACCGGCACACTCGGCCGGCTGGTGACGGAGAAGCTGCGGGCGGACGGTCACGAGGTACGGGTGCTCAGCCGGCACAGCGAGCCGTACGCGGTCGATCTGCGCGAGGGCGGCCCCGCGCTGGACGCGGCGCTGGCGGGTGTGGAAGCCGTGGTGCACTGCGCCAGCTCACCGAACGGCGGCGACGAGAAGGCCGCAGGGAATCTGCTCCCGGCCGCGCGGCGGGCCGGGGTGGCACATCTGGTGTACATCTCCATCGTCGGCGTGGACCGGGTACCGCTGCCGTACTACCGCGCCAAGCTCGCGGTGGAGCGGCGGATCGAGGAGTCGGGGCTCGGCTGGACCGTGCTGCGCGCGACCCAGTTCCACGACCTGATGGCCACCTTCCTGGGCAAGCTGACCGCGCCCCCGCTGGCCCTGCTCCCGGCCGGCCTGTCCGACCAGCCGGTGGAGGTGTCCGAAGTGGCCGACCGCCTGGCGGAGTTGGCACTCGCCGCCCCCGCGGGCCGCGTCCCCGACGTCGGCGGCCCCGAGGTCCGCTCGGTCCCCTCCCTGGCCCGCGCCTACCTGAACGCCACGGGCAGGCGCCGCCGGCTGCTGGAGGTACCCCTGTTCGGCCGGACGTACGGGGCGTTCCGCGCGGGCGGGCACCTGGCCCCGGAACAGGCCGTGGGCAAGGGGACCTTCGAGGAGTACCTGGCCCGCCGGTTCGGGTGAGGCTGCCGGGCGCCGGAAACGTGGCGCGACCAGGGGTGCCGTAAACGGCTCTTCAGTGGCTGCGGCCTGCTGGCTACGTTGTCATACGCGGGCGATCCCGGCCCGCCGACGGAGGGGGTGGTCCGCGTGGTGCTGGCGCTGGTGGGCGTGGTACTGGTCCTGGCGTGGTCGGTCACCGTACTGGTCCGCCGCGACCGGCGCCGGTCGCCCAGCAGCCCCGAGGCCGGGCGGATCGAGGCCGCGGCGACTCGGGGGCTCCGCGACGCCCGGCGCCAGGCCCACGTCCTCCACCACTTCGACGACATCAACGGCGTGAGCGCCCTGCGGGACCGCGACTGAGCCTTCCTACGGCGCGAACAGGTCGTCCTGGGCCCGGTCGCGGGCCGTCAGCAGGGCGCCGCGCAGGACCGCCGCGCCGCCGAGGGTGCCGGCTCGGACCTCGGTGGCCAGGGGGGACATGCGCTTCAGGCGGGCGCCGACCCGCGTCGCGAGCACCTCTCCGCCGGCCTGGCCGATCTCGCCGCCGAGGACCACGCAGCCGGGGTCGAGGATGGCGGTCACTGCGGCGGCGCCTATGGCGAGGCGGTCGGCCAGGGCGTCGAGGAAGCGGGCGGCAGGCGCGTCCCCGGCGCTCACCGCCTGCCCGACCACCCGTGCGGCGCCCGGCCCGTCCAGCGGGCCTCCGCCCGGGAGGCCGTGCTCGTGGGCGAGGGCGCCGATCGCGGCGGCGCCCGCCAGGGCGTGGAAGCCGCCGTCGCAGTCGGTCGCGGAGGGCAGCGAGCCGGTGCCGGGGACGGGCAGGAAGCCGATCTCGCCCGTGCCGCCGGAGGCGCCCCGGCGGAGCCGGCCGTCGAGGACGACGGCGGCGCCGACCCCGTGCCCGAGCCACAGCAGCACGAAGGTGTCCCGGTCGCGGGCGGCGCCCTCGCGCTGCTCGGCGAGGGCCGCGAGGTTGGTCTCGTTCTCGACGGTGACCCGCGCCTCTGGCAGCCGCCACTGGAGCGCGGCGACCAGACTGCGGTGCCAGGCGGGCAGCCCGCTGGAGTCGCGCAGGTCGCCGGTGGCGGGGTCGACCAGGCCGGGCGCACCGATACCGACGGTGTGCAGCCCCGCCCAGGCGTCCGGGCCCGCTTTCCGCGCCGCCTCCTCCACGGCCGCGACCGCCTGCTCGACGGCGGGTCCGGTGCCGCTCCCGGCGTCGATGGGCACGGCCACTTCCGCGAGCACCCGCCCGACGAGGTCGGAGACGAGCACCAGGACTCCCCCGGTGCGTACGTCGAGGGCGGCCAGATGGGCGCGGTCGGCGGCGATGCCGTACAGCCGGGCGTTGGGGCCCCGGCGCTGCTCGCCCGACTCTCCCACGACCCGGATCAGGCCGGAGACGGTGAGGCGCTCGACGAGGTCGCTCACGGTCGGCCGGGACAGTCCGGTGAGCTGCTTGAGCTGTCCCGCCGTCAGCGGGCCCTCCTGCTGCAACAGCCGCAGGGCGAGCCGGTCGTTGATGGCCCGTGCGGTGCTCGGTGATGCGGGCATGACGGGAATCCTCCCAGAGACGGGCTGCCGGACGCACTCTATCTATCAGGCAGGGTCCCTGATAGTTTGCGCGGGTGCCGAGGACGGTACAGCGGGCGACTCCCTGGGGAGGGACGTGAGGATGGGTGACGTGAGCCGGCCGGCCGAGGATGTCAGGCGGGCCCGGTACGCCGTGGCCGCCGTGTTCGCCGTGCACGGCGCGGTGACGGGTTCCTTCGCCACCCGCGTGCCCTGGATTCAGGAGCACGCCGGACTGAGTACGGGACAGCTCGGCTTCGCCCTGGCCTTCACCGCGCTCGGCGCCTCCTGCGCGATGCCGCTGGCGGGCCGGATCAGTCACCGCTTCGGCAGCCGTGCCGCGCTGCGGGGGCTGCTCGCGCTGTGGACGCTCTCCCTGGTGCTGCCCTCGCTGGCGCCGAACCTGATCACGCTGTGCCTGGGGATGTTCGCCTACGGCGCCGCCTCCGGCATGTCGGACGTGGTGATGAACGCGCTCGGCGTGGAGATCGAGCGGCTGCTCGGCAAGTCGATCATGTCGGGGCTGCACGGCATGTGGAGCACGGGCGCGCTGATCGGCTCGGCGGCGGGGACGCTGGCCGCGCATCTCGGCTCGGACGCCCGGCTGCACCATCTGCTGGCCGCCGCCGTGCTCACCCTGCTGGGCCAGCTGGCCTGCGCCTGGGTGCTGGACGTGCAGCCCGCCGAGGACGAGGAGCCGCCGCCGAGGTTCGCGCTGCCGCCCCGCTCGGCCCTGCTGATCGGCGCGGTCGGCTTCTGCGCGGTGTTCGCGGAGGGGGCGAGCCTGGACTGGTCGGCGGTGTTCCTGCGGGACCGGCTGGACGGCTCACCGGGCCTGGCGGCGGCGACCACGACCGGGTTCATGCTGACCATGGCCATCGCCCGGATCGCCGGGGACGCGGTGGTGAACCGCTTCGGCGCGGTGCGCACAGTCCGGGCGGGCGGCCTGCTCGCCGGGGTGGGCGGCCTGCTGGTGGTCCTCGCGGACCGGCCCCCGCTGGCCATGACCGGCTTCGCGCTGATGGGGCTCGGCATCGCGGTGGTCGTCCCGCTGTGCTTCGCGGCGGCCGGGCACTCGGGGCCCAACCCGAGCCAGGCCATCGCGGGCGTGGCGACCATCACCTACACGTCGGGGCTGATCGCGCCGAGCCTGATCGGCGGGGTGGCGCAGGCGACCAGCCTGACCGTGTCGTTCGTCGTGGTGACCGTGCTGGCCTGTGCCCTGGCCGCGTTCGCGGGCGTGCTGCGCACCGCCGAGCGCGGGGGCGGCGAGGTCAGCCGGCAGGCCGCAGCAGTTCCCGGCCCGCCTGCCTGAACCCCTCGCTCCAGGGCGCGGGCCGCAGCGTGTCCGCGTCCAGCCGGACCAGGACCCGGGTGCCGCGCGCGTAGGTCGTGGCGCCGTCGGCCGAGCAGAGCCGGAACCCGTAGGTGAGGCCGGTGGTGCCGAGCCGCTCCAGCCAGAGGTGGACGGCGTAGACGCCGGGGCGAGTGACGGGCGCCTCATAACCGATGACGAGTTCCCGGACCGCGTTGCAGGCGTCTCCGGCCGCCGCCCAGTCGCCGTCGAAGCGGACCCCGCGGGCGTTCCACAGCTCGGTCCAGGCGCGCTCGACCAGCAGCGGGTAGCGGGCGTTGTGCAGGAGCCCGAGCGCGTCCAGGTCGTCGAAGTGCACGGCGACGGGGACGAGTTGGCCGTACGGGACGGTGGGGGCGGTCGGGGCTTCGGCGGTCACGGGCGGGGCTCCTGAGCGTGTCGGGCGGGGCGGGGCGACGCCCCCGGACCCGACCATACTAAGCGACCGCTCAGGACCGCTCGGAGGGAACTCCCCTGGTCAGGCCGGGGTCGCCGGACACCCGTTCCCGGCGTGCGAGAGGCACCGCGGGCGCGAAGCGCACCTCCGTACCCCTGACAATGGTGCGGACCGTCTTCAGTACAGAGAAAGCGAAACCCCACCATGGACCTCGGCGTGCGCTGGAAGCTGCACGGGGATGGGAAGTCACCCGCACCCGGAGCAGTGGTACGCCCCGACGAACGGCTGACCTGGCCGCGCACGGTGGGCCTGGGCGCCCAGCACGTCGTGGCGATGTTCGGCGCCTCCTTCGTCGCCCCCGTGCTCATGGGCCTGGACCCCAACCTGGCGATCATGATGTCGGGTGTGGCGACGGTGATCTTCCTGCTCGCCACGCGCGGCCGGGTCCCCAGCTACCTGGGCTGCTCGCTGTCCTTCGTGGGTGTCGCCGCGGTGATCCGCGCGGACGGCGGCAGCAGCGCGACCGTGACCGGCGCGATCCTCGTGGTCGGCGTGGTGCTGTTCCTGGTGGGTCTCGCGGTGCAGCGGTTCGGCGCGCGGATCATCCACGCCGCGATGCCGCCGATCGTCACGGGCGCCGTGGTCATGCTGATCGGTTTCAACCTGGCCCCGGTGACCGCGACGACGTACTGGCCGCAGGACCAGTGGACGGCGCTGCTGGTGATGCTGTTCACCGGTCTGGCCGTGGTCTGCCTGCGCGGCTTCTGGTCGCGCATCGCCATCTTCCTGGGCCTGGTCTTCGGCTACCTGATCTCCTGGATCTTCGACCTGACCCTCGGCAAGATCCACTCGGCGGACGCGAGCGGCAAGCTCACCGACCACTGGCGGCTCGACCTCTCCGGCGTCTCCAAGGCGGACTGGATCGGGCTGCCCACCTTCCACGGGCCGACGTTCCAGTGGTCCGCGATCCTGGTCGCGCTGCCCGTGGTGATCGCGCTGGTCGCGGAGAACGCCGGCCACGTCAAGGCGGTCGGTGAGATGACCGGCGAGTCGCTGGACGACAAGCTCGGCACCGCGATCTCGGCCGACGGCGTCGCCTCGGTGCTGTCCACCGCGGTGGGCGGCCCGCCGAACACCACCTACTCCGAGAACATCGGCGTGATGGCCGCGACCCGCGTCTACTCCACGGCCGCCTACTGGGCCGCCGCCTGCTTCGCCCTGCTCTTCGGCGTCTGCCCCAAGTTCGGCGCGGTGGTGGCCGCGATCCCCGGCGGTGTCCTCGGCGGCATCACCGTCATCCTGTACGGCATGATCGGCCTGCTCGGCGCGCAGATCTGGCTGCACGGCAAGGTGGACCTGCGCAATCCGCTGAACCTGGTCCCGGCGGCCGCGGGCATCATCATCGGCGTCGGCAACGTCACGATGAAGTTCACCGACACCTTCTCGCTGAGCGGCATCGCGCTGGGCACCCTGGTCGTCATCACCGGCTACCACGCCCTGCGCGCCTTCGCCCCGGCCCACCTGAAGACGCAGCAGCCGCTGCTGGACGAGGGCACCTCGTCGTACGACAAGCCTGCCGAGGGCCCCTCCGACGGGTCCGGCAAGCCGTAGCGGCGGCCGTACCGGCCCGGCGTTCGCTCGTTCCGGCGAAGCACCGGGCCGGTCGGCCCGCCGGCCGGTGCGCGGCTGCCACCCTTCCCCCATGGTGCTGCCGCGATACTCCACCACCCCCGTCGACGCCGTCCTCAGCCGGATGCGCGCGCTCGACGCGGCGCTGCCCGAGCGGGACGGGGTCGCCGTGTTCAACCGGGTCTACCTCACCGTCACCGAGGACGTGGACCGGCGGCTGGATGCCGGGGAGTTCCCGGACCCGTGCGCGGCGGCCGCGCTGGACGTCCGGTTCGCGGAGCGGTACCTCGCGGCCGTGGACGCGGTCGAGGACGACCGCCGTCCGCCCGCCTGCTGGCGCCCGCTGTTCCAGCTCCGCCGCCATCCCGGAGTTCGGCCGCTGCAGTTCGCGCTGGCCGGTATCAACGCGCACATCGGGCACGACCTGGCGCTCGCCGTGGTCGACACCTGCCGGGCGCTGGGGTGTGCGCCGGCCGAGCTGGAGGACGAGTTCGACCGGGTGGGCGAGCTGCTGGCCGAGCTGGAGGAGCGCATCCGCGAGGATCTGATGCCGGGTCCCGACCTGCTCCAGATCGCCGACCCGATCACGCATCTGCTGGGCGCGTGGAGCCTGGAGCGGGCCCGCGACGCCACCTGGTCGGCGGCGCGGGTGCTGTGGGCGCTGCGCCGCTGCGGTGACATGGCGGAGGAGTTCACGGCCCGGCTGGACGCGGCGGTCGGCTTCGCGGGGCGGATGCTGCTGACACCACTCGGTGACTGAGCTCGCCCGAGGTGGACCGACGTGGCCTGAAGTCACCCCATCGGGTGACTTACGGAACAGCCGGGCGAGGGCCGCGCGTTGAAGAGGCGTCCCGACGCGAAGGAGCACCGGTATGACGACCAGGCTCGGCCTCGGCCTTCCCCAGATGCGCCAGTACGACCTCGGCAGGGACGTGCCCGACGTGGCACGCGCCGCCGAGGAGATCGGTTACGACAGCCTGTGGGTCTTCGAACGGGCCCTGGTCCCGGAGCCCGCCACCCAGGGCCTGTACGGCATACCGGGTCTGCCCTGGCCCGAGGGGTACCGGGGCGTGGCCGACCCGCTGGTCACCCTCACCCTGGCCGCTACCGCGACCTCGCGCGCGGAGCTGGGCTCCAGCGTGCTGGTGGCCCCGCTGCACCTGCCCTTCCAGCTCGCCAAGTCACTGGCCACACTGGACGTGGTGAGCGGCGGCCGGGTCATCGCCGGCTTCGGCACGGGCTGGTCCCTGGACGAGTACGCGGCCTCGGGCGTGCTCCCCTTCGAGGAGCGCGGCACGGCGCTGGACGAGGTGATCGCGGTGTGCCGGGCCGTATGGGGCCCTGATCCGGTCGTCCATCACGGCAAGACCACCGACATCGCCTCCGCGATCGTCGGCCCGAAGCCGGTGCGGCCGGTCCCGGTCCTGCTGGCCGCGTCCAACCGGCGGGCGATGCGGCGGCTGGTGGAGCGGGCCGACGGCTGGCTGCCGGGCGCCTACGGTCCGGAGCAGCTCGCCGCCCAGTGGCGCGACCTGCGGGAGCTGGCCGAGGAAACCGGGCGCACGGAGCCCGTCCGTACGGTCATCAGGGTCAACGCGCGGGTGGCCGCGAAGCCGAACACCGCCGCGGACCGCCCCCTGTTCGAGGGCGACACCGATCAGATCGCGGCGGACGTCGCGGCGCACACCGGCATCGTTCCGGACGCGGAGATCCTCCTGGACGTCCAGAGCGAGGCACGGGACGCGGCCGAGCTGAAGGACACCGCCGCCGAGCTGTACGAGAAGGCGCGGGCGGCCGGGGTCTGAACCCCGGCCACCGCGCGCCTTCTCAAGCCCTGCGGCTCAGTCCTCGGGCAGCTCGACGGGCGCGATCTCGTCGTACACGTCGCCGGGGCCCGGGTTGGTCGGGTCGGTCTCGCCGCCGAAGTGCCGCATGACGCCCCAGACCGCGTTCAGCGCGGTCTGGACCGCGCCCTCGGCCCAGCCGGCCGTCCAGGAGATGTCGTCACCGGCGAGGAAGACGCCCCGCTTGTCCTCGGGCAGCCGGTCCTGCATGAAGTGCGTGAACAGGCGGCGCTGGTAGCGGTAGTGGCCGGGCAGGTTGGCCTTGAACGCGCCCATGAAGTAGGGCTCGTTCTCCCAGGAGACGGTCACCGGGTTGCCGATGATGTGCTTCCGGATGTCGACCTTCGGGTAGATCTCGCCGAGCGACTTCAGCATGACCTCCATCCGCTCGTTCGCGGACAGCGGCAGCCACTTCAGGCTGTCGTCGCACCAGGTGTAGGAGAGGCAGATGACGGCCGGCTTGTCCGGCCCCTCGTCCAGCAGGTAGGTGCCGCGCGTCATCCGGTCGGTGAGCGTCATCGACATGACGTCCCGGCCGGTCTCCTCGTCCTTGTCCAGCCAGAACGGCCGGTCCACCGGCACGAACAGCTTGGAGGACTCCATGTAGTGGGTGCGCTCGATCGCGGTCCAGTGGTCGATCGGGAAGAGCGAGTCGTCACAGGCGATCTTGGAGAGCAGCATCCAGGACTGGGCGGTGAAGATCGCCGCCTGGTAGGTCCGGATGTCGCCGTTCGCATCCGTGACCGTGATCCGGTTGCCGGAGGTGCAGTTCAGCCGGGTCACGGCCGGGCGGGGCTCGCCGTTCACGTGCAGGGAGGCCAGCGAGGTGCCGTAGGGCCAGTGGACGATCTTCTCCGGCTCGCGCTCCCACAGGCGCAGCGGCAACTGCTGGGAGCCGCCGACGATGCCCCGGTGGTGGTCGTCGGCCTCGGTGTAGACGACGCGCAGGATCTCCAGGATGGAGTTGGGGAAGTCGGTGTCCCAGCCACCGGTGCCGAAGCCGACCTGGCCGAAGATCTCGCGGTGCCGGAAGGACTTGAACGCCTCGGAGTCGCAGAGGAAGCCGTAGAAGGTCTGGTTGTCGAGCTTCTCGACCAGCTTCGCCCAGATCTCGCGGATGCGCGGGACGTCACGCTCGCGCATGGCGCGGTTCATGTCGGAGAAGTCGGCACCCTCCTCCAGGCACTTGCCCCACGCGGCGGCGACGTCCCGGTAGACCTGCGGCAGGTCCTCGACGGTCTCCGCGTAGTGCGACTCGCCCTTGAGGTCCACGACGGTGGAGGGCGTGCCCTCTGCCAGCGGGTTGGGGAAGGGCCGGGTGTGCAGGC
Organism: Streptomyces sp. NBC_01171; assembly: GCF_045039805.1. Lineage (NCBI taxonomy): Bacteria > Bacillati > Actinomycetota > Actinomycetes > Kitasatosporales > Streptomycetaceae > Streptomyces > Streptomyces sp. NBC_01171. The sequence goes on along the minus strand of NZ_CP108609.1, from coordinate 5,547,002 downwards.
CGACGAGGTCGATGTAGTGCTGGAGGGCCGTGGAGGACGGCGGGAAGCGCATCGCGCCCATCTCGGCGGTCAGCGACTCGTCGCAGCCCTCGAACCCGACGGTGCGCAGCCGGCCGCCGAGCTGGTCGGCCTCGTAGACGACGGGCTTGAGGCCCATCTTCATCAGCTCGTACGCGGCGACGATGCCGGACAGACCGCCCCCGATGACGGCGACCTCGGTCCCGTGCTCGGTCGCCGGTATCTGGCCGAGCCCCGCCGGGTGGGCGAGGAAGTCGTCGTAGGCGTAGGGGAAGTCCGGGCCGAACATGGTGATCGGCGGCTGCTGCTCGTCGGCGTGCTCGACGGCGTTGGGCACCGTGGACGTCATGGGGTACGGACTCCTTGCGCGGAAGTACTGCGAGGAACTGCGGGGGGGGTTCAGGCGGTGAGCGAGCCGTACAGACCGGGGCGGCGGTCGTTCAGGTACGGGTTGGCCTCGCGGGAGGCGGCCAGGAAGGCGGGATCGGCGTCGGCGAACACCAACTGGGCCTCGGAGCGCCCGGCGCGGACGCGGGCCACACCGTCGGGTCCGGCCAGGGTGGTGAGCCCGACGAACTCGAACTCCCCTTCCTGGCCGACCCGGTTGACGTAGGCCACGTACATCTGGTTCTCGAAGGCGCGCACCGGGATCATCGACTCCGGCACGAACTGGTACGGGTGCATCTGCGCGGTCGGCACGATCAGCAGGTCGGTGCCGGCCAGCGCGTGGGCGCGGACGTTCTCCGGGAACTCGACGTCGTAGCAGATCAGCAGGCCCACGGTGAGGCCGTTCAGCTCGGTCTGGACGACCTGCCGCTCGCCCGGCGTGAAGTGGTCGCGCTCGAAGCAGCCGAAGAGGTGGGTCTTGCGGTAGTTGGCCAGCCGGGCGCCCTCGGCGGAGACGATCTGGGCGGAGTTGTACACCGTCTCGCCGTCGCGCTCGGGGTAGCCGTAGGCGATGGCGAGGCCGTGCCGGGTGGCGATGTCGGCGACGGCGTCGGCCGAGTCGCCGTCGGCGGGCTCGGCGAGGTGCGGGATCTCGCCGCCGATCGCGTACCCGGTCAGGAACATCTCCGGTGCGGCCAGGAGCCCGGCGCCCGCCTCGGCGGCGCGGCCCGCGGCCTCGTCGAGGACCTTGAGGTTCTCGGCGACGGAACCGGGGCGGCCGGAGCTCTGGAGCAGGGCGGTGCGCATGGGTGTTCCTCACCGGAAGAAAAGGGGGGTTCAGGGGCATCGGGGAGCCAGTAAGACGGTACGGTCGGCGCGCTCATCCGGACAAGAAGCACCCGTTGCGCGCCGGTGCGCGGTTCGTTGCGTCGGCGTACCCTCGGGCGGCGATTCATTGCGTGTGCCATCGATGCACGCGCGTAGAAGACGGCTACAGCTCGCGGAGCCGGCGCACGATCTCCCGCAGCAGCTCGGGATCGGCGGCAGTGCCGTGGACCGGGAGGCGGCGGGGCGCGTCGATGCGGATCAGCCCCTGTTCGGCCAGGTCACCGAGGAGTACGCGGACGACCGTGAGCGGCAGGTCGGCGTCGGCCGCCAACTCGACGACCGGGCGCGGACCCCGCCGGACATGGCCGAGCAGCGCCGCGCGGGCGTGATCGACACCGGGACCGTCCGGGCCGGGCTCCAGCGCCGTGACCCGTGACATCAGGTCGATGGCGTGTCGCGCCGAGGGCCGGGTGCGGCCGCGGGTGACGGTGTAGGGGCGAACCATCGCCCCGGTGTCCTCCTCGTACCAGTACTCCTCGTCCACCGCCGGTCACGGCGCCGAGCGGGCCGCGGCGTCCAGATGACGGCCGAGGCGGCGGACGAGGAGGGCCATCTCGTGGGCGAGCTGCCCCACGTCGGTGCGGGCCTCGCAGAGCACGGCGAGCCGGCTGCCGTGTCCGGCGGGGGTGATGAAGAGGTAGGCGTCCTCCAGCATGACCATGGTCTGCCGGACCTCACCGGTGGCGAACCGCTCCCCCGCCGAGTCGGCGAGCCCCTGCAGGCCCGAGCAGACGGCGGACAGGTGCTCGATGTCACGGCGGCGCATGCCGTCGGAGCTGCTGAGCGGCAGTCCGTCGGCGGTCAGGAGCACCGCCTGACGGACGTGTTCGGTGCGCGAGACGAGGTCGTCGAGCAGCCAGCCCAGGTCGGTACCGGGCGCGCCCTCGGGCACGGCCGGGTTCTCCGGGTTCAGATCGTCACCGTACATCGTCGGTGTCCGTCCCTTCGTCGGCGTTGACGTCGGCGGGAATGCCCTTGCGGCCGTCGCTCAGGCCCCGCTGGAAGGCGGCGAACAGGGCCCGCATCTCCTCGGGGTCGGCCGCGCCGAGCGAGGTGTCGCCGGCGGGCGGCGCATCGGCGCGGAGTTCCGGGGCGAGGGATGCCTGCCGGGTGCGGGTGGGCAGCGCGGCGGTGCCGGGAGACACCGGTACCGGCGCGCGTGCCGGTCTGCGAGGGCTCGCGGGTGCGGGGGCCTGGCGGCCCCGAGCGGGTTCGACGGTTGCCAGCACCCCGGCCGGGAGCAGCACCGTGGCGGTCGTGCCCCCGTAGGGGGACTCCCCGAGGCTCACCTCGATGCCGTGCCGGGCGGCGAGGCGGCCGACGACGTACAGGCCGAGCCGGTCGTGCCGGGTGGGGTCGAAGGCGTCGGGGTCGCGCAGGGTGCGTTCGGCCTCTTCGCGCTGTCCGGTGTCCAGGCCGAGTCCCCGGTCGTCGACGCGCAGGACGAGGCGGCCGGCCTCGTGCCCGGTGCGCAGGGTGACCTCGGTGTGCGGAGGCGAGAACAGGGTGGCGTTCTCCAGGAGTTCGGCCAGCAGGTGCACCACGTCGGCGACGGCGTCGGCCGCGATCCCGTCACCCGGCATCGGCGGCACGACCACGCGGGCGTACGCCTCGATCTCGCTCACCGCCGAGGCGACCACGTCCGCCACCGGTACGGGCCCGCGCCAGCGGCGGCCGGGTGCGGCGCCGGAGAGGATGATCAGGCTCTCCGCGTGGCGGCGCATCCGGGTGGTGAGGTGGTCGATCCGGAACAGCTCGCTCAGCACGTCCGGGTCGTCGGTGCGCCGCTCCAGGGTGTCGACGAGCTTCAACTGCCGGTGTACGAGTGCCTGGTTGCGGCGCGCGATGTTGAGCAGGACCGCCGACAGGCCCTGGCGCAGGGTGGCCTGATGGACGGCGGCCTCCACGGCGGCGAGCCGGGCGGTGTTGAAGGAGCGGCCGACCTGGCCGATCTCGTCGTCGCCCGCTTCGCCGGCGGTGAGTGGCGGGGCCTCGGCGACCGCGTCGACCCGCTCCCCCGCGCTCAGCCGGCGCATCACGTCCGGGAGTTGGCGGGTGCTGAGCAGGTCGGCCGCGTCGCGCAGGTTCTCCAGCCGCCGGGAGACGCGCCGGGCACCGCGTACCGCCAGCCACAGGGATAGGGCCGCGGCCGCCAGCCCGATCGCACCGACGACGGCTGCCCTGGTCAACTCCTGGTAGGCGAAGGCCCGTCCGCGTGCGGCGGAGTACTCGGCGGCGCTGGAGCACATCCGCATGTAGCTGTGCACGGCCCGGTCCGCGACCGACCGCCAGGTGTCGGCGGCGACGGCCTCGTCCGCGCCGTCGGCCCCGGCGGCGAGCAGCGCGTCCTCCGCGTGTTCCAGCGCCCGGTGCGGACCGCCGTCGCGGAACTTCTCGTACAGGGCGCGGGAGTCGGCGGGCAGATCGGGCGCGTAGGTCCGCTCGAAGACACGGCGGTCCTCGATGGTGGCGGTCAGCAGGGCGTACTGGGCGGGGGTGAGGGTGTCCGCGGCTCGCGCCCCGGCGACCAGGGCGTCCTCCCTGGAGACGAACTCCCTTACGCGCACCAGCTCGACGAGGATCTGCGCCTCGCGGGCGAGCTGTCCGGCCTGGAGCGCGGTGAGCGCGGACTGGACGGCGAAGCCGGGCTCGACGAGGGCGCTGTACTCGGTGACGGCCCGGTCCCACACGATCCGCCGCGCCAGTACGTCACGGCGCAGCGCCTCCAGTTTCCCGGTGGCCGTGACCATGGCGTCCAGGGCCCGCCGCTGCCGGGCGGTGAGCCGGTCCCGGTCGCCGTTCGCCATGGCCCGTCGCATCGCGGTGACCGCGCGGTCGGTGCGACGCTGCTGGGCGAGGAGGGCGGCGGCCGGCGCGGTCGTGCGCGGTCCGCCCAGATAGGCCGCGGACAGGCGGCGCTCGATCTGGATCTGTCCGACCGCGGTGTCCACGGGGGTGCCGTAGTCCTCGTAGACCCCCTGGAGCCGGATCAGGGCCCGTAATTCGCCGGTGACGGAGACCATGGCGAAGCTCCACAGCACCGTCAGGGCGAGAGCCGGGGCCAGGGCCAGGGCAACGATCCGGGCGCGGACGGTCCGGGGACGGCAGAGGGGCCAACGCATGGATCACCTGCCGGTTACCAGTCGGTAGAAAGTGCCGGACAACCTACGGGATCGCTCCGGGGAGCGCAATGGTTACCGTAGGTAGCCCGACCCTCCGGCAAGGCCGCTCAGCCCGGCGCGCCCGAGGAGAAGCGGCGCAGCAGCGGCGAGAGCACCAGCACCGACTTGGTGCGCTCCACGAAGGGCTCCCCGGCGATCCGCTCCAGCACCCGCTCGAAGTGCCGCATGTCGGAGGCGAAGACCTGGGCGATGGCGTCCGCGTCCCCGGTGACGGTGGAGGCGGCCACCACCTCCTGGTAGCGCTCCAGACCGCGCAGGATGGTCTCCGGCGAGGTGTTGCTGCGGCAGTAGATCTCGACGAATCCCTCCGTCTCCCAGCCGAGCGCCGCCGGGTCCACCCGGACGGTGAACCCGGTGATGGCGCCGGTGGCCCGCAGCCGGTCGACCCGCCGCTTCACGGCCGGCGCGGACAGGCCGACCAGTTGCCCGATGTCCGCGTAGGAGCGCCGGGCGTCCTCGGCGAGGGCGTGCACGATGCGTTCGTCGAGATCGTTCAGCACTGCGGGTGGTTCACTTTTCTGGGAGGAGTTCTACGCTTGCTCGGCGACGGCGGGTTCCGCGTTCGCCATCCGGGACCGGCGGTAGCCGTAACTGAAGTAGAACACGAGCCCGACGGCCATCCAGACTCCGAAGACCACCCAGGTGACGGCGGAGAGGGAGGCCATCATCCACAGGCACAGCAGGAAGCCGATCGCGGGCATCCCCGGAGCGAACGGAACCCGGAACGTGCGGCGCATGGCCGGGCGCGTCCGGCGCAGCACCACGACGGCGACGTTGACCAGCGCGAAGGCGAACAGCGTGCCGATGCTGGTGGCGTCGGCGAGCTGGCCGAGCGGGATCGCGGCGGCGAGGACACCGCAGAACAGCGAGACGATGACCGTGTTGGCGCGGGGCGTGCCGGTCTTCGGGTGGACCCGGGCGAACACCTTGGGCACCAGGCCGTCGCGGGCCATCGCGAACAGGATGCGGGTCTGGCCGTAGAGGACGGTCAGCACGACGCTGGCGATCGCGATGACGGCGCAGGCCGCCAGGAGCGTGCCCCAGAAGGTCTGCCCGGTGACGTCCTTCATGATCTCGGCGAGCGCGGCCTCCGAGTCGCCGAACTGCCGCCAGGGCTTCGCGCCGACGGCGACGGCCGCGACGAGGACGTACAGCGCGGTCACGATGACGAGCGAGAGCATGATCGCGCGCGGCAGGTCGCGCTGCGGGTCCTTGGCCTCCTCGCCGGCGGTGGAGGCGGCGTCGAAGCCGATGTAGGAGAAGAACAGGGTGGCGCCGGCCGCGCTGACGCCCGCCATGCCGAGCGGCATGAAGTGCTCGTAGTTGCCGGAGCGCAGGCCCTGGACCCCGATCGCGCAGAACAGCACCAGCGCGGCGATCTTCACGGCCACCATGATGGTGTTGGCGCGCGCCGACTCGCGGGCTCCGCCCAGCAGGAACGCCATCGCGAGCAGGACGACGATCAGCGCGGGCAGGTTGAAGATGCCGCCGTCACCGGGCGGCGCGGAGAGCGCGTCCGGGATGGTGACGCCGATGGTGCCGTCGAGCAGCTCGTTCAGGTACTCGCCCCAGCCGACGGCGACGGCCGCGACGGAGACGCCGTACTCCAGGACCAGGCACCAGCCGCAGATCCAGGCGATCAGCTCGCCCATCGTTGCGTACGCGTACGAGTACGAGGAGCCGGCGACCGGGATGGTGCCGGCCAGCTCCGCGTAGGAGAGGGCCGAGAACAGCGCCGTCAGACCGGCGACGACGAACGACAGGGTGACCGCGGGTCCGGCCTTGGGGACGGCCTCGCCGAGGACGACGAAGATGCCGGTGCCGAGCGTGGCACCGATGCTGATCATGGTGAGCTGCCACAGGCCGAGGGAGCGCCGCAGCGAGCCTCCCTCACCGTGTCCGCCCTCCTGCACCAGGCGTTCCACCGGCTTGCGGCGCATGAGGCGCGCGCCGAGGCCCGGGGAGGACGGGGCGGTGGTGGGTGGGGACTGCGAGGGTGCGCCTTGGTCGAGCACGCGCTGGCTCCTTCGTCGCTGCCGGTCGAAGAGGACGGGAACCGGCGGAACCCCTGACAGCCGGGACCCGCCGAGCGGGGTCCCCGCCACGCCTGTGTGTACAGCGCCCGACCCTATGAGTTCGGGTTTCACGGGCGTAATGCAGCAACCTTGCGCATCTCCGCAAGATCGTTGCGTTCATCGCATCCCGGCGCGAGTTCGTTGTGCGGGGCTTATCGATGGTTGCGCGAGGTGACGTCCGGGCGGCCGAGGAGCCTCCGGGACGGCCCCGACACGGACGGCCCCCGCTCCCGGAGAGGGGGGCGGGGGCCGTACGGGGAACGAGCGGGTGATCAGCTCCAGCTCGCGTGCAGGGGCATGCCCTCGGCGTACCCGGCCGCGCTCTGGATGCCGACGATGGCCTTCTGGGCGAACTCCTCCAGCGAACCGGCACCGGCGTAGGTGCAGGAGGAGCGGACGCCCGCGATGATCGAGTCGACCAGGTCCTCCACGCCCGGCCGGGCCGGGTCGAGGAACATGCGGGAGGTGGAGATGCCCTCCTCGAAGAGCCCCTTGCGGGCGCGGTCGTACGACGACTCCTCGGAGGTGCGGTTGCGCACCGCGCGGGCGGACGCCATGCCGAACGACTCCTTGTACAGGCGGCCGTTGGCGTCCTGCTGGAGGTCGCCGGGCGACTCGTAGGTGCCGGCGAACCAGGAGCCGACCATGACGTTGGAGGCACCGGCCGCCAGCGCCATGGCCACGTCGCGCGGGTGGCGGACACCGCCGTCGGCCCACACGTGCTTGCCGTGCTTCTTCGCCTCGGCGGCGCACTCCAGCACGGCGGAGAACTGCGGGCGGCCCACGCCGGTCATCATCCGGGTGGTGCACATGGCGCCCGGTCCGACGCCGACCTTGATGATGTCGGCGCCCGCCTCGATCAGGTCGCGGACGCCCTCGGCGGACACGATGTTGCCCGCGACGATCGGCACCTGCGGGTCGAGGGCGCGCACGGTGCGGACCGCACTGATCATCGACTCCTGGTGGCCGTGCGCGGTGTCGATGACGAGGGTGTCCACGCCCGCGTCGAGAAGCTGCTTGGCCTTGCCCGCCACGTCGCCGTTGATGCCCACGGCCGCCGCGATGCGCAGCTTGCCGTCGGCGTCCACGGCCGGGGTGTACAGGGTGGCGCGCAGGGCGCCCTTGCGGGTGAGGATGCCGGCGAGACGGCCCTCGGCGTCGACGGCCGGGGCGTAGCGGCGGTTGGCCGCGTCCAGGATGTTGAACGCCTCGCGCGGGTCGATACCGGCGTCGAGCAGCAGCAGGTCACGGGACATGACCACTTCGAGCTGGGTGAACCGGTCGACCCCACTGAGGTCCTTGTCGGTGACGACACCGACGGGACGGTAGTCGGCGTCCACGACGACCCCGGCGTTGTGCGCCCGCTTGGGCAGCAGGGCCAGCGCGTCGGCGACGGTCTGGTGCGGGGACAGCACGATCGGGGTGTCCAGCACGAGATGGCGGCTCTTGACCCAGGAGACGACCTCGGTGACGACGTCGATGGGGATGTCCTGCGGGATGACCACCAGGCCGCCGCGCCGGGCCATCGTCTCCGCCATCCGGCGTCCCGCGATGGCGGTCATGTTGGCGACGACCAGCGGGATGGTGGTGCCGGTGCCGTCGGGAGAGCCGAGGTCCACCGCCTGCCGGGAGCCGACCGCCGAGCGGCTCGGCACCATGAAGACGTCGTCGTACGTCAGGTCGTAGGCGGGCTGGATGTCATTGAGGAAACGCACGTGCCGCACATCCCAGTCGATCAGAGGTGACCCCCTGACGGGTGCGCCAGGGGGAAAGAGCACGTACTTCATTGTCCCATGCCAGGGCCCTGACCATGCCCTCACCGAACCTCCAGGGACCCGGGGTCACAGCTCGGAGGTTCCTCCAAGGGCGAGCATCACGTCGAGGAACGAGGTGCGCTCGACCGCCTCGGAGAACACGTCCCGCGCGATGCGCCACTCCTGCCCGTTCAGCTCGGCGAACGGCTCCCAGTTCCGTACGACGATCAGCAGCCCGCGCTCTATGGCGGCCGGGGGCCAGACGGTGGTGTCGGAGAGGGAGTCCAGCAGGGCGTCCCAGTTGCGGCCGAACCAGTCGGGCAGGTTCAGCGCGGTCGCGACCCGGTCCATCAGTCCGGCCTTGTCGCGGACCCCCTTGAGGTCGAGGGTGACCGCGTACCGGTCGACAAGGTCTTCGCTCATCTCAGCACCGCCCGGAACGAGTTGTAATGATCATCGGTGTAGTAGAACTCCCCACCGTCACCGGTGACAATGCGCCGGGCGCCCCGGCTGCTGGATGCGGGGGTCGGCACGGTGTACTCGTGGTAGTAACCGCGCGGGTGCCTGGGCAGATGCTTCTCGAAGTTCCCGAAGACGATCCCGTCCCGCGCGTACGGATAGGGGCCGCCCTTGTCGATGAGGGCGAGGGTCCGCCGGGCCTCGGCGGGCAGCCGGGACTCGGGGACGGTGGCCATGCCCGCGGCCCAGGCCGGGACCGAGGCGGCGGGAGTGGCCTTCTGCGAGGCGGCCGGGGGCTCGGTGGCCGTGTCCGGACCGGCGCAGCCGGCCAGCAGGACACCGAGGACGGCCAGCACACCGGCGAGCAGACGCGCTCGGCCGCTGTTTCTCTTGAGGATCTGGGGGACGAACCGCGACAGCATGCCGCAGATGCTGCCACGGCCCGCCCGCCGTGGCAGCGTTCCGCCGGTTTCCGGCCCGCCCGGGCCCTCAGACCCCGTCGGGGTCGGCGCGGCTGAGCGCGGGCTTGGGCGCGGCGCCCGCGGTGAGCAGGTAGTCCGCGGCCGAGGTGTCCGTCACCAGGCTGGTGACCAGCCCGGAGCGCAGCACCGCGTCGATCGCCGGGGCCTTGCGCTGCCCGCCCGCGATGGCCACGACCTCGGGGATACGGCGCAACTGGTCGGTCTTGACCGTGATGCACCGCTCCCCCAGGTCCCGTCCGATCCGGCGCCCGTCGGCATCGAAGAGGTGCGCGGACATCTCGGCGGCGACACCGAGCGAGGCGTAGTGCGCGCGCTCCTCGTCGCTGAGCATGTCGTGCACCGTGGAGATGCCCGGTTCCCAGGAGCCGATGGAGACGCAGGCGACCGTGACCTTGTCGAAGTACTCGAAGGCGCGGGCGATCCCGGTCTGGTTGCGCAGGGCGGCGGCGGTCGCCTCGTCCGGGAGCAGCATCGGCGCGTAGATGGGGTGGGCGTCCCCGCCGGACACCTGGGCGGCGCGGCGGACGGCCTCCACCGAGCCGCGCTCGGCGGTCCCGGCGTCGTACACGCCCGTCAACTGCACCACCGTGCACGGCGGCAGGCGGTCGAGCGCGGCCGCCATGTGAATGGTGGAGCGGCCCCAGGCGAGCCCGAGGACGTCGCCCTCGTCGACGAGTTCACCGAGCAGGTCGGCGGCGACCTCGCCCAGGTTCTCCGGATCGGGGGTCTCCTCGGCGTCGGCCGGGGACTCGACCACGACGGCGTGTCTGAGACCGTACCGGGCGCGGAGCGCGTCCGAGCGCTCGGCGTCCAGCTCGGCCGGGACGCGGATCTCGATGCGGACGAGATCCCGTTCGAGGGCGGTCTCCAGGACCCGGGCCACCTTGAAGCGGCTGACGCCGAACTCCTCGGCGATCTGGATCTTGGACTTGCCCTCCAGGTAGAAGCGGCGGGCCATGGCCGCCGCCTGCACCAGCTCAGCGGGTCCCATCCGCATGGCTGACCGGCCCGCCGACATACCCGACACGGCGCTCTCCTCACTGCTGTTCACACTCTGGATTCGCCGTTCATCCTCGCAGATCCGGCGCCGTGAATCCGCCCTGATGGGCGGCCTTCTCTCAACCGTTCATCTACGCGTGACTCAGTGGCCGCACGCCCAGGACGAATCGGCGATCGCCCGATCCGCCTGCGCGCGCAGCACACGGACCGCCTCGGCCGGGTCCTGGGCGCCGTACACGGCCGATCCGGCGACGAACACGTCCGCCCCCGCCTCGGCACAGCGCTCGATCGTCTCGGCCGAGACACCGCCGTCGACCTGGAGCCACATCTGGAGACCGTGCTTGGCGATCAGGTCGCGGGTACGGCGGATCTTGGGCAGCGTGACGTCGAGGAACGCCTGCCCGCCGAAGCCCGGCTCGACCGTCATGATCAGCAGCATGTCCAGCTCGGGGAGCATGTCCTCGTACGACTCGATCGGCGTCGCGGGCTTGAGGGCCATGGCGGCGCGGGCGCCCTTCGCGCGGATCTCGCGGGCGAGCCGGATCGGGGCGTGTGCCGCCTCCACGTGGAAGGTCACCGAGGAGGCGCCCGCCTCGACGTACTGCGGGGCCCAGCGGTCGGGGTCCTCGATCATCAGGTGGCAGTCCAGCGGGATGTCCGTGGCGCGGGCCAGGGACTCCACGACGGGGGTGCCGAGCGTGAGGTTCGGGACGAAGTGGTTGTCCATGACGTCGACGTGGAGCCAGTCGGCGCCCTCGACCGCCTTCGCCTCGTCGGCGAGGCGGGCGAAGTCTGCGGACAGGATGCTGGGGTTGATCTGCGCGGCCATGGGGCCAAGCCTGCCATGCCCCTCCGGGGGGTGCGGAGTCAGGCTCGGGGTGGTGGGGGTTGTCGGCCGGGTGCCGGCCCGGTGGGGGTTGTTCGCGCAGTTCCCCGTGCCCCTGGGGCGGCTGGCCCCGGCGGGGTTCCAAGCCGCTCGGGATCAGGGTCGGGCCGGCGGAAAAGCCTCGCTCACGCCGTGCGGCGGATCAGGGCCAGGTACATCGCGTCCGTGCCGTGGATATGGGGCCAGAGTTGGATGTCGGGGCCCTCGCCGAGGTCCGGGACGCCGGGGAGCAGGGGGCGGGCGTCGATCAGTTCGGTGTCGGGGTGCTGCTTGAGGAGGTCGGCCACTACCGCGCGGGTTTCCGCGAGGTGCGGGGAGCAGGTGGCGTAGCCGACGACTCCGCCGACGCGGACGGAGTCCAGGGCGGTGCGGAGGAGGGCCCGCTGGACCGGGGCGAAGTTCTCGAGGTCCTCGGGGCGGCGGCGCCAGCGGGCCTCGGGGCGGCGGCGGAGGGCCCCGAGGCCGGTGCAGGGGACGTCCATCAGGACGCGGTCGAAGGTGCCGGAGCGCCACGGCGGACGGGTGCCGTCGGCGGTGATCACCTGGTACGGGCCGGGGTTGCCGGCCAGCGCCTTGGCCACCAGGCCCGCGCGGTGCGGCTGCTTCTCGGAGGCGACCAGCGTGGCACCGCGCTCGGCGGCCAGCGCGGCCAGCAGCGCGGCCTTGCCGCCGGGACCCGCGCAGCCGTCGAGCCACATCTCGTCGGGGCCGTCCAGAGGCGCGTTGGCGAGGGCCAGGGCGACGAGCTGGCTGCCCTCGTCCTGCACACCGGCCCGCCCCTCGCGCACGGCCTCCACCGCGCCCGGCTCGCCGCCCTCGGTGAGCCGTACCGCGTACGGGGACCAGTCGCCGGCCACGGCCGCGTCCTCGGTCAGCAGTTCCTCGGTGGTGGAGCGGCCGGGCCGCGCGACGAGGGTGACCTCGGGACGCTCGTTGTCCGCCGCGAGGAGTTCCTCGATACCGGCGCGGCCGCCGCCCAAGGAGTCCCACAGCGCGGAGACGACCCAGCGGGGGTGGGAGTGGACGACGGCGAGATGGTCCTCGGGGTCCTCGTCGTAGGGCGGCGCGACCCGCTCCAGCCAGCCGTCCAGGTCGTGCTGGGCGATCTTGCGCAGCACGGCGTTGACGAACTTGGCCCGCCCGTCACCGAGCACCACCCGCGCCAACTCGACCGAGGCCGAGACGGCGGCGTGGGTGGGGATGCGCGTCCCGAGCAACTGGTGCGCGCCGAGGCCCAGTACGTCGAGCACCGGCGGGTCCACCTCGCGCAGCGGCCGGTCCACGCACTCGGCGATGATCGCGTCGTAGGTGCCCTGGCGGCGCAGCGTGCCGTAGACCAGCTCGGTGGCGAGGGCGGCATCCCGCGCGTCGAAGTCGCCGTTCTCCCGCGCCTTGCGCAGCAGCGGGGGCAGCACGAGGTTGGCGTAGGCGTCCCGCTCGTCCACCGCGCGCAGCGCGTCGAAGGCGAGGACGCGGACGGGGTCCTTCTGGGGGCGCCGGTAGGGCTTGGCGGGCCGGTGCGGCCGACGGGACTGCTCGCTCACGAGAAAGGTGCTCCGGATGTGCTCAGGGGGTGCGGTCACCAGCGTACGTCGGCGGACCGTCACCCCCCACTCGCGGGGTGTCAGCCGCCGAGCGACTCGCCCTCGGCGATCCGCGCCCCGCGCGCCCAGTCGGCGGCCCGCATCGGCTTCTTGCCCTGGGCCTGCACCCAGAGCAGCTCGACGGCGTACGAGCCGGTGCCCACATGCACGCTGTTCTTCCCGACGGCGAGCCGGCCCGGCGCGAGGTCGGTCCGCTCGGGCACCGGCCTGACCTGCACGAGCTTGAGCCGCTCACCCCGGAACACGGTCCACGCGCCGGGGGCGGGCGTGCAGCCGCGCACCACCCGGTCGACGCGCAGCGCGGGCGCCGCCCAGTCGACCTTGGCGTCCTCGACCGTGATCTTCGGCGCGAGCGTGATGCCCTCGGCGGGCTGCGGTACGGCCTTCAGGGTGCCGTCCGCGATGCCGTCCATGGTGGCCGCGAGCAGCCCGGAACCGGCGAAGGCGAGCCGGGTGAGCAGGTCGCCGCTGGTGTCGGTGGGGCGGATCTCCTCGGTGACGGTGCCGTAGACCGGGCCGGAGTCCAGGCCCTCCTCGATGAGGAACGTGGAGGCGCCGGTGATCTCGTCGCCCGACATGATCGAGTGCTGCACGGGGGCGGCACCGCGCCAGGCGGGCAGCAGCGAGAAGTGCAGGTTGACCCAGCCGTGGGCGGGGATGTCGAGGGCGACGCGGGGCAGCAGGGCGCCGTAGGCGACGACCGGGCAGCAGTCCGGGCCGATCTCCTTCAGCCGCTCCAGGAACGCCGGGTCGCGCGGGCTGGCCGGCTTCAGCACCTCGATCCCGGCTTCCTCCGCCCGCTCGGCCACGGGCGAGGCGACCAGCCTGCGGCCCCGCCCGGCGGGCGCGTCGGGCCGCGTCACGACGGCCGCCACCTCGTGCCGCCCGGAGGCGATCAGAGCGTCCAGAGCGGGAACGGCGACCTCGGGGGTACCGGCGAAGACGAGCTTCATGGTCAGGAACGAGCCTCTCGAACGACGGCGGACGGCAGCGGACCAGTCTATGACTCTCCGCGGATGCCGGGTTGCCTGCCTGCGGATGCCGGGGGGGGATGCCTGCGGACGCCCGGCCGCCGCAGGCGCCGACGCCCCGGCCGCCCACCCGGCCGAGGCCGCCGCCGGCGATCGGCCCCGACATGTTGTCAGCAGTCCAGCCAACAGCGAACGGGTGGTGCGCGAGTGGGAGACCCCGGCGTACAAACACACCCCGCACGCCCCCACCCCGTGACCAGCGGAGCGTCCACGCGTTGGTCAAGAGAGAGTTGACCACCTCGGGCCGCTTCGGCCGCCCACTTCCTTTCAACGCCGGTTCGAGAGGCTTGTTCATGGCCGACCACGCAACCCACGACGCCCAGGCCCGTGCCAGCCTGCACTTGCTGGTGCGCGACATCGAGCGGGTCCGCCGGCAGGTGGACGCGCTGCGCACCCTCACCGCCCAGCTCGGCAACGTCTACCGTCCACGCCGCTCCGGCCCGTCCACCGGCTTCGTCGTCTACGGACGCGCCCCGGCCCCGACGGTCCGCCTCGCCCAGGAACTCCGGGACAGCGTCGAGACCCTGGTGACGGCGGCCGTGGACTTCGACCGCTCGCTCGGCTTCTCGTGGGACGCGGTGGGCTCCGCGCTCGGCGTCACCAAGCAGGCCGTGCACCGCCGTTACGGCGCCCGCCGGGCCGCCGCCCAGGCCGCGGCCGAGGCCGAGCGGGCCGGCGAGCCCTCGGGCACCCGCACCATCAACACCGGTATGCCGACCGTCCCCGCCGCCCGCTCCATGCCGACCCAGCCGACCTCGGGCAGCCCCACCCTCCGCGACGACCCGAGGCCCCCCGCCTTCCCAGGCCCCCGCAGCGGCTGACCCTGCGCAACCCGCGCCCTCCCGGCAACCGACCGGGAGGGCGTTCGTGTGCCCGGGCCCCGGCAGCCGCAGCCAAGGCCCGGCAGTCGGCCCGCGCGCCACGCTCCCCGGCTCCCCGGAAGGCGTGCCACCGAGCCCCGAACCAAAGCCGGCTCCGGCCGACGCCCGTTCCCTCCGCCCGCGAGCGCTCAGCCGATGTCCGGCGGATCGATCCGCACCCGTACCGGCTCCCCGCTGCCGCGTGCCATCCGCGCCGCTTGGGCCGTCTTCAGGGCGGCGGCCAGGGCGGAGCCCCTGCCGGGCGGGACCCGGATCAGGGCACGTTCCCAGTGCTCCCCCGGCGGGGGCGCGCCGGGGCGGCGCGGGCGGCCGGGCAGGGTCGGGGGCAGTGGCACCGGACCCAGTACCTCGGCGTCCGGGGGCGACTCGACGGCCGCGAGGAACTCGGCGACCGCCTCGGGTGTCCCGGACACCGCGGCCATCCGGGACACCGGCGGGAAGCCCAGCTCGGCCCGCTCGGCCAGCTCTCGGACCGCGAACCCGACGGGGTCCCAGCGGACCAGCGCCTGCACGGGCCGCAGGGTCGGTTCGGCCACGACCACCACGGTCCCGCCGTCCCCCTGCGGCCGGACCAGCGCGGCCGCGCCGATCCAGCGGCGCAGCGCGTCCTCGCCGGAGCGCAGGTCCGGCCGGCCGAGCATGGCCCAGCCGTCGAGCAGCAGCGCGGCCGCGTATCCGCCCTCGGCGACCGGCTCGGCGCCCGGGGTGCTGACGACCAGCGCGGGCGCGTCCGGCACGGTGTCCAGCACGTGCTCACGCCCGGAGGTGCGTACCGGCACGGCGGGGAAGGCGCGCCCCAACTCCTCGGCGGTACGGCGCGCGCCGACGACCTGGGCCCGCAGCCGGAAGCCGCCGCACTCGGGGCAGTGCCAGGAGTGCTCCTGCCGCCCGCACCACTCGCAGTGCAGCGCCCCGGAGTCCTGCGCCTGGAGCGGCCCGGCGCAGTGCGCGCACCGCGCGGGCGCCCGGCACTGGGCGCAGGCCAGGCGGGGCACGTACCCGCGCCGGGGCACCTGCACCAGCACCGGGCCGCTCTTGAGCCCCTCGCGGACGGCCTGCCAGGCGAGGCTGGGCAGCCGGGCGGCGCGGGCGGCCTCGTCACGGGCGAGGTCGGTGTCCCCGACGGTCCGAACCAGCGGGGCGGTGCGGCGGACCTGGTCCCGTCCGGCGGTCAGGGGCCGCGCCCAGCCGCTCTCGACGAGCTGCGCGGCCTCTACCGTGCAGCTCCAACTGCCCACCAGGAAGGCGCACTTGTCGAGCGAGGCGCGCAGCAGCAGGACGTCGCGGGCGTGCGGCTGGGGCGCGTGCTGTTCGCTGTGGCTGTCGTCGCCGTCGTCCCAGATGGCCACGAGCCCGAGGTCGCGTACGGGGGCGAACATGGCGGCGCGGGTGCCGACGACGGCCCGTACGGAGCCGCGCCGGACCGCGAGCCACTGCGCGTACCGCTTCTCGGGTCCGGCGTCGGCGGTGAGCAGCGCGTGGCGGCCCTTGCCGAGCAGCCCGGTCAGCGCGGCGTCGACCCGCGCGGCGGTCCGCCCGTCGGGGACGACGACCAGCGCGCCGCGTCCCGAGGCGAGGGTGGCGGCGACGGCACGGGCGATCTCCTCGCTCCATTCGGGTCCCGGCAGCGCGTTCCACACCGCTCGGGGCGAACCGCCGGACGCCAGGGCGTCGAGGAAGGCGGGGCCGTGCTCGTAGCGGGCCCAGGTGCCCGCGTCCGGGACGGGGGGCGCGGGGAGGGGCTCCGGGGAGGCGCGGCGCTCGGCGCGGGCGCTGCGCGGCGGCACGGCCAGTTGCAGCACGTCGGCGAGGCTGCCCGCGTACCGGTCGGCGACGGCGCGGGCGAGCCCGAGGAGTTCCTCGCCGAGCACCGGTTCCGGGGAGACGACCTGGGCGAGGGCGGCGAGCGGTCCCGCGTAGTCGGACTCGTCCCGGCGCTCGATCAGGTAGCCGTCGATGAGGCCGCCGCCCTCGCGCCGCCCGTCCCGCACCCGGTGCCGCCCGGCGCCGAACCGCACCCGGACCCGGACGCCGGGCTGGGCGTCGGCGTCGAGTTCCTCGGGCACGGCGTAGTCGAAGTACCGGTCGAGATGGAGGACGCCCTTGTCGACGAGCACCCGGGCGACCGGCCGGTCCTTGGCGAGGGCGGCCCCCCGCCAGGTGCGCGGCTTGGCGCGCGGTACGTCGGCGCCGCGCACGCTCTCCCGGATGAGCGCGAGCTGCTCCGGCGGCGGCCCCTCGGCCGCGCCGTCCCCCGGCCCGTTGTCGCTGCTCACGCTTGCATTCTTACCAAATCCCACTGACAGCACCGTCCGCCGAGGCGTCCGGAGCACGCCGGGGCCCGGCGTCCCCGAAGGGAGGCCGGGCCCCGGTTCACGTGGTGCGGATCAGACGCCGGCGGCCTTGCGCAGGGCGTCGACGCGGTCGGTGCGCTCCCAGGTGAAGTCGGGGATCTCGCGGCCGAAGTGGCCGTAGGCCGCCGTCTGGGCGTAGATCGGGCGCAGCAGGTCGAGGTCGCGGATGATCGCGGCCGGGCGGAGGTCGAAGACCTCGTCGATGGCCTTCTCGATCTTCTCCGGCTCGATCTTGGCGGTGCCGAAGGTCTCCACGAAGAGACCGACCGGCTCGGCCTTGCCGATCGCGTAGGCGACCTGGACCTCGCAGCGCGCGGCGAGGCCCGCGGCCACGACGTTCTTGGCGACCCAGCGCATCGCGTACGCGGCCGAGCGGTCCACCTTGGACGGGTCCTTGCCCGAGAAGGCGCCGCCACCGTGGCGGGCGAAGCCGCCGTAGGTGTCGATGATGATCTTGCGGCCGGTGAGGCCGGCGTCGCCCATCGGGCCGCCGATCTCGAAGCGGCCGGTCGGGTTGACCAGCAGGCGGTAGCCCTCGGTGTCGATCTTGATGCCCTCGTCCAGCAGGGCCTTCAGCTCGGGCTCGACCACGAACTCACGGATGTCGGGCGCGAGCAGCGACTCGAGGTCGATGTCGGAGGCGTGCTGGCTGGACACCACGACGGTGTCGAGACGGACGGCCTTGTCGCCGTCGTACTCGATGGTGACCTGGGTCTTGCCGTCGGGGCGCAGGTAGGGGATGGTGCCGTTCTTGCGGACCTCGGAGAGGCGCTTGGACAGGCGGTGCGCCAGGAAGATCGGCAGCGGCATCAGCGTCGGCGTCTCGTCCGAGGCGTAGCCGAACATCAGGCCCTGGTCGCCCGCACCCTGCTTGTCCAGTTCGTCCTCGTCGCCCTCGACACGGGACTCGTACGCCGTGTCGACGCCCTGCGCGATGTCCGGGGACTGCGCGCCGATGGACACCGAGACGCCACAGGAGGCGCCGTCGAAGCCCTTCTTGGAGGAGTCGTAGCCGATCTCGAGGATCTTCTCGCGCACCAACTGGGCGATGGGCGCGTAAGCCTTGGTCGTGACCTCGCCGGCCACGTGCACCAGGCCGGTGGTGATCAGCGTCTCGACGGCGACGCGGGACGAGGGGTCCTCGCGGAGCAGCGCGTCGAGAATGGTGTCGCTGATCTGGTCAGCGATCTTGTCGGGGTGACCTTCGGTCACGGACTCCGAGGTGAACAGGCGACGGGACACAACGCTCCCTGGGGTTGCAGCGGCTGCTGGCTGATCATTGAAGGACCACGTCGGGAGCTGCGCCCAACGTCGTCCGTGAACAGTTTATCGGTCGCACCTGGCCGCAGGGCCACCCGTTCTCGCCCAGCGAGAACGCTGTGACCTGCGGCACAGGCATTCTGCCCGCTGGTGCGCGGCGTTGACCAGATCCGCCACGCGCCATCCCGGTGTGAAAAAAAGACTCCGGGTGGCCGAAACCCGACCGTCCCGAACGGCCCAGCCCACCTCAGCCCAGGCGGGCCGCCACCAGGTCCCAGACGGTGTCCGCGAGGGCCTCCTTCGGCCCGTGCGGTACGGCCGTCTCGGTGCCGTCGGCGCCGAGGACGACCGCCTCGTTCTCCTCCGAGCCGAAGGTCCGGCGCTCCCCCACCTCGTTCACCACCAGCAGGTCGCAGCCCTTGCGGGCCAGCTTGGCCCGGCCGTTGGCGAGCACGTCGTCGGTCTCGGCGGCGAAGCCGACGACGACCTGGCCGGGGCGGGTGCGCTCGGCGGAGACCTCGGCGAGCACGTCGGGGTTGCGCACCAGGGCGACCGGCTCGGGCTCCTGGCCGTCCTTCTTCTTGATCTTCCCGCTCGCGTAGACCGCCGGGCGGAAGTCGGCGACGGCGGCGGCCATGACCACGGCGTCGGCGTCGGCCGCGGCCTTGAGCACCGCCTCGCGGAGCTGGACGGCGGTGCCGACGTGCACGATGTCCACGCCCGCCGGGTCGGGCAGCCCGGCGTTGGCCGAGACCAAGGTCACCCGGGCTCCCCGCGCGGCGGCGGTCCGCGCGAGGGCGTATCCCTGCTTGCCGGAGGAGCGGTTGCCGAGGAAGCGCACCGGGTCGAGCGGCTCACGGGTACCGCCCGCCGAGACCACCACATGGCGGCCCGCGAGGTCGGGCTCGCTCACGCCCCGCGCCAGCACCCGGCGGCACACCTCGAAGATCTCGGCCGGGTCGGGCAGCCGGCCCTTGCCGGTGTCGACACCGGTGAGGCGGCCGACGGCGGGCTCGATGACGACGGCGCCCCGGCGACGCAGGGTGGCCACGTTCTCCTGGGTGGCCGGGTGCTCCCACATCTCGGTGTGCATCGCCGGGGCGAAGACCACCGGACAGCGCGCGGTGAGCAGGGTGTTGGTGAGCAGGTCGTCGGCGAGGCCGTGCGCGGCCTTGGCGAGCATGTCGGCGGTGGCGGGCGCGACGACCACGAGGTCGGCGTGCTGCCCGATGCGGACGTGCGGGACCTCGTGGACGCTGTCCCAGACCTCGGTGGAGACCGGGTTGCCCGACAGCGCGGACCACGTGGCGGCGCCGACGAAGTGCAGCGCGGAGGCGGTCGGCACCACCCGCACGTCGTGCCCCGACTCGGTGAACCGTCTGAGCAGCTCACAGGACTTGTACGCGGCGATGCCGCCGCTGACGCCCAGCACGACCTTCGGCTTGTCCACCGTCTCTCCCCGGACTTCTCGGAACCTTTGACACCCATGACACACCACAGGCCCGACAGCATGACTGCCGGGCCTGTGGATAAGTCGACCGCGATCTGAAAGTACGACCGCGAGCGGCGGGAATTACTGGACCGGGCCCTCGATGGCCTCGGAGGTCAGCAGACCGGCGTTGATCTCGCGCAGCGCGATCGACAGCGGCTTCTCGTGGACGTGGGTGTCGACGAGCGGACCGACGTACTCGAGGAGGCCCTCACCGAGCTGCGAGTAGTACGCGTTGATCTGACGGGCACGCTTGGCCGCGTAGATCACCAGGCTGTACTTCGAGTCGGTGGCCTCGAGGAGCTCGTCGATCGGAGGGTTGATGATGCCCTCGGGCGCGGTGATGGGAGAGGACACGCTCTGCCTTCCGATGGGTGGGAAAGATTCAGTCGGTGCGCGTCTCAGGACGAGACGCGGTGACCGGGTCGTACCGATGGACGGACGGCGGTCACGATCACACAACGTCCATCAAGGCTAGCAGCTCCGCGGCCACGTCCTCGACGGAGGTGTTGACCAGGGTGACGTCGAACTCGGGCTCGGCGGCCAGTTCCGTCCGGGCCGCCTCCAGCCGGCGCTCGATGACCTCCGGCGGCTCGGTGCCGCGGCCGGTGAGCCTGCGCACCAGCTCCTCCCAGGAGGGCGGGGCGAGGAAGACCAGTTGGGCGTCGGACATCGACTCGCGGACCTGCCGGGCACCCTGGAGGTCGATCTCCAGCAGCACCGGCTCGCCCTTCTCCAGCCGCTCCAGCACGGCCGCGCGGGGCGTGCCGTAGCGGTTGCCGGCGAACTCGGCCCACTCCAGCAGCTCACCGTTGGCGATCAGCTTGTCCATCTCCTCGTCGCTGACGAAGAAGTAGTGGACGCCGTGCTGCTCGCCGGGGCGCGGCTTGCGGGTGGTCGCGGACACCGACAGCCAGACGTCGGAGTGTTCTTTGCGCATATGGGCGACGACCGTGCTCTTGCCGACCCCGGAGGGGCCGGAGAGCACGGTCAGCCGCGGACGTGCGTCCGGGGGTACGGGGGACGTCCCCCGGAATGTTCCAGCCATGCAGCGATTATTCCAGCAATCCCGGAGTGCCCGGGACTCCGGTCCGGGCAGCGCCCGGACTCAGGAGCCGGTGCTGCCGAACTCACGCTCCAGGGAAGCGATCTGGTTGGAACCGAGGCCGCGGACACGGCGGCTCTCGGAGATGCCCAGACGCTCCATGATCTGCTTGGCGCGGACCTTGCCCACGCCCGGCAGGGACTCCAGCAGGGCCGAGACCTTCATCTTGCCGATGACCTCGTTCTCCTGGCCCTGCTTGATGACCTCGTGCAGCGAGGCGCCGGAGTGCTTGAGTCGATTCTTGACCTCGGCCCGCTCCCGGCGAGCCGCGGCGGCCTTTTCGAGCGCGGCTGCGCGCTGTTCAGGGGTAAGGGGCGGAAGAGCCACGCCTACGTCACCTCGGATGTCGAACTGTCGGATACGGACCGGTGAGGAACCTAGTCGCCCCACACCTGGGGAGCCACGAGCAACACGCTCGCCCGCTCTCACTGCTCGGAGACTAGCGGGCATGTTCGCCGGAGTCAGCGAGAACAGCGGAAAAGTCCTGGTCAGCCTCTACGAGGACGGACTTTTCGGGCATACTGCCCACGATTCGCCGATGTATTCGCCTCTCGGACCCCCGGTCGAGCCCGTCCGCCGTGCTCAGGAGCCCGCGACGGCGGCCCGGATCTCGTCCGCGAAGGCCGCGGTGGCCGCCCGCAGCGCCTGGACGTCGGGACCGTGCCGCAGCACGCCCCGGCTGACGTTCGGCACCACGTTGCCCACCGCGCTCCCGAACACCGCCGGGAGGTCCGCCGGGGTGGCGCCCTGGGCACCGACGCCGGGGGCGAGCAGCGGCCCGTTGATGGCGAGGTCGTAGGACGACAGGTCCCCCACCGTGGCGCCCACGACCGCGCCGAACGAGCCGAGGGGCTCGGCGCCCGCGTTCTCGGCGGCGAGGTGGGCCAGCACGGTCGCGGCGACACTTCGCCCGTCAGCGCGGACCGCGTGCTGCACCTCGGGACCCTCCGGGTTGGAGGTCAGCGCGAGCACGAAGAGCCCGGCGCCGTTCTCGCGGGCCAGCTCGACGGCCGGGGCGAGCGAGCCGTAGCCGAGGTACGGGGAGACGGTGAGCGCGTCCGAGAACAGCGGGGCGTCCTTGTGCAGGAACGCCTCCGCGTACCCGGCCATGGTGGAGCCGATGTCGCCGCGCTTGGCGTCCATCACGACCAGGGCGCCCGCCGCACGGGTCTCCTCGACGGTGCGCTCCAGGACGGCCACACCGCGCGAGCCGAACCGCTCGAAGAAGGCGCTCTGCGGCTTCACGACGGCGACCCGGTCGGCGATGGCCTCCACGACCGTGCGGCTGAACCGCTCCAGGCCGCCCACGTCGTCGTTCAGGCCCCAGTCGGCGAGCAGCGAGGCGTGCGGGTCGATGCCGACGCACAGCGGACCGCGCTCGTCCATGGCGCGGCGCAGACGGGTACCGAAGGGCTCGCTCATGCGGGGTTCCTGACGTCGGCGCCGACCGCGTCGGCGAGGGTGGCGTAAGGGCTTGCGTTCAGCCGGGCGGCGAGGCCCTTGTGGACGGCGCGGGTCCAGAAGGGGCCCTCGTAGACGAAGGCGCTGTAGCCCTGGACCAGGGTGGCGCCGGCCAGGATGCGCTGCCAGGCGTCCTCGGCGGTCTCGATGCCGCCGACGCCCACCAGGGTGATGCGGTCGCCCACGCGCGCGTACAGCCGGCGCAGCACCTCCAGGGAGCGTGCCTTCAGCGGGGCGCCGGACAGGCCGCCGGTCTCCTTGACCACCGAGGGCGCCGAGCGCAGGCCGAGGCCCTCGCGGGCGATGGTGGTGTTGGTGGCGATGATGCCGTCCAGGCCGAGCTCCACGGCGAGGTCGGCGACGGCGTCGACGTCCTCGTCCGCGAGGTCGGGGGCGATCTTCACCAGGAGCGGCACGCGGCGCTCGCCGGTGGCGCGGTCGGCGGCCTCGCGCACGGCGCCGAGCAGCGGGCGCAGCGCCTCGGTGGCCTGGAGGTTGCGCAGGCCGGGGGTGTTCGGGGAGGAGACGTTGACCACGAGGTAGTCGGCGTGCGGGGCGAGCCGCTCGGCGGACTTCACGTAGTCCGCGACGGCGTCCGCCTCGGGGACGGCCTTGGTCTTGCCGATGTTGACACCGACGACCGTACGGAACACCGGGCGCCGGGAAGCGAGCCGGGCGGCGACGGCGAGGGACCCCTCGTTGTTGAAGCCCATGCGGTTGATCAGGGCGCGGTCGGCGACCAGCCGGAACAGCCGCTTCGTGGGGTTGCCCGGCTGGGCCTCGCCGGTGACGGTGCCGATCTCGACGTGGTCGAAGCCGAGCATGGAGAGGCCGTCGATGCCGACGGCGTTCTTGTCGAAGCCGGCCGCGAGCCCGAAGGGGCCGTGCATGCGCAGGCCGAGGGCCTCGGTGCGCAGTTCCTTGTGCCGGGGGGCGAGCGCGGCGGCGGCGAAGGTGCGCAGGACCGGGATGCGGGCGAGCAGGCGGATCCAGCGGAAGGCGAGGTGGTGGGCCTGTTCCGGGTCCATCCGCTGGAAGATCAGCCGGAAGAACAGCTTGTACATGTGGGAAGTCCTCTGAGGCGGGGCGGGCGTGGCTCATGAAGAGGGGGACACCGTTTCCGGTGTCCCCCTCGGCGCGGCTAGTCGCGGGCCGCGTTCAGATGTTCCGCGTGCTCCTGGAGGGAGCGGACGCCCACCTCCCCGCGGCCGAGGGCGTCGATGCCCTGGACGGCTGCGGCGAGCGCCTGGACGGTGGTGAGGCAGGGGACCGAGCGGGCCACGGCCGCCGTACGGATGTCGTAGCCGTCGAGGCGGCCGCCGGTGCCGTAGGGCGTGTTGACGATGAGGTCGACCTCGCCGTCGTGGATGAGCTGGACGATGGTCCGCTCGCCCCCGGGGCCGGTGCCCTCGGACTGCTTGCGCACGACGGTGGCGTTGATGCCGTTGCGCTTGAGGACCTCGGCGGTGCCGGAGGTGGCCAGCAGCTCGAAGCCGTGGGCGACCAGCTCGCGGGCCGGGAAGATCATCGAGCGCTTGTCGCGGTTGGCGACCGAGATGAACGCGCGGCCCTTGGTGGGCAGCGGGCCGTACGCGCCCGCCTGCGACTTGGCGTACGCCGTGCCGAAGACGGAGTCGATGCCCATGACCTCGCCGGTGGAGCGCATCTCCGGGCCGAGCACGGTGTCCACGCCGCGGCCCTGGATGTCCCGGAACCGGGACCAGGGCATCACGGCCTCCTTGACGGAGATCGGCGCGTCCAGCGGGAGTTCGCCGCCGTCGCCGGTGGCGGGCAGCAGGCCCTCGGCGCGCAGCTCGGCGATGGTCGAGCCCAGCGAGATGCGGGCGGCGGCCTTGGCGAGCGGGACGGCGGTCGCCTTGGAGGTGAAGGGGACCGTGCGGGAGGCGCGCGGGTTGGCCTCCAGGACGTAGAGGATGTCGCCCGACATGGCGAACTGGATGTTGATCAGTCCGCGGACGCCGACGCCCTTGGCGATGGCCTCGGTGGAGGCGCGCAGCCGCTTGATGTCGAAGCCGCCGAGCGTGATCGGGGGCAGGGCGCACGCCGAGTCGCCGGAGTGGATGCCGGCCTCCTCGATGTGCTCCATGACGCCGCCGAGGTACAGCTCCTCGCCGTCGTAGAGGGCGTCGACGTCGATCTCGATCGCGTCGTCCAGGAAGCGGTCCACGAGGACCGGCCGGGACGGGCTGATCTCGGTGGACTCCTCGATGTACGCGGAGAGGCGCTCCTCCTCGTACACGATCTCCA
The DNA here is from genome assembly GCF_045039805.1 of Streptomyces sp. NBC_01171. NCBI lineage: Bacteria > Bacillati > Actinomycetota > Actinomycetes > Kitasatosporales > Streptomycetaceae > Streptomyces > Streptomyces sp. NBC_01171. The sequence goes on along the minus strand of NZ_CP108609.1, from coordinate 5,522,419 downwards.
TGCCGCGTCCGCCGAGGACGTAGGAGGGGCGGACCAGGACCGGGTAGCCGATCTCGTCCGCGATGGCCTTGGCCTCGGCGAAGGTGGTGGCGGTGCCGTGCTTGGGCGCGGGCAGGCCGGCCTCGGCCAGCACGCGCCCGAAGGCGCCCCGGTCCTCGGCGGCGTGGATGGCCTCGGGCGGGGTGCCGACGACCGGCACGCCGTTGTCCTTCAGCGCCTGCGCGAGGCCCAGCGGGGTCTGCCCGCCGAGCTGCACGACCACACCGGCGATCGGGCCCGCGAGGGACTCCGCGTGCACGATCTCCAGCACGTCCTCCAGGGTGAGCGGCTCGAAGTAGAGCCGGTCGGAGGTGTCGTAGTCGGTGGAGACGGTCTCCGGGTTGCAGTTGACCATCACGGTCTCGTACCCGGCGTCGGAGAGCGCGAAGGAGGCGTGGACGCAGGAGTAGTCGAACTCGATGCCCTGGCCGATGCGGTTGGGGCCCGAGCCCAGGATGATCACCGCGGGGTTCTCGCGCGGCGCGACCTCGCTCTCCTCGTCGTAGGAGGAGTAGAAGTACGGCGTCTTCGCGGCGAACTCGGCGGCGCAGGTGTCGACCGTCTTGTAGACCGGGCGGATGCCCAGGACGTGCCGGACCTCGCGGACGACGTCCTCGCGCAGGCCCCGGATCTCGCCGATCTGGAGGTCGGAGAAGCCGTGTCGCTTGGCCTCGGCGAGCAGTTCGGCGGTCAGCTCGGAGGCCCCGGCCAGCTCGTCCGCGGTCTCCTTGATGAGGAAGAGCTGGTCCACGAACCAGGGGTCGATCTTCGTGTACTCGAAGATCTCCTCCGGCGTGGCGCCCGCGCGGATGGCCTGCATGACGGTGTTGATCCGGCCGTCGGTGGGGCGTACCGCCTCTTCGAGGAGGGCGGTCTTGTCGCCGGGGTCACCGATGAAGGTGAACTGGCTGCCCTTCTTCTCCAGCGAGCGCAGCGCCTTCTGGAACGCCTCGGTGAAGTTGCGGCCGATGGCCATGGCCTCGCCGACCGACTTCATGGTGGTGGTCAGCGTGGAGTCGGCCTGCGGGAACTTCTCGAAGGCGAACCGGGGGGCCTTGACGACGACGTAGTCGAGCGTGGGCTCGAAGGAGGCCGGGGTCTCCCGGGTGATGTCGTTGGGGATCTCGTCCAGCGTGTAGCCGACGGCCAGCTTGGCGGCGATCTTGGCGATCGGGAAGCCGGTGGCCTTGGAGGCGAGCGCGGAGGACCGGGAGACGCGCGGGTTCATCTCGATGACGATGACCCGGCCGTCCTCGGGGTTCACCGCGAACTGGATGTTGCAGCCGCCGGTGTCCACGCCGACCTCGCGGATGATCGCGATGCCGACGTCGCGCAGGAGCTGGTACTCCCGGTCGGTCAGCGTCATCGCGGGGGCGACGGTGATCGAGTCGCCGGTGTGCACGCCCATCGGGTCGAAGTTCTCGATGGAGCAGACGACCACGACGTTGTCGTTCTTGTCGCGCATCAGCTCCAGCTCGTACTCCTTCCAGCCGAGGATGGACTCCTCCAGGAGCACCTCGGTGGTCGGGGAGAGCGTGAGGCCCTGGCCGGCGATGCGGCGCAGCTCGTCCTCGTCGTGGGCGAAGCCGGAGCCGGCGCCCCCCATGGTGAAGGAGGGGCGGACGACGACGGGGTAGCCGCCGAGCGTCTCGACGCCGTCGAGGACGTCGCCCATGGTGTGGCAGATGACCGAGCGGGCGGACTCGCCGTGGCCGGTCTTCTTGCGGACCTCCTCCACGACGCCCTTGAAGAGGTCGCGGTCCTCGCCCTTGTGGATCGCCTCGGGCCGGGCGCCGATCAGTTCGACGCCGTACTTCTCCAGCACCCCGCTGTCGTGCAGCGAGATGGCGGTGTTCAGGGCGGTCTGGCCGCCCAGGGTGGGCAGGAGGGCGTCGGGGCGCTCCTTGGCGATGATCTTCTCGACGAACTCGGGGGTGATCGGCTCGACGTAGGTGGCGTCGGCGATCTCCGGGTCGGTCATGATCGTCGCCGGGTTGGAGTTGACCAGGATCACTCGCAGGCCCTCGGCCTTGAGCACGCGGCACGCCTGGGTGCCGGAGTAGTCGAACTCGGCGGCCTGACCGATGACGATCGGACCCGAGCCGATGACCAGGACGGACTGGATGTCGGAGCGCTTAGGCACGCTGGCCCTCCCGGACGGTGCTCATCAAAGACGTGAAGCGGTCGAACAGGTAGGCGGCGTCGTGCGGACCGGCCGCCGCCTCGGGGTGGTACTGGACGGAGAAGGCCGGCTGGTCGAGCAACTGGAGGCCCTCCACCACGTCGTCGTTCAGGCAGACGTGGGAGACCTCGGCGCGGCCGAACTTCGTCTCGCTGACCTGGTCCAGCGGCGCGTCGACGGCGAAGCCGTGGTTGTGCGCGGTGACCTCCACCTTGCCGGTGGTGCGGTCCTGGACCGGCTGGTTGATGCCGCGGTGGCCGTACTTCAGCTTGTAGGTGCCGAAGCCGAGGGCGCGGCCGAGGATCTGGTTGCCGAAGCAGATGCCGAACAGCGGGGTCTTGCGCTCCAGCACGGCGGTCATCAGGGCCACCGGGCCGTCGGCCGTGGCCGGGTCGCCGGGGCCGTTGGAGAAGAACACGCCGTCGGGGTCCACGGCGTAGACGTCCTCGGCCGTGGCGGTCGCCGGGAGCACGTGGACCTCTATGCCGCGCTCGGCCATCCGCTGCGGGGTCATGCCCTTGATGCCGAGGTCGATCGCGGCGACGGTGAACTTCTTCTCGCCGACCGCGGGGACGACGTACGCCTCCTTGGTGGCGACCTCCTCGTAGAGGCTCGCGCCCTTCATGTGCGGCTGGGCCTGGACCCGCCGCACCAGTTCGGCGTCGGGGGCCAGCGCCTCGCCGGAGAAGATCCCGGCGCGCATGGAGCCGCGCTCGCGCAGGTGGCGGGTGAGGGCGCGGGTGTCGATGCCGCTGATGCCGACGACGCCCTGGGCGGTCAGCTCGTCGTCCAGGGAGCGCCGGGAGCGCCAGTTGGACGGCACGCGCGCGGGGTCGCGCACCACGTAGCCGGAGACCCAGATGCGGCCGGACTCGTCGTCCTCGTCGTTCCAGCCGGTGTTGCCGATCTGGGGGGCGGTGGCGACGACGATCTGGCGGTCGTAGGAGGGGTCGGTCAGGGTCTCCTGGTAGCCGGTCATGCCGGTGGAGAACACGGCCTCGCCGAAGGTCTCCCCCACGGCCCCGTAGGCGCGGCCGCGGAAGGTGCGGCCGTCCTCCAGGACGAGTACGGCGGGAGTCTTCGCGGCTCCCCTGGTGGAGGTCGTCATCGTGCGCCTTCCGTGTGGTTGGTCATCTGGTTCAGGGTCTCGACCCAGGTGGTGTGTTCGGCGGCGTGGTCGGAGCGGAAGCCGGAGTCGATCAGCTTCTCGCCGTGCGCCCAGGTCACCACGAGCAGTCCGCCCTCGGTGAGGACCTTGCCCGCGATGCCCTTGTCGAGCCGGGCGCCGCGCAGCGCCTGGACGGGGATGAAGAAGTCGGTGGCGCCGGGGCGCTCGACGGCCAGGCCCGCGTCGGTGAGGGTCAGCTCGGCCCGGCTGCGGGAGCCCAGGCCGTGGGCCACGATCCGGTCCAGCCACTGCCCGGCGGTGGTGGAGCCGTGGTAGCGGCCGCTCATGGTCAGGATGGCCGGGCCGGGGTCCCCCGGCACCTCGGGGAGTTCGGGCAGGTCGCTCTGGAGGGTGCCGCGCCACTTCCAGCCCTCGCGCATCAGCCAGTAGACGAGGGCGACGAAGAGGGCCAGGCCCACGAGCCAGCCCAGGCGGGCGGCCCAGTCGGTCACCTCGGCCGACTTCTTCTCGTCCGCCAGGGTCGTGGCGAGCGATACGGCGAGCTGAGTTGCAGGTGTCACGTGAGCTTCCCGTCCATGAGCGTGGCCTTGCCCCGCAGCCAGGTGTGGGTGACACGGCCCGGCAGCTCGCGGCCCTCGTAGGGGGTGTTACGGCTGCGCGAGGCGAAGCGCGCGGGGTCCACCTGTCCACGGTAGGCCGTGTCCACGAGGGTGAGGTTGGCGGGCTCGCCCGCGGCGACCGGGCGGCCGTGGCCGGTGGCCTTGCCGATCCGGGCGGGGGTGAAGGACATCCGGTCGGCGACCTCGGCCCAGTCCAGCAGGCCGGTCTCGACCATGGTCTCCTGCACCACGGACAGCGCGGTCTCCAGGCCGACCATGCCCATGGCGGCCGCGGCCCACTCGCAGTCCTTGTCCTCGTGCGGGTGCGGAGCGTGGTCGGTGGCGACGATGTCGATCGTGCCGTCGGCCAGCGCCTCGCGCAGGGCGCGCACGTCGCGCTCGGTGCGCAGCGGCGGGTTCACCTTGTAGGCGGGGTTGTAGGTGCGCACCATCTCCTCGGTCAGGAGCAGGTGGTGCGGGCACACCTCGGCGGTGACGTCGATGCCGCGGGACTTGGCCCAGCGGATGATCTCCACCGAGCCGGCCGTGGAGAGGTGGCAGATGTGCAAGCGGGAGCCGACGTGCTCGGCGAGCAGCACGTCCCGCGCGATGATCGACTCCTCGGCGACGGCGGGCCAGCCGCCGAGGCCCAGCTCGGCGGAGACGACGCCCTCGTTCATCTGGGCGCCCTCGGTGAGCCGGGGCTCCTGGGCGTGCTGGGCGACGACCCCGCCGAACGCCTTCACGTACTCCAGCGCGCGGCGCATGATGACCGCGTCGTCCACGCACTTGCCGTCGTCGGAGAAGACGCTGACCTGGGCGGCGGAGTCGTGCATGGCGCCCAGCTCGGCGAGCTTCTTGCCCTCCAGGCCCACGGTGACGGCGCCGATGGGGCGTACGTCGCAGTAGCCGGACTCCTTGCCGAGCCGCCAGACCTGCTCGACCACGCCGGCGGTGTCGGCGACGGGGAAGGTGTTGGCCATGGCGAAGACGGCGGTGAAGCCGCCGGAGGCGGCGGCGCGGGTGCCGGTCAGCACGGTCTCGGAGTCCTCGCGGCCCGGCTCGCGCAGATGGGTGTGCAGGTCGACCAGGCCCGGCAGCAGCACCCGGCCCTCGGCCTCGACGACCTCTGCGCCCTCGGCGCTCAGACCGGTGCCGACCGCCGCGATCAGCTCGCCGTCGATCAGTACGTCCTGCGGCTCGCCCCCGAGCACCTTCGCACCACGGATCAGGATCTTGCTCATGGGTCTTACTTCTCCTCGGTACGAAGGTGGGCGGTGCCGGCGGGCTCGTTGCCGCCGAGCAGCAGGTAGAGGACGGCCATGCGGATGGAGACGCCGTTGGCGACCTGCTCCACGACCGTGCAGCGGTCGGAGTCGGCGACCTCGGCGGTGATCTCCATGCCCCGGACCATCGGGCCGGGGTGCATCACGATGGCGTGCTCCGGCAGGCGGGCCATGCGGTCGCCGTCGAGGCCGTAGCGGCGGGAGTACTCGCGCTCGGTGGGGAAGAAGGCGGCGTTCATCCGCTCGCGCTGGACGCGGAGCATCATCACCGCGTCGGACTTGGGCAGCGTGGAGTCGAGGTCGTAGGAGACCTCGCAGGGCCAGGTCTCCACGCCGATGGGCAGCAGGGTGGGCGGCGCGACCAGGGTGACCTCGGCGCCCAGGGTGTGCAGCAGGTCCACGTTGGAGCGGGCGACCCGGCTGTGCAGGACGTCGCCGACGAGGGTGACGCGCTTGCCGTCGAGGTCCCGGCCGAGGCCGGCGTCGGCGCCGATCAGACGGCGGCGCATGGTGAAGGCGTCCAGCAGGGCCTGGGTGGGGTGCTGGTGGGTGCCGTCGCCGGCGTTGATGACCGGGGCGTCGATCCAGCCGGAGTTGGCGAGGCGGTAGGGGGCGCCGGAGGCGCTGTGCCGGATGACGACGGCGTCCACGCCCATCGCCTCCAGCGTCTGTGCGGTGTCCTTCAGGGACTCGCCCTTGGAGACGCTGGAGCCCTTGGCCGCGAAGTTGATGACATCGGCGGAGAGGCGCTTCTCGGCGGCCTCGAAGGAGATCCGGGTGCGGGTCGAGTCCTCGAAGAAGAGGTTGCAGACCGTGCGGCCGCGCAGGGTCGGCAGTTTCTTGATCGGCCGGTCCGCGACCCGGGCCATCTCCTCGGCGGTGTCGAGGATCAGGACGGCGTCGTCGCGGGTGAGGTCGGCGGCCGAGATGAGATGACGCTGCATCTGTCAGGCTCCGTAAGGCAGTTAATACGGGAGGTTTCGGGCGGACCGGGGTGTGCCGGGGCACGCCGAGGCGGCCGGGCACCCGGAAGCGCTACTGGTCGGCAGACTTGGCACCGAGCAGCACGGTGTCCCGTCCGTCCTCCTCGGCGAGCTGGACCTTGACCGTCTCCCGCAGCGACGTGGGGAGGTTCTTGCCGACGTAGTCGGCGCGGATCGGCAGTTCCCGGTGTCCGCGGTCGACGAGGACGGCGAGCTGGACCGCGCGGGGGCGCCCGATGTCGTTCAGGGCGTCGAGGGCGGCGCGGATGGTGCGGCCGGAGAAGAGCACGTCGTCGACGAGCACGACCAGGCGGCCGTCGACACCCTCACCGGGGATCTCGGTGCGGGCGAGGGCGCGCGGGGGGTGCATGCGCAGGTCGTCGCGGTACATGGTGATGTCGAGCGAGCCGACGGGGATCTTCCGACCGGTGACCTGCTCCAGCTTGACGGCGAGCCGCTGGGCGAGGAAGACGCCTCGCGTGGGGATGCCGAGGAGCACCACGTCGTCGGCGCCCTTGGCGCGTTCGACGATCTCGTGGGCGATGCGGGTGAGAACGCGGGCGATGTCCGGGCCTTCGAGCACGGGCCGGGCATCGGAGTTGAGCGGATTGGCGTGCGTGTCCATACGAAACGGACCTCCTTCTCCGCCTCACGGGACGGACCTTAAAGGACGTCGGATTTGCGCCAACCACCCTAGCAGGTCGCCGGAGGGGCTTCGTCACCCGCTTGGCCCAATGGACGGCCACTACCACGGAAGAGTCGGTGTGGACCATTCGGCTTGACGCAGGAGAATCACGCTGCGTAACCTCACAGTGAGTTACCAGCCGCGCGGTGGGATCACCTGCCGCCCGCGTCTACACAGTGTCCGGGGAGCTATATGTCCAGCGAATACGCCAAACAGCTCGGGGCCAAGCTCCGGGCCATCCGCACCCAGCAGGGCCTTTCCCTCCACGGTGTCGAGGAGAAGTCCCAGGGGCGCTGGAAGGCCGTGGTGGTCGGTTCCTACGAGCGCGGCGACCGTGCCGTGACCGTGCAGCGCCTGGCCGAACTGGCCGATTTCTACGGCGTTCCGGTGCAGGAGCTGCTGCCGGGCACCACGCCGGGCGGGGCCGCCGAGCCGCCGCCGAAGCTGGTCCTGGACCTGGAGCGGCTGGCCACCGTGCCGGCCGAGAAGGCGGGCCCCCTCCAGCGGTACGCGGCGACGATCCAGTCCCAGCGCGGTGACTACAACGGCAAGGTGCTGTCGATCCGCCAGGACGACCTGCGCACCCTCGCCGTCATCTACGACCAGTCCCCCTCGGTCCTCACCGAGCAGCTCATCGGCTGGGGCGTCCTGGACGCGGACGCGCGCCGCGCGGTCGCCCACGAGGACAGCTAGCCGCTGGTCTCAGCAGCAGAAACGTGCCGCCGGGGTGGCAGGGAGAAGTTTCCCTGCCACCCCGGCGGTTCTCTCATGACTCGTAAGACGCCCGAGGGCCCGCAGCAGGCGTGCTGCGGGCCCTCGGGCGTCTTGTCGTACCGGTTACGCCTCGTCCCGGCGCAGGCCGGGCTTCAGCTCCTTGAAGCGGCCCAGGAGGCCGTTCACGAACGCCGGCGACTCGTCCGTGGAGAACTCCTTGGCGAGCTGCACCATCTCGTCGAGGACGACCGCGTCCGGGGTCTCGTCCTCCCAGATGAGCTCGTACGCGCCGAGGCGCAGCAGGTTGCGGTCGACGACCGGCATCCGGTCGAGCGTCCAGCCCACCGCGTACTGGGAGATCAGGTCGTCGATACGGCGGGCGCGCTCGGCGTACCCCTCGACGAGCTGCATCGTGTACTCGCTCACGGGGGGCTGCCGGGTGTCGCTCCGGGAGAGCCGGACCCAGTCGGCGAGGACCGTGATGACATCGGTGCCGCGCTGGTCACCCTCGAAGAGGATCTGGAAGGCGCGCTTGCGGGCCGTGTTGCGGGCGGCCACGGTTAGCTGTTCACCCGGCCGAGGTAGTCGCTCGTGCGGGTGTCGACCTTGATCTTCTCGCCCGTGGTGATGAAGAGCGGGACCTGGATCTGGTGGCCGGTCTCCAGGATGGCGGGCTTGGTGCCACCGGTGGAGCGGTCACCCTGGACGCCCGGCTCGGTCTCCTGGATGACCAGCTCGACGGCGGCCGGCAGCTCCACGAAGAGCACCTCGCCCTCGTGCTGGGCGACGACGGCCGTGAAGCCCTCGATCAGGAAGTTCGCGGCGTCGCCGACGGCCTTCGGGTCGATGTGGAGCTGGTCGTACGTCTCCATGTCCATGAAGACGAAGTACTCGCCGTCCTTGTACGAGTACTGCATGTCGCGCTTGTCGACGGTGGCCGTCTCGACCTTGACACCGGCGTTGAAGGTCTTGTCGACCACCTTGCCGGAGAGGACGTTCTTGAGCTTGGTGCGCACGAAGGCCGGGCCCTTACCGGGCTTGACGTGCTGGAACTCGACGACGGACCAAAGCTGGCCCCCGTCGAGCTTGAGCACCATGCCGTTCTTGAGGTCGTTCGTGGAAGCCACGGTTGCGGAATCTCCTGGACTGACGTACGACCCCGGCGCTCGCACCTGTCTACAGGGCGAGCAGTTCCTTGGTCGTGATGGTGAGTAGCTCGGGTCCGCCGTCCGCCTCGGGGCGGACGACGAGCGTGTCATCGATCCGGACTCCGCCCCGGCCCGGAAGGTGGACCCCCGGCTCGACGGTGACCGGCACGCAAGCGTCAAGTTTACCCATGGCCGCGGGGGCGAGCTGCGGGTCCTCGTCGATTTCGAGCCCGACTCCGTGTCCGGTGGCCGACTGGAGGGCCGCGCCGTGTCCGGCGGAGTCCAGTACCTGGCGCGCCGCACGGTCCACGTCACGGCAGGCCGCGCCCGGTACGAGGGCCTCACGACCGGCCCGTTGGGCGGCGAAGACCAGGTCGTACAGCTCGACCTGCCAGTCGGCCGGCGAGGTGCCGATGACGAAGGTCCGGCCGATCTCGCACCGGTAGCCGCGGTAGGCGGCGCCCAGGCAGACGGAGAGGAAGTCGCCCTCCTCCACCCGCCGGTCGGTGGGGCGGTGGCCCGGGCGGCCGGAGTTGGGGCCGGTGGCGACCGAGGTCGGGAAGGCGGGCCCCTCGGCGCCGTGGTCGACCAGCCGGCGCTCCAGCTCCAGCGCGAGATGGCGCTCGGTGCGGCCGACCAGGATGGACTCCAGCAGCTCGCCGAGGGCCTGGTCGGCGATCTCGGCGCCGATGCGCAGACAGGAGATCTCCTCCTCGTCCTTGATCAGCCTGAGCTGCTCCACGGCCGTACCGAGCCCGGCGAGGCGCAGTTTCGGCGCGACGGAGTCCAGGGCGCGGTACCGGGCGACGGTGAGGTGGTGCTCCTCCACGGCGAGGGCCTCGCTGCCCTGGCTCCCGGCCAGGTCGGCGGCGGCCACGGCCGGGTCGCGGCCGGGCGTGGAGAGGATGTGCAGGACCAGGGACTCGTCGGGGCGTCCGTCCGCGGGCCGGTCCTCCGGCGGGACGGGGCACACCAACTGGTCCTGGTCCCTGCCCAGCAGCAGGACGGCGCCCTGGGGCGCGGCGCCGGCCAGGTAGCGCACATTGGCGGGGCGGGAGATGAGCGCTGCCGCGGTACCGGCCGCGTTACAGCGTTCCCTCAGCCGGGATCGACGGGTCGCGTACACCTCTGACATGAGACGAGCGTAGAAGTTGTGCCCGGTTTGTGCCGGTTGGCGGGGGCCGAGTGGGGTGCGGCCGGTGTCCTCACCAGTTCGGCGGGCTGGCGATCGCGCGGGCCAGGACCTCGTCCAGCACCCGTGCGGTGCCGGGGACGTCCAACTGGGAGTTGTCGATGATGGGCAGCCCGGAGCCGTACCAGCCGGCCATGCGGCCGTGGATGCGGGCCACCTCCTCGTCGGTGAGGCGGCGGTTGCCCGAGCGCTCGGCGTTGCGCTCCAGGACGATGTCCAGCCCGGGCAGCAGGACCACCGGGAGCAGGCCGGGGCCCACATGGCGCTTCCAGCCGCCGAGCCCGACGACCGGGCGGTCCGGGAAGACCGCGTCGTCGAGGATGCAGGAGATCCCGTTGGCCAGGAAGTTGCGGGCGGCGAAGCCGCAGGTGCGGCGGGCCAGGCGGTACTGGGCCTCGGAGTGGTCGTTCCACCCGGTCTGCGGGTCGGCGAAGCCGGAGCGGACCCACTCGCGGACGTCGTCCAGGCTGATGTGGGCGGTCGGGACCCGGCGGTGGTCGGCCCAGTACTTGGCCACGCTGGTCTTGCCCGCGCCCGCCGGGCCGATCAGCAGCACGGCGAGCGTGGTGGCCGAGGAGTCGGGGGCGGTCATGGCGGGCGGCGCCACGGGAACGCCCACGGGACCGCCGGGCGGCAGCGTCACATGCCCGGAGACGTCGGGCGCGGGCGGCGGGGCCACGGGGTGCTGCGGGGCGGGGTGCTGCGGGGCGGGAGCCTGCGCGGGCGGGACCGGTGGCGTGAACGGGGCCGGTGGTACGGGGCCCGCACCGGAGAAACCGGGTGGCGGGACGCCGGGACCCTGTGGCGCCCCCGCGGCCGGTGCCCAGGTGGTGTGCGGCCCGTGCCCCGGCTGGTGGGGCGGCGGCAGCGGAGATCCCACTGCGTGCTGCATCCGTTGCCACTCCATCTCGTACACACACTCGGCGCCGGAAGGCGGGTACGGAGCCCGCACCCTACCGAACGGTACCGCCCCCGGCCGTCATTCGGTGAAACGGCCGGGGGCGGTGCGAAGTGCCCGCCCCAGGTGGGGAATCGGGGCACACCGGGCGGTACGGGACCTACTGGCCGACCTCGCCGTAGGCGGCGAGGAGGACGGCCGGGTCGGGGCCCTCCAGCACGGTCGGCCGGGCGAGACCGTCCAGCACGATGAAGCGGAGCAGGTCGCCGCGCGACTTCTTGTCGACCTTCATCGCCTCCACCAGCTTGGGCCACTGGTCGTAGCGGTAGTGCAGGGGCAGGCCGACGGACTCCAGGATCGCGCGGTGCCGGTCGGCGGTCGCGTCGTCCAACCGGCCCGCCAGGCGGCCGAGTTCGGCGGCGAAGTGCATGCCGACGGCGACGGCGGCGCCGTGCCGCCACTTGTACCGCTCGTTCTTCTCGATGGCGTGGCCGAGGGTGTGGCCGTAGTTGAGGATCTCCCGGCGGCCGGTCTCCTTGAGGTCGGAGGAGACCACGTCGGCCTTGACCCGGATCGACCGTTCGAGCAGCTCGGCGGTGTGCGGGCCGGCCGGGGTGCGGGCGGCCTCGGGGTCGGACTCGATCAGGTCGAGGATCACCGGGTCGGCGATGAAGCCGGCCTTGATGACCTCCGCGAGCCCGGAGACGTAGTCGTGGACCGGGAGGGAGTCCAGCGCGGCCAGGTCGCACAGGACGCCGGCCGGGGGGTGGAAGGCGCCGACGAGGTTCTTGCCCTCGGCGGTGTTGATGCCGGTCTTGCCGCCGACCGCCGCGTCCACCATGGCGAGCACGGTGGTGGGGACGGCGATCCAGCGCACCCCGCGCAGCCAGGTGGCCGCGACGAATCCGGCGAGGTCGGTGGTGGCGCCGCCGCCGACGCCCACCACCACGTCGGTCCGGGTGAAGCCGGACTGGCCGAGCGCCTTCCAGCAGTAGGCGGCGACCTCGGCGGTCTTGGCCTCCTCGGCGTTGGGCACCTGGATGGCGACCGCCTCGTACCCCTGGTCCGCCAGGTCGGCGCGGAGCGCGTCGCCGGTCTCGGCGAGCGCCTCGGGGTGGATGACGGCGACCCGCTTGGCCTTCTGGCCGATCAGTCCGGCCAGCTCGCCCAGCAACTGGCGGCCCACCAGGACCTCGTAGGGGTCGGTGCCCGCCGTCCCGGCGATCTGGATGCGGGTGACTGCCTCGCTCATGCTTCCTTCAACTCCAGTGCGTCCAGGACGGCTCGGGCGACGTCCTCGGGACCGCGTCCGTCGGTCGGCACGACGGCGGTGGCGACCTCTTCGTACAGATGGCGGCGGGCCTCCATCAGCGCGCGCCACTGCTGGCGCGGGTTGACGGCGAGCAACGGCCGGGCGGCGTTCAGCCCGGTGCGGCGCACCGCCTCCTCGACGTCCATCGAGAGATAGACCACCCGCTGCGCGGTCAGCAGCGCCCGGGTGTCCGCGTCGAGGACGGCGCCGCCGCCCAGCGCGAGGACGCCCGCGTGCCCGGCGACCGCCTCGGCCACCGCACGCTTCTCCAGCGCGCGGAAGGCGTCCTCGCCGTCGTCCACGAAGATTTCGGCGATGGTGCGGCCCTGCTGGGCCACGATGTCGTCGTCGGTGTCCCGGAACGCGGCGCCCAGCCGGTCGGCCAGCAGCCGTCCGACGGTGGACTTGCCCACGCCCATCGGTCCCACCAGGACGACCACGGGCACGGCGCTCATCCGATCACCAGGTTGTCGAGGTAGGAGCGGACGTTGCGCCGGGTCTCGGCCACGCTGTCGCCGCCGAACTTCTCCGCGACCGCGTCCGCGAGGACCAGGGCCACCATCGCCTCGGCCACGATGCCGGCGGCCGGGACCGCGCACACGTCGGAGCGCTGGTGGTGGGCCTGCGCCGCCTCGCCGGTGGCGACGTCGACCGTGGCCAGCGCGCGCGGCACGGTGGCGATCGGCTTCATCGCCGCCCGCACCCGCAGCAGCTCACCGGTGGTCAGGCCGCCCTCGGTGCCGCCGGAGCGGCCGGTGGCACGCTTGATGCCCTCGGGGGTGGTGAGGATCTCGTCGTGCGCCTTCGAGCCCGGCACGCGGGCCAGGTCGAAGCCGTCGCCGACCTCTACGCCCTTGATCGCCTGGATGCCCATGAGGGCGGCCGCGAGCCGGGCGTCCAGCCTGCGGTCCCAGTGCACGTGCGAGCCGAGGCCGACCGGGACGCCGTACGCCAGCACCTCGACCACGCCGCCGAGGGTGTCGCCGTCCTTGTGGGCCTGGTCGATCTCCGCGACCATCGCCTTGGAGGCGTCCGCGTCCAGGCAGCGCACCGGGTCCTCGTCGAGCCGCTCGACGTCGGCCGGGGTCGGGTACACGCCGTACGGTGCCTTCGCGGCGGCCAGTTCCACGACGTGGCTGACGATCTCGATCCCGGCGGTCTCCTTGAGGTACGACCGCGCCACCGCGCCCAGCGCGACCCGCGCCGCCGTCTCCCGCGCGGAGGCCCGCTCCAGGATCGGCCGGGCCTCGTCGAAGCCGTACTTCTGCATGCCGGCGAGGTCCGCGTGGCCGGGCCGCGGGCGGGTCAGCGGGGCGTTGCGCGCGAGGCCGGCCAGCACCTCCTCGTCCACCGGGTCGGCCGACATGACCTGCTCCCACTTCGGCCACTCGGTGTTGCCCACCATGACCGCCACCGGGGAGCCGAGGGTCAGCCCGTGCCGCACACCGCCGAGGAACGTGACCTCGTCACGCTCGAACTTCATCCGCGCGCCACGCCCATAGCCGAGCCGCCGCCGCGCGAGATGATCCGCCACCATCTCCGTGGTGATCGGCACGCCGGCGGGAAGTCCCTCCAGCGTCGCGACGAGTGCGGGACCGTGGGACTCCCCCGCGGTCAGCCAACGCAGCCTGCTCAACGGTGCTCCTCAGATTTCGCGCCCGGTACTGCCCCGCTTACGCGTGTCCGCGCGTACGGCGGCGGCCCGACCGGGTGCGCGATCCCGGCCCGCCACCTCCGATCCTCCCACGCCGGGCCCGGTATCCGGGCCTCGGTCCGGATTTCGGGACCCCGGTGCGGGGACGGGGTGCGGCGGGTCAGCGGGCGGCGAGGGCCCGTTCGCCCGCCCGGCGCATGGCCTCCAGCGGGGCCGGGGTGCGGCCGGTCATCCGTTCCACCTGGAGCACGGCCTGGTGGACCAGCAGGTCCAGGCCGCCGACCACGGCCCCGCCGAACATCGACCAGCGGGCCGCCAGCTCGGTGGGCCAGGGGTCGTAGAGCACGTCGAAGAGGGTGGCCGGGCGCTCGGGTACGGCGGTGGCGAGGGCGTCGGCGGTGCCGGCGGGCGTGGTGGCGATCACCAGGGGCGCGTGCAGGGCCTCGGCCGCGTCCGCCCAGTCGGCGGTGCGGACCTCCACGTCGAGCCGCTCGCCCCACTCCCGCATCTCCGCCGCGCGGGCGGCGCTGCGGACGTACACCACGACCTCGCCCGGGCAGATCCGGGCGAGCGCGGCGAGGGCGGAGGAGGCGGTGGCGCCGGCGCCGAGGATGGCGGCGGACTCCACCTCCTCGATGCCGTGCTCGCGCAGCGCCGCCACCATGCCGGGGATGTCGGTGTTGTCCCCGACCTTGCGTCCGTCCTCGGTGAACACCACCGTGTTCACCGCGTCCACGGAGGCCGCCGTCTCACTGACCTCGTCCAGCAAGGGCATCACCGCCCGCTTGAGCGGCATGGTCAACGACAGCCCGGCCCACTCCGGCCCCAGCCCCGCGAAGAACCCCGCCAGCCCCGCCTCGTCGACCTCGAACCGGTCGTACGACCAGTCCTCCAGCCCGAGTTCGGCGTACGCGGCCCGGTGCAGCACCGGGGAGAGCGAGTGGGCGATGGGCTTGCCGAGCACGGCGGCGCGGCGGAGGTCGGTTGCCCCTGAACCCATCAGTTACCCGCCTGCTTCCGGGCCTCCTGGTATTTCTCCACGTTCCGGTTGTGCTCTTCGTTGGTGACGGCGAACACCGTCTCGTTCTCGTTGATCGACACGAAGTAGTACCAAGGACCCGGAGTGGGGTTCAGCGCGGACTCGATCGCTTCGCTGCCGGGGTTGCTGATGGGACCCGGCGGAAGTCCCTTGATGTCGTACGTGTTGTACGGATCGGCGATCTTCCGCAGATCGGCGACCGAGCCGACGTCCAGGGTGCTCTGACCCTTCAGGTAGTTGACCGTGGAGTCGAACTCCAGCCTGCCCGCCGTCTCGACGTTGTCCGGCTTGAGACGGTTGTACACGACGCGGGCGACCTTGCCGAAGTCGTGCTTGTACTTGCCCTCGACCTGCACGAGGCTCGCCACCGTGAGCACCTGGAGCGGACTGTCCAGGCCCAGGTCCTGAGCCTTGCCCGCGAGGTCGTACTGCTTGTACTGCTCGTTCGAGCGCTCGACCATGCTCTTCAGGACGGCCTTGGGCTTCATGCCCTTCGCCACCGCGTAGCTGGACGGGTAGAGGAAGCCCTCGAGGGGGTCCTTGACGTCCTTGTCGCTGTTCGCCCAGGAGGGCAGGCCAAGGTCCTTCCAGTCGTTCTTGGCGATCTTCGCCGTGGTGCCCTTGGCGAGCTTCAGGCGGGTGTCGATCGCCTGGTACACCCAGATGTTGCGCTTCCCCTCGGGAATGACGAGGTTGTCACGGCTCTTCGGGCTCAGCATCAGCTCCACCGCGCTCGCGGCGGACATGTGCTTCTGGAGGGTGTAGACGCCGTCCTGGAGGGACTTGCCCTTGGGGTTGGCGAGCTGCGCGGAGACGAAGGCGTCGACGCTCTGGACGACGCCGGCCTCCTTCAGCTTGCGGCCGATGTCGGCGCCGACCGCACCCTTCGGGATCTCGACCGTCACCGCTTCGCCGTTGCCGCTGCCCGCGTAGTCCGGGGCGGGGGCGAAACGATTTTTGTAGAACTGGTAGCCGAAGTAGGCGACGCCGCCGAGGCCGCCGCCGAAGACCAGGACCACGACCATCAGGGCGCAGCCGGTGCGGCCCTTCTTGCTCTTGACGGGCTTGCGGCCCTTGCCACGCCGCTCGGGGCGTGCCGCCGGGTCGTCGGTCTCGAGGTCGCCGTCGTCGTCGCCGGGGGGCAGAAGGTGCTCGTCCTCGCCCTGGGGCTGTCGGTGGCCGGGGGGCTGGGGCGGCGGGTAGGCGTCCTCGGTGCCGTAGAGGTCGGGCTGCTCGGCACCGTAGGCGGCGGGGTGCTGCCCGTAGGGGTCGCCCGGATCGGCGGCGTAGGGCACATGGCCGTGCGTGCCCGTGGCGTCCCAGCCGCCCTGGTGCTGCTGGGGATGCGGGTGCTGCCCGGTCTGCTGGGGATCGAAGTGCTGCTGGCCCTGACCGTCGTACTGGGGGTACTGCTGACCCCCGTAGTGCGGCTGCTGGTCGTGGGACCAGCCGTCGTACTGCGGGTGCTGCGGCTGGCCACCGTAGGGGTACTGCTGTCCCGCGTGGGCCTGCTGCGCTCCCCATCCGCCGTCCCCGTACAACGGGTCCTCCGGATGCCACGGTTCGGTGCCTGGGCCCCGGCCATACTCAGTCATCGATCCCCTAGAGCCGCGAGGTCGACGGTCGCACGGCTCCAGGACCGGCTTCCGTTCCGCCTCTTGCTGTGCGGCGGCTGTTCGAACACCGCCGCATCGCGCGGAACGTTACCGCACCGCGATCAGATGACCACTTCGACGCCCTCACCGGGTGCTTCACCTGACACCCGTTCGGATTCCAGCGCCTGCTGGAGAATGATCACCGCGGCCGCCTGGTCGATCACGGAGCGACCCTTCTTGGACTTGACGCCCGAGGCGCGCAGTCCCTGACTGGCCGTCACCGTGGTCATCCGCTCGTCCACCAGTCTGACCGGCACCGGCTCGATGCCCCGGGCCAGCTCCTGGGTGAACGCGCGCACCTTGACCGCCGCCGGGCCCTCGCCCCCCTTGAGGGAGCGAGGGAGCCCGACGACGACCTCGATCGGCTCGTACTCCTCGACCAGTTGCCGCAGCCTGCGGTGCGCGGCCGGGACGTCCCGGCCGGGAACCGTCTCCACCGGGGTGGCGAGGATTCCGTCGGGGTCGCACGAGGCGACCCCGATCCGGGCGTCCCCGACGTCGATGGCGAGCCGGCGTCCTCTGCGCATGACGGCCCGGCCTACTTCGCGGTGTCGGCGACGAGGCGCTCGACGGCGTCCACGGCCTCGCCGACGGCGGCCGGGTTCTGGCCGCCGCCCTGGGCGACGTCCGGCTTGCCGCCACCGCCGCCGCCGAGGGTCTTGGCGGCGGTACGGACCAGCTCACCGGCCTTGAGGCCGCGCTCACGGGCCGCGTCGTTGGTGGCGATGACGGTGAGCGGCTTGCCGTTGTTCACCGTGAACAGGGCCACCACGGCCGCCCGGCCGCCCTGGATGCGCCCGCGCACGTCCAGGACCAGCTTGCGCAGGTCGTCCGGGGTGGTGCCGTCCGGGACCTGGCCGGCGACCAGGGCGACGCCGCGTACGTCCTTGGC
Organism: Streptomyces sp. NBC_01171; assembly: GCF_045039805.1. Lineage (NCBI taxonomy): Bacteria > Bacillati > Actinomycetota > Actinomycetes > Kitasatosporales > Streptomycetaceae > Streptomyces > Streptomyces sp. NBC_01171. Next base: position 5,505,012 of record NZ_CP108609.1, on the reverse strand, counting down.
GGACTCGGCGAGGCCGGCCGCGGCCTGGAGCACCTTCTCGGCGCGGAACTTCTCGATCTCCTTCTCGGCGTCCTTCAGCTTGCCGAGCATCGCGGAGACCTTCTCCGGCAGCTCCTCCGGGCGTCCCTTGATCAGCTCGCTGAGCTGGTTGACGACCGTGTGCTCGCGGGCGAGGAAGTTGTAGGCGTCCATGCCGACCAGCGCCTCGATCCGGCGTACGCCGGAGCCGATGGAGGACTCGCCGAGCAGCTTCACCAGGCCGAGCTGGGCGGTGTTGTGCACGTGCGTGCCGCCGCACAGCTCCTTGGAGAAGTCGCCGATGGTGACCACGCGGACCCGCTCGCCGTACTTCTCGCCGAACTCGGCGATGGCGCCCTGCTTCTTGGCCTCGTCGATGCCCATGACCTCGGCGTGCACGTCCAGGTCGCGGGAGAGCACCTCGTTGATCTTCTGCTCGACGTCGGTCATCACGGCCGTCGGGACGGCGGCCGGGGAGCCGAAGTCGAAGCGGAAGCGGCCGGGCTGGTTCTCCGAACCGGCCTGGGCGGCCGTCGGGCCGAGGGCGTCGCGCAGCGCCTGGTGGGTCAGGTGGGTGGCCGAGTGGGCGCGGGCGATGGCCTTGCGGCGGCGGGCGTCGATGGACGCCTGGGCCTTGGCACCGACCGTGACCTCGCCGACCTGGACGACGCCCTTGTGGACGTAGACACCCGGCACCGGCTTCTGGGTGTCGCGGACCTCGATGACGGCACCGGTGTCGACCTTGATGCGGCCGGTGTCACCGATCTGACCGCCGCCCTCGGCGTAGAAGGGGGTGCGGTCGAGCACGATCTCGACCTCGTCGCCCTCGGTGGCGGCCGGCGAGGAGACGCCGTCGACGAGGATGCCGACGATGGTGGTCTCGCTCTCGGTGTCGCTGTAGCCGATGAAGTCGGTGGCGCCGGAGGCGTCCGCGATCTCCCGGTAGGCGCCGAGGTCGGCGTGGCCGGTCTTCTTGGCGCGGGCGTCGGCCTTGGCGCGCTCCCGCTGCTCCATCATCAGGCGGCGGAAGCCGGTCTCGTCCACGGAGAGGCCCTGCTCGGCGGCCATCTCCAGGGTGAGGTCGATCGGGAAGCCCCAGGTGTCGTGGAGCAGGAACGCCTTGTCACCGGAGAGCACGCTGCCGCCGGACTGCTTGGTCTCGGTGACGGCGGTGTCGAGGATGTTGGTGCCGGCCTTGAGCGTCTTGAGGAAGGCGTTCTCCTCGGCGATGGCGACCTTCTCGATGCGCTCGCGGTCGGTGATCAGCTCGGGGTACTGCTGTCCCATCATGGCGATCACGACGTCGATCAGCGGCTTGACCACCGGACCGTCGGCGCCCAGCAGGCGCATGTTGCGGATGGCGCGGCGCATGATGCGGCGCAGCACGTAGCCGCGGCCCTCGTTGCCGGGGGTGACGCCGTCGCCGATCAGCATGACGGCGGTGCGCATGTGGTCGGTGACCACGCGCAGCGAGACGTCGGAGGACTGGGCGTCGCCGTAGGCGACACCGGTCAGCTCGGTGGCCTTCTCGATGACCGCCATGGAGGTGTCGATCTCGTACATGTTCTGCACGCCCTGCAGAATCATGGCGAGGCGCTCCAGGCCGAGGCCCGTGTCGATGTTCTGGCTCGGCAGGTCCCCGAGGATCTCGAAGTCGTCCTTGCCGATGCCCTCGCCCCGCTCGTACTGCATGAAGACGAGGTTCCAGATCTCGACGTACCGCTCGTCGTTGACGGCGGGGCCGCCCTCGACGCCGAACTCGGGGCCGCGGTCGTAGTTGATCTCGGAGCAGGGGCCGCAGGGGCCGGGGACGCCCATGGACCAGTAGTTGTCCTTCATGCCCAGGCGCTGGATGCGCTCCTTGGGCACGCCGACGACGTCGTGCCAGATGCGCTCGGCCTCGTCGTCGTCCTTGTAGACGGTGATCCACAGACGCTCGGGGTCGAGGCCGTAACCGCCCTTGTCCTGGGGGCTGGTGAGCAGCTCCCAGGCGAACTTGATGGCGCCTTCCTTGAAGTAGTCGCCGAAGGAGAAGTTGCCGCACATCTGGAAGAAGGTGCCGTGGCGGGTGGTCTTGCCGACCTCTTCGATGTCGGGCGTGCGTACGCACTTCTGCACGCTGGTGGCGCGCGCGAAGGGCGGCTTGACCTCACCCAGGAAGTAGGGCTTGAAGGGCACCATGCCGGCCGGGACGAGGAGCAGAGTCGGGTCGTCCGCGATGAGCGACGCCGAAGGGACGACGGTGTGCCCGCGCTCCTCGAAGAAGCTCAGCCAGCGGCGGCGAATCTCGGCCGACTCCATCAGTGGTCCTCATTCCGGTTGTACGAGTACGTCGTGTTCTCGATGTACTTCACTGTGCTGCTGTTGTTCTCGATGGCGGTGATCCGCCGGGGCTCCGGCAGGGCGGGGCTCTCGTGGATGCCGAGCGCCTCCTCCAGCTCCGCCTCCCGCTGGACCATGTTGTCGCGGACGTCGAGCGCGAAGCCGACCGCCGCGTCCTTGAGCCGGTGCCCGGTCTCCAGTGCCTTGTTGGCCGCGGTGACGGCGAGGCTCTCGGGGGTGAGCTGCTTCAGCTTGCGGTTGACCTTGGTGGTGGCCCACACACCGGCGGCGACGCCGGTGCCGAACCAGAACGTACGGCGGAACATCGCGGTCCTCAGCCCTTCTTTCGCTTGCCCCGCCGGGTGGCCGGGACCGTCCGGCCCACGATCACCGTACGGCGCGGCGTCTTCGCGGGCGTGGCCTCGTCGCGGCCGCCGAGCGCGCGGCGGACGCCGTAGCCGAAGGCGGCGACCTTGACCAGGGGGCCGCCGAAGGTGGAGGCGACGGTGGAGGAGAGCGCGGAGGCGTTCGACGTCACCTCCTGCACGTCGGAGGCGATGGCGTCGACCCGCTGGATCTGGGTCTGCGCCGAGCGCACCGCCGTGGACGCGTCCGCCAGCAGCGGGACGGCCTGGTCGGTCACGTCCGCCACGAGCTTGGTGGTCGCCTTGAGCGTCTGGGCCAGCCTCGCCAGCGCTACGGCGAGGAAGGAGACCAGGATCGCCCAGAAGACGGCCACCAGAATCCCGGCAACCTCTCCACCGGACACTGTGCGCACCAGCTCCCTGAAACGTGCTTGAGCATCGATAAAGTCGTGCACCGAGCCTATCGCGCCACCGGCGGGGCTCCGTACCGGATTACCGGGGTCCGGCGGGGGCGCCGGGAACGCGCGAGCCCGCCGTCCCGCCCGCCGGAGAGCGGGGGGACGACGGGCCGTGGTGCTGCGCCGGGGCTGGGATCAGCGGGCGTAGTACTCGACGACGAGCTGCTCGTCGCAGATCACCGGGATCTCCTTGCGGTTCGGCTCACGGTCCAGGCGGAACGCCAGGGCCTTGAGGTTCACCTGGAGGTAACGCGGGGTCTCGCCGTCGGCGGCGAAGCCACCCTCACGCGCGACCTGGAAGAGCGTCTTGTCCTTGGAGCGGTCGCGGACCTGCACGACGTCGTCCGGACGGACACGGAAGGACGGCTTGTCGACCTTCTGGCCGTTGACCTGGATGTGGCCGTGGACGACCATCTGGCGGGCCTGGTAGATCGTGCGGGCGATGCCCGAACGCAGGACCAGCGCGTCGAGGCGGCGCTCGAGCTCGATGATCAGGGCCTCACCGGTCTTGCCCTGGACCTTGGCGGCACGCTCGTAGGCGCGGACGAGCTGACGCTCGGACACGTCGTACTGCGCGCGCAGACGCTGCTTCTCGAGCAGACGGACCTTGTAGTCCGAGTTCTGCTTGCGGCCGCGGCCGTGCTCGCCCGGCGGGTAGGGGCGGGCCTCGAAGTACTTGACGGCCTTCGGGGTCAGCGCGATGCCGAGGGCACGCGACTTCTTGACCTTGGGGCGGGACTGGTTCGCCATGGAACCGACACCTCGTGTTTCTTATGCGAATACGGCTTCACCAGGGTTAGGGGAGGTCGCATCCGCAGCCGGGGAGACCCTGCCTGTCCTTGCCGGACGGGCCGGGCAGCCGTTCCCCGAACTGGGCACATACGTGCAGCACGCGAGTGGCCCACCGACCGGTTCCGGCGACTGGCCGGAGGGTGGTGGGCTGCCCGCGACACCTTCGACGGTGCGCGACGCTCCTGGAGAACCCCGCCCTGGGGCCGGACTCTCCGGCTGGATGTCCCGCTCTGGTGAGCCGTTCCCCCTTGTCGGGGGCCCGGACACGGGACTCAGCACTTCGAGGCAGTCTACAGGGCGCTCAGGACCGCTTGCGACCCAGGTGCTTCCTGGTCCACTCCACCGCGTCCGCGTACCGCGCCTCGGCGCCGTGCCGGGTCGGCGTGTAGTACTCGCGGTCCTTGAGGGCGTCCGGGGCGTACTGCTGGGCGGCGATGCCGTCGGGCTGGTTGTGCGGGTAGACGTAGCCCTTGGCGTGGCCGAGCTTCTTGGCCCCCTGGTAGTGCCCGTCCCGCAGGTGGGCCGGGACCGGGCCGGCGTGGCCCTTGCGCACGTCGGCCATGGCCTCGCCGATCGCGGTGGTCGCGGAGTTGGACTTGGGGGCGAGCGCGAGGGCGATGGTGGCGTGGCTGAGGGTGAGCGCGGCCTCGGGGAAGCCGATCATGGCGACGGCCTGGGCGGCGGCCACGGCTGTCGGCAGCGCGTTCGGGTCCGCGACGCCGATGTCCTCACTCGCGGAGATCATCAGGCGCCGGGCGATGAAGCGAGGGTCCTCGCCTGCCTCGATCATCCGGGCCAGGTAGTGCAGGGCCGCGTCGACGTCGGAACCCCGGATGGACTTGATCAGGGCGCTGGCCACGTCGTAGTGCTGGTCGCCGTCGCGGTCGTACTTCACCGCCGCGCGGTCGACCGTCTCCTCCAGCGTGGTCAGCGCGATCTCACCGTCGCCCTTGTCGAGGGAGGCGCCCGCGGCTGCCTCCAGGACGGTGAGGGCGCGGCGGGCGTCTCCGCCGGCCACCCGCAGGATGTGCTCCTCGGACTCCTCGGGGAGGGTGAGCGCCCCGCCGAGGCCCCGCTCGTCGGTGAGGGCGCGGCGCACCAGGTCGCGTACGTCGTCGTCGGTGAGCGGTTCGAGGGTGAGGAGCAGGGAGCGGGAGAGCAGCGGGGAGATGACCGAGAAGTACGGGTTCTCGGTGGTGGCCGCGATCAGGGTGACCCAGCGGTTCTCCACGGCCGGGAGCAGGGAGTCCTGCTGGGCCTTGCTGAAGCGGTGGATCTCGTCGAGGAAGAGGACGGTCTCCTTGCCGAAGCCGCCGGTGGCGCGGCGGGCGCCGTCGATGACCGCGCGGACCTCCTTGACGCCGGCGCTGATGGCGCTCAGCTCCACGAAGCGCTGGTCGGTGGCGCGGGAGACGACATGGGCGAGGGTGGTCTTGCCGGTGCCGGGCGGCCCCCAGAGGATCACCGAGGAGGGTCCGGCGGGGCCCCGGCCGCCCTCGCCGACCAGTCTGCGCAGCGGTGAGCCGGGCTTGAGCAGATGGCGCTGGCCCACCACCTCGTCGAGGGTGCGCGGGCGCATGCGTGCCGCCAGGGGACTGCCCGCGGGCTCCTTCTCCTGGCGTTCTTCGGCTGCGGCGGTGAACAGGTCGGCTTCCACGCTGAAACCCTAAATCACGCCACTGACAACGGACCGGGCCGTCAGCTCGTCCAGAAGCTCCACCAGCGGGTCAGGATCAGCATGCCAATGATCCCGATGTGCAGCACGGGCAGGACCCAGGTGAACTCGCCGAAGAAGGACCGCAGCGGGCGCGGGGCGGGCAGGAAGCCCTGGCGCACGTTGAAGGAGGTCACGTACCAGAACATGATGATCGTGGCGACCCAGGCCAGCGAGCACCACAGGCACAGGGCGTTGATCCGGTACAGGGACTGGAACTGGAGCCAGGTGCAGAAGCCGACACCGAAGAGCGTGCCGGCGTTGAAGGTCAGCCAGTACCAGCGGGGGTAGCGGGCGCGGGCGAGCAGGCTCACGCCGACGCAGATCACGATGCCGTAGGCGACCAGACCCAGCATGGGGTTGGGGAAGCCGAAGGCGGCGGCCTGCTTGCTCTCCATGACGCTGCCGCAGGAGACCACCGGGTTGAGGCTGCAGCCGGGGGTGAAGGTCTTGCCCTCGACCTTGGCCTCGAGGAGCTTGAACTTGTCGATCGTGATGACCCAGGCGGCGAGCAGTCCGGCCGCGCCGGTGATCACCAGCATCAGGGCGAAGGCGCGGCTGCCGCCCTCGGCGCGGGCCGTGCCGCGAGCACGCTCGGGCCCGGACTGGGTGGAGACGTCGTTGACTGTCGTCTTGCTCATCACGCCGATTCCGTCACTCGCTAGATCGGACCTGCTTCGGGCATCGGTCATTGTGCCGCACAGGCGCCCTCGCACACCGTTCGCTGTGCATAAGTTCGAACCGGGCGGAGCACGCTGCCTCTATTTTCGGCCGGTTCGGGCCGTACGGCAGCACAGGCGATCGAACGGTGACGGGCCGGACGGCTGCCCGTCCGGCCCGTCGACCGCTCACCGCGCTTGACGGCTCAGAGCCGGGACTCCAGCTCCGCGACGACCTCGTTCAGGCCGACCGCGGTCTGCTCGCCGGACTCCATGTCCTTGACCTGGACCAGGCCCTCCGCGAGGTCGCGCTCGCCGAGCACCAGCGCGTAGCGGGCGCCGGAGCGGTTGGCGGCCTTCATCGCGGCCTTCAGGCCCTTGCCGCCGTAGGAGAAGTCGGCCGCGACGCCGACCTTGCGCAACTCGGTGACCTTGGCGAACAGCACCCGCCGGGCCTCCTCGCCGAGCGGGACGGCGAAGACGCTGGTGGTGGACGGCAGGTCCAGCTCCACGCCCTCGGCCTCCAGGGCGAGGACGGTGCGGTCCACGCCGAGCGCCCAGCCGACCGAGGGCAGCGCGGGGCCGCCGATCATCTCGGACAGGCCGTCGTACCGTCCGCCACCGCCGACGGCGGACTGGGAGCCGAGGCCGTCGTGGACGAACTCGAAGGTGGTGCGGGTGTAGTAGTCCAGGCCCCGGACCAGCTTGGGGTCGTCCTCGAAGGCGACGCCGGCGGCGGTGATCAGCTCGCGGACCTCCTCGTGGTACGCCTTGCAGGCGTCGCACAGGTAGTCGCGCAGCAGGGGGGCGCCGGTGAGCTGCTTCTGCACCGACTCGCGCTTGTCGTCCAGCACCCGCAGCGGGTTGATCTCGGCGCGGCGCAGGGTGTCCTCGTCGAGGTCGAGTCCGCGCAGGAAGTCCTGGAGCGCGGCCCGGTACACCGGACGGCACTCGGCGTCGCCCAGGCTGTTGAGCAGGATGCGGAACTCGCGCAGGCCCAGCGAGCGGTACGCCTGGTCGGCCAGGATGATCAGCTCGGCGTCGAGCGCGGGGTCCTCGGCACCGATCGCCTCGGCGCCGACCTGGGAGAAGTGGCGGTAACGGCCCTTCTGCGGGCGTTCGTAGCGGTAGTAGGAGCCGGAGTACCAGAGCTTGACCGGGAGGTTGCCCGCCTTGTGCAGGTTGGCCTCCAGGGCGGCGCGGAGCACGGAGGCGGTGCCTTCGGGGCGCAGGGCGAGGCGGTCGCCGCCCTTGGTCTCGAAGGCGTACATCTCCTTGGTGACGATGTCGGTGGACTCGCCGACACCGCGCGCGAACAGCTCGACGTTCTCGAAGCCCGGCGTCTCGATGTAGCCGTACCCGGAGTTGCGCAGGGGGGCGGCGATGGCCTCGCGGACGGCGAGGTACTGGGCGGACTGCGGCGGGATCAGGTCGTACGTGCCCTTGGGGGCCTTGAAGGTGCTCACGGAAGTTCTCTCGTCACATTCCTCGTCGGGGAGCCGGGTCGGTTCCCTGGCCGGCGGCCACCTGCCGCAGATAGGGGTTGGTGGCGCGTTCCTGGCCGATGGTGGTCTGGGGGCCGTGGCCGGACAGCACCACGGTGGAGTCGTCGAGCGGCAGGCACACGCGCGCCAGCGACCCGAGCATCTCCTCCATCGATCCGCCCGGCAGGTCGGTGCGTCCCACGGAGCCGGCGAACAGCAGATCCCCGGAGAAGAAGACCGACGGGACGTCGGCACTCTCGGGCATCCGGAAGGTCACCGACCCCTTGGTATGGCCCGGCGCGTGGGCGACGGAGAACTCCATCCCGGCCAGGTCCAGCTTCACCCCGTCGGTCAGCTCCCGGACGTCGTCCGGCTCCCCCACGGTCAGTTCGCCCATCAGCGGCATCCCGATGGACCGGCCGAGCGCCTTCTCCGGGTCGCTCAGCATGTAGCGGTCGTCGGGGTGGATCCACGCGGGCACGTCGTGCGCGCCGCACACGGGGACGACGGAGGCGACATGGTCGATGTGGCCGTGGGTGAGGACGACGGCGGTCGGCTTGAGGCGATGTTTCTTCAGCGCTTCCTCGACGCCGGGGGCGGCCTGATGGCCGGGGTCGATGATCACGCACTCCTCACCGGCGGCGGGGGCGACGAGATAGCAGTTCGTCCCCCAGGCCCCGGCGGGGAACCCGGCAATGAGCACGATCGTCCTTCGTTGTGTCGGTACGGGAGGGCTCGCGCGGGGGCGGCCCGTGGTGCTGAAGCCCCCTAGAGCCTACCGGCGCTGCCGTTTCCTCAGCGAACCCATATACGGTACGGGGCTACACGCGCCTGTCGGATCACAGGACGCACGCGTACCGGTCGGCATACGACACGCATGAGGGAGAGAACCCGGTGGTCAGCCAGGAGCAGCGACGGCGTCAGCTCGCACGGGAGAAGTTCTTGCGGCAGCAGCAGCGGCGCACGGACTCGCGACGCAAGGCGCGCATGCGCAACTCGGTGATCGCGTCGGTGCTCGGCGTGATCGTGATCGGCAGTGTGGCGCTGTACACGACGGGCGTGATGAAGGACGACGGCGACAAGAAGGTGGACGCCGCCGGGTCCTCGCCGAGCGCGAGCGCGAGCCCCAGCAAGGTCCCGGACCCCTGCGAGAAGCCGGCCAAGGGCTCGGTGAAGAAGCAGTCCTGGAAGAAGGAGCCGGCGATGTCGATCGACACGTCGGCCGACTACACGATGAAGCTGGCCACCACCTGCGGCGACATCGGCGTGGCCCTGAAGGCGTCGGCGGCCCCGCACACGGTGAACTCCTTCTCCTACCTGGCGGACAAGGGCTTCTTCGACCACACCAAGTGCCACCGGCTGACCACGAACCAGATCTACGTCCTGCAGTGCGGCGACCCGACGGGCACCGGTACCGGCGGGCCGGGCTACACCATCCCGGACGAGAACCTGAAGGACAAGAGCCTCAAGAAGAACACCTACCCGGCGGGCACGGTGGCGATGGCCAACACCGGGCAGCCGCACACCGGCGGCAGCCAGTTCTTCCTGGTCTACAAGGACAGCCCGCTGCCGCCGTCGTACACCCCCTTCGGCACGATCGACAAGGCCGGGCTGAAGGTTCTGGACAAGATCGCCAAGGCGGGCGACAACACCGGGCAGGGCGACGGGGCCCCGAACGCGACGGTCGTGATCGACAAGGCGACGGTCACGAAGTCCTGACGCCGCCGAGGCGTTCCGGCCCGCCCTCGCGGGCCGGTCGCCTGCGGAATTGGGTGCCGCCGGATGCGGACAGGCCACCCGCCGGTCGCCTATGTTGGCGATGACGAAACTGTGGACGATGCCAGGGGGCCGGGAGGCTCCCCGCAGGCATCATGTGGAGGAGGCGCTGTGAGCAGCGACCCGTGGGGCCGCGTCGACGAGACGGGGACCGTGTACGTGCGTACGGCCGACGGCGAGCAGGTCGTCGGATCGTGGGCGGCAGGCTCCCCCGAGGAGGCGCTTGCCTACTTCGAGCGCAAGTACGAGGGCCTGGTTGTCGAGATCGGCCTCCTCGAGAAGCGCGTGCAGACCACCGATCTGTCCGCGAAGGACGCCCAGACCGCGATCGGCCACATCCGCGAGCAGGTGGACGCGCACCACGCGGTGGGCGACCTGGACGCGCTGCGGACCCGGCTGGACAAGCTCGTCGAGAAGGTCGAGTCGCGCCGCGAGGAGCGCAAGGCGCAGCGGGCCAAGCAGTCCGACGAGGCCCGCAAGGCCAAGGAGGACCTGGTCACGGAGGCGGAACAGCTCGCGGCGTCCGACCAGTGGCGGGTGGCCGGTGAGCGGCTGCGGGCCCTGGTGGACACCTGGAAGGGCCTGCCCCGGCTGGACCGCAAGTCCGACGACGAGCTGTGGCACCGCTTCTCGCACGCCCGGTCGGCGTTCTCCAAGCGCCGCAAGGCGCACTTCGCGCAGCTCGACTCGCAGCGCGAGGACGCCCGGCGCGTGAAGGAGCGGCTGGTCGCGGAGGCCGAGGCGCTGTCCGGTTCGACGGACTGGGGCGCCACGGCGGCCCGGTACCGCGAGCTGATGGCGGACTGGAAGGCCGCGGGCCGCGCCCAGCGCGAGCACGAGGACGACCTGTGGAACCGCTTCCGGGGCGCGCAGGACGTGTTCTTCGCCGCGCGCAGCTCGGTGTTCGCCGAGCGGGACGCGGAGCAGGGCGAGAACCTGAAGCTGAAGGAGGCGCTGGCCGAGGAGGCCGAGCAGATCCTCCCGGTGCGGGACCTCAAGGCCGCGCGTGCCGCGTTCCGTTCGGTCAACGAGCGGTGGGAGGCCATCGGTCATGTGCCGCGGGACGCCCGGGGCAAGGTCGAGGGCCGGATGCACGCGGTGGAGCGGGCGATCCAGGAGGCCGAGGAGGCGGAGTGGCGCCGGACCAACCCGGAGGCGCGTGCGCGTGCCGAGGGTCTGACCGGTCAGCTCCAGGCCGCCGTGGACAAGCTCCGCGGCCAGGTCGAGCAGGCCCGCGCCCAGGGCAACACCTCCCGGGCCGACAAGCTGGAGCGTGAGCTGGAGGGCCGCCAGGCGCTGCTGGACCAGGCGCTCAAGGGTCTCGAGGAGTTCGGGGGCTGACACGTCCCCGCCGCATACGCCGAGGGGCTCCGTACGCACCGTACGGAGCCCCTCGGCGTATCCGTTGCTAGCCGCGGTTGCGGGCCGAGGTGACGCGGTAGACGTCGTAGACGCCCTCCACGCCCCGGACCGCCTTCAGGACGTGGCCGAGGTGCTTGGGGTCGCCCATCTCGAAGGTGAAGCGGGAGGTGGCGACCCGGTCGCGGGAGGTCTGCACGGCCGCGGACAGGATGTTGACGTGCTGGTCGGACAGGACGCGGGTGACGTCGGAGAGCAGTCGGGAGCGGTCCAGCGCCTCGACCTGGATGGCGACCAGGAAGACCGAGGACTGGGTGGGCGCCCACTCGACGTCGAGGATGCGCTCGGGCTCGCGGGAGAGCGAGTCCACGTTGACGCAGTCACTGCGGTGCACCGAGACCCCGCTGCCCCGCGTGACGAAGCCGATGATCGGATCGCCCGGGACCGGGGTGCAGCAGCGGGCCAGCTTCACCCACACGTCGTCGACGCCCTTGACCACGACACCGGGGTCGGCGCTGGAGCGGCGCTTGCGGCTGCGCCGGGTCGGCGGGACCGGCTCCTCGATCTCCTCGGTGGCCGCCTCCTCGCCGCCGAGCGCCTGGACGAGCTTCTGCACGATGTTCTGCGCGGAGACATGGCCCTCGCCGATCGCCGCGTACAGCGCGGAGATGTCGGAGTACCGCATCTCGTGCGCCAGCGTGACCAGGGAGTCGCCGGTCAGGATGCGCTGGATCGGCAGGTTCTGCTTGCGCATCGCGCGGACGATCGCGTCCTTGCCCTGCTCTATCGCCTCGTCCCGGCGCTCCTTGGAGAACCAGCCGCGGATCTTGTTGCGGGCGCGCGGGGACTTCACGAAGCCCAGCCAGTCGCGGGAGGGCCCGGCGCCGGGCGCCTTGGAGGTGAAGACCTCCACCAGGTCGCCGTTGTCCAGGGTGGACTCCAGCGGGACGAGGCGTCCGTTGACGCGTGCCCCTATGGTCCGGTGGCCGACCTCGGTGTGCACCGCGTAGGCGAAGTCGACCGGGGTGGCCCCGGCCGGGAGCGCTATCACGTCACCCTTGGGCGTGAAGACGAAGACCTCGTTGCGGGACAGGTCGAAGCGCAGGGACTCCAGGAACTCGCCGGGGTCCTCGGTCTCCTTCTGCCAGTCCAGCAACTGGCGCAGCCACGCCATGTCGTTGAGGTGGTCGTCCTTGCCCTTGCCGGACGACTTCGGCGCGTCGGTGCGTACCTTGGAGGCGCCGGCGACGGCCTCCTGCTTGTACTTCCAGTGCGCGGCGATGCCGTACTCGGCGCGGCGGTGCATGTCGAAGGTACGGATCTGCAGTTCGACCGGCTTGCCGTTGGGTCCGATGACCGTCGTGTGCAGCGACTGGTACATGTTGAACTTCGGCATCGCGATGTAGTCCTTGAACCGGCCGGGGACCGGGTTCCATCGCGCGTGGATCGTGCCGAGCGCCGCATAGCAGTCCCGGACGGTCTCCACCAGGACGCGGATACCGACCAGGTCGTAGATCTCCGCGAAGTCCCGGCCGCGGACGATCATCTTCTGGTAGACGCTGTAGTAGTGCTTGGGCCGGCCGGTGACGGTCGCCTTGATACGGGCGGCGCGCAGGTCGGCCTGCACCTCGTCGGTGACTATGGCCAGGTACTCGTCCCGCTTGGGGGCGCGCTCGGCCACCAGCCGCACGATCTCGTCGTACATCTTGGGGTAGAGGATGGCGAACGCCAGGTCCTCCAGCTCCCACTTGATGGTGTTCATGCCCAGGCGGTGGGCGAGCGGCGCGTAGATCTCCAGGGTCTCGCGCGCCTTCTTCTCCTGCTTCTCGCGCTTGAGGTAGCGCATGGTGCGCATGTTGTGCAGGCGGTCGGCGAGCTTGATGACCAGGACGCGCGGGTCCTTGGCCATCGCGACGACCATCTTGCGCACGGTCTCGGCCTGCGCGGCCTCGCCGAACTTGACCTTGTCCAGCTTGGTGACGCCGTCCACCAGCAGCGCGACCACGTCACCGAAGTCCCGGCGCAGGTCGTCCAGGCCGTACTCGGTGTCCTCGACGGTGTCGTGCAGCAGCCCGGCCATCAGGGTCGCCGGGTCCATGCCCAGCTCGGCCAGGATGGTGGTGACGGCCAGCGGGTGCGTGATGTACGGGTCGCCGCTCTTGCGCTTCTGGCCGCGGTGCCAGCGCTCGGCCACCTGGTAGGCGCGCTCGATCTGGCGGAGCGTCGCGTTCTCGATCTTGGGATCGTTGCTGCGCACTATCCGCAGCAGCGGCTCCAGCACCGGGTTGTAGGGGTTGGCGCGCTGCACGCCGAGGCGGGCCAGGCGGGCGCGGACGCGGTTGGAGGAGCCGGAGCGGGGCGCGGTCTGACCGGCCGCGGGGCGCACGGGGGCGGGCTTGGGGCGCGCGGTGTCGGCGGTCTTCTCCACCGGCGCCGACTGGGCGTGCTCGACCGAGCCGCGCCGGTCGTTCTTCGCGTCGGACGCGTTCGGCGCGGGCTTCACCGCGGGCGCCGAGGCGGACTCCGGCTTGGCGGCGGTCAGTGGCTGGGCCTCGTCTGGCAAGAGGACTCCTAGTGCGCGGTCCGGGTCCCCCGGTCAGGCTCCGGAAACCCCATCGTAGCGATCCCACGCCCCGCCATCGCCTTCAGGCCGGGGGAAGAACGGTCCACCAGTGGAACACGTGCGACGGGTGGTGGATTCCCGGCGTCCGGTCGCCGGACGCGGAGCGGCCGCGAGCGCGGGCCGGGGAAGGCCCGGTGCGCTCGCGGCCGGTCAGGGTCCGCCGGGTGGGGTCAGACCTGGAGCAGCGCCTCCAGGGGGGCGCCGTTCAGGGCGGACTCCAGGCGGGCACGACCCTGAAGGAAGCCCAGCTCCATGAGGACGGCGACGCCACAGACCCGTGCGCCGGCGCGCTCGATCAGCTTGATCGCGGCCTCGGCGGTGCCGCCGGTGGCGAGCACGTCGTCCACGATGAACACGCGGTCACCGTCGGACAGGTCCTCGGCGTGCACCTCGATCTCGGCGGAGCCGTACTCCAGGTCGTACGCCTGGCGCAGCGTCGCTCCGGGGAGCTTGCCGGCCTTGCGGACGGGGATGAAGCCGAGGCCCGCGCGGACGGCGACCGGCGCGCCCAGGATGAAGCCCCGCGCCTCCAGGCCGACGATCTTGGTGGCCCCGGTGGCCGTGGCGAGCTCCGCCAGCGTGTCGGTGAGGGCCGTGAACGCGGCGGGGTCGGCCAGGAGCGGGGTGATGTCCTTGAACATCACGCCCGGCTCCGGATAGTCGGCCACGTCGCGGATACGGCTGAGCAGCAGCTCCTGGATGGAGGTCATCGGCGCTTTCCAGAGGGTCGGCCGCGGCCCCGGTTGCGGGTCGCGGACTGGTCGCGCGGGCCCACCACAGCGGGCGCCGCGCCGTCGGACGGTTCTCCGGCGGCGGACCGGGACTCCCCCTGGTCCTCTCCGGCGGCGGCCTGGGCACGCTTGGCCAGGACCCGCTTCCTGAGGGCCTTCATCGCCGGCTCGCGCTCCTTGAGGTCGGCGACGAGCGGGGTGGCGATGAAGATCGAGGAGTACGCGCCGGCCGCGAGGCCGACGAACAGCGACAGGGAGATGTCGTTGAGGGTGCCCGCTCCGAGGAAACCGCCGCCGATGAACAGCAGGCCCGCCACCGGGAGGAGTGCGACCACCGTGGTGTTGATGGAGCGCACCAGGGTGCTGTTGATCGAGTGGTTGGCGATGTCGCTGAAGGTGAAGCGGGTCTGCTTGGTGATGCCCTTGGTCTGCTCCTTGAGGCTGTCGAAGACGACGACCGTGTCGTAGAGCGAGTAACCGAGGATGGTCAGCAGACCGATGACCGTGCCGGGCGTGACCTCGAAGCCGACGAGGGCGTAGATGCCGACGGTGATGGTGATGTCGTGGATCAGCGCGACGAGGGCCGCGATGGCCATGCGCCACTCGAAGGCGATGGCCAGGTAGATCACCACGAGCACCATGAAGATCGCCAGGCCCTGCCACGCCTTGTTGGCGATCTGCTCGCCCCAGCTCGGGCCGACCAGGTCGGCATTGAGCCGCTCGGGGTCGAGCTTCAGGTCCTTGGCGAGGGTCTGCTTGACCTGGTCGGACTTGGCGGTGTCGAGGCCCGCGATCTGGATGCGCAGGCTGCCGTTGCCGAGCTTCTGCACGACGGCCTCGTGGCCGGAGGCGTCGTGGGCGTACTCCTCGACCTGGGCGACCGAGGCGCTCATCTTGGTCGGCGTGGTGAAGACGGCGCCGCCCTGGAAGTCGATGCCCATGTTCAGGCCGCGCACCGCCAGGCCGAGGATGGCCGTGATGGTGATCAGGATGGAGACGCCGTACCAGATCTTGCGCTTGCCGATGAAGTCGTAGCTGACTTCACCGCGGTGCAGCCGCGCGCCGAGGTTACCGAGTTTCGACATCGCTCACGCCCCCTTGGGGTCGACGGGGCCCGTGGTGGGACCGGAGGGACGGCGGGTGCGGCGCAGTGGGGGCTTGGCGCCCAGGCTCTGCGGGTCGAGGCCGGACCACTTGTGGCCGTCGGCGAAGAACCTGCGGCGAGCCAGCAGCGTCATGAGCGGCTTGGTGAAGAAGAAGACCACGACGACGTCGAGGACGGTGGTCAGGCCGAGCGTGAACGCGAAGCCCTGGACCTTGCCGACGGTGACGATGAACAGCACGGCGGCGGCGAGGAACGACACGAAGTCGGAGACCAGGATGGTGCGCCGGGCGCGCGGCCAGGCCCGCTCGACGGCGGGGCGCAGCGTGCGGCCCTCGCGGATCTCGTCCCGGATGCGCTCGAAGTACACGATGAACGAGTCCGCGGTGATACCGATGGCGACGATGGCACCGCAGACGGCGGGCAGGTTCAGCGCGAAGCCGATGCCCGGGCCGAGCAGCGACATGATCACGTAGGTGAGGATCGCGGAGACCAGCAGGGAGGCCATGGCCACCAGCGACAGACCGCGGTAGTAGGCCACCAGGTAGATCACGACCAGCACGAGGCCGATGGCGCCCGCGAGAAGGCCCGCCTTGAGCTGCTCGCCACCGAGGGCCGCGGTGACCGTGGTGACGGTCTCCTCCTGGAAGGACAGCGGGAGCGCGCCGTAGGACAGCATGTTGGCGAGGCTCTGGGCCTCTTCCTGGGTGAACCGGCCGGAGATCTCGGCCTGGCCGCCGGTGATGGCCTGCTGCACGTACGGGCTGGAGACCACGTCGCCGTCGAGGACGATGCCGAACTCGTTCTGCGGCTGCTGGTTCTTGGCAAGCTCGCCGGTGATGTCGGCGAACTTCTTGGCGCCGGAGGAGGTGAAGTTCATCTGCACCTGCCAGCCGGAGGCGCCCTGGGTGTCGAAGACCGCCTTGGCGTTCTTCACCTCGGTGCCGTCGACGGCGGCGGGGCCGAGGACGTACTTGTACCAGACCTTGTTGATCTCACCGCAGGCCACGGTGGGCTGGCTCGGCTTGCCGGCCTGGCCGACCTTGGCGCGTTCGGCGGGCTTGGTGCAGTCCAGGGCCGCGTACTGGGCCTGGAGCTTCGCGGTGTCCGCGGTGCCGCCGCTGGGGGCCGGGGAGGGGGCGCCGGAGGACTTGGCGCTCGGGGAGCCGGTGGGCGACGGGGTGGCGTCGGCCTTCAGCGCGTCGCTGACGGCGCGGCCCTGCGAGGTGGCCGTGGCGTTCGGCGAGGGGGCGCCGGAGGGCGAGGTCGCCTTCTGGTCGCCGGAGGGGCTGGCGGCCGGGCTCGGGGACCCGCTGGCGCCGGAGGAGGTGCTCGGCGACGGCTTGGGGGTCGCGCCGCCGCTGGGCTCGCTGGCCAGGACCGGGCGGAAGTACAGCTTGGCGGTGGTGCCGACCTGCTGCTGGGCCTCCTTGGAGTTGGTGCCCTTGGGGATGTTGACGATGATGTGATCGTCGCCCTGGGTCTGCACCTCGGCCTCGGAGACACCAAGACCGTTGACACGGCGGTTCATGATGTCGACCGCGGTGTCCATGTTGGCCTTGTTGATCGCCGACCCCTGGTCGGCCTTCGCCTTGAGCGTGATGCTCGTACCGCCGGCAAGGTCGATGCCGAGACGCGGGGTGGTGTGCCCGGAGAGGAACATTCCCCCGGTCATCGCCACGATGGCGATCAGGATGAGGACCAGCGAGCGCCCTGGCTTGCTCTGGGCACTCGCGCCCCGGCCCTTCTTAGGTGCTGCCACCTTCTCGTACTCCCTCTCGGGCCGCCCGGTGCGCCGTGGGCGCCGGTGGCCATGACATGGTGTCGGGATTCCGTGCGGGAAAACGTGCGGGAAACCGAGCCGTCCGGGGCGTACCGCGCGCCCGGTGAAAGGCGCCGGGACGCCCCGGGGACGTGACTACTTCGCGTCGGTGTCGCCGTCGGTCTTCTTCGGCGCCTCGGTCGGCTCGGCCGCCTCCGCCTTGTTCACGACGGTGTCGTCCTTGGCGGCGGGCTCGACGGTCTCCGCCTTGTCGGCGAGCGTCTTGTCCTCGGCCACGGCGGTCTCCTCGGCGGCGTCCTTCTTGCCGAAGTCGACGGCCTTGTGCTCGGCGTCGGCGGCGGTGAGGGAGGAGGCGTCGTCCGGGACGATCTCGGAGTCCGACTTAAGGTCGTGCTCGATGCCGTGGATGATGCGGTTGTACTCGTCGTCGGAGAGGACGGCGCCGATCGCGTTCTTGGCGAAGATCAGCTCGACGCCCGGCCCGGCGTCGAGGAGGACGGTGTCCTCCGTGACCTCCTTGACCGTCGCGTACATCCCCCCGATCGTGCGCACGCCCGAACCGGGCTGCATCTCGTTCCGCATGTTGGCGGCCTGCTGCTGCTTCTTCTTGGCCGAGCGCGTCATCAGGAACATGACCGCGATGAGCACGATGAAGGGGAGAAGGGTATAGACATTCACGAGACGGAATTTCCTTCGCGTGACCGCGCGGTGAGCGGCCTGTTGGAGGGGGCTGGTCGGCGTCGCCCACAAGGGCGGCATCGGCGGAGTCTAAGCGAGTCCGCGCGCATGGAACAACGCTCAGCATGGCACCTGGGTTCCTCCTGGGGCCAATGCGCCGGTCTCACGCCCCGAACAGGTCCTGTTGTCCGCTTCCCGTGGCCGGCCGCTGCGGCGGGGTGAGACCCAGATGCGCCCAGGCGGCCGGGGTGGCCACGCGTCCGCGCGGGGTGCGGGCGAGCAGGCCCTCGCGCACCAGGAACGGTTCGGCGACCTCCTCCACCGTCTCGCGTTCCTCCCCCACCGCGACGGCCAGCGTGGACAGGCCCACCGGGCCGCCGCCGAACAGCTTCAGCAGCGCCTCCAGCACGCCCCGGTCGAGCCGGTCGAGGCCGCGCGCGTCCACCTCGTAGACGGCGAGGGCGGCCGATGCGATGTCCTCGGTGATCAGGCCGTCCGCCTTGACCTGGGCGTAGTCCCGCACCCGGCGCAGCAGCCGGTTGGCGATACGGGGCGTGCCGCGGGAGCGGCCGGCGATCTCGGCGGCGCCGGACGGGTCGATCTCGACGTCCAGCAGGGCGGCGGAGCGGTGCACGACCCGCTGGAGTTCGCGCGGCTCGTAGAACTCCATGTGCGCGGTGAAACCGAAGCGGTCGCGCAGCGGGGGCGGCAGCAGGCCCGCGCGCGTGGTGGCGCCGACCAGGGTGAACGGGGGCAGCTCCAGCGGGATGGCGGTGGCGCCGGGGCCCTTGCCGACGATGACGTCGACGCGGAAGTCCTCCATCGCCATGTACAGCATCTCCTCGGCGGGCCGGGACATGCGGTGGATCTCGTCCAGGAAGAGGACCTCGCCCTCCTGGAGGGAGGAGAGGATCGCGGCGAGGTCGCCGGCGTGCTGGATGGCGGGGCCGGAGGTGATCCGGATGGGGGCGCCCATCTCGGCGGCGATGATCATCGACAGGGTGGTCTTGCCGAGGCCCGGGGCGCCGGAGAGCAGCACGTGGTCGGCGGTGGCGCCCCGCGCGCGGGCGGCGCGCAGCACGAGGTCGAGCTGTTCGCGCACCTTCTCCTGGCCGATGAACTCGCCGAGGTCCTTGGGACGCAGGGCGGCTTCGACGGCCTGGTCCTCCCGGTCGGCGGCGGTGTCCACCAGCCGTTCCGCGGCGGCGCCGTCCGTCGTGTCGTCCCAGTTCACTTCAGGTGCTCCTAGGGGATGCGCGCGGGTCAGCGGGCGCGGTTCAGGGTCTGGAGGGCGGCCTTGAGCAACTGGCCGACCTGGGGGGTGCCGCCCGCCGCCTCGGCCTGGGGGGCCACGGCGGACACGGCCTCGTCGGCCTCGCGGGTGGCGTAGCCCAGGCCGATGAGGGCCGCGTGCAACTGGTCGCGCCAGCCCTGGCTGACCGGGGCGCCGACGGCGGGGGCGCCGACGGGGGCGCCGAGCCGGTCCTTCAGCTCCAGCAGCAGTTTCTGCGCGCCCTTCTTCCCGATGCCGGGCACGGCGGTGAGGGCCTTCTCGTCGGCGGTGGCGACGGCGCGGCGCAGCGCGTCCGGGCGGTGCGTGGCGAGCATGGCCTGGGCGAGGCGGGGGCCGACACCGCTGGCGGTCTGGAGCAGCTCGAAGACCTGGCGCTCGTCGTCGTCGGCGAAGCCGTACAGGGTGAGGGAGTCCTCGCGGACGACGAGGGAGGTGTGCAGCCGGGCGTCCTGGCCGACGCGGAGCTTCGCCAGGGTGTCGGGCGTGCACTGGACGGCCATGCCGACCCCGCCGACCTCCACGACCGCCGAGTCGGGGGCGAGGGCGGCCACGGTGCCGCTGACGAAGGCGATCATGCCGTTCGGCCTTTCGTTGCGTGGGCGGTGCGCGGGCCCGTGTTCTGGGCCGGTTTCCGGGCCGTGTGCTGGGCGACCGCTTGCTGGAGCCGGTTCTGGGCGGGGGCGCGCCAGATGTGGCAGATGGCGAGCGCGAGGGCGTCGGCGGCGTCGGCGGGCTTGGGGGGCGCGCTGAGCCGGAGCAGCCGGGTGACCATGGCGCCGACTTGGGCCTTGTCGGCGCGGCCGGTGCCGGTGACGGCTGCCTTGACCTCGCTGGGGGTGTGCAGGGCGACCGGGATGCCGCGCCGGGCCGCGCACAGCATGGCGACGGCGCTGGCCTGGGCGGTGCCCATGACGGTGCTGACGTTGTGCTGGCTGAAGACGCGCTCCACGGCGACGAACTCCGGCTGGTGCTCGTCCAGCCACTGTTCGAGGCCCTGCTCGACGGCGAGCAGCCGGTGGCTCAGCTCGGCGTCGGGGGGCGTACGGACGACACCGACGCCGACCATGGTGAGCGGCCGTCCCGCGACCCCGTCGACCACGCCCACCCCGCACCGCGTCAGTCCGGGGTCCACCCCGAGTACGCGCACCGCGCCCCCAACCCTTCTGTGCGGCTGAACCGCCGCCGCTCTCGCGGAGGTGGCTGAGCACCGTCGTGGTCCCTCGACTGATGGTCGCGGCCCGTGGACGGTGATCTTCTGAACACCGCCAGGCTAGCCGCTGCCACTGACAACGACGACGGGCCGGCAGGAGGTGTCCCGCCGGCCCGTCGAGCCGTTCCGCCAAGCCCGCGGCAGCGTTACGCGTCGACCTTCTCCATGACCTCGTCGCTCACGTCGAAGTTGGCGAAGACGTTCTGGACGTCGTCGCTGTCCTCGAGGGCGTCGATCAGCTTGAAGATCTTCCTGGCACCGTCCTCGTCCAGCTCGACCTGCATGGTCGGGACGAAGTTGGAGTCGGCGGAGTCGTAGTCGATGCCGGCTTCCTGGAGGGCGGTGCGGACCGCGACCAGGTCGGTGGCCTCGCTGAGCACCTCGAAGGACTCACCGAGGTCGTTGACCTCCTCGGCACCGGCGTCCAGGACTGCGCCGAGCACGTCGTCCTCGGTCAGCTCGCCCTTGGGGACGATGATGACGCCCTTGCGGTTGAACAGGTACGACACCGAGCCGGGGTCGGCCATGTTGCCGCCGTTGCGGGTCATGGCGACGCGGACGTCGGAGGCGGCACGGTTGCGGTTGTCGGTGAGGCACTCGATGAGCACCGCGACACCGTTGGGGCCGTAACCCTCGTACATGATCGTCTCGTAGTCGGCGCCGCCGGCCTCCAGGCCGCCGCCGCGCTTGACCGCGGAGTCGATGTTCTTGTTGGGGACCGACTGCTTCTTAGCCTTCTGGATGGCGTCGTAGAGCGTCGGGTTGCCCTCGATGTCGACTCCGCCCATGCGGGCCGCGACCTCGATGTTCTTGATGAGCTTCGCGAAGAGCTTGCCGCGCTTGGCGTCGATCACGGCCTTCTTGTGCTTCGTCGTAGCCCATTTAGAGTGGCCGGACATCTGCCTGTCTCCTTCGCGTAACCCGATCCGATACGGACTCCCCCGGCGCTGGGAGAGCCTGAGGGGTACCGCCGCAGATCCTACAAGGACTCCGGTGTCCGGTTCGCGCGGACCATGTCGACGAAGAGCGCGTGCACGCGGTGGTCGCCGGTCAGTTCCGGGTGGAAGGAGGTGGCGAGCACGTTGCCCTGGCGTACGGCGACGATGTGGCCGTCGTGCTCGGCGAGCACCTCGGCGGCGGCGCCCACGGACTCGACCCAGGGGGCGCGGATGAAGACGCCCTCGACCGGATCGCCGTCGACGCCCTTGACGCCGACCGCCGCCTCGAAGGACTCGTTCTGCCGGCCGAAGGCGTTGCGGCGGACGATCATGTCGATGCCGCCGATGGTCTCCTGGCCCGAGCGCGGGTCGAGGATCTTGTCGGCGAGCAGGATCAGCCCGGCGCAGGTGCCGTAGACGGGCATGCCCTCGCGTACGCGGGCGCGCAGGGGTTCCATCAGGCCGAAGAGGACGGCCAGTTTGGAGATGGTGGTGGATTCGCCGCCGGGCAGGACGAGGGCGTCCACCTCGGCGAGTTCTTCGGGGCGCCTGACCGGCCTGGCCACGGCGTCCGCCGCGGCCAGGGCGATGAGGTGCTCCCGTACGTCGCCCTGGAGGGCCAGGACGCCGATCACGGGGGTGTGCATGGTGATGGGGGTCCCTACCAGCCGCGGTTGGCGTAGCGCTCGGTCTCGGGGAGGGTGTCGCAGTTGATGCCGACCATGGCCTCGCCGAGGTTGCGGGAGGCGTCCGCGACGATCTTCGGGTCGTCGTAGAAGGTGGTGGCCTTCACGATGGCGGCGGCGCGCTTGGCCGGGTCGCCGGACTTGAAGATGCCGGAGCCGACGAAGACGCCCTCGGCGCCGAGCTGGCGCATCAGGGCGGCGTCGGCCGGGGTGGCGACGCCACCGGCCGAGAACAGGACGACGGGGAGCTTGCCCAGCTCGGCGACCTCCTTGACCAGCTCGTAGGGGGCGCGCAGCTCCTTGGCGGCGGCGAACAGCTCGTTGTGGTCGCAGCCGCGGAGCTTGGCGATCTCGCCCTTGATCTGGCGCAGGTGGCGCACGGCCTCCACGACGTTGCCGGTGCCGGCCTCGCCCTTGGAGCGGATCATGGCCGCGCCCTCGGCGATGCGGCGCAGGGCCTCGCCCAGGTTGGTGGCACCGCAGACGAAGGGGGTGGTGAACGCCCACTTGTCGGAGTGGTTGACCTCGTCGGCCGGGGTGAGCACCTCGGACTCGTCGATGTAGTCGACGCCGAGGGACTGGAGCACCTGGGCCTCGACGAAGTGGCCGATGCGGGACTTGGCCATGACCGGGATCGAGACGGCGTCGATGATGCCCTCGATCATGTCCGGGTCGGACATCCGGGCCACGCCGCCGTCCTTGCGGATGTCGGCCGGGACCCGCTCCAGGGCCATGACGGCCACGGCGCCCGCGTCCTCGGCGATCTTCGCCTGCTCGGCGTTGACCACGTCCATGATGACGCCGCCCTTGAGCTGCTCGGCCATGCCGCGCTTCACACGGGCGGTGCCGGTCTCGGGACCCTGGTTGTCGATGATGGACACGCGTGACCTCACTGGTGGGTAAGACGGTTTCTGCACCCTTGAGGAAACGCGACCGGACCAGGCCACATCAAGGGCCAATGGGAAGCCGGTGGATCGTTTTGTCCCGGCGTGCCCCCGTGGGATCCCGCTCAGGCGACCCGCTCGACCAGCGCGGTGGGCGGTTCGTCGTCCATCTCGAAGGCCAGCGGGAACGGCGCGTGCCCGGCCAGCCGGAACCAGCGGACCTTGCGGTGCTCGCGCAGCCGGCGGGCGGCGCCCACGGCGTCGTTGTGGAAGCGGCGGGCCATCGGCACCCGGCGCACCGCCTCGGCCAGCTCGTGCGCCGCGTCCTCGCCACCGGGGGCGGCCCGTACGCCCTCCACCTGGCGGGCGTCCTCGAACACGGCGCGCAGCGCCTGGCTCAGCTCGCTCTCCGCGACCTCGCGCTGCTCCTCCTCGGCCTGCCGGGCGGCGTGCGCGGCCTCGTAGAGCACGATGGAGGCGGCCGGGTCCAGGACGCCGGAGGTGGCGAGTTCCTGCGCCACGGACGCCCGGCGCAGCAACTGCGCGTCCAGGGCGGCGCGGGCGGCGTCCATGCGTACGTGCAGCCGGTCCAGCCGTCCGGCTGTCCAGCTCAGGTAGACGCCGATAGCCAGCAGCGCGACGAGAATCCAGATGAGGGTGAGGATCACGCGCGAAGGTTATCGGTGGAGGGCGGGGCGCTCGCCTCCGCGTCCCGCTCACGGGCCAGGCCGAACCGCGACCACAGGCCCGGCCGCTCGTCGGTGGCGACCGCCGCGGTGCCGGTGGTGACCGTCTCGTACACCGAGAGGATGTCCGCGCCCACGGTGGACCAGTCGAAGCGGCGCACATGGTCGCTGCCCCGCTCCCGCAGCTCCGCCCGGCGCTCGGGGTCGGCGAGCAGAGTCACGGCCTTCTCGGCGAGCGCGTCGGCGTCCCCGTTGGTGAAGACCTCGCCGGCCTTGCCCTGGTCGAGGACCTGGACGAAGGCGTCCAGGTCGGAGGCGAGGACGGGGGCGCCCGCCGACATGGCCTCGACCAGGATGATGCCGAAGCTCTCGCCGCCGGTGTTGGGCGCCACGTACAGGTCGACGCTGCGCAGGAAGCGGGCCTTGTCCTCGTCGCTGACCATGCCGAGGAACTCCACGCGGGAGCGCAGCTCCTCGGGCAGCTCCTCGACGGCCGCCTCCTCGTCACCCCGGCCCGCGACCAGCAGCCGCGCCTCCGGGTGCGCGGCGACGATCTTCGACAGGGCCCGCATCAGCACCGGCAGACCCTTGCGGGGCTCGTCGATGCGCCCTATGAAGCCGATGGTGCCGCCCTGCCACTCCGCCTTGGGCTCGGCGTCGGCGAAGAAGTCCACGTCGACCCCGTTGGGGATGACCACCGCGTCCCCGCCCAGGTGCTCGACCAGGGTGCGCCGGGCGTACTCGCTGACCGCGATCCGGGCGCTGATCTTCTCCAGCGCGGCCTGGAGGATCGAGTAGGCGGCGATCATGGCGCGGGAGCGCGGGTTGGAGGTGTGGAAGGTGGCCACGATGGGCCCCTGCGCCGCCCAGCAGGTGAGCAGGCCGAGGGAGGGCGAGGTCGGTTCGTGGATGTGCACCACGTCGAACGCGCCGTCGTGCAGCCACCGCCGCACCCGCGCGGCCGACAGGAACCCGAAGTTCAGCCGGGCCACCGACCCGTTGTACGGCACCGGCACCGCGCGGCCCGCCGAGACCACGTAGGGCGGCAGCGGGGTGTCGTCGTCGGCCGGGGCGAGCACGGAGACCTCGTGGCCGAGGCGGATGAAGTACTCGGCGAGGTCCCGGATGTGGAACTGGACGCCACCGGGCACGTCCCAGGAGTACGGGCAGACGATCCCGATTCTCACGCGGGTCCCTTCGCCGGATCGAGGTCGGCGAGCCACAGCCGCTGGAGCATGTGCCAGTCCTCCGGGTGCTCCGCGATCCCGGAGGCGAAGGCGTCGGCCAGCGCCTGGGTCATCACGGCCGTCTTCTCGATCCGCGTACCCACCTCGGGCACCTCGACCGGCGGGTGCACCCGGCCCTGCATCACCGGCGAGTCGTCGTACCAGAGGGTGACCGGGAGCAACTGGGCGCCGGTCTGCTGGGCGAGCAGGGCGGGCCCGGCGGGCATCCGGGCGCGCTCGCCGAAGAAGTCGACCTCGACACCGCTCGCCGACAGGTCCCGGTCCGCGACCAGGCAGACCAGGCCGCCGTCGCGCAGCCGCCGGGCCAGGGTGCCGAACGCGGAGGCCCCGCTGTGCGCCAGCACCTCCATGCCCAGGCCCTCGCGGTAGGCGACGAACCGGTCGTACAGCGTCTCCGGCTTCAGCCGCTCGGCGACGGTGGTGAAGGGGATGCCGAGGGTGGTGGTGACCCAGGCGCCGGCCAGGTCCCAGTTGGCCAGGTGCGGCAGCGCCAGTATCACGCCCTTGCCCGCGGCCAGGCCGTCCGTCAGATAGTGGGCGCCCTTGGGGTCGAAGCCGGTACGCACCCGCTCCGCGCTCCAGGCGGGCAGCCGGAAGGACTCCATCCAGTACCGCAGGTAGGAGCGCATGCCCGCGCGGGACAGCTCCGCGAGCCGCTCCGGGGAGGCGCCCGGCACCACACGCGCGTAGTTGGCCTCCAGCCGCTGGACACCCTTGCCGCGCCGCTTCCAGGCGGCGTCCGCGACGGTACGGCCCAGCCGGGCGGCGACCGGTTCGGGGAGCTTCTTGACGGTGCTCCAGCCGAGCCCGTACAGCCCGTCGGCGAGACGTTCGGCGGTGCTCACTTGGCCGCCTCGCTGCCGGCGTCGAGCCGGGCCGCCTCCTCCGCCTCGGCGGACTCCCGGCGCACGGTCACCACCCGCTGCACCAGCGTGACCAGGCTGCCCACCGCGACGATCCACAGCGCGACCGGCAACAGGTACTGGATGCCCGGCACCCCGAACTTGTGCAGCCCCGCGAAACCGGCCGCGACCAGCGAGATCACCAGCCGCTCGGCCCGCTCCACCAGCCCGTTCACCGCCACCGGCAGCCCGATCGCCTCGCCGCGCGCCTTGGTGTACGACACCACCTGGCCGCTGGCCAGGCAGAAGATGGATACCGCGCACAGCACGTTGTCGTGGCCGTTGCCCGCGTACCAGAGGGCGAAGCCACCGAAGATCGCGCCGTCCGCGACCCGGTCCAGGGTGGAGTCCAGGAAGGCGCCCCAGCGGCTGGAGCGGCCGAGCTGGCGGGCCATGTTCCCGTCGACCAGGTCGGAGAAGACGAACAGCGTGATCACGATCGTGCCCCAGAAGAACTCTCCCCGGGGGTAGAAGACCAGCGCGCCCGCGACCACACCGGCGGTGCCGATGAGCGTGACGGCGTCGGGGCTCACCCCCCGCCGGATGAGAAACGCGGCGAACGGCGTGAGGACACGCGTGAAGAATGCACGCGCGTACTTGTTCAGCATGGCCTTCCCGACGGTCGGTGTCGCCGTGGCCCGTGGTGGCCGTCGGCTGGCCCATCGTAGCCACGCGCGCCCGCGCACGGGGGCGCGCACCCTCCGCCACGGCACGATCCGTGACCATCCACACGGTCCCCCACGGCCGCGACGGGCTCGTGGGGGACCGTCGTATGGACGCGGCATGACGGGAGTGGAAAGCTCGAAGGACCGCGGGCGCCGCCGGAGCCGCCGCACCCACGCGGGACCCCGCCGCGTTCGCGTCCCCGATGACCTCACCGTGCACGGGAGGCAGAACCATGGGCGACAAGACTCACGCACACCCCGGAGCCGCCGGCAGAGCAGTGACGGCCGACCACCCCGCGTCCGTACGGAACGTGGTGCTGGTCGGCCCCTCCGGATCGGGCAAGACCACCCTGGTGGAAGCCCTCGCACTCACCGCGGGGGCGGTGAACCGGGCGGGCCGCGTCGAGGACGGCGGCACCGTCTCCGACCACGACGACATCGAGCACCGCCAGCACCGCTCCGTACAGCTCTCGCTGGTTCCCGTCGAATGGGACGGCATCAAGATCAACCTCCTCGACACCCCCGGATACGCCGACTTCGTCGGTGAACTGAGGGCCGGTCTGCGCGCGGCGGACGCGGCCCTCTTCGTCGTCTCCGCCGCCGACGGCGTGGACGGCGCGACCCGGATGGTGTGGGAGGAGTGCCAGGCCGTCGGCATGCCCCGCGCCCTCGTCGTCACACACCTGGAGTCCGCCCGCGCCGACTTCGAGGAGATGACCCGGGTGTGCGCCGAGGCGTTCGGCGCCGACGACCCCGACGCCGTCCTCCCCCTCTACCTCCCGCTGCGCGGCCCCGCCGGACCCGACGGCCACACCCCGGTGACCGGCCTGGTCGGCCTGCTCTCGCGGAAACTCTTCGACTACTCCCCCGGCGAACGCAAGGAGTCCGAACCCGGCGAGGACCAGCTCCCCGCCCTGGAGGGCGCCCGCGACCGGCTCATCGAGGGGATCATCGCCGAGAGCGAGGACGAGACCCTCATGGACCGCTACCTCGGCGGCGAACAGGTCGACGTCAAGACTCTCGTCGAGGACCTCGAACGCGCCGTCGCCCGCGGCACCTTCCACCCCGTCCTCGCCGCCGCGCCCGCCGCCGAGGGCGCCCGCCAGGGCCTCGGCACCGTGGAACTCCTGGAACTCATCACCCGCGGGTTCCCCACCCCCTTCGAGCACCCCCTGCCCGATGTCACCGACATCGGCGGCACCCCCCGCGAACTGAGCCCCTGCGACACCGAGGGCCCCCTGGTCGCCGAGGTCGTCAAGACCTCCTCCGACCCCTACGTCGGCCGCCTCTCCCTGGTCCGCGTCTTCTCCGGCACCCTGCGCCCCGACGACACCGTCCACGTCTCCGGACACGGCCTCGCCGACCGGGGCCACGAGGACCACGACGTCGACGAGAAGGTCGGCGCCCTCTCCATGGCCTTCGGCAAGCAGCAGCGCCCGGTCCAGCAGGCGGTCGCCGGCGACCTGGTCTGCGTCGCCAAGCTCGGCCGCGCCGAGACCGGCGACACCCTCTCCGCCAAGGACGACCCCCTGCTGATGGAGCCCTGGCGGATGCCCGACCCGCTGCTCCCCCTCGCCATCCAGGCCCACAGCAAGCCCGACGAGGACAAACTCTCCCTCGGCCTCTCCCGCCTGGTCGCCGAGGACCCCACCATGCGCCTCGAACAGAACCAGGACACCCACCAGGTCGTCCTCTGGTGCCTCGGCGAGGCCCACGCCGACGTCGCCCTGGAGCGGCTCCGCTGCCGCTACGGCGTCCAGGTCGACGTCGTCCCGCACAAGGTGCCGCTGCGCGAGACCTTCGCCGGCAAGGCCGCCGGACGCGGCCGGCACGTCAAGCAGTCCGGCGGCCACGGCCAGTACGCCATCTGCGAGATAGAGGTCGAGCCGCTGCCCGGCGGCTCCGGCATCGAGTTCGTCGACAAGGTCGTCGGCGGCGCCGTACCCCGCCAGTTCATCCCCTCGGTCGAGAAGGGCGTCCGCGCCCAGGCGGCCAAGGGCGTCGCCGCCGGCCACCCCCTGGTCGACGTGCGCGTCACCCTGCTCGACGGCAAGTCCCACTCGGTCGACTCCTCCGACGCCGCCTTCCAGACCGCGGGCGCCCTCGCGCTGCGCGAGGCGGCCGCCGAGGCCCGCATCCACCTGCTGGAACCGGTCGCCGAGGTCGGCATCCTGGTCCCCGACGACTACGTGGGCGCCGTCATGAGCGACCTCTCCACCCGGCGCGGCCGCGTCCTCGGCACCGAACAGACCGGCGCCGGACGCACCCTGATCCGCGCCGAGGTACCCGAGTTCGAGATCGGCCGGTACGCCATCGACCTGCGCTCCCTCTCCCACGGCACGGCCTCCTTCAGCCGCGCCTACGTCCGCCACGAACCGATGCCGCCCCAAGTCGCCGAGAAACTGCGCGAACAGGCCGGCGAGACCCCGTAACTCCCGGCAACGGTGGGCGGCTTCGGCCGTCCGCCGACGCACGGGGTACCGCTGCCGATACGCTGGCCACCGGGTCCCGGCCCGGCCGAACCTGCGCCGTGGCCACGGGACATCGCAATGATGTCCGGTTCGGCAGGTGTGCGCGGCGGGGAAGCCGGGAAGGCCGCAGGAGCGACTCGGCGGCGATGGGGGCGGGAATGTCGGTAGGGACGGAGTGGGACGGGCCTCAGGTGCCCGTCTCCGGGGACGAGGGCCAGGCGGCGACCCTCGCACTGGCCTCGGCGGCCTACCGGGACACCCCCATGCTCGAGATCAAGAAGGCCGACAACGAGTGGCACGCGTCCACCGTCAAGCCCGGCCGCATCCCGCTCTTCCGCCCCAACCTGGGCGAAGCCTTCTCCCGCGCCGTCGCCGACCGCCTCCTCGCACCGGGCCGCAAGCCCCTGATCCAGTCCTTCGGTGCCGACCCCCAGGTCGTCGTCGAACACTGCCTGGCCGCCAACAACATCCGCCGCGAACGCGACAACAAGCTGACCCTCGTGATGGTCGTCTGCGGCCTGATCTTCCTGCCCGGCCTCCTCGCCTGGCTCCTGGTCTTCCTGCTCCGCTCGTTCCTGGCCAAGCGCGAGGGCCGGGCCGGGGCGCTGGGCACCGCGCTGCTCGCCGGAGTCGGCGTCCTCGCGGTGCTCTTCCTGCTCAAGCTGCCCTTCGGCGGCTTCTGGGGCTGGTACACCCGCGCCGCCGTCGTCGTCCCCGTCCTCGGCTGGTTCTGGGCCCGCCGCGTCTGCGAGCGCACCGCCGCCGACCTGCGCGAACGCTGGGCCGGACTCCTCTCGGGCAGCAGCGTCGGCGCCAAGGTCCCCGAGGCCGTCCCCCGCAGCCCCGGCGAGACCGCCGCCGAGCAGCTCCGCCAGTCCCTGGCCCGGCTCGGCGCCGAACAGCGCTCCAACTCCGTCTTCTACGCCGGGCCCAAGGGCATCCTCGGCATGGGCACCCGCTGGGGCTCCTGGCAGCTCGCCGAGGAACTCGTCTCCGCCGACCCCCCGCGCGAGATCCACCCCTTCCGGAGCTGGGACGTCATACGCGCCATCCACGACCAGCTCAGCCTGCTGGAGCGCGGCCCCCTCAACACCGGCGGCTTCCCCCGCCCGTCGGTACGGCACTGGATCGTCACCCCGATCGGGGAGAAGGCCGACGCGGTCTCCCGGCCCGACGGCACCGACGTCGAGGCGTTCCAGGTCAAGCCGCACGCCATACAGGAGATCTGCAACAAGCAGCAGTTCGGCAGCGGCGACCGGCACTACCTGGGCGTCCAGTGGACCCTGTGGGACGGCCAGCTCGTCCTCACCATGATGATCACGGTGACCGTCCTCCACGAGACCCTGCGCATCGAGGTCACGGGCCACGCCCTCGGCCCGGTCAACCCGCTCTTCCACACCAAGCCGGCCGCCCCCACCAAGGAGGTCGCCAAGACCCTCAAGCCGTGGGAGAACCGCACCGTCAAGCTCCCCCTGGTCCCCACCGACGAGGTCGTGCGGCTCGCGGTCCGCGCTCCGCTGACCTGGTTCACGCCCACCCTGAACTGGCTCGGCGGCTCCATCGGCCTCCCCGAGCCGTTCGGCCTGCGGCACGCCTGGGCCGACCAGCCCTGGCGCCATCGCTTCATGGCCGACGACGCCCTGCGCGCCGCCACCCCGGTCCTGCGAGTGGTGCACGCCGCCGCGATCAGGGTGCTCAAGGAGAACGGCGTGGACACCGAGAAGTTCGGCGCCCGCTCCGCGTTCCTCAGCGGCCTCGTCCAGGACCCGTCCCCGAGGAAGGCCGACCTCTACGACGCGTAGGCCCTTCGGCGGCTCAGCGGGAAGTGCCGCCCGCCCTCGCTGGTCAGCCCTGGAGGGGCCTCGTCCGCAAACGCCGGACGGGCTGGACCGTGGCAAGCCCGTCAGGCAGCGGGCCACGCCTCCGCCAGCATCTTGCGGGTGTCGCCCAGCAACTGCGGCAGCACCTTGGTCTGGCCCACCACCGGCATGAAGTTCGTGTCGCCACCCCAGCGCGGCACGATGTGCTGGTGCAGATGGGCCGCGATGCCCGCTCCCGCCACCGAACCCTGGTTCATCCCGATGTTGAACCCGTGCGCGCCGGACGCCGTACGCAGCGCCGTCATCGCCTGCTTCGTCAGCTCCGCCAGCTCGGTCGTCTCCGGACCGGTCAGATCGGTGTAGTCCGCCACATGCCGGTACGGCACCGTCATCAGATGACCGCCGTTGTACGGATACAGGTTGAGCACCGCGTACACATGCTCACCCCGGCGCACGATCAAGCCGTCCTCGTCCGATTTCGCCGGGATCGAGCAGAACGGGCAGCCGTCGTCCGCACCCGGACCGCTCGGCTTGTTCTCGCCCTGGATGTAGGCCATCCGGTGGGGCGTCCACAGGCGCTGGAACGCGTCCTGCGTCCCCACTCCGATCTGCTGCTCCGGCTCACTCGTCATGCAAGGCAGCATATGGCTTCGCCCGTTCGCGGCGTGTCGCCGGGGCGGCGGGAAGGGTCCCGGCAGCCAAGCTGGGCCGGTGGACCACGACAGAACCAGGACCCGCTGGGAGCGCCGCGTGGAGATGCCGCTCACCGTGGCGTCCTTGACGTTCCTCGGTTCCTACGCGGCCCTCGTCCTCGCCCCGGGTGCCGGCACCGGGTGGGACGACCTGTGGCTGGCACTGCTGCTGGTCTGCTGGGCCCTGTTCGCCGTGGACTACGCGATGCGCTGGCGGCTGAGCGGCCAGGGACCGCGTTTCGTACGCGCCCACTGGATGGACACCCTGGTCCTGTGCCTGCCCCTGCTGCGCCCGCTGCGGATCGTACGGATCTACGAGTCCCTGGGGCGCCGGCGCGGCCGGCCCCGGCTCCCGCTGTACGCGCGGGTCATCGCCTACTCGGGGATCTCCACCCTGCTGATGGGCTTCACCGGCGCGCTCGCGGTCTACCAGCAGGAGAGGGGCGCGCCGGCCTCGCACATGCGCACCTTCGGCGACGCCGTCTGGTGGGCCTGCTCCACCCTGTCCACCGTGGGCTACGGCGACGTCGTCCCGGTCACCACGGGCGGCCGGATCATCGCGGCGGCGATGATGGCGGGCGGCCTGGCCCTGCTGGGCGCGGTGACGGGGTCGTTCTCGTCGTGGCTGCTGCAGGTGTTCGCGCGGGAGGAGGACGAGGAACCCCCGAGGCGGCGGTGACGCCTCGGGGGTTCGTGTCGATCCGTCCGGGTCAGACCTGGACCCGCTCCGCCACGACCTTCTCGATCTTGGCGATGGCGTCCTCGAACGGGATGCCGTTCTCCTGCGAGCCGTCGCGGTAGCGGAAGGAGACGGTGTCCGCGTTCATGTCCTCGTCACCGACGATGATCATGAACGGCACCTTCTGGCGCTGGGCGTTCCTGATTTTCTTCTGCATGCGGTCGGAGGAGGAGTCCACCTCGACCCGCAGACCCTTCCGCTTGGCCTCGGCCGCGAACTTCTCCAGGTACTCGACGTGCGCGTCCCCGATCGGGATGCCCACGGCCTGCACCGGAGCGAGCCACGCCGGGAAGGCCCCCGCGTAGTGCTCCAGGAGCACGGCGAAGAACCGCTCGATGGAGCCGAACAGGGCGCGGTGGATCATCACCGGCCGCTGCTTGGAGCCGTCGGGGCCGGTGTACTCCAGGTCGAACCGCTCGGGCAGGTTGAAGTCGAGCTGGATGGTCGACATCTGCCAGGTCCGGCCGATCGCGTCCTTGGCCTGGACGGAGATCTTCGGGCCGTAGAACGCGGCGCCACCGGGGTCGGGAACCAGGGGCAGCCCCTGCTTCTCGGCGACCTGACGCAGGGTCTCGGTCGCCTCCTCCCACGCCTCGTCGGAGCCGACGGACTTCTCCGGGTCCTTGGTGGACAGCTCCAGGTAGAAGTCGGTCAGACCGTAGTCGCGCAGCAGGCCGAGGACGAAGGTGAGCGTCCGGTCCAGCTCCTCGGACATCTGCTCACGGGTGCAGTAGATGTGCGCGTCGTCCTGGGTGAAGCCGCGGGCCCGGGTGAGGCCGTGCACGACGCCCGACTTCTCGTACCGGTACACGGTCCCGAACTCGAAGAGGCGCAGCGGCAGTTCACGGTACGAGCGGCCGCGCGCGTCGAAGATCAGGTTGTGCATCGGGCAGTTCATGGGCTTGAGGTAGTAGTCCACGCCCTCGTCGAGCTGCATGGGCGGGTACATGCCGTCGGCGTACCAGTCCAGGTGGCCCGAGGTCTCGAAGAGCTTCCCCTTCGTCGCGTGCGGGGTGTAGACGAACTCGTAGCCCTCCTCCTCGTGGCGGCGCCGCGAGTAGTCCTCCATGACCCGGCGGATGATGCCGCCCTTGGGGTGGAAGACGGCGAGGCCGGAGCCGATCTGCTCCGGGATGGAGAAGAGGTCCAGCTCGTTGCCGAGCTTGCGGTGGTCGCGCTTCTCGGCCTCGGCGAGGAACTCCAGGTGCGCCTTCAGCTCGTCCTTGGACGGCCAGGCGGTGCCGTAGATGCGCTGGAGCATCGGGTTCTTCTCGCTGCCGCGCCAGTAGGCGGCCGCGTTGCGCATCAGCTTGAACGCGGGGATGTTGCGGGTGGAGGGCAGGTGGGGACCGCGGCAGAGGTCCTTCCAGCACAGCTCGCCGGTCTTGGCGTCCAGGTTGTCGTAGATGGTCAGCTCGCCGGCGCCCACCTCGACGTCCGCGCCGTCGTCGGAGGAGGCCGAGCCCTTGAGGCCGATCAGCTCCAGCTTGTACGGCTCGTCGGCCAGCTCGGCGCGGGCGTCCTCGTCGGAGACCACGCGGCGGGAGAACTTCTGGCCCCGCTTCTGGATCTCCTGCATCTTCTTCTCGATGGCCTTGAGGTCATCGGGGTGGAAGGGCTTCTCCACGTCGAAGTCGTAGTAGAAGCCGTCCTTGACCGGCGGGCCGATGCCCAGCTTGGCCTCGGGGAACAGCTCCTGCACGGCCTGCGCCATGACGTGCGCGGTGGAGTGGCGCAGGATGTTGAGGCCGTCCTCGGAGGAGATCTCGACGCCCTCGACCTCGTCGCCGTCGGACAGCGCGTAGCTGAGGTCCTTCAGCTCGCCCGCCACGCGCGCGGCGATGATCGAGCGCTCGCCCGCGAAGAGGTCGGCGGCGGTAGTGCCCGTCGTCACCACGCGCTCTTCCCGCTCGGAATCGCGTTGGATGATCACACGGACGTCTGACACCGGTCTCTCCTGACTGAAGGCTGAGTGCGGCGCCGTACCAGGAGCGCGCGCACAAGGGATCGTACCGACCCGCCCCCGCCGACCGCGAAACGGTTACTTTCCGTCGCCGTCCCCGTACGCCTCTCCGCATGCCTCCTCGAAGAAGTCGAGGTTCTCCTGGAGGGACTTCAGCAGCCGGTCGCGTTCGGTCTCGTCGACCCGTACGGGGACGACACCGGTGGCGCCGGTGAGCCTGCGGAAGCCGCCGCGGCGCTCCAGCCGGCCGCGCACGCGGACCGGGAGGCCGACGAGGTGGGCGTGGCCCGCCGTCCGGTAGTCCTCCTCGCCGAGGGTGAGCCGCAGGTGCGGGACCTCGGCGCCCGTGAGGACCCGCAGCCGTACGGTGCCCGCGCCCCGCGGTCCGGAGCGGCGCAGCCGGACGACGACACCGGTGACGCTGACGGCCACGGAGGGTTCGGCGCGCAGGTAACGGGCGCCCGCGGCACGGAGGGCGGGGAGGTCGCCGGGTGAGAACTCGACGGGTCCGGCCGAGGGGGCGCAGCCTTCGGGGATTCCGGCGGCGGGCGCCCAGGCGATGGCGATGCGGGCGCCCTCGGTGCCCCGGACGAGTGCGGTGAGGGCCTCGGTGAGTTCGCGGCTGACGCCGGCTTCCACCGCGCCGTCGAAGGCGTCCATGGCGCCGGTGGCCCGCTGGTAGTCGATGGCCTCGCGGGTGGCGTGCAGGGCGTGGTGGAGGCGGACGGTGAGGGGCCGGCCGGTGGGGGCGGGGGCGAAGGCGGTGAGGGCGCGGCCTTCGGTGGCGGGCCCGAGGAGGACGTCGCCGAGGAGTGCGGTGGCCGGGCCGCGGTGCCGGGCGCCGTGGTAGCCGGTGCGGGCGCGGGTGGCGAGGGCGGCGGCGAGGAGGGTCTGGCGGGCGGCGGTGCGCAGGCGTTCGTCGAGGGTCCAGGGGGTGGCGCCGTCGACGGGTCCGGCGGGGGTGTCGCGGTGCCAGCGGATCTCGTCGCTGGGGACGGCGAGGGCGATGAGGATCTCGCGGGCGGAGGGGGCGGCGCTGCGGTGGAGGGCGTGCAGGGCTTCCCCGAGGAGGTCGTCGGCGTCGGGGAAGGCGCGGCTCTCGGGGACGAGGAGGCTGGTGGGGCCTTCGGCGGGGATGGGCGGGGTCCAGCGGCCGTAGCGTCCGGGGACTCCGCCGCGTCGGAGCCAGCCGTGGCGGCGGAGCAGGGTGCCGAGGTCGGCGGGGTCGACGCGGGCGGGGTCGGGGGGCCGGTGCCAGGCGGAGTCGTCGGGGTGCGGGCGGAGCATGCGCAGGGGTTCGTCGGGGCTTGTCATGGCCTGCCTCCGGTGCCGACGCGCGTCATGATCTCGCAGAGGGCACGGTCGTCGAAGATGCGCGCGGTGGGGACGCGGACGGTGGTGCGGGTGCGTCCGGTGACGGGGTGTCCGGCGAGGTTGACCCAGTAGCAGCAGTGCCGGAGGTCGAGCCGGTCATGTCCGGCGCGCAGCCAGTCGTCCTGGGAGCGCGGGACGATCATGACGACGAGGATCTTGTGCACCGAGACGGGGGTGCGGGCGAGTTTGCGCAGGTGGTCGTTGTCGAGCGTGAACGCGAAGGAGGGGCCGGGGGGCCTGGGGGCGAGCTGGTAGGTGCATTTGAGCTGCACCTTGATGGTGACCTCGTCGTCCACGGTGTGGCCGGGGGCGCTGTGGCTGACGTGCCAGTCGATGCCGTTGTCGGGGAACGGCTGGGACAGCGAGCAGCCGGCCGCGGCGGCGACCGCGTGCAGATAGCCGACCTGCAAAGTCTCCATGCAGGCGGTGGTGGCGAGGGTGCCGCGAAGGTGACCCGTGCGGTCGGGCAGCAGCCCGCCCCGCTCGGGCTGCGCCATGGCCATGGACAACAGCCTTCCGAACCGGGGGTTTCCCCACTGCGGGCCGCTGAACTGCAAAGACCC
Organism: Streptomyces sp. NBC_01171; assembly: GCF_045039805.1. Lineage (NCBI taxonomy): Bacteria > Bacillati > Actinomycetota > Actinomycetes > Kitasatosporales > Streptomycetaceae > Streptomyces > Streptomyces sp. NBC_01171. The sequence goes on along the minus strand of NZ_CP108609.1, from coordinate 5,469,014 downwards.
GTACTCCTGTTGTCTCCTCCCGGCGTACGGCGCAAACGGGCCGGGTATCACCAAACGGGCAGAAGACGGAACGTCAGCCGCCATGTGCGGGCGAGGAGTTGGGTTGCGATGACGTGCTGGTACGAAGGGGCGCTGGCCGCCTTCGATACGGAGACGACGGGCGTTGACGTCGAGACCGACCGGATCGTGTCGGCCGCCGTCGTCGTCCAGGACGCGCCGGGGACGCGGCCGCGGGTGAGCCGCTGGCTGGTCAGTCCGGGGGTGCCGGTCCCCGAGGGGGCGACGGCGGTGCACGGCCTGACGGAGGACCACCTCCAGCGCAACGGCCGCTGGCCGGCGCCGGTGGTGTACGAGATAGCCCAGCAGTTGGCGGAGCACACGGCGATGGGCCGGCCGCTGGTGGTGATGAACGCGCCCTTCGATCTGACGCTCCTGGACCGGGAGTTGCGCCGGCACCGGGCGTCGTCGCTGGACCGCTGGTTCGAGTCGGCGCCGCTGAGGGTGCTGGACCCGAGGGTCATGGACAAGCAGTTGGACCGCTACCGCAAGGGCCGTCGCACGCTGGGCGACCTGTGCGAGCAGTACGGGGTGGAGCTGCGGGGCGCGCACGACGCGGCGGCGGACGCGATGGCGGCGCTGGACGTGGTGCGGGCGATGGGACGCCGGTTCGCGGCGCGGCTGGAGCGGCTGTCCCCGGCGGAGTTGCACGCGTTGCAGGTGGGCTGGCACGCGGCGCAGGCGCGGGGTCTGCAGGCGTGGTTCGCGCGCAGCGGGTCGCCGGAGCTGGTGAGTACCGAGTGGCCGCTGCGGCAGGAGCTGTCGGCGGCGGCGTAGCCGGGGCGGTGTGTACGGCTGCGGTGTGTACGGCTTCGGACAGCGGAAGAGCCGGCCCGCTGTGTGCGGACCGGCTCTCGTGCCGGTGGGCGATACTGGGTTCGAACCAGTGACCTCTTCGGTGTGAACGAAGCGCTCTCCCACTGAGCTAATCGCCCGGCAACGCCCTGAACCATACAGGTCCGGGCGGGGTGAGTCCAAACCGCCGCCTCCCGCTCCGGGGGCCCCGAGTGCCGTGCGCACGGTGCCGGATCGAAGTGACCGGGAATCAGGAGAGGGCGCGCAAAGGGGACTTGGCGGCGCGGGGAATTCGCATGTTGTCGCACTTGCGGGAAATCCGGACGCTTTCCATCGGAATATCGTCGGCATTTCCACCGTCGGCCGGAAGCCGTCGGTCCTTGACGGTGTCCACCGCTTTTTACGTGCACACGCCGAAGGCCCGCCTGCTGTTCGCAGACGGGCCTTCGGTCCAGGGTGGGCGATACTGGGTTCGAACCAGTGACCTCTTCGGTGTGAACGAAGCGCTCTCCCACTGAGCTAATCGCCCCGGGCGCAGGAAGAACATTACCCCATGTCAGCGGGTGCCTGTGACCACCTGCGGCACCGGCTCACTGGTCCTTGATCCGCCAGGGCGCGACGACGCCGAACTTCCAGAGGTAGATCCCGGCCAGCACCCCGATGATCACCAGCCCGATCACGGTCAGGGTGATGTTGCGGCGGCGCACCTTGGGGTCGAGGGCCTTCTGGGCGGCCTCGGTGACCTTGCGCTTGGTCCAGCGGAGCACGAGCTGGGCCCAGACGAACTCGGTCGCCCAGATCGCCATGCCGCCGAAGATCACGACCCAGCCGGGTCCGGGCAGCGGGAGCATGATGATGCCCGCCGCGACCACGGCGAGGCCGATCACGAAGACACCGACCTGCCAGCTCAGATGCAGAGCCCTGCGTTGCTTGACGAACTCCGGCGCCCGCGAGCCCAGGCCGTCGTCGGCCGGCCCCTCGCCCGTCTCCGCCTTGTCCGGCACCACGGCGACCTCACCCGGCTCGTCACTCCCCGTATTCATACGGTCAAACCCTACCGGAGCGAATGAGTCACTGGAATGGTGGCAGATCTCGTATCACTTCTCGGCCGGAAGAGGTACCTAAAGCCACGCAAAACCCTCGAAGGGGTTTACAACGGCACCGTAGGTGGCATGTCGATTTCGCCGACGTGCGAATCCCCGAGCGCACACTGAGCGAAAGGCCCTGGCGCTTATGAACACCACGGTCAGCTGCGAGCTGCACCTGCGCCTCGTTGTGTCGAGCGAGTCCTCCCTGCCTGTCCCCGCAGGCCTGCGGTACGACACGGCCGACCCCTACGCCGTGCACGCCACCTTCCACACCGGAGCCGAGGAGACCGTCGAGTGGGTGTTCGCCCGCGACCTCCTCGCCGAGGGGCTGCACCGCCCCACCGGCACCGGCGACGTCCGCGTCTGGCCATCGCGCAGCCATGGTCAGGGCGTCGTCTGCATCGCCCTCAGCTCTCCCGAGGGCGAAGCACTGCTGGAGGCCCCCGCACGGGCCCTGGAGTCCTTCCTGAAGCGAACCGACGCCGCCGTGCCTCCCGGCACGGAACACCGGCACTTCGATCTCGACCAGGAGCTGTCGCACATCCTGGCGGAGAACTAGCCACGACACCCCACCGAGCCGCCCGGCGCCGTCCACTCGGGGAGACGGCGCGGGCCGAGACAACCGCATAGGGCACCCAGCGGCGTCGTCACCGTGAGCGTTCACGGAGGCGGCGTCGCTGTGCCGTGGGCAGCGTTCACGGGGTCCGGGGAACCCCGGCGGCGGGGCGGGCGTTGCACGGGCAGGGGGTCGCCGTCAGGCGGCGCCCGGTGGGGCGGGCGCGGTTGTCGCTACCATCTGCCCCCATCGGCGGGCGCCCGCCCGACCCTCAGGCCAGGGAGCGAAACGTGCTGATCACCCACGACACCCGGTGCGCGCTCGACACCGTGGTGGATCTGGTGAACACCGCGCCGGAGGACGACACGGCGACGGACGGACTGCCGGACGTGGCGGCGCTGGCGGAGTTCACCCGCGGCCACGCCGTCAGCGACATCGGCACGCTGTCCGAGCCGGACCTGGCGGCGGTGCGGGAGATCCGGAGCCGGTTCGCGGGGATCTTCGCCGCCCCGGACGCCCGTACGGCGGCCGGGATGATCAATGATCTGGTCGCGGCCGCGGGCACCACCCCGCGGCTGACGGACCACGACGGCTACGAGTGGCACGTGCACTACTTCGCCCCCGGCGCCTCGCTGGCCGACCATCTCGCGGCCGACTGCGGGATGGCGCTGGCCTTCTTCGTGGTGGCCGGCGAGGAGGAGCGGCTGCGGCGCTGCGAGGCACCGGACTGCCGGCGCGCCTTCGTGGACCTCTCCCGCAACCGCTCGCGCCGCTACTGCGACAGCCGGACCTGCGGGAACCGGCTGCATGTGGCCGCCTACCGGGCGCGCCGCAAGGAGGCGGCCGGCTGAGCAGAGGTGCGGCGGGGCCGCTCCGGGTCCGGTGCGACGCCGGCCCCGGCGGGTGACGCCGGGACGGGCGCGTACGGCTCACAGCAACAGCAGATCGTGCAGCGCAGCCATGAGGATCAGACACCCGATCACCGCCAGGAAGATCATCAGCGGTGGCTGGGAAAGGGCGAAGAGGCACCCGCGCGGCTCGTCCTTCTGCGGCGCGGCCTCGCTCTGTGTCGTGTCGACCATCTCGCGGTGATGATGGCCCAGGTCAGCCCTGTACGCGATCAACACACACGTAAAGTGCGGGACTGCGTCGAATTCGTACCGTAGCTTTCGCGTCGCTCCGCGTGGTGAACGGTTTCGCGCGCGGGGTGACGCTATGTGGCGACAGGTCCATCATGCCCAGGTCATCGGTGCTGGCATATGCCAGTGGCTCATATGCCGTGCTTCTTGAGGATGGCCTCGATGTCGCTGAAGTCGTCCGAGGAGGACTTGGACGAAGTGGAGGGTGCGGTGGCGGGCCGGGAGCCCTGTCCCGCGGTCCGGCCCAGGGCGGGTGCCGAGGCGGACGGGCTCACCGGCGCCGTCGAATCGTCACCGGCGGTCGCCCGCGCGGCGCGGCTGCCCCGGCGGTGCTCCACGGCGCGGACCAGGGCGAAGAGTGCCCAGGACGCGCCGAGCACCCCGAAGCCGGCCCAGGCCAGCGGGCTGAAGGCGGTACTGGCCAGCCAGCCGACGGCGCCCGTCATCACCAGGCCCACCGGGATCAGTGAGTAGGCGGCTATGCGCAGGGCGGTCAGGAAGCGCTTGCGGTAGGCGGTGACCGCGGCGATGCCCAGGCCCGCCGCGGACACGGCGGAGCAGACGGTCTCGGCGAGCATCCGGTCCTCCTGGCGGGGTCGATTCGGTCCTCCGGTCCGGTGTCACGGGCCGGAGCGGCGAGGGGCACCGGCGGTGCGCTTCGTCCCTTCCATCCTGCACCGTCCGCCCCCGGCGGGGCCATGGTCCGGCCCGGAGATCAGGGACTTCTCAGGGATGCCCCCGGCCCCTGTCGGGGTCCCCACCAGGGAGGGCGTCCATCGCCGGGATTGGGCCGTGCCGGGCCAGCCTGGAAGACTGGGCCGCATGAGCGACACCTCCCCCGCGCACCCCGAGCCCGTCGTGCTCGACATCTGGTGCGAACTCCAGTGTCCCGACTGCCACAGCGCCCTGGACGACGTACGCGCCCTGCGTGCCCGTTACGGCGACCGGCTGGAGATCCGGCTGCGGCACTTCCCGCTGGAGAAGCACAAGCACTCCTTCGCCGCCGCGCAGGCCGCCGAGGAGGCGGTGGAGCAGGGGCAGGGCTGGCCGTACATCGAGGCGGTGCTGGCGCGGACGGAGGAGCTGGACCGGCGGGGCGAGGCCGTGCTGCTGGACACGGCCCGCGAACTCGGCCTGGACGCCGAGGAGTTCGAGGTCGCCCTGATCGACGGGCGGCACATCCTGATCGTGGACGCCGACCAGGCCGAGGGCAAGGCGATCGGCGTCACCGGTACCCCGACCTATGTGATCGGCGGCGAGCGCCTGGACGGCGGCAAGAGCCAGGACGGGCTGCGCGAGCGGATCGAGGAGATCGCCGACCGCCTGCTGGCCGGCGCGGGGGCCTGAGCCACTACAGCAGCGGCTTGGTCAGCGTGCGGTACGTCGTCCCGTAGCCGAGCGACTCGTACAGCCGCTCGGCCGGGGTGTTGCCCGCGAAGACGTTGAGGCCGAGGGTGCGGCCGCCCTCGGTGATCGTGCGGGCCTCGGCGAGGAGCATCAGGGCTCGGCCGTGGCCCCGGCCGCGCCGGGCCTCGTCGGTCTGGACGTCATAGATCCAGCGCTCGCCCTCGCGGTGGCCCAGCCAGACGTGGCCGACCGGGGTTCCCTCGTGCTCCAGGACACCGAACCAGACCCCTTCGGTGGCAAGGCCGTCCGGGAGGACGGTGGCGTGGTCGCGCCGCGCCTTGGCGTGGGCGTCGGCCTCGGGGACGCCGCGCTCGATCCACTCCCCCGCGTACCGCACCCGTTCCGCCTCCTGCCAGGCCGTGAACTCCCCCTCGGTCATGGGGCGGGCGGTGCTGCCGGGCGGGAGCTGCGGGGACTCGTCCCCGAGCCGCTTGCGCATGCCCCGGTTGCGGGGGACGTAGCCGAGGGCGTCCGCGAGGCGGGACGCGGCCTCGTTCGCGGCCGGGACGGTCAGCTCGATCTGGCGGCAGCCCCAGCTTCGCGCCACCTCCTCGGCGGCGAGCATGGCCACCGTGCCCCGGCCGCGCCGCTGGTCGGGCTCGTCGATCCGCAGCGCGGTGACGCGGGCCACCGAGGGGCCGAGGAACGGTGAGGTGTCCAGGTGGACCTCACCCACCGGACGGCTGTTCACGCACACCTGGAAGCGGCGCGAACGGGTGCCGTCCGCGTGCTGCTGAAGCGGCTCGGTCGGCCGCAGTGTCGTCGTCATCACGGGAGTTGTACCCGCTCGGCGGCGCATGTTCAGCCCAATTACCGCCGCCGGCCGGGCGGATGGGGTCTCACGGGTTCAGTTCGGCGCGCGAGCGCTCCTCGAAGATCCGCATGGCCTTCGCGGTCACCGGGCCCGGTGCGCCCGGCAGTTCACGGCCGTCGACCCGGTGCACGCCCTGGACGTCGCGCAGCGAGGAGGTCAGGAAGATCTCGTCGGCGCGCTCCAGCACGTCCAGCGGGAGGTCGGTCTCCTTGGCGCCGGTCCACGCGACGGTCAGCGCGCGGGTGATGCCGGCCAGGCAGCCGGAGGGGACCGGCGGGGTGTGGATCTCGCCGTCGAGGACGACGAACACGTTGGAGCCGGTGCCCTCGCAGAGCTGCCCGACGGAGTTGGCGAACAGCGCCTCGGATGCGCCCTGTTCGTGCGCGCGGGCCAGCGCGACCACGTTCTCGGCGTACGAGGTCGTCTTCAGGCCGGTGAGGGCGCCGCGTTCGTTGCGGATCCAGGGGACGGTGACGACCGCCGTGGAGTCGGGGCGGCGGGTGGTCTCGCTCACGGCGACGACCAGGGTCGGGCCGTGCTCGCCGCGCTCGGAGCCGAGGGGGGCCTGGCCGCCGGTGTAGGTGACCCGAAGCCGCCCGAGCGGCATGGGGTTGGCCTCCAGTACGGCCGCGCAGGCGCGGGCGACCTCGTCGTGGTCGGGGTCGGGTAGGCCGAGCCCGCGGGCGGAGCGGGTCAGCCGGTCGAGATGCCGGGTGAGCGCGAACGGCTTGCCGTCGACCGCCTTCAGCGTCTCGAAGACGCCGTCGCCCACGGTCAGCCCGTGGTCGAAGACGGAGACGCTCGCGGTGGTGGCGTCCCGAAGGGCGCCGTCCAGCCAGATGCTCATGTGCGGGCCTTTCCACTTTCCTGGTACTGCCCCGACGCTACCGCGAGCAGCCGGGCCCTCTTCAGTTCGGTCTCGCGCCACTCCGCGAGCGGGTCGGAGCCCCAGGTGATCCCAGCCCCGGTGCCGAAGCGGAGCGCTGCCGGGCCGTCGGAGGACCGGTCGATCCAGAACGTACGGATGCCCACGGCCAGCTCGGCCGTGCCCCGGTCGGCGTCGACCCAGCCGATGCCGCCGCAGTAGGGGCCGCGCGGGGCGGTCTCCAGGGCGGCGATGATCGTAAGGGCGCTCGGTTTGGGGGCGCCGGTGACCGAGCCGGGCGGGAAGGTGGCCGCGAGCAGCTCGGGCCAGCCGGTCCCTTCGCCCAGTTCGCCGCGCACGGTGGAGACGAGGTGGACGAGTCCGGGGTGCTTCTCGGTGACGCACAGCTCGGGGACGGTGACGCTGCCGGTGGCGCAGACGCGGCCGAGGTCGTTGCGGACCAGGTCCACGATCATCACGTTCTCGGCGTGGTCCTTCTCCAGCAGGTCCGCCTCGGTGCGCCCCGTCCCCTTGATGGGGCCGGACTCGATGGTGCGGCCGGTCCGGCGCAGGTACAGCTCGGGCGAGGCGGTGGCGATCTCCACCCCGTGCTCCGGCAGCCGTACGGTGCCCGCGTAGGGGGCGGGGTTGCCGCGGGCCAGCAGGGCGGTGAGGGCGTCGACGTCGGCGTCGGGGCCGACCGGCGCGCTCAGCACCCGGCAGAGGTTGGCCTGGTAGACGTCGCCGGCCGCGATGTGCTCCCGGATGCGCTGGACGGCGCTCATGTAGGCGGCGCGGTCCAGGGAGGTGGTCCAGTCCTCGGGTACCGGACCCTGCCAGGCGCCCGGTACCGGGGCGGGGACGGGCGCCTGCCGTACGTCGGCGAAGCGTGCGCAGGTCAGTCCGCCCTCGAAGTCGGCGACGACGGCCCAGAAGCCGGTGGAGTCGAGGGCGGCGGGGTCGCTGGTGACGTCGAGGAGACCGGTGGCGAGCCGGTCGCCGAAGCGGGCCAGAGGAGTCCGGGAGGGGGCGGCGGCCGGGAGGTGGAGCACGTGGCCGAGTCTAGGCCGGGTGTCCGAAAGCCGAGCCGGACGGGCGACCCGCCGGGCCCTTGACCAGGGTGTCCGCCGGGTGCACCGCAGCACGCTGCGCAAACGCGTTTTTGTGCTGGCTCAGGAATCCGCTAGAGTTCAACACGTCGCCGGGACGCGCAAGCCGACCGAAACGACAAGCGGACGTAGCTCAGTTGGTAGAGCGCAACCTTGCCAAGGTTGAGGTCGCGAGTTCGAGCCTCGTCGTCCGCTCGCAGGAACCAGGGGTCTTCCCGATCCCCTACACTCCTGGTGGAGTGGCCGAGAGGCGAGGCAACGGCCTGCAAAGCCGTCTACACGGGTTCAAATCCCGTCTCCACCTCCAAGGACGATTAGCTCAGCGGGAGAGCGCTTCCCTGACACGGAAGAGGTCACTGGTTCAATCCCAGTATCGTCCACTGGATCTTCTCGAAGGTCCCATCCCGCGCGATTAGCTCAGCGGGAGAGCGCTTCCCTGACACGGAAGAGGTCACTGGTTCAATCCCAGTATCGCGCACGCAGTGCCCATGATCCGCTCCATGGAGCGACGTCGAGTGACATCGAGTGATCGTGGCCCCGAGGACGATTAGCTCAGCGGGAGAGCGCTTCCCTGACACGGAAGAGGTCACTGGTTCAATCCCAGTATCGTCCACACACCGAAGAAGCCCCCGGCCGTCTCGTACGGCCGGGGGCTTCTTCGTGTCCGGGTCAGCTCGAGAAGAGCATGTGGCCGAAGCTCTTGTGGCGCTGGTGGCCGCCGTAGTGGCCACCCTGGTGGTGGCCACCGTGCTGCGGGGCGCCCCAGGCGGGCGCGGGCGCGGCGGGGTAGCCCTGCGGGGCGGGCGGCGGCGGGCCGGGCTGGGACCACTGCGACTCCAGGCGGGTCAGCGCCTCCAGCTCGCCGTAGTCGAGGAAGATGCCGCGGCAGCCGTTGCACTGCTCTATCTGGATGCCGTTGCGGTTGTAGGTCTGCATCGGCGCATGGCACTTCGGACACTGCATGGTTCGGCTCAACTCCTCGCCGTCGGGTCCTGCTTGGTGTTTCCCCAGGACAGACTCCGTCCTGCCCCGGTCGGTTGCAGCCTATTTGAGGAAATCGCGGGCCAACGGGGCGGGGGCGCCGGTCATTCGGGCACAGGCGTCCACGACGGCCCGCTCCACCTCGTCCAGCGGGCGCCCGGCGGTGAGTGCCTTGGTGAGGGCGAGGGCGGCGGTCTGCACGGTGAGCGCGCGGGCCGGGACGTCCAGTACGGGCCAGGGGTCGGCCCCTTGGGGCACGGCCGGGCCGTCCGCCGCCTGGTAGGCGGTCAGGAAGCGGAGCCATTCACCGGGCGACAGGAGGCCGCAGGCGTACCAGGCGGCGGGGCGGGCGAGGTCCCAGGCGGGGTCGCCCGCCCCGAGGTCGTCGACGTCGATGAGGTGCCAGGGTCCGTCGGGTGCGGGGTGGCGGACGAGCTGGCCGAGGTGCAGGTCGCCGTGGCAGAGGAACGGGGTGCCGGGGACGGGGGCTTCGGCGCGGGCCCAGGGCGGGAGGCCGGCCCAGGCGGCCAGGACGGGCGGGGCCTCGGTGGAGGGGTGGTCGCTCAGGGTGCGGCGCAGGCGGGATATCGCCAGGGCCGCCTTGGCCGGACCGCGCATCGGGGGCAGCCCCGGGGGCGGAGGGGTGCGGTGGAGGCGGGCGAGGAGGGTGGCCGTGGCTTCCCAGGGGGCGGCGTCGGGGTCGTCCCGGTCGACGGGGTCGCCGTAGGGCCAGTGGGTGACGAGACGTTCGCCCAGGCGGGCCGGGACCGGGGTGAGCGGGGGCAGCAGGATGCCGGGGAGGCGGGCGGCGACGGTCAGGCGGCGGGCCAGCTCGTGCGGGTCGGTGTCCAGGGCGTGGGCCTTGGCGACGGTCGCGCCGTGCCGGACGACGGTGGCGTCCGGGCGGTCGGCCAGCGGGCCGCAGACGCAGGCGCACGGCCCGGCGCCAGGGTGTACGGCCGCCTTGAGCCGGGCCGTCAGGGCCGGGACTGCTTGTGCTGTCACGGGAGGTGAGCGTACTGGGGGAAGACGCCCCCCTGGGCCGGCGGAAACGCAATGCCGGCGCAGCTCCCCAGCTACGCCGGCATTGCGTGCCGTCCGTCGCACCCCCGTCCCCACGGGGTTTCCTGGATGTAAGGGAGATCCCGCCCGGACCGCTCTTCCGGGCCTGGACCGCTTCTCAGCGGCCCAGCATCGCACCCACGGACGACGCCTGTGTGGCCACCGTCTCCCAGCCGTCGAAGACGAGCAGGAGCAGGGCCGCCAGGGGAAGGGCCATGAGCGTCGCCACCAAGGGGTGGCGACGGCCCGCGCGGCGTCGGAGGAGTGTGTCGCGCCTCGGTGCCGTGGGGGCCATGGTTCCTTCTCCCGGCCGATTCGGTTGTTGGCAGCGGCGGGCGTGTGGCCTCGGGGGGCGAGCGCCGGGCCCGCCGCTTGACCTCAAATCTAGGTTCGCGGCGCCGGGCAGGCGTCATGCCCTCGTACCGAATGGCGGGCCTCCCGGAGGATGAGCCTCCTGTCCGCGCGTACTCCCCTGGGTGGAGACGTGCGGTGGAGTCTCAGGGTCTTCCCGGAGGGGACGCGGTCGGCCGCCCCCGCTTCTCCTCCCAGGGGTGGATTGGCGTGACTTCAGTCACTTTGGCCGTCCGGGGGCACGGCCGGCGGGAGGGAAGGCACCGCCGGGCGTCGCGGCGGCGGCCGGATGCTCCTCCCCCGCCTGACGGGCCGATGACGGTTGGCGTGGGTTGACCGAAAGTCAACGACCCTGCCTGGTCACAGGGTTGACGACGTCCTTACATCAACCACACAGCAAGATCCGTGTCGCTGACCGCGTTTCACCTCCAGCGTGGGGTAGGCGCAATCCATCGGCCCGAGAGGGCGCGGCCTCTGCGCGCGGGCGGCCGTGGAAACGTAAGCTGGGCACGTCACAGGGACCGGGCAGCGGGGATGAACATGGCGATGATGCGCCTGAGGCGCGAGGACCCGCGCGTCGTCGGCTCGTTCAGGCTTCACCGACGGCTCGGCGCGGGCGGGATGGGCGTGGTCTATCTCGGCTCGGACAAGAAGGGCCAGCGGGTCGCGCTGAAGGTGATCCGGCCCGATCTCGCGGAGGACCAGGAGTTCCGGTCGCGGTTCGCGCGCGAGGTGTCGGCGGCCCGGCGCATCCGGGGCGGCTGCACGGCGCGGCTGGTGGCGGCGGACCTGGAGGCCGAGCGGCCCTGGTTCGCCACGCAGTACGTGCCCGGCCCCTCCCTGCACGACAAGGTCGCCGAGGAGGGCCCGCTGTACGCGGCCGACACGGCGGCGATCGGCGCGGCACTGTCCGAGGGGCTGGTGGCGGTACACGAGGCCGGTGTGGTGCACCGGGACCTCAAGCCGTCCAACATCCTGCTGTCCCCCAAGGGCCCGCGGATCATCGACTTCGGCATCGCCTGGGCCACCGGCGCCTCCACGCTCACCCATGTCGGTACGGCGGTGGGTTCCCCGGGCTTCCTGGCGCCGGAGCAGGTGCGCGGGGCGGCGGTCACTCCGGCCACCGACGTGTTCTCGCTGGGCGCGACCCTGGCGTACGCCTCGACCGGTGACTCCCCCTTCGGGCACGGCAGTTCCGAGGTCATGCTGTACCGGGTGGTGCACGAGGAGCCGCATCTGCACGGGGTGCCGGACGCGCTGGCGCCGCTGGTGCGGGCCTGCCTGGCGAAGGACCCCGCGGACCGGCCGAGCACGCTCCAACTGTCGCTGCGGCTCAAGGAGATCGCGGCCCGCGAGGCACAGGGTCTCGGTGAGGTACGGCCGCCCGGGCCGCGGGCGCCGGTGTCGGACCGGGCCTCGGTGCGGCTCGCGGACACCTCACCCGACCAGCAGCGCACCACGCAGCGCCGGGCCGCTCCCGGTACCCCGCCGCCGCGCGGTGCCGCGCCCTCGCGGGGCGGGGCTCCTTCGCGCGGCGGTGTCGCGTCCCGGCCCGGCACCCGGCCGAGCCCGTCCGGGCGCGGGACCGGCAACCGGCCCGCTCCGCGCAGTGGCGCGGGCCGTCCGGCGCCGCGCACCACGGGGACCAAGCTCCGCCCGGCGAACCCCCGGCTGCTGCGGCAGCGGCTGACCGTGTTCGTGGTGGTGACGCTGCTGGTCGCCCTGGGCATCGCGGTGGCGCAGGGCTGTTCCGGCCCGGCACGCGGCCTGGGCGGGGACGACGGCGAGCACCGTACCGGCGTGCAGCAGGCCCCCGTAGCGGGGGACGGTCAGGGGCGGGTGGCGTAGAAGGCGACCGCCGAGGCCGCCGCCACGTTCAGGGAGTCGACGCCGGCCTCCATCGGGATGCGCACATGGACGTCGGCCGCCGCGAGCGCGGCCGGGGACAGCCCGTCGCCCTCGGTGCCCAGCATCAGGGCGAGCTTCTCCGGGCGGCGGGCGGCGAGTTCGTCCAGGTCGACGGAGTCGTCCGAGAGGCACAGTGCGGCCAGCTCGAAGCCGTGCGCGCGGAGCGTGTCCGCGTCGTGCGGCCAGGACTCCAGGCGGGCGTACGGCACCGCGAAGACCGTACCCATGGACACCTTCACCGAGCGCCGGTAGAGCGGGTCGGCGCAGCGCGGGGTGAGGAGTACGGCGTCCACGCCGAGGGCGGCGGCGTTGCGGAAGGCGGCGCCCAGGTTGGCGTGGTCGACCATGTCCTCGAAGAGCGCGACCCGGCGCGGGGTGCCCCGGGAGCCGGCGGACTCCAGCAGCTCGGCCGGGGTGGGCAGCGGGTTGCGGGCCATCGAGGCGAGGGCGCCCCGGTGGACGTGGTACCCGGTGACGCTCTCGGCCAGTTCGGGGCTCACGACGTAGACCGGGCAGGTCAGTTCGTCGATGAGGTCGGCCATGGTGTCGACCCACTTCGGAGTGAGCATCATCGAGCGCATGCCGTAACCGGCGTTCCCCGCGCGGCGGATGACCTTCTCGCCCTCGGCGATGAACAGTCCCTCGGCGGGTTCGCGCCTGCGGCGCAGGGCCACGTCGGTGAGGTTCGTGTAGTCGTGCAGGCGCGGGTCGGCGGGGTCGTCGACGGTGATGAGCTGGGCCACGGGGTGCTGGTGCCTTGTTCTTCCGAAGGGGTCAGGGCTGTTCGGTGGTCGGGGTCGCGTCCACCACGGCGCCGATGACGATGACCGCCGGGGGCTTCACGGCCTCGGTGCGGACGGTCTCCGCCACGGTGGCGAGCGTCGCGTCCACCCGGCGCTGGGCGGCCGTGGTGCCCTCCTGGACGAGGGCGACGGGGGTCTCGGGGTCCTTGCCGTTGGCGATCAGGGCCTCGGCGATCCTGCCGATCTTGTCGACGCCCATCAGGACGACGAGGGTGCCGGTGAGGCGGGCCATCGCGGGCCAGTCGACCAGGGAGCGCTCGTCGTCGGGGGCGACATGGCCGCTGACCACGGTGAACTCATGGGCGACCCCGCGATGGGTGACGGGTATCCCGGCCGCGGCCGGCACCGATATCGAGCTGGAGATGCCGGGGACCACGGTGCAGGGGATGCCCGCCTCGGCGAGCGCCTGCACCTCCTCCATGCCCCGGCCGAAGACGAACGGGTCGCCACCCTTGAGCCGCACCACGGACTTGCCCTGCTTGGCGTGCTCGATCAGGGCGTTGTTGATGGCCTCCTGGGCCATGTACCGCCCGTAGGGGATCTTGGCCGCGTCGATGACCTCGACGTGCGGCGGGAGTTCGGCGAGCAGGTCGCGCGGGCCGAGCCGGTCGGCGATGACGACGTCGGCCTCGGCGAGCAGGCGCCGGCCCCGGACGGTGATCAGGTCGGGGTCGCCGGGGCCGCCGCCGACCAGGGCGACGCCCGGCGTGCGCGTGCGGTGGTGGGGGGCGACCAGGGTGCCGTCGCTCAGGCCCGCCACGACGGCGTCGCGGATGGCGGCGGTGTGCCGGGGGTCGCGGCCGCGTGCGCTGGTGGTGAGGACGGCGACGGTCACGCCCTCGCTGGTGCCGGTGGCGGGCGTCCACGCGGTGGCCTGGTCGGCGTCGTCGGAGCGGACGCACCAGACGCGGTGGGCCTCCGCCTCGGCGGAGGCCGTGGCGTTGGCGACGGGGTCGCTGGTGGCGATCAGGGCGTACCAGGCGCCCACGAGGTCGCCCTCGGCGTACGGGCGGCGCAGCCAGGTGATCTCACCGGCGTCGGCCATCGCCTCGACGGAGGGGGTCGCCTCCGGGGAGACGAGGAGGATGTCGGCGCCCGCCGCGATCAACGCCGGGAGGCGGCGCTGGGCGACCTGGCCGCCGCCGAGGACGACCACGCGGCGACCGGTCAGGCGGAGGCCCACGGGGTAGGCGGGGTGTTCGGCCATGAGGTGCGGCTCCTCGTGCGGTGTGCGGTGGGCGCGCCGCGCCTTCGGAGCGGCCCTGACGTGCGGATCTTAATGTCTGGGCCCCGGGTGGGTCACGGGCGGTCCGGTGGGTGAACGCCGGGCCGGACCACCCGTGTCCGCCGGTTACTTCTCGGTGACGCCCGCCGAGTCGAACGTCGCCACCTCGTGCATCGCGCGGGCCGTGCTCTGCACCAGCGGCAGCGCCAGCAGCGCGCCGGTGCCCTCGCCCAGGCGCAGGTCGAGGTCGACCAGCGGGCGCAGCCCCAGCTTGTTGAGCGCGGCCACATGGCCGGGCTCGGCGCTGCGGTGACCGGCGATGCAGGCCGCCAGCACCTCGGGGGCGATGGCGCGGGCGACCAGCGCGGCGGCGCCGGCACTCACCCCGTCCAGGATCACCGGCGTGCGCAGCGACGCGCCACCCAGCAGCAGTCCGACCATGGCCGCGTGCTCGAAGCCGCCGAGGGCCGCGAGGACACCGATCGGGTCGGCCGGGTCCGGCTGGTGGAGTTCCAGCGCCCGGCGGACGACCTCGGTCTTGCGGGCCAGGGTCTCGTCGTTGATGCCGGTGCCCCGCCCGGTGACCTCGGCCGGGTCGGCGCCGGTGAAGACGGAGATCAGCGCGGCCGAGGAGGTGGTGTTGCCGATGCCCATCTCGCCGGTGAGCAGCGCCTTGTTCCCGGCGGCGACCAGGTCGCGGGCGGTCTCGATGCCGACCTCGATGGCGGCTCTGGCCTCCTCTCGGGTCATCGCGGGCCCGGTGGTCATGTCGGAGGTGCCGCCGCGGATCTTGCGGGGCAGCAGACCGGGGGTGGCCGGCAGGTCGGCGACGACGCCGACGTCCACCACGCACACCTCGGCGCCGACCTGGTTGGCGAAGGCGTTGCACACCGCGCCGCCGCCCAGGAAGTTGGCGACCATCTGCCCGGTGACCTCCTGCGGCCAGGGGGTGACGCCCTGGGCGTGCACACCGTGGTCACCGGCGAACACGGCGACGGCCGCGGGCTCCGGGATGGGCGGCGGGCACTGCCGGGACAGGCCGGAGAGCTGCGCGGAGATGATCTCCAGCATGCCGAGCGCGCCGGCCGGCTTGGTCATGCGCTTCTGCCGCTCCCACGCCTCCCCGAGCGCCTTGGCGTCGAGCGGGCGGATCTGTGCGACGGTCTCGGCAAGCAGGTCGTGGGGGTCCTCTCCGGGCAGGGCGCGGCGGCCGTACGTCTCCTCGTGCACCACCCAGGACAGCGGGCGGCGCTTGGACCAGCCGGCCTGCATCAGCTCGGGTTCGTCCGGGAACTCGTCGACGTACCCGACGCAGAGGTAGGCGACGACCTCCAGGTGCTCGGGCAGGCCGAGCGCGCGGACCATCTCCCGCTCGTCGAAGAAGCTGACCCAGCCGACGCCGAGGCCCTCGGCGCGCGCGGCGAGCCAGAGGTTCTCCACCGCGAGCGCGGAGGAGTACGGCGCCATCTGCGGCTGGGTGTGCCGGCCGAGGGTGTGGCGGCCGCCACGGGTGGGGTCGGCGGTGACGACGATGTTCACCGGGGTGTCGAGGATGGCCTCGATCTTCATTTCCTTGAACTGCTTCGCCCGGCCCTTGGGCAGCGACTTGGCGTACGCCTCGCGCTGGCTCATGGCGAGGTCGTGCATCGCGCGCCGGGTGTCGGCGGAGCGGATGACGACGAAGTCCCAGGGCTGCGAGTGGCCGACCGAGGGCGCGGTGTGGGCCGCCTCCAGGACGCGCAGCAGCACGTCGTGCGGGATCGGGTCGCTGCGGAAGCCGTTGCGGATGTCTCGGCGCTCGCGGATCACCTTCAGGACGGCTTCGCGCTCGGCGTCGTTGTACGCGGGCGCGGCCGGGCCCGGCGGGAGGGCGTGCTCGGGCTCCTCGTCCTGGTCGGCGTCGGTGGTGGCGAGATCCTCGGCGTGCTGGACGAGGTCCGGCTCGGGCTCCTCGGCCGCGGGCCCCTGCGGGGCGACGGCGTCCAGGTCGGGGAGGATCAGCGGCTGCGGCGGGGTGGGCGCGAGGTGCGGGGTGGTGGGCACCTGTCCGTCCACGGCCACGAACTGGCCGAGCGGCTGCTCCGGGTGCGGCGCCGGCGGCAGACCGGAGGGCAGCGGCTCCGCCTGGGCGGGCGCTTCCCCGGGGGCCTGGAGCTGGGGGCCGGACGGGGCTTCGTGGGCCTCGACGGGGGCCGGGGGTACGGGGGCCTCGAAGACGGGGGGCTGCGGGGCGGCCATCGGGATGTCCTCGGGCTCGGGCAGCAGGAACTCCTCGGCGGGGAGCGGGGCTTCGGGCTCGGGGGCGGCTACCGGGGCCACGGGCTCCGGTGCGGGGGTCTCCACGACCTCCTCCAGCGGGGCGACCGGGACCTCGGGCTCGGGGGCCACGAGGGGCTCGACGGCCTGCGGGGCCTCCTCGACCGGGACCTCCTCGATCAGGGCCTGTTCGATCACGGCCTCTTCGATCAGGGCCTCTTCGACAGGAGCCGCCACGTCCTCGGGCGCCTCCTCGGCAGGAGCCTCCGCCTCGGCGACCTCGACGAGCGCCTCCTCGACGGCCGCCTCCGCCTCATGCCCCGGAGCCGCGTCGGGCACGGCGTCCAGCACCGGCTCGGCCACCTCGGGCTCCGGAATCTCGGCCACGAGGGGGGCCTCCGGCGCCTCCTCCACGGCGGCCTCGGCCTGAGCGGTCAGCCGGTCCACGGCGGCCTGCGCGGCTTCCGCGGGCTCGACCGGCTCGACCGGCGCACTTTCGGCGTCGGGCAGGACAGCCTCCGGCAGGGCTGCTTCCGGGACAACCTCCTCCAAGGCGACCTCGACCGGGACGACCTCGACCGGGACGACCGCCTCAGGGGCAACCGCCTCAGGGGCAACCGCCTCAGGAACGGCCTGCTCCGGCACCACGATCTCCGGAACAACCGTTTCGGCGGCCGGTGCGACGGCCTCCACCGGTCCCGCACCCCACGGCGCGGCGGCCTGCGGGACCGGGTCGGGGAGCGCCTGGACGTCGAGGTACTCGGGCCCGGCCAGGGGCCGTACCGGCGTTCCGGCGGGGCCACGGTCGGCGAGGGAGCGGACCGGGCTGGCGGAGGCGTCCGGGATCGGCGGGCCGAGGTGCAGCGGGCGGCGCGGCGGCTGCACGGGACCGGGGCCCTGCTCGGGCAGCCGTACGCCGCCGAGGTCGACGGAGCCGGTGTCCCGGCCCGCCGTCTCGTGGGCGTCGGGCTGGTGGACGGCCTCGACGATCGGTGCCGGGGCGGGGGGCGGCAATTCGTTGCCCCACGCGCCCTGAGCGCCCGGCAGCAGCAGGTCCTCGTCCTCGGCAGGCGCCTCGGCGAGGTAGGTGTACGCGCCGTGCCCGAGGCCCGGCTGCTCCACCATGCCTGCGCTCTCCGGCTGTCCCTCGGCCGGGACCTGGCCGGTGTCGGTCATGCGTACCCCTCGCCCATCGGTTTAGTGCTCCTACGACCAGCTCACCCGGAACGGCGCACCGACCGCCCCGTAGTGAGAACGAGCGTCCGTGCGCATCGGCACGAACGACCCGCCAGAAATGGCGACAAAGCCATTCGGTGGCATTCTCGCGGCCGTTCGGCCGTCGTGACAGCGAGATCGCGTGACAGCCCGTTGTGGACTGCGCCACGTTGCGCGTCCTCCGGTTTTGCCGTACCTCACCCACCGCCCCAAAGCGGGCGAGCTTTCCGGACATTGACGAACGAACTTCCGGACCGCGGGTGCGGTACAACGATCGGCCAGCCTACCGCGCGCGGTACGACAAACCGATCACGGGGCGAACCCGTCGGGAAGGGCGGCGGTGGTTCAGCGCGCGGACTCGCGCGGGGGCAGCTCGCCGCCGAGGAGGAAGACGACGCTCCGCTCGTTCTCCGTCCAGGACTTCGTATCGAGTCCGACGGCCTGGAGGAGGGCGCACTCGACGCGGTAGCCGTGCTCGGTGAGGTCCCGGCCGATGAGTTCGGCGGCGTCCCGGGTGGCCGCGTGGGCGACGATGCGCTGCGGGCGCCGGTCGGCGACGGCCGAGACGACGGCCGCTCCCCCGCCGCCGACGCGTACGACGTCCGGCTCGGGCAGGTTCTCCAGGATGTGCGGCGCCTCGCCGCGCACGATCTGGAGCTGGACCCCGAACTGGCGGGCGGCGGCGTCGGTCCGGGCGCAGGACTCGGGGTCGACGTCGACGGCGAGCACGGCGGCACCGGCGCGGGCGGCCTCCACGGCGAAGGCGCCGGAGCCGCAGCCGATGTCCCACACCAGGTCGCCGGTGCGCGGGCCGAGCCGGGCGAGCTGGGCGGCGCGGAGCAGTTCGTTCTCGCCCTCGCCGAGGACGCCGCCGTACACCTCGTCGGGCTGGGTCCAGCCGCGCGGGCCGGTGCCGGGGTCGCGTCCGGCGATCCAGCCGTCGCCCACGAGCGCGGTCTGGGGGCCGCCGATGACGATGACGACGTTGGGGTCGCGCCAGGTGTGGTCGGCGGCCTTGTCGGAGGTGAGGACGCTGACGCGTTCGTTCTCGGTGCCCATCTCCTCGCAGACGACGAAGGTGCGGTGCACCCCGTCCAGGAGCAGGCCGAGTTCGGCGGGTCCGGCGCCGGGTGCGGTGAGGACGGCGACCTTGCTGTGTGCGCGGCACACATTGACCGCGCGGCGCAGGGTGCGGGGGTGTGCGACGACCACATGGGCGTCGTCCCAGGGCATGCCCGCGCGGGCGAACGCGCCGGCCACGGAGGAGACGCCGGGCACGACCTCGACCTCCAGGCCGAACTCCGGTGCGCGCAGGGCGCGGACGACGCCGAAGAAGCCGGGGTCGCCGTCGGCGAGCACGACGGCGGTGCCGCGGTGGCCGGCGATCCGGCGGGCGGCCAGCCCCACGCTGCCCAGGCGGACGCGTTCGGCGGCGGCCGGGATCTCCTGGAGCGCCAGGTGGTGGGGGGCGCCCGCGACGAGCGTGGCGGCGCCGAGGGCGCCGCGTGCCGCTTCGGTCAGCGGCGAGCCGTCCCAGCCGATCACCGTGACCCGGTCGGCCATCGTCGTCAGTCTCCAGGTGTCGGTGTGTCGTCAGGTGCCCTGGTACGGGCTTGGTGAGGTTACCTGGTGGTCCGGCGCGGCGGGGCGGCGGGGCGGGGTCAGTTCCACTGGGCGTAGGAGCCGAAGCCCCGGCTGTCGGCGAGCTGTTCGTCGCTGCCCTCGAGGTCCTCGGGCAGCAGGCTCCACACGATGAAGTCGGTGCGCATGTCGGTCCAGGTGCCGTCCTCGGTGCGCACGTGGACTATGCAAGCGTTGCGGAGCACGCCCTCGCTGATGCAGCCGATCTTCTGGGCGACCTGCTGGGAGGCGGTGTTGTCGGCGGCGGTGCGCAGTTCGATGCGCTCGAAGCGCTGGTCGCCGAAGAGCCACTTGGCGGTGGCGAACGCGGCCTCGGAGGCGTAGCCCTCGCCGCGCGCCCAGGGGGCGATGATGTACGACAGCTCGGTGGACCGGATGCGCCAGTTGGTCTTGCCGAGCTGGACGATGCCGACCAGGCGCTGGGTGAGGAACTCGGTGACGGCGAGGTCGATGCCGCGCCCGGCGGCGCGTTCGGCGGGCGCGTACTGGGTGATCCAGCGCCGGGCGCCGTCCTCGGTGAAGGGCTGGGGGACGTCCGTCCAGGCGGCCACCTGCTCGTCGTTCATCATCTCGGCCAGGGCGGGCAGGTCGTCCTCGTCGAGTGGACGCAGCACCAACCGCTCCGTCGAGATGGAGATGTTGGGGAAGGTGCTAGCCATGCGCCACTCCGTAACCTTCGATGATTCGTGAGGGTCCGTCAGGGCCCCGCTGAACTGCCCAGCATGCAGCATGACAGCACCGGAACGCACGCACGGGCCCGCCTCCGCCGAGGGAGGCGAGGGCGGGCCCGGTGCGCGAAGGTCAGTTGCCGCTGACGGGCAGGACCGACCCCTTGTACTTGTCCTCGATGAACTTCTTCACCTCGGGCGAGGTCAGCAGCTTCGCCAGCTTCTTCACTCGCGGGTCGTCCTCGTTGCCCTTCTTGACCGCGAGGAGGTTGGCGTAGGGGTTGTTCTTAGCGGACTCCAGGTAGACGGCGTCCTTGGTGGGGCTGAGGCCCGCGTCCTGGGCGAAGTTGTTGTTGATGACGGCGGCGTCCATGTCGTCCAGGGAGCGCGGAAGCTGGGCGGCCTCCATCTCCTGGAACTTCAGGTGCCGGGGGTTGCCGGTGACGTCGGCCGGGGAGGCGTCGGAGCCCGCTCCGGGCTTCAGCTCGATGACGCCGGCGGCGGCGAGCAGCTTGAGCGCACGGGCCTCGTTGGTGAGGTCGTTGGGCACGCCGACGGTGGCGCCGTCGCGGAGCTTGGTGACGTCCTTGACCTTGTGGGAGTAGACCCCCATGGGCGGCAGGTACGCCTTCACCACCGAGACCAGGTCCGTGCCCTTGGACTTGTTGAAGTCGTCCAGGAACGGCTGGTTCTGGTAGAGGTTGGCGTCGAGCGTGCCCTCCTGGAGCGCGGTGTTCGGCAGGACGTAGTCCGTGAACTCCTTGATCTCCAGCTTGAGTCCGGCCTTGGCGGCGAGCTCGTCGTCGATGTGGTGGAGCACTTCACCGGCGGGGACGGGGGTGACGCCGACGACGAGCGGGCCGTCGTCGTCACCTCCCTTGCCGGTGGCCGCGCCTGAGCCGCAGGCGGTCAGGCCGAGCGAGAGGGCCGCGGCGGTGGCCGCCGCGAGCCATACGGTCTTGCGCATGTGTCGATCCCCTTGAGCGGTCGGGGTCTGGCTGCCGGGAGCGGTCAGAACGAGGGGATGACGGAGCCCTGGTACTTGTCCTGGATGAACTTCTTCACCTCGGGCGAGGTGAGCAGCTTCGCCAGCTTCTTGACCCGCGGGTCGTCCTCGTTGCCCTTCTTCACCGCGAGGAAGTTGCCGTAGGGGCTGTTCTTCGCGGACTCCAGGACGATGGCGTCCTTGGCGGGCTTGAGGCCGGAGGATATGGCGTAGTTGCCGTTGACGACCGCCGCATCCACGTCGTCCAGGGAGCGCGGGGTCTGGGCCGCCTCGACCTCCTTGAACTTCAGGTTCCTGGGGTTCTTGGTGATGTCGGCGGGAGTGGCCTCGGAGCCGACGCCGTCCTTGAGGGTGATCAGCTTGTTGGCGGCCAGCAGCTTGAGCGCGCGGGCCTCGTTGACGGCGTCGTTGGGCACGGCGACGGTCGCACCGCTCTTGAGGTCGTCCGCCTTCTTGACCTTGTGGGAGTAGAGGCCGAGCGGTTCCAGGTGAACCGTGACGACGGGCACGATGTGGGTGCCGCGCTTCTTGTTGAAGTCGTCGAGGTACGGCTGGTTCTGGAAGTAGTTGGCTCCGACCGAGCCGTCCTCGGTGGCCGTGTTCGGCGTGATGTAGTCGGTGAACTCCTTGACCTGGAGGTCGAGTCCGGCCTTCTTCGCCAGGTTCTTGCTGACGAAGTTCAGGATCTCGGCGTGCGGGGTCGGGCTCGCGGCGACGATCAGCGGTCCGCTGGTGTCGGTGGAGCCGGAGTCCTTTCCGGAGCCGCAGGCGGAGAGCCCGAGGGTGAGGGCTCCGGCGGCGAGGACGGCGGTGGTGAGCTTGGCGGTGTTACGCACGAAAAGTGCCTTTCCTTAAGGGTGGTGCGACCCCGGGCTTGGGTGGCCGGGGAGTCTTCGGGGACGTGCGAGTGCGGTCAGGCGACCTTGCCGATGTCGGCGGCGGCCGGCTCCTTGGCCTTCAGCAGGCGCAGCTTGGGCACCGGCCCGGAGCCGCCGCGGCCGTGCAGGGAGCGGGCGGCGAAGTCACCGGCGAACTGGATGAGGGAGATGACGACGGCGAGGATGCCGACGGTGATCCACATCAGTCCGGTCTCGAAGCGCTGGTAGCCGTAGCGGACGGCGAGGTCGCCGAGTCCGCCGCCGCCGACCGTGCCGGCCATGGCCGAGTAGCCGATGAGCGCGATGATCGTCGTGGTGGTGCTGGCGATCAGCGAGGGCAGCGCCTCGGGGATGAGCACCTTGCGGACGATGGTCCAACTGTTGCCGCCCATGGCCTGCACGGCCTCGACGAGTCCGCCGTCCACCTCGCGGACGGCCGTCTCGACCAGCCGGGCGAAGAACGGGATGCCGCCGATGGCGAGCGGCACGATCGCGGCGGTGGTGCCGATGGTGGTGCCGGTCACCCAGCGGGTGAAGCTCATCAGCGCGACCATCAGGATGATGAACGGCATGGAGCGGCCGACGTTCACGACCTGGCCGATCACCTTGTTGGCGACGACGTTCTGGAGCAGTCCGCCGCGTTCGGTGAGGACCAGGAGGATGCCCAGCGGCAGGCCGAGGGCGATGGCGATCAGGGTGGACCAGAGCACCATCGAGAACGTCTCGGAACACGCCTGGGACAGCAGCGGCTGTATCTCGGACCAGGTCACTTCGCACCCTCCTTCACCAGAGCGGGCTCACCCTCGGTGCCGACCACGTCGACCTGGAGGCCCTGCTCGCGCAGGAAGCCGACCGGCACCACGTTGTCCTCGTAGCGGCCGGGCAGTTCGATGCGCATCCGGCCGATCTGGAGGCCGCCGACGGTGTCGATGGCCGCGCCGAGGATCGAGATCTCGATGTTGTAGGTGCGGGCCAGCTGGGAGACGACCGGCTGGGTGGCCGCCTCGCCGTGGAAGGTGATGTCGAGGACGGTGCGGTCGTCCGCGCTCGCCTCGCCGCCGACCGGGAACAGGGCGGAGGCCAACTGCGAGCCGGGGGTGGCCAGCAGTTCGCTGACGGTGCCGGATTCCACGATGCGTCCCTTCTCCATGAGCGCGGCGGAGTCGCAGATCGACTTCACCACGTCCATCTCGTGGGTGATCAGCAGGACGGTCAGACCCAGTTGCCGGTTCAGGTCGCGCAGCAGCTGGAGGATGGAGCGGGTGGTCTCCGGGTCGAGGGCGCTGGTGGCCTCGTCGGAGAGCAGCACCTTCGGGTCCCCGGCCAGGGCGCGGGCGATGCCGACGCGCTGCTTCTGGCCGCCGGAGAGCTGGGCCGGGTGGGACTTCGCCTTGTCGGCGAGGCCGACGAGGTCGAGGAGTTCCAGCGCCTTGCGGGAGCGCTCCTTGCCGGACTTGCCGAGGATCTCCAGCGGCAGCTCGATGTTGTCCTGCACGGTGCGCGAGGACAGCAGGTTGAAGTGCTGGAAGACCATGCCGATGTGGCTGCGGGCCCGGCGCAGTTCCCGGCCCGCACGCGGTCCGCGTCCGGCGAGGGCGGTGAGGTCCTGCCCGGCGACGGTCACGGTGCCGGCGGTGGGACGCTCCAGCAGGTTGACGCAGCGGATCAGGGAGGACTTTCCGGCGCCGGACTGGCCGATGACGCCGTAGACCTCGCCTTCGCGGACGTGGAGGTCGACGCCGTCGAGGGCGGTGACCTCGCGGCCGCGCGAGCGGTAGACCTTGGTCAGGCCCGAGGTGGTGATCACAGGGGTTTCCGTCACTGTCGAGTACCGGGCGCGGGTGTGCCCGATGGGGGTCCCCCTGCTCGAGCGAAGCCGAGAGCTTGGGGGAAGGTGCATGGGATGGCATTTCAGGGACGCGGCACGGTTCTCGCGGTGGCGAGTGAACCGGGGAGAACAGCGTGTGCGCGAACGGCACGGGGTCCGGTACGCCGGTGTTCCGGAGCCGGGCCGGGCCATGGCTCTCGCTTCGGGGCGCGAGGCTCGTCGGTGGTGCGGGGGCCCTCTAGAAGGCGCGCATTCGGCACGTCATGCGACACATACAACGAGCACCGGGCGTGTGGGTCGCCTCGGTCGCAAGGGTGCGGCTGCTCGTCGTGGTCATGCGGTCAGTAAACCAGACCGGCCGCGCGGACCGGAGAGCCCTGTCCACATGCTGGACAGACGTGGATGGTGCCGGTGAGACGCACCGGCCCAGGTCAGCGGCGGGTCACCCGCGTCAGCAAGGGGCGGGAGCGCATCGGAGAGGAGTGCTGTCCGGCCCTGCGGCGCGGGCGGCTGTGGCCAACGCCACGGCCCTCGTGCGCACGCCGGGGGCGGCGGCGGGCGTCCGATTCGGCCGTAATAAGGTCTCCGCATGCTCAATGCCCTGACGCTGGCGACCGGGATCGCCGCGCTGCTGCTGGCGGCCTGGTGCGGCTGGGCCGCACACCGGGACCAGCCGACCAAGGACTGGCACTTCATCGGCATGGCCGTGGTGTCCCTGCTTGCCGTGGTCCAGTTGGCCGTCGGGATCGTGCTGCTGGCGCGGGGCGAGAAGCCGGACCAGGGCACGACGATCTTCGTGGCGTATCTGCTGGGCGCGCTGGCGTGCGTCCCGGCGGCGGGCTTCATGTCGCTGGCCGAGCGCACGCGTTGGGGTTCGGTGACGGTCGCGGCGGGCGGCGTGGTGCTGGCCGTCCTCGAAGTACGGCTCTTTGACATCTGGGGAGGCTGACATGACGGCGCTGGAGGAGAAGCCGGCCCGGCTGATCAGCGGGCCGGGCATGCTGCTGGTCTGGTTCTACGGCGTGATGGTGGTCGGCGCCGTGTCGCGCTCGGTGTACCAGATCGCCACGGAGTTCGACCGGGCACCGCTCGCCTACTCGCTCTCGGCGCTCGCGGGCGTGGTGTACGGGTTCATCACCTACACCCTGGTCCGGGGCGGCGAGACGGCCCGCCGGGCGGCGGTGGTGTGCTGCGCCGCCGAGCTGGCCGGGGTGCTGATCGTGGGCACCTGGACGCTGGTCGAGCCGTCCGCGTTCCCGGACGCGACCGTGTGGTCGGACTACGGGATGGGGTACGTCTTCATCCCCGTACTGCTGCCCCTGACCGCGCTGTACTGGCTGCGCGCGGCACGGCGGCGGCAGGCGGCCTGAGACCGCCTGCCCCCAGGTGCGTCAGGCCGTGGCCGCGTAGGCGGCCGCCGGCTTCTCCAGCACGATCATCTCGACGCCGTCGGCGCCCAGCGAGCGGCCCACGGCCCGGTAGCCCAGCTTGCGGCAGAGCCGCAGCCCGTTCTCGCTGCGGTGCCCGGTGTGCATCCGGTACGTGGTGGCGCCGCGCTGCTCGGCGAGCGCCTTCTCGGCCGCGCCCAGCAGGCGGGCGCCGATGCCGTGGCCCTGGAGGCGGGGGTGGACGCAGAGCATGCCGATGGCGGCCGCGCCGTCCTCGGTGAGCCGGCCGCGCACCGAGCCGACCACTTCGTCACCGAGCCGGGCCACGAAGACGCAGTCGGCGGCGACCTCCTCGCGGACCTGGTCCAGGCTCTGCACCAGCGGGTCGATGCGGTAGTTCCCGTAGCGCGCGGCCTCGCTCTGGAAGCAGAGGTACTGGAGCCGGAAGATCTGCTCCGCGTCCGGCTCGGCCGCCGCCGCGATGGTCACGCTCATGCCCATGTGCGCATGCCTCCCGCTCACCTGATCACTGTTGTCCCCCACCTCTATCCCCGTGCTTCGGGACTGGCAACCTCCGCCGCCAGCATTCGTCGCAGACATCCCAGACATCTGGAGCGTTCCGGGCCGAGGCTGCCCTGTGAGATGCCCAACTCCCCCGCGATCTCGCGGTAGGTGAGGTCGCGCGGGGAGAGCAGGGCCGCCATGATCCGCGGACAGCGGCCGGGCAGTCTGCGGACCGCGTCGCGCACCACCCGGCGCCGGGCGGCGCTGAGGGCGAGCTGTTCGGGGCCGTGCCGGGTCTCGTCTGCGGGTTCGCCGTCGTAGGGCCGCTCCACGCCGTGGGTACGGCGGCTGAGCCGGCCCTCGTCGCGTACGGCTTCGCGCAGCCAGCCGGAGGGGTCCGGCGGCGGGCCCTGGCTCTCCAGCCGCTCCAGCAGCCGGAGCCAGACGGCCTGCTCCAGATCGCCTGGTTCGCTCCCGGAGGCATGTGCCTCGGCGGACGCCTCCGCGGTGAGGAGCGGGCGCAGATCGGTCAGCAGGTCGTGGGTCATATGCGTCGAGACGCGCCGTCCCGGCCTGCGGGTTTCCGGAACGGCGCGCTGTCACCCGGATCAGCGGGTGCGGGGCGCCGGTGTTGACGCCCCGCCCGGTCTCAGTGGCCCAGGAAGTCGGCGCGGGCCAGCACCCCGGTGTCGGCGTTGTCGGTGAAGACGCCGTCGATCCCGGTGGCGAAGTAGGTGCGGTACGCGCCGAACACGTCGCCGTAGCCGTCCGGGTCACCGCCCTTGCGGAACTCGGCCGGGAGGAAGGGGTTCTCGTTGCGCATGGTGTACGGGTGCAGGATCAGGCCGACCTTGTGCGCGTCGGCGACCAGCCGGGTCGGCTCGCCCAGAGTGCCGTCGGACTTCTTCGGGATGACCAGGTCCAGGGTGGGGCCGATGCCCTGGGCGTATCCCGCGATCTCGCGCAGCCCCTTGGGCGTGACGAGGTCGGCCACCGTACGGGGGTCGCCGGTGGCGACGAAGTCGTACGGGCGGGTGCCCGCGGCGTCCAGCAGGACGACCAGCGGATTGTCGACGATCCGGTTGAGCCGCTGGATGCTGGTCGGCTCGAAGGACTGCAGGACGACCGGCGAATTCCGGGTGTCCTTGCCGTACTTGCGCAGCAGCTTGGCCACCCGCTGCTCCGGGTCCAGGCCGAGGCGGCGGAAGTAGGTGGGGTGCTTCAGCTCGGGGTAGATCCACACCTGGCGGCCGCGCTCACGGCTGCGGGCGTCCTGCCACTTCAGGACCTCTTCGAAGGTGGGGATCTCCCAGCGGCCGTTGTAGAGGGTGTTGTGCGGGCGGTTGGCCGGGATGCGCTCGACGGCGCGCAGCGTCTTCAGCTCGGCGAGCGTGAAGTCCTCGGTGAACCAGCCGGTGACGGAGACGCCGTCGAGGACCTTGGTGGTCTTCCGGCCGGCGAACTCGGGGTGCGAGGCGACGTCGGTGGTGCCGCCGATCTCGGGCTCGTGGCGGCAGACGAGATGCCCGTCCTTGGTGGGCACCAGGTCACCGGCCTCCACGATGTCGGCGCCGAGTTCGAGCGCGAGGTCGTAGGAGCCGAAGGTGTGCTCGGGGCGGTAGCCGCTGGCACCCCGGTGGCCGATGATCGTCGGCACCGGCAGGCTCTTCAGGCCGCGTCCGCCGGACCCTGCCGTCCGGGTGCCGGCCGCGTGGGCGGCGGAGGGCAGTCCGAGGACCGCCCCGCCCGCGCCGAGCACCGCCGCACCGAGGACCGCGCGCCGTCCGGTCGCGCGCGAGGGCTGGTTGGTCCGGTCGCTTTCCATACGCGTCTCCCGCTCTCGTCATGTGCGTCTTCTGGGGTCTGACCTGGCTGTGTCTCTTGGGGTGCGCGCCGATCGTAGGGGCGTGAACATGACGGAGGGGAGACCTCGGCGGGAACACGCGGGTGCCGGCTGATGGCCCGTCGGCGGTGAGCCAGTGTCAACAACACGTAAGACCTCGGTGAATCGCGCGGCCCGATGTGCGCTTTCCCCATAGCCGCGAGTAATGTCCTCACCTGCACAGACTCATATCGTCCGCTCGGCCTGGAGGACCCGTTGTCCCGCTTCGCGCTCATCAAGGCAGTGCTCGCGCCGGCCATGCGCCTGATGTTCCGCCCCCAGGTGGAGGGTCTCGAGCGCATCCCCGGTGAGGGCCCGGTGATCCTGGCGGGCAACCACCTCACGTTCATCGATTCGATCGTGCTGCCGGTGGTGTCCAAGCGGCAGGTGCAGTTCATCGGCAAGGACGAGTACGTCACCGGCAAGGGGATCAAGGGGCGGGCGATGGCCTGGTTCTTCACCGGCGTCGGCATGATCCCGGTGGACCGGGACGGCGCGAACGGTGGTGTGGCCGCGCTGATGACCGGGCGCCGGGTTCTGGAGGAGGGCAAGGTCTTCGGGATCTACCCCGAGGGGACCCGCTCCCCCGATGGGCGGCTTTACCGGGGGCGCACGGGGATCGCCCGGCTCACCCTGATGACGGGGGCGCCGGTGGTGCCGTTCGCCATGATCGGTACGGACAAGCTTCAGCCCGGGGGGAAGGGGTTTCCCCGGCCGGGGAAGGTCACTGTGCGGTTCGGTGAGCCCATGGAGTTCTCTCGGTACGAGGGGATGGATCGGGATCGGTACGTGCTGCGTGCGGTGACCGATTCCGTGATGGCTGAGGTCATGCGGCTGTCCGGGCAGGAGTACGTGGACATGTACGCCACCAAGGCGAAGGCTGCCTGAGCGATCTTCTCGGGTGCGGGTGCGTGGGGGCCGGCCGCGCACCTCCCCGCGCCCCTGAAGACCTAAAAGCCTCTGTCCAGGCGTTGGTCCTTCAGCAGGAGCCATGCCGCTGCCGACGCCGCCAGCAACACCGCCGCCCCTGCTCCCGACGCCAGGTGCAGGCCGTGTACGAACGACTCCCTGGCCGCCTCCAGCAATGCCTGGGACGTCGGTGCGGGCAAGGCCGCTGACGCTTCCACTGCCGCGCCCAGGGACTCGTGGGCCGTTTCCGGGGTGCCCGCCGGAGCCGTGAAGTCGCGGTAGGCGGCTGTGACGATCGAGCCCAGTAGGGCGATGCCCAGGGCCGCGCCCAGTTCGTAGGCCGTTTCCGAGACCGCTGAGGCGGCGCCGGCGCGGTGGCGGTCGACGCTGGAGAGGATCACGTCGGAGGTGACGGTGAAGGAGAAGCCCGCACCGATGCCGACGATCAGCAGGGCGGCGCCGAGCAGCGGGTAGCCGGTGGCCCCGTCGAGCGTGGTGAGGACGGCGAGGGATACGCCGATCGCGGCGAGGCCGCCGGAGACCACCGCGCGTACCGAGAAGCGGCGCGCCGCGCGGCCCGCGATGAGGCCGGCCACCACCGCGCCGACGGCGGCGGGCAGTTCGGCGAGGCCCGCCTCGAACGGGTGCCTGCCCTGGACCAGTTGCAGGAACTGGGACAGGAAGAACACCAGCCCCGACATCCCGAGCACGGTCAGCAGATCCGCGAGCACCGCCCCGCTGAAGCCCCGGTGCCGGAAGAGCCGCATGTCGAGCAGCGGGGTCGGCAGGGTGAGCTGGCGGCGGACGAACCCGTACAGCGCGGCGGCGCCCGGCAGGCCGGTGGCCAGGGTGAGCGGGCCGAAGCCGTGGGTGGCGGCCTCCTTGACCGCGTAGACCAGGGCGAGCATCCCGACCAGGGACAGCAGCACGCTCACCAGGTCCCACGGCCCCGGGTTCGGGTCGCGGGACTCGGGCAGGGTGCGGATGCCGACCAGGACCAGGACCGCCATCACCGGCAGGTTGATCAGGAACACCGAGCCCCACCAGAAGTGCTCCAGCAGGAAGCCGCCCACGATCGGGCCGACGGCCGTGCCGGCGGAGGCGGTGGCGCCCCAGATCCCGATGGCGAGACTGCGCTCGCGCGGGTCGTGGAAGAGGTTGCGGATCAGGGCGAGGGTCGCGGGCATCAGGGTCGCGCCCGCGACGCCGAGCAGGGCCCGCGCCAGGATCAACAGGCCGGGCGTGCTCGCGTAGGCGTTCAGCACCGAGATCGCGCCGAACGCGGCCGCGCCACACAGCAGAACGCGCTTGCGGCCGACGCGGTCGCCGAGGCTGCCCATCGAGACGAGCAGTCCGGCGATGACGAACGAGTAGACGTCCCCGATCCACAGCAGTTGGGTACCGGAGGGGTGCAGGTCCTCGCTGATGTAGGGGGTGGCGAGGCCGAGGACGGTGGCGTCGACGGCGACCAGCAGGACGGCGAGGACGAGTACCGCGAGCGCGAGCCAGCGGCCGGGGCGCCGCTCGGTCTCAAGGCGTACGGGGCGCAGGGTGCTGGTCATGATTCCGCCCTGCGCAGCGCGCCGCCGAGCAGCAGTTCGGCGACCATCATGGAGAAGTCCCGGGAGGCCACGCGGCCGTCCACAGCGGCCCAGGCGCACGAGGTGATCAGCCCGTAGAACGCTTCGGTGAGCCAGCCAGGGGTGAGGTCGATACGGAGTTCGCCGTCGCGCTGGCCGCGTCGGAAGAGGGCGCTGATCCGGGTGTCCAGGCTCAGCCAGCCGGTGTTCTGCCCCTCGCCCTCCCAGAGCTGGTTCTCGCCGTAGAGAAAGGCGAGCAGTCCGGCGGCGGGCTGGATCTCGTTCACCAGGCGGCGTACGGCGTCGGCGGCGGGGCCCTCGTCCAGCCGGGCGCGGTCGAGCGCCGCCTCGCACTCCGCGATGCCGAGCGCCTCCAGCGCGCGGACCAGCGCGTCGCGGCCGGCGAAGTGGCGGTGGAGCGTGGCACGGCTGATCCCGGCGGCGCGCGCGACCTCGTCCATGGTCGCGGTGGACTTGCGGGTCAGCAGGGCGGCGGCGGAGCGCAGCACGTGGTCACGGTCGAGAGCCATGAGACAAGGGTACATCGTGTGAGACATGAGTGTCTCATCACGGGCATGAGGGTCTCAGTGCCAGGGCAGCTCGCCGCGCCGCGCCCAGTAGGTGTGCGGGTCTTCCGCGAGGGCGTCGAGCCGGGTTCGCTGGTCGTCGGTGAGGTCGACGGCGGCGGCATGGAGGTTGGAGCCGAGCTGGGGGAGGGTCGCGGCGCCGGACAGGACGACACCGGCCCAGGGGCGGCAGAGGATCAGGGCGAGGGCCACGGCGTCGCAGCCGAGGCCGGTCTCCTCGGCGATGTCCCGCAGGGCCCCGGGCGCGTGCTCCGGGGCGAGCCGGCCGTTGGCCATGCCCTCCTTGACGATCACCGTGAGCCCGGCGTCGTGCGCCTCCGCCAGCGCGGGCCCGGCCGAGGTCTCCAGCGCGTTGTACGTGGACTGCACGGTGCCGAAGAGGGGCGTGCCGTCGACGGTGATCTCCAGCGCGGCCCGGACGGTGTCGGCCTGGGCGGGGCCGCTGGTGGAGAAGCCGATGGTGAGGCCGCCCGCGGCCGCTTCGGCGAGGCGGGCGTGCAGGGCGCGGTCGGTGAGGGCCGGGCTGTCGGGGGTGAGGGAGTGGATCTGGTAGAGGTCCAGCCGGTCCCCGAGCAGGGCGTCGGTCTCGGCGCGCTGCCGCTCGTACGTGGCGAGGGTGTGGTCCTTGACCTCGTGCCGCTCGGCCTCGGTGGACCAGTCGGCGGTGTAGGTGTAGCCCCACTTGCTGCCGACCACCACGTCGTCGGCCGCCGGGCGGGCCTTCAGCCACTCCGCGAGGAACTCCTCGCTGCGGCCGTAGGAGCGGGCGACGTCGAAGTAGCGGACGCCCTGGGCGTAGGCGGCGTCGAGGAGTTCGTGCGTACGCGCGCGCAGTGCGTCGGCGCTGCGGTCCTCTCCGAGGTCACGGTCCCGGCCGAGGTTGATGTAGCCGGGGCGGCCGACCGCGGCGAGGCCCAGGCCGAGGTGGCAGGTGGGGGTGGTCGCGGAGGAGAGGCGGGCGAAGGGCATCGCGGTGGTCCGTTCGATCGGCTCCAGTGGGGCGCGCGACCAACGTAACCGGTGCCGTGCGGCGGGCCGCCCAGGAGCTCGGGTGATTCGGCTCCTGGGCGGCTGCGGGTGGGGCGTGGCTGGTCGCGCTCACGCGGCGGCAGCCGCAGATCGATACAGCCCCGCACCCCTAGAGGGGGTTTCCCTTGGCCTTGGCCCATGCGTGCTGGGCGGCCAAGTCCTGCTTCACCTCCGCCAGTTGCACCGCCACGGCGCTCGGGGCCGTACCGCCCCTGCCGTTGCGGGACGCGAGCGCGCCCTGGACGTTCAGGACCGTACGCACCTCCGGGGTCAGATGCGGGGAGATCTTGGCGAACTGCTCGTCCGTGAGGTCGTCCAGTTCCTTGCCGTCGGCCTCCGCGACCTTGACGCACTCCCCCGCGACCTCGTGGGCGACGCGGAACGGGACGCCCTGGCGGACCAGCCACTCGGCGATGTCGGTGGCGAGGGAGAAGCCGGCCGGGGCCAGTTCCTCCATGCGCTCGCGGTGGACGGTGAGGGTGGCGATCATGCCGGTGAAGGCGGGGAGCAGCACCTCGAGCTGGTCGCAGGAGTCGAAGACGGGCTCCTTGTCCTCCTGGAGGTCGCGGTTGTAGGCGAGCGGCAGCGCCTTCAGCGTGGCCAGCAGGCCCGTGAGGTTGCCGATCAGCCGCCCGGACTTGCCGCGCGCCAGCTCCGCGATGTCCGGGTTCTTCTTCTGCGGCATGATCGAGGAGCCGGTGGAGAAGGCGTCGTGCAGGGTGACGAAGGAGAACTCCTTCGTGTTCCAGATGATGATCTCCTCCGCGATCCGCGAGAGGTCGATGCCGATCATCGCGGTGATGAAGGCGAACTCCGCCGCGAAGTCCCGCGAGGCCGTGCCGTCGATGGAGTTGCCCGCGCTCCCCCGCTCGAAGCCGAGGTCGCGGGCGACCGCCTCGGGGTCCAGGCCGAGGGAGGAACCGGCGAGCGCGCCGGAGCCGTACGGCGAGACCGCGGTGCGCTCGTCCCACTGCCGCAGTCGCTCGGCGTCCCGCCCGAGGGACTGGACGTGGGCCAGCACATGGTGGGCGAAGAGCACCGGCTGGGCGTGCTGGAGATGGGTGCGGCCGGGCATGGCCACGTCCGGGTGGGCCTCGGCGAGGCCGACCAGGGCGTCCTGGAGGTCCGCGATCAGGCCGCCGATGATCCGGGCGTGGTCGCGCAGGTACATCCGGAAGAGGGTGGCGACCTGGTCGTTGCGCGACCGGCCCGCGCGGAGCTTGCCGCCGAGGTCGGGGCCGAGCCGCTCCAGCAGGCCGCGCTCCAGGGCGGTGTGCACGTCCTCGTCGGCGATCGTGCCGACGAACTCGCCGGAGGCCACGTCGGCTTCGAGCTGGTCGAGCCCCGCGAGCATCCGGGTCAGCTCGTCCTCGGTGAGCAGCCCCGCCGTGTGCAGCACACGCGCGTGGGCGCGGGACCCGGCGATGTCGTAGGGGGCGAGCCGCCAGTCGAAGTGGACGGACGCGGACAGCTTGGCCAGGGCCTCGGCGGGACCGTCGGCGAAACGGCCGCCCCAGAGCCGTACGTCACCGCTGTTGCTGCTCACTGCGTTGCTCCTCGAGCTCGTGGTGTGCCACCGCCTCCCCACCCTTGCAGGCGGGGAGGCGTTCGGGCTGCTTGACGACGTCGCCTACGCGAGGTCCACGTCAGGCTTCGCCTGTCAGATCACGCCGCGCCGCGATCTTCGACGACAGGCTGTAGATGTCGATGAAGCCCTTGGCCGCGGCCTGGTCGAAGGTGTCGCCGGTGTCGTAGGTGGCGAGGCTGAAGTCGTACAGCGACGACTGGGACCGGCGGCCCGTGACGACGGCGCGGCCACCGTGCAGGGTCATCCGGACGTCGCCGGAGACATGCTCGTTGGCCTCGGTGATGAAGCCGTCCAGCGCCCGCTTGAGCGGGGAGAACCACTGGCCGTCGTAGACCAGTTCGCCCCAGCGCTGCTCCACCTGCCGCTTGTAGCGGGCGAGTTCGCGCTCGACGGTGACGCTCTCCAGCTCCTGGTGGGCGGTGATCAGGGCGATGGCGCCCGGAGCCTCGTACACCTCACGGGACTTGATGCCGACGAGACGGTCCTCGACCATGTCGATCCGGCCGATGCCCTGGGCGCCCGCGCGCTCGTTGAGCTGCTGGATGGCCTGGAGGACGGTGACCGGACGGCCGTCGATGGCGACGGGCACGCCGCGCTCGAAGGTGACGACGACCTCGTCGGCCTCGCGGGCCTCGGCCGGGTTGGACGTGTACTCGTAGATGTCCTCGATCGGGGCGTTCCAGATGTCCTCCAGGAAGCCCGTCTCTACGGCGCGCCCGAAGACGTTCTGGTCGATGGAGTACGGGGACTTCTTGGTGGTGGCGATCGGGAGGTTCTTCGCCTCGCAGAAGGCGATCGCCTTGTCCCGGGTCATCGCGTAGTCGCGGACCGGGGCGATGCACTTCAGGTCGGGGGCGAGGGCGACGATGCCGGCCTCGAAGCGGACCTGGTCGTTGCCCTTGCCGGTGCAGCCGTGGGCGACCGTGGTGGCGCCGTGCTTCTGCGCGGCGGCGACGAGGTGCTTGACGATCGTCGGCCGGGAGAGGGCGGACACCAGCGGGTAGCGGTCCATGTACAGGGCGTTCGCCTTGATCGCCGGGAGGCAGTACTCCTCGGCGAACTCGTCCTTGGCGTCGGCCACTTCGGCTTCGACGGCACCGCACGCGAGGGCGCGCTTGCGGATGACGTCCAGGTCCTCGCCGCCCTGGCCGACGTCCACCGCAACGGCGATGACCTCGGCGCCCGTCTCCTCGGCGATCCAGCCGATGGCGACGGAGGTGTCCAGTCCGCCTGAGTAGGCGAGTACGACGCGCTCGGTCACGGGTTCTCTCCTCACGTGCATTCGCTGATATGCATGAGTATGCAGAACTCCGCATGATTCGTCAATCGCGGAGGTGGGGTAGGCAGCGGGCATGGGAAAGACATATGAGCGCATCGACGGCAGACTCCGGAGATTCATCGAGGAGCAGCCCCTCTTCTTCACGGCGACCGCCCCCCTGGCCGGCGACGGCACGGTGAACCTCTCCCCCAAGGGACTCAAGGGCTCCTTCGTCGTGCTGGACGAGCTGACGGTGGCCTACCTCGACTTCGCGGGCTCCAACGCGGAGACCGTGGCCCACCTGCGGGAGAACGGCCGGATCACCCTCATGTGGTGCGCCTTCCAGGGCCCGCCGAACATCGTGCGCGTGCACGGCCGGGGCGAGCCGGTCTTCCGCGACGACCCGCGCTTCGGCGATCTGCTGGCCGCCTTCCCCGGCATCGACCCGGCCCCGCACGGCCTGCGGGCGGTCATCGTGGTGCACGCCGAGCTGGTGCGGGACTCCTGCGGGTATGCCGTGCCCCGCATGGTCTACGAGGAGGACCGCGATTCGCACCGGCGGCGGTTCGGCAGGGAGGACGACGCCTCGCTCAGCGAGTACTTCACCGGGAAGGAGCACATCGCCACGAGCATCGACGGGCTGCCCGGCCTGCCGTTGCCGCTGCCGCCCTCTACGGTCTGAGCCATGCGCCGCCGCCTGGTCACCGCCCTCGTGTCCGCCTCCTTCTGCGCGCTCGGGCTCGCGCCCGCCGAGCCGCCCGCCGGCACCCCGCTGCCCGCACGGCTGGCGGACACCGGCGGGGGCACCCAGCTCATCACCGCCGAGGCTCCGGACTCAGGCTCCACCACCGGCACCCTCACGTGGTGGGACCTGCGGCACGGCCACTGGGCGGCGGCCGGGACCGCGCCCGCGCGGTTCGGGTCCGGCGGCCTGGTGGAGGGCACCGGGCGCCAGCAGGGCACCAGCACCACACCGACCGGGCTGTACGACCTCCCGTTCGGCTTCGGCATCGAGGCGGCCCCGGCCGGGACACGGATCAAGTACCTGTCGGTGCAGGAGAGTTCCTGGTGGTGCCAGGACAACGACTCCCCCGCCTACAACCGCTGGGTCGACCCCCTCCCCGCCGACTGCCGCGCCTCGGAGTCCGAGCACCTGGTCTCCTACGCCACCCAGTACGCCCATGCCCTCGTCATCGGCTTCAACTACCACCACCCGGTGCGCGGCCGCGGGGCGGGCATCTTCCTCCACGTCAACGGCAAGGCGGCGACGGCGGGTTGCGTCTCCGTACCCGCCGACGCCATGACCGAGATCCTCCACTGGACCGACCCGTCCCGCCGCCCGCACATCGCCATCGGGACGGAGACCGGGGCCACCGCGCTCGTCCGATACTGACCCCCGCCAGGTCACCCGCCGGGACGCTGAACACTCCGCCCGCACCGCACGTATCTGTGGGCCAAGGGTCAAGTCCCCCGGAGGAACAGTGACCACCACGCTCGCAGGCGGACGTGCCGCCCGCCGCCAGACGATGCGCCGCATCCGCCCGCGCCGCTCGCCGGCCGTCCCACTGCTGCTCGCGGTGTGGGCGGGCGCGGCGGCCGTGTTGTGGCTCTGGTGGCACAACACCCCCTCGATCGCCGACAACGCCGGCCGGGTGCTGAACGCCGGGCGGATCACCGGTCTGCTCGCCGGATACCTCATGGCGCTGGTCGTGCTCCAGATGGCGCGCGTACCGGCACTGGAGCGGCGGGTCGGCTCGGACCGGGTGGCCCGCTGGCACGCGATGAGCGGCCGCTACACGCTGAGCCTGGTCCTGGCGCACGTCTTCCTCATCATGTGGGGGTACGCCCTCCAGGCGGGCAAGTCGCTCGGCGACATCGTCCAGCAGACCGTCGACTCGGTGAACCAGCTCCCCGACATGGGCAAGGCGGCCATCGGCACCGGCCTGTTCGTGGTGATCGGGCTCTCGTCCATCGGTGTCGTGCGGCGCAGGCTGCCGTACGACACCTGGTACCACGTGCATCTGCTGACGTACGCGGCGGTGTTCCTGACCTTCTGGCACCAGATCACCACCGGCAACGACTTCGCGGTCGAGCCGATGGCGAAGACCTTCTGGTACGTGCTGTACGGCGTGGTGACCGCGCTGGTGCTCTGGTACCGGGTCATCGTGCCGGTCCGGCTGAACCTGCGGCACCGGATGCGGGTGGAGGCGGTGATCGAGGAGTCGCCAGGCATCGTGTCGGTGCTGATCTCCGGGCGGAAGCTGCACCGGATGGGCGCGGAGGCGGGCCAGTTCTTCCGCTGGCGGTTCCTGGCGCCGGGGATGCGGTTCAGCTCGCACCCGTACTCGCTGTCGGCCGCGCCCCGGCCGGGCATGCTGCGGATCACCGTCAAGGCGATCGGCGACCACAGCGCGCGGCTGCGCGAGCTGACGCCGGGCACGCGGGTGTGGGCGGAGGGCCCGTACGGGGCGCTCACCGCGCAGCGCCGCAGCCGGGGCAAGGTGCTGCTGGTCGCGGGCGGGGTCGGGATCACGCCGATGCGCGCGCTGTTCGAGACACTGCCGGGCGCCTCCGGTGACATCACCCTGCTGTACCGGGCCAACACCACGCAGGACCTCGCCCTGTGGGACGAACTGGCCGCCATCGCCGAGGAGCGGGGTGCCCGGCTGATGTACGCGGTGAACAGCCCGGAGGGCGAGCGGCCGGACATCTCGGCGGAGAACCTCCGGCGCAAGATGCCCGACATCGACCGCCACGACGTCTTCATGTGCGGGCCGCCCGGCTTCGCGCAGGCGGTGTACGAGGCACTGCGCGGCGCGGGGGTCCCCGCCCGGCGTATCCATCACGAGTCGTTCGAGATGTGAGCGGAGCTCAGGAACCATGAGGAAGAGCCACCCCATTCGGCGCGTGATGCTGGCCACCGCGGCCACCGTGTCCGGTGTCGTGCTGCTGCTGTCGCTGAAGCCCGGGTCCGACCCGGCCTCGGCGGCCGCCCCGCCGGCGTCGGCGGCCGCGCAGGAGTCGCCGCAGGGCGGGTCCGGCGGCGCCCAGGCGTCGGACCAGGCCGGCACGGTGACCGGGGACGCGGCGCAGACGCCGTACGGTGCCGTGCGGGTCCGGCTGACGGTCAGCGGCGGGAAGATCACCAAGGCGGAGGCCGTCGAGGCGCCGAAGGGTCCGACGAGCGACGAGAAGACCGCGCTCGCGGTGCCCCGGCTGAACCAGGCGGTCCTGGCGACGCAGAACGCGGACATCGACTCGGTGTCGGGGGCGACGTACACCAGCACGGGGTACAAGAAGTCGCTCCAGTCGGCGCTGGACCAGGTCAAGAAGGGTTCTGGCGGCGGGAGTTCGGGGGCGGCCCAGGCGCGTACGGTCACCGGCAGCGCGGAGCAGACACCGTACGGGGCCGTCCAGGTGCGGGTCACGCTCAGCGGGAAGAAGCTCACCAAGGCGGAGGCGGTCCAGGCGCCGAAGGGCCCGACGAGCGACGAGAAGACCGCGCTCGCGGTGCCCCGGCTGAACCAGGCGGCGGTCGCCGCGGGCAGCGCGGAGATCGACTCGGTGTCCGGGGCGACCTACACCAGCACCGGGTACAAGAAGTCGCTCCAGTCCGCGCTGGATCAGGCCGGTGGCTGAGACGGTGGCCGAGCGGGCGGGGACACCGCATGTGCTGCGGCACGCGGAGGAGGTCATGGGGACCGTCTTCTCCTTCGACGTGCGCGGCGGCGACCCCGACGAGGTGCGCGCGGCGCTGGAGACGGCGGTCGCGGGACTGCACCGGGTCGACGCCGTGTTCAGCACCTACCGCGAGGACAGCGAGGTGTCCCGGCTGGCCCGCGAGGAGCTGACCCCGGACCAGTGCGCCCCCGAGGTGCGCGAGGTGCTGGCGCTGGCGGCCGAGGCGGAGCGGGTGAGCGACGGCTGGTTCAGCACCCGGTACCGGGGGACGCTCGACCCCACCGGGATCGTCAAGGGCTGGTCCGCCGAGCGGGCCACGCGCACGCTGGCCGCCGTCACCGGGGTGTGCGGGGTCAGCGTGAACGGCGGGGGTGACGTCCAGATGCTGGGCGCGCCCGAGCCGCACCGGGCCTGGCGGGTGGGCGTGGCCGATCCGCTCCGGCCGGGCGGGCTGGCGGCGGTGGTGTCGGCGGCCGGCACGGACG
The DNA here is from genome assembly GCF_045039805.1 of Streptomyces sp. NBC_01171. Taxonomy (NCBI): domain Bacteria; kingdom Bacillati; phylum Actinomycetota; class Actinomycetes; order Kitasatosporales; family Streptomycetaceae; genus Streptomyces; species Streptomyces sp. NBC_01171. The sequence goes on along the minus strand of NZ_CP108609.1, from coordinate 5,430,471 downwards.
AGCTGGCGGTGGCGACCTCGGGCACGGCGGAGCGGGGCGCGCACATCGTCGACCCGCGCACCGGCCGCTCCGCGGTGACCGACCTGGTCGCCGTGACAGTGGTGACCCCCCGGCTGACCTGGGCGGACTGCTGGGCCACCGCCGCCTTCGCCATGGGCTCCCGCGCGGGCCTGGCCTGGCTGGAGTCCCTCCCGGACGTGGAGGGCCTGCTGATCACGGCGGGCGACGAGGTCCGCTGCACCGGGGGTCTGGCGACCCGGCTGGGCTGAGCGGGTGCGGGACGCCCTGCGGCCTACGGCGCGTTCTGGGCGAGGCGCAGCAGGTGGTCGGCGAGGGCCTGGCCGCCGGTGGCGTCCCGGCTGATCAGCATGAGGGTGTCGTCACCGGCGATGGTGCCGAGGACGTCGTGGAGTTCGGCCTGGTCGATGGCCGAGGCGAGGAACTGGGCCGCACCGGGCGGGGTGCGCAGCACGACGAGGTTGGCGGACGCCTCGGCGGAGATCAGCAGCTCCTGGGAGAGCCGCCGCATCCGCTCCTCCTTGGCGGAGCCGCCCAGCGGGGCGCGCGGGGTGCGGAAACCGCCCTCGCTGGGCACCGCGTAGATCAGGTCGCCGTCGGTGTTGCGGATCTTGACCGCGTTCAGCTCGTCCAGGTCGCGGGAGAGCGTCGCCTGGGTGACGCTCAGCCCGTCGTCGGCGAGCAGCTTGGCGAGCTGGCTCTGCGAGCGCACCGGCTGCCGGTTGAGGATGTCCACGATCCGGCGGTGTCGGGCCGTCCGGGTCTGCGGTACGGCGGGTCCGCCCGCCGCCTGATCGTGGTCCTGCGCCTGGCTCATCGTCGTCGTCTCATTCTCGGGGTCGTCCGTCCTCGTCACCTGTGTCGAGGATGCCGGGCAGCGCCTGGAGGAAGGCGTCCACCTCGTCGTCGCGGAGGTTCAGCGGGGGCATGAGCCGTACGACGTCGGGGGCGGGCGCGTTCACCAGGAACCCGGCCTCCTGGGCCGCCGCCTGCGCCTGCGTGGCGTGCGGCCCGGTGAGCACGATACCCAGCAGCAGGCCCGCGCCCCGGACATGGTCGACCAGCGGGTGGTCCAGCGCCTCGATCCCGGCGCGCAGCGCCTCGCTCTGCCGCTTGGCGTTCGCGAGCAGGTCCTCGTCCTCGATGGTGTCGAGGACGGCGAGTCCGGCGGCGCAGGCGACCGGGTTGCCGCCGAAGGTGGTGCCGTGCTGGCCCGGCTGCAGCAGATCGGCGGCGCGGCCGAAGGCGACGGTGGCGCCCAGCGGCAGCCCGCCGCCGAGCCCCTTGGCGAGGGTGACGACGTCGGGCAGTACGCCCTCGTGCGCCTGGTAGGCGAACCAGTCCCCGGTGCGCCCGACCCCGGTCTGCACCTCGTCCAGCACCAGCAGCGCGCCGGTGGCGGCGGTGATGGCGCGGGCGGCCTTGAGGTAGCCGGGCGGGGGCACCACGACCCCGCTCTCGCCCTGGATCGGCTCGATGATCACGAGGGCGGTCTCGTCGGTGACGGCGGCGGCGAGCGCCTGCGGGTCGCCGTACGGTACGTGCGTGACGTCGCCGGGCAGCGGGCGGAACGGCTCCTGCTTGGCGGGCTGGCCGGTGAGGGCGAGGGCGCCCATGGTGCGGCCGTGGAAGCCGCCGCTGGTCGCCACCATGTGGGTGCGCCCGGTGAGCCGGCCGATCTTCAGCGCGCCCTCGTTGGCCTCGGCGCCGGAGTTGCAGAAGAACACCTTGCCGTCCCGGCCGAACAGCCGCAGCAGGCGCTCGGCGAGGGCGACGGGCGGCTCGGCGACGAACAGGTTGGAGACATGGCCGAGGGTGCCGATCTGCTCGCTCACCGCGCGGACGACCGCCGGGTGTGCGTGCCCGAGGGCGTTGACCGCGATACCTCCGACGAAGTCCAGGTAGCGCTTGCCGTCGGCGTCCCAGACGGCGGTTCCCTCGCCGCGTACGAGAGGGAGGCGCGGGGTGCCGTAGTTGTTCATGAGCGCGCCCTGCCAGCGCGCGGTCAGTTCCTCGTTGCTCATGACTCCCCCGGTGTGTCCGGCTCGTCGGGCACGACCATGGTGCCGATGCCCTCGTCGGTGAAGATCTCCAGCAGGATCGAGTGCTGGACGCGGCCGTCGATGACGCGGGCGGTACGCACGCCGTTGCGCACGGCGTGCAGGCAGCCCTCCATCTTGGGCACCATGCCCGAGGAGAGTTCGGGCAGCAGTTTCTCCAACTGGGTCGCGGTGAGGCGGCTGATCACCTCGTCGGAGTGCGGCCAGTCCTCGTAGAGGCCCTCGACGTCGGTGAGGACCATGAGGGTTTCGGCGCCCAGCGCAGCAGCGAGTGCCGCAGCCGCCGTATCAGCATTGACGTTGTAGACATGTCCGTCGTCCTGGGAGCGGGCGATCGAGGAGACGACCGGGATGCGGCCGTCGGCGAGCAGGGCCTCGATGGCGCCGGTGTCGATCTCGGTGATCTCGCCGACGCGTCCGATGTCGATGAGTTCGCCGTCGATCCTCGGCCGGTGCCGGGTCGCGGTGATGGTGTGGGCGTCCTCGCCGGTGAGGCCGACGGCGAGCGGTCCGTGCTGGTTGAGCAGGCCGACCAGCTCGCGCTGGACCTGCCCGGCGAGCACCATCCGTACGACGTCCATGGCGTCCTCGGTGGTGACGCGCAGGCCGGCCTTGAACTCGCTGACGATGCCGTGCCGGTCGAGCGCGGCGCTGATCTGGGGGCCGCCGCCGTGCACGACGACGGGCTTCAGGCCGGCGTGCCGCAGGAAGACGACGTCCTGGGCGAACGCGGCCTTGAGGCTCTCGTCGACCATGGCGTTGCCGCCGAACTTGATGACGACGGTGCGGCCGTGGTGGCGGGTGAGCCAGGGCAGCGCCTCGACGAGGGTCTGTGCCTTGGGCAGGGCGGTGTGCTTCCGCGTGGGCGTGCTCATGAGCTGTACGCGCTGTTCTCGTGGACGTAGTCCGCGGTCAGGTCGTTGGTCCAGATGGTGGCGGTCTCGGTGCCGGCGGCGAGGTCGGCCACGATGTGCACCTCGCGGTAGCGCATGTCGACCAGGTCGCGGTCCTCGCCGACCGAGCCGTCCTTGCAGACCCAGACGCCGTTGATGGCGACGTTGAGCCGGTCGGGCTCGAAGGCCGCCTTGGTGGTGCCGATGGCGGACAGGACGCGGCCCCAGTTGGGGTCCTCGCCGTGGAGGGCGCACTTGAGGAGGTTGTTGCGGGCGATGGACCGGCCGACCTCGACGGCGTCCTCCTCGCTGGCCGCGTTGATCACCTCGACCTTGATGTCCTTGCTGGCGCCCTCGGCGTCCCCGATGAGCTGGCGGCCGAGGTCGGCGCAGACCTCGCGGACGGCGTCGGCGAACGCGTCGTAGCCGGGCGTGACCCCGGAGGCGCCGGAGGAGAGCAGCAGGACGGTGTCGTTGGTGGACATGCAGCCGTCGGAGTCGACCCGGTCGAAGGTGACCCGGGTGGCGTCGCGCAGCGCCTTGTCCAGCTCGGCGGCTCCGAGGTCGGCGTCGGTGGTGAGGACGACCAGCATGGTGGCGAGGCCGGGGGCGAGCATGCCGGCGCCCTTGGCCATGCCGCCGACGGTCCAGCCGTCACGGGTGGCGACGGCCGTCTTGTGGTGGGTGTCGGTGGTCTTGATCGCGAGGGCGGCCTTCTCGCCGCCGTGCTCGCTCAAGGAGGCGGCGGCCTTCTCCACGCCGGGGAGCAGCTTGTCCATGGGCAGGGTCACGCCGATGAGGCCGGTGGAGCAGACGGCGACCTCGATGGCGCCGCGTCCGAGGACCTCGCCGACCTTCTCGGCGGTGGCGTGGGTGTCCTGGAAGCCCTGGGGGCCGGTGCAGGCGTTGGCGCCGCCGGAGTTGAGGACCACCGCGCTGATCTGGCCGCTCTTGAGGACCTGCTCCGACCACAGCACCGGGGCGGCCTTGACGCGGTTGGCGGTGAAGACGCCGGCGGCTGCTCGGCGGGGGCCGGTGTTGACCACGAGGGCCAGGTCGGGGTTGCCGTTCTGCTTGATCCCGGCGGCGATGCCCGCCGCGGTGAATCCCTTGGCCGCTGTGACGCTCAAGGCGCGACTCCGATCGTGGAAAGCCCGGTGGTCTCGTCGAGCCCGAGGGCGATGTTCATGCTCTGTACGGCACCGCCCGCGGTGCCCTTGGTCAGGTTGTCGATGGCGCTGATCACGATGACCCGGCCGGTCTCCTCGTCCATGGCGACCTGCACCTGGACGGCGTTGGAGCCGGTCACGGCGCCGGTGGCCGGCCACTGCCCCTCGGGCAGCAGCCGGACGAACGGCTCGTCGGCGTACGCCTTCTCGTAGACCGCGCGGACCGCCTCCGCGGTGACCCCGGCGCGCGCCTTGGCGCTGCACGTGGCGAGGATGCCGCGGGGCATGGGCGCGAGGGTCGGGGTGAAGGAGACGCTCACCCGCTCCCCGGCGGCCGCGCTGAGGTTCTGGATCATCTCGGGGGTGTGCCGGTGTCCGCCGCCGACGCCGTAGGGGGTCATGGAGCCCATGACCTCGCTGCCGAGCAGATGTGCCTTGGGCGCCTTGCCGGCCCCGGAGGTGCCGGAGGCGGCGACGATCACGGCCTCGGGCTCGGTGATCCCGGCGTCGTAGGCGGGGAAGAGGGCGAGGGAGACGGCGGTCGGGTAGCAGCCCGGTACCGCGATGCGCCTGGTGCCCTCCAACGCGGCGCGTGCGCCGGGGAGTTCGGGCAGACCGTAGGGCCAGGTGCCGGCGTGCGGGGAGCCGTAGAACCGCTCCCAGTCGGCGGGGTCCGTGAGCCGGAAGTCGGCGCCCAGGTCGATCACGAGCACGTCCGGGCCGAGCTGCTCGGCTACTGCGGCGGACTGCCCGTGGGGCAGCGCCAGGAACACCACGTCATGCCCGGCGAGCGCCTCGGCGGTCGTCTCCGCCAGCACCCGGTCGGCCAGCGGCGCGAGCTGCGGCTGCAGCTCCCCGAGCCGGCGCCCCGCGCTGGAGTGCCCGGTGAGCGTCCCGACCTCGACCCCGGCATGCCCGAGCAGCAGCCGCAGCAACTCCCCACCCGCATATCCGCTGGCCCCGGCCACCGCCACACGCACCACCATGCCGACCTCCTTCACCTGGCATGACTATACGTAGCTCCGCAGGTTTATGCAATCAGGTGTACGAAGGGGGGCTCGGGGGGTGGCTGCCACCGCCGGCTAGGACCGCGTCGCTCTCCCGCACTCGTCCCCTGCGGACCCGCCCCGCCCGAACGGCTCGGTGCGGTCGTACGGGTCGACCTCCCTGCCGGTCTCCTCCGCCCGGCGGTCCGGGCCGAAGGGTGGGACGAAGTAGCCCGTGGGGGTGCCACAGCCGCCGTTGGTCATGTCGTACTTGTACGAGACGATCGAGAACGTGCCCGGCTCGGTGATCACCTTGTCGGGGTCGTCCCAGCTCAGGACCAGCTCGCGCCGGACGATCGTGCGCACGATCTCGCCGTCGCCGCCCGTGCGGGCGACCGGGTAGACGAAGGTGACATCGGCCGTCACCCGGAGCGCGCCGCGCTCGCCCTCCCGGTAGCTGAGCCGGCCGCGCGTCTTCACGACGTCGCCGACCAGGTGGGCGCGGGAGGGCTGGAAGCGGCTGAAGAGGAGGAGGGGGTCGTGCTTCTCGCCCGGTGTCCGGAAAGCGGTTCTCAGCAGGTCCTGGACGTCCTTCTGGTGCGGGTTGATCAGTGCGATCGCCTTCTCGGGACGCTCACCCCGCAGCACCCCTCGGTCCAGGCTGGACGCGACGAGGAAGTCCCGGCTGCGGGCGAGGGCCCGCCCGACCTCGGCCGCGCTCATCCAGCCGACCGCCCGGGCCTTCGGCATGGTGATCCCCGCCGCTCCGCTCGCCCAGCTCGCCGCCGGTGAACCGCGGAACGGCTCCTCCGCGGTGGGGCGCTGGGCCGCCGACCGCGATGCGTCGGAACCGGTGACGAGGTCCACCACCCGGCCGGGTGCGAGTGCCACCACGAGCAGCGCCAGCACGGCCAGCAGTCCGACCACGTACCAGCCCGCGCGCCGCTTGGGCCGCGCGGGCGGATGACCGCGCCAGCTCTCTTGGCCCCGGTCGGGCTCCGCGCGCAGCCGCCTCGCCACCTCGCGGGCGCGCGCCGACGGCTCCTTGGGCGCGTCGGCGGTACCCGCGACCGACTCACGCAGAAACCGCTCCCACTCCTCGTCGGACCTGGACGAGCCGTCCGGCTCCGTACCCGCGCCCATTCCAACCCCCTGGCGATCGGTGAACCGCGACCCACTCCCCTGGGACGCGTCCGCATGATGACACAGAGCACCGACAGCGAGGCCGGGCCAACTGGCGGATTCACGTGCTGCCTTCACGCGGACAGCACCGCCATCACCCGGGGCGACACCACGATGCGCTCCCGCAGCCCTACAGGGGCGAGTACCTCCACCTCCGGGCCCAGGGGGACGCGGAGTGGGCCTGCCGGTGCCGGGTCAGGTCGCAATCGGCCGGGGGGTCGAACGTGTCGTCCAGGGGGTCCAGGGCGAGGAGCTGGCCGATCCGGTAGGTGCGGAGTTCGCCGTCGGTGAGTGCGACGACGTACCAGCGGCCAGCCTCGCGTACGAGGGCGAAGCGACCTGGTGGACCAGGTTCTTCGAGCATCTGTGATCAACCTCCGGATGCGCTCACGGACCCGCGCATAGGATCACCGCCATGGGACTGCGACCTGTGCACGTCAATATCAAGGCGGTTGACGCCCCGGCGGTCGGGAAGTTCTGGGCCGAGGCGCTGGGGTGGGATGCCTACAGTCCCGGTGTGACGACCTACGTCGGGCCTCCCGGTGGGCTCGTCTGGCCGGACCCCGTGGTTGTCGGTGTGGATGTCGTGCCCGTGCCGGGGGCCAAGACGGCGGCGAAGAATCGTACGCATCTCGATCTCGCCACGACCTCCCTGGAACACCAGGCGGAGTTGGTCGCGCGGTTGAAGGATCACGGCGCCACGGCGCTCGACATCGGGCAGGGGGATGTGCCGTGGGTGGTGCTCGCCGATCCCGAGGGGAACGAGTTCTGTGTGCTGGAACCTCGGGAGCGGTACCGGGACACCGGGCCGATCGCGGCGGTGGTCGTGGACTGTGTGGAGCCGCGGGCGATGGCCGGGTTCTGGGGTGAGGCGATGGGCTGGGCCGTGCACCGGGCGACCGACGACCTCGTGTTGCTGCGGTCGGCCAAGGGCACTGGTCCGTACATGGAGTTGTTCCGCTCGCCCGCAGCGGACACGGCGCCCGACCGCGTCCATCTCGACCTGCTCCCCGACCCCGGCGACGACAAGGCGGCGGAGGTCGCCCGGCTGAAAGCCCTCGGCGCCGCCGACCTCGACCTCGGTCAGGGAGACGTGCCGTGGACGTGCCTCACCGACCCGGAGGGCCACGAGTTCTGCGTGCTCGCGCTGCCCTGAGTCCTAGTCCTTCGCCGCCTCCACCAGCACGTCCGCCGACAGCAGCCCCAGCGTGTTGGAGGCGAGCGGGCTGTCGCCGGTGAGGAGTTTGCGGTCCTGGTGGGTCTGGCCGGTGATATCGGTGTTCAGGACGTCGATCCCCTGCTTCTCCAGCAGATCGGCGACCAGCCAGCGCAGCCGGCCGGGGAGGTAGCCCATCTGCAGGTTGGCGCCGGTGTCGAGGGAGTCGGGAAAGACGCAGAGGGAGTAGCCGTCGAAGGGCGACCTGTCCTTGCCCCGGGCTGCGGCGAGCAGTGCGGCCGGTCCGTGGCAGAGAGTGATGACGTACTTGTCGTTGGCGAGCGCCCAGTCCAGCGTCTTCGTCACGTCCTCGCTCTCCGCGAGCCCGATCACCGCGCCGTGCCCGCCGGGGATGAAGACGGCGAGGTAGTCCGACTCGGGCCCGAGCCTGTCCGCGACCACCTCGGAGAGCTTCAGCGGCTGCTTCAGCTTGGGCTTGATCGCCTCGTACGTCTCCCTGACGGCCTTGTCCTCCTCCGGCATGGCCCACAGCTCCAGCTTCACGGGGTTGCCGCTGAGGGTGGCCACGTCGACGTCGAAGCCCGCCTCCATCATGTGGTGCAGCGGGAGCAGCATCTCGACGGGATGGTTGCCGGTGGAGAAGAACTTGCCGTCCTCGGTGAGCAGATACCGCTCGTCCGTGCCGATCATCAGCACCTTCCACCGCCCGCCGGTGTAGGCGCCCTTGTGCTGGACTCCGTCGAAATCGGTCTTCGGCGCGGTGTACTTGCTCAGCGAGTACGGGGACGGGAAGAACGCGTTGTCCTCGGCGGGGTCCGGAGCCGGGTCCTTGCTCAGGTCGGGCGCGTCCGACATGGGAAACCTCCGTCTGGCTTGGGGAAACGTCCCTTTCTCCAACCTAGGCACCGCCTCGGCCACGCGCATGATGTGGCAGGCGTCGCCCCAGGGGGGCAGAGTGGCCGGGGGGAGCGCGCGTGGAGGAGACGGGATGCCTCAGCAGCCACCGGAAACCGCTCAGGAATTCGACTTCGTCGTCGTCGGCTCGGGCGCCGGCGGCGGCCCCCTGGCCGCCAACCTCGCCCTGGCCGGCCACCGGGTCCTGGTGCTGGAGGCGGGCGACGAACACGACTGCCCGTACTACTCGATCCCGATCATGCAGGCGTTCGCGAGCGAAGATCCCGACATGGCGTGGAGCTTCTTCGTACGCCACTGGGACGACCCGGCGACCCAGCGCGAGGACCGCAAGTTCACCGGCGCCGAGGACGGCGTGCTGTACCCCCGCGGCAGCTCGCTCGGCGGCAGTACCACGGTCAACGCGCTGATCATGCTGTTCCCGCAGGGCAAGGAATGGCGACGGCTGGTCGAGCTGACCGGTGACTCCGGGTGGGGCGAGGAGGCGATGCGTGAACGCTTCCGGCGCCTGGAGAACTGGCAGGGCCAGGACGCCGAGCCGCTCCCCGGCGAGACCCCGGCGGAGCGGGACGCCAGGTCCCGGCACGGCACGGAGGGCTGGCTCGGTACGACCCGCGCCGCACCCTCCCTCGCGTCCCGCGAACCCCGGTTCCTCGACATCATCGGCGCCGTCGAGCGCACCGCCCGCGACCGCTTCGGCATCCCCGAGGACGTGCCCCTCCCCCGCGACCCGAACGCGGCCGACACTCCGCCCGACTTCCAGGGCATGGCCTTCATCCCCCTCTCGGTCGACGGCGGCACCCGCAACGGCACCCGCGAGCGGCTGCTCGACGTCCGCCACCGGGTCGGAGACCTGCTGACCATCAGGACCAACACCCTCGTGACCCGCGTGCTGTTCGACGGCGACCGCGCGGTGGGCGTCGCGTACCGCGAGCAACACCGCGCGTACGGCGCCTCGTCGGACCGTCCGTGCCGGCTGCGGCCGGACGCGGCGGACCGGGACGAGGAGGCGGTGACCGAGGGGACGGCGTACGCCCGGAACGAGGTCGTCCTGGCCGGGGGCACCTACAACACCCCGCAGTTGCTCATGCTGTCCGGCATCGGACCCCGCGAGGAGCTGGAGCGGCTCGGCATCCCCGTACGCGTCGACGCACCCGGCGTGGGGCGCAATCTGCACGACCGGTACGAGGCCTCGGTTGTGGCCGAACTCGACCAGGACTACCCGGTGTTCGAGGGATCGTCGCTGGACGTCCCTCTTCCCGGTGAGAAACAGGACGAGTTGATCGGCGAGTGGTACGCCGACCGGGGCGGCCCCTACGGCACCAATGGCCAACTGGCCGCGATCATCGGCAAGTCGAGCGTCTCCGAGGGGGACTCCGACCTCATGCTGCTGGCGATGCCCCTCGACTTCCACGGCTACTACCCCGGTTACGCCGAGGACGGCACCCACGGCCGGGACCGGCTGGGTGTGGTGGTGCTCAAGGGCCACACCAGGAACCGGGGCGGCTCGGTGACCCTGCGGTCCACCGACCCCACCGAGCCGCCCGAGATCCGGTTCCACTACTTCTCCGAGGGCACGCCCGGCTGGGAGGAGGATCTGGACGGCCTGGTGGACGGGTTGCGGATCGCCCGCGATGTGATCGGCAACGCCTCGGACGCGGGCGTGAAGGGCGAGTTGGTCCCGGGGCCCGAGGTCCGGACCGACGACCAGCTCAAGGAGTGGGCGCGGACCCAGTCCTGGGGGCATCACGCGTGCGGCACCGCCAGGATCGGCACGCAGGACGATCGACTGGCGGTGCTGGACGGTGACTTCCGGATGCGCGGAGTGGAGGGGCTGCGGGTGGTGGACGCGTCGGTGTTCCCCGACATCCCCGGCCTGTTCATCGCCTCCGCGGTCTGTCTGGTCAGCGAGAAGGCGAGTGAGACGCTGCTGGCGGAGTATCCGGCGCCATGACCTCGGCCTCGCCGAACCACCTGGACAGATGGGCGAGCAGCTCCTCCTGACTCTCCCCCGCCCAGGCGACATGTCCGTCCGGACGCAGCAGCACGGCGGGTACGTCGAGTTCGTCGCTGACGTCGACGACACGGTCCACGCGGTCCGCCCAGCCCTCGACCGAGAGGCGGCCGGTCTGGTCGAGGAGCAGGCCGCGGGCGCTGTGGGTGTGCTCGTAGAGGCGTCCCTGCCTGAGCTTGACGTCTCGCAGCCGCCGGCCGAGGAGTTCGTGGCCCTCGCCGAGGTCGTAGCGGATGTCGACGGCGGTGATCATGCCGGTGATGTAGCGGTTGACCTCCTCGAAGTCCATGAGGCGGGCGAAGAGTTCGCGCAGTGCGGTGGCGCCGGGGTCGGTACCGAGGAGGGTCATCGCGGCGCGGGTGGTCTCCAGGACGCGGGCACCTACCGGGTGACGTTCGGCGTGGTAGCTGTCGAGCAGGCCGTCCGGGGCCCAGCCGTGCACCTCGGCGGCGAGCTTCCAGCCGAGGTTGAACGCGTCCTGCACACCGAGGTTGAGTCCCTGGCCACCGGCCGGCGGATGGATGTGCGCCGCGTCACCAGCCAGCAGGACCCGGCCGACGCGGTAACGCTCGGCCTGCCGGGTGGCGTCGCCGAAGCGGGACAGCCAACGGGGCGAGTGCACGCCGAAGTCGGTGCCGGCGACCGCCCGCAACTGCTGCCGGAACTCCGCGAGCGTCGGGGCCGCACGGTCCTCGGAGACGCCGTCGGCGGGGACGATGACGCGGTACACCCCCTTCTGGCCGTCCACGTCGGGCGAGAGACCGAACCGCAACTGCGTCTTGCGGACCTCCTCCACGACCGCGGCGATGGTCGCCGGGTCCTCGGTGGCCTCCATGTCGCCGAGCAGCGTCTCGACCGAGGCGGGCTCACCGGGGAAGCCGACGCCGAGCAGCTTGCGCACCGTGCTGCGGCCGCCGTCGCAGCCGACGGCGTAGCGGGCGCGGAGGTCGGTACCGTCGGCCAGGCCCACGGTGACCCCGTCCGCGTCCTGGCTCAGCGCGACCACCTCCTGGCCGCGCCGGATCTCGGCGCCGAGTTCGCGGGCCCACGCGCCGAGCAGCCGCTCGGTGACCGCCTGCGGGGTGGCGAGGCCGTACGGGTGGGCCGTGTCCAGCCGGTCCGGCCACGGCTTCATGATGCCGCCGAACAGCCCGCCGACCTGGAACTTCTCGCTCTCCGCGAGGAACCTGTCCAGCAGGCCCCGCTGGTCCATCACCTCGACGCTGCGCGCGTGCAGGCCGCGTCCGCGGGACTGGCTGCTCGGCTCGGCCAGCCTCTCCAGCACGACCACACCCACTCCGGCCAGCCGCAGCTCCCCGGCCAGCATCAGCCCGGTCGGCCCGCCGCCGACCACGATCACATCGGTCATCTACCCGCCCCATCAACGAAATTGCCCGTCGGCCGACAGACAGGGGCAAACTCCGCGAGCGCCCCATTTCCGTCACTCCCGACCGCGGCCGCCCATTCTGCGACACCCGGGGGGCCTTGCCGCAAGGCCCCCTGTGCGCTATATCTTGAAAGTGGCAAGGAGCGTCCGACCTCCTTGCCTTTGTTGTATTTCCGGGGGAGAGCAGAGCCGGGGTGGCCTTGCGCGAGTTCATCTACCTGTCCGACGCCAAGCTGCGCCAATTCATCCCGCACCCGCGCCGACTCCGGCGTCCCGGCGCCCTCCGCCTGACCACGCCCGTCGGCGGGATCGACCTCGATGCCCCAGCGGGCGACGCGGACAGCGCACGCGACCGGCAACTGGCCCAGGTGGTCGAGCACCTCGCGGAATCCGCGCGCTGGTTCGCCGAGCCGGATCTCCGGCCCGGCGGGTGGGTGTGGTTCGAGGCCCCGCTGCTCTACGTCACGCTCCGACGGGCCAACCGCGACCTGGTCCTCTTCACCGATCCCGCTCCCGGCGCCGACCCGCAGTACCCGGCGCCCGACTGCCGCCTGCTCCTGCACGGCTCGGCCCGCCATCTGCTGGGCGTGACCCCGGTCCCGGTCGAGGGCCCGCCCCTGACGGCCATCGACGAGAGCTCCAGTGCGTGCACCACCTTCGTCACGGACGCCGGCGAAGTCGTGCGCACCCTCACCGGCGCCGGTGACCCGGCGCCTCCGGGCGCCCGGGGCGTACGCGACCTTCTCGCCGCCCTCGACGCGGCCCAGCCCGACATCCCCACCGCGGCCTGGACCCACGGCTACGCCCGCGTCACCGCGCCCCTGCCGGCGACCGCCACCTCACCCCGGTGTCTGGTGGCGAGCCCCCTGACGGTGGAGTACGCGCCGTAGCCACCCGACAGAATCGGGCACGCATTGTCGGGTCCCGGGTCCCCCCGCGCGCCTAGCGTTCCCGGTGTCAGAAGGAAGGGAACGGGTGTGCTGGAGCGGCTGAACCAGGCGATGGAGCGGATCGAGCTGGGGCTCGGCGAGGGCGTCGACGCGGAGGAGCTGGCGCGGGTCGCCGGGACCTCGGTGTATCACCTGCGGCGGATGTTCTCCGCGCTGGCCGGGATGCCGTTGTCGGAGTACGTGCGGCGCAGACGGCTGACGCTCGCGGCGGCGGAGGTGGTCGCCGGGCGGGAGACGCTGCTCGACATCGCGGTCCGCCACGGGTACGGGTCGGGCGAGGCGTTCGCCAGGGCGTTCCGGGCGATGCACGGTGTCGGCCCGAGCGAGGCCCGGCGGGCCGGTGTCACGCTCAGCTCCCAGCCCCGGATGTCCTTCCGCCTCGTCGTCGAAGGGAACAGCGACATGCGACACCGGATCGAGCGGAAGCAGGCGTTCGGCGTGGTCGGGTACAAGGCGCGGGTGCCGTTGGTGCACGCGGGGCCGAACCAGGCGATCATCGACTTCGTCCGGGGGATCGGCCGGGAGGATCTGGAGCGGCTGGCGAAGCTGTCGGACCAGGAGCCGGAGGGGGTCGTCGCGGTCTGCGACGACCTGGACCCGAGCCGGGCCGAGGGCACGGAACTCGACTACTACCAGGGTGTGGTCACCTCCGCCCCCGCCCCGGAGGGCCTCGACACGCTGGCCGTCCCGGCCGGCACCTGGGCGGTGTTCACGGCCTCCGGGCCGATGCCGCTCGCGGTCCAGACGCTGTGGCGGGACGTGTTCACCCAGTGGTTCCCGTCCAACCCGTACGCGAGCCGCCCCGGCCCGGAGATCCTGCGCGTCCGGCCGGCCGGGGACGGGAGCGAGGCGGACGCGGAGCTGTGGCTGCCGGTGGAGGGGACGGGCCGGTGACCCGGTGAGGGACGGATCGTAAGCTCGGAGCATGGATGTGTGGGTGCCGTACCTGATCTTGTGCGGTGGGCTGGCGGTGGTGCTGGGGGCACTGGCCTGGCTGGCTGGGTACGTGCGGCGGCGTGGTGGCGCCGGGGGCGTGCTGGCCGCGTACGAGGAGGCGTTCCGGGCGACCAGCCATGCCGCGCATCAGGAGATCCGGGCGGAGGCCGAGCGGAAGACTCCGGCGGACTCGCCCGACGGACCGTTCCGGAGGACGCGGTGACGGGCGGCGGGTGGTGGACGGTGGCCGACACGCTCCAGTTCCTCGCCGGGCGGTGGCGGGTCACCCGTACCGTGCGGGATCTCGCGGGCGCGGACGAGGGGCACTTCGCGGGGCACACCGACTTCCGGCTGCTGGACGGCGGGCTGCTGCACGAGGAGGCCGGGGAGTTCACCTGGCAGGGGGTGACGCGGCCCGCCACGCGGACGCTGCGTTTCATGGCGGGCGCCGAGCCGGGCACGGCGGACGTGCGGTTCGCGGACGGACGGCCTTTCCACGACCTGGATCTGCGCAGCGGGCGGCACATCGCCGGGCACCCCTGCGCGGCCGACTTCTACCGGGGCGAGTTCACCGTGACCGACGCCGACCACTGGCGTTCGGTGTGGCGGGTCGGCGGCCCGAAGAAGGATCTCGTGCTCACCACGGACTACGTGCGCGAGGGCTGAGGGGCCACCGCGTCCAGGCGGAGGGTCCAGCGGCCCGCGCGTCCGGCGACGGTGATCGTGGAGAGCGGGCGTACGTCGATGCTCCAGAAGGCGGACGGCGGCGCCTGGAGGGCGTAGACGAGGGCCGCGCGGATCACGGCCGGCTCGGCCACCGCGACGATCCGGGCGTGGTCGTCGCCGGGCCGGGTGTCGAGCCAGCCACCGACCCGTGAGATGAAGGCGAGCATCGACTCGCCGCCGTGCGGGCTGGCCCTCGGGTCGGCGAGCCAGGCGTCCACCGCCTGCGGTTCGCGGGCCATGGCCTCGGCCAGGGTCAGCCCCCGCCAGCGCCCCATGTCGCAGTCACGAAGGGCGAGTTGGGCGAGCGGGGCGTAGCCGAGCGCGTCGCCGGTGGCGCGGCTGCGCGGGGTCGGGGAGCAGTAGCGCAACTCGGCGGCCGCGAGCGGCAGCAGATACCCGACGACGCGCTGCACCTCGTCCCAGCCCGCCTGGTCAAGCGGCCGGTCGTCCTGGAACCGCTCCGCGTGCGACGGGGAACCGTGCGCTGCGGCCACGAACGTCACCCGAAGTGGCATGCCGTGATGGTGATCCCCGTACGGGGGCCGGTCAAGAGCCCTCACCCCGGCCGCTGTGAGGGTGACCGGAAAACACTGCCCTTGCTGTCTCAACGTCCCTATTTCGACGGTGACTTGAGTGAGTTCACCGCATTTCGTCCCACGCCGACCGCAGGCGCCGCACCCCCTCCGCGATCTCCCCCGTACTCGCGACCGCGGCGAAGCTCAGCCGGATGTGCGACGCCGGGGGCTCGGCACTGAAGTAGGCCCGGCCGGGGGTGATGGAGATACCGGCACGGAGGGCGGCGGCGGTCAGCGCGGACTCCCGGACCCCCTCGGGCAGCCGGAGCCAGAGGTGGAAGCCGCCGAACGGGATGTGCGGCAGGGCGAGTTCGGGCAGGTGCAGACCGAGCGCCCCGGTCATCGCCTCGCGCCTCACCGTCAACTCGTCCGACAGCGACCGCAGATGGCGCGGCCACGCCGGTGAGCCGACAAGTTCGAGTGCCGCCTCCTGGAGCGGCCGGGGTACGAAGAAGCTGTCCACGACCTGGATGGCGCGCAGGCGTTCCAGCACCGGCCCGCGCGCGGCGAGGGCGCTCACCCGGAAGCTGGGCGAGGTCGCCTTGGTGAGCGAGCCGACGTGCACGACGACGCCGTCCGCGTCGTCCGCCGCCAGCGGCCGGGGCAGCGGGGGCGCGTCGGCGTGCGCGAGACGGCGTACGAAGTCGTCCTCGATGACGAAGGCGCCCGAGGCGCGGGCGATGCGCAGCACCTCGGCACGCCGGTCTGGGGCGAGCACGGCGCCGGTCGGGTTCTGGAACAGGGGCTGGCACACGAAGACCCGGGCGCCGGTGGCGCGGAAGGCGTCGGCCAGCAGGTCGGGGCGTACGCCGTCGGCGTCGACCGGCACCGGTACGGGCCTCAGGCCGGCCGCGCGGGCGAGGTCCAGCATGCCGGGGTAGGTGGGCGACTCGACCAGGACCGGCGCGCCGGGCGGGGCGAGCGCGCGCAGTGCGGTGGCCAGCGCGGACTGGCCGCCGGCCGCGACGAGCACCTCGGCGGCGGTGACGGACCCGCCGATACCGCGCGCGAACCACTCCCGCAGCTCGGGCAGCCCCTCCAGCGGCGGCCTCCCCCAGGCGCCGGGCCGCCGTCCGGCGCGGGCGAGCGCGGCGGCCATGGCCTGCTCGGGCTGGAGGCAGGGATGCGGGTAGCCACCGCTCAGCTCCAGCACGCCGGGCGGCGGCGCGGGCAGCGAGACCATCACCCCGGAGGCGTCCACGGTGCGGGGTACGACGTCACCGGCGGCGTCGGCGCTCAGCGCGACCTCCTGCCATGAGGTGTCCCCGGCGGGCGGGGTCGCGGCGCGCGGCCCGGCCCGGAAGGCGCCCGCGCCGGGCCGGGTGACGACCAGACCCTCGGCGGCGAGCTGGGCCAGCGCACGGGAGACGGTCACCGGGCTGACCCGGAACCGCTCGACCAGCGCACGGCTGGACGGGAGCTTTCCACCAGGTGAGTAGCGGTCCAGCTCCCTCCGCAACTGTTCTGCCAGCTCCCGCACACTGCTACGCTCGTTCATGAGAGCACAGAGTAGCGCTACCGATACGACCGCGATAACAGTCACCGCGCCCCGCGAGCCCCTTCTCGTCGGCACCGGCCAGGCGGCCCTCGGTGTCGTCGCGTTCTCCCTCACCTTCCCCGCCACCGCCTGGGGCCTGGAGAGCTTCGGGCCCTGGTCGCTCGTGGCGGTCCGGGGCGTCCTCGCGGCCCTCGTCGCGGGCTCCTGCCTGCTCCTCCTGCGGGTGCCGCTGCCCGCCGCCCGCCATCTGCCGGGCCTCGCCATGGTCGGGATCGGCACGGTGCTCGGCTTCCCGCTGCTGACCACGCTGGCGCTCCAGACCTCCACCACCGCGCACGCGGCCGTCGTCGTGGGTCTGTTGCCCCTGACCACCGCCGCGGTGTCCGCCCTGCGCACCGGCGTACGCCCCTCCCGCCGGTTCTGGACGGCCGCGCTGGTCGGCGCGGCGGCCGTGGTCGCGTTCACGGTCACCCAGAGCGGCGGCGCCCTGACCAGGGCGGACGCCTATCTTTTCGCGGCCCTGCTGGTGTGCGCGGCCGGATACACCGAGGGCGGGCGCCTCGCCCGGGTGATGCCGGGCTGGCAGGTCATCGGCTGGGCGCTGGTGCTGTGCCTGCCGCTGAGCGCGCTCGGCACCGCCCTGGCGCTCGGCCACGAGCCGGTACGGCTCACCGCGCACGGGATCGCCGGGGTGCTGTGGGTCGCGGTGGGCTCGCAGTTCCTCGGGCTGCTCCTCTGGTACCGGGGCATGGCCGCCGTCGGCATCCCGCGGGCCAGCCAGTTGCAGTTGGCTCAACCCCTGCTCACACTGGTGTGGTCGGCACTGCTACTGGGCGAGCACGTCCCCGCGGCCGCACCGCTGACCGCGCTCGCCGTGCTCGTGTGCATCGCCGTCACCCAACGGTCGTGACCGTGAGGAGGGCCTGACAATGCGCGCGTCCAAGGGCGACCACCTTGTCCAGCACGGACGAGTGGTCGGCCAACACGATCAGGTCACCGAAGTGGTCGAAGTGATCGGCGAGGAGGGCGAACCGCCCTACCGCGTCCGCTTCGAGGACGGGCATGAGGCCATCATGTCGCCCGGCCCGGACTGTCAGGTCCGCCACCACGAGGACGAGACGAACTAGCCGAAGCAGCAACGGGGTCAGCGCGGGGGTCTCGCCGGCCGGCGGTAGTGGTCGGCGACCACCCGTGCCATCGCGCCCAGCGGATCGCGGGCCACCTCCTGGGCGGCGAAGAACACATGCCCGCGCACCTGCGGATATTCGGCGGCCAGGGTGAGATGCCGGGACAGTTCGGCGGGGTCCTGCCAGGCGGGGGGCTGCCCCGCCGCGCCCGCCTTGTACAGCGCCTCCCCCACGTACAGCCGGGTCCGGGTGCCCGCGGCCTGCGCCGCCCACCAGTCGAGGAGCCGGGCGTAGTCGGCGGCCGGGAAGCCGATGTTCCAGTAGATCTGCGGGACGATGTAGTCGATCCAGTGCTCGCGGACCCACTTACGGGTGTCCGCGTACAGGTCGTCGTAGGTCTGCACGCCCGCCTGGGTGTCGGAGCCGCGCGGGTCGATGGTCGCGTTGCGCCAGACGCCGAAGGGGCTGATCCCGAAGCGGGTGCCGGGCCGCACCCGCCGGATGCCCGCCGCGACCGCCCGCACCAGCCGGTCGATGTTGTCGCGCCGCCAGGCGGCCCGGTCGTCGAAGCCGCCCCCGTACGCGTCGTAGGCGGCGGCGTCGTCGAAGGTCTGCCCGGCGACCGGGTACGGGTAGAAGTAGTCGTCGAAGTGGACGGCGTCCACCGGGTACTCGGCTACCGCGTCCAGGATCGCCGCCCGGACGAAGCGCCGGACCTCGGGCAGGCCGGGGTTGTAGTACAGCTTGCCGCCGTAGGGCACGACCCACTCCGGGTGGAGCCGGGCCGGGTGGTCCGGGGTGAGCCGGCCGGGGTCGGTGTGGTTGGCGATGCGGTACGGGTTGAACCAGGCGTGCAGTTCGAGGTCCCGGGCATGGGCCTCGCGCACGGCGGTGCCCAGCGGGTCCCAGCCGGGGTCGCGGCCCTGGGTGCCGGTGAGGTACTCCGACCAGGGCTCGTACGGGGAGGGCCACAACGCGTCCGCGGTGGGGCGCACCTGGAAGATCACGGTGTTCAGCCGGTCCGCCGCCGCCCGGTCGAGGTGGGCGATCAGTTCGGCCCGCTGCTCCTCGGGTGGGAGCCCCGGCCGCGAGGGCCAGTCCCGGTTGGCTACGGTGGCGAGCCAGACCCCCCGCATCTCCCGGCGGTGCTGACCGATGGCGTACGCCGGGGTGCTCCCGGCCGTCGTCAGAGCGGCCAGCGCGCCGAGCGCGAGCGTCCGCCGCGAGACGGCCGCCACCCCCGAACGCACCCCGGACACCGCGCGAGCCACCATCGGTACCTCCCATACGCTCCGAGTCCGTCCCGTGACGGATCGTCCCGGAGGCACGGCTTGTCCCTACCCCGTCGATCGATCATCGATACTTGGCGGTAACGTGCACGATCGGAGCAGGCACCGAAACCCGGACGCCCTGCACGAGCCGGAGAACCAGCGAAGGGGACGATGTGACGGACTTCCGAGCCGGAGACATCTCGCGCGTCGGAGTCGTGGGCTGCGGCCAGATGGGCGCGGGCATCGCCGAGGTGTGCGCACGCGCGGGACTGGACGTGAGGGTCGCCGAGACCACCGGCGACGCCCTGGAGTACGGCCGCACCCGGCTGCACAACTCCCTGGCCAAGGCGGCCGAGCGCGGCAAGATCAGCGAGGAGGAGCGCGACGCGGCCCTCTCCCGGCTGAGCTTCACCACCGACCTGGGCGAGTTCGCCGACCGCGATCTGGTGATCGAGGCCGTGGTGGAGAACGAGCAGGTGAAGACGGAGATCTTCCAGGTGCTCGACCAGGTGGTGACCCGCCCGGACGCGATCCTGGCCTCCAACACCTCCTCCATCCCCCTGGTCAAGCTGGCGGTCGCCACCTCGCGCCCCGACCACGTGATCGGCATCCACTTCTTCAACCCGGCCCCGGTGCAGAACCTGGTCGAGCTGATCCCGGCCCTCACCACCTCCGAGGGCACGCTCAGCCGGGCGCAGATCTTCGCCGAGAAGACGCTGGGCAAGCACGCCATCCGCGCGCAGGACCGCTCCGGCTTCGTCGTCAACGCGCTGCTGGTGCCGTACCTCCTCTCCGCGATCCGTATGTTCGAGTCCGGGATCGCCAGCCGCGAGGACATCGACAACGGCATGGAGATGGGCTGTGCCCACCCGATGGGCCCCCTGAAGCTCTCCGACCTCATCGGCCTGGACACGATCGTCTCGATCGCCAACTCCATGTACGCCGAGTACAAGGAGCCCCTGTACGCCGCTCCCCCGCTGCTCCAGCGCATGGTCGAGGCGGGCCGGCTGGGCCGGAAGTCGGGCTCGGGCTTCTACTCGTACTGAGCACACACGTGTTGATCGCACACGTGTTGATCGCACATGGACCCGGCGCCCTTATGGGTGCCGGGTCCATGTGTTTCACACTCCGTGTGCGCCGGGGGCTCGCATATGCCGTTCGCACACGCTCCCCACGGGCCCACCAGGGCGGTTGACTCTGCATGCGCATGCAAGGGATGCGGAGTCGTCCCGTCCGACCACGGAAAGGAGTGGACCCGTGACCGTCGAACCGGAGCAGGCCGTGGTTCACGGAGAACTGGCCGAGTTACGCCGCCGCCTCGATGTCGCCTACGCGCGCGTCGAAGGCGGGCTGGCACTGCTCAGTCACCGTACCGAGGAGACCGCCAAGGAGCTGGATGAGCTGAACTCCCGGGTGAAGTCCCTCGAACACGCCCGTTGGCCACTGACCTCGGTCGCCGCGCTCACCGCCCTGGGGGCGCTCGCCGTCGCCGTCTGGCAGGCGCTGGCTCACTGACCGTCGGCGAGCCGGAGATGGTGCAGCAGGAGTAACGCGGCCGCCATGTTGGCGGCCGGGACCTCCCCACGGGCGATCATGTCGGGGACGAGCTTGAGCGGGACCCACTCACGGCGGTCCGACTCGAAGTCGTCCACGGGATGACCGGTGTACTCACCCTGCTCGGACCAGTACACGTGGTGCCGGGCGTCGGTGAGGCCGTTGGACGGCTCCACACTCATCAGGTGGTGCAGAGGCCCCGGCCGCCAGCCGGTCTCCTCCTCCAGCTCCCGCGCGGCCGCGGTCATGATGTCCTCGCCGTCCTCCACGACCCCCGCGGCCAGTTCCCAGCCCCAACTGTCGGTGATGAAGCGGTGCCGCCACAGCAGCAGGACCTCGTTGGCCTCGTTGACCACCGTGGCGACGGCGACCGGCCGGAGCCGGATCAAGAAGTGGTCCAGATGTGAGCCGTTGGGCAGCTCGACATCCGCCAGATTGACGCTGAACCAGCGATTCGCGTACACAGTTTGTTCGTTCTGTTTCGTCCACTGCACGGTTCTGCCACCTTCCGCCGAGTAAGTGGCAATATCGCAGCAGGGGCTATTCCCGGCCTACAGGGCGCTCGCATCGGCGGCGCGCGCCCCCCCGTCCGTTACAGCGGGACGCGCAGCGCGCCATCGATCAGTTCCGCCGCGTCCGCGGTGCCGGCCGAGCCGCAGCGCACCAGGTACTCGCGGACCGCCCGGAGCCGGTCGCGCAGCCGCTGGGACTCCATGCCGCGCGCCTGCTCGGCCATCTGCACGGCCGTCGCCACCGCCTTGTCGGCGTTGCCCTGCCGCAGCTCGATCGTGCTCAGCATCGCCAGCCGGTGCACCCGACCCCGGTCGTGCGCCGGGGTGTCCACGGCCGCCGCCGCGTGCTCCCGCGCGGCCGACAGCTCCCCGAGACTCAGCAGCGCCTCGGCCACCTGGACGTTCACCAGCCCCGGCTGGACGTACCCCGTCTCGTCGGGCTCGGTGCCCGGCCGGATCTGCCCGGCCGCCGACTCCGCCCGCCGGATGCAGGACAGCGCGCCGCCCCCGTCGCCGAGGTGCGCGTACGCCTTGGCCTGCATCGCGTACAGGTCGGAGGCGAGCGCGGGGGTGATGTGGCGGCCTGCCGTACGCAGCGCGGCCTCGGCGAAGGCGACCGCCTGCCGGTACTCCCGCATGAACAGCGACTGGTTGACCAGCAGCGCTATCACGTACGCGCCGAGCCCCCGGTCCCCGCTCGCCTTCGCCAGCCGCAGCGCCTGGTGGAAGTAGCGCTGGGCCAGGCCGTGCGCGTCGGAGTCGTAGGCGCAGATGCCCGCGATGGCCACCAATCCGCCGGTGGCACGGTGCAGTTGGCGGCCGGTGTCGTCGGGATAGCTGCCGCGCAGCAGGGGCGCGGCCTCGGCGTTGAGGAAGCCGACGATGCGGGTGCGGGTGGCCACCCCGCCCGTCTTCCGGTACATCTGCTCGTAGTGGGCGCGGGCCGCCCGCAACGTGCCGATGTCCGCCTCGGTGACCCGCAGTTGTCCGCCGCGCGAGACGTCGACGTCCTCTGGCGGGTTCTCCCACTCCCACACCGGCATCACCGCGGGCGTACCGGTGACCGCGGGGGCGCCCAGGACGTGCGGGCGCTGCTGTTCGTCCGAGCGCCACAGCGCGGTGGCCCGCTCCACGAAGCCGGAGAGCGAGCCGGCGTGCACGGTGGCCGGTTCACCCGGTACGCCGAGACCGATGTCGTCCAGCGTGACCGGGCGCCGTAACCGTCCCGCGAGCACCTCGCAGATCAGGTCCGGCACCTGGCCTCTCGGCCGCTGGCCCTTCAGCCACCGGGCGACGGCGGTGTGTTCGTATCTGAGGGCGAGTCCCCGGCGGCGGCCCGCCTGGTTGACGTGGGCGGCGAGCCCGGCGTGCGAGATCCCCGCCTCGTCCAGGATCGCGTCGAGCAGAGTGTTGGGCTGCATGGTGGCCCCCCGAGTGGCGTGGTGCCGTAAGCGTAGTGCGAACGGGTTCACACGGGGTGTGAACGGAGTACGCGCATCCGCGCCCCGCGCGCACTGTCCGGCGCGCGGGCCGTACCGCTTCACTGGGTCCCCCGCCTCACCAGAGGCGGGCCGGGCCGCCCGCTCCCCCTCACAAGGCGGCGGTCCGGCCGAGCGCCCCCGGGCGTCGGGCGGAGCCCCGCACTTTCGCCGCCGCGCGGAACCGGTACCGCGTCGCCGGTACGGCCCTCGGGCCACCGGCCCCGCGTTCGCGCGGCGGCGGCCGGGCACCCGGCCCGGCGGGCGCCGGGAACGGCGCCGGCCGGCCACGGATCGAGTCCGTGACCGGCCGGTGCCTTCAGGCTTTCGCGGGGGTCAGCCGCGCAGCTCCGCGCCCGTGCGCTCGTTCGCCAGGGCGATCGCGGCGTCCCGCGCGGCGGACGCCTCGTCCACGGTCAGCGTGCGGTCGCCGGCCCGGAAGCGCAGCGCGTACGCCAGGGACTTGCGGCCCTCGCCGAGCTGCTCCGGGTTCTCGTACACGTCGAACAGCCGGATGGACTCCAGCAGTTCGCCCGCGCCCTCGCGCAGCGCGGCCTCGACCTCGGCGGCGGGCACCGGCTTGTCGACGACCAGCGCGACGTCCTGCGTGGCGACCGGGAAGGTGGAGATGCCGGGCGCCTGCGGGGTGTCGTCGCCGGCCCGCTCCAGGGCGTCCAGGTCGACCTCCATCGCCGAGGTGCGCTCGGGCAGGCCGAGGGCCTTGAGTACGCGCGGGTGCAGTTCGCCCGCGTGGCCGACGACGCGCTCGGCGCCGTCCACCACGACGGCCAGCTCGGCGCAGCGGCCGGGATGCCAGGGGCCGTACTGGGCCTTGCGCACGATCAGCTCGGCACCCGCCTCGTGGGCGACGGTCCGCGCGGCCTCGATGGCGTCGGCCCAGTCGGCCGGGCGGCCCTTGCCCCACCAGCCGGCCTGCTCGCGGGCGCCGGTGAGGACGGCGGCCACATGGCGCGGCTGCTCGGGCAGCACCGCGTCCAGGCGGGCGATCTCCTCGTCGGTGGGACGGCGGTCGACGGGCAGGTGCCCGGCGACGGCGGCCGCCTCGCGCGGCAGGAAGACCAGGCCGGTCTCGAAGAGCGCCAGGTCGTGCGAGCCCCGGCCGTCGTTGCGGCGCAGGGCGCCCAGCAGGCCGGGCAGCAGCGTGGTGCGGAGCGCGGGCTCCTCGTCGCTGAGCGGGTTGGCGAGCTTGACGACGCGGCGGGCCGGGTCGTCGGCGTCCAGCCCGAGCTGGTCGAAGACCTGCTCCGCGACGAACGGGTAGTTCGGCGCCTCGACGTAGCCCGCGCCGGCCAGGGCGCGGCCGATCCGGCGGTGCAACCGCTGACGGTGGGTCAGACCGCGGCCGGAGGGGGGCTTGGGCAGCGTGGAGGGCAGGTTCTCGTAGCCCTCCAGCCGGATGACCTCCTCGGCGAGGTCGTTGGGCTCGGTGAGGTCGGGCCGCCAGGACGGGGCGGTGACGATCAGCTCGTCCTGCCCGTACACGTCGCAGCCGATCTCCTGGAGGCGGCGGACGACGGTCTCGCGGCCGTAGGTGACGCCCGCGACCTTGTCCGGGTGGTCGGCCGGGATGGCGATCGTGCGCGGCGCGGACGGCGCGATGATCTCGGTGACGCCGGCCTCGGCGGTGCCGCCCGCGAGCAGGACCAGCAGGTCCACGGTGCGCTGCGCGGCAGCGGCGGCGGCCTCGGGGTCGACACCTCGCTCGTAGCGGCGGGACGCCTCCGAGGACAGCTTGTGCCGGCGGGCCGTACGCGCGACGGAGACGGCGTTGAAGTGGGCGGCCTCCACCACGACGTCCGAGGTGGAGCGCTCGGTGTCGTCGTGGTCGGCGATCTCCGTGTTGGCGCCGCCCATGACACCGGCCAGGCCGATGGGGCCACGCTCGTCGGTGATGACGAGGTCCTCGGCGTGCAGCGTGCGCTCGACCCCGTCGAGGGTGCGCAGCTTCTCGCCCTCCTCGGCGCGGCGGACCCCGATGGCGCCCTGGAGCGAGCTGCGGTCGTAGGCGTGGAGGGGCTGGCCCAGCTCCATCATCACGTAGTTGGTGACGTCCACGGCCAGCGAGACCGGGCGCATGCCGACCTTCTGCAGGCGGCGGCGCAGCCAGATCGGGGACCGCGCCTCGGGGCTCAGACCGGTGACGGTGCGGGCGGTGAAGCGGTCGCAGCCCATCGGGTCGGAGACCTTCACCGGGTAGCCGTAGGCGTTCGGCGCGGGCACGTCGATGAGGGCTGGGTCGCGCAGCGGCAGGCCGTAGGCGATGGCGGTCTCGCGGGCGACGCCGCGGATGGACAGGCAGTCGCCGCGGTTGGCGGTGACGGCGATGTCCAGGACCTCGTCGACGAGCTCCAGCAGCTCGATGGCGTCCTTGCCGGTCTCGGTCTCCGGCGGCAGCACGATGATGCCGTGGGTGCCGTCGTCGCCCATGCCCAGCTCGTCGGTGGAGCAGATCATGCCGTGCGAGGTCTTGCCGTACGTCTTGCGGGCGGCGATGGCGAAGTCGCCGGGCAGCACCGCGCCGGGCAGGACCACGACCACCTTGTCGCCGACGGAGAAGTTGCGGGCACCGCAGACGATCTCCTGCGGCTCACCGGTGCCGTTGGCGGTGCCGACGTCGACCGTGCAGAAGCGGATCGGCTTCTTGAAGCCCTCCAGCTCCTCGATGGTCAGCACCTGGCCGACGACGAGGGGGCCCTTGAGGCCGGCGCCGAGCTGCTCGACGGTCTCTACCTCGAGGCCGGAGTCGATGAGCTTGGCCTGCACGTCACGGCCGGTCTCGGGCTCCGGCAGGTCGACGTACTCCCGCAGCCAGGAAAGCGGGACACGCATCAGATCTCCATCCCGAACGGCCGGGTGAACCGGACGTCACCCTCGACCATGTCTCGCATGTCTTCGACGTTGTGGCGGAACATCAGCATCCGCTCGATGCCGAACCCGAAGGCGAACCCGCTGTACTTCTCCGGGTCGACGCCGCAGGCGGCCAGCACCTTGGGGTTGACCATGCCGCAGCCGCCCAGCTCGATCCAGCCCTCGCTGGAGCAGGTGCGGCAGGGCCGGTCGGGGTTGCCGACGGACGCGCCACGGCAGACGTAGCACACCATGTCCATCTCGGCGGACGGCTCGGTGAACGGGAAGAAGTTCGGCCGCAGCCGGGTCTTCATGTCCGGGCCGAACAGCGACTGGACCATGTGGTCCAGGGTGCCCTTGAGGTCGGCCATGGTCAGGCCCTCGTCCACGGCGAGCAGCTCGACCTGGTGGAAGACCGGGGTGTGCGTGGCGTCCAGCTCGTCGGTGCGGTACACGCGGCCGGGGCAGATCACGTAGACCGGCGGCTTGCGGTCCAGCAGGGAGCGGATCTGCACGGGCGAGGTGTGGGTGCGCAGGACGACGCCGGAGTCGGTGCCGCCTTTCTCGTCCCGTACGAAGAAGGTGTCGGCCTCGCCGCGCGCCGGGTGGTCCGGGCCGATGTTGAGCGCGTCGAAGTTGAACCACTCCGCCTCGGCCTCGGGGCCCTCGGCGACCTCGTAGCCCATGGCCACGAAGACGTCCTCGATGCGCTCCGAGAGCGTGGTCAGCGGGTGCCGGGCACCGGCGGGGACGCGGTCGTACGGCAGCGTGACGTCGACGTCCTCCTCGACCAGCACGCGGGCGTCCCGCTCGGCCTCCAGCTCCACCTGGCGGGCGGCCAGCGCCTTGTTCACCGCGCCGCGGGCCATGCCGACGCGCTTGCCGGCGTCGGCCTTGGCGTGCGGGGGCAGGGCGCCGATCTCGCGGTTGGCGAGGGACAGCGGGGAGGCCGGTCCGGTGTGGGCGATCTTGGCCTCGTGGAGCGCGTCGAGGGAGTCCGCGGCACGGAAGGCGGCGAGCGCCTCGTCCCGCATACGCTCGATCTCTTCCGGTTTCAACGCCTCGACCTCGACAGGGTCGTACGACTTATTCGGTGCCGACATCTCTTCCCGTGCTTCCGATTGGCTGGCTGGCGGTCCCCGTCACCGACTCGGGCCGTATGCGGGACACAAAGGTGCCAAAGGCCGAGTCTAACGGGGACGGGCTGGGCGAATGGCCCGTGGGCGCTCAGGCCAGGTAGGCCGGGGCGCTCACGGGCAACGTAAATCGGAACTGCGCGCCGCCACCGGGGGCGCGGCCGACCGTGATGGTGCCGCCGTGGGCCTCGACGATGCCCTTGACGATGTAGAGCCCGAGGCCGGTGCCGCCGCGCTTGCTGCCCCGCCAGAAGCGGGTGAAGACGCGGTTCATGGACTCCTCCGGGATGCCGGGCCCCTCGTCGCTCACGGTGACCGACGTGGCCGTCTCCTCGCCCTCGCGCGGGGACGGGGCGGGCGTGACGTCGATTGTGACGGTTCCGGCGCCGTGGCGCACCGCGTTTTCCAGCAGGTTGCTGAGCACCTGGTCGACCTTGTCGGGGTCGGCCCACAGGGCGGGCAGCGGGTGCTCGACGCGGAGCAGGAAGCGGTCGGCGGGCTGGCCGGCGGCGACATGGGCCTGGATGTGGCGGCCGACGGCGGCCGCGGTGTCGACGGGCTGGCGGCGCACCTCCAGCCGGCCGCTGTCGATGCGGGAGATGTCGAGGAGTTCGGCGATGAGCCGGGTGACCCGGTCGGCGTCGGCGTCGACGGTCTCCAGCATCAGCCGTTTCTGCTCGTCGGTGAACCGCTCCCACTTGGCCAGCAGGGTGGCGGTGAAGCCCTTGACGGAGGTCAGCGGGGAACGCAGCTCGTGCGCGACGGTGGCGATCAGCTCGGCGTGGCTGCGCTCGGTGCGGCGGCGGGCGTCGGTGTCCCGCAGGGTGACGACCAGGCGGTGCAGCGGGCCGAGCGGCTCGTCGCGTACGTAGCGGGCGGCGACCAGCACCTCACGACCGCCGGGCAGCAGCAGGTTCCGCTCGGGCTGCCGGACCCGGATGGCGAGGCCGCCGTAGGGGTCGGTGAGCTGCCACCAGCGGCGCCCTTCGAGGTCCTCCAGCGGCAGCGCCTTCTCCAGCGGCCGGCCGAGGGCGTCGGCGGTGCTGACGGCGGTGATCCGGGCGGCGGCGGCGTTGAACTGCACGACCCGCCCGTGCTCGTCGGCGACGACGAGCCCGTCGGGGAGCTGGTCGGGGTCGATCGCGCCGGCGGGGGACGCGCGCACGTCCCGCCCGTCCGGCGCCGTGCTCGTGCCGACCACACTCATCCCCGTACCCCACCTCTCAGCCTGCGCAGGGCCCCCGAGTGGGTCACCCTACTAGCTCCGGTGGACGGAACGGCAGCCTCCGGGGGCGCGCTGGGCACGCGCCGACGCGTACAGGCATACGGCTGCGGCGGTCGCCAGGTTCAGGCTCTCGGCCTTGCCGTGGATGGGGACGCTGACCACGGCGTCGGCCAGGGCGCGGGTCTCCTCCGGCAGCCCCCACGCCTCGTTGCCGAACACCCAGGCGGTGGGGTCGCCCATGGCGCCCTTGTCCAGCTCCTCGTCGAGGTCCCGGTCCCCGGCGCCGTCGGCGGCGAGGATGCGCACCCCGGCGTCCTTCAGCCCCTGCACGGCCTGCTCCACGGGGACGCCCATCGCGACGGGCAGGTGGAACAGGGAGCCGACGGAGGCGCGTACGGCCTTGGGGTTGTACAGGTCCACGGAGGCGTCGGTGAGGATCACCGCGTCGGCACCGGCGGCGTCGGCGCAGCGCAGTACGGTGCCCGCGTTGCCGGGGTCGCGGACGTGCGCGAGGACGGCGACGAGCTGGGGGCGGGCGGCGAGGATGTCCTCGAAGGGGGTGTCCAGGAACCGGCAGACGCCGACGACACCCTGCGGGGTGACGGTGGTGGAGATGTCGGCGATGACGTCCTCGTCGGCGAGGTGCACCCGGGCGCCCGCGGCCCGTGCCTCGGCGATGATGTCGGCGTACCGCTCCGCGGCCTCCACGGTGGCGAACAGCTCCACCAGCGTGGACTCTCCCCCGGCCCGGTGTCCCGCGGCCTCCCGCACGGCCTGCGGCCCCTCCGCGAGGAACAGCCGCTCCTTCCCCCGGAAATTACGCCTCCCCAGCCGCCGCGCGGCACTCACCCGCGCGGAACGAGGAGAGATCAACTCAGGGTTGGCGGAGCCCATGTTCCTTAATCACCTTCGACAGAGACCTCAACGGTAAGCGGGGGGGTTCAGGGGCGCGGGGAACTGCGCGACCAGCCAGGACTAAGCCGCACCCGACACCACACGCGCCGCCCGCCCCAACAGCAGGACCCGCAAGCAAAATAGCCTGCGGGTCCTGAAAACAACCGGCTCAAGGCCAGCGCAGCGTCACGCGGCCTTGGGCGCGTTCACGTCCGCCGGGAGCGCCTTCTGAGCGACCTCGACGAGCGCCGCGAAGGCGGTGCCGTCGTTGACGGCCAGCTCGGCCAGGATCTTGCGGTCGACCTCGATGTTCGCGGCCTTCAGACCCTGGATGAAGCGGTTGTAGGTGATGCCGTTGGCGCGGGCAGCGGCGTTGATCCGCTGGATCCAGAGCTGACGGAAGTCACCCTTGCGCTTCTTGCGGTCGTTGTAGTTGTAGACCAGCGAGTGGGTGACCTGCTCCTTGGCCTTGCGGTACAGGCGCGAGCGCTGACCACGGTAGCCGGAAGCCTGCTCGAGGATCGCCCGGCGCTTCTTGTGGGCGTTGACTGCCCGCTTGACGCGTGCCACTTGTTAACTCCTTGTAGCGGGGCCGGTGAGTGGACTCGGACTCACACGACCCGAAAACGATTGGGTCCCGGTGTCGACGTGCGGCGCGCTAGTGGCGCCGCGACGTCACTTGCCGAGAAGCTTCTTGATCTTCGCGGCGTCGCCCGGAGCCATCTCGGCGGTGCCGGTGAGGCGGCGCGTCACGCGGGACGACTTGTGCTCGAGCAGGTGGCGCTTGCCGGCGCGCTCACGGAGCACCTTGCCGGAGCCGGTGACCTTGAAGCGCTTGCTGGCACCGCTGTGCGACTTGTTCTTCGGCATAGCGCCGTTCTCTCCTCGTCGGTGGCGCTCCGGTGCCCGGTCGTGAAACCGGGCACGGTGGAGCGTCGCTCTCTTATCGGTTGGTTCCGTCGGGACTCTCGTCCCTCGGGATCACGCCTCGGCGGGAGCCTCGGCAGGGGCCTCGACGTCCACGGCCTCGACGTCCACGGCCTCGACGTCCACGTCCACGTCCTCGGCGGCGTCGGCCTCGGCGGCGTTCTGCGAGCGGCCGGGGTTGGCCTTCGCGTCGGCCTTGCGGGCCTCCTGCGCCTGGCGGGCCTCGGCCATCGCCTCGGTCTTCTTCTTGTGCGGACCGAGAACCATGATCATGTTTCGGCCGTCCTGCTTCGGGTTCGACTCGACGAAACCGAGGTCCTGGACGTCCTCCGCGAGGCGCTGGAGCAGTCGGTAGCCCAGCTCGGGGCGGGACTGCTCACGGCCACGGAACATGATCGTGATCTTGACCTTGTCGCCCTGCTTGAGGAACCGGACGACGTGACCCTTCTTGGTGTCGTAGTCGTGCGGGTCGATCTTCGGCCGGAGCTTCATCTCCTTGATGACCGTGTGCGCCTGGTTCTTGCGCGCCTCACGGGCCTTCATGGCCGACTCGTACTTGAACTTCCCGTAGTCCATGAGCTTGCACACGGGCGGACGGGCGTTCGCCGCGACCTCGACCAGGTCCAGGTCGTACTCCTGCGCAAGCTCCAGTGCCTTGGCCAGGGGGACGATGCCCACCTGCTCGCCACTGGGACCGACAAGTCGCACCTCGGGAACGCGAATCCGGTCGTTGATGCGGGGCTCGGCGCTGATGGATCCTCCTCGGTAGCACCACGCGACGGTCTGGCGGACAGCCGCGTAACGTCTGTATCAGTAAGACCTAACCGCGCCGAAGCACAAAAAATGCCCCGGACGATCACATGCGGGGCTCCTCGAACTACCGGAACACCGCCGCGATGGTCGCGGGGCGCGCTCTCGGACGGTGTCCGCCGCCTGGGCGACGAATCCGTCTGACCGGTGACCCGCCGCCCGTAAGGGTGGTCGGGTGGGAGTTCGAAGCCTCCACTTGTGGGCCGGAGTGCTCGCCGTGGGCGTGCTCGTCCAGCCGGTCGTTACACCAGGTTAGCAGGAGCGGTACCGGACGGCCAATCTCGTGTCTCCCGGCCGGGCGGCCGGGGTCCGGTGAGGTGGGCCGGTGACCGGCGCCTATCGTGTGGGGTATGAGTGAGACCTCCCCTGAGACGCCCGACTTCGACGCCATGACCCGCGACATCGCCGAGGTCCCCGCCGTCGAGGTGATCGTGACGGTCGCCGTCAACCTGATGAGCGCCGCCGCCGTGAAGCTCGGGCTGAGCGAGGAGGGCGAGAAGTACAAGGACCTGGACGAGGCCCGCAAGCTGATCAGCGCACTCGCCGGCCTGCTGGACGCGAGCACGACCGAGATCAGCTCCTTCCACGCGGCCCCGCTGCGCGACGGTCTGAAGTCGCTCCAGCTCGCCTTCCGCGAGGCGTCCCTCGTCCCGGACGAGCCGGGCCACGGCCCCGGTGAGAAGTACACCGGGGCGGTCTACGGCTAGTCGTCAGTCACGTACGAAGAGGGGCTCGCCCGGAGGGGTGGTCCCGGCCGGCAGAAGTGCCAGGTCGAGGCCGCGCACCAGGCGGGCCCTCAGCGTTTCGTCGGCGGCCAGCCGCTCGGCGACCGCGCGGGCGGCCTGCGCGGGCGGCACGGCCGGGTCGAGCACGAGCGCCAGGGTGCCGTCGGCCTCGCCGGGGCCCAGGTGGGCGGAGCGCACGGCGGGCTCGGCGGCGACGGCCGCGCGGACGGCGGCCACCACGGCCGGGTCGGTCAGCGGGTCCACGCTGGTACGGCCCTCGGCCAGTGCGAGCAGCGCCGGTCCGGTCAGCTCGAACGGCACCGGCCCGGCGAGGTCCAGTACGACCGTGTCGGCCTTCTCGTGCGCGGCGGCCTGGAGCGCCTGGTGCAGCGGCACGGCGACCGGCCGGGCGGCGGGGTCCCAGCGGGCCAGCGACGCGGTGGAGGTGAAGGCGGGCAGCGCGGTGCGCCCGGCGGCCTTGAGCGTGGGAACGGCCATGTCGCTGGTCTTCTCCCGGCGCAGCCCGCCCACCCGTCGCCCACCACCGCCCTTCCGAGGAGCTTCGCGCCCCTCCTCACTGTCCACCTCGACCTCACCGAGCACGGCGACGACGGGGACGAGCAGCCGGGCGCCCTTGAGCGCCTCCAGGACGGGCCCGAGCGCCGTGCGGTCCTCGGCCCAGGCCGCGAGGGCGGCACTCAGCCGGGGGTCGGCGGAGCCGTCGTCGTCGGAGAACCCGGAGTCGGGAATGTTCTTGTTCACCACGGTCCCGACCCTATCGGGGGCGGTACGGGACCAAGCCGACGGGAGGCGTCGATGCGATCGCTGAGCGTGGAGGTCCCCGAGGGGGCCCGGCTGTCGGTGGGGGTGCTCGATCCGGGCTCCGGCAGGCGCGCGGTGTACGGCGACGGCTCCTACGACGCGGCGAGCGTGGTCAAGGTCGGCATCCTGGCCGCGCTGCTGCTCGGCGCCCAGGACGCGGGCCGGGCCCTGACGGCGGTCGAGCGGGAGCGGGCCGCGCGGATGATCGGCCGGAGCGACAACGACTCCGCGACCGCGCTGTGGCACGGGATCGGTGGCGCCCCCGGCCTGGACGCGGCCCACCGCCGCCTCGGCCTCACCGCGACGGTGGGCGGCACGAACGGCTACTGGGGCCTGACCCGCACCACCGCACAGGACCAACTGACCCTGCTCCAGCACGTGTTCGCCCCCTCCCCCGTACTGACCCCGGCCTCGTGCGCCTTTCTGGCCGCCCTGATGGCCTCGGTGGTGCCCGACCAGCGGTGGGGCGTCTCGGCAGTGGGCCCTGGTGCCCTGAAGAACGGCTGGTTCCCCCGCGATTCGACCGGCCGCTGGGTCGTGCACAGCGTCGGCCGGGCGTCCGGGACGGACGGCGACCGCCTCCTGGCGGTCCTCACCGAGGGCGCGCCGAGCCACGCGGAGGGCATCGCCCTGGTGGAGTCGGCGGCGCGGGCGGCGGTACGGGCGTTCGCCGGTCCCGCCTGATCAGCCGGGGATGCCCGGCCTGCGGTTGCGCCAGATCACCGCGGCCGCCGCGATCAGGAGCGCGGTGCCCGCGCCGCCCGCGAGCCACGCCGCCCAGCCGGTGCCGGAGGTGGCGGAGTCGTGGGTGTCGGGGCCCGGGCCGAAGTACTTCTTGCCGTAGGCGGCGGGGTGCGGGTTGTCCGGCTCGAGGTTCGTGGCGGCCTTGAGGGCGGCGGCCGGGTCGATCATGCCGAAGCCACGGGAGTCGTCGCGGCCGCCCGTGGGGGCGTCCCGCGCGGTGTCCTCCAGCACCTTCTTGACCTGGGGCGGGGTCAGCCTCGGGCGGTCGGCCTTGAGCAGGGCCGCCGCGCCGGAGACGAAGGCGGAGGCGGCCGAGGTGCCCCAGCCCTCGTAGTAGCGGTGGTCGGGGTCGGCGATGACGACGTCCACGCCGGGCGCGCTGACGGCGGCGTACCAGCGGCGGGTGGAGAAGGAGGCGCGGGTGCCGTAGCGGTCGACGGCGGTGACGGCGATGACGCCGGGGTAGGCGGCCGGGTAGGAGACGTGGTCGCCCTTGTCGCCGCCGTTGCCCGCCGAGGCGACCACGACGACGCCCTTGCCGAGGGCGTACTGCACGGCCTCGTCCTCGGCGGCCTCGGGGTGCGCGGAGTCGGAGTCGTCGCCGAGGGAGAGGTTGATGACGTCGGCGCCGTGGTCGGCGGCCCAGCGGATGCCGTCGGCGAGGGCGTTGCCGCGGGTGACGCGGGCCTTGGCGCGGGCGGGGTCCTTGTCCTCCAGGATGACCCGCACGGGGAGGATCTTCGCCTTGGGCGCGACGCCCATGATCCCGGCGCCGTCGCCGGGTCCGTGCCCGTGACCGGCGATGATGCCGGCCATGGCGGTGCCGTGCCGGGCCCACGCGCGGTCACCGGGTCCGGCGCCGAAGCCGACCATGTCCTTGCCGGGCAGCACGTTGCCCGCGAGGTCGGGATGGTCGTCCTCCACACCGGTGTCGAGCACGGCGACGGTGACGCCCTGCCCCTGGGTGGTGCGCCACGCCTCGTCGAGGTGGAGCGCGGACAGCCCCCACTGCTGGGCGCGGATGGAGTCGGCGTGGGCGGCGGTGGCGGGAAGCAGGGCGAGGCCGGCCGCGAGCAGCAGACTGGACGCGGTGCGGGTACGGCGCCTCATGACGGTTTCTCCGTGGCCGGGCTGACGGTCTGGCGGAGCTTGCGCTGGATGCGGTCGGCGAGTCCCTGAGCCTCGTTGCCGAGTCCGGCCTGCGCGGGTGCGGAGGTGGCGCCGGAGCGGACGGCGTCCGGGGCGGGCTGCGGGGTGTCGACGGTGCGGCCGTCGGCCCAGCCGGAGACGGCGAAGGCGACGATGGGGGCGTCGGTGAGGACGCTGACCGTCCAGCTCGCGCGCTGCTTGGCGCCGAACCCGGCGGCGGGGGTGCCCTTGGCGGCGTACGGCAGGGGCAGCAGGTCGGTGCGCCGGTCCAGGCGCTCGGTGCGGAAGCGGGCGGCGAGCCCGGCCATGGCGGCGGGGTCGGCCTTGGTGAACAGCAGCCCCACGGTGGTGACATGGGTCTGGGTGGCGTCGGTGTAGGTGGCGCGCAGCAGGCGGCCGCAGCCGACGGGGGCGAGGGCGCGCGCCAGCAGCGGGTCGAAGGCTCCTGCGCAGCCGGTGTCGGGGGCCACCGCGATCCGGGTCCAGCTCCGGTCGGCTCCGCCGGGTCCGGCGCCGGTGCCCTTCACGGTGGGCGGGAAGAGCTGGTCGACGGGCACGTTGTGCCAGAGCGCCCCGGCGGCGGCGAAGCCGCTGTCGGCGGTGCGGTCGCCGTCCTCCCCGGTGAGCCAACTCCCGGCCAGCGCACCGCCGATGAGGCCGAGCCCGAGCACGACGCAGACGGCGGCGACGCCGGTGCGGCTGCGCAGCCGGGCCAGCGGGCCGAGGCCGCGCACGGGTTCCTCGTACGGCTCGGGCTGCCCGAACGCGCCGACCGGCCAGGGGGCGTTCCAGGAGAGGGCGGGGTCCGGCGCGGGCGCCGGGCTCCAGGCGGGCGGGGGCGGCACCTGTACGACGGGCTCCGGGTCGGCCGGTACGGGCCGCAGCCGGGTGGTGGTCTCCGTCGGTGTCTCGGCCGGGGTGCGGGCCGGCGGGGCGTCGGGGAAGCGGGCGGAGGCCGGCGGGGGTGGCGGAGGCGTGGTGAGCCGGGCCTCGGGGACCGGGGGCCGGGTCTCGCGGGGGCGTTCGAGGGGACGGCGGGGGGCGAACACCGAGGGCTCGTCCTCGACCGGGGGTTCCGGCTCGGCGGATGCGGGGTCCTCGGTGGGGCGCGGAGGGAACGGGGCGCGGCGCGCTTCCGTGCTCATGCACCCCCCGTTTCCTGGCGACCGGGCCGACTGCTCGTACGCGGGCCACCCCGGTGAGGCGGCCGCGGCCCGGCGGACGAGTTCCGTCCGGGGCACGCATACCCGTACGGCTCCACCGGCATCCCGGTTCAGCGCTGCGGCCGGGTGTTTTCCGCCGTACGTGCGCGTCACTTTACGGGTTCGGGGCCGCCTGGACGGAACCGGCCGAGGCTGCCGGGGCATCTGCCCGGAACATCCCCCTACCCTCGGGTAATCGCGTCTGGCAGGCTGCCGTCATGACTGCGCGTGCCGCCGACCGGGCCCGGTACGACCGGGCCACCGCCGCCTACGACGCCCCGCTCGCCCTCGTGGATCTGGCCGCCTTCGACGCCAACGCGGCCGACCTCGTGCGCCGGGCGAACGGCAAACCGATCCGGGTCGCCTCCAAGTCGGTCCGCTGCCGGGCCCTGCTGGAACGGGTGCTGGCGCGGGAGGGCTTCGCCGGGATCATGTCGTTCACGCTGGCCGAGTCGCTGTGGCTGGCGCGCTCCGGTTTCGACGACGTGCTGCTGGCCTACCCGTCCGCCGACCGGGCGGGGTACGCGGAGCTGGCCGCCGACCCCAAGCTGGCCGCCTCGGTCACGGTCATGGTGGACGACGTGGCCCAGCTCGACCTGATCGACGCCTCCCGTGCCGGTGGACGTGAAGTGGTGCGGGTCTGCCTGGAGTTGGACACCTCGCTGCGTCTGTTCGGTGGCCGGGTCCGGGTGGGCGCCCGCCGCTCCCCGCTGCACTCCCCCGCCCAACTGGCCGAGCTGGCCCGGTCGGTGGCCCGGCGTCCGGGCTTCCGGCTGGTGGGGATCATGGGGTACGAGGGTCATGTGGCCGGGGTCGGGGACGCGGTGGCCGGGCATCCGGTGCGCTCACGGGCGGTCCGGCTGATGCAGGCGGCGGCCCGCCGGGAGCTGGCCGAGCGGCGCGGGGCGGCCGTACGGGCGGTGCGGGCGGTGGCGCCGGAGCTGGAGTTCGTGAACGGCGGCGGCACCGGCAGTGTGCAGCACACGGCGGCCGAGGACGCGGTGACCGAGATCGCGGCCGGTTCGGGGCTGTACGTGCCCCGGCTGTTCGACAACTACACGTCGTTCACGGGCCGTCCGGCCGCCCTGTTCGCGCTCCCCGTGGTCCGGCGTCCCGGTGTGGGCGCGGTGACGGTGCTGGGCGGCGGCTACCCGGCGTCGGGCGCGGCGGGCCCGGACCGGCTGCCGGTGCCGTATCTGCCGGAGGGGCTGCGCTTCGACCCGCAGGAGGGCGCCGGGGAGGTGCAGACCCCGCTGCTCGGCTCACCCGCCGACGATCTGCTGATCGGCGACAAGGTGTGGTTCCGGCACGCCAAGGCGGGCGAGCTGTGCGAGCGGTTCGACGTGCTGCACCTGGTGGAGGGGGACACGGTCACGGCGACCGTGCCCACCTACCGGGGCGAGGGGCACACCTTCCTGTGACGGCCCCCGAGAGACGGGCTCAGTAGACCGTGTCCGCCTGGTCCGGCACCACCGAGCCGTCCGGGCGGAGCAGCGGGGTGTGGCCGCCGTCCGGGGCGTTGTAGGCGGTGGTGGAGCAGGGGTACGGGGCGGTCTTGCGGGGCAGCGGCTCGATGAACATCGGGTTGATCACCCAGCGGCCGTCCGCGTCGTCGTAGGCCCGGCACATCAGCTCGGCCTTGTTGCGGTTGAGGACCAGATGGGCGCCGGTGGCGTCGGAGACGAAGGTGACGTCGGTGTCCGCGTCGCCGCCGCCGACGGCGATCCGCTTCTTCCACGGCTGCTTCTGCCAGGCGGCGGGTCCGTGGATTCCGTAGATGTCCTGGTTGATCCAGCACCGCTTGCCGTCGATGTACGGGATGACCTCGCCCTTGTTCACCCCGATCCCGCCGCAGCCCTCGTTGCGGGTGGTGATGCGGCCGCGGTGGTCCAGGACGGAGCGGATGGCGATGGTGTGCGCGGCGTCGACGCCGACCCCGCGCGACCACACCTCGGTGACCGGTTCGGAGCCGGCCGAGACGATGTACACCCGGAACCCGGCCCGCTGCAGGGTGCGGATGAGGTCGCGCTGCTGGTCGTAGTAGCGGACGTAGGCCGGGACGGTGTGGGTGCCCAGGGTGCGGGTGGCGCCGACGGGCGCGGCCAGCGCCTCGGTGCGGGCGGCGGCCGCGTACGAGGAGAGCTGGGCCGGGGTGCGGCCCGCGAAGAGCTGGGGCACCCACGCGTACTGCGGGACGGTGCGCCGGTGGTTCCAGGTCCCGGCGAAGGCGGCGGCGCCGCTCATCGTGGTGCCCTTCTCCCGGATCTCCACGATCTCGTCGGTGCACCTGGGCCGGTCGGAGGTGCGCAGGGAGCCGCCCGCGCCGGTGCCGCAGGCTGCGGTGAGCGCCCGGTCCCCGGCGTCGGTCATCCAGGCGCTGGTGTCCTTCCAGCGGGCGGGCCGGGGCAGCGCGTCATGCCGCAGGGCCCAGGAGAGGGTGGCGTCGGTGACGTCGTTCTTGGTGACGGTGTTGTCCCAGTCGAACGCGGCTACCGCGCCGCGGTGTCCGGAACAGGTGCCGTAGGCGTCGATGACCTGCTGCAGATGGGCGCGGTTGTGCCCGTACCAACTGGTGCTCAACTTGGGGCACTTGGAGTCGACTGCCGCCGCGGTGGGGGCGAGGGCGGGGGCTGCCGCGAGGGCGGCGGCCGCGGCGAGGGACCAGGCGAGTAGCTGTCGCATGGGACGGGGACCGTACACCTTTCGGCTAGAGCGGGGTGACGTACGCGCCGGAGATGCCGCCGTCCACCAGGAAGTCGGTGGCGTTGACGAAGGAGGCGTCGTCGCTGGCGAGGAAGGCGACGGCGGCGGCGATCTCGTCGGCCCGGGCGAACCGGCCCAGCGGGATGTGCACCAGGCGGCGGGCGGCCCGCTCGGGGTCGGTGGCGAACAGCTCCTGGAGCAGCGGGGTGTCGACCGGGCCGGGGCACAGGGCGTTGACCCGGATGCCCTCGCGGGCGAACTGCACCCCGAGTTCGCGGGACATCGCGAGCACCCCGCCCTTGGAGGCGGTGTAGGAGATCTGGGAGGTGGCCGCGCCCATCCGTGCCACGAAGGAGGCGGTGTTGATGATGGACCCCCGGCCCTGGCGCCGCATGTAGGGCAGGGCGGCCTTGCAGCACAGGTAGACGGAGGTCAGATTGACCTCCTGCACCCGCTTCCACGCCTCCAGGCCGGTGTCCAGGATGGAGTCGTCGTCGGGCGGGGAGATGCCGGCGTTGTTGAAGGCGATGTCGACGCTGCCGTAGGTGTCGTGGGCCGCCTTGAACAGCGCCTCGACCTGCCCGGGGTCGGTGACGTCGGTCTTGACGAACAGTCCGCCCACCTCCTCGGCGGCGGCCTTGCCGCTGGTCTCGTCGATGTCGGCGCAGACCACGCGGGCGCCCTCGGCGGCGAGCCTGCGGACGGTGGCCAGCCCGATGCCGCTGCCGGCTCCGGTGACGACGGCGGTACGGCCGACCAGGCGGCGGCAGACGGGAGCTTCGGTCTCGGTCACTTAAGCGGGCCCCTCCGTGCTGAGGAAGACGTTCTTGGTCTCGGTGAAGGCGGTCAGGGCGTCCGGGCCGAGCTCGCGGCCCAGTCCGGACTGCTTGAAGCCGCCGAACGGTGTCCAGTAGCGGACGCTGGAGTGGGAGTTGACGGACAGGTTGCCCGCGCGCACGGCCCCGGAGACGCGCAGGGCGCGGCCCAGGTCGCGGGTCCAGATGGACCCGGAGAGCCCGTAGGGGGTGTCGTTGGCGAGCCGGATCGCGTCCCACTCGTCGTCGAAGGGCAGCAGGACGGCGACGGGCCCGAAGATCTCCTCGCGGGCGGCCGGGCTGTCGGGGGCCGCGTCGGTGAGCACGGTCGGCGGGAACCAGTAGCCGGGTCCGTCCGGGGCGGTGCCGCGCAGGGCGGGGGCGCCGTCGGGGACGTAGGAGCGGACGCGGTCCCGTTGGGTGCCGGAGATCAGCGGACCCATCTGTGTCCTCTCGTCGGCCGGGTCGCCGACGACCACGGCGGCCAGGGCGTCCGCGAGGAAGGCGCGGGCCTCGTCGTAGACCTCGCGCTGGACCAGGATGCGGGTGCGGGCGCAGCAGTCCTGGCCGGCGTTGTCGAGGAAGGAGAAGGGGTCGAGGGCGGATTTCAGGTCGGCGTCGGCGAAGACGATGTTGGGGCTCTTGCCGCCGAGTTCGAGGGTGACCGGCTTGAGGTGCCGGGCGCAGCGCTCCGCGACCTCGTGTCCGGTGCGGGTGGAGCCGGTGAACACGATCTTGGCGATGTCCGGGTGGTCCACCAGGGCGCGTCCGGCGGTGTGGCCGTAGCCGGGCAGTACCTGGAAGAGGTGCTCGGGCAGGCCCGCGTCCAGGGCGAGTTCGGCGAGGCGGAGCGCGGTGAGGGGGGTGGTCTCGGCGGGCTTGAGGACGACGGCGTTGCCCGCGGCGAGCGCCGGGAAGGAGCCCCAGGCGGCGATGGGCATGGGGAAGTTCCACGGAGCGATGACGCCGACCACGCCGAGGGGTTCGTGGAAGGTGACGTTCCAGCCACCGGGTGCCGGGATCTGGCTGCCGGTCAGGCGCTCGGCGCCGCCTGCCGCGTAGAGCAGCAGGTCGCGGGCGTTGCCGGCCTCCCAGCGGGCGTTGCCGAGGGTGTGGCCGGCCTCGCGGACCTCCAGCAGGGCGAGTTCCTCGGTGTGCGCGTCGACGGTGTCGGCGAAGCGGCGCAGCAGCCGGGCGCGGTCGGCGGGGGCGAGGGCGGCCCAGGCGCGCTGGGCGGGGACGGCTCGGGCGACGGCGGCGGCCACGTCTTCGGCGCTCGCGGCGGGGACGGTGGCGAGGGTCTCCTCGGTGGCCGGGTCGACCACCTGGAGTTCGTGCGGGTCCGTCAAGGAGGTGTCACCTTTCACGGGCGTTCACGGGGATGTTCACAGGCGGCGGGCTGTTCACAGGCGTTCGAAGGAGCGGCGCAGTTCCCAGTCGGTGACGGCGGCGTCGAAGGCGGCCAGCTCGACGCGGGCCATGTTGGCGTAGTGGGCGACCACGTCCTCGCCGAACGCGGCCTTGGCGATGGGGCTGGTCTCCCAGAGCTGGGCGGCCTCGCGGAGGGTGGTGGGCACGTGCTCGTAGTCGGCCGTGTAGGCGTTGCCCGCGCAGGGCTCGGGCAGTTCGAGCCGCTGCTCGACCCCGTACAGCCCGGCGGCGACGAGTCCGGCGACGGCGAGGTACGGGTTGACGTCACCGCCGGGCAGCCGGTTCTCGAAGCGCAGCGAGGGGCCGTGGCCGACGACGCGCAGCGCGCAGGTGCGGTTGTCGTGGCCCCAGGCGACGGCGGTGGGGGCGAAGGAGCCGGGCTGGAAGCGCTTGTAGGAGTTGATGTTCGGCGCGTACAGCAGCGAGAAGTCGCGCAGCGCGGCGAGCTGTCCGGCCAGGAAGTACCGCATCACCTCGGACATGCCGTCGCCCTCGGCCATCACGCTGCGGCCGTCCTCGCCGGCGAGCGAGAGGTGGATGTGGCAGGAGTTGCCCTCCTTCTCGTTGAACTTCGCCATGAAGGTGAGCGCCATCCCCTCCTGGCTGGCGATCTCCTTGGCCCCCGTCTTGTACACCGCGTGCTGGTCGCAGGTGCGCAGGGCGTCGGTGTAGCGGAAGGCGATCTCGTGCTGGCCGGGGTTGCACTCCCCCTTGGCGGACTCGACGGTCAGGCCCGCGCCCGCCATCTCGTTGCGCAGCCGCCGCAGCAGGGGCTCGACGCGGCCGGTGCCGAGGATGGAGTAGTCGATGTTGTACTGGTTGGCCGGGGTCAGCCCCCGGTAACCGGTGTCCCAGGCGTGCTCGTAGCTGTCCCGGAAGACGATGAACTCCAGCTCGGTACCGGCCTGGGCGGTGTACCCCAGCCCGGCGAGCCGCTCCAGTTGACGGCGCAGGATCTGGCGCGGGGCCGCGGTGACCGGGGCGCCGTCCTCCCAGGCGAGGTCGGCCATGAGCAGCGCGCTGCCGGGGTGCCAGGGCAGGCGGCGCAGGGTGGCCGGGTCGGGGCGCATGGCGAAGTCGCCGTAGCCCCGGTCCCAGGAGGACATCTCGTAGCCGTCGACGGTGTTCATCTCGGTGTCGACCGCGAGGAGGTAGTTGCAGCCCTCGGTGCCGTGGTCGAGTACCTCGTCGAGGAAGAAGCGGGCGGCGAACCGCTTGCCCTGGAGCCGCCCCTGCATGTCGGGGAAGGCCAGCACGACGGTGTCGATCTCACCGCCGGCGACTAGGGCCCGCAGCTCCTCGATGCTCAGCGGGGGTGTGCGGTCTGCCACGGGAGAGCCTCCTGGGACGTGCTGCGCGCGGTCCGGCGGGGAGCCATAAGGTATGGCGGGGAACCATTGCTTGGGAAGGGGGCGCGACCGGATGGCGGGGAAGACGGGTGCGCGGGAGGCGGGAGAGGGGAGCGACCGGCTCGCCGCGGTGCTGCGGCCGGTGCGGGCGGGCAACGGCTTCGAGGAGGCGCTGGAGCAGGTCCTCCAGGTGGTCCGGCTGGGCCTCGTCCCCGACGGTGGACGGCTGCCCGCCGAGCGGGAGTTGGCCGAGAGGCTGGGCATCAGCCGGGTGACGCTGCGCGAGGTGCTGCGGGTGCTGCACGACCAGGGGCTGGTGGAGTCGCGGCGCGGGCGGTACGGCGGCACGTTCGTACTGCGCCGCGCGGACGGGGTCGGCGAGGGCGAGTTGCGGCGCCGCACGGCCGAGGTCGACATCGAGGACGTGCTGCGCTTCCGCGAGGTGCTGGAGGTGGGCGCGGCCGGGCTGTGCGCGGCGCACGGGCTGCCCGAGGAGGGGGCGGGCCGGCTGCGGCGGGCGCTGGACCACACCCGCGACGCGCCCCTCGCGGACTACCGGCGCCGGGACACCCTGCTGCACCTGACCCTGGCGGAGCTGTGCGGCTCCCCGTCGCTGGCCGCGCAGTACGCGGCGGTCCGGGCGGGCGTCAACGACCTGCTGGACTGCATCCCCTTGCTGGTACGCAACCTGGAGCACTCCCAGCGGCAGCACACCGCGCTGGTGGAGGCGGTACTGGAGGGGGACGCGGAAGCGGCTCGGGAGATCGCGCGCGAGCACTGCGCGGGTACGGCGGCACTGCTGCGGGGCTTCCTGGCCTGACCCCGGCTCTGCAAAGGTATGCGTGAGCACCTTTGGAGGGCACATGGGCGGACGGCCGCTGATCGGCGTGAGTACGTATCTGGAGGCGGGCGCCCGCTGGGG
This sequence comes from Streptomyces sp. NBC_01171, assembly GCF_045039805.1. Lineage (NCBI taxonomy): Bacteria > Bacillati > Actinomycetota > Actinomycetes > Kitasatosporales > Streptomycetaceae > Streptomyces > Streptomyces sp. NBC_01171. The sequence goes on along the minus strand of NZ_CP108609.1, from coordinate 5,388,324 downwards.
CGTCTGGGAACTGGAGGCAGCCCTCCTCCCCGCCGCCTACCCCCGCCTGGTGAGCCGTTCCGGCGGCCTCCCCGCCCTGTTGCCCCCGGACGACCCGGCGCTGGCACCGGAGGTGGTGGCCCGCCTGGACGGCGTGGTCGTCGCGGGCGGCCCCGACGTCGACCCCGCCCGCTACGGCGCCGAACGCACCCCCCGCTGCGGCCCGCCCGCCCCGGAGCGCGACGCCTGGGAACTCGCGCTGATCCAGGCCGCGTTGACCGCCCACGTCCCCCTCCTCGGCATCTGCCGGGGCATGCAGCTCCTCAACGTCGCCCTCGGCGGCACCCTCGTCCAGCACCTCGACGGCCACACGGAAGCGGTCGGCGTCTTCGGCGCCCACCCGGTCCACCCGGTACCGGGCACCCTGTACGCAACCGTCCAGCCCGACGGCACCAGCGTCCCCACCTACCACCACCAGGCGATCGACCGCCTCGCCCCCGGGCTCACCCCCTCCGCCCACGCGGCCGACGGCACGATCGAGGCCGTCGAACTCCCCTCCGCCGAGGGCTGGGTGCTCGGCGTCCAGTGGCACCCGGAGATGGGCACGGACGACCGGGTGATGAGGGCGCTGGTCGCTGCGGCGGGCGGTACGGGGTCCTAGGTCCGGGTCAGCGACAGCAGATCCCGCGCCGGTCCGGTGGGCCGGTGGCCCGTGGGCCACACCGCGCGCAGGTCCCGGCGCAGGGATACGCCCTCCACCGGGATGCCGATCAGGCGGCGGGTGGAGAGTTCCTCGCCGACGGCGAGTTCGCTGAGGACGGCGGGGCCCGCGCCGCTGATCACGGCTGCCTTCACGGCCGTGGTGGAGGAGAGTTCGATGAGGGGGCGGGCGGGAGCGCCGAGGGCGGCGTCGAGGACCTGGCGGGTGCCGGAGCCGCGTTCGCGGAGGATGAGGGGGGTGGCGGCGAGTTCCGACGTCGTCACGGGACGGGGGCGGCGGGCCCAGGGATGGGCGGGGGCGGTGACGACGGTGAGCCGGTCGTGGGCGATGACGGCCGAGTCCAGACCGATGGGGACGGTCAGCCCCTCCACGAAACCGAGGTCGGCCTCGCCCGCCAGCAGGAGTTCGGCGACCTTGGCCGAGTTGCCCGCGAGCAGCGACACCGCCGTGTCCGGCCGCCCGGCGCGCAGCGCGAGCAGCCAGCCGGGCAGCAGGTACTCGGCGATGGTCATGCTGGCCGCTACCCGCAGCCGGGAGTCCCGTGTCGCCCGGAGCGCCTGCGCACCCGCGTCGAACACCTCGGCCGCCGCCACGACCTGCCGCGCCCAGTCGGTGACCAGGGCGCCCGCGTCGGTGAGCCGGGAGCCGCGCGGGGAGCGGTCGACCAGGGCGACGCCGAGCTGCCGTTCCATCGAGCGCAGCCGGCTGCTGGCGGCGGGCTGGGTGATGCCCAGCTCACGCGCGGCCGCCCCGAGGCTGCCCAGCCGGGCCACGGCCAGCAGCAGCTCCAGCGCCCCCAGATCGGGCACCCGGTGCGCCAGCGAGCCGCTCCTCGCCTGCTCTTCGCTCATAAGACCACCTTATGCCCTCATAGAAGCGAACTCCCTGGTCAGCGCCGACCCGTGCCAGGAGGCTGATCCCATGGTCACCGCAGCCCGCCTCCGCCACCTCGGCCCGAACTGGTACGCCGCCGTCATGGGCACGGCGATCGTCGGCTCGGCGGGCGCCACCCTCCCCTCCCACGTCCGCTGGCTCTGCGCCGCCCTGTGGACCCTCTCCCTGCTCCTGCTGCTCGCCCTCCTCGCGGCCCGTGCCCTGCACTGGACCCACCACCGCGACCAGGCCCGGGCCCATCTCCTCGACCCGGCGACGGCCCCCTTCTACGGCTGCGCCGCCATGGCCCTCCTCGCGGTCGGCGGCGGCGCGCTCTCGGCCGGCCGGTACTGGATCGGCACACAGGCGGCCGTGGCCCTGGACGCCGTCCTGTTCACGGCCGGTACGGCACTCGGCCTGGCGGCGGCCGTTGCGGTGCCGTACCTGATGGTGACCCGGCACCGGCCCGTCCTCGCCGACGCCACCCCCGTGTGGCTGCTGCCGCTCGTCGCGCCGATGGTGTCGGCCGCGCTGGGCCCCGCCCTGGTGCCGTATCTGCCGCCCGGCCAGCCCCGGGAGACCCTGCTGCTGGGCTGTCTGGCGCTGTTCGGGCTGAGCCTGCTGGCCACGCTGCTGATGCTGCCGCTGCTCCTCGCCCGGCTGCTGCTCCACGGCCCGCTGCCGCTCACCCTGACCCCGGCCCTGTTCCTGGTCCTCGGCCCGCTGGGCCAGTCCACCACCGCCACCGGCGCGCTCGCGGACCTGGCGCCGGGGGTGGCCCCGGCGCCGTACGACCGGGGGCTCGCGGTGTTCGCCGTGCTGTACGGGGTGCCGGTGACGGGGTTCGCGCTGCTGTGGCTGGCGTTCGCCGCCGCGCAGGTGGTGCGGGCACGGCGGCGGGGCATGCGCTTCGCGCTGACCTGGTGGGCGTTCACCTTCCCGGTGGGCACCTGTGTCACCGGCGCGGCCTCCCTGGCCCGGCACACCGGCCTGACGGTGTACACCGGGCTGGCGGTCGCCCTGTACGCCCTGCTGCTCATGGCCTGGGCCGCGGCGGCCACCGGTACCGTGCGCGGCCTGCTCAGCGGCGCGCTGCTGCCAGCGCCTCCGCCAGGACCCGGGGCGCTTCGCGCAGCGAGGGTCCGTACCAGGTCAGGTGCCGTCCGCTGACGAGGGCGCAGGCGAGACCGGGGAACGCCTCGGGGCCGTCGTCGGCGGTGAAGCGGTACGGCTCGTCGGGCAGCACGACCAGCTCGGGGGCCGCCGCGTTCAGTTCCTCGAGCGGGATGCGGGGATAGCGCTCGGCGTGGCCGTCGTACAGGTGCCGTACGCCGAGGCGGGCGAGGACGTCGCCCGCGAAGGTCTCCCGGCCGAGCACCATCCAGGGGCGGCGCCAGACCGGCACCACGGCGCTGACCGGCCGCTGCGACTCCGGCAGCGCGGCCCAGGCCGCCTCGGCGCCGTCCAGCCAGCCGGGCCGGCTCGTGGCGCCGCACGCCGACAGCACCCGCGCCAGCTCGGTGAACGCCTGCGCCACGGTGCGCACCTCGGTGACCAGCACCGGGACGCCCGCCGCGCGCAGGGCGTCGAGGTCTGGGGGGCGGTTCTCCTCCTCGTTGGCGATCACGAGGTCGGGTTCGAGGGCGGCGATCCGCGCGGTGTCGGGATTCTTGGTGCCGCCGATCCGGACGACGTCGAGGTCCGCCGGGCGCTCGCACCAGTCGGTGGCCCCGACGAGGACACCGGGCAGCGTCACGGCGACCGCCTCGGTCAGGGACGGCACGAGAGAGACGACCCGCACTACCGGGACCGGTCCTGGACCGCCTCGATGTGCTCGGCCACGGCCACCACGATCACCCGTGTGTCCGGCACGGTGGCCCGCCAGCGGTGGCGGACACCGCCGGTCAGATACAGGGTGTCGCCCCGGCCGAGCCGGTAGGCGCGGCCCTCGGCCTCGATCTCGACCGCGCCGTCGGCGACGTACATCAGCTCGTCGTTGCGGTGCTGGAACTCGCGGCCCGCGTCGTGGTCGCCGGTGAACTCGGAGGCGTGCAACTGGTGGTGGCCGCGCACCAGGGGGCGGGTCCGGGCGGCGAAGTCGCCGTCGGCCACCGGCTCGCCGCGTACGACGTCCACGCTGCACGCGGGGTCGGCGGCGGCGAGAAGTTCCACCGCCGTGGTACGCAGCGCGTCGGCGAGCTTCTCCAGGGAGGTACGGCTCGGGCGGGCCCGGTCGTTCTCCACCTGGCTGAGGAAGGGCACCGAGAGGCCGCTGCGCTCGGCCACGACCGCGAGGGTGAGTTCGAGCGTCCGGCGGCGCCGCCGGACGGCCGCGCCGACCCGCACGGGCTGTCGCTCTTTGTGGTCGCCCATCGCTGCGGCTCCCTCCTTCACGCGTGGCGCGGCTGCCCGGACGCCGCGGGGGCGTCCCTGTCCTGAGTTGTCTGCACCCTACGCACGTTCGGCAAACCGTTTCACGCGCCTCTCACATCCCGCGCCGCCGCGGGGCCGGTACCCCACGGTTCGCGCCAGTGCCGCGGGCCGCCGGACGCTCCGTCCTGCCTCCGCGTTCCGCGGCGTTCACCTGCTTCAAGGCGCGAGCGGCCCCAGGTGTTCCCGCGAGGCGGGGTCCATGGCGCTCCGTGGTTGGCCGGATCTCTACGGTGGTGAAATCGGGCCGGGGGCGGACGCGAGTGCCGCGTCCGCCCCCTCACCTCATCCGGCGGCTTCCTGCTTGGCCTTGCCGGCCGGTGCCCAGGTGTCGGCCAGCTTCGGGTTCTCCTTGAGCCAGGCGCGCACGGCGTCCTGCTCCTTGCCCTTGCCGGCCTTCTGGATGCGGGCCTCCAGGCCGGTGAGCTGCTTCTCGGTCATCGAGAAGTCCTTCAGCCACTTGGCGACCTCGGGGTTGTCCTGGCTGAACCCCTTGCGGGCGAGGGCGTGCACGGTGTCGCCCTTGCCCCAGGCGCCGGCCGGGTCCTTGAGCTTCTTCAGCTTGTAGTCGCTGTAGGCCCAGTGCGGGGACCACAGGGTGACGACCACGGGCTGCTTCTTGGCGTAGGCCCGCTTCAGCTCGGTCAGCATGGCCGGGGTGGAGCCGTCGACGACCTGGTACTCGCCCTTGAGGCCGTACTGGTCCAGCACCTTGTCCTTGAGCAGGCCCATCATGCCCGCGCTGGGCTCGATGCCGATGATCCGGCCGTCGAACTCGGCGGCGTGGTCCTTCAGGTCGGCCAGGGAGTTCACGTCCTTCACATAGGACGGGACGGTCAGCTCCAGGGAGGTGGAGCCGTACCAGTTGCCCAGGTCCTCCATCCGGTCGCCGTACTTCTTCCAGTACTCGGCGTGCGTGGTGGGCAGCCAGGAGTCGGTCTCGAAGTCCAGGCGGCCGGTGGCGAGGCCGGTGTAGAGGGGGCCGGCGGCGTACTGGGTGACGCTGACCTTGAAGCCGCGCCGCTCCAGCAGTTCCTTCCAGAGGAAGGTGGAGGCGATGCCCTCGTCCCACGGGATGTACCCCAGCTTGATCTCCTTGCCCTGGCCGATGTCCGTACCGGACGCGGTGGACTTGGTGGCGCCGGGACCGAAGACCCCGAGTCCGCCCGCGACCAGCGCGAGCACGACCACCGCGACGACGGCGACGGCCGGGCGCGGCCGGTACGACCAGGCGGTGGGCCGGGCCTTGGCGGCGGCGCGGCGGCCGAGCGGGGAGAGCTGGGTGCCGAGCGCGCCGGTCACCCGGTCGAGGTAGATGGCGAGGACGACGATGCCGACGCCCGCCTCGAAGCCGTAGCCGATGTCGAGCTGGCCGATGGCCTCGTTGACCGCGCCGCCGAGGCCGCCGGTGCCGACCATGCCCGCGATGACGACCATGGACAGGCCGAGCATGATGACCTGGTTGACGCCCGCCATGATGGTGGGCAGGGCCAGCGGGAGCTGTACCCGCCACAGGGTGTCGCGCGGTGTGGTGCCGAACGCCTCGGCGGCTTCGACCAGTTCGGCGTCGACCTGGCGGATGCCCAGCTCGGTCATGCGGACGCCGGGGGCGAGCGCGAAGATCAGCGTGGCGACGACACCGGCGGCGGTGCCGAGCCCGAAGAACAGCATGGCCGGGATCAGCAGCACCATCGACGGCATGGTCTGGAGCAGGTCCAGCGCGGGGCGCAGGGTGGCGCTCACCGCGCGGGAGCGGGCGGCCCAGATGCCGAGCGGGATCGAGATGACCAGCGCGATGATGGTGGCGACCAGCACCAGCGAGAGCGTGGACATGGCCCGGTCCCACAGGTCGAGGGAGTCCACGAGGGCGAATCCGGCGAAGGCGAGGACACCGGCGAGCAGTCCGCGCAGCCACCAGGCGAGGACGGCGAGGATGCCGGCGAGCAGCAGGGGCTGCGGTGCGGTGAGGACGGCGTCGATGCCGTCGTACATGCCCTCCAGGACGGCGCGGATGGCGTCGAAGAGCCAGGAGAGGTGGCCGACCAGCCAGTCGACCCCGGAGTCGACCCAGTCGCCGAGCGGAAGCCTAGGCACGGGCGGTCACCTTCCTCTCGTCGCGGGGGTGGTCGCAGGCGATCGGATCTCCCTGCTCGTCGCCGAGGAAGCCGACCAGGCGGCTCTCGGGGACGACGCCGACCAGGGTGCGGTCGGCGTCGAGGACGGCGACCGGGTGGCTCAGGCGGGCGCTGAGCGCGCACAGTTCGGTGAACGGCGTGCCGGGCGCGGCGGTCTCGCAGGCACAGTCGGCCTCGTCGCCGCGCACGTCGGTGTCCATGACGGCGGCGGCGGTGAGCACGCGGGAGCGGTCGACGTCCTGGATGAAGGAGGCGACGTAGTCGTCCGCGGGTCGCAGCAGGATGTCCTCGGCGGTGCCGGTCTGCACGATGCGGCCGTCGCGCATGACGGCGATGCGGTCGCCCAGGCGCATGGCCTCGTTGAGGTCGTGGGTGATGAAGACGATCGTCTTGCGCAGTGTCTTCTGGAGTTCGAGGAGCTGGTCCTGCATGTCGCGGCGGATCAGCGGGTCCAGTGCGCTGAAGGACTCGTCCATCAGCAGCAGGTCGGCGTCGGTGGCGAGCGCGCGGGCGAGGCCGACGCGCTGCTGCATGCCACCGGAGAGTTCGTCGGGCCAGGAGTCCTCCCAGCCGGCCAGCCCGCACAGGGCGAGCGCCTCGTCGGCGCGGCGTTCGCGCTCGGCGCGGGGCACGCCCTGCACGGCCAGGCCGTAGGCGGCGTTCTCACGGACGCTGCGGTGCGGGAAGAGCGCGAAGTGCTGGAACACCATGCTGATCTTGTTGGCCCGGACCTCGCGCAGCTCCCGGTCGCCGAGCGCGGTGAGGTCCTGCCCGTCGAAGCGGACCCGGCCCGCGGTGGGCGTGAGCAGGCCGTTCAGCGTGCGCAGCAGGGTGGACTTGCCCGAGCCGGACAGGCCCATGACAACAAATATCTCGCCCGGCGCGACGGCGAAGGAGGCGTCGATGACGGCGGCGGTGCTGCCCTCCGCGCGCAGCTCGTCGCGGTCGGCGCCTTGTTCGAGCCGTTCCACGGCCTGGTCCGGTCGTCTGCCGAACACCTTGTAGAGATGTTCCGCTTCGATTCTCGCGGTCATGCATGTCCCTCGGCTAGGTGGCAAGGAGCAGGAGACGAGGGATAGTTGTCACTTGATAAGCAATTGCCTCGTTCCGGCGCGCGGCGCCTGCCCGGTCGCATTTGAGCCAAACACGGAAGTGTCCCAGGTCACACCGGTGGGCCCGGTGTGCGGGCCCGCTGTCGGTGCGGTGCGGCATGATGCGAGCGTGACCGGACGACTGATGCTTCTCGACACCGCCTCGCTGTACTTCCGCGCCTACTTCGGCGTGCCGGACTCGGTGCGGGCGCCGGACGGCACCCCGGTGAACGCGGTGCGCGGACTGCTGGACTTCATCGACCGCCTGGTCAAGGACCACCGGCCGGACAAGCTGGTGGCCTGCATGGACGCCGACTGGCGCCCCCAGTGGCGGGTCGACCTGATCCCCTCCTACAAGGCGCACCGGGTGGCCGAGGAGCACGAGGGCGCGCCCGACGCCGAGGAGGTCCCGGACACCCTCTCCCCGCAGGTCCCGGTGATCGAGGAGGTGCTGGACGCGCTCGGCATCGCCCGCGTGGGCGTGGCCGGATACGAGGCGGACGACGTGATCGGCACGTTCACCGCCCGCGCGGACGGCCCGGTCGACATCGTCACCGGTGACCGCGACCTGTACCAACTGGTCGACGACGCCCGTGCCATCCGTGTCCTGTATCCGCTCAAGGGCGTCGGCACCCTCCAGCTCACCGACGAGGCGTGGCTGCGTGAGAAGTACGGCGTGGACGGCCAGGGGTACGCGGACCTGGCGCTGCTGCGCGGCGACCCGAGCGACGGTCTGCCGGGCGTCCCCGGTGTCGGGGAGAAGACGGCGGCGAAGCTGCTCGCCGAGTTCGGGGACCTGGCCGGGATCGTCGCGGCCGTGGACGACCCGAAGGCGAAGCTCACCCCGACCCAGCGCAAGCGCCTGACCGAGGCGGCCCCCTATCTCGCGGTCGCCCCGAAGGTCGTCCGGGTCGCCGACGACGTCCCCCTGCCCGAGGTGGACACCGCACTGCCGCACACCCCGCGCGACCCCGCGGCGCTGGACGCACTCGCGGCCTGCTGGGGTCTGGGCAGCTCGCTCCAGCGGCTGCTGACGACGCTGGAGGCGTGAGCGCACCCCCTGCGCAAGGCAAAATTTTCGGATGAACGGACCCCCGGCACCGGAGTGCCACCGGCGCCAAGTGCTAGCTTAGGTAAACCTAACCGAGGCAGCAGGAGGCCGTCATGGCAGAGCGTCCGGGGCGAAAGCCGCGCAAGCTCCATTCCGCCCAGGTGGTACGCACCGAGCGGCTGACCCCGCACGTCCAGCGGATCGTGCTCGGCGGCGCCGGACTGGCCGACTTCTCGGCCGACACCTGGACCGACCACTATGTGAAGCTGCTCTTCGCCCCGGTGGACGGGATGACCTACCCGGAGCCGTTCGACCTGGAGCGGATCCGCGCCGAACTCCCCCGCGAGCAGTGGCCGGTGACCCGTACGTACACCGTGCGCGCCTGGGACGCCGAGCACCGGGAGCTGACCCTCGACTTCGTCATCCACGGCGACGAGGGCCTCGCCGGGCCCTGGGCCACCCGGGTCCGCCCCGGTGAGACCCTGCGCTTCTTCGGCCCCGGCGGCGCCTACACCCCCGATGTGACGGCCGACTGGCATCTGCTCGTCGGGGACGAGAGCGCGCTGCCCGCCATCGCCCGCGCCCTGGAGACACTGCCGCCGGGCACGCCCGCGCACGCCTTCGTGGAGGTGACCGGGCCTGCGGAGGAGCAGAAGATCGACTCCGATGTGGAGGTCGTCTGGCTCCACCGCGGGGACCGCCCGGTCGGCGAGGCCCTGCTGGAGGCCGTACGGGCGCTTCGGTTCCCCGAGGGCCGGCCGCACGCCTTCGTGCACGGCGAGGCGTCCTTCGTGAAGGAGCTGCGCCGGATGCTGCGGGTCGAGGCGCAGATCCCGCGCGAGGACCTGTCGATCTCCGGCTACTGGCGCCTGGGCCACAACGAGGACGGCTGGCAGGCCAGCAAGCCGGAGTGGAACGCGCGGATCGAGGCCGAGCAGGAGAGCACGGCCGCGTGAGTCGGCGGGGGCGGCTCAGTCGCCCCTGAGCCGGGCGTGCAGATGCATGTCGTGCCAGCCGTCCGGGTGCAGCAGCGCCCGGCGCCGGGTGCCCTCCACCGCGAACCCGGCCTTGGTGGCGACCCGGCAGGACGCCTCGTTGGCGGTGGCGTGCATCAGCTCCAGCCGGTTGAAGCCGATCTCCTCGAACGCCCAGCGCACCAGCGCGTCCGTGGCGTGCCGGGCCACGCCCTGCCCGCGCGCCCCCGCCACCGTCCAGTACGCCACCTCGGCCACGCCGTCCCGGAGCCGGATCTCCCGCAGCGCGGCCCGGCCGCGCAGCTCGCCGGTGTCCGTGCGCACCACGGCCCACTGGGCGTCGGACTCGCGCGCCCACTGCGCGTGCCAGTCCTCGATCCAGCCGGCGGCCTCCTCCGGGGAGTCGCAGGACCTCGCGTGCCACTGGTTGAGCGTCGGGTCCTGGAAGGCGGCATGGACGGCGGGCGCGTCCTCGGCCCGCCAGGGGCGCAGGCGCAGCCCGGCACCGGCCGGGATCTCGGGCTGCGGCCGGCGCGAGAGTGTTCCTTCGGGCAGCACCGGGCTGGTCAGATACGGCATGCGGGCATCCTGTCAAGCGCCGGGCGGCCGACCAACCGAATTGGCGCACCCCCGTAACCTGGGGAACCTGATGAGACGCCGCACGCAGCCCCCGCCCGCCCCGCTCCCCCAGCGCCGGGGTGTCGACCCCGTGCGGGTGCGGCTGCCCGTCGACGGGGCGTGGGCCACGGTGCGCGAGCATCTGGTGGCGCGGCTGACCGGCGCCGGTCCGGGCAGGGTGGACGCGATGTTCGACGCCGGGGCGGTGGTGGGCGCCGACGGACTGCCGGTGGGGCCGGAAGCGCCGTACCGGCCGGGGATGTTCGTGTGGTTCCACCGTGAGCTGCCGCCGGAGGTGCCGGTGCCCTTCCCGGTCGAGGTGGTGTACCGGGACGAGCACATCGTCGTCGCCGACAAGCCGCACTTCCTGGCCACCACCCCGCGCGGCTCCCATGTCTCCGAGACGCTGCTCGCCCGCCTCCGCCACGACCTCGGCCTGCCCGAACTCGGCGCCGCGCACCGGCTGGACCGACTCACCGCCGGACTGGTGCTGTTCACCGTCCGCCCGGAGGAACGCGGCGTCTACCAGGGCCTGTTCCGCGACCGCCGGGTACACAAGGAGTACGAGGCGGTCGCCCGGCACGACCCGGAGCTGGAGCTGCCCCGGACCGTGCGCAGCCGGATTCTGAAGGAGCGCGGGGTGCTGGCCGCGCGGGAGGTGGCGGGCGAGCCCAACGCGGTGACGCGGGTGGAGATCACCGAGCACCGTGATCGGGACGGCCTCGCCCGGTACCGTCTGCTGCCCGCCACCGGCCAGACCCACCAGCTCCGGGTACACCTGAACACGCTCGGCGTCCCCATCCTCGGCGACCCCCTCTACCCGGAGGTGGCCCCCGCGACCGCGCCCGGCGACTTCCGGCGCCCCCTCCAACTCCTGGCCCGCGGGCTGGAGTTCACCGACCCGCTGACCGGCGCCTGGCACAGCTTCGTCAGCGGGCGCACGCTCCAGGCGTGGACGTCCCCCGAGGAGTGGGCGGGCGCCTGACCGCCGGGCCTACTCCCCCAGCAGCCACCGCCACATCCGCTGCCAGCGGCTCGGCGGCGCACTCTCCGGCGACGCGGGCCAGGACACCGCCGGCTCGGCGGGCGGCTCCGGTTCCACCCGCTCCACCCGCTCCACCGCCTTCTCCTCCGCCCACCCGCGCGGCTGCGTCACCGGTTCCCGCACCCGGTGCGGGTGGAGGGAGGACATGCTGGGCGCCCGGTTGACGTCCTGCTTCGGCTTGGGCTCGAACAGCACCGGCAGTGACACCAGATGCCGGGACGCGATGGAGGACCGCCAGCGCAGATCCTCCTCGGCGCACTCCAGCCGGATGTCCGGCAGCCGGGTCAGCAGGGCGTCCACCCCGATGTCGGCGACGGCCCGCCCGATGTCCTGGCCGGGGCATTCGTGCGGGCCGCCGCCGAAGGCGAGATGGGACCGGTTGCCCTTCATGTGCGCGGTCGGATCAGGGCGCACCCGGGGGTCCAAGTTGCCCGGCGCGGGCGCGAACAGCAGCCCGTCGCCCCGCCGGATGCGCTGCCCGCCCAGCTCGGTGTCCTGCTTGGCGTAGTAGCCGAGGACGGTGCTGAACGGCGGCTCGTCCCACAGCGACTGTTCGATCGCCTCCGGCACCGTCATCTGGCCGCCGTTGAGCCGGGCGCGGAACCCCGGCTCGGTCAGCACCATGCGCAGCGCGTTGGCCAGCAGGTTGGCGGTCGTCTCGTACGCGGCGAACAGCAGCAGCCGCAGATGCTCGCGGACCTCGTCGTCGCTCAGCCCCGCCGGGTGCGTGATGAGGTGGCTGGTGACGTCGTCCTCGGGGCGGGCCCGGCGCCGGGTGGTGAGCCCGCTGAGCGCCTCCATCACGTAGGCATGGCTCTGGATGGCGGTGTCGGTGCCCTTGAGCGCGTCCCGGGCGGCCTGCACCATGCGGTCGTCGTACTCCTCGGGCATGCCGAGGATCTCGCACATCACGGCCATCGGCAGGTGCTCGGCGAACTGGGAGACCAGGTCGGCCCGGCCACGTCCGCAGAAGCGGTTGACGAGTTCCTGGGTGGAGCCGTTGATGGAGCGGCGCAGGCCCCGGTGGTCGATGGTCGCCATGGCGGCGGTGACGGCCGCGCGCAGCCGCTGGTGCTCGTCGCCCTCGGCGTGCGCGCAGATCGGCTGCCGGGCGATGTGTGGCATCAGCGGATGGTCGGGCTTGACCATGCCCTCCAGCAGCGGTGTCCAGCCCCGGCTGTCGCGGGTGTACTGCGAGGGGCTGCGCACCATGTGCAGGTTCTCGGCGTGCCCGAGGACCACCCACATGGGCACGTCGTCGTGAAGGAGTACGGGGGCGACCGGGCCGTGCTTCTCGCGCAGTCGCTCGTAGAGGTCGTCCAGGTCGAGCGCGTCCGGGCCGTACAGCCGGTGCAGGCCGCCGGGGCCGGTGCCGTGCGCGGGGCAGCCCGGCGGCGGGCCGGGTGCGGTGTCGGGGGTGCCTGTCGGGGTCTGGGGTTCAGGCGTCACAGTGATCGCTTTCGGGAAACGGCTGGTGGGGTTCGCGCGCCCGCTCAGGTCAGGGCGCCGGACCGGGCGAGGGAGTGCAGGAAGTGCATCAGCGTCAGCAGGGTGTCGCGGCTGGAGGCGCGGCGCCGTACGTCGCACTCGACGATCGGGATCTCGGGGGCCAGGTCGAGCGCGCCGCGCAGCTCCTCGACGGGGTGCCGGGGCGCGTCCGGGAAGGAGTTGACGGCGACGATGAACGGCACGCCGCGTTCCTCCAGGCGGCCCATGACGTCGAAGCTGACGTCCAGCCGGCGGGTGTCGACCAGGACGACCGCGCCGAGCGCACCCTCGAAGAGGCGGTTCCACAGGAACCAGAACCGTTCCTGGCCGGGGGTGCCGAAGAGGTAGAGGACCAGTTTCTCGGTGATGCTGATGCGGCCGAAGTCCATGGCCACGGTGGTGGCCGTCTTGGTCTCGGAGCCGTAGTTGTCGTCGATGCCGATACCGGCCTGGGTCATGGTCTCCTCGGTGGTCAGCGGTCTGATCTCGCTGACCGAGCCGACCATGGTGGTCTTGCCGACGCCGAAGCCGCCCACGATCACGATCTTCACCGCGGCCTGGGCGGTCTGCGGGAGCCGCTCCTCGGTGCGCGGGCCGGGGATCGCGGGGACGGCGTCAGAGGCGTTGAAGTCCATGCATCACCGCTTCGAGGAGGGTCCGGTCGGGGAGCGCCTGGCGGACGATCGGGGCGCGGGCCTGCACCAGGTCGGCGCCGATCAGCTCGGTGATCAGCGCGGTCATCGCGCTGAACGGCAGGTCGAGGTAGGCCGAGAGTTCGGCCACGGACAGGGGCGCGGAGCAGAGCCGGAGCACGGCCGCCTGTTCGGGGGTGCCGGACGGCGGGGGCGCCGAGCGCGCCACGATCAGGGTGACCAGATCGAGTTGCGCCCGCCCGCCCTCGGGCAGTCCGGTGACGGCGTACAGCCGCTCGGGGCTGCCGGCGTCCCCCTCCTCGCCCGCGTCCGGGGCGAGGGGCGGCGGGGAGGGCGCCTCCTGCGGCAGGCGCCGTTTGCGGCGCGGGGTCATACGGCCTGCCCGCCGCGCCGGGGCGGAGAAGTGAGGTGGGCGCCGATCCGGACGACGAGATCGCGCATCATGCCGCCCATCCGGCCGGGCTCGCAGACCACGTCGGCGAGGACGGCGAGGTAGGCGTTGTCGCCGGCGGCCATCAGATAGAAGTAGCCGCCGTCGATCTCGATGACGACGAGCTTCATCTCGCCGCTGCTGCCCGGGAGTTCCTGGGCGACCGCCCCGGCCAGGCTCTGTACGCCGGCGCAGGCGGCGGCCACCCGGTCTGCGGCGTCGGGGTCGCCGCCGTAGCGGGCGATGCGCAGGCCGTCCGAGGAGAGCACCACGATCATCTCGATGCCGGGTACGCCGTCGTGCAGTTGCTTGAGCATCCAGTCGAAGTTGGCACGCTGCTGGATCACTTGGGCTCCCCCTCGTCGCCGGCGCCGGTGTCGGCCGAGTCGTCGATCAGATGCAGGTAGGCGGTCGGATTCCGGGTGAAGTCGGTCGGGTGGGCGCCTTCGTTGCCCTTCTTCATGCCCTCCCAGAAGGCGTCGACCCACATGCCCGGTTCGCGGTCGAGAAGCTTCTGCCGCTCGGGGTCGGCCGGGGGCTGGGGCTCCGGTTCGGGCTGGGGCCGGGACCAGATGGTGGGCCGTCCCTCGCGCTCGGCCTGCTCGATGGCGGCCTGTTCGGCGTAGCGCTGGCTGAGCGGCACGGTCACCCGGCTGCGGCGCTGCGGCAGCCCGTTCGCCGTCCACTCGGTGACCTCGGGGACGTCGTCCTCCATCGAGGCCGGGGCGGGGATGCGCGGTGCGGTGGGGCGGCGGCGCTTGGGCGGGCGCTTGGGGCCTTCCAGCGCGCCGAGTTCGGGCATCGGCACGGCGGTGGCGCCGATGCCGTGCGCGGCGCCCACACCGGGTTCGGTGGTGAGCATGTCGCGGGGGACGACGAGGATGGCGCGGACGCCGCCGTATGCGGAGGCGCGCAGCGAGACGTCCATGCCGAAGGCGTTGCAGAGCCGGCCGACCACGGCGAGGCCGAGCCGGGGGCTGTCACCGAGGTTGTGCGCGTCGTCGTCGGCGCGGGCGTCCAGAATCATCTGCTCGACGCGGGCCCGGCCCTCCTCGCTGAGGCTGACCCCGGCGTCCTCGATCTCGATGGCGAGGCCGGTCTGCACCTCGAAGGCGGTGACGTGCACCTTGGTCGAGGGCGGTGAGTAGCGGGTGGCGTTGTCGAACAGCTCGGCGGCCGCGTGGATGATCGGCTCGACCGAGGTGCCCTTGATGTTGATGTTGACGATCGAAGCGAGGTTGATCCGGGGGAACTCCAGGATGCGGGACATCGCGCCCCGCAGCACGCTGTAGAGCGAGACGGGCACCGGCCACTGGCGGCCCGGACGGCCGCCGCCGAGCACCGAGATGGAGTCGGCGAGGCGGCCGATCAGCGCGGTGCCGTGGTCGACGCGCAGCAGGTCGTCGAAGACCTCGGCGTTACGGCCGTGGTCCTCCTCCATCTCCCGCAGTTCCTTGGCCTGTTGGTGGACGATGGCCTGTACGCGCCGGGCGGTGGTGACGAACGCCCGCTGGGTGGCGTCCCGCATGTTGATCTCGTGCTCGGCACCACGCAGCGCCACTCGTAGCAACTCGCGCTGAGAGGGCGGGAGATGACGCAGCTCGGGGTCCTCGTCGACGACGTTGCGCAGGACGTCCCGCAGCCGCTCGCCCCCGCGCAGCCGCCCGAGCGCCAGCGGCAGCACCTCGGAGCCGAGGCGGACGATCTCCGCGTCATGGGCGGCGATGCGGTGCTCCAGATACGCGGTGTGCCGGGCGTTCTCGGCCTGCACGGCCTGGAGTCGGCGTCCCCGCCGGACCACTTCGCTCGCGGTGGCGAGCAGCAGCAGCGTGGCCACCAGCCCGCAGCAGGCGACGGCGATCCGGGCGGAGCCCGGCACCAGGAACACGGCGGCCGCGGTCACCGCGGCCATCACCAGGCCGGGCGGCAACAACACCTGCGCGTACGGACGTTCACGGACACCGGGAGGTTTCTGAACACTCACCATGGATGCCTTCTGGGAAGGAACGGTATATAGGGGAACAGGCGCCCGAATCCATCTCAACCGGGTCCGCCGCGGGCGAGCCTAATCCGACCGGGACACCCCCGTGTCATATTCGGCAAGCACCTGAAATCTCCCGAGCACCAGGAGTACCGTCACCCCTATTTACACAGCGAGCACCCATTCGAACACGCTTAGTAGCGCAGGACAGGCATGCAAAAAGGGCCGGCTGGGCCGACCCCTCTTGGGGGCGCGGGGAACTGCGCGACCAGCCACAGTCCACCCGCACCCGCTCTACAGCCTCACCCCACGGACGAGTAGGCGACCACTCCCCGCAGCAACTGATCAACAGCCTTACGGGCGTTCCGAGCCACCGTCGAGCCCTCCGCGGGAGCAGCCGCAGCCACCTGACCCAGAACGTCGATCACCTGCTTCGTCCACCGCACGAAGTCCCCCGCGGGCATCTCCGCCTCCCGCAGCACCTCGTCGAGCCCCCTCCCGGAGGCCCACTGGTGGGCGATCCAGGCGAACCCGAGATCCGGCTCCCGCTGCCCGACCCCCTCGGTCTGGCTGATCCGGAAGTCCTCCTCCAGCGCGTCCAGCCGCCCCCAGATCCGCACCATCTCGCCGAGCGCGGCCTGGGCCGGCCCGGAGGGCAGTTTGGGTGCCATGGCGTCGTCGCTGACGCGCGCCTCGTACACCAACGCCGAGACGCAGGCGGCGAGTTCGGCGGGGCCGAGCCCCTCCCACACGCCCTCGCGCAGGCATTCGCTGGCCAGCAGGTCCAACTCGCCGTAGAGCCGGGCGAGCCGCTTGCCGTTGGCCGTGACCTCGTCGCCCCGCAGATAGTCCAGTTCGGTCAGCAGGGCCACGATCCGGTCGAAGGTCCGGGCGATGGTGTTGGTGCGGCCCTCGATGCGCCGCTCCAACTGCGTGGTGTCGCGCTGGAGCCGGTGGTAGCGCTCGGCCCAGCGGGCGTGGTCCTCGCGGTCGTCGCAGCCGTGGCAGGGGTGCGCGCGGATCGCGGTGCGCAGCCGGGCGATCTCCCGGTCGTCGGCGGCCTGCGAACGCTTCTTGCGGGCCCGCTCCGGCGGGATGTGCCCGGCCTTGGTGCGCAGCGCGGAGGCGAGGTCCCGACGGGACTGCGGGGAGCGGGCGTTGAACGTCTTCGGGATGCGCATCCGGTCCAGCGCCTCCACCGGGACGGGGAAGTCCATCGACGCCAGCCGCTTGACCTGCCGTTCGGCGGTGAGCACCAGCGGGCGGGGCCCGTCGTGGTGGTCGAAGCCCCGCTGCCCGCCGGTCCGCCCGGCGGGCAGGCCGGGGTCGAGCACGAGCGCGAGGCCCGCGTACTTGCCGGTGGGCACGTGGATGATGTCGCCCGGCTTGAGCTTCTCCAGGGCGACGGCGGCCTCGGCGCGCCGCTGGTTGGCGCCCTGGCGGGCCAGCTCGGTCTCCCGGTCCTTGAGTTCGCGGCGCAGCCGCGCGTACTCGTCGAAGTCACCGAGGTGACAGGTCATGGAGTCCTTGTAGCCCTCCAGGCCCTCCTCGTTGCGCTGCACCTGCCGGGAGATCCCGACGACCGACTTGTCGGCCTGGAACTGCGCGAACGACGTCTCCAGCAGCTCGCGCGAGCGGTGCCGCCCGAACTGCTCGACCAGGTTGACCGCCATGTTGTACGACGGCTTGAAGCTGGAGCGCAGCGGATAGGTGCGGGTGCCCGCGAGCCCGGCCAGGTGCTCGGGGCTCATCCCCCGCTGCCACAGCACCACGGCGTGGCCCTCGACGTCGATGCCCCGGCGGCCGGCCCGGCCGGTGAGCTGGGTGTACTCACCGGGGGTGATGTCGGCGTGCTGTTCGCCGTTCCACTTGACGAGCTTCTCCAGCACCACCGAGCGGGCGGGCATGTTGATGCCGAGCGCCAGGGTCTCGGTGGCGAACACGGCCTTGACCAGCCCGCGCACGAACAGCTCCTCCACGACCTCCTTGAAGGTCGGCAGCATGCCGGCGTGGTGGGCGGCGATGCCGCGTTCCAGGCCCTCGAGCCACTCGTAGTAGCCGAGGACGTGCAGGTCCTCGGAGGGGATGTTCGCGGTGCGCTCCTCGACCAGGGCGCGGACCTGTTCCCGCTCCTCCTCGTCGTTGAGCCTGAGGCCCGCGTACAGGCACTGCTGGACGGCGGCCTCGCAGGCGGCGCGGCTGAAGATGAAGGTGATGGCGGGCAGCAGACCCTCGGCGTCCAGGCGCTCGATGACCTCGGGACGCCCCGGCGTCCAGGCGCGCTGGCGCTGCCGGCGCTCCCGCTCCCGGTCGGCCTCGCGCATGGCACGGCCGCGCCTGCGGTCCTGGTAGGAGGGCCGGGTGGCCTCCATCCGGGCGAGCCGGGCGAGGTCGGGGTTGACGGCCTTCCTGCTGCCCTCACCCTCCTCGAACAGGTCGTACATCCGCCGCCCGGCGAGCACGTGCTGGAACAGCGGTACGGGCCGGTGCTCGGAGACGATCACCTCGGTGTCGCCGCGCACGGTGTCCAGCCAGTCGCCGAACTCCTCGGCGTTGGACACGGTGGCCGACAGCGACACCAGGGTCACCGACTCGGGCAGGTGGATGATCACCTCTTCCCAGACGGCGCCCCGGAAGCGGTCGGAGAGGTAGTGCACCTCGTCCATGACCACGTAGCCGAGGCCCAGGAGGGTCTGGGAGCCCGCGTACAGCATGTTCCGCAGCACCTCGGTCGTCATGACGACGATGGGTGCGTCGGAGTTCACGCTGTTGTCGCCGGTGAGGAGGCCGACCTTGTCGGCTCCGTAGCGGCGGCACAGGTCGGCGTACTTCTGGTTCGACAGCGCCTTGATGGGTGTCGTGTAGAAGCATTTCTTGCCCTGTTCCAGGGCGAGGTGGACGGCGAACTCGCCCACGATCGTCTTGCCCGAGCCGGTGGGGGCGGCCACCAGCACGCCCTTGCCGCCCTCCAGCGCAGAGCAGGCTTCCACCTGGAAGTCGTCGAGGCCGAAGTCGTACATCTCGCGGAAGCCCGCGAGCGCGGTGGCCTGCTCGGCTGCCCGCACTCGGGACGCCGCGTACCGCTCGGCCGGTGAGAGGTCCTCTGTCATCGTGCTTTCGAGCGTACCGGCCCGCACCGACAACAGGACGATCATTATCGCTTCCCACGCCCACCGAACCGGAATGCCCGCCTCCGACCAGTCCGCCCAGGCGGTCGCCCCCACGGACGAGGGGCCGGACGGAAGATCCGTCCGGCCCCTCGCTCACGGGTACTGGTCCGCTCAGGTGACGTCGTCGTAGCCCTCGTACCGGCCCGGCGGCAGGGCCTCGGCCTGGCGGGCCTGCTCGGGAACGGCGGCGGTCAGCCGCTCGGGGCCGGCGATCGGCTCCGGCCGGTGGTCGAGCGGCGAGGCTTCGTCGTCGTCCAGCTCGGCGGCCTCCTCGGCGTGCCGGCGGCGGCGGTCGTTGAGCAGGGCGATGCCGACGGCGATGAAGTACAGCACCACGATGGGGCCGGCCAGCGCGATCATGCCGAAGGGGTCCGTGGTGGGGGTGGCGACGGCGCCGAAGACGAAGACGCCCATGACCACGCCGCGCCACCAGCCGGCCATGCGGCGCCCGGTCACCACACCGGCGAAGTTCAGCATGACCAGCAGCAGCGGCAGCTCGAAGGCGCCGCCGAAGATGAGGATCATCCGGACGATGAAGTCCAGGACCTTGTCCATCGGCAGGATGTTCGCCGAGCCGTCGGGGGTGATGCCCAGCAGCACCCGCATGCTGATCGGCAGGATCGTGTAGGCGAGCCAGGCGCCCGCCATGAAGAGCGGCACGGCCGCGGCCACGAACCCGTAGGTGTACTTGCGCTCGTTCCGGTGCAGTCCCGGCGCGATGAACGCCCAGAGCTGGTAGAGCCAGACGGGGCTGGAGAGGACGACGCCCGCCATGAAGCAGACCTTCACCGTGGTGGTGAAGGGCGACAGCAGGTCGGTGTAGGCGATGACCGCGCAGGAGCCTCCGGTGGACTCACCCAGACCCTCGGTGCAGCGCGGGACCGGATGCGAGAGGAAGGACATCAGGTCCTGGCTGTAGAAGGCGACCACCACGGAGACGACCGTGATCGCCAACATGCCCTTGGCGAGCCGGTTGCGCAGCTCACGCAGGTGCTCCACGAGGGGCATCCGCCCCTCGGGGTCCTTCTCTTTCTTGCGGGCAGACTTGAGCAACCCACGTCCTCATCTCGTGCGGCAGGCCGGTGATGCGGCCGCGGGTCAGCGCTGGGTGGTGTCCGTGGGCTCGTTGACCGGGCGGGCGCTGTTCACGTCGCCGGGGGCGGCCTGGATGGTGCGCTGCGCGGGGGGCTGCTCGCCGGGGTTCGGCGGACCGGCCGGAGCGGAGGTGTTGCCCTCCTCCTTCATCGCCTTCGCCTCGCTCTTGAGGATGCGCGCGGACTTGCCCAGCGAACGGGCCATGTCCGGAAGCTTCTTCGCACCGAAGAGCAGGAAGACGACGACGAGAATGAGAATGATCTCGGTAGGACCGAGCCTTCCGATCATGAGTTAGTACCTTCTCACCGAGGCGGGGGTGGGGGTGCTGTCCGACCGCTCGGACAAGCGTCCGGATGGTCGTGCCGGCAGCGATCGTAACGCTCAGGGGTAAACGAGAGGCAATCCCCGTGCGTACTCCCGGTCGGCGGTACGCGCCTCGTTCTCCGCACCGCGACCAGCAGCGTACCCGTACGTCTGTCCCGCATGACAGGGCGAAGTGACGCAAACCGCTTGTGGCGTTTCCGGCGCCCTGCTCGCCCCGCAGGTCAGAGCGTGTCGGCGGCGCGGGCGGTGCTCACCGCGGCCCGCTCCAGGTCCTCGGCCGCACGGCTGATGCGGCGCCCGGAGTCGGCCACCTGGAGGCCGAGTTGCCGCGCGGCCACGAAGACGCGGACGGCGAGCACCCCCAGAACGGCGAGACCCAGAAACCCCATGGCTACCGCGAACATCGGCCAGAACATGAGGACGAGCCTAGACCGTCTCGGAACCGTCTCAGACAGTGGAGTGCAGCCGCAGGGTCCGCACCCCGGCCCCGCTGAGCAGTTGCACGATCCGGTCCCCGGCGGGCTTGCGCACGGCCGTGCCGCACTCGGGGCAGGTGAAGGAGTAGAAGGTGGTCCGGCTGGAGCCGCCGATGGCCAGCCGCAGCGCGTTCGCGGCGAGTTCGAACCGGCCCCGGCAGTCGGGGCAGGCCGCCTTGAACACCACGGGGACGACGCGCCGCATCCCGGCGAAGGCGGCGGCCGCAGTCACCTCGCGCGTCGTCCCGGGCACCGAGGTCTCGTTCACGGCGTGTGCTCCCGCCCCTCGTACGCGGCCAGCGCCTCACGGGCGGCCCGGCGGGCACGGTCGGCCAGGTCGGGCGGCGACACGATCCGGCCGTCGGGCCCGAGCCGCAGGGCGAGCCGGCGCAGCGAGGCCGGGTCGGGGGTGCGCAGGGTGATGCGCAGGCCGCCGTCGGGCAGCTCCTCGGCCGTGTCGTGCGGGTAGTACTCGGCGACCCAGCGCCCGCCGGGGCCGACCTCCACCACGACCTCGGGGTCCTCGGCGGCGGGCTGCACCAGCCCCTCGGACAGGTCGCGCGGTTCTATCTCGGGCGGCGCGGCCGGCTCGTCGAGAATCCGGATCTCCGCGACCCGGTCCAGCCGGAAGGTACGGCGCGCCTCCGAGCGGCGGCACCACGCCTCGACGTAGGTGTGCCCCATGGTGACCAGGCGGATCGGGTCGATCTCCCGCTCGGTCAGCTCGTCGCGGGCCGGGGAGTAGTAGCGCACCCACAGCCGGCGCCGCTCGGAGATGGCCCGGTCCACGTCGGCGAAGACGCCGCCCTCGGACTCGAAGGTCACCGACAGCCGGGAGCTGGCCCCGGCCGCGTCGCCGGCGGCGGTCTCCACCTTGGCGGTGGCCCGTACCAGCGCCTGCCGGTCGCTCTCGCGCAGGCCGGGCAGGGTGGCCACCGCGCGGGCGGCCACCAGCAGCGCGGTCGCCTCGTCGGCGGCGAGCCTGAGCGGCTCGGCCGCGTCCTCGCCGAGGGCGGCCGGGTTGTGCCACCAGATGCGCTCGCCGTCGGTGTCGATGTCCAGCAGGTCCCCGCCGCGGAAAGAAGTGCCGCACATGGGCAGCACGTCCAGGTCGGAGACGAGTTCGTCCTCGGTGATGCCGAAGGCGCGGGCCACGTCCGCGATCCGGGCGCCGGGGCGCTCGCGCAGATACGTGACCAGCGACAGCATCCGCCGGGTCTGGTCGATGGCGTTCACGGGCCTCGCCGGTTTGCCTGCCATGGTGTTCGCTCCGCTCCCCCTCAGCCCTTGGCCACGGCACGCAGCCGGTCCACCACGTCCGCCCGCAGCTCGGCCGGTTCCAGCACCACCACGTCCGGCCCGAACTCCACCAGCCAGGCATCCAGCCCGTGCCCGTACGGAATCTCCAACTCGTCCCAGCCGTCGCCCAGTTCGCGCACCTTGGTGGCCCTGGCCCGCAAGGGGTAGCCGGCCCCGGAGCGCAGCCGGATCAGCGCGGAGCGGTCGGCGGTCTCCCCCGCCCAGCCCCGGACGGTCTCCCGCACGGTCACCACGTCCGGCACCGGCGCGGTGAAGCCCGTACCGCGGGCGCGGACCTTGCCGGTGATCCGGGACAGCCGGAAGACCCGCTCCGCACCGCGCTCGCGGTCGAAGCCGGCCAGGTACCAGTGGCCGCGCCAGCACTCCAGCGCCCACGGCTCGACGTGCCGGGTCTCGGGGTGCGCGGCGGACGCCTTGCGGTAGTCGAAGACCACCGGGCGGCGGTCCCGGCAGGCCAGCATCAGCGGCTCGAACGCGGCCTCGTGCACCGGGATGCGCGGCTCCAGCGCGCCGTGTGAACCGTAGGGGTCGACGTCCTCGGGCAGCCCGGCCGCGCGCAGCTTCTGCAGGGCGCCGCTGGCCGCGCCGGCCAGGCGGGCCTGCTGCCACACCTTGGCGGCCAGGCCCAGGGCGGCGGCCTCCTCGGCGTCCAGGGTGATCGCGGGCAGCCGGTTGCTGTCACGGCGCGCGAGATAGCCGACCTCGCCCTCGAGGTTCTCCACGGTCTCGATGACCAGGCCCAGCTCGCGCAGGTCGTCCTTGTCCCGTTCGAACATGCGGTTGAAGGAGTCGTCCGACCCCGCTTCCAGGTACGCCTCGATGGACCCGCGCAGCTCGCGCTTGCTGAGCGGCCGCCGTGCGCCGAGCAGGCACAGCGCGAGGTTCATCAACCGCTCGGCCTTGGCAATGGCCATCGACGCCCTACGCCTTCCCTCATGTGCTTCCGACCGTCGACCGTACCGCTCCCAGGTGGCGCGGCAAAAGCCGAAGCAAAGAATGGGGGCCATCACGGACGAGGGCGGTCAAAGAAGAAGGGCCCGCACGCCAGGCGCGGGCCCCACTTCATTCAGAAACGATCAGGCGTGACCGGTCGGGTCAGCGCTTGCCGACGCCCACGAGGTCGCAGACGAAGATCAGCGTCTCGCCCGGCGCGATCCGGCCACCGGCACCCCGGTCGCCGTAGGCGAGGTGCGCGGGGATCACGAGCTGGCGGCGGCCGCCGACCTTCATGCCCTGCACACCCTTGTCCCAGCCCTGGATGACCTGGCCGACACCGAGCTGGAAGTCCAGCGGCGTGCCGCGGTTCCAGGACGCGTCGAACTCCTCACCCGTGGAGAACGCGACGCCCACGTAGTGCACCTTGACGACGTCGCCCGCCTCGGCGACCTCGCCGTCGCCCTCCCAGATGTCCTTGATCTCAAGGTCCTTCGGCGGCTCGCCGCCCGGAAAGTCGACCTCGGGCTTGTCGATGCTCACGTCAAAAGCTCCTGCGTGTGTACGAAACGAAACATGGACAGTCTGTCATCCCCGCAGCTCCGGCGCCCGGCGCGCTACATCGCCGCGAGGATGTCCACCGTGAAGACCAGCGTGGCGCCCTTCTTGATACCGCTCCCGCTCGGCGGGTTGTCGCCGTAGCCCAGGTCCGGCGGCACCACGATCAGCACCCGGCTGCCGACCTTCTTCCCCGTGACCCCCTGCGCCAGACCCTTGACGACCTGCTCCATCTGCTCCACCGAGAACTGGCTCAGGCGCCCGGAGCCGTACGTCTTCTGGAACGTCCGGCCGCCCTGCCACTCCAGCCCCTGGAACTGGCACAGGATCGCCTGCTTCTTGGTGACCTCGTCCCCGTCACCCTCGAGGATGTAGTTCGACACCAGCTTCTTCGGCGGGTCCGACTTCGGCAGCGTCACCTTCGGCACATTGCCGTCCGTGTTCGTGGCCACCTTGGGCAGGGCCGGGTCCGTCTGCGGGACCTCCTTGCCCTTCGCCGAGCTCTTGGTGTTGTAGGAGTCCAGCAGATCGATCACGAACACCAGCGTGTCCGTGCCCTTGATCCCCGCCTGCTCGTTGCCCGACGGCCCGTACCCCCAGGTCGGCGGCACCGCGATCTCCACCCGGCTGCCGATCTTCTTCCCGGTCAGCGCGTACCGCCAGCCGTCGATGATGCTGCCCTGCGCCAACTGGAGCACCAGCGGATTACGGTCGTAGGAATTGTCGAAGACCTTCCCCGAGCTCCAGATCTGGCCCAGGTAGTTCGCCTTGATGAAGTCGTTCTCCGCCACCGTCCGGCCGTTGCCCGCGATCACCGTCTTGACCGCCAGGTCCTTCGACGGCTCCCCCGTCCCCTTGGCGACCGTCGGCTTCTCCCCGAACTTCGTCCCCGCCGTGATCGCCGGCAGCGGACCCTCCACGATCTTCGGCGGCGGAGGAGACGACGCCGACGGCGAGGGGGACGCACTGCTCTTGCTGGACTTCGAATCGCCGTCGCCGCACCCGGCGAGCGTGACCAGTCCAGCGGGAACGGCGGCCATGAGGAGTGAGCGTCGGCGCACGGGAGATGCCTCGTAATCGGTCGATCTTGCGGATTGGTGCGCGCAACTCTACGGCGTGACAAGGGCGCCGTACGGGAAACGTACGGCGCCCGTGTGGCGCTGACGGCAATACGGCGCCGAAAGCCGCGGCCGGAGGGGCCGCTCCTACATTCCGGCGATCAGTTTCTCCACCCGGTCGTCCACCGAACGGAACGGGTCCTTGCACAACACCGTGCGCTGCGCCTGGTCGTTGAGCTTCAGATGCACCCAGTCGACCGTGAAGTCCCGGCGCTGTTCCTGCGCCCGCCGGATGAAGTCACCGCGAAGCCGCGCCCGAGTCGTCTGCGGCGGCACCGACTTGCCCTCGAAGATCTTCAGGTCATTGCAGATCCGCGCCGCCTGACCCTTCTTCTCCAGCAGGTAGTACAGCCCACGACGCCGGTGGATGTCGTGATACGCGAGGTCTATCTGCGCGACCCGCGGGTGCGACATCGTCATGTTGTGCTTCTCGCGGTACCGCTCGATGAGCTTGTACTTCATCACCCAGTCGATCTCGGTACCGATCCGGTCCAGGTCCTCCGTCTCGATCGCGTCCAGCGTCCGGCCCCACAGCTCCAGCACCTGCGCGACCGTGCCCGTACGGATGCCCCGGCGGTCGCAGAAGTCCACCGCCTTGTCGAAGTACTCGCGCTGCACCTCCAGCGCCGACGCCTCCCGGCCACTGGCCAGACGCACCTTGCGCCGGCCGGTGATGTCATGGCTGACCTCGCGGATCGCCCGGATCGGGTTCTCCAGCGTCAGATCCCGCATCACCGTGCCCGCCTCGATCATGCGCAGCACCAGATCGGTGGCGCCGACCTTCAGCAGCATCGTCGTCTCGGACATGTTCGAGTCGCCCACGATGACATGCAGGCGCCGGTAACGCTCGGCGTCCGCGTGCGGCTCGTCACGGGTGTTGATGATCGGCCTCGAACGCGTCGTCGCCGACGACACGCCCTCCCAGATGTGCTCCGCCCGCTGGCTCACGCAGTACACCGCACCACGCGGCGTCTGGAGCACCTTGCCCGCCCCACACAGCAACTGCCGGGTCACCAGGAACGGGATGAGGATGTCCGCGAGCCGGGAGAACTCCCCGTGCCGCGCCACCAGATAGTTCTCGTGGCAACCATAGGAGTTGCCCGCCGAGTCGGTGTTGTTCTTGAAGAGGTAGACGTCGCCCGCGATTCCCTCCTCGTGCAGGCGTCGTTCCGCGTCCACCAGGAGTCCCTCGAGAATGCGCTCGCCGGCCTTGTCGTGGGTGACCAACTCGGTCACATTGTCACACTCGGGTGTCGCGTATTCCGGATGTGAGCCCACGTCGAGATACAGCCGAGCGCCGTTCCGCAGAAAGACATTGCTGCTGCGGCCCCATGACACGACACGGCGGAAGAGGTACCGCGCCACCTCGTCAGGAGACAGACGCCGCTGTCCCCTGAACGTGCACGTGACGCCGTACTCGTTCTCCAGCCCGAAAATGCGGCGGTCCATGACTGAACATTACGCCCGATCCCCTGAACTGAAACGGGGTTCGGCAGCACGATCTGGATCATTTTCCGATGAAGCCGCAACCACACCGCCCCCGACAGGAGCCGTCAGCACCCGTCCCGTGGCCAGCAGCACCAGCAACGACACACCCCCCGCCACCCCCGGCAGCGCGAACCCCCATGACGCACCACCCGACTGGACCACCGGCCCCGCGAGCCCCGTCCCCACCGACGCACCCACCATGAACGTCGTCACCAGCCACGAGAACGCCTCCGTCACCGTCCCCACCGGAGCATGCCGGTCCACGATGATGAACGCGCACGCGATGCACGGCGCCAGGAACACCCCCGACACCACCGACAGCAGCACCATCGGCACCACGCCCGGCATCCACCACAGCGGCAGGTAACACACCGCCAGCAGCGCCACCAGCACCCTGAGCCGCCGCTCCGGCACCCCGGACCACCGCCGCGCCCCGTACACCGTCCCGCCGGCCAGCGCGCCGAGGCCCAGCCCCGCCATCATCCAGCCGTACACCGCGTCACCACCGTGCCCGTCCGCGTACGACACCGACGCCACCGTGATCGAGCCCATCGCGATCCCCACGAACAGGAACGCCCCCAGCAGCGCCAGCAGCCCCCGCGACCTCAGCGCGCCCAGCCAGTGCGCCTCCCGGGGCTCCGAGCGCCACGCCCGCGACGGCGCCGACACCACCACCGACAGCGCCCCCAGCACCCCCACCACGTTCAGCACCAGCAGCGCCGCCCGCTCCGACCACACCGACACGCACAGCGTCACCAGCAGCGGCCCGACCGTGAACATCACCTCCTGCGCCACAGCGTCCAGCGCGTACGCCGTGTGCACCTGGTCCCCCCGGCGCAGCACCGACGGCCACAGCGCCCGCAGCCCGCCCTCCAGCGGCGGAGTGCACAGCCCCGCCAGCGCCACCAACGCGTAGGCGAGCCCCAGCGGACCGATCCCGCAGAACGCGAACCCCGCCATCGCCAGCGCCGACGCCACCGCCGCCGGCAACTGCACCCGCGGCTGCCCGTACAGGTCCACCAGCCGCCCCAGCAGCGGCTGCCCCACCGCGTTCGCCACCCCGTACACCGCCGCCAGCGCGCCCGCCAGGCTGTACGTACCGCCCTCCGCGCGCACGAACAGCACCATGGCGATCGGCGCCGTGGCGTTGGGCAGCCGGCCCACCAGCGTCCCCGTCAGCAGGCGCAGCGCATGCCGCGCCCGCAGGATCTCCAGATAACCCGTCGCCATGTCCCGCCCCTTCAGCGGCCGCTCCGGACCGCCGCGACGTCTCCGAAGTGTTACGTATAACTACCGCTTTCATACGTACCATGTGCGCTGTCCGACCGTCCACACAGCACCCAGTCCACAGCACTCAGAGGAGCACGCCCGCGGTGGCACGCAGCAGCACGCGCCCGACCAGCCGTGACGTCGCCCGCGCGGCCGGAGTCAGCCAGGCCGCCGTCTCACTCGTCCTCGGCGACAAATGGCGCGGCCGCGTCTCCGAGACCACCGCCCAGCGCGTACGCCAGGCCGCCACCGACCTCGGCTACCGCCCCAACCTCGCCGCCCGCAACCTCCGCCTCGGCCACACCCGCACCGTCCTCCTCGTCGTCCCCGCCCTCACCACCGAGTTCTTCGCCGGCGTCTACACCGGAGCCGCCCGCGTCGCCGCCGAACACGGCTTCGGCGTCGTCCTCTACCCCTCCCCCGAAGGCGTCGGCCCCGCCCGCGACCCCTTCGCCAGCGCCCAGGCCGCCCTCGACGGCGTCATCGCCTCCTCCATGGCCGCCGACGCCCTCACCGCCATCAGCGGCGACCAGCTCCCCCTCGTCATGCTCGACAGCGACCCCGCCGGCAGCCTCGGCGCCGCCACCGTCAACCTCGACATCACCGACGGCGTCCGCCAGGTCACCGACCACCTCCTCGGCCTCGGCCACCGCCACCTCCTCCACCTCGCCGCCGACGTACCCTCCTGGACCTTCGAGATCCGCGCCCGCGAACTCGCCGACCGCCTCGCCGCCGCACCCGGCACCCGGCTCACCACCGCCCACGCGCCCATCACCATCGACGCCGCCCGCGCCGCCACCGAGGCCGCGCTCACCGCCCCCGGCCCCCGCCCCACCGCCATCGTCTGCGACGACGACAAACTCGCCGCCGGCGCCTACAAGGCCGCCCGCCGCCTCGGCCTGCGCATCCCCGACGACATCTCCGTCACCGGACTCGACGACCTCGCCCTCGCCACCGCCCTCGACCCCGAACTCACCACCGTCCGCCTCGACGCCGAACTCTTCGGCGAACGCGGCATGCAGGCCCTCCTCGCCGTCCTGGACGGCCGTGAGCCCGCACACGGGGACATCCCGGTCCAGCTCATCCCCCGCGCCTCCACGGCCCCACCACGGCCCTCCTGAGGCCCCTCCCGCGCCACCCACACAAAGGGCCCCCGACCGGAATCCGGTCGAGGGCACCTGAACAACACCACGCGGGCGCGCGCGTCACTCCTTCGCGGGGCCCGAACCACCCGACGCACCCGACGCGTCCTCCGGGTCGTCCGCGCTCTCCGCCTCGGTCGCCGCGCCGTTCGCCGCCAGCAACCGCGACAACTGACCGCCCACGATCCGCTTGAACTTCCGCTTCTGCGGGCGCGTCCGGTCCAGCACCGCCACCTCCAGACGCTCCGCGGGAATCTCCCGCTCGCCTCCGTTGGTGTCCCGCGACAACGCCTGCACCGCCAGCTTCAGCGCCTCCGCCAGACTCATCCCGTCCCGGTGCCGCTGGTCCAGGAACGTGCTGATCTGCTCCGCGTTACCGCCGACCGCCACCGAACCGTGCTCGTCCACGATGGAACCGTCGTGCGGCAGCCGGTAGATCTGGTCACCCTCCGGAGTCGCACCGACCTCCGCGACCACCAGCTCCACCTCGTACGGCTTCTCCGCCGCCGAGGAGAAGATCGTGCCCAGCGTCTGCGCGTACACGTTCGCCAGACCACGCGCGGTCACGTCGTCACGGTCGTAGGTGTAACCCCGCAGATCCGCGTACCGCACACCACCGATGCGCAGATTCTCGTACTCGTTGTACTTGCCGGCGGCCGCGAAGCCGATCCGGTCGTAGATCTCGCTGAACTTGTGCAGCGCACGGGACGGGTTCTCACCGACGAACACGATGCCGTCGGCATACTGCATGACCGCCAGGCTGCGACCGCGCGCGATGCCCTTGCGGGCGTACTCGGCGCGGTCCGCCATGGCCTGCTGGGGTGAGACATAGAACGGCGTCGACACCGGTTATCCGTCCCTTTCTGTCATGGTCACTGGGATCACCTCACTGCGAAGACCGGCACGCCCGCTCAGAGCAGGGCGGCCCGAGGACCGTCCGGCTCTTCCAGCCGCCGCTGGAGCACCGCGCGCGACAGCTCGGACGCCTCCTGCTCCGACAGCCTGCGGAAACCCTCGTCGGTGATCACCGTGATGATCGGATAGATCCGGCGCGCGACATCGGGACCACCGGTCGCCGAGTCGTCGTCGGCCGCGTCGTACAGCGCCTGCACCACCAGGGTGGTGGCCTCTTCCGCGGTCAGGTCGTCACGGAAGAGCTTCTTCATCGCACCGCGCGCGAACACCGAGCCCGAACCGGTCGCCGCGAAGTTGTGCTCCTCGCTGCGGCCGCCCGTCACGTCGTACGAGAAGATGCGGCCCCGCTCGCGGTCCAGGTCGTACCCCGCGAACAGGGGGACCACGGCCAGACCCTGCATAGCCATGCCTAGGTTGGAGCGGATCATCGTCGACAGGCGGTTCGCCTTGCCCTCCAGGGAGAGCTGCGCGCCTTCGACCTTCTCGAAGTGCTCCAGCTCCAACTGGAAGAGCTTCACCATCTCCACGGCCAGGCCCGCGGTGCCGGCGATGCCGACCGCGGAGTACTCGTCCGCCGGGAAGACCTTCTCGATGTCCCGCTGGGCGATGACGTTGCCCATGGTGGCCCGGCGGTCACCGGCGAGGACGACGCCCCCGGGGAACGTCACGGCCACGATCGTCGTCCCGTGCGGGGCCTCGATCACGCCCTGCACCGGCGGCAGCGTCCGCTTGCCCGGCAGCAGCTCCGGCTGGTGGTCCGACAGGAAGTCCATGAAGGAGGACGACCCAGGCGTCAGGAAGGCAGCTGGTAGACGCCCGGTGCCACGAGTATTGGCTTCCACGAGTTTCCTTCCAGATAGGCGGCGGCCCGGCGTACGGCCTCGGGGTCGTCCCCCAGCTTGCCGATGGCCGAATTGCAGTTGAAGCACAGTACGCCTCGGACCCTACCCGTCTTGTGGCAGTGATCCACATGTGCGGCCGGGGCATTCAGACAGATCACACAGAGCCCGCGCTGAGAGGCGACCATCGCATCCCGCTCGGCCTCGGTGAGGCCGTAACTGCGTTTGAGATGACCGGCGCGGCCCTCCGCCGCCCGGCATGACTTGCAGCGCGTTGACAGCCCGTCCGAGGCCGACGAGTTGCGGTGCCATTCGGCCCAGGGTTTGACCTCGCCGCACTTCAGGCAGAGCTTGTGCCCGGACGGGACGTCCACTTTTTCCCGAGCCGGCTTCCCCATGGCTTCCCGGCGGCGCCGGTAATGCGCGGCGCCGTATTCCGCCACGCACTCCCGGCAATACACCTGAAGGCCGTCACGTCGGTTCCGGTCCCGCGCAAACGCTGCGGGAGGCAGCTCCCGCTCACACTTCCCGCAGCGTTTCGCGTTCGGTTCCTCGACCACCCGACTCCCCCGCACCCTTCACTTCGAAGGTGAAACCGCCCACCTGCCTCTATTCCCCGCCTTTTTGCACGAAGCTTCGCACGAAGTCCTCGGCGTTTTCCTCGAGTACGTCATCGATTTCGTCCAGGACCGAGTCCACGTCGTCGGTCAGTTTTTCCTGTCGTTCCTTGAGGTCTTCGGAGCCCTGTGCTTCCTGGGCCTGCTCCTCGACCTCTTCGGTGGAGCGTGTGGCCTTCTGCTGGCCGCCGCCGGTGTCCTTGGTCGCCATAACCCTCACCCCGCTCAGTTCGCCGTTCGGTGATGATCAGACCCTACAAGCCGGGTCCGACATCGGCCCCGTAGTTCCGGGAACGTACGGGGGCCATCTCGATGATTCCCTGACGCCGGGATTTCCACCCTGCGAAGGGAGCCGAATCAATGCCCCGGACCGGGGTTTCAATTGCCGGACAGCACCCTGACCAGCTCGTCCGCCGTCCGGCACCGGTCCAGCAGCTCCTTGACGTGATTTCGCGTTCCGCGAAGAGGTTCCAGGGTTGGCACCCGCTGGAGCGAATCGCGGCCGGGGAGGTCGAAGATGACCGAGTCCCAGGAGGCCGCGGCCACGTCGTCCGCGTACTGCTCCAGGCACCGTCCCCGGAAGTAGGCCCGAGTGTCCTCCGGCGGCTTCGTACGCGCCCGCTCGACCTCCGCGTCGTCCAGCAGCCGCTTCATGCGGCCCTTGTCGACCAGGCGGTTGTAGAGACCCTTCTCGGGGCGTACGTCGGCGTACTGGAGGTCGACCAGGTGCAGCCGGGGCGCGTCCCAGTCGAGGTCGTCGCGGCGGCGGTAGCCCTCCATGAGCTGCCGCTTGGCGACCCAGTCGAGTTCCGCTGCCAGGCTCATGGGGTCCCTCTCCAGCCGGGTGAGGGTGTCCTCCCAGCGGACGAGGACGTCCTTGGTCTGGTCGTCGGCGTCGGCGCCGTAGCGCTCCTCCACGTATTTGCGGGCCAGCTCGAAGTACTCCATCTGCAACTGCACGGCGGTGAGCGTGCGCCCGCTGCGCAGCGTGACGAGGTGCTGGAGGGAGGGGTCGTGGGAGACCTGGTGGAGGGTGCGGACGGGCTGGTCCACGGCGAGGTCCACCGCGATGAAGTTGTCCTCGATCATGGAGAGGACCAGTGCGGTGGTGCCCAGCTTGAGGTAGGTGGAGATCTCCGAGAGGTTGGCGTCGCCGATGATCACATGGAGGCGGCGGTACTTCTCGGCGTCCGCGTGGGGTTCGTCGCGGGTGTTGATGATGGGCCGCTTGAGGGTGGTCTCCAGGCCGACCTCGACCTCGAAGTAGTCGGCGCGCTGGCTGAGCTGGAAGCCGTGTTCGTGGCCGTCCTGCCCGATGCCGACGCGGCCGGCGCCCGCGAAGACCTGGCGGGAGACGAAGAACGGCGTCAGGTGGCGCACGATGTCCGAGAAGGCGGTCTCCCGCTTCATCAGGTAGTTCTCGTGCGTGCCGTAGGAGGCGCCCTTGTTGTCGGTGTTGTTCTTGTAGAGGTGGATGGGCTGGGCGCCGGGCAGCGCCGCGGCCCGTTCGGCGGCCTCGGCCATGATGCGTTCGCCCGCCTTGTCCCAGAGGACGGCGTCGCGCGGGTTGGTGACCTCGGGGGCGCTGTATTCGGGGTGGGCGTGGTCGACGTAGAGCCGGGCGCCGTTGGTGAGGATGACGTTGGCGAGGCCGATGTCCTCGTCGGTGAGCTGGCTGGAGTCGGCGGCCTCCCGGGCGAGGTCGAAGCCTCGCGCGTCGCGCAGCGGGTTCTCCTCCTCGAAGTCCCAGCGGGCCCGGCGGGCCCGGTGCATCGCGGCCGCGTAGGCGTTGACGATCTGGGACGAGGTGAGCATGGCATTGGCATTGGGGTGGCCGGGGACGGAGATGCCGTACTCCGTCTCGATGCCCATTACTCGCCGTACGGTCATGCGGCCCTCCTTGCCCGGCGGCACCCTCTGTCTTGGGTGCCGCTCGCGTACCGCTGGCGCTCCGGTGCGTGTGCGGTGCCCGTCCCCGCACTGCGCGACTCGGCGGTAGGAAAGAGCCTAGAACGCCTTTGCACTGGTGGGGAGATCATTTGCGTCATTGACTGCTCCGGTCGTGGCCTGAAAAGCGAGCGGCTGCGGATGCCCGTGGCGGGCACCCGCAGCCGCTCCGCCTTTTACAGGTATTGACCGGTGTTCGCCACCGTGTCGATGGACCGTCCGGTGTCCGCGCCCTGCTTTCCGGTGATGAGGGTGCGGATGTAGACGATCCGCTCGCCCTTCTTTCCGGAGATACGGGCCCAGTCGTCGGGGTTGGTGGTGTTGGGCAGGTCCTCGTTCTCCTTGAACTCGTCCACGCATGCCTGGAGGAGGTGGGAGACGCGGAGGCCCTTCTGGCTCTTGTCGAGGAAGTCCTTGATCGCCATCTTCTTGGCGCGGCCCACGATGTTCTCGATCATGGCGCCGGAGTTGAAGTCCTTGAAGTAGAGGACTTCCTTGTCTCCGTTGGCGTAGGTGACTTCCAGGAAGCGGTTTTCCTCGGATTCGGCGTACATCTGCTCGACCGCCGTCTGGATCATGCTCTGGACGGTGATCTCCTTGTCGCCGCCGTGCTCGCCGAGGTCGTCGGAGTGCAGCGGGAGGCGCTCTGTGAGGTACTTGCCGAAGATGTCCTTGGCGGCTTCGGCGTCCGGGCGCTCGATCTTGATCTTCACGTCGAGCCGGCCGGGCCGGAGGATGGCGGGGTCGATCATGTCCTCGCGGTTGGAGGCGCCGATGACGACCACGTTCTGGAGGCCCTCGACACCGTCGATCTCCGCGAGGAGCTGGGGGACGATGGTGTTCTCGACGTCGGAGCTGACGCCGGAGCCGCGGGTGCGGAAGAGGGATTCCATCTCGTCGAAGAAGACGATGACGGGGGTGCCCTCGCTGGCCTTCTCACGCGCACGCTGGAAGACGAGGCGGATCTGCCGCTCGGTCTCACCGACGTACTTGTTGAGCAGCTCGGGGCCCTTGATGTTGAGGAAGAAGCTCTTGCCCTGGGCCTGTCCGGTCACTTCGGCGACCTTCTTGGCCAGCGAGTTGGCGACGGCCTTGGCGATCAGGGTCTTACCGCATCCGGGCGGGCCGTAGAGCAGGACGCCCTTGGGCGGGCGCAGCTCGTGCTCCTTGAAGAGGTCGGGGTAGAGGTAAGGGAGTTCGACGGCGTCGCGGATGGCCTCGATCTGGCCGCCGAGTCCGCCGATCTGTTCGTAGCCGATGTCGGGGACTTCTTCGAGGACGAGTTCCTCGACCTCGCTCTTGGGCACGACTTCGTAGACGTAGCCGGAGCGGGGTTCGAGGAGGAGTGCGTCGCCGGGGCGGATGGTGATGCCCCGGAGCGGTTCGGCGAGCCGGACCACGCGTTCCTCGTCGGTGTGTCCCAGTACCAGGGCGCGTTCGCCGTCCTCGAGGATCTCCTTGAGGGTGACGATGTCGCCGACGCTCTCGTACTCCATGGCCTCGACCACGTTGAGCGCTTCGTTGAGCATGACTTCCTGGCCGCGCCTGAGGTTGTCGAGTTCGACGCTCGGGCTGACGTTGACGCGGAGCTTGCGGCCGCCGGTGAAGATATCGGCGGTGCCGTCCTCGTTGGCCTGAAGGAACGCTCCGAAGCCGGCCGGCGGCTGGGCGAGCCGGTCGACTTCCTCCTTGAGGGCCACGATCTGGTCGCGGGCCTCGCGGAGTGTGTTGGCCAGGCGCTCGTTCTGTGCGGAGACGCCGGCCAGGTTGGTCTGAAGCTCGACGATCCGCTCCTCGAGAATCCTCGTGTGCCGCGGAGAGTCGGCGAGCTTGCGGCGCAGGACGGCGATCTCCTGCTCAAGATAGGCGATCTGCCCGGCAGGGTCGTCGGACCCTCGTCCCGAGCGGATGCCGCGGTTGATGTCGTCGTCGTGGGCTGCCACGGTCCTCACCTCCTCCAAGGGGAGCTGGACGCTTCCAGACCCTACCTGGGTGGGTGTCGATTGAAACCCCTAGATCACAAAGACTGTCAAGGTGTGTCGTCGGTCACCCGGTGCGCTCCCTCTCGCACGGAGGGGATACCCACTGAACGTGATGCGGAAGCCGCTTGTTCCGGGTGATCCGGTGGCCGGCGGGCGCAGACGGTGGGAAAGCGGGCGGCGGAGGTAGGGTCGGGGTGTTCGACAGCCGCCGGCCGCTCGGGTCCGGCGAATTGAGGTCAGGAGAGATGAGCGTGCAGCAGGAGGCCCCGGACGGCGAGGCGCTGGAGGTCTGGATCGACCAGGACCTGTGTACCGGTGACGGGATCTGCGCCCAGTACGCGCCGGAGGTGTTCGAGCTGGACATCGACGGGCTGGCCTATGTGAAGGACGGCGACGACGAGTTGCTCCAGGCCGTGGGGGCGACGACGCCGGTGCCGCTGCCGCTGCTCACGGATGTGGTGGACTCGGCGAAGGAGTGTCCGGGGGCGTGCATCCATGTGCGCCGTGTTTCGGACAAGGTCGAGGTGTTCGGGCCCGAGGCGGACTGACGTCCACTGGACGGACCCTTTGCGAGGACGCGCGCGTGCGGTGGCATGCGCGCGTCTCGTGCGTTGGGGGGTCAGACGCCTCGGGTGTCGGCCGGGGTGGAGCGCAGGAAGGCGTGGCCGTTCCAGCGCCAGGCGGCGGGTTTCTTCACGTCGGGGCAGCAGCTCGGTACGTCGTCGGTCGAGTAGCCGAGCAGGGTGGCCGTCACGGTGCGGTCGCCGATGGCGAGGTCGGTGGCGGTGAGGCGGTCGGCGGGCTGGACGAGGGTGGCGACGACGCGGGGGCTGCCGTCGGTGGCGTTGCGGGTGAGGACGTAGACGGCGTCGGGCGGGGTGCCCATGGCGGCGTCGCAGTGGACGACGGCGACCGTCTCGGGTTTGCCGTCGCCGTCGAGGTCGCCGCTGGTCTTCCGGGCGACGACGGCTTTGACGGGGCCGCAGTCGAGCGGGAAGGCGACGCCGGTGGTGCCGGGCGGGGTGGTGGCGGTGGGCGCGGGGGCGGGCCTGGCCTCGGTGGCGGTGGTCGGCTGGGCCGCGGTGGCCGGGCCGGGCTGTACGAGGGAGGACAGTGCGATCACGCCGGCGACCGCGGTGGCCGTGGCGACCCAGTGGATGGGCCGGGTGTCCGTGCGGGCGAGCTCCGGGACGGCGGATTGCTGCACTAGGAGGGTCTCCTGTGGGGCTGTGCCGGTGAAGGGGTGGCCAGCATGGTGTCACACGTCACGGTGGGTGGGAACGGCGGGGGCGGGTGCGGATTCGGCGGGGTGCGGGGGCGTCTTGACGAGGGGTGACGCGAGGGCGCCGTGTCCCTGGTTCCCGTGGTGGCGGGAGGTGGGGGCACGGCGCCCTGGTGTGGTGCGGGGTGGGTGCGGGTCAGCGGCCCGCGCCGCCGTCGGCGTTGGGGCCGGCGTAGTCCTCGCCGTAGGCGCCCTTGGCGGGGCGGCGGCGGCGCATGGGCGGCTCGACGCCGTCGGCGAGGCGGCGGGCGGTGAGCAGGAAGCCGGTGTGGCCGATCATGCGGTGGTCCGGGCGGACGGCCAGGCCCTCGATGTGCCAGTTGCGGATCATCGTCTCCCAGGCGGTCGGCTCGTTGAAGCAGCCGATCTCGCGGATGGACTCGACGGTCCGGGCGAGCTGGGTGGTGGTGGCGACGTAGGCGCAGAGGATGCCGCCGGGGACGAGTGCCTTGGAGACGGCCTCCAGGCATTCCCAGGGGGCGAGCATGTCGAGGATGACGCGGTCGACGTCGGTGTCGGACAGGTTGTCCTGGAGGTCGCCGACGGTGAGCTGCCAGGCGGGGTGTTCACCGCCGAAGTAGCGCTCGACGTTCTGCTTGGCGATCTCGGCGAAGTCCTCGCGGCGCTCGTAGGAGTGCAGCATGCCCTGGTCGCCGATGGCGCGCAGCAGGAAGCTGCTCAGCGAGCCGGAGCCCACGCCCGCCTCGACGACGCGGGCGCCGGGGAAGATGTCGGCGAAGGCCAGGATCTGCCCCGCGTCCTTGGGGTAGACCACGGCGGCGCCGCGGGGCATGGACAGGACGTAGTCGGGGAGCAGGGGGCGCAGCGCGAGGTAGGCGACGTTGCCGGTGGTGCGGACAACGCTGCCCTCGGGAGCGCCGATCAGTTCGTCGTGCGGGAAGGAGCCCTTGTGGGTGTGGAAGTTCTTCCCGGCTTCGAGCGTGAACGTGTAGTGGCGGCCCTTGGGGTCGGTCAGCTGAACCTGGTCCCCGACCTTGAAGGGCCCGCGCCTGCGGGCGGCACCGGTCGGTTCGGACATGTGACCAGCTTACCGGCAGCGGCGGGGGGCGAGGACCATGATCCCCGGTGCGCTCAGGAGGGGCGGGCCATGGCCTTGACGAAGGCCCGTTCGACGTCCGCCGCCGAGAGGACGCCGTAGATCTCGCCGGTGTTCTCGACCACCAGGTACTCGGTCGCGGGGGTGGCTCGGAGGGTGTCCAGGAGTTCCTCGCCCGAGAGTTCGGCGGAGACGCGCATACCGTCAGTGAGGTCCTGGGCGAGTTCGCTGACGGGGACCCAGGGGCGGCGGTGTTCGGGGACGCCGACGATGGCGGCCTCCCGGACGAGGGAGAGGGGGGTGCCGTCGGCGTCGACGACGACGAGGGCGCGGGCGCCGGCGGCGTTGGCGCGGCGCAGGCCCTCGGAGAGGGGGGTGTCGGTCTGGACGGGGACGGCGCGGCGGGTGAGGGTGCGGGCGCGGAGGTCGGGGAGGTGTTCGCGCAGCCGGGCCATGCGGAGGCTGTTGCCGGCGCCGGTCCAGATGATGGCGGCGAGGATCGCGGCGAGCAGGGCGTCGGTGACGGTGTCCATGCCGCTGACGTCCCGGTCGCCGCCGAGGGCGCCGGACTGGTTGAGCAGGGGCAGTCCGATGAGGACGGAGACGGCGAGGGCGCGGCCGACCCAGGCGGCGGCGACGGTGCCGGTCATGGGGCGGCCGGTGATCTTCCAGACGACGGCGCGGAGCATGCGGCCGCCGTCGAGCGGGAGGCCGGGCAGGAGGTTGAAGATCGCGACGATGAGGTTGGAGATCATCAGCCCGGCGAGGAGGACGCCGGGGACGGTGCCGGGCTCGACGGGTTTCAGGGCGAGGTAGAAGAGTCCGGCGAGGACGAGGGAGAGCAGGGGTCCGACGAAGGCGAGGACGAATTCGCGGCCGGGTGTCTCGGCTTCCTTCTCGATCTCGGAGACGCCGCCGAAGAACTGGAGCTGGATGCGGCGGACCGGGAGTTTGAAGCGGAGGGCCGCGATGGTGTGCGCGAGTTCGTGGACGAGGACGGAGGCGTAGAAGGCGACCGCGAAGAAGAGGGAGACGAGGTAGCGCAGGGCGCCGAGTTCGGGCAGGACGCGGTCGAGCTGGCCGCCGAAGACCCAGGTGATGAGGGCGGCGACGAGGAACCAGCTCGGGGCGACGTAGACGGGTACGCCGAAGGGGCGGCCCATGAGGATGCCGCCGCCGGGTTCCTTGGGGCGCTCGGGGGGCGGGTCGGTGCGGGCGATGCCGGCGTGGGCGAGGGAGCGGTGCTCGTGCTCGGTGCGATCCGGGGTGTCGCCGGGTTCGGGCCGTTCGGGACTGCCCTCGTCGTGTTCGGGGTCGTGTTCCGGGTTCGGGGTCGGAGGCACTGGGGGGTGCTCGGCCGGGTGGTTCTCCTCCGGCCGCGGCTGCCCGTTCCCGCCGCTCACGTCCACGGTGTCCCCTCGTTCGAAGCGTCTTCCGCGCGTGGCCGGGCGGAAGGGTCTCGGGTCGATGGTATGCGGCCGGGGTGGCGCGGTCCGCTCCGGCACCCTGGTGTTCCGGGGGCGTCAGGTGCGCGGCTGGGTCGCTGTCGGTGCCGGGCCGTATGGTCTGGGTCATGGAGAGCAGCGGTGTGGACAGTGCCCCCGAGGGCGTTTCGGGTGGCGAGGGCGGCGCGGAGGGTGTCGCGCGGGTCGTCGCGGCGCCGTCGTCGCTGTCTCCCTCGCGGGCGAGCGATTTCATGCGGTGTCCGTTGCTGTACCGGTTCCGGGTGATCGACCGGCTGCCGGAGAAGCCGAGTGAGGCGGCGACGCGGGGCACTTTGGTGCACGCGGTGCTGGAGCGGCTGTTCGACGCGCCGGCGGCGGAGCGTACGGCGCCGACGGCGAAGTCGTTGATCCCGGCGCAGTGGGACCGGTTGCGGGAGAGCCGTCCGGAGGTCTCGGAGCTGTTCGAGGGTGATCCGGAGGGTGAGCGGCTGGCGCGCTGGCTGGGTGAGGCGGAGCGGCTGGTGGAGCGCTGGTTCTCGCTGGAGGACCCGACGCGGCTGGAGCCGGCCGAGCGTGAGCTGTTCGTGGAGACGGAGCTGGATTCGGGGCTGCGGCTGCGCGGGATCATCGACCGGGTGGATGTGGCGCCGACGGGTGAGGTGCGCATCGTCGACTACAAGACGGGGAAGGCGCCGCGCCCGGAGTACGCGGAGGACGCGCTGTTCCAGATGAAGTTCTACGCGCTGGTGGTGTGGCGGCTGAAGCGGGTGGTGCCGCGCCGGCTGCAGCTCGTGTATCTCGGCAGCGGTGACGTCCTGACGTACGACCCGGTGCCGGCGGATCTGGAGCGGGTGGAGCGGAAGCTGCTGGCGCTGTGGGCGGCGATCCGGGAGGCGACGGAGTCGGGGGTGTGGCGGCCGCGGCCGACGAAGCTGTGCGGCTGGTGCGACCACCAGGCGGTGTGTCCGGAGTTCGGGGGTACTCCCCCGCCGTATCCGCTTCCGGTGAGGGCGGCGGAGTCGGGCGCGTAGGGCGCGGGCAGAATGGGGCCGGTCTAGCGAAGGAGTTCTCACGTGGCCATCCGCGTCCTTTTGGTCGATGACCAGCCGCTGTTGCGTACCGGGTTCCGGATGATCCTGGAGGCGGAGCCGGACATCGCGGTCGTCGGTGAGGCCGGTGACGGTCTTCAGGCGCTCGATCAGGTGCGTGCGCTGCAGCCGGATGTCGTGCTGATGGACATCCGGATGCCCCGGATGGACGGGGTGGAGGCGACCCGGCAGATCACGGGTCCGGAGCGGGACGGTCCGGCGAAGGTGCTGGTGCTGACCACGTTCGATCTGGACGAGTACGTGGTGGAGGCGCTCAGGGCGGGGGCGAGCGGGTTCCTGTTGAAGGACGCGCCCGCGGACGAGCTGGTGCAGGCGATCCGGGTGGTGGCGGCGGGCGAGGCGATGCTGGCGCCGAGCATCACGCGGCGGCTGCTGGACAAGTACGCGACGCATCTGCCGTCGGGTGAGGAGCCGGCGCCGAGCACGCTGCACACGCTGACGGACCGTGAGGTGGAGGTGCTGAAGCTGGTGGCGCGGGGTTTGTCGAACGCGGAGATCGCGGCGGATCTGTTCGTGAGCGAGACGACGGTGAAGACGCATGTGGGGCATGTGCTGACGAAGCTGGGCCTGAGGGACCGGGTGCAGGCGGCGGTGTACGCGTACGAGAGCGGTCTGGTGCGGCCGGGCGCGCAGTAGACACGGCTTGAGGGCGCCTCTCCTGACGGAGGGGCGCCCTCGGTGTTCCCGGACGGGCGTCAGCTCTTGCTGAGTTCCCAGAAGCGGAAGACGGTGGAGGCGTCGAGGCAGTACTCGAGGCCGTAGACGCCGTCCCGGACGACGGCGTACTGCTTGGCCTGCCAGACGGGCAGGATGGGCAGTTCGTCGGCGACGATGTCCTGGAGCTGCGCGAAGTCCTTGTCGGTGGCGGCGCGGTCGCTCTGGGCGGCGGTGGCGGGGAGCAGGGTGCCGGTGAGGCGGCTGTTGTCGTAGTGGTTGGACAGCACGTTGCCCTTGCCGAAGAAGGGGGCGGTGAAGTTGTCGGCGTCCGGGTAGTCGGGCACCCAGCCCTTGACGTAGACGCCGTACTTGCCGGCGGCGATGTCCTTCTCGTACTGGCCGAAGGGGACGGATTTGACGTCGGCTTCGAAGAGGCCGCTGGCGTTGAGCTGGGCGGCGACGGCGCGCAGTTCGGCGTCGGTGGCGGGGCCGTAGCGGGCCGGGGTGGACCACAGGGTCAGCTTGACCTTGCCGCTGATGCCGTCGGCGCGCAGGGCCTGGGCGGCCTTGGCCCTGGAGGGGCGGGCGCCGTAGGTGTCGAAGAAGGCGGTGTTGTGGCCGATGATGCCGGCCGGGATGATCGAGTACAGCGGGGTGGCGGTGCCCTGGTAGACGTTGTGGATGAGGGCGTCGCGGTCGAGCAGGTGGGCGATGGCCTTGCGTACGCCGAGCTTTCCGGCGACGGGGTCCTTCATGTTGAAGACGAGGTGCTGGACCTCGGCGCTGCTGCCCTCGATGACGTCGATGCCCTTGGTGCCTTCCTGGGCGTCGATGTCGGTGATGTCGGTGGCGCTCAGCCCGCGGTAGGCGATGTCGATGTCGCCGCCGAGGAGGGCCTTCTTCAGGGCCTTCTGGTCGCCGTGGAAGAACTTGAGGGTGACGCCGGAGTTCTTGATGTCGGCGGTGCCCTTGTAGTGCGAGTTGACCGAGAAGACGGCCTGACCCTTGTCGAAGGAGTCGAGCTTGTAGGGGCCGGAGCCGATGGCCTTCTCGTCGGTGCGCAGGGCGCCGGCGTCGTACTGGCGGTGGTCGACGATGGAGCCGGCGCCGGAGGCGATCTTGCTGGGGAAGGTCGCGTCGGGGGCGTTGAGGTGGAAGACGACCGTCTTGGCGTCCGGCGTCTCGACCCGCTCCAGCGTCGGGAACATGACAGCCGGACCGGCGGGGTCGTTGATCTTCAGCAGGCGGTCGAAGGAGAACTTGACGTCCTCGGAGGTGAGGGAGTCGCCGTTGCTGAACTTCAGACCGGGCTTCAGTTCGCAGGTGAAGAGGGTGGCCCGGGTGTCACCGAACACGCAGGACTTGGCGAGTTCGGGCTCGGGCTGGGTGCCGCCGTTGGGGAAGCTGAGCAGCGACTGGAAGACGTTGTTGAACAGCAGCCAGGAGCCGGGGTCGTAGCCCGATGCCGGGTCGGTCGCCAGGACGTCGTCGGACATCCCCATCACCACGGCCTGACCGGTGCCCTTGGCATCGTCGGTCCCGGAGCCGCAGCCGGTCAACAGGCCGCAGGCCAGCCCCGCCACGACGGGCAGGACCGGCCACTGGGTGCTCATCTTCACAGCAGTGCCTTGTCGTCGGTTCGTGGCCCGGAGCCGCCGTCGCGGCTCCGGGTACAGGAGACGTCAGCCGCTCACGCCACGGCCGAGCTCCCACAGCTGAAGCGTCGAGGAGGAGTTCAGGGCGTACGAGGTGCCCGTGATGTCGTCCCGTGCGGCGACGTACTGCTTGCCCTGCCACAGCGGCAGCACGGGGACGTCCTCGGCGACGGTGTCCTGGATGTCGGTGAGGCTCTTGGCGGCGTCGAGGCGGTCCGCCTCGCGGCGGGACTCGGGGATCAGCGTCCGCTCGATCGCACTGTTGGTGTACGGCGAGCCGAGGAAGTTGTCCTTGTCGAGGAACGGCGCCAGGAAGTTGTCGGCGTCCGGGAAGTCGGGGAACCAGCCCATGCCGTAGACGTCGTACTGGCCCTTCTGCTCCGCGGGGCGGAAGGTGGCCCAGGGGTGGCCCTGGATGGTGACGTCGAAGACACCGCTGTCGTTGAGCTGCTTCTGGAGGACCTCGAACTCCTGCTTGGTGGCGGAGCCGTAGTGGTCGGTGGTGTAGTGCAGCGTCAGCTTGACCGGGGCGGTGACGCCGGCCTTGGCGAGCAGCGCCTTGGCCTTGGCGGGGCTCGGGTCACCGTACTTGTTGAAGAACGAGTTGGAGTGGCCGGTCAGGGTGGCGGGCACCAGGGAGTACAGCGGCTCGGCCTGGGTGCCGTAGACCTTGGAGACCAGTTCGCCGCGGTTGATGACCTGGGCCATGGCCTGGCGGACGGCCTTGTCCTTCACGGTCGGCGCGGCGGTGTTGAAGGCGAGGTAGCGGATCTCGAGGCCCGGCATGTCGACGAGGTCGGCGTGCCCGTCGGAGCCGCCGTCGAGCTTCTGGATCTGGCTCGGCGACATGGTGCGGCTCATGACGTCGATGTCGCCGCGGTCCAGGGCGGCGCCCATCGCGTCGGCGCCGTCGAAGGAGCGGATCTCCACCTTGTCGTTGTTCAGCTCGGAACTGCCCTTGTACGAGGGGTTCTTGGTGAACGTGGCGCTGACCATGGCGTCGCCCTTGAGCTGGGCCTTGAAGGTGTACGGGCCGGAGCCGTCGACCTCGAAGCCGTCGCGCAGCTTGTCCTTGGCGT
This sequence comes from Streptomyces sp. NBC_01171, assembly GCF_045039805.1. Classification (NCBI taxonomy): domain Bacteria; kingdom Bacillati; phylum Actinomycetota; class Actinomycetes; order Kitasatosporales; family Streptomycetaceae; genus Streptomyces; species Streptomyces sp. NBC_01171. The sequence goes on along the minus strand of NZ_CP108609.1, from coordinate 5,345,378 downwards.
AGACCTTGGGGTTGACGATGCCCGCGACCGGGGTGGACAGCTTGAAGGGGAAGGTGGCGTCGGCCGTCTTCAGGTGGAAGATGACCTCGCGGTCGCCCTGCGTCTCGACGGTGTCGACGGTGTTCAGCAGGGCGGCGACACCGCTGTCGGCCTGGAGCTTGATGGCGCGGTCGATGGAGAACTTCACATCGGCGGCGGTGACCGGGTCGCCGGAGGCGAACTTCAGGCCGCTGCGCAGCTTGCAGGCGTAGCGCTCGTTGCCGGTGTCGGTGAAGCTGCAGCTCTCGGCGGCCTCCGGGACGGGGCTGCCCTCGCCCTTGGGCTGGATCATCAGGGTCTGCACGGTCTGGCGCAGGATGTTCCAGGTGCCGACGTCGTAGGCGTAGGCGGGGTCGAGGGGCGCGGGGGCGTCGCTCGTGGCCGTGAACCGGTCCGTGGTGCCGACGACGATGGGGTCGCCGTTCTTGGCCCCGCTGTCGGTTCCGCACGCGGCGAGAACCGGCGTGAGCAGGCCGGCCACTGCCGGCAGCACCAGAGTCTTGCGGTTCATGCGGGACGTTCTCCAGAGCTGTTCGATTCCGTGAACCCGGCAAGCTTCGGATGGGCGCGGCGGATCACGGGGGTTGCTGCGATGTTGTCGCGTCGACATTAGTCCGCGCTCGCAGGGCGTTTCGCGGTCCCGGGAGCTGAGGGCTCATCACGCAGTGAAACCGGGTGTGGACGCACCGAAAAACCGACAGCGGCAGGATTCGTACAACGGTCCATCAATCAGGACACATGGGCCCGCGGGCGATGCGTTCGGCGCCGTTTTCTGCACACGCGGACAGCGTTGTCGAGACCGGTCCGAGTGGCGAACGTCACAGTGTCAACTGCGGTCCGGGATACCGGAATTCAACCGGTTCGACGGGCGGGGAATTTCCGCCGGGGGCGCAACTCCGGTGAATTGCGCCCCTGGTCAGCATTGTTTTCGCACGCTGGGTGAACGCCTAGTGCGCGAGCGTCATCAGGCCGCGCAGAAAAGACAGGTCGACCTGTTCCAGCGAGGGTACGACGGTACGCCGTTCGGCCGGGACGATGGGGGCGATGGAGGGCACCGCGACCACATGACAGCCGGCGGCCTCGGCGGCGGCGACCCCGGTGGCGGTGTCCTCGATGACGGCGCACCGGGCCGGGTCGGCGCCGAGTCCGGCGGCGGCCAGCAGGTAGGGGTCGGGGTGGGGCTTGGTGCGGGAGACCTCGTCGCCGCCGATGGAGAGGCTGAAGTGGTGCGGGCCGAGCGCGGTCAGCACGCGGTCGATGATGCGCCGGTGGGAGGCGGAGACCAGGGCGGTCGGGATGTCGTGCTCGTGGAGTTCGGCGAGCAGCCGGGCGGCGCCGGGCATCAGCGGGAGGTGGCTGCCGATGCGGGCCTCGAAGCCGTCGTTGAGGAGGACGGAGAGTTCGGCGAGGGTGATGGCGGCGCCGGTGGCCTCGATGAGGAAGCCGGCGCTGCGGGTCATGGGGCCGCCGACGACGACGTGCCGCCAGGACTCGTCGAGGGCGTGCCCGAGGGCGGCGAAGACCTCGACCTCGACGTCCCACCAGAAGCCCTCGGTGTCCACCAGGGTGCCGTCCATGTCGAGGAGGACCGCTTGGAGGGCGGAGCCTTCGGCCTTAGGGGTCTCCCCTGATCGAGCGGAGTCGATAGCTTGGGGAAGGTTTCCGAGCGCGGGGACCGTGCTGGTCATCCGGGCGCACCTCCTTGAGGGACGATCAGGCCGGTTCCCGGAAAGGGAACCGGCCTGCGGTGGACCGACCAGCATACGTCGCCCGCGCGCAATGCGCCTGTCGTGTGCGCGTGTCCCGTGGTCGGACCTGGTCAGCACGGTCAGCGGGCGTTGAAGTACTTCGCCTCGGGGTGGTGGATGACGATGGCGTCGGTGGACTGTTCGGGGTGGAGCTGGAACTCCTCGGAGAGGTGGACGCCGATCCGCTCGGGCTGGAGCAGATCCGCGATCTTGGCGCGGTCCTCCAGGTTGGGGCAGGCGCCGTAGCCGAGGGAGAAGCGGGCGCCCCGGTACTTCAGGGCGAACATGTCCTCGATGTCGGCGGGGTCCTCCCCGGCGAAGCCGAGTTCGGCGCGGACGCGGGCGTGCCAGTACTCGGCCAGCGCCTCGGCCAACTGGACGGAGAGGCCGTGCAGTTCGAGGTAGTCGCGGTAGGCGTTGGCCTCGAAGAGCTTGGCGGTCTCCTCGCCGATGCGGGAGCCGACGGTGACGACCTGGAGGCCGACCACGTCCCGCTCGCCGGACTCCTCCGGGCGGAAGTAGTCCGCGAGACAGAGCCGGCGGCCCCGGCGCTGGCGGGGGAAGGTGAAGCGGGTGCGCTCGTTGCCGTCCTCGTCCAGGATGATCAGGTCGTCGTCCTTGGAGACGCAAGGGAAGTACCCGTGGACGACGGCGGCCTCCAGCAGGTTCTCCGTCTGGAGCCGGTCGAGCAGGCCGCGCAGCCGGGGGCGGCCCTCGGTCTCGGCGAGTTCCTCGTAGCTGGGGCCGTCGCCGGTGCGGGCCTGCTTCAGCCCCCACTGGCCCTTGAAGAGGGCGCCCTCGTCCAGCCAGGACGCGTACTCCTTGAGCTGGATGCCCTTGACGACGCGGGTGCCCCAGAACGGCGGCTTGGGCACCGGGTTGTCGGTCCGCACGTCGGAGCGGACGTGGCCCTCCTCCGGCTTCTCCTCGGGGAGGTCCGCCGCGGGGGTGGCGCGGACCCGGCGCTGCTTCAGCTCGGGGAGCCGGGCGCCGGGCAGACCGCGCTTGACGCCGATGAGGGCGTCCATCAGGCGCAGGCCCTCGAAGGCGTCGCGGGCGTAGCGGACCTCGCCCTCGTAGATCTCGTGGAGGTCCTGCTCGACGTAGGCGCGGGTGAGGGCGGCGCCGCCCAGGATCACCGGATAGTCGGCGGCCAGGCCGCGCTGGTTCAGCTCCTCCAGGTTCTCCTTCATGATCACCGTGGACTTGACCAGCAGGCCGGACATGCCGATGACGTCGGCGCGGTGCTCCTCGGCGGCGTCCAGGATCGCGGAGACGGGCTGCTTGATGCCGAGGTTGACGACGTTGTAGCCGTTGTTGGACAGGATGATGTCCACGAGGTTCTTGCCGATGTCGTGGACGTCGCCGCGCACGGTGGCCAGCACGATCGTGCCCTTGCCCTCGGCGTCCGACTTCTCCATGTGCGGTTCCAGGTGCGCCACGGCCGTCTTCATGACCTCGGCGGACTGGAGCACGAAGGGGAGCTGCATCTGGCCGGAGCCGAAGAGTTCACCGACGGTCTTCATGCCGTCGAGCAGGGTGTCGTTGACGATGTCGAGGGCGGGGCGGTCTTCGAGCGCCTCGTCCAGGTCGGCTTCGAGACCGTTGCGCTCGCCGTCGACGATGCGCCGCTTGAGGCGCTCGTCCAGGGGCAGCGCGGCCAGTTCCTCGGCCTTGCCGGCGCGCAGGGACTTGGCGGTGGCGCCCTCGAAGAGCGCCATCAGCTTCTGCAGCGGGTCGTAGCCCTCGGCGCGGCGGTCGTGGATGAGGTCGAGGGCGGTCTGCACCTCTTCCTCGCTGAAGCGGGCGATGGGCAGGATCTTGGAGGCGTGCACGATGGCCGAGTCCAGGCCCGCCTTGACGCATTCGTCGAGGAAGACGGAGTTCAGCAGGATGCGGGCGGCCGGGTTGAGGCCGAAGGAGATGTTGGAGAGGCCCAGGGTGGTCTGGACGTCGGGGTGGCGCCGCTTGAGTTCGCGGATGGCGTCGATGGTGGCGATGCCGTCCTTGCGGGACTCCTCCTGACCGGTGCAGATGGTGAAGGTCAGGGTGTCGATGAGGATGTCCTCCTCGCGGATGCCCCAGTTCCCGGTGAGGTCGTCGATGAGCCGTTCGGCGATCTCGACCTTCTTCTCGGGGGTGCGGGCCTGGCCCTCCTCGTCGATGGTGAGCGCGATCAGGGCGGCGCCGTGCTCGCGGGCGAGCCGGGTGACCTTGGCGAAGCGGGAGTCGGGGCCGTCGCCGTCCTCGTAGTTCACCGAGTTGATCACCGCGCGGCCGCCGAGCTTCTCCAGGCCGGCCTGGATGACGTCGACCTCGGTGGAGTCGAGCACGATGGGCAGGGTGGAGGCGGTGGCGAAGCGGCCGGCGAGTTCGGCCATGTCGGTGACGCCGTCGCGGCCGACGTAGTCCACGCACAGGTCGAGCATGTGCGCGCCCTCGCGGATCTGCTCGCGGGCCAGCTCCACGCAGTCGTCCCAGCGGGCCTCCAGCATGGCCTCGCGGAACTTCTTCGACCCGTTGGCGTTGGTGCGCTCGCCGATGGCGAGGTAGGAGGTGTCCTGGCGGAACGGCACGGACTGGTACAGCGAGGCGGCGCCCGCCTCGGGACGCGGCTGCCGCTCGGCCGGGGTGAGGTCCCGGACCCGCTCGACGACCTGGCGCAGGTGCTCGGGGGTGGTGCCGCAGCAGCCGCCGACCAGGGAGAGGCCGTACTCGTGGACGAAGGTCTCCTGGGCGTCGGCCAGCTCGGGGGCGGTGAGCGGGTAGTGCGCGCCGTCCTTGCCGAGGACGGGGAGGCCGGCGTTGGGCATGCAGGCCAGCGGGATGCGGGCGTTGCGGGCGAGGTGGCGCAGGTGCTCGCTCATCTCGGCGGGGCCGGTGGCGCAGTTCAGGCCGATCATGTCGATGCCGAGGGGTTCCAGCGCGGTGAGCGCGGCGCCGATCTCGGAGCCGAGCAGCATGGTGCCGGTGGTCTCCACGGTCACGGAGACGATGACGGGCAGGTCGATGCCGAGGGCGTCCAGGCCGCGCCGGGCGCCGAGGACGGCGGCCTTGGTCTGGAGGAGGTCCTGGGTGGTCTCGATCAGCAGGGCGTCGGCGCCGCCGGTGACCAGTCCCTCGGCGTTCTGCTGATAGGCGTCGCGCAGGGTGGTGTACGGGGCGTGGCCGAGGGTGGGCAGCTTGGTGCCTGGGCCCATGGAGCCGAGCACCCAGCGGGGGCGGCCGTCGCGGGCGGTGAACTCGTCGGCGACCTCGCGGGCGACGCGGGCGCCGGACTCGGAGAGTTCGTGGACGCGCTCGGGGATGTCGTACTCGCCGAGGGCGGAGTGGTTGGCGCCGAAGGTGTTGGTCTCGACGCAGTCGACGCCGACCGCGAAGTACGCCTCGTGCACGGAGCGCACGATGTCGGGCCGGGTGAGGTTGAGGATCTCGTTGCAGCCCTCGAGCTGCTGGAAGTCGTCGAGCGTGGGTTCCTGAGCCTGGAGCATGGTGCCCATGGCTCCGTCGGCGACCACCACACGGGTGGCGAGTGCCTGACGGAGCGCGGACGCACGGGTCCGGCTGTCGGCGGAAGGGGACGTCGGCGACGAGGCCATGAAGGGGCTCCCTTGGATGCGACGGCTGTCGGCTATGCGCCCGCTCCGGCCGGGGCCGGGCGTGGGGCACGGCGCCAGAGTAACCGCCAGTGGGCTTGGATGGGCACAGGCGTCCACGACACGGACGCGGATGGCGGAGTCCGGCCGGTCGGGTGCCGTGGCCGGAAACCGACGGGTGTCCCGGCACGGCCCTGCTCATTGGCGGGAGATCGGCATGGACCGGTAATGTTCGGCATTGCCGAACGCGTGTGGGATGGCTCGGCGGTGGCCGATGCGGACGGAGGCAGGACGGCGATGGCACGGAACATCCAGTCGCTCGAACGGGCGGCCGCGATGCTGCGCCTGCTCGCGGGCGGCGAGCGGCGGCTCGGCCTCTCCGACATCGCCTCGTCGCTGGGCCTGGCCAAGGGCACCGCGCACGGCATCCTGCGCACCCTCCAGCACGAGGGCTTCGTGGAGCAGGACGAGGCGTCGGGCCGCTACCAACTGGGCGCGGAGCTGCTGCGTCTTGGCACCACCTACCTGGACGTGCACGAGCTGCGGGCGCGGGCCCTGGTGTGGACCGACGACCTGGCCCGCTCCAGCGGGGAGAGCGTGTACCTGGGCGTGCTGCACCAGCAGGGCGTGCTGATCGTGCACCACGTCTTCCGCCCGGACGACAGCCGTCAGGTGCTGGAGATCGGGGCGATGCAGCCCCTGCACTCCACGGCGCTGGGCAAGGTGCTCTCCGCCTACGACCCGGTGGCCCACAGCGAGGCGCTGGACTCCTCCCGCAAGGCGTTCACCGACCGTACGGTGTGCGCGCCGGAGGAGTTCGAGCACGTCCTGGACCTCACCCGGGCGCGCGGGTACGCGGCCGACCTGGAGGAGACCTGGGAGGGCGTGGCGTCGATCGCCGCGCCGATCCACGACCGGCGCCGGATGCCGGTGGGCGCCGTGGGGATCGCCGGCGCGGTGGAGCGGCTGTGCCGGGACGGCGAGCCGCGTCCGGAGCTGGTCGCGGCGGTGCGGGACTGCGCCCGCGCGGTCTCCCGCGACCTGGGTGCCGCCCGCTTCTGAGCGCGGCCTTCCGAGCACGGCCTTCCCGCGGGGGGCCGGTCTGCTGTGCCCCCGTCCGTAACGATCCTGCGTTCTGTGCTTTTTTTCGCCCCCGGAACTCTTGACGCGTGCGCGCGCCGAAAGCGAGACTCCCGTCCATCGGTCGGCATTGTCGAACACCTATCGGTATTACGCGTTAGGGTGGGGCAGCGCCAAGGACCGGGTTTCCCTGGACCAATGACAAAGGAGTCGCGGGTGTCCAGCTCCGACATCTTCATCGGCGAGACCATAGGTACCGCCGTACTCATCCTGCTCGGCGGTGGTGTGTGTGCCGCCGTGACACTGAAGGCGTCCAAGGCGCGCGGCGCCGGATGGCTGGCCATCGCCTTCGGGTGGGGCTTCGCCGTTCTGACGGCCGTCTACACCTCGGCGCCCCTCTCCGGCGCGCATCTCAATCCGGCCGTCACCCTCGCGCTGGCGATCAAGGACCACGACTACGGCACGCTGCCCGCCTACTGGGGCGGCCAGTTGCTGGGCGCGATGATCGGCGCGACGCTGGTCTGGGTGGCCTACATGGGCCAGTTCCGCGCCCACCTGACCGACCAGGAGATCGTCGGCGGGCCCGGCGCGCAGGACACGGCCAAGGCGGTCGAGGCCGAGGAGGCGGCCGCGGGCCCGGTACTGGGCATCTTCTCCACCGGTCCGGAGATCCGGAACGCGGTGCAGAACCTTCTGACGGAGATCATCGGCACGATCGTGCTGGTGCTGGCGGTCCTCACGCAGGGCCTGAACAACGAGGGCAACGGTCTGGGCCCGGTGGGCGCGCTGATCACGGCCCTGGTGGTCGTCTCGATCGGTCTGTCGCTCGGCGGTCCGACGGGGTACGCGATCAACCCGGCGCGTGACCTGGGGCCGCGCATCGTGCACGCGCTGCTGCCGCTGCCCAACAAGGGCGGTTCGGACTGGAGCTACGCATGGGTGCCGGTCGTCGGTCCACTGATCGGCGGCGCGATCGCTGCGGGCATCTACAACGTCGCTTTTGCTTGATGAGTAACGATTTGCGCCAAAAGCACCGATCATTCGAGTAAGCGCCGTACACACCGCAGGCACCGCACCCTCACCTCGGATCTCCCAGGAGCACACAGTGACCGACGCCCACACCGCAGGCCCCTTCATCGCGGCGATCGACCAGGGCACGACCTCCTCGCGCTGCATCGTCTTCGACCGGGACGGCCGCATCGTCTCCGTCGACCAGAAGGAGCACGAGCAGATCTTCCCCAAGCCGGGCTGGGTCGAACACGACGCGAACGAGATCTGGACGAACGTCCAGGAGGTCGTCGCCTCCGCCATCGCCAAGGCGAACATCACGCGGGACGACATCAAGGCCATCGGCATCACCAACCAGCGCGAGACGACCGTGCTGTGGGACAAGAACACCGGCGAGCCGGTCCACAACGCCATCGTCTGGCAGGACACCCGCACCGACGCGCTCTGCCGCGAGCTGGGCCGCAACGTCGGCCAGGACCGGTTCCGCCGCGAGACCGGCCTGCCGCTGGCGTCCTACTTCGCCGGGCCCAAGGCCCGGTGGCTGCTGGACAACGTGGAGGGCCTGCGGGAGCGCGCCGAGGCCGGGGACATCCTCTTCGGCACCATGGACAGTTGGGTCATCTGGAACCTGACCGGCGGTGTCAACGGCGGCAAGCACGTCACGGACGTCACCAACGCCTCGCGCACCATGCTGATGAACCTGCACACCATGCAGTGGGACAAGAAGATCTGCGAGTCCATCGGGGTCCCCGAGCAGATGCTCCCCGAGATCCGCTCCTCCGCCGAGGTCTACGGCGACATCACCGGCGGCAGCCTCGGCGACCTGCTCGGCGGCATCCCCGTCGCCTCCGCGCTCGGCGACCAGCAGGCGGCCCTGTTCGGCCAGACCTGCTTCTCCGAGGGCGAGACCAAGTCGACCTACGGCACCGGCACCTTCATGGTGATGAACACCGGCGAGAAGATCATCAACTCCTACGCCGGCCTGCTCACCACCGTGGGCTACAAGATCGGCGACAAGCCGACGGTGTACGCCCTGGAGGGCTCCATCGCCGTCACCGGCTCGCTGGTGCAGTGGATGCGCGACCAGATGGGCCTCATCTCCACCGCCGCCGAGATCGAGACCCTCGCGCTCTCGGTCGAGGACAACGGCGGCGCCTACTTCGTACCGGCCTTCTCCGGCCTGTTCGCCCCGCACTGGCGTTCCGACGCGCGCGGTGTGATCGCCGGCCTGACCCGGTACGTCACCAAGGCGCACCTCGCGCGCGCCGTCCTGGAGGCCACCGCCTGGCAGACGCGGGAGATCGCGGACGCCATGACGAAGGACTCCGGGGTCGAGCTGACCACGCTCAAGGTGGACGGCGGCATGACCGCGAACAACCTGCTGATGCAGCAGCTCGCGGACGTGCTCGACGCCCCCGTGGTACGCCCGATGGTCGCCGAGACCACCTGTCTCGGTGCCGCCTACGCCGCCGGTCTCGCCGTCGGCTTCTGGTCCAGCACCGACGAGCTGCGCGCCAACTGGCGCCGGGCCGCCGAGTGGACCCCCCGCATGGACGCGGAGACCCGCGACCGTGAGTACAAGAGCTGGCTCAAGGCCGTCGAGCGGACCATGGGCTGGCTCGAGGACGAGAGCTGACCCGCCAGGTCCGGCTCCGACGAGGAGTTAAGTACCCGACATGACCAGTCCCACCACCCTGCAGTCCGTACCTGCCCTGGGCACGCACCCGGCCTCCGGCTCCTACCCGAGCCGCGCCGAGACCAGGGAACAGCTCGCGCGGGCGTCGTACGACCTCCTTGTGATCGGCGGCGGCATCCTGGGCATCTCCACCGCCTGGCACGCCGCGCAGTCCGGGCTCAGGGTGGCGCTGGTCGACGCCGGCGACTTCGCCGGAGCCACCTCCTCCGCCTCCTCCAAGCTGCTCCACGGCGGGCTCCGCTACCTCCAGACCGGCGCGGTGAAGCTGGTGGCGGAGAACCACTTCGAACGGCGCGCGGTCTCCCGCCAGGTGGCCCCCCACCTGGCGAACCCGCTCACCTTCTACCTCCCGGTGTACAAGGGCGGCCCGCACAGCGCGGCCAAGCTCGGCGCGGGCGTCTTCGCCTACTCCGCGCTCTCCGCGTTCGGCGACGGCGTGGGGCACCTGCTCTCGCCGGCGAAGGCCGCGCAGGACGTGCCCGAGCTGCGCACCGACAACCTGAAGGCCGTGGCCGTGTACGGCGACGACCAGATGAACGACGCCCGCATGGCGCTGATGACGGTCCGCGCGGCCGTCGACGCGGGCGCGGTCGTGCTGAACCACGCCGAGGTCACCGGGCTGCGCACCACGCGCGGCCGGGTCACCGGCGCCGAGCTGAAGGACCGGCTCACCGGTGAGGAGTTCGGCGTCAACGCCCGCCTGGTGCTGAACGCCACCGGTCCCTGGGTGGACCACCTGCGCCGGATGGAGGACCCGCACGCGGCCCCCTCGATCCGCCTGTCCAAGGGCGCGCACCTGGTCCTGAAGCGCACCGCCCCCTGGAAGGCGGCGCTGGCCACCCCGATCGACAAGTACCGCATCACGTTCGCCCTGCCCTGGGAGGACATGCTGCTGCTCGGCACCACCGACGAGGTGTACGAGGGCGACCCGGCGGACGTGTCCGTCACCGAGTCGGACATATCCCAGATCCTGGACGAGGCCGCGTTCTCCGTCCGGGACCAGCAGCTCCAGCGGGACCTCATCACCTACTCCTTCGCCGGACTGCGGGTGCTGCCGGGCGGTCCCGGTGACACCGCGAAGGCCAAGCGGGAGACCGTGGTCACCGAGGGTCCTGGCGGGATGCTCTCGGTGGCGGGCGGCAAGTGGACCACGTTCCGGCACATCGGCCGGACCGTGCTGAAGAAGCTGGAGGAGCTGCCGGGCCGACCGCTCGGTGACGACTTCGAGCCGGTGTCGGAGCTGCCCAAGCGGCTGCCGCTGCCCGGTGTCGCCAACCCGCGCGCGGTCGAGCACCGGCTGCTGGTGGACCGTCCGGCGCCCGGTCCGCGCATGGGCGCCGACACCGCCCGCCACCTGGCCACGCACTACGGCTCGCTGGCCTTCGACATCGCCCGCCTGGCCAACGAGCACCCGGAGCTGGCCGAGCGGGTCCACCCCGAGGCCCCGGAGATCTGGGCGCAGGTCGTCTGGGCCCGCGACCACGAGTGGGCCGAGACCCCGGACGACGTGCTGCGCCGCCGCACCACGCTCACCATCCGCGGCCTGGCCACGGACGAGGTGCGCGCGCGGGTGCGGGAGGTACTCGACAAGAAGCAGTGACAACAAGCGGTCACCGGCGCTTCTCAGGGGCGGTTCCGTGCCGACGGAACCGCCCCCACGCGCGTCCGCGCCCCCGAACACTTCCGTGCGCCCCCTCAAACGTGTTTCGACATGTGCGTGTAACACCCGGTCTGCGGCTAAAACGGATCTTTCCGGCAACAGCGGAACCGGCGGCAGCGGAGCGGGGCGAGGCCCAGGTGCGGGGAGCGGTCATATGCGAGGCGGATGGCACACGGCGCGGGCGCGGCGGCGCCTCGGCCTCGGCGCGTGCGGTGCCGCGCTCGCCGCACTCGCGGCGGTCCTGCGGTTCTGGTGGCTGGACGCGGCGGTCGCGGGCGTCCTGATCTCGGCGATCGGCGCGTTCGTGTCGGTGGTGGCCCTGGTGGCGGACATCCTGCGCGGCGACGCCGACCCGCCGCTGCGGTCGGCGGCCGAGGACCGCCGGCGGGCGGCGGACGCGCTGGCCGAGGCGGTCCGGGACCAGTGGGCGGCGGAGGCCCGGTTCCGGCGGCTGCGGGACCCGATGCCGATCGAGGTGCGCTGGGCCCCGGCCGACCGGCGGCTCGCGGACCATCCGGAGAACGTCCGCCGCGTCCAGCCGCTGCCCGCCCCGCGCGACGCGGCGGTGGAGCACGTCCCCGACGACTTTCCGGTACCGCCCGGCCGCCGGATCGTGGTCCTGGGCGGTCCCGGGTCCGGCAAGAGCGTGCTGGCGCTGCGGTTCGTCCTCGGCCGGCTCGCCGTCCGGCCTCCGGGCGGACCGGTGCCGGTGATCGTGCCGCTGGCCGGCTGGGACCCGTGGCGCACGCCGTTGCGCGACTGGCTCGCCGAACGGCTGGCCGCCGACTATCCCCCGCTGGCCGCCCCCGACGGGCAGCGCACGCTCGCCCGCGCCCTGCTGGACTCGGGGCTGGTCATGCCGGTGCTGGACGGCTTCGACGAGCTGGCCCGCCCCGGCCGGGCGGAGGCCGTACGGCGGGTCAACGCCGAGCTGGACGACGACCTGCCGCTGCTGCTGACCAGCCGCGAGGAGGCGTGGGCGACGGCGGTGGCCGAGGGTGACGTGCTCACCGCCGCCGAGGTGGTCGAGCTGCTCCCGCTGGACCTGGAGCAGGCGGCCGCCCACCTGGAGCGCACCGCCAGGCCGCTGCCGACGGCGGACGGTGAGCGGGCCACGGTGTGGACGCCCGTCCTGCGGGAGCTGCGCGAGCGGCCCGGGTCGGCCCCGGCGCGGGCGCTCACCACTCCCCTGATGGTCTCGCTGGCCCGCGCGGTCTACGGCGACACCTCCGGCGACCCCTCGGAGCTGCTGGACACCAAGCGTTTCCCCACGGTGGCCTCGGTCGAGGAGCATCTGCTCGGGGCGTTCGTACCGGCCGCGTTCGCCGGTTCCGGGCCGGGGACCGCCTGCGCCGCCGAGCGCAGGCTCACCGTGCTGGCGCGGGCGTTGCAGCACCGCGACACCGGGCGGCTCGCCTGGTGGGAGCTGGAGTCGATGCTGCCGGCCGGCTTGCGGGTGTACACGCCGGGGCTGCTGGCGCTGGCGGTGCAGGCCCTGCTGGTGCTGCCGGTGATGGTGGCGCGGGTGGTGAGCGGGGTGGCCGGGACGGCGGACGTCGTCTCGGTGAGCGCCACGCTGTTCGGGCAGACCCTCGGGTTCGCCTTCGGCGCCACCTGTCTGCTGCCGCGTGAGGGGGGCCTGCCGAGCAGACGGTTCGTCCTGCGGCAGACGTTGCTGACCGCGCTGGTGAGCGGGCTGCTGTGGGCGGCGTTCGCCTGCACCGACGACCTCCGGTTCGGCTTCCGCTACGGCACGCTGACCGACGGCTGGATGCCGGACCTGCTCGGCGGGTGCCTGTTCTCGCTGCTGTTCACCCTGTTCTTCGGCATCGCGGGACTCCCCCGGCGCCCGGCCCCGCTGAGCCTGCCCTGGAGCGGGGCGGCGGGCCGGGCGGCGGCGCGGGTGCTGGGCGCGACCGTGCTGGTGGGCGGGGCCGTCTCGGCGGGGTCGGTGCTGCTGGACTCCTCGCGCGATCCGTGGACCGCGCTGATCGGCACCACCTGCATGGCGGCGGGTACGGCGCTGCTGGTGAGCGGCACCCACCGGCAGGACGGCCCGCATCCGGGCCGCGCGGGCCGGGTCGGCCAGCGCTTCGCGGCCGGCGCCGTACGCGGCACCGCGGCGGCCCTGCTGATCGGGATCACCGCCTGCACGGCCGCCGGGCTGGCCGCGGTCGGGGTGACGGTGCTGAAGTCGCCCGGCGTGGAGGACCTGGCGGGCCGGCGGATCGACGGCTGGCGGTTCGCCGTGCGGGACGGGGTGCGTACGGCGGTCACCACGCGCCCGCTGCGCGGCAGGATGCTGATCCCCGGTGACGGCGCCCGCCCCATCGCCTACCCCGGCGACGCGGAGCCGCCCGACTGCACGATCCCGCTGCTGAAGGACCGTACGTGCCGCCCCTTCACCTCCTGGCGGACGGCGTTCGAGTCGCGGGAGGGGGTCGTGGTGGTACGGCTGGCGCTCACCGGGGGCGCGACCGAGGCGTACCCGGCGAATCTGCGGTCCGTGCTGCCCGCGCCCGCCCGTGGCTGGCTCACCCAGGGTCCCGCGACCGGACTGCTGGTGCGCTGTCTGCCGCCGTTCGTGGCGAGCGGGGTGCTGATCGGGCTGGTGGGCGGCTGTGTGTGCGGGGTCTACCGGGCGCTGAGCGTGCCGTCGGACAGCATGCGGGCGACCGGTCCCGCTTCGTCGCTGCGTACGGACCGGACGGCGTCGTTCACGCGGGCCGGGGTGGTGGCGCTGCTGGTGGCGCTGGTGTGTGTGCCGGTGATGGTGCTGCCCGGCGACTGGGGCGGCCTGGCGCATGTCGGGACCCGGCTGTGGCTGCCGCTGGGGGCTGCGGCGCTGGCGCTGAGTGCCTGGGGGCGGTTCGCGGTGGCGCGGGTGTGGCTGGCGGTGACCGGCCGGCTGCCGTGGCGGCTGATGGCGTTCCTGGAGGACGCGCACCGGCGGGGTGTGCTGCGCAGGTCGGGCGCGTGCTTCGAGTTCCGGCACCTGCGGCTCCAGTCCCACCTGGCGGGCGGCGGGGCGCCGGAAGTGCGGGGCCAGGCCGGTCCGGTGGACGGCGCCTGGGAGCAGGCTCCGCTGCGGGGTGTTCCGGGCCGGGGTTCGGGGCAGTGATCCGTTCAGCCCCTTGCGAGGGGGCTGCGGAGGCTCCCGTCGGACGCCGTAAGGTTGGGTGGTCAGGCGAGAGCACGTCGGAAGGAGGCACTGGGTGATCGAGCTGGAGGATGTTCCCGAGCTGATCGACCCAGTCATGGTGGCCGCGTTCGAGGGCTGGAACGATGCCGGTGACGCCGCCTCGACGGCGGTCGCGCATCTGGAACGCGAGTGGAAGGGCGAGGTGTTCGCGGCGCTGGACGCCGAGGACTACTACGACTTCCAGGTGAACCGCCCCACGGTCTTCATGGAAGGCGGCGTACGCAAGATCACCTGGCCGACGACCCGGCTGTCGGTGGTCCGCGTCGGCGGGGACAAGCCCCGTGACCTGGTGCTGGTGCGCGGCATCGAGCCGTCGATGCGCTGGCGCTCGTTCTGCAACGAACTGCTGGGCTTCGCCCATGAGCTGGGCGTGGAGCTGGTGGTGATCCTGGGCGCGCTGCTCGGCGACACCCCGCACACGCGCCCCGTCCCGGTCAGCGGGGTCACCTCGGACGGTGACCTGGCGCGCCGGATGAACCTGGAGGAGACCAAGTACGAGGGCCCGACGGGCATCGTCGGGGTGCTCCAGGAGGCGTGCACGCACGCCGGGGTGCCCGCGGTGTCGCTGTGGGCGGCGGTGCCGCACTACGTCTCCCAGCCGCCCAACCCCAAGGCCACGCTGGCGCTGCTGAACCGGCTGGAGGACCTGCTGGACCTGCGCATACCGCAGGGCGAGCTGCCCGAGGACGCGCGTGCCTGGCAGACGGGCGTGGACCAGCTGGCGTCCGAGGACAGCGAGGTCGCGGAGTACGTGCAGACGCTGGAGGAGGCCCGCGACACCGCCGAGCTGCCCGAGGCGTCCGGCGAGGCCATCGCGCGCGAGTTCGAGCGGTATCTGCGGCGCCGGGACGTCGGCGGGCCCGGCGGCCACGCCACGGCGGACGGCTCGGAGAGCGGGCCCTACCGCCGGGACGCGCCGAGCGGCCGCACCCGCCCGCCCAAGCCCCCGAAGCCGGAGGCGCCGGGCGCGTCCGAGAGCGACGAGACGGACGGTTCGGAGGACTGAGCGAGCCTGCGAACGCAGAAGTGGGGCGGTACCCGGCCGGGTACCGCCCCACTTTCGTGTGTCAGCTCAGAGAGCCACGCCGAGCAGCGCGTCCACGGTGCGGCTGACCAGGCCGGGGGCACCGATGTCGGTGCCGCCCTCCGCCTCCTGACGGGCCGCCCAGCGGTCCACGGCCGCGAGCGCGGCGGGTGCGTCCAGGTCGTTCGCCAGGGCCTCGCGGACCTCGTCCACCAGCGCGTCGGCCGACGGGCCGTCCGGGCGGGAGACGGCGGCGCGCCAGCGGCCGAGGCGGTCCACGGCGTCCTGGAGCACCTGGTCGGTCCACTCCCAGTCGGAGCGGTAGTGGTGGGAGTGCAGGGCGAGCCGGATGGCGGCCGGGTCCACGCCGTCGCGGCGCAGCGCGGAGACGAAGACGAGGTTGCCCTTCGACTTGGACATCTTCTCGCCGTCCAGGCCGACCATGCCGGCGTGCACGTACGCCTTGGCCATGGGGAACTCGCCGGTGAGCACCTGGGCGTGGGAGGCGCCCATCTCGTGGTGCGGGAAGGCGAGGTCGGAGCCGCCGCCCTGCACGTCGAAGCCCATGCCGAGGTGGTCCAGGGCGATGGCGACGCACTCGATGTGCCAGCCGGGGCGGCCCCGGCCGAGCGTGCCGCCGTCCCAGCTCGGCTCGCCCTCGCGGGCCGCGAGCCACAGCATCGGGTCGAGCGGGTTCTTCTTGCCGGGACGGTCCGGGTCGCCGCCGCGCTCGGCCGACAGCAGCCGCATGGCGGCCGCGTCCAGGTTCGAGACCTGGCCGAAGTGCGGGTCGGAGTCGACGGAGAAGTAGACGTCGCCGTCGAGGTCGTAGGCCGCGCCGAGTTCCCGGAGCCGCTCCACGAGCGGGACGATGCCGGGTATGGCCTCGACGGCGCCTATGTAGTGCTGGGGCGGGAGCATCCTGAGGGCGGTCATGTCCTCGCGGAACAGGGTGGTCTCCTGCACGGCGAGGTCGGCCCAGTCGACGCCGTCGCGGGTCGCGCGCTCCAGCAGCGGGTCGTCGACGTCGGTGACGTTCTGGACGTAGTGGACCTGCCGCTTGGTGTCGAGCCACACGCGCTGCACGAGGTCGAACGCGTTGTAGGTCGCCGCGTGACCCATGTGGGTCGCGTCGTACGGCGTGATGCCGCAGACGTAGATCCGGGCGACGGGACCGGGGTCGAGGGTGACCGGACCGTCGGTCGCGGTGTCGTGAATCCTCAGGTCGCGGCCCTGACCAGGCAGGGCGGGGACCTCGGAAGCGGGCCAGGCATGCATGTACATGAGCGTAACCGGCCATGAGCTGGGGCTACGAACCGGATCGCGCCCAAGGCGGCCGGATGGCCGGATGGGCACTCTTGCGCGGGGCGCGCGGCTGTGCCCGCCGGGGTCAGACGGGGGGCCAGGGGATGGCGGGCCAGTCGCCGGTGGGCTCGGGGTGGCGGCCGGTGGCCAGGAGGCTGTCGACGCGGGCGCGGGTGGCGTCGATCTCGGCCGGGGTGAGCAGCGGGGCCAGCTTCGCGGCCAGGGTTCCGCCCTCGGCGAGGGTGTCGCGCAGGGTGGCGAGGACCGAGAGGGCGTCCTCGGTGAGGGGTTCGCCGGCCCAGCCCCACAGCAGGGTGCGCAGCTTGTTCTCGGCGTTGAAGGAGACGCCGTGGTCGATGCCGTAGAGGTGCCCGGCGACGGTGGGCAGGAGGTGGCCGCCCTTGCGGTCGGCGTTGTTGATCACGGCGTCCAGGACGGCGAGGCGGCGCAGCCGGTCGTCGTCGGCGTGCACGAGCAGCGCGGTGCGGCCCTCGCCGACCTCGGCGAGACCGATGGCCTTCCAGCCGGGCCCGGCCTCCTCGCCCTCGGCCAGCGCGAGGAGTTCGGCGTCGGTGCTCACCTCGATCCAGAGCTGGCACATGCCCTCGCCGTACGGCCCGTCGCGCAGCACGGTCGGCGGGATCAGGCCCCAGCCGGTGGCCTCGGACACCTCGTAGGCGGCGACCTCGCGGCCGGCCAGGGTGCCGTCGGGGAAGTCCCACAGGGGGCGCTCCCCGGCGACCGGCTTGTACACGCAGGTGGCCTCGCGGCCGTCGAGGGCGACGGTGCAGAACAGGGCGGCGTTGGAGGCGTCCCGGATGCGGCCGCGTACGGTCAGCTCGCCGAGGGCGAGCAGTTCGGCGGCGTCCGCGTCGGTTCCCGTGTCCGCGGCGCTCACGCTCCCCGGCGGTATCCGTTCTGGCGCGGACATACGTGTCCTTCCGGGTCGAGCGGGAGGCTGCACAGCGGGCACGGCGGCCGCCCGGCGTTGACGACGTCCAGGGCGCGCTTGGCGAAGGCCCTGGCCTGCGCGCCGGTCAGCCGGACCCGCAGCATCGGGGGCCCGTTCTCCTCGTCCTGGAGGAGGCGTTCCTCGGCCTCGGCGAGGTCCTCGGCGGTCTCGGCGTCCAGTTCCACCAGGGCCTGGGCCTCGACGACCATCCGCTGTTCCTCGCCGTCCCAGGCCAGGGCCATGGTGCCGACGCGGAACTCCTCCTCGACGGGGGTGTCCAGCGGGCCGGAGTCGGCGATCTCGGCGGGGGCGACGGCGGGCACCGCGGCGTTGCCGCCGCTGCGCCGCACGACCTCGTCGAGGAGTTCGTCCATCCGTTCGGCGAGTGCGGCGACCTGGGCCTTCTCCAGGGCCACGCTGGTCACCCGCGGGCCCGCGGTGGCCTGGAGGAAGAACGTACGGCGTCCGGGCAGCCCGACCGTGCCGGCCACGAAGCGGTCCGGCGGGTCGTAGAGGAACACCTGACGGGACACGTCCTGTCTCCATTGGGTTCGGGATCGTTCGAGCGGTTCAAGCGGTCGGTACGGGCGTGCGGGCACACCGTGCGGCCGACCGCCTCACCCTACTGCGGGCGGCGATCACGGTGCGCCCGCACCGCCCCCGACCGGTGCGTCGTCGTCCGGGGGCGTCTCGCGGGGGGCCAGCGAGGCGAGGTCGCCGGTCTCGCCGAGCTTGACGAGATAGGGCCGCAGCCGCGTGTAGCGGATCGCGGTGACGGAGCAGGGCTCCACCGAGACGCGCTGGAACAGGTCGAGGTGGAGTCCGAGGGCGTCGGCGACGATCGACTTGATGATGTCGCCGTGGGAGCACATCAGGTACACGGCATCGGGGCCGTGCTCGCTCTCCACGCGCGCGTTCCAGTCGCGTACGGCCGCGACGGCGCGGGTCTGCATCTCACGCATGGACTCGCCGCCGGGGAAGGCGGCGGCGGACGGGTGCGTCTGGACGACCTCCATGAGGGGTTCGTCCTTCAGCTCGGCGAGTTTGCGGCCCGACCAGTCACCGTAGTGGCACTCCCCGATCCGGTCGTCGGTGCGGGGGGTGAGGTCGGGCCGGGCGTCCAGCAGCGGCCGCATGGTCTCCTGGCAGCGCTGGAGGGGGCTGACGACGATCTCGGCGAGGGGCAGGCCGTCGAGGCGGCCCGGCAGGGCGGCGGCCTGCTCGGCGCCGCGTTCGTCGAGGGCGACGCCGGGGGTCCAGCCGGCGAGCAGCCCCGCGGTGTTGGCGGTGGAACGGCCGTGCCTAACGAGGATCAGGGTGGGCATGCGGCCCAGCGTAGACCGGCGCCGCCGGGTGGTGATCCGGGGCGCACAATCATGGGGCCCCGAGTGCGTTCGGGGCAGGACGGCGGGAGAATGCACTCCGTGATCTTCGACTGTGCCATCTACCGTGACGGGCATCGGACCGATTCGTCCGACGACCCGGCGAAAGCCCTGCGGGAGGCGCGCGCGGCCGACGACGCGTTCGTGTGGATCGCGCTGCACGATCCGACGGCGGAGGAGTTCGATGAGGTCCGCAAGGTGTTCGGGCTGCATCCGCTGGCGGTCGAGGACGCCCTGAAGGCCCACCAGCGCCCGAAGCTGGAGGTCTACGACGACTCGCTGTTCGTGGTGCTGAAGCCGGTGTCCTACGAATCGGCGCGCGACACGGTGACCACGGGCGAGGTCATGCTCTTCCTCGGCGACTCCTTCGTGGTGACGGTGCGGCACGGCGAGCCCTCGCCGCTGCCGGAGGTACGGCGGCGGCTGGAGGGTGACCCGGACAAGCTGCGGCACGGGCCCACCTCGGTGCTGTACGCGGTCGCGGACGCCACGGTGGACCAGTACCTGGAGGTCGCGACCGAGCTGGGCACGGACCTGGACGAGCTGGAGGCGGAAGTGTTCTCCCCCTCCGACGCCGGGTCCCGGGGCACCGCGTCCAAGATCTACCTGTTCAAGCGGCAGGTGCTGGAGTTCCGCCGGGCGACGGTGCCGCTGACGGTGCCGATGACCCGGCTCGCGGGGATGGGGCAGTCCGCGACCCCGGTGCCGTTCGTGGACGCGTCGGCGCGGCCCTTCTTCCGGGACGTCAACGATCACCTGACCCGCGTCAACGAGTCGGTGGAGGGCCTGGACCGGCTGGTGTCCGACATCCTCTCGGCGCATCTGGCGCAGATGGGTGTGCGGCAGAACGACGACATGCGCAAGATCTCGTCCTGGGCGGCGATGGCGGCGATCCCGACGCTGATAGCGGGCGTCTACGGAATGAACTTCGAGCACATGCCGGAGCTGCGCTGGGTGTGGGGCTACCCCACAGTGGTGGCGGTGATGGCGGTGCTGGAGCTGCTGCTGTACCGGAACTTCAAGCGGCGCGGCTGGCTGTAGCTCACACGAGTTCAGTGGCCCTGGGGGCGGGCCCGCCGAGGGCGTCGCGCCGCTCGGGCATCTCCAGGGTGACCATGCGGCGCCAGCCGACGGCCCGCTCCCACATGTACAGGGCGTGGATGCCGGCCGCGAGGAACGCGTTCCTAGCGGCGGACCAGCGGAGGACGCGTCCCATGTGGGCCATGACGGCGAGGCTGACGTCGCGGTAGATCCGGATCTCCGCCAGCGCGCTCTCCCGCAGGACGCGCTGGATGGTGCGGCCGTGTCCCTGACGGGCGAGGCGCAGGAGCTCCTCGTGGCAGTAGGCGAGGTGGTTGTCCTCGTCGTGGGAGATCATGCGCACCGCGCGGCCGATGTCCGGGTGGTCGCCGAAGTGCCTGAGCAGCATCCGCATCTGCTCGGAGGCCCGCTGCTCGGTGACCCGGCTGTGCGCGAGGTAGGTGACGACGTCCTGCTCGGTCAGGGGCCGGTCGGCCTTGAGCTTGTCGTGGGCGAGGCCGATGCCGCGCCGTTCGAGGAGCATCGTGTAGTCGGTGTCGGGCGGGACCTCTACGGGCTTCAGGCCGCGCTTGCGCAGCAGCGCCTCGAAGATGCGGCCGTGCTTGTCCTCGTCGGCGCCGTGCCGGGCGATCCGGGGCGCCAGCCCGCGCGCGCTCTCGGGGACCAGGGCGGCGATCCTGCCGTTCTCCCAGCCGCCCTGGGACTCACCGCCGGCGGCGATGGAGCAGAAGAGCCGGAAGGACGCGTCGTCGTCGAGGATCTCCTGGAACAGGCTCTTGGCCGAAAGCATCGCGGGCCCCTCTCTGCACGATCCGCAGAGAAGTAGTCAAATGCGGGTCAAGGGGGCGCGCAACAGGAGGACATCCGCGCTGGGCCGAAGGAGGGACCGGCCGGGGCGTAACCCCGTCCGGTCCGGCGCGTTGTTCCCGGTGACGGCCGTGGCGGGGAAGACCCCCCGAGCCCCCACCACGGCCGCGAACCTCTCCCCCCGGCCCCCGTCAGGCGAGGCCGGCGCGCTCCAGGGCCTCGGCGCCGCCGCGCAGGGCCGCGAGCCGCTCCTCCAGGGTGAAGCCGGCCGGGGCGAGCGTGAGGGTGGTGACACCGGCCGCCGCGTAGGCCGCCATCCGGTCGGCGATGCGGTCCACCGAGCCGAGCAGGGTGGTCTTGTCGATGAGGTCGTGCGGGATGGCGGCCGCGGCGCCGTCCTTGTCACCGGCCAGGTACTTGTCCTGGATCTCGGCGGCCTCCTTCTCGTACCCCATGCGCTGGGCGAGCCGGTTGTAGAAGTTCTGCTTGCGGCTGCCCATGCCGCCCACGTAGAGCGCGGTGTAGGGGCGGAAGGTGTCGGCGAGCCTGGCCACGTCGGCGTCCTCGCCGAGCGCGAGCGGCACGGTGGGGCAGATGTCGAAGCCGTCGAGGGTCTTGCCCGCCTTCTCCCGGCCCGCGCGCAGGTAGGAGACGGCGGTGTCCTCCAGGTGCTCGGCGGAGGGGAAGATCAGCAGGGCGCCGTCGGCGATCTCGCCGGTCTGCTCCAGGTTCTTGGGGCCGATGGCGGCGATGTAGAGCGGGATGTGCTCACGCTGCGGGTGCACGGTCAGCTTGAGCGGCTTGCCGGGGCCGCCGGGCAGCGGCAGCGTCCAGTGCTCGCCCTCGTACGACAGGCGGTCGCGGGTCATCGCCTTGCGGACGATGTCCACGTACTCGCGGGTGCGGGCGAGCGGCTTGTCGAACTTGACGCCGTACCAGCCCTCGGAGACCTGCGGTCCGGAGACGCCGAGGCCGAGGCGGAAGCGGCCGCCGGACAGGGAGTCCAGGGTCGCCGCGGTCATCGCCGTCATGGCGGGCTGGCGGGCCGGGATCTGGAAGATCGCGGAGCCCACGTCGATCCGCTCCGTCTGCGCGGCGACCCAGGTGAGCACCGTGGCGGCGTCGGAGCCGTAGGCCTCGGCGGCCCAGCAGACGCTGTAGCCGAGCCGGTCGGCCTCCTGCGCCACGGCGAGGTTGTCCCCGTCCATCCCGGCGCCCCAGTAGCCGAGGTTGATCCCGAGCTGCATGCCGATCCCCTTACTCGCAAGTAACGTATCTGCGGCCGACCTTAGCGATCCTTTCCCGCGCGGCCCACCCCGCCGGGGATGTTCCGGGGGTGTCGTGGGCCGGTGCCGTGGTCGGGTCCCGTTGTCCACAGGCAACCCACGGCAGCAGCTCTGGCCAGTAATCTCGCGCTCATGGAGCAGAGGCATCTCGGCCGTACCGGCCTGCGCGTGTCCCGGATCGGACTCGGCACCCTCACCTGGGGCCGGGACACCGAGGAGCGTGACGCCGCGGACATGCTGAAGGCGTTCTGGGAAGCGGGCGGCACCCTCGTCGACACCGCGGACGTGTACGGCGACGGGGCGGCCGAGTATCTGCTCGGGCAGTTGACGGACTCCCTGGTGCCCCGCGAGGACCTGGTGATCTCCACCAAGGCGGGCAGCGTGCCCGATCCCGAGCGCCCGGCCGACGGCTCCCGCGGGCATCTGCTCGCCGCCCTCGACGCCTCGCTGGAGCGGCTGGGCACCGATCATGTCGACCTGTGGCACATCCACTGCCACGACCCCGCCACACCGCTGGAGGAGACGCTCCAGGCGCTCGACCTGGCGGTGAGCAGCGGGCGCGCGCGGTACGCGGGGGTGTCCAACTTCTGCGGCTGGCAGCTCGCCAAGGCCGCCACGTGGCAGCTCGCCGCGCCGGGCGTCCGTACCCGGCTGGCCGGGACCCAGCTCGAGTACTCCCTGCTCCAGCGGGGCGCCGAGCGCGAGGTGCTGCCGGCCGCGCTGGACCTCGGGGTCGGCCTGCTGCCCTCCTCCCCGCTGGGCCGGGGTGTCCTGACGGGGAAGTACCGGGGCGGTGTGCCGTCCGACTCTCGCGGTGCCTCCGAGCACATGGCGCCCTTCGTCGAGCCGTATCTCGACGACACCGCGAGACGGATCGTGGACGCGGTCACCACGGCCGCCGACGGGCTCGCCGTCACCCCGCTCCAGGTCGCCCTCGCCTGGGTCCGCGACCGGCCCGGCGTCACCGCCCCGATCGTCGGCGCGCGCACCGCACGGCAGCTCGCGGCGGCGTTGTCGGTGGAGGCGCTTAGTCTTCCTGACGAGATCTGCCGGGCGCTGGACGACGTGTCGGCCCCGGTGCACCGCTACCCCGATCACGACTGGAGCACCCTGTGACCACGGAGCACACGCCTACCGGCGACCCGGAGGGGGCCAACTCCACGGCCCCCACCCCGGCCGAGGGCACCTCCGGCGGAGCGACGGACGTCGAGACCGGGGCTGCGGAGGGCGCGGACGCGGTCTCCGCAGCCGAAGCGGACGCGGGTGACGCGGAGAGCGGTGTCCAGGCGGTCGAGGCCGGTGCCGGGGCGCCGAGCCCTGCTGAAGGCGCGACTGCGCCCTCTGAGGCTGAAGCCGAGCTGGCTGCTCAGCGGGTGGAGCGGGAGCGGATTGCCCGGCGTAAGGCGGAGCGGCAGGGACCTCTGGACAGTGGGGGGAAGTTGAGCGGTAAGGCGGCTGATCTGTTGGCCGCCGTGCGAGCCGTGGAGAGCGGGGAGAAGGCGGTCGCACCGGCCGTCGTGGAGCCCGCTCCCGCGCCTCGGCGACCCGCGCCCGAGCCGGTGCGGCGGCCGGAGCCCGTGCCGGCGGTGGCCGCGCCGGACGCGGAGACCGTGGGGGCCGTACGTGCCGTGCTCGGCGAGGGCGGGGCGCCGGAGGCGTTGGCGCCGCAGGTGGCGGCCGTGTTGGGCGACGGTGCCGAGGACACGTTGCGTGCCGATCCCTGGCAGTTGTTGCGGGTCGCGGGGGTGCGGCCGGAGCAGGCGGACGGTTTCGCGCGGGCCCTGCTGGGCGCCGAGTGCCGTCCGGACGACGAGCGGCGTGGGCGCGCGCTGACGGTGTGGCTGCTGGAGCAGGCCGCCGTTGCCGGGCACACCGCGCTGGATCTCCCGGCGCTCACCGAGGCCCTGGGCAAGCGGGCGGTGCCGGACCCGGACGAGGCCGTACAGAGCGCGCTCGCGGAGGGCGACGCCCTGGTCTTCCAGGACGCCCTGGAGGAACCCGGAGCCCAGCCCACGGCCGACGGGGACGAGGAGGAGGTCCCGGTCCGCGTCCTCGCCGGTCTGGAGCGGTACGCCCTCGCCGAGGAGAGCCTCGCGGACGCGCTGGCCCGGCTGGTCACCTCGGTGCCCAAGGAGACCGAGGAGCCCTGGGAGGCGGCCGTGGCCGCGCTGTCCAGGGGCGCGGCCGACCTGGCCCGCCAGGTCGCCGGGCACGGCCTGGTGCTGCACACCGGCGGCGAGGCGGCCCGCGCCGAACCCGCCGCGCTGCTCGGCGCCGCCCGCGCGGCGGGTCTGCGCGCGTTCGCGGTCTGCCACACCCCCGACGGCGCCCGGCGCTTCGCCGCGCACCTGGGCGAGGAGCCCGGCGGCGCCGTGGGCACGGTCGCGGGCCTGTTGTCCGGCGCCTCGGGCCCCGGCCGGGACGCGGAGGGCGCGCTGGACCTGGACCTGCTGATCGTGCTGGACGCGCCCCAGTTGGACGTGGAGGCCGCCGCGATGCTGGCCGAGTCGCTGCCCGACGGCGCACGGCTCGTGCTCAGCGGCGACCCGGCGGTGCTGTGGTCGGCCGGTCCGGGCCGGGTCTTCGCGGACCTCCTCGCCGTCCCCGCCTGCCCGCAGGTCGCCTCCCGCGTCCCCGACCCCGGCCCGCTCGGCGAACTGGTCTCGGGCATCGGCGTGGGCGAGCTGATCCAGGTCGAGGCGCCCGGCAAGGAGATCGTGATCGTCCCGGTCCGGGACGCGGGCGAAGCGGTGCACCGCACGGTGCAGTTGGTCGCGGACTCGGTGCCGCGCGCGTTCGGGGTGCCGCCCGAGGAGACGGTGGTGATCACGCCGGGACACGGCGGCGCCGCCGGCACCCGCGCGCTCAACACGGTCCTGAAGGAGCGGCTGAACCCGGGCCCCGGCCGCTTCGGCGGCTTCGACCCCGGCGACCGGATCGTGCACTCCCCCGCGCCGGGCCGCGCCGTACCGGGCCGCGTGGTCCGGGCGGACGCGGAGGGGCTGCACCTGGAGTGTGCGGGCGCGCCCGTGGTCGTACCCAGGGAACTGGTGGAGAGCCGGGTCAAGCACGGCTGGGCCCTGACCGCGCACCAGGCGGTCGGCGGCCGCTGGCCCGCCGCCGTGGTGGTGCTGCCCGGTGACGCGGCGGACGTGCTGACCAGGCCGTGGGTGTACACCGCGTTCGGCCGGGCGGAACGGCACCTGTCCGTGGTGCACGGCGTGGAGCAGGCGCTGCCGAGGGCGGTCGCGGAGAGCGTGGCCAAGCCGCGTACGACCCGGCTGCGGACGCTGCTGCGGGTACAGCTCCCTGCGGTGGGCTGAGCCCGCACGACACAGCGGTGCCCGTACCGGAGTGATCCGGTACGGGCACCGCCACTCGTTCACCGGTCGCGGTCGAGCGGCTCCAGATCGTCGTCCGACAGCTCGGCCAGGATCGTGCCCGGCGCGTCGGCGTCGTCGTCGCTGTCGTCCCGGTCGAAGACCGCGCTGACGTCGAAGCGGCAGATCACGTGCTGCGGGTCGGCCTCCTCGAACGGGGCCTCCAGCCATTCGCCGGGCTCGGCCGCCTCCTCCGCCGCGGTCACCCAGAGGGTGGAGTCGCCCTCCGCGAGACCGAACTCACGGTGCCGGGACGCGATCTCGTCCGGCTCGAACTCGCCGAACAGGATGCCCAGCGCGCCGGGGACCGTGTTCGCGGTGTCGTCCTCCGTGAGGGCGTCCTCGAACTCGGCGGCCTCCACGCGCTGGGCCTGTGCCAGCAGCCGCTGGGGCTCGGCCACCGTGTAGTCGCGGCGGATCAGGACGCTGACGGCGTGGGGCTCCTCGGGGCCCGTGTACGGCGGCAGCGAGTCGTCGGAACCGGGGATCTCGAAGGGGGTGACCTCGTCGTAGCGGTCGTAGAGCAGTTCGTCGTACACCTCGCCGGCCGCCGCAAGCTGATTGAACGCCTCGTGGACGGCCGGGTCGTCGTCACCCGTCCTGCGTTCGACGGCCGCCAGGTGGCGGTCGAGCGCGGTCTTGACCGCCTCGGCGGCGGCGCGTACCTCGGCAGCGGTGGGCTGCGCAGCATCAGACATAGTGCAGACGCTATCCGTACCGGGCACCAGCCCGCACAATAGATGCGATGCCGGAATACGAATTTGTCGACGTGTACGTCCCCCGCGGGGTGTCCCGCAAGGAGGCGACGCGTCTCCTCACGGACCATGCCGAGTACGGACACTGGGAGTTGGACCGACTGAGCCTCATGCGCGACGGCAGCCGCAGGGTGCGGTTGCGCCGGCGGATCATCCGCCAGGTGCGGGCCACGTGGTGAGTGGGAGCACATGACCGGAGCGGGCCCCGCCGTTTTCGCGGCAGGGGCCCGCTCCGTCTTCCGGGTGGCCCGTCGGATCAGGCCGCGTTCCGCGCCTTGCGGTACAGGACCGCGCCCGCGAGGACCGCGCCCGCGCCGGCCGACAGCGCGAGGCCGAGGGGCAGGTCGTCACCGGTGTGCGCCAGCCGGCCGCCTGCGGCGTGGCTGTAGCCGACCTGGGAGCCCCCTTGCGGGGTGTGGCCACCGCCGGTGGAGGGGGTCGCGGGGGTGCTGGGAGTGCTCGGGGTGCCGGGGTTGCTCGGCTGACCGGGGTTGCTCGGCTGACCAGGGTTGCCCGGAGTACCGGGATTCCCAGGAGTGCCGGGGTTGCCGGGGTTCCCAGGCTGACCGGGGTGGCCGGGGTGGTGCCCGTGGTGTCCGGGCGGGCAGTCCCCGTGGTGACCGGGGTGCCCAGGCGTACCGGGGTTCCCAGGATGGCCCGGATTCCCCGGCGGCGTCTCATGCCCCCGCCCGTGCCCGCCGTTCCCGCACTGATTGCCCCCCGCCGGATTCCCCACGCCGATCACATCGACGCTGTTCCCGCAGAGGTTGACCGGCACGTCCACCGGCACCTGCACGGTGTTCCCGGAGCCGACCCCCGGTGAGTCGGTGGTGTGGGCACCCGCGTGCGCGCCCCCGGAAGCGCCGCGCGCCCCGTTGCCGCAGGCGTTGCCCACGGCCGGGTTGAGCAGTCCCACCACGTCGACGGTGTTGCCGCAGGCGTTCACCGGTACGTGGACCGGGACCTGCACGGTGTTGCCGGACAGTACGCCGGGTGAGCGGGCGGCGGAGCCGGCCGCGCCCGCGTCGGCGTGTGCGTATCCACTGGCGGCGGCGATCACCCCGGTCGCGGCCGCCATCGTCATCAGGCCCTTACGGGTTCCCTGTCGCATGTTCTGATCCCCCCTGGGATGTCCCTGCTTCGACTGGGTGCGGAACCGGTCGGCCCCGGAGCGCATGACACGCGCTTCCGGGGCCGACGGTTCGCTGAAGACGCCTTGTGAACGGCTGACGTCAGTCGTTGACGCAGGCGTTGCCGAAGGCGGGGTTCAGGAGCCCGATCACGTCGACCGTGTTGCCGCAGAGGTTCACCGGAACGTGCACCGGCACCTGGACGACGTTGCCGGACAGGACGCCCGGCGAACCCACGGCGGCACCGCTGGCACCGGCGTCGGCGGCGGCCATGCCCGCACCCGCGAGAACCAGTCCACCGGTGGCGACCGCAGCAGCGACGACCTTCTTGATCATTATTCCTCCTAGTTGGAAACGCGGCCCCAAGGTGCGGGGTCACATCACGAGTAACGAGGAGGAAGTAATCGGGCTACGAGCTTATCGTCGCATTCACTCTTCTCAGTTGATCTCGCACGCCTGCCTGATTACCCGTGACCCGGCGCGTCAGGAGGCGTCGATGAACCGGTCGAGCACCCGCACGCCGAACTGGAGCCCGTCCACCGGAACCCGCTCGTCCACGCCGTGGAACATCCCGGCGAAGTCCAGCTCCGGCGGCAGCTTGAGCGGCGCGAAGCCGAAGCCGCGGATGCCGAGGTCGTCGAACGACTTGGCGTCCGTACCGCCGGAGAGCATGTACGGCACCGCACGCGCGATCGGGTCCTCGGCCAGCAGTGCGGACTGCATGGCCTCCACGAGGGCACCGTCGAAGCTGGTTTCGACGGCCTTGTCCGCATGGACGTCCGAGCGGCGCACGTTCGGGCCCAGCAGCCGGTCGAGGTCGGTGAGGAACTCCTCCTCGTGGCCCGGCAGGAAGCGGCCGTCGATGTGCGCGGTGGCCTCGCCGGGGATGACGTTGACCTTGTAACCGGCGTTCAACTGGGTCGGGTTGGCGGTGTTGCTGAGGGTGGCGCCGATGAGCTTGGCGATGCCGCCGAGCCGGGCGAGGGTCGACTCCATGTCCTCGGGGTCGAGTTCGGTGCCCAGCGCGTCGCCGAGTTCGTCCAGGAAGGCGCGGGTGGTCTTGGTGACCCGTACCGGGAACTTGTGGCGGCCGACACGGGCGACCGCCTCGGACAGCTCGGTGATGGCGTTGTCGCGGTGGATCATCGAGCCGTGCCCGGCGGTGCCGGCCACGGTCAGCTTCATCCAGTGCATGCCCTTCTCGGCCGTCTGGATCAGATAGAGCCGCCGCTGCTCGTTCACCGTGAAGGAGAAACCGCCGACCTCGCTGATGGCCTCGGTGACGCCCTCGAACAGCTCGGGGTGGTTGTCGACGAGGTACCGGGCGCCGTAGGTGCCGCCCGCCTCCTCGTCGGCGAGGAAGGCGACGACGATGTCACGCGGGGGCTTGCGCCCGCTGCGCAGCCGGTCGCGGACGACCGCGAGGGTCATCGCGTCCATGTCCTTCATGTCGACGGCCCCGCGCCCCCACACGCACCCGTCGGCGACCTCGCCGGAGAAGGGGTCGTGGGTCCAGTCGTCCGCGTTGGCCGGTACGACGTCCAGGTGGCCGTGGATCAGCAGCGCCGGCCGGGACGGGTCCTCGCCCTCGATGCGGGCGACGGTGGACGCGCGCCCGGGATGCGACTCGAAGATCTTCGGCTCAAGGCCGACCTCGGCGAGCTTCCCGGCGACGTACTCGGCGGCGGCGCGCTCGCCGGGGCCGGAGTGGTCGCCGTAGTTGCTGGTGTCGAACCGGATCAGCTCGCGGCAGAGGTCCACGACCTCGTCCTCACCGGTGACGCCCTTGGCCGTGTCCGTCTCGCTCACGCTGCTTCCTCCCGCTGTCACTGCTGGTGGGTCACCCCCATCCTCCACCTGCCCGGCCCCTTCGCGTCCACCCCGCCACGGGGCGTTCACACAGCGGGGGCCTGGGACGGGGGGTGATCGGACACCCTCGAAAGCCTGGTAATGTTTCCTTCGTCGCCGCGGGGAACACCCCGCACGACAGACACCTTGTCCGGGTGGCGGAATGGCAGACGCGCTAGCTTGAGGTGCTAGTGCCCTTTATCGGGCGTGGGGGTTCAAGTCCCCCCTCGGACACCACTGAAGGACCCCTGTCGATCAGGGGTCCTTCTGCTTTCCGGGGTGGGGGCGCGGTCCGGCACAATGGCCCGCATGGCCCGACGCACCTCCCGTACGCCTTCCCGTACCGCCGCTCCCGCCTCCTGCCCGTGCGGGCTGCCGGGTGCCTACGCCGACTGTTGCGGTCGGTTCCATTCGGGGGCCGTTGCCGCGCCGAGCGCGGAGGCCCTCATGCGGTCGCGGTACAGCGCGTTCGTGGTGGGGGATGTGGAGTATCTGGTGCGGACCTGGCATCCGCGGACCCGGCCCGCCCGGTTGGAGCTCGATCCGGGGATGCGGTGGACGGGGCTGGAGATCCTGGACACCGGGGACGGGTCCGCCTTCCACTCGACCGGGACCGTGACGTTCCGGG
Organism: Streptomyces sp. NBC_01171; assembly: GCF_045039805.1. Classification (NCBI taxonomy): domain Bacteria; kingdom Bacillati; phylum Actinomycetota; class Actinomycetes; order Kitasatosporales; family Streptomycetaceae; genus Streptomyces; species Streptomyces sp. NBC_01171. The sequence goes on along the minus strand of NZ_CP108609.1, from coordinate 5,315,811 downwards.
CCTCGTACCGGGGTGGTTCGCTGCACGAGCGGAGCCGGTTCGAGCGGGTGGACGGGGCGTGGGTGTACGTCGACGGGGAGTTCCTCGACTGAGAGTTCCTCGACTGAGGCCCGCCGTCACGGCACCAGGATGTCCAGCTCCTGGAGCGCGCCCACGGTGATCTCCCTGGTCAGTTCCTCGGCGCGGACGCTGTCGCCGGCACGGACGGCCTCGGCGACCCGGACGTGCAGGGTGACGGCCGGCGGGTCTGGGTCGGCGAACATCACGTCGTGATGGGTGCGGCCCGCGAGGACCTCGGCGACGACGTCCCCGAGGCGGGCGAACATCTCGTTGCCGGACGCCGTGAGGATGATCCGGTGGAAGGCGATGTCGTGGATCAGGTACTGGTCCAGCTTGTGGCCGCGTGAGTTGGCGACCATGCCGAGGGCGCACTCGGTGAGTTCGGCGCACTGTTCGGCGGTGGCGTTGCGGGCGGTCAGCCCGGCCGCGATGGGCTCGATCGCGGAGCGCAGCACGGTCAGCGAGCGCAGTTGGTGCGGGCGGTCGGCGCCCGCCAGGCGCCAGCGGATGACCTGCGGATCGTAGACGTTCCACTCGTGCTTGGGGCGGACCGTGACGCCGACGCGGCGGCGGGAGGCGACCAGGTGCATGGACTCCAGCACGCGTACCGCCTCGCGCATGACGGAGCGGGAGACGTCGAACTGCTGTGCGAGTTCGTCGGTACGCAGCACGCTGCCCGGCGGGTACTCGCCCGCCGTGATCGCGGGGCCGAGGGTGTCCAGTACGCGGCCGTGCAGCCCCCGGCCCGGTGTGCTCATGCACTCAGCGTACGGCCTGGATCACAGCCATAAAAAGTCAGACTTATATGTCACACCCACTTGAATTTGTCGTACCTAATAGGTTTCAGTACATCGACGCCGGAGTACGGCGTCGATGTCGAAGAAGACAGCGAGGCAGTCATGCGCACCCCCCAGGTCGTCGTCGTGATGGGCGTCGCCGGGACGGGCAAGACCACGATCGGTCCTTTGCTCGCCGCCCGGCTGGGCGTCCCGTACGCCGAGGGCGACGACTTCCACCCGCAGGCCAACATCGACAAGATGACGGCGGGTACCCCCCTGGAAGACGCCGACCGGTGGCCGTGGCTCGATGCCATCGGGCGCTGGGCGCACGGCCGGGCGGGGCTCGGCGGGGTGGTGAGCAGCTCGGCGCTGAAGCGGTCGTACCGCGACCGGCTGCGGGCCGAGGCTCCCGGTGTGGTGTTCGTGCACCTGACCGGCAGCCGCGAGCTGATCGAGAGCCGGATGTCCCAGCGCCAGGGCCACTTCATGCCGACCGCGCTGCTGGACTCGCAGTTCGCCACGCTCCAGCCGCTCCAGGCGGACGAGGCGGGTGTCGCCGTCGACGTCAGCGGGTCCCCCGAGGAGATCACCGAGCGGGCGGCCCAGGCTCTGGCCGCGTTCGCCGCCGCCTCCGCGTAGTCCCCTTCGCAGTACCGCAGTACCCCTCTTTCCCCACCCCCCTCATGTCCCCCGAATCCCCGTAACCGCAAGGGAAACCCGTGACCAGACTCAGCGTCGAGATGCTGGCAGCGGACACCGTCCAGCCGATCACCTCGGCCGGCCACGCCCAGTTGGGCATAGCCGTCCTGGCGGGCATCGCCGTCATCGTTTTTCTCATCACCAAGTTCAAGCTCCACGCCTTCCTGGCCCTGACCATCGGTTCGCTGGTGCTCGGGGCGGTCGCCGGTGCGCCGCTCGACAAGGCGATCGTGAGCTTCACGACCGGCCTGGGCAGCACGGTCGCCGGTGTCGGTGTGCTGATCGCGCTCGGCGCGATCCTCGGCAAGCTGCTCGCCGACTCCGGCGGTGCTGACCAGATCGTCGACACGATCCTCGCCAAGGCGGGCGGCCGTGCGATGCCGTGGGCCATGGTGCTCATCGCGTCCGTGATCGGTCTGCCGCTGTTCTTCGAGGTCGGCATCGTGCTGCTGATCCCGGTCGTCCTGATGGTCGCCCGGCGCGGCAACTACTCGCTGATGCGCATCGGCATCCCCGCGCTGGCCGGTCTGTCCGTGATGCACGGTCTGATCCCGCCGCACCCCGGCCCGCTGGTCGCCATCGACGCGGTCAAGGCCAACCTGGGTGTGACGCTGGCGCTCGGCATCGTGGTCGCCATTCCCACGGTGATCATCGCCGGTCCGCTGTTCTCCAAGGTCGCCGCCCGCTGGGTGGACGTCCAGGCGCCGGAGCGGATGATCCCGGAGCGCGCCTCGGAGAGCCTGGAGCGCCGTCCGGGCTTCGGTGCCACGCTCGCCACCGTGCTGCTGCCGGTGGTGCTGATGCTGGCGAAGGCCCTGGTGGACATCGTCATCGACGACCCGGCCAACATGACCCAGCGGGTCTTCGACGTGGTCGGCTCCCCGCTGATCGCGCTGCTCGCCGCGGTGATCGTCGGCTTCTTCACGCTGGGCCGCCCCGCGGGCTTCACCAAGGGCCGTCTCCAGCAGACCGTCGAGAAGGGCCTGATGCCGATCGCGGGCATCCTGCTGATCGTCGGCGCGGGTGGTGGCTTCAAGCAGACGCTGATCGACTGCGGTGTGGGCCAGATGATCCTGGACATCTCCAAGGACTGGTCGATCCCGGCGCTGCTGCTGGCCTGGCTGATCGCGGTGGCGATCCGGCTGGCGACCGGTTCGGCGACGGTGGCGACGGTCTCGGCGGCCGGTCTGGTCGCGCCGCTCGCGGCCGACATGTCGACCACGCACACGGCCCTGCTGGTGCTGGCCATCGGTGCCGGCTCGCTCTTCTTCAGCCATGTCAACGACGCCGGCTTCTGGCTGGTGAAGGAGTACTTCGGCCTGAGCGTCGGCCAGACGGTGAAGACCTGGTCGGTGATGGAGACCATCATCTCGGTGGTCGGCGGCGGCCTGGTCCTCCTGTTGTCACTGGTGATCTAGGGGTCCTACGGCGATGACGGCTCACCCTCTCTTCGACATCAGCGGCCGTACGGCCCTGGTCACCGGTTCCAGCCGGGGCATCGGACTCGCCCTGGCCCGTGGTCTCGCCGAGGCGGGCTGCACCGTGGTCCTCAACGGACGCGACGGTGACCGCCTCGCGCGAGCCGCGGCGGAACTCCCCGGCGACCTGGTGCACACGGCGGTGTTCGACGTGACCGACGGCCCCTCGGTGGCCGCCGGGATCGCCGAGGTCGAGGAGCGGGTGGGCCCGCTGGACATCCTGGTCAACAACGCCGGGATGCAACTGCGGGCGCCGCTGCTGGAGTTCACCGACTCCGACTGGCACCGCATCCTCGACACCAATCTCACCAGCGCGTTCCTCACCGGCCGCGAGGCCGCCCGGCGGATGACCGAGCGCGGCCGCGGCAAGATCGTGAACGTGTGCTCGCTGCAGAGCGAGGTGGTCCGCCCCGGTATCGCGCCGTACGCGGCGGCCAAGGGCGCCCTGAAGATGCTCACCAAGGGCATGTGCGCGGACTGGGGTCCGCGGGGCGTGCAGGTCAACGGGCTGGGGCCCGGTTACATCGAGACCGAGCTGACCCGGCCGCTGGTCGAGGACGCCGAGTTCAGCGCGTGGGTGCGGGGGCGGACCCCGGCCGGACGCTGGGGGCGTACCGAGGACCTGGTCGGCGGGCTGCTGTTCCTGGTCTCCCCCGCCGCCGACTTCGTCACCGGTCAGGTGCTCTACGTCGACGGCGGCATGACGAGCGTGCTCTGAGCTTGCCGCTCAAGGGACGCCTTCCACTCAGGGGCGCCAGAGCGGGTGTTCCCGCTCCGCCCACTCCCGGCTCACGGTGCCGGTGCGCAGCCCCCGCCGTGCCTCGGGGTCGCCGAGAGCCTTGCCGATGTGTCCCGCGAGGACCACGCCGACGGTGAGGGCCAGCCAGTCGTGGACGAAGGTGGCCGAGGTGCGCCACAGCAGCGGGGTGAGGTGGGTGAACCACATCATCAGGCCGGTGCCGAGCATCACCAGGACGGCTCCGGCGATCCAGGCCGTGTAGACCTTCTGCCCCGCGTTGAACTTGCCCGCGGGGCGCTCCGCGTACCGCCGGTCCCGGTGCAGGGCGGCGCGCAGCCAGCGCCGGTCGTGCGGGCCGAACCGGTTGAGCGCGCCCAGGTCGGCGCGGAACGCACGCGAGACCAGACCCAGCAGCACCGGCACCGGCAGCGCGAGCCCGGCCCATTCGTGAACGCGTACGACGAGTTCGCGGCGGCCGACCAGGACGGCGAGCTGGGGCACGTAGAGGCAGGCGGCCGTGGCCACGCAGACGGCCATGAGGGCGGCGCTCGTGCGGTGGACCCAGCGTTCGGCGGGGGTGAAGCGGTGGACGCGGGCGCTGGGCGGGGCCGGGGTGTCAGCTCGTAGGGTCATCGGTCCGTCCGTTCGAGCGGCCGACCCAGGCGTCGACGTCGTAGCCGAGTCTCTCCCAGTAGCCGGGCTGTACGTGGTCGCTGACGGTGATCCCGGAGAGCCATTTGGCGGACTTGTAGAAGTACATCGGGGCGACGTAGAGGCGGACGGGGCCGCCGTGGTCGTGGCCGATGTCCTTGCCCTGCATGCGCAGCGCCACCAGGACGTCGGGGCGGCGGGCCTGGTCGAGGGTGAGGCTCTCGGTGTAGGTGCCGTCGAAGCAGGTGAAGCGGACGGCCCGGGCGGTGGGGCGGACACCGGCCGCGTCCAGCAGGGTGCTCAGGCGGACGCCCTCGAAGGGGGTTTCGGGCACGCGCCAGCCGGTGACGCACTGGACGTCCCTGGTCAGCCGGGTGCGGGGCAGGGCGCGCAGGTCGGCGAGGGTGTAGGCGCGGGGGTGGTCGACGAGGCCGTCCACGGTGAGCTTGTAGTCGCCGGGGCCCTTGTGGGGGACGGAGGCGGCGACGGAGTAGTAGCGGAAGCCGCCGCCGTTGGGGAGCAGGTCGCTCAGGCCGGTGGGGTCCTGGCCGGAGAGGGCGCCGAGCGCGCTCTCCGCGCCGCGCTGCAGCCAGGGCGCGGTGGCGACGCCGAGGGCGCCCAGGCCGAGGGTGCCGAGGAAGAGGCGGCGGCCGATGGGCTTGCCGTGCGCGTCGGGGTCGGGGGCGTCCCGGGCGGGGTCGGGGGTCACGTCGTCATTCGAGCACGGGTGGGGGCGGTGGGGCCAGTGTCGCCGGGGATCAGCCGGTGGCCAGGGCATGGGTGCGGGCCTGGTGGAAGGCGGCCCAGGGGTCCTGGCCGGTGTAGGACCAGGGGGCGCGGGTGGCGTGCGGGCCGATGCGGTGGAAGAGGGCCGCGGCCTCGGCGGGGCGGCCGGCGGCGGACATGGCGAAGGCCAGGTGGTTGAGGTCGAGGTGGCGTCTGGGGTGTTCGTCGTGCTCCCACTCCAGCCACCAGTCGAACGCGGCGCGCAGCACCCGGCGGGCGCGGGGGCCGGTCCAGTGGGCGCAGGGGGCCGGGCCGGGGACGGCCGGGGCGAGGCCGGCGGCGGCGAGGACGCGGTGGCGTTCGGCGTACGCCACGACCGGGAGGACGGCGAGCGGGCAGTCGGCGGGGGCCTCGGCCGCGGCGCGCTCGGCCGTGTCGTACGCCTCGTGGGACTCGGGGCCGCCGGGCGGGCGTTCGGCGAGGCCGGCGATGAGCAGGTGGTGGCCGTGGTGGTGCTCGGGGTGGCGGGCGCGCAGTTCCTTGAAGGCGGCGGTCAGTTCCGTCTCGGGGCCGAGGGCGCGGGCCAGCAGGAGCAGGCCGAGCCAGGGGGTGGGGTCGGCGGGCGCCAGGCCGGCGGCGGTGTGGCAGGAGGCGCGGGCGTGCTCGGGGTCCTCCTCGCCGCGCATCGCGCGGTGGACCAGGGCCAGGGCGAGCAGGGTGGCCGCGTCGGCGGAGCCGGGTTCGGCGAGCAGCCACTGGCCGGCCCGGTTGTGGGCGCCGGGGTCGGCGGCGAGCACGGTGACGCGGTGGCCCCGACGGTCCCAGTCGTCGCCGGTGTGCAGCAGCAGGGAGCGGGCGGGCTGCCGACGGCCCTGGGCCAGGGCGGCTCGCGCGGCGAGGAGTTCGGCGTCGCCTAGGGCGGCGTCGAAGGTGCCGGAGTGCTCGGGGGCGGTGCCGCCGGGCGGGTCCGAGGGGGCCCGGTCTGCGACGGGCGGGGGCGGGGTCAGGGGCACCGCAGGACTTCCTGTTTTTCGGGCTGCCATCGGCCGATCACTCACAGCAAACTCCCCGCCTAGGTATGCGTCAAGCGGAATCGAAGTGTTGCTCCGTCCAACCACCGCGGCAGCAGAGGGACTTGGGGCACAGGTGCCCTGGTCGGCGCCGGTCAGTCCGGTCCAGGGTCGTCGGGTGTGGCGTACGCCATGGCGCCGGGGGCCGGGGAGACGGAACATGACCGGGCGGTTCCCCCGAAACGTGTCCGGTTCCGGGCACTCTCCACAGTCCCGCCCTTGTGGGGCGCTACAGTCGGCCACTACGCAATCGTGGCCCGGCCGATGATCGAGGTACGCAGCGTGTCCGTTCTGGTTCTCCTCCTCGCCGTGAGTGCAGCGGCGTGCCTGGGGTTCGGGTTCGTGCTTCAGCAGAACGTCGCGCGTGAGGCGCCCCCCAGCGACTTCCTGTCCTTCCGGCTGCTGCTGGACCTGATGCGGGTGCCGCGCTGGCTGGGCGGTACCGCGCTGATGGTGGCCGGCATGGCGCTGGGCGCGGTGGCGCTCGGCAACGGCGAGATCTCGCTGGTGGAGCCACTGCTCGCCACCAACCTGCTGTTCGCGCTCGCCCTGTCCCGCCGGCAGACCGGCCAGCCGGTGGGCCGGCAGGGCTGGGCGGGTCTGGTGCTGCTGGCGGGCGGGGTGAGCACGTTCATCCTGGCGGGCCGGCCGCGCGGCGGCACCGCCGTCACCGACCCGGTGCGGCACTGGCTGATCCTCGGCGTGATGGTGGGGGTGGCGCTGGCGCTGGCCGGCTGGGCGAAACGCTCGCGGACCACCTGGAGCCCGGTGCTGCTGGCGACGGCCGCTGGGCTCCTCTACGGCGTGCAGGACGCGCTGACCCGGGTGAGCGGCATCCGCTTCCGGGAGGGCGGCTTCACCGAGCTGTTCACCGGCGGGCATCCGTACGCCGTGCTGGCGCTCGGGGTGACCGGGCTGCTGCTGGTGCAGAGCGCGTTCGAGACGGCGCCCCTGCGCATGTCGCTGCCCGCGCTGACCGCCGCCCAGCCGCTCGCGGGCATCCTGTGCGGGGTCGGCTTCCTGGGCGACCGGCTGCACACCGACACCGGGGCGCTGGCCTGGGAGGCGGCCGGGCTCGCGGCGATCGTCGGGGGCATCGTGCTGCTGGGCATGCACCCGGCGATGCCGTGCGGCACGGCCGAGGAGCGGCCGGTACGGGATCTCCAGCGGAACTGAGCTGCTTGGATGGCGGGATGAACCCCGCCGACGAGATCCTCGACATCGTGGACGAGCACGACCGTGTCGTCACCCAGGCCCCGCGCGGCGAGGCGTACGCCCGGGGGCTGCGCCACCGCTGCGTCTTCATCCAGGTCCGCGACGCCGAGGGCCGCCTCTTCGTGCACCGGCGCACCGCCACCAAGCTGGTCTTCCCCGCGCTGTACGACCTGTTCGTGGGCGGGGTGGTCGGGGCGGGCGAGTCCTACGACGAGGCGGCGCTGCGCGAGGCGGAGGAGGAGCTGGGGGTGAGCGGGCTGCCCGAGCCGACGTACCTCTTCAAGTTCCTCTACGAAGACGACAGCGAGAACGGGGCCGGGGCCGGGCTCGGCTGGTGGTCGGCGGTGTACGAGGTCCGCTGCGACCTGCCGGTGCGGCCGCAGGTGGAGGAGGTGCAGTGGCACGCCTTCCTCACCGACGAGGAGGTCGCCGCGCGGCTCGGCGAGTGGGAGTGGGTGCCGGACGGGCTGGCCGCGCACGAGCGGCTGAGGGCGTTCCGGGCGGCCGGATGACGCGCCGGTAGGGTCCGGCGTGTGAGCGAATTCGTACGCAACGTCCGGCTCTGGCTCGAACCCGAGCGGGTGCGGGACCAGGGCACCACCCCGGACTACCGGTTCTCGCTGGCCAACGAGCGGACCTTCCTGGCCTGGCTGCGGACCGCGCTGGCGCTGATCGGCGGCGGTTTCGCGGTGGACCAGTTCCTGCCGCATCTGCGCTGGGCGTGGCGGGTGGGGCTGGCGCTGGCGCTGCTGGGCGCGGGGGTGCTGTGCGCGCTGCGGGCGGTGCACCACTGGGTGCGCTGCGAGCAGGCGATGCGGCGGGGCGAGGACCTGCCGGTGTCAAGGTTCCCGGCGGTGCTGAGCCTGCTGGTGGCGGTGGTGGCCGTGGCGATGGTCGTGGTGGTGCTGGCCGGATGGGCGGGATGACCGCTCCGGCCCGGGACGCGGGGCTCCAGCCGCAGCGCACCCGGCTGGCGTGGCGGCGTACGACCCTGTCGGGCACGGTGACCGCGGTGCTGGCGATACGGGCGTCGGTGCGGGCGGCCGGCCCGCTGACCGGGGCGGTACTGGCCCTGCTGTGCTGTGTGTGCTGGCTGGCCCTTCTCGCCCTGGCCCACCTGCGCATCCGCACCCTGGCGGCGGGCCCGGTACCGCCCGCGCTCACCCCGCGCCTGGCGTGGGCGGCGACGGGGTGCGCGGTGGCGCTGGCCGTGTGCGCGGCGGTACTGGTGACCTAGTCCGCGGCCACCACGGCGGGCTCGCCGCCCGTCATCCGCACCAACTCCGCGAACGTGGTGGGGAAGACGGTGTGCGACATGCCCGCGCCCGCCCAGATCCGGCCATGCACCTCCAACGCGACGTCGACCAGCGTGCGCACCGGCCGGGGATGGCCCACGGGTGCCACACCGCCGACCTCCTGGCCGGTCACCTCGAGGACGAACGCGGGGTCGGCGCGCCGGATCCTGCCGCGCCCGACCCCGGTCAGGCGGGCCAGCAGCCGGGTGTCGACCCGGTGGGCGCCGCTGGTCAGGACGAGCAGGGGCGTGCTGTCCACGGAGAAGACCAGGCTGTTGGCGACCGCTCCCACGGTGCAGCCGAGTTGGGCGGCCGCGTCCGCCGCGGTGGGGGCCGGGGCGGGCAGTTCGACCACCTCCGCGGCACTGCCGTGCTCCCGCAGGGCGGTGCTGACCCGCCGTACTCGCTCGTGCATGAAGTTCCTTTCCCGGCAGGGGCCTTCGGTCACCGCTCCAGAGCGTGCCACTCCGGCGCGAGGACCGCCCAGACCTGCTTGTCGTGCCGCACGCCCGCGTACGGCCACGCCTCGCGCCGCACGCCCTCCAGCGTCATGCCGAGCCGCTTCGCCACCGCCGCGCTGCGGTCGTTGTCCGCCCGGCAGTGCCACTCCGCCCGGTGCAGGCCACGGGTGCCGAACGCCCAGTCCAGCAGGGCGGTGCAGGCCGGCGTGACCAGACCGTGGCCCTCGGCGGACGGCTCCAGCCAGCAGCCGATCTCGCACGAACCGAGGGCCGTGCTGAAGTCGGTGAACATCACGCCGCCGACCAGGGTGCCGTTCCGCCATATGCCGTACAGGCGTCCGCCGTCGGCGGCCTGGCGGGCCGCATATCGCTCCAGCGTGGCCCGGGCCCCCGGCACGTCCTCGGTGACGAATCCGGCGCCGACCCACGGGCGGATGTGCTCGCGGGCGCGGTCCAGGTGCGCGGCGAACTCCTCGGCGTGCCAGGGCTCCAGCGGGGCGAGGTGGGCGCCGTCGCGCAGCGGCAGCAGGAACATGTGGGCCTCCCCGTTCACGTAACAAGTGTTATGGCAATGTACCGTGGCGGCATGCCACGCACCAAGGGAGATCACGAGGCCCGTCGACGGGACGTCTCCGAGGCGGTCTGGCGGGTCATGGCCACGCGCGGCTTCGCGGGGCTGACGCTGCGCGCCGTCGCCACCGAACTCGGCGCGACCACCGGCCTGCTCACGCACTACTTCCCGACCAAGCGGGCCCTGGTCGAGTACGCCCTCGACCTGCTCGAACAGCGCACCCTCGCCCGCCCGCGCCGCTCCACCGGGCCGGGCCTCGCGGCGCTGCGGGACGCCCTGCTCGACATCCTGCCGCTGACCCCCGAAGCCGCCGACAGCAACCGCGTCTGGGTCTCCTCCTGGGACACCGCCCTGTCCGACCCCGCCCTGAGCGCCGGGCATGCCCGCAGGTACGCGGAGAGCCGCACCCGCCTGACCGAGCGCGTGGCCGCCGCCCAGGCCCTCGGCGAATTGGCCGCCGGCGACCCGGCCGGCGTCGCGACGGGCGCCCAGTCCTTCACCCTCGGCCTGGTGGTGCAGGCCCTGCTCTCCCCGGCGGAGTTCCCGCCCGAGCGGCAGGTGGAGCTGCTGGACGAGTATCTGGCGGGGCTGACCCGCCGCACCGGGTGACGGCCCGGGCCGCGGTCGGCGATCGGCCACCCGGCACGCGTCCGCATGCCACGGGTCCGTGCCGGCGACGCGTTCCCGGTCCCTACTCGCCCTGCCCGGAGACCGTGACGACGATCTTGCCTCGGGCGTGGCCCTCCTGGCTGAGTCGCTGGGCCTCGGCGGTGCGCTCCAGGGGGAAGGTCTTGTCGACGTGGACGGAGACGGCGCCCTGGTCGGCCAACTGGGAGAGCTTGGCGAGGTCCTCGGCGTCGGGGCGGACGAACCAGTAGCGGCCGCCGTACTCGGTGACGTCCGGGTCGGCGATGGAGGCGAGGCGGCCGCCGGGGGCGAGAAGCTGGGCGGAGACCTTCAGGGTCTCGCCGCCGACGGTGTCGAAGACCGCGTCCACGCCCTCGGGCGCGATGCCGCGTACGCGTTCGGCCAGGCCCTCGCCGTAAGCGACGGGTTCGCCGCCGAGGCCGCGCACATAGGCGTGGTTGCGTTCGCTCGCGGTGCCGATGACGCGGGCGCCGAGGTGGGCGGCGATCTGCACGGCGAGGGAGCCGACACCGCCGGCGGCCGCGTGGATGAGCACGGTGTCGCCCCGCTCGACCTTCAGGATCTGGACAAGGACCTGGTAGGCGGTCAGGCCCGCCAGCGGCAGCCCGGCGGCCTCCTCGAAGGAGAGCGCGGCGGGCTTGCGGGCGATGGTGCGCACGGGGGCGGCGACGTACTCGGCGAAGGTGCCGAGCGACAGCAGGTCCTCGCGGACGTACCCGATCACCTCGTCCCCCTCCGCGTACTCCACGACGGAGGCGCCGGGGCGGACCACGACGCCGCTGACGTCCCAGCCGGTGATGACGGGGAAGACGGTGTTCAGGATCGGTTCGAGGTACCCCTCGCGGCACTTCCAGTCGACCGGGTTGACCGCGGCCGCGCGCACCCGGACCAGCACCTGGTCGGGGCCCACCTTCGGCTCGGGAAGCTCGCCGTACTCCAGCACCTCGGGGCCGCCGTAGCGGCGGTAGCTGATGGCCTTCATGATCTGGACCCTCCAGGGTGTTCACCCGCCACGCAACCCCTGTGTCCCGATATGGGCGGTTCGCGGCGTTCGCACGTAGCCTGTCCGTCGTCACCCACCCCTACCCCCTTCAGTCCCCCGGAAGTGAGCACCATGACCGAACCCCACCAGGAACACGGCGCGCACGGCGGCCACAGCCACGGGCCGGGCTGCGGACACTCCGCGGTGCCGCACCACGACCACGTCGACTACGCGCACGACGGCCATCTGCACCGCGAGCACTCCGGCCACTGGGACGAGTGCGAGACCACCGGGCACACCGCGCACCCGCACCACGAGCACCTGCACCACGAGGAGTGCGGGCACGCGCGCGTGGTCCACGGCGATCACGTCGACTATCTGCACGACGGCCACCGGCACGCCGAGCACGAGGGCCACTGGGACGACCACTGAGCCTGCGCCGCGACCCGGGCGGCGGGCCCCGCGGCCGCCGCCCGGGGTGTGTCCGGTCACGTCCGGGCACGCTTTACGGTGAACACACTGGACGGCATACCGACCGGTCGGCATCATGTGACGCGTTCCTGTTCACCCGTTCGTAGGAGTGATGTATGAGCGCCGACCACCCGCCCGGACTCGATCTCGACCGGCTGCGCGCGCTGCTCGACCGTGAGCGGCCCGGCCTGGTGACCGGTCCGCTGACCGGCAGGCTGATCGAGGGCGGACGGTCGAACCTCACCTACGCCGTCACCGACGGCACCTCCCGCTGGGTCGTCCGGCGCCCTCCGCTGGGCCACGTCCTGGCCACCGCGCACGACATGCGCCGCGAGCACCGGGTGATCAGCGCCCTGCACCCCACCCGCGTGCCGGTCCCCCGGCCGGTGCTGCTGTGCGAGGACGACGAGGTGCTGGGCGCCCCGTTCTACGTGATGGAGTTCGTCGAGGGCATCCCGTACCGCACCGCGGACCAGCTCGCGCCGCTCGGTGCGGAGCGCACCCGGAACGCGGTGCTGTCGCTGGTGGACACGCTGGTCGAGCTGCACGCGGTGGACCCCGCCGAGGTGGGTCTCGCGGACTTCGGCCGGCCCGAGGGGTTCCTGGACCGCCAGCTCCGCCGCTGGGGCAAGCAGCTCGACGCCTCCCGCAACCGCGAACTGGCGGGCGTGGACGAGCTGCACGCGGCCCTCGGCCGCTCGCTGCCCACCTCCCCGGCCCCGGCCGTGGTGCACGGCGACTACCGCCTGGACAACGTGCTGATCGGCGAGGGCGACCGGATCGAGGCCATCCTCGACTGGGAGATGTCGACCCTGGGCGACCCGCTGACCGACCTGGGTCTGCTGGTGATGTACAGCCAGCCGCTCGGAATGGCCCACTCCCCCGTCTCCACCACTGCCGAGGCCCCCGGTCACCCCACGCCCGCCGAGCTGATCGAGCGGTACGCGGAGCGCTCCGGGCGGGACGTTTCCGACGTCAACTGGTACACCGCGTTCGCCTGGTTCAAGCTCGCCGTGATCCTGGAGGGCATCCACTACCGGTACACCCTCGGCCAGACGGTGGGCGGCGGCTTCGACCGCATCGGGGACCTGGTGCCCGTCTTCATCGACCACGGACTGACCACCCTTCAGGAAGGCTGAGCAGATGGACTTCGCGTTCGACACACGCACCGAGGAACTCCGGACCCGCCTCCTCACCTTCATGGACGAGTACGTGTACCCGGCGGAGAAGACCGCCGAGGAGCAGCGGGCCCTGCTGGACTCCCCCTGGGACACCCCGGCGGTGGTGGACGAGCTGAAGGCCGAGGCGCAACGGCAGGGCCTGTGGAACCTCTTCCTGCCCGACGCCGAGTACGGTGCCGGGCTGACCAACCTCCAGTACGCGCCGCTCGCCGAGATCACCGGCCGGTCCCCGCAGTTGGCGCCGACCGCGCTGAACTGCGCGGCGCCGGACACCGGGAACATGGAGGTGCTGGCGCAGTTCGGCACCGACGAGCAGAAGAAGCAGTGGCTGGAGCCGCTGCTGGCCGGGGAGATCCGGTCGGCGTTCGCCATGACCGAGCCGGAGGTGGCCTCCTCGGACGCCACCAACATCACCACGCACATCGAGCGGGACGGTGACGAGTACGTCATCACCGGGCGCAAGTGGTACATCTCCGGGGCGATGAACCCGGACTGCAAGATCTTCATCGTGATGGGCAAGACCGATCCGGACGGCGAGGACCTCCGCCGTCAGCAGTCGATGGTGCTGGTCCCGCGTGACACGCCCGGTGTGACCGTGAAGCGGGCCATGCAGGTCTTCGGGTACGAGGACCACTCGCACGGCGGGCACGCGGAGGTCGTCTTCGACCACGCGCGCGTGCCGGTGGCCAACCTGGTGGGCGAGGAGGGCGGCGGCTTCGCCATCGCGCAGGCCCGGCTCGGTCCGGGGCGCATCCACCACTGCATGCGGCTGATCGGCATGGCGGAGCGGGCCATCGAGCTGATGTGCCGGCGAGCGGTGTCCCGTACCGCGTTCGGCAAGCCGCTGGCGCAGCAGGGCGTGGTGCAGAACTGGATCGCGGACGCGCGGGTGACGGTGGAGCAGCTCCGGCTGCTGGTGCTGAAGACGGCCTGGCTGATGGACACCGTGGGCAACCGGGGCGCGCACACCGAGATCCAGGCCATCAAGATCGCCACTCCGCGCGCGGTGGTGGAGATCCTGGACCGGGCGATCCAGTTGCACGGCGCGGGCGGGGTGAGCCAGGACTTCCCGCTGGCCGACCTGTACGCGGGCGCCCGCACGCTGATGCTGGCGGACGGCCCGGACGAGGTGCACCAGCGTTCGCTGGCCCGGCGTGAGCTGAGGAAGTACCTGTAGCGGAACCGCAGTGGTAAGGGGCGCCTGCCGTTGCGGGCGCCCCTTACGCGTGGGCTCAGGGGCGCAGGGCGCGCAGCAGGAGGTCGGCGAGGTGGTCGGCGACCTGCTGGGGGGTGAGCGGGCCCTTGGGGCGGTACCAGGTCGAGAGGTGGTGGACCGAGCCGAAGTGGTAGTCCACGACGAGGTCGGCCGGGGTGGCGGTGGAGAACACGCCCTCGCGCTGGCCCTCTTCGATGAGCGCGCGGAACCGTTCGTGGTAGCGGCGGCGTTCGGCGCGGACCTGCTTGTTCTTCTCCGGGCTGAGGTGGTGCATCGAGCGGAAGAAGATCATCGCGTCGTCGAGGTTCTCGATGGTGGTGACGACGACGTCGGCGGCCGCGTCCCGCACCCGCTTCTCCACCGGCTCGTCGGCGTCCGCGAAGGCGTCCAGACGGTCCTGCTGGAGGCGCAGCACGCGCGCGTAGACCTCGTGCAGAAGGTCGTCCTTGGAGCCGAAGTAGTGGTAGAGCGCGCCCTTGGTGACTCCGGCGGCCTCGACGATCTCCTGCACGGAGGTGCGGTCGTAGCCCTGGTCGGCGAAGAGGCGGGTCGCGGCGTCCAGCAGCCGCCGCGGGACGGGCGTGGCGTCTCCGTCCGTGGTCCTGGGCACTGCCGCCACCTGCCTTTCCGTCGGGTCCGCCGACTGTCGTCACCTGGCGCGGGAACGCGTCCCCGCCGGAGGATCTTCCCATCCCGCGCCGGGCGCGGACGGCCGGGGCCGGATCAGCGGGAATCCTCCCAGGCCCGCTGGAGCCGGTTCATGCCGCCCAGCCACTTGTCCGGGTGGGCCGCGCGGGCCTGGTAGTACTCGGCCACCTCGGGGTGCGGCAGGATCAGGAAGCGGTCCTCGGCCATGCCCGCGAAGAGCGCGTCCGCGACCTCGGCGGGTTCGATCGCGGTCGGCTGGAGCACCAGGTCGCCGGCGCTGCCGGTGGCGGACAGCATGTCGGTGCGCACGCCCTGCGGGCAGATGGCGTGCACCTTGACGCCCCGGTGGCGGTAGGTGAGGGACAGCCACTCGGCGAAGGCCAGCGCGCCGTGCTTGGTGACGCTGTAGGAGGGCGCGCCGATCATGGTGAGCAGTCCGGCGGCGGAGACGGTGGAGACGAACCGGCCGCCGCCGCGCTCCAGCCAGTCGGGCAGCAGGTCGTGGGCGGCGCGGACGTGGGCCATGACGTTGACGTCCCAGGACACCGCCCAGGAGCGCTCGTCCAGCGAGCCGCCGGGGGTGCCGTCCTCGAAGGCGACGCCCGCGTTGGCGCAGTACACGTCGATGGTGCCGCCGAGCGCCGCGCGGGCCTCGGCCACGATCCCGGAGGCGTCGCCGGGTACGGCGGTGGCGCCGATCTCCTCGGCCACCGCCTTGGCCTTGTCGGCGTCGAGGTCGTTGACGACGACACGGGCGCCCTCGGCGGCGAACCGGCGGGCGAGAGCCGCCCCGATCCCCCCGCCCGCCCCGGTGACGACGACTCCGGCGTCCTGCACGGCTTCCACCAGCGGCCTCCTTCGAGCTGTGGCTGTGCGCGGCGGTCACGCCGCCGCGGCGCCAGACTAACCAGTCGGTATGCCGGAGGGAAGGGGAATCCCCGACGGTCCCCGGTCCGGCGCGTTCCCTGCCGGGCCGCCAGGCGCTAGCGTCCCCGTGGTCATGACACCCGCCGCGCTCACGGAGGTCCCCGTATGACGCTGTCCAGACGGAGCATGCTCGCCACCACCGCCACGGCCGCCGTCGGGGCCGCGGTCCCGGCCCCCGCTTCGGACACGGGTGCGGGGCACGGGGTGCGCACCGGGTTCGAGCGGCTGGCCGCCGACGGTTACGCGCCGCTGGCCGGCCGCAAGGTCGGGATCGTCACCAACCCGACCGGGATCACGCGCGACGTCCGGCACATCGTGGACGTGATGCACGCCGACTCCCGGGTGCGGCTGACCGCCGTCTTCGGCCCCGAGCACGGCTTCCGGGGCACCGCCCAGGCGGGCGGCTCCGAGGGGCGCTACGACGACCCGGCGACCGGACTGCCGGTGTACGACACGTATCTGAAGAGCGGCACCCAGCTCGCCGACGTCTTCACCGCCTCCGGGGTGGACACGGTCGTCTTCGACATCCAGGACGCGGGCGCCCGCTTCTACACGTACATCTGGACGCTGTACGACTGCATGGAGGGGGCGGCGCTGGCGGGCAAGCGGTTCATGGTGCTGGACCGCCCGAACCCGGTGACCGGACGGGCGGCCCTCGGGCCGGTGCTGCACGAGGAGTTCGCCACGTTCGTCGGCCGGCGGCCGATCGCGCAGGCGCACGGGATGACGGTCGCGGAGCTGGCCCGGCTGTTCAACGGGGAGTTCCTGGACAAGCCGGTGCCGCTGGAGACGGTGACGATGACCGGCTGGCGGCGCGGGATGTTCTTCGACGACTGCGGGCTGCCCTGGGTGCCGCCGAGCCCGAACATGCCGACCCCGGACACCGCCCTGGTCTACTCCGGGACCTGTCTGTTCGAAGGCACCAACCTCTCCGAGGGCCGGGGCACCACCCGCCCCTTCGAACTCCTCGGCGCGGAGGGCGTCGACGGGCGCTGGGCGGAGGAGGCGAACAAGGCCGGGCTGCCGGGGGTGCGGTTCCGGGAGGCGTACTTCGCGCCGACGTTCTCCAAGTTCCAGGGGAAGACGGTCGGCGGGGTGCAGCTCCATGTGCACGATCCGGCGGCCTTCGACCCGGTGCTGACCGGGGTGGCGCTGCTGGTGACGGCGCGGCGGGTGTGGGACGGCTTCGCGTGGCGGCCGGACAACTGGATCGACAAGCTGACCGGTTCGGAGCGGGTGCGCACGATGATCGACGCCGGGGCCGACGCGGACGAGGTGGCCGCCGCCTGGCACGGGGAGCTGGCGTCCTTCCGCCGGGTGCGGGGGCGGTACCTGATGTACCGCTGAGCGCGGCGGCCCCCGTGCGGGAGCCGCCGCCTCCGGGCCGTCAGCGGTGCGAGGTGTACTCCACGACCTGCTGGTAGGTCGGCCGGTTCTGCCAACTGATGTTGCCGTGCTTGATGCCGCCCAGGGTGCGCTGCTGGATCGAGTCGGCGCACCACTGGTCCCCGGCCGAGCACAGGTCGTCGCCCGGATAGACCTGGGCGGCGGTGAGCCCGGCGGCCTGCTTCAGCGTGCCGAGCAGGGCGTCCCGGCAGGCGGTGAGGCTGCCGTCGCCGCAGTACTTGCGGCCGAGACCGCCCTGTACGGGCTCACCGAGCACCGCCCGTATGTCCTTGTCGACATAGCTCCACCAGCCGTACTGGAAGGAGCTTCCGGCGTGGGAGCCGGTCGGGCCGTGTCCGGCGGAGGGTGCCTCGTCCACGGGGAGGTTGGCGGTGAAGGCGCCGTACAGGCCGCTGCCGAGGCCGGGTTCGAACTCGGCCTTCACCAGCAGCGGCCACCAGGCGTCCAGGATGCGGATCGCGTCGGCGTCGGCGTACTTCTTCGACCCCGCCGACGTCTCGGTGCGCCTGGCACCCGCGTTGAGCCACGTCTGGAGTTTGGTCGCGGCCGCCGCTGCCGTCGGGTCGCTCACCGGCGTGGAGTTGACGACCTTCAGCAGCTTGGGCAGGACGTCCTCGGCGCGCAGGTCGGCCAGGGCCGCGTCCGCCATGGCCTGCACCAGCTTGGTCCGGGTGACCCCGCCCTGCGCGACCAGTTTGCTCACCCGGTCGTCGAGGAGATCGCCCCGGTGCACCGAACCCTCGCCCCAGGGCGCGGCGGTGTACGCCTCGGCCTGCTTGTTGTTCCAGGAGATGTAGTAGTCCTGGTCGATGGAGTTGGGGTGCGCACTGGCCGGGGTGTAGTCGGCGGTGTTGGCGGCCGGGTCCCAGTTCCGCCACTCGTAGGCGGGCTGGGCCCACACCGGGAACTCGGCGTCGACACCGGCCGCGCGGACCGGGTTGTCGCCGCTGTTGTAGTACGCGGTGTGCGCGGAGTCGGCGTAGAACCAGTTGAAGGTGAAGTTGATGTGCTGGGCGGCCTTCTGGAAGTCCTCGGGGCCCTTCACATAGCCGGGGTCGTTGAGCATCTGGAAGCCGATGATGGAGTCGGCCTCGTGCAGGTAGGAGGAGCGCAGGGTGGTGTAGGCGACCTTCTTCCCGCCGACGGTCGCCCGGTACTGCACGGGCCCGTACTTGGTCCGCCACACGCGCATGGCGTACGAACCGGCGGCGGTGCCGTCGGCCACGGTGGGCTTCCAGGCGTTCTTGCGCTCGACCTGCTCCATCGCGGTGCAGGTGCCCCGGTAGAGGTAGTGGTGGTCGTCCTGGCACAGCTCGACGGCGTAGGTGTCGATGATGTCCTGGCCGGAGGTGGTGGCGCTCCAGGAGTAGTCCTGGCCGCGGCCGAGTTCGACGTACATGCTCAGGCCCGCGAAGGAGGCGCCGCGGGCGCTGATGCCGGGGCCCTGGATCTCCTGGAGCATCAGGAGCTGCGGGGCGAAGTAGCCGGTCTGCGGGCCGAAGACGGCGACCGGGTGGCCGCTCGCGGTGTGCTTGCCGCTGACCACCAGGGCGTTGGACATGCCGCGCCGGGCGGAGCTGAGCGTGTCCTTGGCGGCGGCGGTGGAGGAGCTCTTGGCGCTCGCGGTGCCCGCGCTGCCGGTGCGGTCGTGGACCAGCGGTTCCTGGGTGACCGAGCCGGCGTCGGGCAGGGCCCGGCCCTGGGGGCTGTCGGGACGGGTGGCGTAGGGGAAGCGCTGTCCGTCGTGGAGGGTGAGGACGGCCTCGGGGTCGTTGCGCATCCGGAAGGACTCCCAGACGCGGGTGCCCTCCTCCACGCCGTACTTGGACTGGGCGGCGATCAGGGAGAGGGCGTTGTTCACCTCCCCGCCCCCGCCGGAGCCGAACAGCGTGCCGACGACCGAGGCGAGCGCCACCAGGTCGGTGACCTTGAAGTGGTCGATGGTGCCGGCGTTGGTGATGGAGTCCTTGTGGCCGGTGAGGACGTACTCGCCGGGGAAGTAACGGCCGCTGTCGGAGGCGTCGATGTAGGCGTTGATGCCGTCCAGGTAGGCGGTGACGTCGGCGAGGGCCTGCTGCCCGCGCTCGCCGTTACGGGCCACGGCGCCGTCGATCTGCGCCTGGAGGTCGGCCTCGGTGTAGGGCGCCTGGCGGTAGAACTCCTGCTCCAGGCCCTGGTTGGCGGGGGCGCCGCCGGCGAAGCCGGTCAACTGGCCCCGGCCCACGTGCCGGAACACGTCCATCAGCCAGAGCCGGTCCTGTCCGGCCGCGTATCCGGCGCCGAACTCGGTGCCGTAGCGGGTGGTGCCGGTGATGTGGGGCACACCGGTCTTCCTGTCCCGGACGATCGTGACGTCGGTGCGCCCGGCGGGCTTCTCGGTGGAGGCGACCTGGTCGGCGGGGACGCCGAAGGAGGCGTCGTCGAAAAAGTTGTTGATCTTCGCGTCGGTCAGGCCGGGGTGGCCGGTGGCGAGATTGGCGTAGGGGCCGAGCTGGTCCTCGGCGTGGGCCGGCTGGGTGCCGAAAGCCTGGTTGAGCAGGATCTGCGCCAGGGTGGCATTGCCGTTCTCACCCGGCGGAAGGATGTCCGAACACTGGCCGGAACAGTAGTCGTTCGTCGCGGTGGGAGCGCTTGTGGCGGCCGCCGCCTGACCGAGTGGTGAAAGACAACCGGCGATCAGGACGCATATCGAGGCCGTCTTCAGGAACCCGGAGAGTGTGCGAGGAGTTCTGAGTCTGTCGGACAACACGTTACGTGGGGTGCGCCGTGGCATGGCAGCTCCTCCCGACGGGGGTGGGCCGGACGTTACCGCCGGTATCCCCGCGAAGGAAGGTGAACATGCGTCAAGTTCCGCCGCCACTCGGGCCGATGCCCGGCGGTCAACACGGAACGCGTTATGGGAGGCCATCGGAAATCGGATGGAGCCGGATCGGCCCGCGACACGTCTATCCGGCGACGTCGCGCGACAGCCGTACGGCGACGCCGAGGTGACCGAAGAGCGGACACAGGTGTGACGGAGGTGCAGGGCGATGGCCGGATTCCGAAGTCTGGCGAGACAGGTGCGCGATCCGCGATGCGATCTGGCGCTGCGGCGCTACTCACTGCGTAAGTGCCTGGAGCGGTTCGCTCCTTACGGGCACCGGGCGACCTGGGACCATCTGTGCGGGCGGGCCGGTTTCGGCCCGGAGGACCGCTCCCCCGACCCGGCGCGGCTCGTGGCCGCACTGGTGGAGCTGGAGCAGGCGCGCGCGGTGTGGCTGACCTACGAGGCCGATTTCGCGGAACGCCGGAAGAAGGAGAAGCACGACGGCCTGCGCAGGCCGGGCAGTGTCGACGACTGGCACCGGATGACCTGGGGCGGCTTCGGTGTCGCCTGGTGCGACGACCCGCGGCTGCACCCCCGTGAGCCGCTGGCCGACGTACTGCACCGGCTCATCAGCGCCCTGGAGCGCCGGCCGGGCTCGGTGTGCCCGGTGTGCGACGGCGAGCGCCTGGTGTGGCGGTACGGCCTCGATCACGAGCCGTCGGCCGGGCCGGTGTGCGCGGACTGCGGCATCCTGGTGCCGCGCCCGGTGCTCACCGAGGGCGCGCTGGCCTCGGCTCGGCGGGAGCGGCTGCTGATGTCGGCCTGACCGGGTGCGGCACCATGGTCCGGTGCAGGTCTGTCTGAACGGGAGCAGAACGGCGGCGGACGGGGCGCAAGTCCCGCTGACGCCACAGGAGTTGGCACGGTCGGCCGCGGAGGCGGTCGCCGCCGGGGCCACGGAGGTGCATGCGCATCCCCGGACGCCGTGCGGGCGGGAGTCCCTGTCCGCACGCGTCGTCGGGCCTGTGGTGGAGGCGCTGCGCGGGCGGGCCGGGGTGCCGGTCGGGGTGACCACCGGCGCCTGGGCCGAACCTGATCCGGCCGAGCGGCTGGAGCGGGTGCGCTCCTGGTCGGTGCTGCCCGACTTCGCCTCGGTCAACTGGCACGAGCCGGGCGCCGAGGAACTGGTGGAGCTACTGCTGGCGCGGGGTGTCGGGGTCGAGGCGGGCATCTGGTCCGGCACCGAGGGCGCGGCGCGCTTCGCGGCCTCGCCGCTGGGGCCGCGTGTGCTGCGGGTGCTGGCGGAGGTGACGGACACCGACTCGGCCACCGCCGAGGCGTCGGCGCACGCCCTGCTGGCCGAGCTGGGCACGGCCCACGGCCGGCCCGTCCTGCTGCACGGCGAGGACGGCGGCGCGTGGCCGGTGCTGCGGCTGGCCGGCCGGCTGGGCCTGGCGACCCGCATCGGGCTGGAGGACACGCTGCTCCTCCCCGACGGTGAACGTGCGCTTTCCAACGCCGAGTTGGTGGCGGCGGGGCTGGCGGAGCACGGGACTCAGCGCGACCAGTAGGGGTCGTTCCAGCGCGCATCGTAGGGCAGCGCGAGCAGACGGGCGCGCTCGGCGAGATCCGACTGGCCACGCGTGCGCAGCCGTTCGGGGGCGTGTCCGGCCAGCCAGGTCTGGAGTTCCGTACGGGCGCGGGCCTCGTCGTCCGGGCGCCACCAGGTGAACGGCCAGCGGTCGACGAGCAGATCTTGCATCCACCAATCCACACACTCGGCGAGATGCGCGTCGGCCTCGGGTCCGGCCTCCCACATCGCCAACAGCGGCGCCGCCTCGCCCAGTACGGAGCAGCAGGTCTCGAACATGTCCTGGACCGGGTAGGGCGGCTCGGCGGCGCCGAGCGCCGCCCGCCACCAGGCGCCGACGAACGTCTCGACCGCCCGTGCCTGCGCGTCGGACCAGGAGCGCCAGTCCACCCGACTCAGCCCGTGCGGCGCCCATCCGGGCTCCTCCAGGGTGCCGTCCGCCATGGCGTGCGCGCACTGCGGCAGCAGGCGGCGCATCGCGGCGGCGTGGTCGGCGAAGTGCTGCGGCGATCTGTACAGGAAGTGGCTCACCAGCTCGGGTTGGAACGGGGGTGGACGGGGTGCGCAGAAACACGGCGGCCTCGGCCGTGCAGCAGTGGCGGGCGCAGCCGGCCTCGGCCCGGCTCGCCTCGCCGTTGAAGACGACGTCGATCTCGGCGAGCGCGGCGGTGAGTTCAGGGGTGTGCACGCGGCCCGCGCTCCTCCCGCATCAGGCGGGACCCGGCACCGCGTTCGCCGAAGACGTCGTCCGGGTTGGACAGCACGCAGGTGGCCAGGGAGAGGCAGCCGCAGCCGATGCAGTCGGTGAGGTGGTCGCGCAGCCGGTTGAGCTGGTTGATCCGGTCGTCCAGCTCCGAGCGCCACGCCTCGGAGAGCCGGGCCCAGTCCGCGCGGGTCGGGGTGCGTTCCTCGGGCAGCTCGGCGAGGGCCTCGCGGATGGTGGCGAGCGGGATGCCGACCCGCTGGGCGGCGCGCACGAAGGCGACCCGGCGCAGGGTGTCGCGGGTGTAGCGGCGCTGGTTGCCGGAGGTGCGGCGGCTGCTGATCAGGCCCTTGGACTCGTAGAAGTGCAGGGCGGAGACGGCAGCGCCGCTGCGCGCGGACAACTGGCCGACGGTCAGCTCGTGGATCTTCTCGGGAAGCTGGGGCACCGTCCCGAGCCTACCGACCCGCCAGGCCGGGCGAGCCGTTGACAGGCGCCGCCCATCCCACCATGCTAAGCAGTTGCTTAGACTTACGACGCGAGAGGCCGGGATCATGGCAGAACCGAGGACCTTCCACTCCCCCGACGAGCTGAAGGCGGCCGTGGGCGAGCAGCTCGGCCACACCGACTGGCTGGAGGTCGACCAGAAGCGGATCGACCTGTTCGCGGAGGCCACGGGCGACCACCAGTGGATTCACGTGGACCCGGAGAAGGCGGCCGCGGGCCCGTTCGGCACCACCATCGCGCACGGGTACCTCACCCTCTCCCTGCTCCCCCTGTTCGGGCCGCAGCTCATCGCCGTCGAGGGCGTGAAGATGGGCGTCAACTACGGCACCAACAAGGTCCGCTTCCCCGCCCCGGTGCCGGTCGGCTCCCGGCTGCGCTCCACCGCGGTGATCACCAATGTGGAGGACGTGCCGGGCGGGGTCCAGGTGTCGGTGGCCTTCACCGTGGAGCGCGAGGGCGGCGACAAGCCGGTGTGCGTGGCGGAGTCGGTGTCCCGGTACTACTTCTGACCCCGGGGAGCGGGCGTCGGGGTCAGTGGGCCCCGACCATCCGCAGGACGAGGCCCGCGTACAGCTCGCCGACCTGCTCGGGGGTGCGCGGGCCGTCCACGTTGAACCAGCGGGCCACGTCGATGCAGAGCGACAGGATGGCGAGGGTGGTGCCCTGTACGTCGGGCACGTCGAACTCGCCGGCGGCCACGCCGTCCTCGATGATCCCGCGCACCTCGGCGTCCACCTGGCGGCGGAGCGCGACGATCTCGGCGCGGGCGTCCGGGCCGAGCGCGTCCAGTTCGTACTGCACCACGCGCGCGGTGGTGCGGCGGCCGGCGTGCCAGCGGACGAAGGAGCTGACGCCGTCCGCGAGCCGCTCGGCGGCCGTGCCCTCGCCGCGTGCGGCGGTGCGCAGGATGTCGAGCGCCTTGTCGTGACCGATGCGGCTGATCCGGTGGAGCAGCTCTTCCTTGGTCTTGTAATGGATGTAGAGCGCGGCCGGGCTCATCCCGGCGCGGCCCGCGATGTCGCGGGTGGTGGTGGCGTGGTAGCCGCGCTCGGCGAAGGCCTCCACGGCGGCGACGAGCAGCCGCCGGGCCGCGTCCGGGGTGACCTCGGCCCACGCGTCGGCCTCGCCGCCGACCGTCTCCTCCGCCGTACTCATCGCTCGCCCCTCCTCGGATGACAGGAGCACCACCATACCGCCGAAGGTGAGCGCCCGCTTAGCGAGACTGCTGGGGGCCGGGGGTCTTACGGTACGGGTCGTGGGCGGTGAGCAGTTCCTCCATGCGGGCCTGGTCGACTCTGCTGACGATCTCGCCGGCCTCCTGCCTGTCCCGGATCACCTTGGCGAGGGTGAAGGCGGAGGTGACGAGGTAGAGGACGGCGATGGCGAGGAAGCCGCGCACCCAGGCGTTGGCGTCCAGCCGGTAGATGCCGATCGCGGTGGCCGTCATGGCGACGGCGAAGGAGGCGACGGCCTGTCCGTAGAAGGCGGCCGTGCTCTGCTGCTTGACTGGTGTGTCGCTCATGGCACGAGTGTCGGCGAACGCGGCACGGGCCACATCCGCCGACGTACTCAGTGCGGGTACTCAGAAAGCGCGCGGCCTCAGAAAGCGGAGACGCCGGTGAGCGCCCGGCCGATCAGGAGCTTCTGGATCTGGCTGGTGCCCTCGTACAGGGTCATCACGCGGGCGTCGCGCAGCAGCTTGCCGACCGGGTACTCGTCGATGTAGCCGTAGCCGCCGAACACCTGGAGGGCGTTGGAGGCGGCGCGCACGGCGGCCTCGGAGGCGAACAGCTTGGCCTTGGAGGACTCGGTGGCGAACGGCTCGCCCCGGTCGATCAGGTCGGCCACCCGCCAGGTGAGCAGCCGGGCGGCGTCCACGTCCACGGCGATGTCGCTGATCAGCTCCTGCACCAACTGGTGCCGGGCGATGGAGGTGCCGAACTGCTCGCGCTCACCGGCGTACCGGACGGCCGCGTCCAGGGCGGCCTGGGCTATGCCGACGCAGCCCGCGGCGACCGACATCCGGCCCTTGGCGAGCGCGGACATGGCGACGGAGAAACCCTTGCCCTCGGCGCCGACCATCGCGGAGGCGGGCACCCGCACGTCCTCCAGCACCAGCTCGGCGGTGGCCTGGCCGCGCAGGCCGAGCTTGCCGTGGATGGTGCGGCGGGTGAGGCCGGGAGTGTCGGTGGGGACGAGGAAGGCGGAGACGCCCTTGTGGCCGGGCGCGTCGGTGGAGCGGGCGAAGAGCAGCACCACGTCGGCCCAGGTCCCGTTGGTGATGAACATCTTGGTGCCGCTCAGCACGTAGTCTCCCCCATCGTCCCGGACGGCCCGCGTGGTGAGGTTGCCCGCGTCCGAGCCGGTGCCGGGCTCGGTGAGGCCGAAGCAGCCGATCAGCTCGCCGGAGGTCAGCCCCGGCAGCCAGCGCCGCTTCTGCTCCTCGTCGCCCCAGGCCGCGATGGACTTGGCGACCAGGCCGAGGGAGACGGAGACGATGCCGCGCACCGAGGAGTCGCCGCGCCCCAGTTCCTCGGTGACCAGGCAGTACGCGAGATGGTCGCCGCCGGAGCCGCCGTACTCCTCGTCGACGGTCAGACCCAGGAAGCCGACCTCGCCGAGCTTCTTCACGATGCCCCGGTCGACCTCCTCGGCGCGGTCCCAGGCCGTCACGTACGGGGCGATCTCGCGCTCCACGAAGTCACGGGCCAGACGCCGTACGGCCGCCTGTTCCTCGCTCAGCTCCAGGTTCACCACGCGATCACCCCACACGGCCTCGGCGGGAACCCGTAAGGCCCTTGAAAGACGTACATTTAAATTAGCACTGCTAGTTTCCGCTCGCAGCCCTACTATGTGCGCCATGGCCCGACCGCGCAAGCCCCTGCTCAGCACCGACCGGATCGTCGAAACGGCACGGGCCCTCGTGGACGCGGAGGGCCTCCAGGCCGTCTCCACCCGGCGGCTCGCCGCCGAACTCGGGGTCAGCGGACCCTCGCTCTACAACCACTTCCGCACCAAGGACGAGATCCTGGAGGCGGTCGCGGACTCGGTGAGCGCGCAGGTCGACCTCACGATGTTCGAGGACGGCCGGGACTGGCGGACCGCGCTGCACGACTGGGCCGTCTCCTACCGGTCCGCGCTGCGCGACCACCCCAACATCGTCCCGGTCCTCGCGCGCGGCCCCGGCCGCCGCCCGGCCGCCCTGCGGCTGGCGGACGCGGTGTACGGCGGGATGGTCGACGCGGGCTGGTCCCCGGCGCAGGCGACCTCGATCGGCGCGCTGATGCGGTACTTCATCATGGGCTCCGCGCTCAGCTCCTTCGCGGGCGGCTTCGTGGACGACGCGAGCGCCTACGACCCCGCCGACTACCCCCACCTCGGGCAGGCCCACCTCCTCGCCGAGCAGCAGGAGAAGATCGACGAGCGGGCCTTCGAGGTGGGGCTCTCGGCGCTGCTGGCCGGTCTCGAGGGGCAGTACGGGCAGCCGGAGCCGGGGAGCCTCCCATGATTCGGCGGCCGCCGAAGTGTCCGTGCCGCAGGCTGGGCACATGACCGCCAGGGACCCGCGGGCCGCCGCTCTCGCCTCACTCGCCGCGCTGCTCGCCGACGAGACGCGGGCCGGGTGTCTGCTGGCCCTGCTGGACGGGCGCGCGTGGACCGCGGGGGAACTCGCCCGGCACGTCCGGGTCGCGCCCTCCACGCTGAGCGAGCATCTGAACCGGCTGGTCGCGGGCGGTCTGCTCGCGGAGGAACGCCAGGGGCGGCACCGGTACGTCCGGCTGGCCGACCCGCGCGCCGCGCAGTTGGTCGAGGATCTGGCCGCGCATCTCCCGCAGGACGCGGTGCGCCAAGTCCCGCGTTCCTTGCGGGAGTCGAGTGCCGGGTCCGCGATGGCGCGCGGGCGCACCTGCTACGACCATCTCGCCGGGCGGCTGGGCATCGCGGTCACCGACGCGCTGACCTCGCGCGGGCTGCTGCGCCAGGACACCGGGTTCGCGCTGACCGACGCGGGGCTCGCCTGGTTCGGGGACGCGGGCATCACCGTGGACCGCTCCACGCGGCGCCCGCTGGCCCGCGCCTGCCTGGACTGGACGGAGCGGCGCCCGCATCTCGGGGGCGCGGCGGGCGCGGCACTGTGCCGGCACGCGCTGGACACCGGGTGGTGCGCCCGCGTGGGCTCGGGGCGCGCGGTGCGGGTGACGCCCGCGGGGGCGCGTGCGCTGGCGGAGCTGCTGGGTATCGACGGGCGGGCGCTGGCCTGAGGGCGCCCGCCTTTTCACCGAATCGATCGAGGAGTCCGATGGACCTCAGTCCGCGTCATCGTCTGCTGCCCGCGGCCGCCGCCGTGGTCACCGTGCTGCTGTGGGCGTCCGCTTTCGTGGTGATCCGCACCGCCGGTGACGCCTACTCGCCGGGCGCGCTGGCGCTCGGACGGCTGCTCGCGGGCGGTCTCACCCTGGCCGTGCTGTGCGCGATACGGCGAGAGGGATGGCCGCCGCGCGCGGCCTGGCCGGGCATCCTGGTGTCCGGGGTGCTCTGGTTCGGCTTCTACATGGTGGCCCTGAACTGGGGCGAGCAGCGGGTGGACGCGGGCACGGCGGCCCTGGTGGTGAACGTCGGCCCCCTGCTGATCGCCCTGTTCGCCGCCCGGTTCCTCGGCGACCCGATGCCGCCCCGGCTGCTGGCGGGGATGGCGGTGTCCTTCACCGGCGCGGTGATCGTGGGTCTGTCGATGTCGGCCGGGGGCGGCGGCTCCTCGGTGCTCGGTGTGGTGGCCTGCCTCCTCGCGGCGGTCGCCTACGCGGCCGGGGTGGTCGCGCAGAAGCCCGCCGTGGCCCGCGCGAGCGCCCTCCAGGTGACGACGTTCGGCTGCCTGATCGGAGCCGTGGCCTGCCTGCCCTTCACCGGCCAACTGATCTCGGAGGCGTCCCACGCCCCCCTCCCGGCCACCCTCGGCATGATCTACCTCGGCGTCTTCCCCACCGCCCTCGCCTTCACCGCCTGGGCCTACGCCCTGGCCCGCACCAGCGCCTCCAAGCTGGGCGCGACGACGTACGCCGTCCCCGCCCTGGTGGTCCTGATGTCCTGGCTGGCCCTGGGCGAGGTCCCGGGCCCGGTGATGCTGGGCGGCGGCCTCCTGTGCCTGGCAGGCGTGGCGGTGGCCCGCTCGCGGGGGCGTACGGCGCCGGCGCAGGTGGCGGACGCGGCGCCCAGCCCCGACCGGGTGCCCTGAGCCCCGTCAGAAGACCACCAGCGCCCGCCCGCCCCGGCCGGCCAGCATGTCGTCGAAGGCTGCCGGGATGTCCTTCAAAGTGATGTGTTCGGTGACCAGGGCGGAGAGGTCGAGGCGGCCCTCGCGGATGTGGGTGGCGATGGCGGGGAGGTCGCGGGCGGGGTCGGAGTTGCCGTAGACGCAGCCGGAGAGGGTGCGGCCCCAGTGGAAGAGTTCCAGCGCGTTGAAGGTGACCTGCTGGTCCTTGCCGCCGATGCCGACGACCGTGGTGCGGCCGCCCCGGCGGGTGGACTCCCAGGCGGCCCGGATGCTCTGCGCGCGGCCCGCGCACTCCACGGCGACGTCGACGCCCTGCTTGTCGGTGAGGGCGCGGACGGCGCGCGGGGTCTGCTCGTCGGCGAGGACGAAGTCGGTCGCGCCGCAGGCGCGGGCCAGCTCCTCCTTCCGCGGCGAGACGTCCACGGCGATGACGCGGGCCGCGCCCGCGATCCGGGCCGCCTGGAGCGTGGCGAGCCCGACCCCGCCGGCCCCGAACACGGCGACCGTCTCGCCGGGCTGGACCTGCGCCGAGTGGTGGACGGCGCCGTAGCCGGTGAGGACGGCGCAGCCGAGCAGGGCCGCGTCGGTGAGCGGGACCCCCTCGGGCAGCGGCAGCGCGCAGGCGGCCGGTACGACGGTCTCCTCGGCGAACGCGCCGACGTTGAGGCCGGGATGGAGTTCGGTGCCGTCGGCGGTACGGGCGTGGACCCGGGCGGCGCCGTCCAGCGCGTGCCCGCACAGCCAGACCTCGCCCCGCGCACAGGCGGGACACCCCCCGCAGGCGGGCGCCCAGTTGAGGACGACGGGCGTACCGGGCACGAGCCCGGCCACCCCCTCCCCCACGGCGGTCACCGTGCCCGCGCCCTCATGGCCGAGCACGGCCGGGACCGGCACCCGCATGGTGCCGTTGGACAGGGAGAGGTCGGAGTGGCAGACCCCGGCGGCGGCCAGGCGCACCCGCACCTGGCCGGGCCCCGGCTCGGGCAGTTCGATCGATGTGATCTCCAGCGGGGCCCCGACGGCGGGCAGGACGGCGGCTCGTACGGTCATCGCGCGCGGTCTCCTCGAAAGCTGGGGCGACGGTGGCCCGAAGGTACCCGGTGGACGTGTGCCCGCCGGGTGGCTGACCGCGCACCAAACTAGCGGCGTTAGTTTTCCGGCGCCAGGGCTGCCGGGGCGCTCGCGGGGCCGACCCGGACCGGGATGCCGTTGAGGACGGCGTTGCCGGACAGGGGATCGAGGAGGGTGCCGTCGAGGAGCTGGTTGACGTTGACGCCGGGTTCGCGGCCGGCGTGGGCCAGCCGGGTGCCGGGGCGGTGGTGGCCCCAGCCGTGCGGGAGGCTCACCACGCCGGGCCGGATGGCGTCGGTGACCTCGGCGGGCGCGGTCACCTCTCCCCCGGCGCCCTTGATCCGTACCGGTTCGCCGTCGCGCACGCCGAGGCGCTCGGCGTCCTCGGGGTGGAGGTGCAGGGTGCAGCGGTTGGTGCCGCCGGTGAGGGCGGGCACGTTGTGCAGCCAACTGTTGTTGGAGCGCAGATGGCGGCGGCCGACGAGGACGAGCCCGGTGGGCCGCTCGCGCAGGGCCTCCCGCAGCCGGGGCAGGTCGGCGGCGATGGGCGCGGGCAGCAGCTCGACCTTGCCGCTGGGTGTCTTCAGCGGCTGGGGCAGGCGCGGGCGGAGCGGGCCGAGGTCGATGCCGTGCGGGTGCTCGAGCAGCCGGGCGAGCGTGAGGCCGTCGGGGCGGGCGCCGAAGCCGTCGCCGTAGGGGCCGAGGCGCAGCATCAGGTCGAGGCGGCGCTCGGGGCCGTCGGCGCCGGTGAGCTGCGCGACCAGCTCGCGCGGGTCACGGCCGTTGACCGGGGAGTGGGGTTCCTGGACGGCCTTGCCGAGGGTCTGGTCGATGACCATGGTGTCGACGGCGGCGGGGTCGGCCCCGTGCATGCCGCTCGCGGCGAGGATCAGCCGGGCGAGTATCTCGGTCTCGGCCATCCTGCCGGGCTCCAGCGGTACGGCGGGCCGGGTGTAGCGGACCTGGTTACGGACGGCCAGGGTGTTGAAGGCGAAGTCGTGGTGCGGGCTCTGCGCGGGCGGCGGCGGGGGCAGGACGACGTGCGCGTGGCGGGAGGTCTCGTTGAGGTAGGGGTCGACGCTGACCATGAAGTCCAGCGAGCCCAGGGCCTTGTCGAGCCGGTCCCCGTCGGGCGCGGACAGCACCGGGTTGGCGGCGATCACGATCAGCGCGCGCAGGGCTTCGCCCTCGGCGGTGGCGGTGTCGATCTCCTCGGCCAGCGCGGAGAGCGGCAACTCGCCCTTGGCCTCGGGCAGTCGCCGTACGCGGGAGTGCCAGCGACCCAGCGCGAAGCCCCGGCCGGGGCCGGCCGGGCGGGGGGTGCGGTCGGTGGCGGCCTGGGGGAAGAGGGCGCCGCCGGGGCGGTCGAGGTTGCCGGTGAGGGTGTTGAGCACGTCGACCAGCCAGCTCGCCAGGGTGCCGTGCGGGACGGTGCAGCTCCCGATGCGGGCGTAGACGGCGGCGGTGGGGGCGGCGGCGAGTTCGCGGGCGAGGGTGCGGATGGTGTCCGGGTCGACGTCACAGGCTCCGGCGACGGCCTCGGGGGTGAAGTCCCGCAGGGCTTCACGGAGTTCGGGCAACCCGTCGACATGCGGCGCGAGGTCCCCGAGATCGACGAGCCCCTCCTCGAACAGCACGGTGGCCATCGCGGCGAGGAGCAGGGCGTCGGCGCCGGGCCGGATGGCGAGGTGCCGGTCGGCCAGCTTTGCGGTGCGGGTGCGGCGGGGGTCCACCACGGTGAGGCTTCCACCTCGGGCGCGGAGGGCCTTCAGCTTGCCGGGGAAGTCGGGCGCGGTGCACAGACTCCCGTTGGACTCCAGCGGATTGGCGCCGATCAGCAGGAGGTGGTCGGTGTGGTCGAGGTCGGGCACCGGGATGGCGTTGGCGTCGCCGAACAGCAGGCCGCTGGAGACGTGCTTGGGCATCTGGTCGACCGTGGACGCGGTGAACAGGGAGCGGGTGCGGACCGCACCGAGCAGCACGGTCGGGTACAGGGCGCCGGCCATGGTGTGCACGTTGGGGTTGCCGAGGACCACCCCGAGGGCGTCGGCGCCGTACCGCTCCACGACCGGACGCAGGCCCCGCGCGACGACGTCGAACGCCTCCTCCCAACTGGCCTCGCGCAGTTCCCCGTTCTCCCGGACCAGCGGAGTGCGCAGCCGGTCGGGGTCGGCGTCCAGCGCGCCGAAGGAGGCGCCCTTGGGGCAGATGAAGCCCTTGCTGAACACGTCGTCCCGGTCGCCCCGGGCGGCGGTGACACGGGTGCCCTCGATGGTGAGGGTCAGCCCGCAGGTGGCCTCACACAGGGGGCAGATACGCAGGGCGGTGCGGGGCACGGGTCCTCCCGGAGGGTCGGCGGCACTGCCGGACGGGCTGGGCCGTACCGGCCCGGGCGAGCATACCGACCGGTAGGCATGGTGGGGAGCCCTGTGCGGCCGGTTCAGTCGAGTACGCGGCCCAGGTAGGCCCGCAACAGTTCCCGTGTCTCGTGGATGATCGCCGGGTCACCGTCCGGATCGGCGTGGAAGGCGAGCTGGATGAGGGTGTCCGCGCTCTCCACGGCAACCAGCAGGACGCGGCGCAGGTCGTCGTCGGGGGCGCGGCCGAGGTGGTCGGCGATGAGTCCGCCGAGCCGGTCCGCGACGCGGGTGTTGGGCGCGGTGCTGCGGGTGCCGACGGGTATCTGGTTGCCGAAGTCCACCAGGGCGAAGCCGGGCGCGGTGCGCTTCATGCCGAGGTACTCGTCCAGGACGACGTCCATCGCGGCCCGCCAGTCGCCCGGCGGCGCCTCCTTCAGCCGGGCGGTGACGTGCTCGGCGTAGTGGCGCAGGTTGCGCTGGGCGAGGGCGTCGGCCATCTGCCGCTTGTTGCCGAAGAAGCGGTACACCGAGCCGATGGGCACCCCGGCCCGCTCGGCGACCGCCCGGGTGGTCAGGGCGTCGTAGCCGACCTCGTCCAGGAGAGCGGCGCAGGCGTCGAGGATTCTGGTCAGCCGTTCGGCGCTGCGCCGCTGGACGGGAGCGCGGCGGAGGGATGTCACATGGGGCACGGCCACATGATGCCTCGCCACAGGGAGGCGGAGAAGGGCGGGGAGTCCTCGTAGGTCCCCCGGGCGGCCGGTTCTCGCGCTCCGGGCGGGTGAAGGGCGCGTTCGCCTCTTGCGCACACCCTCCGGCATTCCTACGGTGCTCCATAGGAATGCCGGAGAAGCGTGTGCAAGGGAGCGATCATGACCGATGGGGGTACCTCCCGCGCGAGCGGGTTCGAGCGTGGGGGAGCGCGGAAGACCGCCGAAGCACTGGCGTACCTGACCGGGTTCGGCAACGAACATTCCTCCGAGGCGGTGCCCGGCGCCCTGCCCGAGGGCCGCAACTCACCGCAGCGCGCGCCGCTCGGCCTGTACGCGGAGCAGCTCAGCGGCACGGCGTTCACCGAGCCCCGCGCCCACAACCGCCGCTCCTGGCTGTACCGTATCCGCCCCTCGGCCGCGCACCCCGCCTTCACCCGCACCGCCAACGGCGCGATCCGCACGGCCCCCTTCACCGAGACCGTGCCCGACCCGAACCGGCTGCGCTGGAGCCCGCTGCCCGAGCCGCTGCCGGGCACGGACTTCCTGGCCGGCCTGTGGACACTGGGCGGCAACGGCGACGCGACCCAGCGCAGCGGCATGGCCGTGCACCTCTATCACGCCAACTCCTCGATGGAACGCGTCTTCTCGGACGCCGACGGGGAGCTGCTGATCGTCCCCGAGCGGGGCGGTCTGCTGCTGCACACCGAGTTCGGCCGCCTCCATGTGGAGCCCGCGCACGTGGCCCTCATCCCCCGTGGGGTCCGCTTCCGTGTGGAGCTGCTGGACGAGACGGCACGGGGTTATGTGTGCGAGAACTACGGTGCGCCCTTCCGCCTCCCCGACCTGGGCCCCATCGGCGCCAACGGCCTCGCCAACGCCCGCGACTTCCGGGCGCCGGTCGCCGCGTACGAGGACACCGAGGGCCCAGTGGAGGTGGTCAACAAGTTCTGCGGCAACCTCTGGACGGCCACCTACGACCACTCCCCGCTCGACGTGGTCGCCTGGCACGGCAACTATGTGCCGTACGCCTATGACCTGCGCCGGTTCAATGTGATCGGCACCGTCTCCTATGACCACCCGGACCCGTCGATCTTCACCGTCCTGACCTCCCCCTCGGACACTCCGGGCCTGGCGGGCGCCGACTTCGTGGTGTTCGCCCCGCGCTGGCTGGTCGGCGAGGACACCTTCCGGCCGCCGTACTTCCACCGGAACGTGATGAGCGAGTACATGGGCCTGATCGAGGGCGCCTACGACGCGAAGGCGGAAGGGTTCGTGCCCGGGGGCGGTTCGCTGCACAACATGATGTCGGCGCACGGCCCGGACCGGGAGACCTTCGACCGGGCGAGCGCGGCCGAGCTGCGCCCTCAGCGGATCGACGACGGGCTGGCCTTCATGTTCGAGACCCGCTGGCCGATCGCCCTCACCCCGGACGCGGCCCGCGCCGACCACCTCCAGCGGGGCTACGACGACGTGTGGCGCGGACTGGAGCCGCACTTCCGCACCTCATGACAACTCCGATGTGTGACCGCTCCGTTGCGCCGACCGGTCCAGGACAGGTACGGATAGCCGCGTGACCTCTTTCGCCCCGGACTCGATCGTCCTGAACCGCAAGCTGCCGCTCTGGTACCAGGTGTCCCAGTCGCTGCGGGCCTCCATCCTGGGCCGCTCGCCCGAGGACCCGCTGCGGCTGCCCACCGAGGAGCGGCTGGCGGGGCACTACGGGGTGAGCGTGCTGACGATGCGGCAGGCGCTGAAGGAGCTGGAGGACGAGGGGCTGATCAGCAGGCACCGGCGGCGCGGCACCTTCATCGAGCCGGGGGTGCGGCGCGGGGCGCCGGTCAGGCTGCTGGGCTCGGTGGACGCGATCGTGGCCCAGCAGTCCGGTATGACGGCCGAACTGCTGGACGTGGCGCGGGTTCCGGTGCCGCCCATGTGGGCGGAGCACTTCCCGGACCTCGCCGAGGTGGCGGTCTACCACCGGCTGCGCGGGGACGCGAAGACCGGCGAGCCGACCAACCACGCCGTCAACCATGTGCGCCCGGAGCTGGCCGACCGGATCGACCCGGCCGATCTGGCCCGCTGGCCGATGACCAAGGTGCTGCGGGACGTGGTGGGCGCCGACATCAGGCGGATCACCGACACGGTGGAGGCCCGGCTCGCCGACCCGGAGACCGCCCGCCTGCTCGAGGTGCCGCTGCTGAGCCCGATCCTGCACTACACGGGCGTCACCTACGACTCCGCGGGGCGGGTGCTGGACGTGGCCGTCATCCACTACCGGGGCGACCGCTTCTCCTTCACCGTGACCCTGGAGGCCACCTGAGCCCCACCCCCACCCCCACCCCCGTTCCCGTCCCCCGGCCGGGCCGAGGCCGTTAGCATTCCGGGCGTGACGTACGAGGACGCGCCGCCGCTGGCGGACCTCATGCCGTGGTCCGTCGCACCGCTGCGGCCGGGCCGCGCCTGGCCGACGGCACCCGACCCGGCGTCCCTGAAGGCCCGTTGGACAGCGCTGCTGACGGCCCAGGGGGCGGAGCGCGAGGCCCTGTTCGAGCCGACCCGGTCGCGCACCACCCACTCGGCGGTGGCCCAGTTGCCCGGTCGGCGGACCGGTACCGAGCGACTGGCGCGGGCCTCGGGGCCGTGCCCGGAGCCGGTGCGGGTCCTCGCGGCGCCGTTCGACGAGCGCTGGCTGATCCCGGACCACCGGCTGATCGACCTCGCCCGCCCGGAGCTGTGGCGGGTGGCGGACGAGCGGCAGGTGTTCCTGGTGGAGGCGGGTGCCGGGGTACTGGCGACCTCGCTGCCGCCGACCCTCGCGGCGGGGCGCATCCGCCCGCTGTACCGGCGTCCCGGCGGCGCCGAACCCAACCTGGCACCGGGGCTGTTGGACGAGCTGGCCGCGATGCTCGGCTTCCGGCCCACGGCGGCGGACGTGCTGGCGTGGATACTGGCCGCCGTCCAGGCCGACCTGACCGTGCCGCTCACCGGAGACCCCGAGGTGTGGGCGCGGGGCGTGGAGTCGGGCCGGCGCGCGCTGTGGCTGATACGCCGGGACGGGGAGCGCCCCAGGCTGCCCGGCGGCCGCCGCCCGTACGTCCGCGCGCCGCTGCCCTCGTACCCCCGCACCCTGCGCCACGACGCCGACGACGAGACCCTGTACCTGGACGAGGGCCGCGTCTCCCCCGTCCCGCGCGCGGCCTGGGAGCACGAGGTGGCCGGGGTCCGCACGCTGGAAGCCTGGTTCACGGCCCGCACGGCCCCCGGCGCCCCCGGCACCCTGGCCGCCATCGGCCCCCGGACCTGGCCGCAGGGCTGGACCTCGGAGCTGCTGGAGCTGATCACCGTGCTGACCCTCCTGGCCGAACTCCCCGGCCTGGGCCCGATCCCGGAGCCGATCACGGCAACCGGACTCCGCACGGCCGGAGTTCTCCCGCCCGCCCCCCGGACCCGCCGTCCCGCCTCGGTGCTGGACCACCAGGAGGAGGGCCCGGAGGGGCAGTTCGCCCTGCTCTAGCGAGGTGACGGGTGACAGCGGGGGCCCGCCGGGAGATCATCGCGGGCATGGATCTGCTGCCGCCGCCCCTGGAGGGCGTCACCGTCGTCGCCGTCGAACAGGCCGTGTCCGCGCCCTTCGCCACCCGCCAACTGGCCGATCTGGGCGCCCGGGTGATCAAGGTGGAGCGGGTCGACGGCGGTGACTTCGCGCGCGGCTACGACACCACCGCCGAGGGCCTCGCCTCGCACTTCGTGTGGTGCAACCGGGGCAAGGAGTCCATCGCGCTGGACCTGAAGGACCCGCGCGGCCTGGACGTCGTACGGCGGCTGATCGCGGACGCGGACGTGTTCGTGCAGAACCTCGCGCACGGGGCGGCGGCCCGGCTGGGCCTGGACGCGGCCACGCTGTGCGCGGCGGACCCGAGGCTGATCGCCGTGGACATCTCGGGTTACGGCAGTTCGGGACCGTACGCGGACAAGCGGGCGTACGACATGCTCGTGCAGTGCGAGGCGGGGCTGGTGTCGGTCACCGGCACCCCGGAGCGGCCGGTGAAGGCGGGCATCCCGGCGGCGGACATCGCGGCGGCCATGTACGCCTTCTCCGGGGTGCTGGCCGCGCTGGTGCGGCGCGGCACGACCGGGCGGGGCGGGCCGGTGGAGGTGTCGATGCTGGAGGCGCTGGCCGAGTGGATGGGCCACCCGCTGCACCACACGATGCACGGGGGCGAACCCCCGGCGCGCACCGGCCTGGCGCACGCCGTGATCGTGCCCTACGACTCCTACGAGACGGCGGAAGGCGGGCGGGTGCTGCTGTCGGTGCAGAACGACCGGGAGTGGCGACGGCTGGCCGAACAGGTACTGGAAAAGCCGGAGTTGGCGCACGACCCGTCCTACGCGACCAACGCGGCGCGGGTGGCCGGGCGGGAGCGGACCGACGCCCTGGTCGCCGGGGCACTGGGCGCGCTGACGGCGGACGAGGCGCTGGCGCGGCTGGAGGCGGCGGGGATCGCCTGCGCGCGGATCAGGGATCTGGCGGAACTGGCGGAGCATCCGCAGCTCGCGGCGCGGGAGGGGTGGCGGCGGGTGGGTTCGCCGGTGGGACCGCTGCGCGCGCTGTTGCCGCCCATCACCCTGCCCGGCGGCGCTGAGACGCGGCTGGGGGACGTGCCCGCGCTCGGCCGGCACACCGACGCGCTGCTCCGCGCCGTGGGGATGACGGACGACGAGATCGCGGCATTGCGCCGGGACGGTGTGGCGGCCTGAGCGCGGCTGACGCGCGGACCTGCGGGGCGGGGCGCCGGTTCAGTCGGGGCCGAGCCGGAACCGGGCGGGACTCCGGGGAGTCCGCTCGGTACGGCTCAGTGGCTGCCGAAGAGCGACCGGCGCAGCCGGCGCAGGGGCGCGAAGAGAGAGACCCGGCTGACGCGGACGCGCCGGTCGCTGCGCTGACGCACGGTGTCCCGTGCGGTCAGTTCACGCATCAGCGATGTCGCCTCGACCGTCTCCCGCTGCGGTATGGCAGGTCCGCCGAGCACCGCGAGGTGGCGGTCCAGACGCCTGCTGGTCGCACCACTGCCGCAGGTGATCGCAGGGACCCTGGCCCTGCTGCGCATTGCTATCTGCTCCATGTCACTCCCCACCCGTACGAATCCACCCGGCCCACGGGCAGAGTAACCCTATCGTCCCGGTAGGGCATGCGTGTATCTCGGCCACGGGATTCACCTTCCCTGCAAGGCGGTTGATCATCCCTAATTGACTACTCTCCGAATCCGACTGATTTCAGGGTGAGTTGGACAACGGGCTGGCCAGTGGGGTGCACAGAACCGCCGTTCGGCTCGACGGTCACGGCGAGTGACACCGCGGACTTCTCGAGCCCCTTCACGGCCAAGGGCGTGTCGGCGCCGAGAAGCCCGAGAGAACGGGGTTGTGCGCCGGGACGCGTGAGCCAGAGCTGATGCACCCGGCCGCCGGACGGGCTGCCGTATCCGCTCAGGGTGACGACGGCGCGGCCCTCGGACGGTGACGCGACGACCGCGAGCGCGCGGCCGTGTCCGTCGGTTCCGGTCGTGGCGCGGGCGTCGGGAGCGGCGAGAACGTGGGCGATGTCACGTGCCCGCGCCTGCTCGGCGGCGAGTCGTCCCTCCGTGCGGTGCGCCTGGACCGCGAAGAGCGAGGCGACGACCAGGGCCGCGGCGGCCGTCACGGTGGCGAACGGCACGAACAGCGGGCGCGGCCCGGCCCGCCGGGCACGGGCAGGCGGCGGCTGGACTCCCCATACGTGCGGCGGCAGTTGGGCGGACCGCTCCCGCCCGGCGGGCCGGGGTGCCGGGTCCTGCGGAGTGGTGCGTACGGCGGCCAGGACGCGTTCGCGCAGGGCGGCCGGGGCGGGGGCGGCGGTGGACCAGGCGAGCCGGACCGCGTCCTCGGACAGTTCGCGGACCTCTGTCGTGCAGCGGCCGCAGCCCGCGAGGTGCTTCTCGAAGCGGCGCCGCTCGCCGGGGTCGAGGGCGTCCAGGGCGTAGGGGGCGGCCAGCGAGTGCGGGTCCTCGCGGCGCAGGAGACGGGCGAAGAGGCTCACGCGGCACCTCCGAGGCAGCCGCGCAGCCGGTTGAGGCCGTCGCGCATCCGGGTCTTGACGGTGCCGAGCGGCAGCGAGAGCCGTTCGGCGACCTCACGGTAGGTGTAGCCGTCGTAGTAGGCGAGGGTGACGGACTGGCGCTGGAGGTCGGTCAGCCGTCTCAGACAGCGGCGCACCCACTCCCGTTCCAGTCCGGCCTCGACCTCCTCGGTGACGTGGTCGAAGGCGGGTTCCCCGGCGCGCAGGGCCTCGCGCTGCTCGCGTTCGCCGGCCGCGCGGGCGCTGCGCACCCGGTCGACGGCGCGGCGGTGGGCGAGCGTGAGTATCCAGGACAGGGCGCTGCCGCGTGCCGGGTCGAACCGGGCGGCGGAGCGCCAGAGTTCGAGCAGCACCTCCTGGACGACCTCCTCCGACTGGGCGGGGTCGCGCACGACCCGCCGGACCAGCCCGAACACCGGCCCGGAGACCAGGCCGTACAGCTCCTCGAACGCCTGGTGGTCGCCGCCCGCCACCCGTACCAGCAGTACCTCGGCGCCCTCACCCCGGCCGTGGCCGCACCCGGCCGTGCCGGTGACCCCTCGCATCCGCACGAACGCACACCTCCGGCGGTTGATACGTATCGGGGAGCCGAAAACGCGGGTCGAAAAAAGGAAAAAGAAAGTTCCTCTCCGGCCAATCCGTCGTCGCCGACCGCTCCGTATACCCGTCCGTCAAGCAAGTCGGATTCGAGGACGGACGGCATGACTCTCTTCGCCAGAAGCGGCACGGCACGCAACGGCCTGGTCCCGCTCATCTGCGGCGCACTGGCCGCCGGTGGGCTCGCGGCCGCCGGTGTCGCCACGCTGGAGCCGGGGGCGGCCTCCGCCTCCTCCCACCGGGAGGCCCCGCTGATCTCGGGCACCCCGCAGTACGACAACACCGATCTCTACGCGTTCGTCAGCCCCGACAAGCCGGACACGACGACGATCGTGGCCGACTGGATACCGTTCGAGGAGCCGGCGGGCGGCCCGAACTTCTACACCTTCGCCGACGACGCGCAGTACGACCTGCACATCGACAGCGACGGCGACGCCCAGGACGACCTTCTCTTCCGCTACACCTTCAAGACGCGGACGAAGAACGGGAAGACGTTCCTGTACAACACCGGCCCGGTCACCAGCCTGGACGACCCCGACCTCAACATCACCCAGACCTACGACCTCGAGCTGGTCCGCATGAAGGGCGGCCACGCGATGTCCCGGACGAAGGTCGCGGACGACGTGCCGGTGGCGCCGTCCAACGTGGGCAAGGCGTCCATGCCGGAGTACGGCAAGCTGCGGTCGCAGGCGGTGTACAAGACCGCGGGTGGCGCGGCCACCTTCGCGGGGCAGGCGGACGACCCGTTCTTCCTGGACCTGCGTGTCTTCGACCTGCTCTACGGCGGCAACCTCAGCGAGGTCGGCCGGGACACCCTCAAGGGCTACAACGTCAACACGATCGCCCTCCAGGTCCCCAACGACCTGATCCGGCAGTCGGCGGACCAGCCGGTCGTCGGCATCTGGTCGACCACCCAGCGCCGCAACGCCCAGGGCTACTACAGCCAGGTCTCCCGCCTCGGCAACCCGCTGGTCAACGAGGTGGTCAACCCGCAAGCGGACAAGGACCGCTTCAACGCCTCCCAGCCCTCGCACGACGCCCAGTTCCTGAAGAACGTCACCAACCCGGAGCTGCCCAAGCTCATCGAGGGCATCTACAAGATCGACGCCCCGGCCGAGCCGCGCAACGACCTGGTCGACGTCTTCCTCAAGGGCGTCAAGGGCCTCAACCAGCCCCCGAACGTGCGCCCTTCGGAGCAACTGCGGCTGAACACCTCCATCAAGCCGACCATGCATCCCAAGCGGCTCGGCGTGCTCGACGGCGACAACGCGGGCTTCCCCAACGGGCGCCGGCTCACCGACGACGTGATCGACGAGGCCCTCCAGGTCGTCGAGGGCGAACTCCTCGGCTCCAAGAACGACTTGGGCGACGCGGTGGACGCCAACGACAAGAAGTTCGAGAAGTCCTTCCCCTACGTCGCCCAGCCCACGGCGGGTTCGCGGGGCGCGCTGGCCAAGGGCACGACGGCGGGCGCCGACGTCAAGAGCCAGCTCGGTGACGCGCTGAGCCCGGCCTCGGCGACGGGCGGCACGGACAACACCGTGCTGATCGCGGGTTCGGCGGCGGCGGGCGCGGCCGGAATCCTGCTGCTCGGCACCGGCGTCGGCTGGTGGCGCCGCCGGATGCGGCGCGCGTACTGAGCCCTTCCCCCCGAGCGACCGGCACGGCCCGCACCCCTTCCCCCACGGCGGGCCGCGCCGGTCTTCCCGACCACCGTCAGGCGAACCAGGAGAGGGCGATGGGCCCGCGTACGAGTAGTGACGAGCAGACCGGCGGCACGCCGGGCGGGAGCCAGGGCCGCCGGACGGCGTGGC
This sequence comes from Streptomyces sp. NBC_01171, assembly GCF_045039805.1. Classification (NCBI taxonomy): domain Bacteria; kingdom Bacillati; phylum Actinomycetota; class Actinomycetes; order Kitasatosporales; family Streptomycetaceae; genus Streptomyces; species Streptomyces sp. NBC_01171. Next base: position 5,275,044 of record NZ_CP108609.1, on the reverse strand, counting down.
GGGTGGCTTCCGCCGCCCTGCTGGCCGTCGCGCTGACCGGTGGCGCGGTCGCGTTCGGGGCCGCGCGGGACGGCGGGCGGGTGGCTCCGGCCGCCGCCTCCGCCGCGATGGACCCCGGCGCGCTGGCGGGCGCCGACCCGGAGGCGGCCGTCGCCGCGCTCCAGACCCATCTGAAGGGACAGCCGAAGGACCACGACGGCTGGGCCACGCTCGGCCTCGCCTACGTGGAACAGGCCCGCACCAAGGGCGACCCGGCCCGGTACCCACAGGCGCAGGCCGCCCTCCGGCGCTCCCTGGCCCTCGCGCCCGGCAACGACAAGGCGGTGGCCGCACAGGCCGCCCTCGCCGCGGCCCGCCACGACTTCACCGGCGCCCTGGCCGGCGCGGACCGCGTCCTGAAGCACAACCCCTACGACGAACGCGCCCTCTGCTCCCGCATCGACGCCCTGGTCGAACTCGGCCGGTACGCCGAGGCGGCACGAGCCGCCGACACCGCCGACGCCCGCAGGCCGGGCACCCCCGTCTTCACCCGGTACGCCTACGTCCACGAGCTGCGCGGCGACGTCACCACGGCCCGGCGCGTCCTCCAGCAGGCGCTCGCCGGCGCGACCTCCCCCGGCGACATCGCCTACGTGGCCGCCCAGCTCGGCCAACTCGCCTGGAACCAGGGCGACTACAAGACCGCGCTCACCCAGTACGCCCGCGCCCTGGCCGCCGACGACACCTACCTCCCCGCGCTGGAGGGCCGGGCCCGCGCCCAGGCGGCGAGCGGACAGCAGGCAGCCGCCATCAAGGGACTCGAGGCGGTGGTCGCCCGCGCCCCGCTGCCCACCTCGCTGGCAGCGCTCGGGGAGCTGTACGAGGCGCGCGGCGGTGCCGGGGACCGGGAGAAGGCGCGCCGGCAGTACACGCTGGTGCAGGCGTGGATCGCGCTGGCCCGCGCCAACGGCGTCGACGCCGACCTCGACACCGCGCTCGCCGCCGCCGATCACGGCGACAAGGCGGCCGCCCTGCGCGCGGCCCGCGCCGAGTGGGCCCGTCGGCACACCGTCCACACGGCGGATGCCCTCGCCTGGGCGCTGCACGTCAACGGCCACGACACGGAGGCCCTCGCACACGTCCGCGAGGCTACCGCCACCGGCTACCGCAACGCGTCCTTCCTCTACCACCGGGGCGTCGTCCAACTCGCCACCGGCCACGCGAAGGAGGGCCGCGCCTCGCTGGCGGCGGCGCTGAAGCTGAACCCCGGCTTCTCCCCGCTCGGTGCCGCCGAGGCCCGCAGGGCACTGGAGGCGGCCAAGTGAGGCTCCGCCGTTCCCTCGCCGTCCTCGCGGGCGCCTGCGCCGTGCTGCTCGGCTCCGCCCCGGCCGCGGACGCGCATCCCCTGGGCAACTTCACCGTCAACCGGTACGACGGCCTGGTCGCCGCCCCCGGCACGCTCCACGTCACCCATGTCGAGGACCTGGCGGAGATCCCGGCCACCCAGGCCAAGCCGGACCTGGAACGGCTCGGCCCCGCCCGCTGGGCCGAACTCCGCTGTGCCGAGGCGGCGCGGGGCAGCGAGGTCACCGTGGGCGGGCGCCGGGTCACGCTTCGGGTGTCGGCCGCGCGGGCCGAGCTGCGGCCGGGGCAGGCGGGGCTGGACACCCTGCGGCTGGAGTGCGCGGAGTCGGCCCCGCTGCCCAAGGGCGCGACGGTGAGCGTCGGCTTCCACAGCACCGGGGTGTCCTCCGGGCCGGGGTGGCGGGAGATCACGGCGCGGGGCGACCGGATGACGCTGAGCCGTTCCGACGTGCCGCGGAAGTCGGTCTCGCGTGAACTCACCACCTACCCGGCCGGCCTGCTGTCCTCCCCCGCCGACACCTCCACCGCCCGGCTCACGCTCAGGCCCGGCGGGGCAGCCTTGGCCCAGGAACGGGACGCGCCCGGCGCCTCGGTGCTGCCGCGCGGCGCCGACCGCTGGACCCAGGCCCTCAACGACCTGGTCGCCCGGCGCGACCTCACCCTCGGCTTCGCCACGCTCGCGCTGCTCATCGCGGTCGGCCTGGGCGCGGCCCACGCGCTGGCACCGGGGCACGGCAAGACGCTGATGGCCGCCGCCGCGGCTGCTCGGGGCGGGCGGGCCCGGCTGCGGGACGTGCTCCCGCTGGCCGCCTCGGTCACCGTCACACACACCCTCGGGGTGGTCGCCCTGGGGCTGCTGGTGACGGCCGGCTCCGCCGCGACGCCCTCGGTGGTGGCGTGGCTGGGGGTGGCGAGCGGTGCGCTGGTGCTCGGGGCGGGGGCGAACCTCGTACGGCGGGCCTGGCGGGGGCGGGTGGTGGAGGCGGGGCACACGCATGAGCATGTGCGGGCCGCCGAGGCGGAGGGGCGGGCTTTGGCGCTGGTCGGTGGGGGTGATGGTGGGGAAGCCCCTGTGGGTACGCACCATGGCGCGGGACCACATGGGCCGAGCCCACATGTGCGGAGCCCACAGGTGCCAAGCCCACAGGTGCCAGGCGCACATGGAGAGACACCACATGGGCCCAACCACCACCACCCGCACCCCCACTCACCCGGCCACGATCACACCCATCCGCACCCCCACGTACACACCCACACCCACGGCGGCCACACCCACTCCCACCCCACCGCCCCCACCCTCAAGGGCACCCTCCTCCTCGGCTTCGCAGGCGGCCTCGTCCCCAGCCCCTCCGCCGTGGTCGTCCTGGTGGGCGCCGCCGCACTCGGCCAGGCATGGTTCGGCCTCCTCCTCGTCGTGGCGTACGGCGTCGGCCTGGCCCTGACCCTCACCGCGGCCGGCTTCGCCGTGGTCCGGCTCGGCTCGGTCGCCGGGCGCCTCCTGGACCGGGACCCGGCGCGCCACGCCCACCCTCTAACCGCACTGCTCCGCCGCACGATCCCGCTGGCCTCCGCGCTGGCCGTGCTGGTGCTGGGCGCCGGATTGATGCTCAAGGGGGTCGCAAGCGCTGTTGGCTGAGCTACGTTGTTCAGGATTCGCGCGACGTGCCATGGGGGGAGCCCGTGTCAGAACAGCCGGGACGCGATCGGTTGATCGCCGGCCGTTACCGTCTGCTGTCCCCGCTGGGCGAGGGCGGCATGGGCACGGTCTGGCGCGCCCATGACGAGGTGCTCCGGCGTGAGGTGGCCGTCAAGGAGGTACGCGCCCCGGCCGGGCTGCCCGTCGGGGACGTGGAGCGGATGTACGCCCGCCTGGAGCGCGAGGCGTGGGCGGCGGCCCGGGTCGCCCATCCCAACGTGGTCACGGTGTACGACGTGGCGATGGAGGGCGGCCGCCCCTGGATCGTGATGGAGCTGGTGCGCGGCCGCTCGCTCGCCGACATCCTGGAGACGACCGGCCCGCTGTCCGTGACGGAGACCGCCCGCGTCGGCGCCGAGGTGCTGGACGCGCTGCGTGTCGCGCACGACGTCGGCGTACTGCACCGGGACGTGAAACCGGCCAACGTGCTGCTGTCCGACGACGGCCGGGTGGTGCTGACCGACTTCGGTATCGCCTCGGTCGAGGGCAGCTCGGCGCTGACCATGGCCGGAGAGGTGATCGGGTCGCCCGAATTCCTCTCCCCCGAGCGGGCGTTGGGCCGTACGCCGGGCCCCGAGTCGGACCTGTGGTCGCTGGGTGTGCTGCTGTACGCGGCGGTGGAGGGCGGCTCCCCGTTCCGCCACGACACCCCGCTGTCCACGCTGCGCGCCGTGGTGGACGAACCCCTGCCGCCCCCGCACCTGGCGGGCCCGCTCACCGCCGTCATCGAGGGCCTGCTCCGCAAGGACCCGGAGGACCGGCTGCCCGCCGAACAGGCCGCGAGCGACTTGCGGTTGATCGCGGCCGGGGGCGCCCCCACGACCCGTGTCGCGTACGTACCGCCGCCCGCGCCGACCGTCCCGTTGCCGGAGGGCGCACCCGACCCGGGTCCGCCGGTGCGCGAGCGCCGCGCGGGTGTCGTCCTGGTCATCGGCGTGCTCGCCCTGGTCCTCGCCCTGGCCGGGCTGACGTACACCCTGCTGCACCGGGACGACGGCGACCGGAACGAGGGCGGGAGCACCCCGGGCGCGACCGTGACGAAGACCGACGAGCCCCGCTCCCCCACACCGGCCAGCCACGAGCCGTCACCGTCGACGTCGAAGAGCAGCGCCCCGCCGAGCAGCAGCGAGCCCGCGCAGTCGGTCCGGGTGTCGCTGACCGGAACGCACACGCGGTACGAGGGGAGTTGTCCGCCGCCGGAGGCCGGGTCGCCGGTGTTCACGGCGACGTTCACCGTGGGGAGGCTGCCCGCCGAGGTGCGCTACCGGTGGAAGCTGAAGCACGGCTCGTTCGAGGGCGAGGAGTGGCGGACGCTGTCGTTCCCGGAGGGCGGCCAGCGGACCCGGCAGGCGCGGGTGACCGTGCGGACGAACGACGAGGACGGCACGTCGGAGAACGCGATCAGCGTGGAGGTGCGCGAGCCGGCGCGGGGCGGGTCCGACGAGGTGCCGTTCACCGTGACGTGTGACAAGACGACGGAGACCCCGTCGGACGGGGCCTCCGCTTCCTCCTCGGGCACACCCTGATGTTTCCTTCGGGCGAGTGAGTCCCGTACGGCTCGCTTTGACGGGGTCACCCTGGTGGGCGGGGTGGGTCAGGCGGCGTTGGTGAGCACGGGGAGGTAGCCGCCGGACTGTCCGGCCGCGGTCGGGTGGTACGACTCGCCGATGTTGGTCCAGTTGACGCTGTGCAGCCAGGAGTTGCTGGAGCAGATCTCGTGGCCGGTGAAGGTGGTGCGGACGTCGCCGAAGACGAAGCCGTGGGCCTGGGCGCGCTTCTGGATGGCGCTGTTCATGTAGTCGGCCGCGCTGTTGATCGCGGAACGCTTGGTCTCGGAGAGGCCGAGGCAGCTCTGGCCGAGCAGGTAGAAGCGCGGGTAGCCGATGACGACCACACGGGCGGAGGGGGACTTGGCGCTGATCGCGTTGTACACGGCGTCGAGCTTGCCGGGCAGCGTGGAGTCGACGTAGGCGCGGGCGGTGTTGATCCGCGACAGACAGGTGCTGTCGGACTGGATGACACAGGTGGTCATGACGTCGGCGAAGCCGGCGTCGTTGCCGCCGATGGTGATGGACACCAGGCCGGTGGAGGAGTTGAGCGAGCCGAGCTGACCCGCGAGGACGTCGTCCGTGGTGGCGCCCGAGCAGGCGTTGAAGGCGAAGGAGGACGGGCCGTGCGCGGCGTTCCACAGGTAGGGGTACGCCTTGGTGCTGCGGTCGCAGTCGCCGCTGGAGCTGATGTAACTGCCTGACCCGACCCCGGAGGAGTAGGAGTCGCCGAGCGCCACATAGCCGCCGGTGGCGGCCTGCGACGATCCGGCACCGGCGAGGGTGAAGCCGGTGGCGAGGAGGAGTGAAGCCACGTATGCCGCAATTCGGGTACGTCTCATGGAACCTCCCTTTAGCAGGATCTCTGCCACAACTTTGGTACCAGCTACGCGCGTTGACGGGAAGTGTCCATGCCAAAACAATTTCGCCCTCAACCGTCCCGCACATCGTGACTACTTCTCCGATGGGTTGACGACTCGCCACATATCACATGACGTAGACGGGTTCGGGCACAATCCCCCAGAAGGGGCATGGGGGCAGAGGTCGTCTTGACGCCCTCGGAACGGCTGGGCCACATTGAAGCCCGGCATCCGACGCGTCGGGGGGCAAAGTCGGCCCATGCGGTCATCAACTGGCAACAGATCCACGGCAGATGGCGAAGACAGAGAGCGGGTGGGTCCGGGGAGGGACCTGCCGGCGCTGCTCGCCGGAGCCGCGACCGGCACCGCCGCGTGCGGCGCGCTGCTCGCGCTCATGGATTCCGGCTCACCGCTGCGCGGACCGTGCGCGCTGTTCTTCCTGCTCGCCGCACCCGCCCTGGCCCTCGCCGTGGCGCTGCGCGGGCTGGACCTCTTCGGCCGGCTGATCGCCGCGCTCGCGGGGGCGGTCGCGCTCGACATGCTGGTCGCCCAGGCCATGTTGACCGTGCACCGCTGGTCGGTGACCGGCGGGATCGTCGCCGTGACCGTACTCAGCCTGCTGATCCTCCTGGCCACCCGCGTACGGCAGCGGGCGGGTTCGCGGGGGCGGACACCGGAGGGGAGTAAATCAGGCCAAAGTTTCGTAACGGCCAAACCAACTGATTCGTGAGACCACGTCCAGGTCTTGCGATTCTGCTTCTATCGTCAATACCGTCATACATCTCACCCGCATCGGTCCGTCGCCACACGGTTCAGGGGAGGGCTCGGAGCCGTGACGCACCGGGGTGAGGCGCGGTAGGGGGGTGCCGTGCTCGGTGACCGCACCAGGTGACCGAGCCGTGCCGCGCGACCGGAGGTCCTTGAACGCTCGGGGGCCCGGTCAGTTCTGCCAGCTCGTCCTTTCCGGCCAGGAGTGCGTTCCGCCGTGCCGCGGCCAAGGACGAGAACCCCCCTTTCGAACCGGACACACAGCCGGGCCGCCCGAGGGGCGGGCGGTCCACCGGACGAGAGGGACCACAGTCATGAGTTCTGTTCTGCGCACGCCGGGTCCGGACCGGGAACCGCTGCTCGCGGCCCACTACCGGCCCATCTCCTCGCACCTGGCGATCACTCCGCCGGTGAGCGTGGTGATCCCCGCCATGAACGAGGCGGAGAACCTGCCGTACGTGTTCAAGACGCTGCCGGACTGGATTCACGAAGTGGTCCTGGTCGACGGCGACTCCACCGACGACACCGTGGACGTGGCCCGCTCGCTGTGGCCGGACGTGAAGGTGGTCGCCCAGCGCGGCAAGGGCAAGGGGGACGCCCTGATCAGCGGGTTCGAGGCGTGCTCCGGCGACATCATCGTGATGGTCGACGCGGACGGCTCGGCCGACGGCAACGAGATCGTCTCCTACGTCTCCGCGCTGGTCTCCGGCGCCGACTTCGCCAAGGGCTCCCGGTTCGCCAACGGCGGCGGCACCGACGACATGACCCTCGTCCGCAAGCTGGGCAACTGGGCGCTGTGCACGGTCGTCAACCGCAAGTTCGGCGCCCGCTACACCGACCTCTGCTACGGCTACAACGCGTTCTGGCGACACTGCCTGGACAAGATTGACCTGGACTGCACCGGCTTCGAGGTCGAGACGCTGATGAACATCAGAGTGGTCAAGGCCGGGCTGAAGGTGCAGGAGATCCCCAGCCACGAGTACCTCCGCATCCACGGCACCAGCAATCTGCGGGCCGTGCGGGACGGGCTGCGGGTGCTCAGAGTGATCCTCCAGGAGCGTTCCAACCGCCGCGCGCTGCGCCGGGGACGCCGCTCGCCGCTGACGGAATCCCGGCGGGGAGCGGCGTCTTGACCGCTCCGGCCGTCTCCGTCGTGATCTGTGTGTACACCGAGGACCGCTGGGAGGACATCCTCGCGGCGGTCGCCTCGGTGCGCGCCCAGTCCCACCCGGCGCTGGAGACCCTGCTGGTGGTGGACCACAACACCGCCCTGCTGGACCGTCTGGCCGCGGAGTACAAGGAACCGGACGGTCCTGTCCGGGTGCTGGCCAACGCCGGTCCGCGCGGCCTGTCCGCGGGCCGCAACACCGGCGTCGCCGCGTCCAGGGGCGAGGTGATCGCGTTCCTCGACGACGACGCGGTGGCCGAGCGGGACTGGCTGCGCCGCTTCGCCGAGGGGTACGCCGACCCGCGCGTCCTGGCGGTCGGCGGCCGGACCGAGCCGGTGTGGGCGTCGGGGCGGCGGCCGGCCTGGTTCCCGGAGGAGTTCGACTGGGTGGTGGGCTGCACCTACCGCGGCCTGCCGCCCGGCCGGGTCCGGGTGCGCAACGTGCTGGGCGGCAACGCCTCCTTCCGGCGTACCGCGTTCGAGCTGGCGGGCGGGTTCGCCACCGGGATCGGCCGGGACGGCGACCGGCGGCCGCTGGGCTGCGAGGAGACGGAGCTGTGCATCCGGATCAGCCGGGCCCGACCCGACGCCGTGCTGCTCATCGACGACCGTGCGGTGATCCACCACCGGGTGCCCGAGGCCCGCGAGCGCTTCGCCTACTTCCGCACCCGGACGTACGCCGAGGGCCTGTCCAAGGCGCTGGTGGCCCGGAGCGTGGGGGCGGCGAAGGGGCTGGAGTCGGAACGCCGTTACACCACACGGGTGTTGCCCGCCGGGATCGCCCGCGGGCTGCGGGACGCGGCGCTCGCCCGGCCGGGCGGCGCGGGGCGGGCCGGGGCGATCGTGGCGGGTGTGCTCGGCGCCGCCGGCGGTTACGTGGTGGGCAGCGTACGGGCCCGGCGCGGCGGGCCCCGGTTCGCGGTGCCGCCGGCGGAGGTGGACGGATGACGGGGGCGGCGGTACCGATCCTGATGTACCACGCGGTGGCGGCCGCGCCCAACGACGCGACCCGCGCGCTGTCGGTCGCGCCGGAGGCGTTCGCGGAGCAGATGGCGCTCGTCGGCGACCTGGGCCTGACCCCGCTCACCACCGCCGCGCTCGCCGCGCACTGGCGCTACCGGCGCCCGCTGCCCGCCCGGCCGGTGCTGATCACCTTCGACGACGGTTACGAGGGCGTCCACCGGCACGCGCTGCCGGTGCTCGCCGAGCACGGCTTCCCGGCCACCCTGTTCGCCTCCACCGGCTGGCTCAGGGGCCCCTACGACACCGGGGGCGGCCTGGACGCCATGCTCGACTGGGACCAGGTGCGCGAACTGGCCGACAACGGTGTGGAGATCGGCGGCCACACCCACAGCCACCCGCAGCTCGACCAGTTGGACGACGCCGCGCTCGCCGCCGAGCTGGAGCACAGCACCGGCATCCTCACCGACGAACTGGGCGCGCGCCCGCTGTCGTTCGCCTACCCCTACGGTTACTCCAGCCGCCGCGTCCGCGAGGCCGTACGCGGGGCGGGTTACACCCAGGCGCTGGTGGTCGGCAACGCGCTGGCCCGGCGCCGGCAGGGCCCGTACGCGCTCCGCCGGGTCACCGTACGGCGGAGCACGGGGGTGGCCGAGTTCGAGAGGCTGCTCCAAGGACGGTCCATCGCACGGGACTTCGCCAAGGACCGTGCGCTCACCAAGGGATACGCACTCGTGCGAAGAGCACGCCAGGTCTGCCGGAAGGCCATCCGCTCCCGTGTCTGACACGACCACCGCCCAAGAGGCCGCCCCGGCCGTGTCCGCGCCGGGGCGCCGCCCGCGACTGCCTTCACTGGGCCGCGCGTTCGGCGGCAATCCGCTGTTCCGCAACGCCTACGCGCTGATGCTGAACACCGGCATCTCCGCCGTCCTCGGTCTCGGCTTCTGGCTGGCGGCGGCACGCTACTACTCGGAGTCGGCGGTCGGGCAGGGCTCGGCCGCCATCGCCGCGATGAAGCTCCTGGCGGGGCTGACCGCGGTGACGCTGACCGGCGCCCTGGCCCGTTTCATCCCGGTCGCCGGACGCGCCACCGCGCGGCTCATCTTCCGTACCTACGGTGGAAGTTCGCTGATGGTGGCGCTGGCGGCGGGGGTGTTTCTGCTGACGCTGGACGTGTGGGGGCCGTCGTACCGGTTCCTCCACGGGCCGGTGAACGGGCTCGGCTTCGTCGCGGCGGTGGTGGCCTGGAACGTGCTCACCCTTCAGGACGGGGTGCTGACCGGGCTGCGCAACGCGCCCTGGGTGCCCGTGGGCAACACCGTGTTCTCGGCGGTGAAGCTGGGGCTGCTGGTGGCGTTCGCGGTGGCGATCCCGACTGCCGGCGTCTTCGTGTCCTGGGTCGCGGCCATCGCCACCTCGGTGATCCCGCTGGGCTGGCTGGTGTTCCGGCGGCTGGTGCCCCGGCACACGGCGGCGACCGAGGGGCGGGCGCATCCGCCGACGCTGCGGGAGATCGGCCGGTTCCTGGCCGGCGACTACACCGGCTCGCTGTTCTCGCTCGGGGTGGTCTACCTCGTTCCGGTGATCATCGCATCGCAGGTCAGCGCCGAGGACAACGCGTACTTCTACATCACCACCACCATCGGCGGCACCACCAACCTGCTCGCCATCAACATGGGCGCCTCGCTCACCGTGGAGGGCTCGCACGACCCGGCGCGGCTGGCCGCCAACACGCGGGCGGCGCTGAAACGGATGGCCCGGATCATGCTGCCGGTCGCGGGTGTCCTCTTCGTCGGCGCCCCGTGGATTCTCGGCGTGTTCGGCGCCGGGTACGCGGACGCGGCGACCCCACTGCTGCGCTGGTTCGCGGTCGGCGCGGTGCTGCGGGTGGTGATGGAGACGTACTTCGCGGTGCTCCGGGCACAGAGCCGGACCGCCGGACTCGCCTGGTTGCAGGGGCTGTTGTGCTTTCTGGTGCTGAGCCTGACGCTGCTGCTCCTGCCCCGGATGGGGCTGACCGGCGCGGGTGTCGCGGAGATCTCCAGCCTGACGGTGATCGTGGCCGTCGCCGCGCCGCGCCTGTGGCAGGTGATCCGGCCCGGTCCGGTGACCGCGGCCCCGGACGGCGACCTGGCCGACCTGGGGCCACGCGAGGCGACCCGGCGGGCACCCTCCTGGGCGGTGGATGCGGTGAAGGAGACAGAGCAGGTGAACGCGCCCCTCGACGTGGCCCCGCCGGAGGAGAAGCAGGCGCCCGCGGAGAGCCACCCGCCCCGCCGCTCCCCGACCCGCACCGGGCTCGTCCTCGGCTGCCTCCTCGTCGCCGCGCTGCTCCTCTACTGGGTCCCCGCGCTGCGCCTGACCGACGCCGACCTGGACAGGATGGGCGGCCTCGGCCTGGTCTCGGTGCTGCCTCTGCCGACGCTGGCCGGAGCCGCGCTGCTGGTCACGGTGTTCGCCGCGCTGCTCCGGCTGCGCCGGGAGCACCGGGCGCTGCTGCTGCTCACCCTGGTGGCGACGGTGTTCTCGCTGCACGCGCTGCCCGCCGTGATCGAGAGCGCGCCCAGGTTCCCCACGGCCTGGCAGCACCTAGGGTTCCTGGATTACATCGACCGCACCGGCTCGACCGTGCCCGACCTGGACGCCCGCTGGAGCTGGCCGGGCTTCTTCGCGGTCACCGCGTTCGTCGCGCAGGTGTGCGGGGTGTCCGACTTCACCGAGGTGATCCGCTGGTGGCCGACGGCGATCCAGCTCGCCTATCTGGCTCCGATGTTCCTGCTGACCCGGTCGCTGCGGGCGAGCTGGCGGGCCCGGTGGGCCGGGGTGTGGCTGTTCGCGCTGAGCGGCTGGGTCGGGCAGGACTACTTCTCGCCGCAGGGCTTCACCTATCTGCTGTACCTGGTGTTCGTGGCCGTCCTACTGGTGTGGTTCCGGGCCCCGCACATGATCTGGTCCCGTTTCCGGCCCGGCGAGGCCGAGGTGGAGCCCACCGACCGGCGCCAACGGGTCGTGCTGCTGCTGGTGTTGATCGCCCTGTTCCTGGCCTGTGTCCCGGCCCACCAGCTCACCCCGTTCGTGATGCTCGGGGTCCTCGCCGCCCTGGTGCTGCTGCGCCGGTGCGAACTGCGCGGGCTGCCGCTGCTGTTCGCGGTGGTGGTGGCGGTGTGGGTGGGTTTCATGGCCGAGCCGTACTGGTCGGGGCACTTCGACGAGCTGTTCGGCGGCCTGGGCGGGGTCGGCGGCAATGTGTCGACCTCGGTCTCCGGCCGTATCGAGGGCGGGAGTTCGACCCACAAGCTGGTGCTGTACACGCGGGTGCTGCTGGCCGGTTCGGTGCTGGCGCTGGCCTGCTGGGGCTGGTGGCGGCGGCGCGGGCACGGCTACCGCGAACGCTCGCTGCTGGTCCTGGCGTTCGTGCCGTTCCTGGGCTTCGGCATGCAGTCGTACGGCGGTGAGATGGCGCTGCGCGTCTTCATGTTCGCGCTGCCGGGCGCGGCCCTGCTGGGCGCGCTGGCCCTGTTCCCGCGTACCGGGGTGAGCGCGAAGGAGCGGAACCGGGTGAACCTGGGCGCGCCGGCCGCGCTGCTGGCAGGGCTGCTGCTGATCGGCGGTTTCCTGGTGGCCCGCTGGGGCAACGAGCCGTTCGAGCGGACCCGGCCCGGTGAGGTCGCGGCGATGAACTGGGTGTACACGCACGACCGGCCGACGGTACGGCTGCTGTGGCTCACCACGGACCCGGTGAACGACGTGACTCCGGCGCTGGCCTGGGGCGCGCGGGACATGGAGCGGGTGACCTATGTGCCGACGCCCGCGCCGGCCGACCCCGTGTTGGTGTCCGGGCTGGTGAAGGCGCTGAAGGATGCGGGCCCCAACTCGTATCTGATCGTCAACGAGAGCCAGGTCCGCTATCTGGAGCTGGACGCGGGCTACCCGGCGTCCTGGGAGTCCCGGCTGACCCGCACGCTGGACGGCCGTGCGGAGCTGTCCAAGGTGCTGGTGAACGAGGACGCGACCGTGTACGCGCTGCGCGGGGGCGGGTCGGGGGCGGTGCCCACACCGGACCCCGGTCCGATCGGGCCGCAGATCACCTGGACGCCGTGGTCGGTGGTGGGCGCGCTGGCCGCCGGGGTGCTGGTCCTGCTGCTGGCGGGGCGTGAGGTGCTCCGGGTGGCGGGCCGGCCGAGCGTGACCCGGCTGCGGCGGTCGCAGGGCGCGTTCTGGTTCGCGCTGCCGCTGCTGGCGGTGGTGCTGGCCTCGCTGGTGCAGCGGTTCCTCACGATGAGCTGAGGGGGGTGAAGTGGCTCAGCGGTCGAGCCACTTCACCTCGTAGCCGCGCATCCGGAACCGTTTGCCGTCGACGCGGGCGCTGACCGGGCGGTCCAGGGTGTTCACCACCAGAACGGTGTCCCGGCTCGCCAGGACGCGGAGGTTGGGGCGGTCGTCGGCGGCGACGGACACCGTCTCGTACCGGGTGCCGGGCGGGAACGCCTTGCCGAAGCGGGAGACCAGGCCGTACATGGGCAGTTCGCGGCCCCCGTCGGTGTCGCCGGTCGGGGTCCACAGGCAGCCGGGGCAGCCGGTGCCGCTCTTCCTCTCCGGGTTCCAGTAGAAGCCGGAGTCGGCGCCGCCCCGGGCCATGGCGATCAGCCCGGTGGCGTGCACGGCGATCCGGCGGTCCTCGGACCAGCCCTCGCGGCGGTCCTGGGAGTCGGCGGGCTCCACGTAGTACTCGGCCCACCACAGCGGGAGGTCGTGCGTGCGCTCGCGCACCCACTCCCCCACGGCGGTGAACTTGGCGGTGGCGGCGAACTCGTCGGGGAGCAGCTCGTCGTCGTTGGTGTAGCTGGAGCCGTCGACCACGACGAAGTCGGCGCCGGACTTGTGGGCGTTCCAGTAGTCGAAGGCGTCCAGCACCCGCTGGTCCATGGCGCCCCAGGGCCCGCGCACCCGGTCGGAGGCGTCCAAGGCGCGCGGGTCGACGCTGTCCATGGGCAGGTAGGGGCCGCCGACCAGGTTGTCCGGGTCGGCCTTCTTCAGCGCGGCGCGGACCAGGTTGTACAGCTTGGTGTACCCCTCGTAGTCCCAGCGGCCCTTCGCCTCGTTCCAGAACCCCTTGAACTCGTTCCAGACGACGAAGTGCCGTACGTCGGGGTAGCGGCGGGCGACGGTGGCGGCGAGGTCGGCGAAGTCCTGGTAGTGCTCCGGGTCGGGCGCCCGTTCCAGCGAGCCCTGGCTCCAGTCGGTGGCGCCGACCCCGGCCCGGCCGCCCTTCATCCAGTCCGGGGCGCAGCACAGGGTGATGACGGGGGTGCCGCCGGACGCGCGGATGAAGTCGATGCGGCGGTCCAGGGCGCCGAAGTCGTAGTGCCCCTTCACCGGTTCGGGGTTGTCGGCGCCCCAGCCCATGACGGCCTGGTCCTGCGGGAGTCCGCCGTCGCCCTTGAGCAGCCTGGCGACGCGGTCGCTGCCGCCGCCCTGGTCGGCGCTGTACTGGGTGTGGGTGAAACCCCAGCCCACGGAGGGGCGGAGGGGTCCGGCGGGGGCGGCGGGCGTGCCGTGCGCCCTGTCGCCGTCGCGGGTGGTGCCGCTTGTGTCGGCGCCGCGTCCGGGGAGGGTGTTCAGCAGGGTCACCAGCAGGGCCAGCGCGGTCACGCACACGCCGAGCAGGGCGGTGAGCCGCCACCTCCGTGCCCCCGTGTACCACTGATGACGTCCCATCAGCTCCACAGTAACGGCGGAATCCCGGCGTCGGGCGCGAGTTGGGCACACCTGGGGACAAGCGGCGGAATTGCCGTGCGCGCGGTGCGCCGGTGCCCGATCATGGCGGCATGTCTGTGAGCCCGCAGAACCCGCAGAACCCGCACGACGCGCTGCCGATCCGGCTGAACGTCGACGACTCCGACTCGCCCTCCGACGTCGTCGACGCGCTGTTCCTCGGCCGTTTCGCCACGGGTGAGCAGCCGTACGCGCACGCGGCCAACATCGACCGGGTCCGCTCCGGGGCGACCCTGCTGCCCGACGGCGCCCGGGTGCTGCGGGTGGCGCGGGACGAGGACCGCAGCGCGACCCTCGCGGAGGGCGACGGCTGGACCCTGCTGGTCTCCCGCTGGAACCGGGGCGCGGACGTCACGGTGACCGCGACCACGGCCGAGCTGGCCAAGGAGGTGCTGGGCCGGGCCACCGACGGCGCGGCCGACGACCCCGCCCCGCAGCCGGACAACGTGACGATGGGCTTCTGGTACGTCTCGCCCCGGCGCGGTCCGCACCGCACCACCCGCCAGATCTCGGCCGGCACCTGGGAGGAGGTGCGGGCCAACTACACCGCGCCGGTGGCCCAGGCGATGGACCGGCTGATGAAGACGACGCCGGAGGACATCGCGGGCCGGCTCCTGCTGCTGCACGGCCCGCCGGGCACCGGCAAGACCTCAGCGCTGCGCACCCTGGCCCGGTCCTGGCGGGAGTGGTGCCAGGTGGACTGCGTGCTGGACCCGGAGCGGCTCTTCTCCGACGTGGGCTATCTGATGGACATCGCCATCGGTGAGGAGGACGGCACCGGCAAGGGGCGCTGGCGGCTGCTCCTGCTGGAGGACTGCGACGAGCTGATCCGGGGCGAGGCCCGGCACACCGCGGGCCAGGCACTGTCCCGGCTGCTGAACCTGACCGACGGACTGCTGGGTCAGGGCCGCAACGTCCTGGTGGGTGTCACCACCAACGAGGACCTGGAGCGGCTGCACCCGGCCGTGGTCCGGCCCGGCCGCTGTCTGGCCCGGATCGAGGTGGGCCCGCTGACCCGTCCGGAGGCGGTGAGCTGGCTCGGGGACCAGGCCCCGGAGCTGCAGAAGGAGCTGGGCCGGGACGGCTCGACCCTGGCTGAGCTGTACGCGCTGCGCCGGGGCACGGCACCGACCTCGGTCCCGGGCGCGCGGGACGGGGCGGACGCGGGGCTGTATCTGTAATCGCGCGGGCCCGCATCTTCGGGTGGGCCGTTGCGGTGGGCGCCGTCCGTCCGCCTGTCCGGCCCGCGCCCGGATGCTTTCATGGACGTATGACCCTGTTCGTCGGTACGTCGGGGTGGCAGTACAAGAGCTGGCGGGGCGTGCTGTACCCGGCGGGCGTGCCGGTGCGCCGGTGGCTGGAGGAGTACGCGGAGCACTTCGCCACGGTCGAGCTGAACAACGCGTTCTACCGGCTGCCGTCCCGCGAGAACTTCGAGGCGTGGCGGGACCGGCTGCCCGAGGGCTTCGTGGTGGCGGTGAAGGCGAGCCGCTATCTGACCCACATCAAGCGGCTGCGGGACCCCGAGGAACCGGTGCACCGGCTGATGAGCCACGCCGAGGGGCTGGGAAATGACCTGGGCCCCGTGCTGCTCCAGCTCCCGCCGACCCTGCGCGCGGACCCCCCGCTGCTGGACGCCTGCCTGGCCTGCTTCCCGGCGAGCACCCGGGTCGCGGTCGAACCGCGTCACGACTCCTGGTGGACCCCGCAGACCCGCGAGGTGCTCCAAGCGCGGAAGGCGGCCCTGTGCTGGGCGGACCAGCTGGGCCGCCCGGCCGGCCCGCTGTGGCGCACCGCCGACTGGGGCTACGTCCGCTTCCACCGCGGCCGCGCCAAGCCCTGGCCGCGCTACGGCACCCAGGCGCTCCACTCCTGGGTGGAGCGCATCGCCACCACCTGGCCGGAGGGGCAGGACGTCTACGCCTACTTCAACAACGACCCGAGGGGCGCGGCGGTCAAGGACGCGGCCGAGTTCGGCAGCCTGGCCCGCCGGGCGGGGCTGGAGGTCACGCGGACACCGGAGCCGTGGGCGCGGCGGTGAGCGCCGTTCAGTCGGTGCCGTAGGCGGCACGCAGGGCGTCGCGGACGGTGGCCAGGGCGGCGTCGTGGTCCAGGCCGAGGCGCCGGGCCCGTTCCGCGTACGCCTGCGCGGAGGTGCTCGCCTCGCGGGTGGCGGCGGGGGCGGCGACGTAGGTGCCGTTGCGGCCGCGGGTCTCGATCACGCCGTCCGCCTCCAGCGCCCGGTACGCCTTGGCGACGGTGTTCACGGCGAGGCCGAGGGACTCCGCGAGACCGCGCACGGTGGGCAGCCGGTACCCGGCCGGGAGCGCGCCCGCGCGCGCCTGCTCGGAGATCTGCGCCCGGACCTGCTCGTACGGCGGCGCGCTGTCATCGATGTGGATCTTCAGGCTCACAGGGCCGATTCTCCCGCACTCGGCGGAAAATGAGAGGCACTGCGGCGGTCCAGCCCGTACGGTGCCTGCTCATGACCGTACTCGTGCGCGATCTGCGCCCCGACGTACCGGCCGACACCGAGGGCTTCGCCCGGGTCCGACGGCTGGCGCTGCCCTACATCCTGTTCACCCCCGAGTCGGTACGGCACGTCCTCGTCCGGAGCCATCCGGACGCGAGGTTCCGCTCGCTGGTCGCGGAGGAGGACGGCGAGGTGATCGGCACGGCGCAGGTGGCGCTGGCGCACGAGAGCACGGAGCCGGGGCAGGCGTACGTCAACGTCCATGTCCACCCGGAGCGCACCGGCCGGGGCGCGGGACGGTTGCTGGTCGCCACCGCCGAGGAGTATCTCGCGTCGCTGGGCGCCACCCGGCTGTACTCCTGGGTGCTGGACGAGCCCGCGAGCGTGCGGTTCGCCGAACGGCACGGCTACCGCCCCGGCCGCCCCGCCCGCTTCCTCCGCCTCGACCTGGCGCACGGCACCCTTCCACCGCTCCCGGCGACCCCGGCCGGGGTGGAGCTGCGCACGGCCGCCGACTTCGCGGCCGACCCCCGCCCGCTGTTCGAGCTGGACGCCGAGACCGTGGCGGACGAGCCCGGCGAGGTCACGCTCGCCTTCTCCGACTACGAGGCGTGGCTGGAGGAGACCTGGGAGCACCCGCTGCTGGACCTCGGACTGACCGGGGTCGCGGTGGCCGACGGCCGTCCGGTCGCCTTCAGCGTGGCCTACTCCGACGGCGCCACCCGTTACTTCACCGCCATGACCGGTACCTCCCGCGCCTACCGGGGCCGGGGTCTGGCCAAGCTCGCCAAGCTGCACTCGCTGCACCGGGCCCGCGCGGCCGGCCATACCGAGGCGTTCACCGGGAACGACGCGGGCAACGGCCCGATGATCGCCATCAACAAGTGGCTCGGTTACGAGTTCTGCGCCACGGAGGTGCGGTATGTCCGTGAACTCGGCTGACGTATCGAGTGAGTTGGAGGTCGTCCTCGTCAAGGCGGGGCGTACGAAGATCCGTTACCCGGCGGCGCTGCTAGCGGACGACGGCACCCGTGTCTCGGTGCGCGCCCCCTGGGCGGGCGAGGGCGTGCGCGACTTCGGGTTCGTGCGCTTCGAGCCGGGCGACGTCTTCACCGAGCACTACTGGCGGGACCGCTGGTACGCGGTGAAGGAGGTCCGCGCCGAGGACGGCACCCTGAAGGGCTGGTACTGCGACATCACCCGCCCCGCCGTCCGGTCCGGCGCCGAACTCGTCGTGGAGGACCTCGACCTGGACCTCTGGGTCTCCGGCGACGGCAAGGCCGTACTCCGGCTGGACGAGGACGAGTTCGCCGCGAGCGGGCTGACGGAGCGGGACCCGGAGGCGGCGGCCGCCGCCCGGTCCGCGCTGGACGAACTGGAGGCGCTGGCCCGCGCGGAGGGACTCACGGCCCTGGTCTGAGCCTCAGACCTCGGCCAGCACCGCGTACCGCTCGTCGGTGACGGACTTGCCCCACAGCAGCGGGTCGTCGGACAGCGGCTCCACCCATATGCGCCCGGCGAGCGGCGCCAGCAGGCCGGTGACCTCGTCGACGGGCATACCGACCGGGGAGAGGCTCCCCCAGACGCCCTCGACCAGCACGAACCGGCCGCCGGGGCGCAGCAGGGTGCGCCAGTGGCGCAGCACCTCGGCGGGGCGGGGCAGCGTCCACAGCACATGCCGGACGAGGATCACGTCGTAGCCCTCCTCCACCACCGGCGGCACGGCCGCGTCCCCGCAAAGCACCCGCGCGTCCTGCCCGGCGAGCTTGGCGCGGGCCCGCTCGACCATGGCCGGGGAGGCGTCCACCCCGGTCACCCGGTGCCCCTGCTCGGCGGCGAGCAGCGCGAGGCTCCCGGTGCCGCAGCCCAGGTCGAGCACGTCCGAGGGCTGATCGGGCAGCCAGCCCCGCAGCCGCCCGGCCCACGCGGCCCGTGTCTCGGGCGCGCGCAGCCCGTGATCCGGCTCGTCGTCGAAGACGGGGGCCTGGGCGTCCCAGTCCACCTCCGCCCCCGCGGTCCACTCGCTCGCGTCGCTCATACCGCAAGCGTGCCATCCGCCACTGACAATGAGGTTCCGTCAGCGATCCAGCGGCTTGCGGTAGTGAAGCCGGTCGTAGGGTCCGTCGACGCGGCGTCCCACCAGCTCGTAGCCGTAGCGGGGGTAGATCTGCTGGTTCTCCCACATCAGGACGTTGGTGCAGAGCCGGATCTCGGGGAGCCCCAACGCACGGGCGTGGGTCTCGACGAAGTTCAGCAGCCTGCGGCCGACGCCCCGGCCGTGGGCGTCGGGGTGGACGGCGATGCTGTCGAGGAAGAGGTGGTCGGGGTGGGCGCGGACGACCACGAGTCCGATGATCCCGAGTCCGGCGGCCGGCTCCTCCGTGACGAAAACACACCCCTCTACGACGTCGGCCATATGGTCCGCCTCCATGGGCTGGGGCACCACACCGATGCGCGCGATGTAGGGGCGGTAGGCGGCGTCGGTGACCGCGCGCACGGCGGGCACGTCGGCGGCCGTGGCGATGCGGACCGGGGCTTCGGGGTGATCGTTCATGCCGGGCACGTTAGCGACCTGAGCCCAGTCTGAGCACGGCCTTAAGCGGACCATAAAGATCGCCTCGAGGGGCTCGGGGCGGGTCGATCCACTGCCGTACGGGGCTAGTTTCTGACCGTCCCCCCACGGGACCAGCCCCCTTCCGGCAGTCGGCCGGCCCTACCGCTCCGAGGAGTTCCGATGCCCTTCGCCACGCCCTCGACCCCGCGCGGGCGGCGGCTGCCCCGGCTCCGGGCCGCCGCCACCGCGGCCGCGCTCGGCCTGGCGCCGCTGACCCTGACCGCGCTGGCCGCCGCGCCCGCGTCCGCCCACGGTTCGATGGGCGACCCGGTCAGCCGGGTCGCGCAGTGCTTCGCGGAGGGCCCGGAGTCCCCCAGGTCGGCGGCCTGCCGGGCGGCCGTGGCGGCGGGCGGCACCCAGGCTCTGTACGACTGGAACGGCATCCGGATCGGCGACGCGGGCGGCCGCCACCAGGAGCTGATCCCCGACGGCAAGCTGTGCAGCGCCGGGAACGACGAGTTCAAGGGCCTCGACCTGGCCCGCGCCGACTGGCCGGCGACCGGCGTGCACAGTGGCGCGTACACCTTCAAGTACCGGGTGACCGCACCCCACAAGGGCACCTTCGAGGTCTACGCGACCAAGCCCGGCTACGACCCGGCGGAGCCCCTGGCCTGGTCCGACCTGGACCTGGCGCACCCGGTGGCGAAGTCCACGGACCCGGTCGCCACGGACGGCTTCTACTCGTTCTCCGGCACGCTCCCCGACCGCACGGGCCGGCACCTGCTGTACGCGGTGTGGCAGCGCTCGGACAGCCCGGAGGCGTTCTACTCCTGCTCGGACGTCGACTTCGGCGGCGCGGCGGCGGCCCCGGCCGGTACGGCCAAGGTGGCCAAGTCCGCGAAGGCAGCCCCCGCACCCGGTCCGACGCCCACCGTCTCCGCCCCCTCGGAGCGCCAGATCGCGGCCGGCGCCGACCGCTCCACGGTGGAGCACCACGGCCACGGCGACGACGACCCGAGCACCTCCGCGAAGCCGCTACCTCCCACCCCCAACGTCCCTCAGCCGGAGGGCACTTCGGTCCCCCTGGCCGAGACCGGCACCCCCGCCGGCACCTCGTACGCGGCCATCGGCGGCGCCGCCGCCCTGGCCCTCGGTTCAGCCGCACTGTTCCTCTCGGTGCGCCAGCGCGCGACGGGCCGCAACCGCACCGCGCGCTGATCACCCCCGATCGCGGGGCCCTGCCGGGCGGCTCAGGCCGGGCAGGGCCCCGAGCCACGTCAGCTGAAAGCCGACGCGCAGCTCGTCGCCGTGGCGTGGGACGGGTCCAGGGCGTTGGCCACTTCGTGGTAGGCGATGCGGTCGAAGATGCCGATCGCGACGTGTTCGGAGAGGTCGAGCGGGCACAGGTCCTGGAGGAGGACGTTGCGGACGTCGGAGCCGGAGAGGTACTGGGTGCGCCAGGGGGTGACGACCTCGTCGTACTTGGTGGCGATGACGGTGTAGTGCACGCCGGGGACGGTGTCGCCGCCCGCGTTGAGCTTGGTCATGAAGGCCGAGCCCGTGATCTGGTCGGCGAGTGCGGGCGTACTGGACTTGATCAGGTCCTCGGCGCCGGGGAAGTACGGCAGCAGGTTGGTGAGGCCGCTCAGGTCGGTGCCGTGGTTGCTGGGGGCGATCCCGACGAGCGCGTTCACCTTGGCGGACCCGCCGAGGAACTTCAGGTAGTACCGGGGCATCATGCCGCCCTGGGAGTGGCCGACGAGGTCGGCCTTGGTGGCACCGGTGGCGGTGAGCACCTTGTCGACGAAGGCGGAGAGCTGCTCGGCCGACTTGTCGATCGGGCCGAGCCCGTAGAAGACGGGGACGCCGGGGAGTTGGCCGTAGTCGAGGGAGAAGACGCAGTAGCCGCGCTCCTTGAGGTACGGAGCGAGCGACACCCAGTTCGTGACGGAGTTGCCGAGGGTGCCGTGGACGAGGACGACGGGTCGCGGGTGGGCGGCGGAGGGCTTGCAGGAGTAGTCGTTCCAGCCACTGCTGGGAGCGGCGTGGGCGGTGGCGGCGGGAACGGTGGCGAGCGCGGCGGCCAGGACCAGCGCGGCGAGCGGTCTGAGCGCTCGCTTCCAGGGCAGCATCGTGTGATCTCCTTGCGGCTCAAGGGAGAAGGTGCACGGCCTAACCCTGTGATCCGGATCACGGGATGCTGTTCACTCGTCAAGTTACGGACGAGTAGTGCAACTGTGAAGTTACGCGTCGGTAAAAAGTTCCATCCGCCCTCAGAAGCCCCCGCACACTGAGGAACCGTCACGAGGCAGCACAGGGCCGCCAAAATCCCACCAGAAACTCCCGCAACACGCGTAACTCAGGCCGCGAGCGTTCCGGGCATCACCGCGCGGGGTCCGAACTTGGCCCGCGCCAGGTCGGCGACCTCCTCGATCCGGCGGACCTTCTCGTCCACGGGGTCGAAGGTGAGCTGGTGCGCGGCCTCCCCGGCCGGGGTCAGCCCCTCGGCGCGCAGGGCGAGCGCCCGCACCCGCGCCCGCTGGAGCCCGAGCGCCTCGTACATGCCGTACGCCGCCTTCGTGAGGTCGGCCGAGTGCGCGGTCGGCTCGGCGAGGGTGCGCCCGCGCACCGTGGTGGAGCGGTCGGCGTAGCGCACGGTGAGCGTCAGGGAGCGGCAGACGTGCTCCATCCCCCGCAGCCGTGCCCCCAGTTCCTCGGCGTCGGCCAGCAGCGCCCGCCGGTGCCGGCCGGGGTCCAGCTCGTCCCTGCCGAAGGACCGCTCGGCGGCCACCGACCGGGAGACGGCGTTCGGCGCGACCCGCCCCCGGTCCACCCCGTTGGCGCGCTCCCGCAGCTCACGGGCGGCCTTGGCCCCGACCAGCCGCTGAAGCGTGGCGGGCGGCGCGACGGCGACCCGTCCGAGGGTGTCCAGCCCGTACTCGCACAGGGTCCGGGCGGTCGCCGTCCCCACACCGGGCAACGCGACCACGGGCAGCCCGGCGAGGAACTCCGCACCGGCACCGGGCTCGTCGGGAACGGCGCACACCATCCCCGGCCGGGCCTCCCGC
Source organism: Streptomyces sp. NBC_01171 (assembly GCF_045039805.1). NCBI lineage: Bacteria > Bacillati > Actinomycetota > Actinomycetes > Kitasatosporales > Streptomycetaceae > Streptomyces > Streptomyces sp. NBC_01171. The sequence continues at coordinate 5,252,831 of NZ_CP108609.1, read as the reverse complement.
AGCGCCATCCGGGCCAGCATCGGACCGGGCCCGGCGCCCACCACACAGTCGACCCCGTACCGGGCGAGGGCCCGCACCCGGATCAGCGCGGCCAGCTCCACCGGACCGCGCCCGAAGTACCGCTCGGCCCCGCGCAGATCGGCCAGCGCCCCGTCCGGGGGCAGCCCCTCCACCACGGGCGTGAACTCCTCCAGCAACCCGAGCAGTTCGGACAGCTCCAGCTCACCGTCACCCGCGCCCGACGCCTGCCGAAAACGCACACAGAGAACGGTCATCCCGCACTCCCCGGACTCTGATGCCACAACTTCCGCATGGCGGAAGGCGCTTGCTCGGACACCTCCTGGCCGGCCGGGCGCAGGTCGGCCCAGGGGTGCATCTGGAAGCCGGTGGACATCCGAATCCGCCGCCCCACCCCGTCCTCCGCGGCCTTCGCCTCCGGCGCGGGCTCGGCCAGCCGGGCCGCCACCTTCTCCAGACCGCCCTCGGCCCGCAGCTCGGCGAGTTCGGCGAGGTTCCAGGCCACCGACCCGACCACGCTCAGACTGCGCGGCCCGCGCCGCTGCACCACGCCGCGCACCAGCAGCAGCCAGGAGTGGAAGACGGTGTGCGCGCAGGCGTCGTGCGAATCGTCGAAGAAGGCCAGATCGACCAGCCCCGTCCCATCGTCCAGCGTGCTGAAGATGACCCGTCGGCCGGACCGGATCGGCGGCGTCTGGGTGGCCGCCTTGGCCCCGGCGACCAGCACGGTCTCCCCGTGCCGGGCCTCGCGCAGCCGCCGGGCCGACACCACGCCCAGCTCCTCCAGGAAGCCCCGGTGGTCGTCCATCAGGTGATGGGAGACGTCCATGGACAGCACGCCCAGCTCGGCACTGAGCCGCTCGGCGTCCGACAGATCGGGCAGCCCGGCGGAAGCGGTCCGCCGCCCCCCGCCCAGCGGAAGCTGATCCCCCCGCCCGCCCCGAGACCCCCGGTGCAGTTCGGCCAGGTGCAACTGAAGATCACGCCGATTGGCCCCGAAGGCATCCAGCGCCCCGACCTGGGCCAGCCGCTGCGCGAGCGGCCTGCCGGGCCGACCCCGCTCCCAGAAGTCCAGCAGGGACGCGTACGGCTGCCTCTCCGCGATCCGGGCGGCCTCCGCCTCACTGATCCCATGCACATCGGCAAGGGCGAGCCGCACCCCCCACACCCCTGAACCAGACACCAGTTCGATTCGGTGAGCGACCCCGGACACATTCACGTCCAACGGCAGAATCGGCACCCCGAGCCGCCGAGCATCCGCCAGGAGCAACCGCTTGGGATACATGCCGGGATCATGAGTGAGCAGCCCGGCGTAAAAAGCGGCCGGGTAATGCGCCTTGAGCCAGGCCGACTGATAAGTGGGCACAGCAAAAGCAACAGCATGCGCCTTGCAGAACCCGTAGGACCCAAAAGCCTCGACGATCTCCCAGGTCCGCCGAATGGTCTCCGCGTCGTACCCCTTCTCCTCGGCCCGCTGAGCGAACCACGCCCGCACCCGCCCCTGGGCCTCGGAATCGGAGAGCAACCGCCGCACAGCGTCGGCCTCCCCGCGCCCGCACCCGGTCATGACCGCCAAAATATCAATGACCTGCTCATGAAAGACCACCACCCCATACGTGTCCCGCAACGCCGGCTCAAGATCCGGATGCGGATACCGCACAGGCGCCCGCCCATGCCGAGCCTCGATGAAAGGCCGCACCATGTCAGCAGCAACAGGACCGGGCCGGAACAACGAAATATCCACCACCAGATCCTGAAAACAATCAGGCTGAAGCCGCCCAACGAGATCCCGCTGCCCGGGCGACTCGATCTGAAAGCACCCGAGCGTCTCGGTGGACCGGATAAGCCGATAGGTATCGGCATCCCCCTCCGGCAGAGCCTCCAGATCGACCCGCTCCCCGGAAGCCCGCTCCACCTCGGCAACGGCATGGGCCATGGCCGACTGCATCCGCACCCCGAGCACATCGAGCTTGAGCAGCCCGAGATCCTCCACGTCCTCCTTGTCGAACTGCGACATCGGCAGCCCTTCCCCGCTGGTGGGAACCACCGGAGTACGCCGAAGCAGCGAGGAGTCGGACAGCAGAACCCCACAAGGATGCATGGCGACCCCACGCGGCAACGCGTCCAGCGCCTCCACCAACTCCCACAACACCCCGTACCGCTCCTGCTCCCCAGCAAGCCCCTTCAGCTCAGGCAGCTCAGCGAGCGCGACCCGGGCATCCCGAGCCCGAACATGCGGAAAAGCCTTGGCCACCCGGTCAATCTCGGCCGGGTCCATGGAAAGAGCGGCCCCCACATCCCGAATGGCATGCCGTACCCGATAGGTCTCCGGCATGGCAACGGTAGCGACCCGCTCACCGCCAAACCGCCCGATGATCGCCCGATAGACCTCGATCCGCCGAGCGGACTCCACATCCACATCAATATCAGGAAGCGCAATCCGCTCCCGCGACAAGAACCGCTCCATGAGCAGCCCATGCTCCACCGGATCGGCATGAGCGATCCCCAGCAGATGATTCACAAGAGACCCGGCCCCGGACCCCCGAGCAGAAACCCGGATACCCATCCCCCGCACATCATCGACAACCTGGGCAACGGTCAGGAAATAGGAGGCATACCCATGATGCCCAATGATCTCCAGTTCCTCATGCATCCGCTCCCAGTACTCCCGCCGCCCGGAATAGCCGCGCCGCACCATCCCCGCGACGGCCCGAGAAGCAAGCGCCCGCTGAGCCCCCCGCCGCCCGGCCCCCACAAGCCGCCCCTCAGGAAACCGCACACTCCCGATCCCCAGATCATCCTCAGGATCAACCACGCACTCCCCGGCAACGGCAAGCGTCTCGGCGACCAACCGCACCGCAACCCCGCGCCGATACCCCGCAGCCTCCACAACGCGCTCAGCAACCTGGAGCATCTCCGCGGGCCCCTTCAGCCAGGCTTCCCCGGAGTCGAGCCCCTTCCGGGGATCAATAGGCACCAGCCGCCGAGCAGCGTCCAGCACATCGGCGACCCGCCCCTGCCCCGGATCGGCATACCGCACCGCATTGCTGAGAACGGGCCGCACCCCCTGCTCCACAGCAAACCCGAGACTCCGAGCGGCAAGCCGCAGGGACCCGCTCCCGGTCCCGTCGACCCCGTGCCACACGACCTCGATCCGCAGAGCGTCCCCGAAGACCTCCCGCCAGGCCCCCAGCAACCGGGCAGCCCGATCAGGCCGCCCGGCGGCAAGAGCCCGCCCCACATCAGAGTCAGGCCCCAGCAGAACAACAACCCCCTCCCCCCGAAGCGCCTCCCAGGGCAACAGCGGCCGAGCACCCCCACCCGCCCAGGCAGCGGTGACCATCCGGCAAAGCTCAGCCCACCCCAGAGCCCCGTCCCGAGCCAGAAAGGTCACCCGAGGAGCCGACTCGTCGACAAAGGCACCCCCACGCACAGGCGCCCGAAGCCGCCCACCGGCACCCCCACCCCCAGAAGCGACGGCGGCAACCCCGAGATCAACCCCAAAAACCGGCCGCACCCCACTCCCCGCACAAGCCTTGGCAAACCGCACAGCCCCGGCAAGCGAGTCCCGATCGGTGAGCGCAAGCACATCCATGCCCCGCTCCGAGGCCCGCACGGCCAGCCGCTCCGGATGCGAGGCCCCGTACCGCAGGGAGAACCCGGAGACGACCCGCAAATGCGCGAACGTCACACCAGCACCTCCCACCGATCAAGCCAATCGAACATCCGTTCCACTCCACCATACCCCCACTATCGAACACGCGTACGATGAGCACGATCCCCCACTTCACCTGCGAAAACGCACCGGACAGCCGCACAAGACCACCGCGACCCCCGGCCGGCGACCCCGCACGGCGGGCTGGCCGGGCACGGCGGCGAGGGGACGTGCCGGGGGGTGTCCGCCCGCAGCGGCCGGCGAGACACCAACCCGAACGATCAAGAAACAAAAGTCGCCGGACCGAGGACGGACACCCCCCGGCGCGGCCCCGCCCCACAACGCACGCCCCGAAGCGACCACCGACGGCGAACCGCAAAGGACCCCCGCCCTCCCGAAGGAGAACGGGGGCCCAGAAACCCGGAACCCGGAGCCTCAGCCGATCTGCGTCCCCGTGGCGGACAGCGCCTCGGTCACAGGCTGGAAGAACGTCTCCCCACCGGAGGAGCAGTCCCCGCTACCCCCCGACGTCAGCCCGACCGCACTGCTCCCGGAGAACAGCGACCCACCACTGTCCCCCGGCTCAGCGCACACGTCGGTCTGAATCAGCCCGCTCACGGTCCCCTCGGAGTAGTTCACGGTCGCGTTCAACCCGGTCACGGTCCCGTCGTGAACCTGGGTGGTGGACCCACTACGAGTGACCTTCATCCCCACAGTGGCCTCAGCAGCCCCCGAGATCTGCTGAGCAGACCCGTTGTAGAGATTGACCTCGCTGGGGTGATCGACCCCGTCGACGTACTTCACGAGCCCGTAGTCGTTCCCGGGGAAGCTGGAGTCCGCGTTGGACCCGATGGCGTTCCCGGACGAGTCGGTCCAACTGGAGATCGCCGCGGTGCAGTGCCCCGCGGTGAGGAAGTACGGCGCCCCACCCTTGGTCACGTTGAACCCGAGCGAACACCGCCCACCCGACCCGTTGATGGCGTCACCACCGGAGACGAAGGGCTTGAACTCCCCCTTGGACCGCTTGAGTTCGGTGGTATCCCCGAGGCCGGAGACGACCTTGCCCAGCTTGGCGTACTGAGCCGGGGACACGGTCTTGTCGGCGGTGACGACGACCTTGTTGGAGACCGGGTCGGTCGCCCACGAGGTACCGGGGATCGTCGCGTCCTTCTGGAGCGTGGACCGCGCCCCGTCGAGGACGGCGAGCGAGTGGGAGACGATTCTGGCCTTGGCGCCGGCCGCCTGGACGGTATCGGCGGCAGAGGCGTTGAGCACGTTGACGACGAGGCTCTTGGCCTGGGCGTCGTAGTAGCTGCCCGCGCTGTCGGAGCCGAGGTCGGCGAGCAGCGTGGAGGCGAGCTTTCCGGCCGCGGGAGCGGACAGAACGCGCGCGCCGGTCGCGGAGTCCGCGGCCCCGGCGGGTTCGCTGGCGTTCGCAGTCTGGAAGGTGACACCCGCTCCGACCAGTGCGAGAACACCCGCTCCGGCGATCGCGGCCCGGCGTGCGGGTATGCGTCGATGCTTCAACTCACGTCCTCCTGTGGGGGGTCGGCCCGGCAGGTTGTGGGGACCTGACGGACCGGAAGGCTGGTTGACGAGCGCCCACTCTTCCTAAGGTCACAGCGGGCACACAAGACCGACTTCAGGCCGGACCCTCGAACAACCTCCCAGCTTGACCGAGGACAGTCACCCCAGGAAATTCGCAGCGCAAACACGAAACGCCAAAAGCCGACCACCCCACGGCAACAGGATCGGGTGTCCAAAAACAGCCCCTCCCAAGGCGACCGAAACCCGAAGCCCCACACCCCCCACACAGACCCCCCACACACCCGCCCTCACGCACCCGCGCGCCCTTGAAGACGCACGACAAAAAGCGGACCCCCGCACGCGAGTTACCGCGTACAGGGGTCCGCCGAACCGACCCGTCAGTAAAGGACGGCCCGTCAGGGAACCTCAGGGAACCTACGGAAGCGTCACCCCGTAGTAGCTCAACGCCTCGGTGACAGGCTGGAAGAACGTCGTCCCCCCGGAGGAGCAGTTGCCGCTGCCCCCGGACGTGAGCCCGTAAGCGACGCTGCCGCCGTACAGCGGACCACCACTGTCACCACCCTCGGCGCACACGGTGGTCTGGATGAGCCCGGAGACCACGTCCCCACCGCCGTAGTTGACGGTGGCGTTCAGGGCCGTGACGCGCCCGCTGTGGGTACCGGTCGTGGACCCGCGCCGGGTCACGGTGGTGCCCACGGCCGGAGTCGCCGCGCTGCTGATGGTCTGGCTGCCGACCGCACTCGGGTGCGCGATGGAGGAGTTGGTGTAGCGCACCAGCGCGAAGTCGTTGCCGGGGAAGCTGTACCCGACGTTGGTGCCGAGCACCGTGGTCTTGGCGGAGTTGCTGTACCAGGTGGAGGCGACCTCACCGCAGTGCCCGGCGGTCAGGAAGTAGTACGTGCTGCCACTGTGGACGTTGAAGCCGAGCGAGCACCGGTAGGCGCCGCCGTAGATGGCGTCACCGCCGGTGATCAGCTTGTTGAACTTGCCGGCCGTCCGCTTGATGGTGAGCGTGTCGGCGCCGGCCTGCCGCTTGATCTTGGCGATCTCGGCCTGGGACACCGTGCTGTCGACGGTGACGAGGACGCGATTGGTCTTGCTGTCGACGGCCCAGGCGGTGCCGGGGACATCGGCCTGGCGGATCGAGTCGCTCGCCTTGGTGAGCTGGCTGGCGCTGAACGTGTGGACGTCGCTGGCGTTCGCGGTGGGGGCGGCGAACGCGGCTACGGCGAGAAGGCCGCTGACGGCCGCCGTGAGCTGGGTGCGTCTGGCGATACGGCCTCGGGGAGTGGTGCGCTTGATCCTCACGTGTCGTTCCCTCCTGGGGAATTCGGGGGCCCGCGTGGGGTCGGGGCCCGTGAGGCGCAGTCAGCGGCAGGTCTGTCCGGCTGTGCATGCCCCTGACAAGCGCTGAGGGGAGTATTCGGCCGAACGACCGGTCGGCGCAAGAGGGCCTTCCGGTCGTCACCGCCTCAACGACGGGACAGCTCGCCCGGCCTGACCCTCCCTCACGTCACAAAACTCGACAATCGCCCCAGACGACCCACCTCGGACGCCTCGGAGACCCCTCCCGTCACCCGGACACACCACACATCACCCATCCGCCGGGACAAATCATATTTCACTCTCAGTCAGCAGCCGTATGAGTCGCAGCCCTTGGGGCACAAGGGCTCTCGACGGATCGATCGTGCACCAGTACCGTCACAAACCCCCCGCGCGGCGTCTATCCACTTGGCGCACCGTCCGCATCATGGATGACCATAGGGAAGCGAAGAACGAGAAAGACCGCTGTGAGAGGAGGCGTCCATGGGATCGGTACGCAAGGCGAGTGCGTGGCTCGGCCTCGTCGACGACAACGATGACGAGCGTTACTACGACGACGACTACTCCGAGGGCACGGAGCCCGCTGACGCCTGGGTCACCGACCCGCGGGTGAAGGTGGCCGCGGACACGGCCGAGGACAAGGGCCGCCGCATCGGCACGGTCACCCCGGACAGCTTCCGGGACGCCCGCGCCATCGGCGAACTGTTCCGGGACGGCGTCCCGGTGATCATGAACCTCACGGCGATGGAGGGCGCCGACGCCAAGCGGGTGGTGGACTTCGCGGCCGGGCTCACCTTCGGTCTGCGGGGCACGATCGAGCGGGTGGCGACGCGGGTCTTCCTGCTGACGCCCGCCCACACCGAGATCATCAGTGGTGATCCGGCGGGCCGCCGGGAGGACGGCTTCTTCAACCAGAGCTGAGGCGGGGCCGTTCACCGGCCCCGCCCCCCCCAGGGGGCTCACCGGAAGGCGTCGAGCCCGGTGAGCGCCTTGCCCAGCACGAGCTGGTGCATCTCCACGGTGCCCTCGTAGGTGAGCACCGACTCCAGGTTCGTAGCGTGCCGCATCACGGGATACTCCAGCGAGATCCCGTTGGCGCCGAGGATCGTCCGCGCCGTCCGGCAGATCTCGATGGCCTCGCGGACGTTGTTCAGCTTGCCGAAACTGATCTGCTCGGGCCGCAGCCGCCCGGCGTCCATCCGCCGCCCCAGATGGTGGGCGAGCAGGATTCCCTTGTGCAGTTCGACCGCCATGTCGGCGAGCTTGGCCTGGGTGAGCTGGAAGCCCCCGATGGGCCGCCCGAACTGCTCCCGCGTCCGCGCGTAGTCGAGGGCTGCCTCGAAGCTGCTGCGGGCGGCACCCATCGAGCCCCAGACGATGCCGTACCGGGCGTGCGAGAGGCAACCGAGCGGTCCGCGCAGCCCGGTGACGCCGGGCAGCACCGCGTCGGCGGGCAGCCGTACGTCGTCCAGCACGAGTTCACTGGTGACCGAGGCCCGCAGCGACCACTTGTGCTTGATCTCCGGCGCGGAGAAGCCGGGCCGGTCGGTGGGGACGACGAAGCCCCGGATGCCGCCCTCGGTACGCGCCCAGACCACCGCGACCCCGGCGACCGAGCCGTTGGTGATCCACATCTTGCGCCCGCTGAGCACCCAGTCGTCGCCGTCCCGCTTGGCGAACGTACGCATGCCGGCCGGGTCGGAGCCGTGGTCGGGCTCGGTCAGCCCGAAGCAGCCGATCACCTCGCCGGCGGCCATGCGGGGCAGCCACTCGTTCTTCTGCTCCTCGCTGCCGTACCGGTGGATCGCGTACATGGCGAGCGAGCCCTGGACCGAGACCAGGGAGCGGATGCCGGAGTCGGCGGCCTCCAGCTCCAGGCAGGCCAGGCCGTACTGCACGGACGACGCGCCCGCGCAGCCGTACCCGGTCAGGGACATGCCGAGGGCGCCGATCGAACCGAGTTCACGGGCCAGCTCCCGGATGCCGGGCAGCTCGCCCTTCTCGTACCAGTCGGCCACATACGGCAGCACGCGGTCGGCCGCCCAGGAGCGGACGGTGTCGCGGACGGCGAGGTCCTCGGGGTCGAGGAGGTCGTCGAGGCCGAGCGGGTCGGCGGGGTCGAAGGCGGGCGGCTTCGGGGACGCGGACATGGGGAACACCCTCCGGCACTCTGCGGCTCTGGACCTGGGCGACGCTCGAAACTGTGCTGTCCTCAAAAACTAGCACCGCTAGTTACGTATGCCCGGCCGACGTTACGGCCGAGCGCGCCGCACGTCCAGAGCGACCGCGCCGAAGGTCAGGCGGAGACCGTCGGTTTCCCGGCCGCCCGGGGCGCGGGCAGCTCGCCCTTGGCCAGCGGTACGGGGCTCCCCGTAGCCGGCTCCGGTACCCCGGCACCCTCCGGGGCGCAGTTCATGACCCGGGGCAGCCGGAGCGCCATCAGCGCGCCGAGCAACAGCAGACCGGCGCTGACCAGCAGCGTCACATGCAGTCCGTGCACGAAGGAGTCGCGGGCGGCGTGCCGCAGCGCGGCCCCGGCGGGCCCCCCGAGCCGGGCGGCGACCTCGTACGCCTCGCCCAGTGAGCGGCCCGCGGCCGAGGAGGCGGAGGCGGGGACGCCGGGCACCGAGTCGAGCGCGGGCGCGTAGGCGGCGTTCATCACGCTGCCGAGCAGGGCGATGCCGATGCCGGCGCCCAGTTGGTAGGAGGTCTCGCCGATGGCGGCCGCGCCGCCGGCCCGGTCGGCCGGGGCCTCGCTGAGCATGGACTCGTAGGCCCCGAAGAGGGTCGTCTCCAGACCGAAGCCGAGCAGTACGAAGCCGGTCAGGAGCAGTGGGGTGTTGTCGTGGCCGCCCATCGCGGTGAGCGTGACGACGGCGACGGCGGTGAGGACGAACCCGGCGCAGACCATCCGGCGCGGCCCGAGGGTGCGCAGTACGCGGGCGCCGGCGAGGCCCGCCGCCATCGCCGCGACGGTCAGCGGGAGCAGCCGCAGCCCGGTCTGGAGCGGGGACAGGCCCAGCACGAGCTGGAGGTACTGCGCGGCGATCAGCTCCAGGCCGACCAGGGCCAGCATGGCGAGCACGATGCAGCCCACCGAGGTACTGAAGGCGGGCCGGCGGAACATGGTCAGGTCGACCAGGGGGTGGGCGCGGCTGGACTGGCGCCGGACGAAGAGGACGAGCAGGGCCACGCCCACCAGGAGCGGTACCAGGGTGAGCGGGCCGGTCACGTCCTCGCCGCCGCCGAGCCGCTTGACGCCGAGGACGACGCCGAAGAGGGCGCCCGCCGCCATCAGGGCGCCGACGATGTCCCAGGGGCCGTCGCGCTCACCGCGGGACTCGGGCAGGAGCATCCGGCCGATGGGCAGGCTCACCAGCATCAGCGGGATGTTGACCAGGAAGACCGAGCCCCACCAGAAGTGCTCCAGCAGGAACCCGCCGAGCAGCGGGCCGACGGCCGCGCCGACGGCGGCGACCGCGCTCCAGATGCCGATGGCGAGCGCCCTCTCGCGCCGGTCGGGGAAGACCTGGCGCAGGATGGACAGCGTGGCGGGCATGATCATGGCGCCGCCGACGCCGAGCAGCGCGCGGGCCAGGATCAGCGTCTCGCCGTTGTGGGCGAGCGCGGCGACGGCCGAGGCCACGCCGAACAGGGCGTAGCCGAGCAGCAGGACGCGTCTGCGTCCGACCCGGTCGCCCAGCGTGCCGAAGAGGATCAGCAGCGAGGCGCAGACCAGGGGATAGATGTCGACGATCCAGAGCAGTTCGACCGCGCTGGGTCTGAGGTCCTCGGTGACGGCGGGGACCGCCACGTGCAGCACGGTGGCGTCGAGGCCGACGAGCAGCAGGCTGACACAGAGGACGACGAGGACGACCCAGCGGTTGGTACCGGCCCCGGCCGTCCGACGGCACGGCCCTGTGGCGGCCGTGGTCGTCCCGGACATGTACTACCTCCCAGAAGAATCCTCGCGTGCGGCGGGTCGGCGGGGTGGGGGTGTCCACGCCGTACGGCCGGATGAGGAGCGGTGTCTCCGGCCCGCTCGGACCCACGCGGGTGGCTCGTCAGCGTACGCGAGTTCATGCCCAGGTCACGTGGCGGACCTCTCACGGTTGTGCCCCGATCGGTGTGGCGTGCGCCACCTCGCGACCTGGGGTCACCGGCGGATGACGGGGCGGCCGGTCCGGCCGTCGATAATCGGCCCGTGACCGAGACAGCCACGCGGGCGGCCCCGCCCGAGACCTCCCTCCCCCGCCGGGCCCTCCCGGCGCTCCTGGGGTACGCGGGGGTCCGGGTCCTGGGCCTCGTCGTGCTGGCCGGGTGGAGCGCGGCGCGGGGCACGAGCGCGCACAAACTGCTCTCCGCTCGCTGGGACTCCCTCTGGTACGCGCGGGTCGCCGGGGCGGGCTACGGCCACGAGGTCCGGCTGCCGAACGGCGACCTCCACTCCGACCTCGCCTTCTTCCCGCTGCTCCCCTGGCTGGAGCGGCTGCTGCACACGCTGAGCCCGCTGTCGTACGCGGACGCGGGACTCGCCGTCTCCGCGCTGGCCTCGCTGGTGGCGGCGGGCGGGATCTTCGCGCTGGCGGACCGGCTGTACGGGGCGCGGGCCGGGGTGTGCGCGGTGCTGCTGTGGGCGGTGCTGCCGGTCGGGGTCGTGCAGTCGATGGCGTACAGCGAGTCCCTGTTCACCGCGCTGGCCGCCTGGTCGCTGTACGCGGTGCTGTCCGGGCGGTGGGTGACGGCGGGGCTGCTGGCCTCGATGGCGGGACTGACCCGGCCGGTGGGGGCGGCGGTGGTCGCCGCGGTGTGGGTGGCGGTCGTTACCTCGTTCGGGCGAGCCGGGAGCGCGGACGGCCCGCGCGCCCCCGCGTGGCGCCGGGTGCTGGGCGCCGCCCTGGCCCCCCTGGGCGCGGCGGCCTATGTGCTGTGGGTGGGCCACCGCACCGGGGACGGCCCGCTCGGCTACCTCGATGTCCAGGCGGGGTGGCGCAACGGCTTCGACGGCGGGTACGCCTTCGCCCGCTTCGTCGGCGGCATGCTCACCACGTTCCCGTCGGCCCTCGCGGGCGTCGCCCTGATCATCGGCGTCGTCCTGCTGCTGTGGCTGTACGCGGCCGGGGTGCGCCGGGGGCAGCCGCTCGCGCTGCTGGTCTACAGCGGGGTCGTGCTGGCGCTGGCCCTGTGCGCGTCGAGCTACTTCGGCTCCAAGCCCCGGCTGCTGCTGCCCGCTTTCCCCCTGCTGTTCCCGCCGGCCGAGGCCCTGGCCCGGGCCCGCCCGGCCCGCGCCGCGCTGCTGGTCTCCGCGCTCGCGGTCGGTGCGGCGGTGTACGGCGCCCTGTGGCTGAACGGCTCCGGTCCGCCCTGAGGGCCCCGGCGGGCCGGGTGAGCGCCCGCCGAATACGGGGCCACCTTTCGGTGAACCAATTTAAAAGCGCCATAAAACCGCTCCCGGCGAGATCCGAGGCAATTACGGGGGCGCTCCGGCGATATTGCGGACGTTCAGGAATTCAAGCGGTTCCTGAGAGGTTTCCCACATCACATCGTCATCACAAAGCCCCAGTACCGACCGGGAACACAGCTCACTCGCTGTAACGTCGATTGGGTGCGTACCGAACGAAAGCTCACCCGGCGTCTGGACCGGGTGTTCGCCAGGCTGGACCGTGAGCCGGAACGGCCGGCCCATATCGACGTGCCGAGGATGTCCCGGCACCGGGCCGTGCTGTTCTCCTCGACCCTGGCCTTCTACCTGGCGATCGTGTGGGCCGTGATCACCACGTCCTGGCTGGTCCGGCTGGACTGGCGGGTCATGTTCTTCCGCCCCTACCAGCAGTGGCCCGGCATCCACGCCTTCCTCGACTACTACGTGGTGCTCGGCCAGCGCGGCCCCACCGCGGTGATGGTCGCGGCCTGGCTCGGCTGGCGTTCCTGGCGGCAGCACACGGTCCGTCCGCTGCTGACCCTGGCCGCCTCGCTGCTGCTGCTGAACATCACGGTCGGCGCCGCCAAGCTCGGCATGGGCCGGCTCGGCCCGCACTACGCCACCGTGATCGGCTCGAACGAGATGGGCCTGGGCGGAGACATATTCCCCTCGGGTCACACCGCCAACGCGGTCGTGACCTGGGGCATCCTGGCCTATCTGGCCTCCACGCCGAGGGCGCGCCGCTGGCTGTCCGCGCTCTCCGCGATCACCTCGCTCGGCGTCGGCCTCACCACCGTCTACCTCGGTACGCACTGGCTGAGCGACGTGCTGCTGGGCTGGGCCGCCGGGCTGCTGATCCTCCTGGCGCTCCCCTGGTTCGAGCCGCTGATCTCCCGGGCCGAGAACGCGCTGTTCGCGCTGCGGGACCGGCTGCGCGCCCGCTGGCGGCGCACCGCGCCCGCGCCGGCCGCGCCGCTCGCCCCGGTGGCGCTCCAGCCGGTGGCCAGGGCCGCCGAGCCGGCCGCCCCGGCGCGGGAACCGGTCGGGTCGGCGCGCGGGTCCCGGCCGCCGATCCATCTGGCGCCGGGCCCGCACACCACCCGCTCGGAGCGCACGCCGGTCACCCCGGCGGGCAGCCGCCGTCCCCCGCACGCGGACCGGCTCCCGCGCGGTGCCTCGCAGGCCGCGCGCCCCTGACGGCCGGGTCAGCCCTTCCAGACGCGGGCGACCCGGCCGTCCTTCACCTCGAAGTTCAGCCGGCCCGTGCGGTACTCCATGGTGATGATCGCGCCGGGCGGCAGCGCCCGCACCGTCTGCCAGCCCCGGCTCCGGGCGCGCCGGTCGGCCTCCTCCGGGGCCAGGCCGACATAGCTGTCCAGGGTGTCCTGCGGCTCCGGCGGCGGAGCGGGAATCTGTGCCATGCGGCCACGCTAGGCGGCCCGCGCCGACTACGGAAGGCACCCGCCCCGACGGTCGCCGGGGCGCCGCCCGGTCACACTTCTGTCACAGCTCCCGGTGCCCGTAACCCGCGTACTCCGTCACACGTATGGGGGTTTCCGTTCACCTTCACGGGGTAATCGAACAGAATTTTCCTGCGGGGGTCGGCGCGGGGTCCAATTAACGGTCGTAATGCGTCGGACCACACACCGGAACCGGCCAAGAACGGGACCGGAACGTTTTTCCCGTGAAATACGGCGCGCGCGGCGGGGAGCTGACGCCGCATAGGAAATTCACGGGTCACCGGCACGAACAGACATGCGAACGGCCGCCGCCCTCCGGAGGGCGGCGGCCGTTGCCGTCGAGGCGGTGCCTCGCGTCAGAGCGCGAGATGCTGCCCCGGCACGATCAGGTCGGGATCGGCCCCGATGACCGACCGGTTGGCTTCGTAGACCCGCTGCCAGCTCACCCCGTGCCGGGCGGCGATGGTGCTCAGCGTGTCGCCCTGACGGACGGTGTAGCCGCCGCGCTGGGCTCCCCGGTCGGCGTGGGTCGTCGCCGGGCGCTGCGGGGCCTGGGTGGACCGCGACGGGGCGGACCGGGTCGGAGCGGACCGGGTCGGAGCGGACTTCTTCGTCACGCCCTTGTCGGTCCCGGTGCCCGTCGCCGAAGCGCCGGACGGTGCGGACCCATAGGCCCCGGCGCGGCCGGAGCAGACCGGCCAGGCGCCCCAGCCCTGGGCCTGCTGGACCTTGGACGCCACGGCGATCTGCGCGCTTCTCGACGCCTGGTCCGCGGTGGCGGCGTAGGCGCCGCCGCCGTAGGCACGCCACGTACTGGCGGAGAACTGGAGCCCGCCGTAGTAGCCGTTGCCGGTGTTGATGTGCCAGTTGCCGCCGCTCTCGCACTGGGCGATGCGGTCCCAGACTCCGTTGTCCGCCGCCTGCGCCTCTCCGGAGGCTGCCAGCAGCCCCAGCGGGGCGAGCAGCGCGGCCCCGGCGAGGGCGGCCGTCGTACGGCCCTTACGGGCGGTCGAACGGGTGGTATCGGCACACTCGGACATGCAGTTCCCTCTCCACGAACCCGGGCTCCCCCTGGGCGGGGCACGTCTCGCCGCGTCGGACCGCGGTTCCTCGCGCCCGCCCCGTCCACCGGTGACCGGTGCCACGGCCCTGTCGGACCCGGCGCCGGGCGGCGGACCTACCCGAGCGGTGCTAGTTGCACACGGCGAAGAAATCTAAGGAGGACAGGTGCCGCATTTCAACAACACCCCGTCGCGGCAGGCCAGTTGGCGGTTACCGCCGGTATCGGCGATTTCCGGCCAACCACTTCATACGGTTATTTCGGTACTTGTCGACCATGGGCGACGTTCACCTGTGACTCACATCACCCATTCAAGTTCCTTGACTGTGTACGGAGTTGACGTTGAGTGGCCGATTCCGTGCCGAAAGTGACCCTGCGCGCAGGCCGGTTCGATTCCGTTCCCCCTGGGGCGTGACCCCCACCACAGGACGCCCGTTGTCTTCTGCATGAGCCCGCGATCCCAAGGCTCAGCGACCGGGAGCCACCCGGCCGACCGCGCGCATCCCGAGGGAGCCACCGTGCCGCGCATGCTCGACGTCAGTGACGCCGTACGCGCCGAGATCGGCGACGAAGAAGCCGACCGGCTGCTCACCGGAGCGAACGCTCCGGGCAGTTACGACTGCACGTCCTGCCGCACTCCGGGGGACTCCGAGCAGGAACGCACCAGCACCGTCCTGTTCATCGGGGACGAGACCGCCGTCCTCGCCTTCGCCCACGCGGGCTGTCTGCCCTCCCAGGTCGTGCAGGTCACCGAGGAGCAGTTGCAGGGCGCCGTCCGCTCCATCGGCGGCGAGACGGCCCCCGGGGAGCAGCCCCACCGGACCACGCCCGAGCCCGCCGTGCTCGGCGTGACCAGCGGACTGGTGCTGATCGAGGGCGAGTTGCACCCGGCGCTCGTCGTCGAGCCGACCGCGCCCATCGCGCGCCCCGGCGCCACCGGGGGCGGCGACGACTTCCTCCCCCTCCTCATCGAGCAGGGCTTCATGCCGGTGACCGCGCTCGACGCCGTCCCCCCGGTGCTGCACGGCTGGTCGGTGCTGCTCGCCGTCGGCCAGCTCCACGCCGTGCTCCAGCCGGGCCCGCACGGCAGCCAGCCGGTGGCCTGGTGGCAGGCGCACCAGCCGCTCCAGGTCACCGACAGCTGGCGGGCCGCCGCCAACAAGCACCAGCAGGTGCTGATGTTCGCGGCCCCGGTGGGCTCCATCGGCCGCCAGCCCCGCGAGGACCTGCTCCGCGACGCCCTGGACAAGGCCGCCGCCAACGGCCGCCTGGTCGCCGCCGCCCTCCCCCTCGCCGGCACCTGACCCCCCTCCCCCGAACACCGGCCGTGCCATCCCTCCACCCCCAGGGTCGGCACGGCCGGTCGTGCTGTCCGGCGTACCCCCGGCAGCCCCCCGCGTGGCCGCATCCCTTTGGGTGCATCGTCGTTTGGACATACGTGCACCCATACGACGCCTCTCCCCGCCGGCCCGCCCTGTCCCCCGTTCCCGTCGCCCGGTCCGGGCAGGAGAACTCCGGCGGGCCCTCGTCCACGCCGATCTACGACACGCTGTACGCGGAGTGGGTCAAGACCTTCCGTACGCTGCCCGGGGATCGCAGCGGCGAGGAGAACCTGGGCTTCACCGCCTTCGGCAACCTCCCGCAGAGCACGGGCTCGTTCGGCGGGCACCGGCCGGGGTCGTTCAGCAGCTCCTACAGCGCCTACAGCGCGGGGGCGTACAGCGCGCGGCAGCAGTCCCAGTGGCAGCGGATCGGCACGATCGGCCGGGCCCAGCCGAACGGCGAAGGCCCTCCGGCGCTCCCCCCGGCCCCGCGCCGGGGCAACTGAGCGGCACACGAAAGCGGCACGCGAAGGGGCGGCCCGTCTCCACCGAGACCGGGCCGCCCCTTCGCCGTGCGTATCTCCGCCGTGGCGGTTACTTCTTCTTCGCGCCGCGCTTCTCGCGCACCCGCACCGAGAGGTGGATCGGGGTGCCCTCGAAGCCGAACTCCTCACGCAGACGGCGCTCGATGAAGCGCCGGTAGCCCGCCTCGATGAAGCCGGAGGCGAAGAGGACGAAGCGCGGCGGCTTGGTGCCGGCCTGGGTGCCGAACAGGATGCGCGGCTGCTTGCCGCCCCGGACCGGGTGCGGGTGGGCGGCGGCCAGCTCGCCGAGGAAGGCGTTCAGCCGGCCGGTGGGGACGCGGGTCTCCCAGCCTTCGAGCGCGGTCTCGATCGCCGGGACCAGCTTCTCCATGTGGCGGCCGGTGCGGGCGGAGACGTTGACGCGCGGGGCCCAGGCGATCTGGCCCAGCTCGGTCTCGATCTCGCGCTCGAGGTAGTAGCGGCGCTCCTCGTCGAGGGTGTCCCACTTGTTGAAGGCGACGACGACCGCGCGGCCGGCCTCGACGGCCATGGTGACGATGCGCTGGTCCTGCACCGAGATGTTCTCGGAGCCGTCGATCAGGATGACCGCGACCTCCGCCTTCTCCACGGCGGCGGCCGTGCGCAGGGAGGCGTAGTAGTCGGCGCCCTGCTGGAGGTGGACCCGCTTGCGGATACCGGCGGTGTCCACGAACTTCCAGGTCTTGCCGCCCAGCTCGATCATCTCGTCGACCGGGTCACGGGTGGTGCCCGCCAGCTCGTTGACGACGACGCGCTCCTCGCCCGCCACCTTGTTCAGCAGCGAGGACTTGCCGACGTTCGGACGGCCGATCAGGGCGATGCGGCGGGGGCCGCCGACGCCGGTGCCACCGAAGGTCTGCGCGGGCGCGTCCGGCAGCGCCTCCAGGACGGCGTCCAGCATGTCGCCGGTGCCGCGGCCGTGCAGGGCGGAGACCGGGTGCGGCTCGCCGAGGCCCAGGGACCACAGGTAGGCCGCGTCGGACTCGCCGCTGAGGCCGTCGACCTTGTTGGCGGCCAGCACGACCGGCTTGCCGGCCTTGCGCAGCAGCCGGACCACGGCCTCGTCGGTGTCGGTGGCGCCGACCTTGGCGTCCACCACGAAGACGACCGCGTCGGCGGCCTCGATCGCGTACTCGGCCTGCGCGGCCACGGAGGCGTCGATGCCGAGGACGTCCTGCTCCCAGCCGCCGGTGTCGACCACCTTGAAACGGCGGCCGGCCCACTCCGCCTCATAGGTGACGCGGTCGCGGGTGACGCCGGGCTTGTCCTCGACGACCGCCTCACGGCGGCCGATGATCCGGTTCACCAGGGTCGACTTGCCGACATTGGGGCGGCCGACGACGGCGAGCACGGGAAGGGGGCCGTGGCCCGCCTCCTCGATGGCGCCCTCGACGTCCTCGATGTCGAAGCCCTCTTCCGCGGCGAGCTGCATGAACTCCGCGTACTCGGCGTCGCCGAGAGCCCCGTGCTCGTACTCGTGCGCGGCCGAGCCGTCGGGCTGGTTCTGGTCGTTCATGAAGTCCGTACCTCGTCGTCGTTCGTGGTGATCGGTGGAAGTGGCCCGATTCGGGCCGGTTCCACTACTCAAGTGTCGCCCAGCGCCCGGTCAGGCGCCTGGCGTTTTCCAGGTGTGCGGTGAGCCGCTTCTGGATGCGCTCGGTGGCCTCGTCCAGCGCCTTGCGCGTACGCCGCCCAGAGCCGTCGCCCGCCTCGAACGGGTCTCCGAAGACCACGTCGACGCGGGAGCGCAGCGGCGGCAGGGCCTTGACCAGCCGGCTGGGCCGGTCGGCGCTGCCGAGCACCGCCACCGGCACGATCGGCGCCCCGCCGCGCACCGCGAAATAGGCGAGCCCGGCGCGCAGCGAGGCGAAGTCGCCCTCGCCCCGGGTGCCCTCCGGGAAGATGCCCAGCACGCCGCCCTGCTCCAGCACGCCGAGGGCTCGCCCGATGGCGGTGCGGTCGGCGGTGGTGCGGTCGACCTTGAGCTGGCCGATGCCGGTCAGGAAGGGGTCCAGCGGTCCGATGAACGCCTCCTGCTTGATCAGGAAGTGCGTCGGCCGGGGCGCCACGCCCATGACCATGGGGCCGTCGATGTTGTGGGAGTGGTTCACCGCGAGGATCACCGGGCCGGAGGCGGGCACCTTCCAGGCACCCAGCACGCGCGGCTTCCACAGGCCGTACATCAGGCCGACGCCGATGCGCCGCCCGATCTCGGCGCCCCGCTCCGAGGGCGGTGCGCTCTGGCTCACTTCCCGGCCCGCTTCTCCTCGACCAGGGTGACGACGCACTCGATGACCTGGGCGAGGGTCAGCTCGGTGGTGTCGACCTCGACCGCGTCGCCGGCCTTGGCGAGCGGGGAGGTCTTGCGGCTGGAGTCGGCCGCGTCCCGCTGGATCAGGGCGGCGCGGGTGGCGGCGACGTCGGAGCCCTTCAGCTCGCCGCTGCGGCGGGCCGCGCGGGCCTCCGGGGAGGCGGTGAGGAAGATCTTCAGGTCGGCGTCGGGCAGCACGGTGGTGCCGATGTCCCGGCCCTCGACCACGATGCCCTCCTCGGCACCGGCCGCGATGGAGCGCTGCAGCTCGGTGATCCGGGTACGCACCTCGGGCACCGCGCTGACCGCGCTGACCTTGGAGGTCACGTCCTGGGTGCGGATCGGCCCGGCGACGTCGAAACCGTCGACGGTGATCGTGGGGGCCAGCGGGTCGGTGCCGGACACGATCTCCGGCTTGCCCGCGACGGCGGCGATCGCGGTGGGGTCCGCGAGGTCGATGCCGTTGGTCACCATCCACCAGGTGATGGCCCGGTACTGGGCGCCGGTGTCCAGGTAGCTGAGGCCGAGCTGCGCGGCCACGGCCTTCGACGTGCTCGACTTGCCCGTGCCGGAGGGGCCGTCGATCGCTACGATCACGGGCTTTGCGGTCGGGGCGGCGCCGTTTTCCACGGGAGGGCACCTTCCTGGTGAAGGGTGTCGGTCGGGGTGGCGGGACGCGAGGGCGCCCCGCACAAGGTTACTGGGTGTGGGTCACTCGTACGGACGCACGTGGGCCGTGCGACCGCCGGGGCCCACGTGCTACTGCCGGAGCGCCCAGCCGCGCTCGCGCAGCGCCTCGGTGAGGACGGGCGCGGCCCCCGGCTCGACCATGAGCTGGACGAGGCCGGCCTGCTGTCCGGTGGCGTGCTCGATGCGGACGTCCTCGATGTTGACCCCGGCCCGTCCGGCGTCGGCGAAGATGCGGGCGAGCTGGCCGGGCTGGTCGTCGATGAGGACGGCGACGGTCTGGTAGGCGCGCGGGGCGGAGCCGTGCTTGCCGGGGACCCGGACCTGGCCGGCGTTGCCCCGGCGCAGCACGTCCTCGATCCCGGCGCCGCCGGTGCGCCGCTTGTCCTCGTCGGCGGACTGCAGGGCGCGCAGCGCGCGCACGGTCTCGTCCAGGTCGGCGGAGACGTCGGTGAGGAGGTCGGCGACCGGGCCGGGGTTGGCGGAGAGGATGTCGATCCACATCCGGGGGTCGGAGGCGGCGATCCGGGTGACATCGCGGATGCCCTGCCCGCAGAGCCGTACGGCGGACTCCTCGGCGTTCTCCAGCCGGGCGGCGACCATGCTGGAGACCAGGTGCGGCATGTGGGACACGAGGGCGACGGCGCGGTCGTGGGCGTCGGCGTCCATGACGACCGGCACGGCCCGGCAGTGCGAGACCAGTTCGAGGGCGAGGTTCAGCACCTCGGTGTCGGTGTCGCGGGTCGGGGTGAGCACCCAGGGGCGGCCCTCGAAGAGGTCGGCGGTGGCGGCCAGCGGCCCGGACTTCTCCCGGCCGGACATGGGGTGGGTGCCCAGGTAGCGGGCGAGGACGGTCTCGTCCAGGCCGAGCGCCTCCAGTTCGCGGCGCGGGCCGCCCTTGACGCTGGCCACGTCGAGGTAGCCGTGCGCGACGTCGCGGCGCATGGCGTCGGCGAGGACGGTGGCGACGTGCGCGGGCGGCGCCGCGACGAGCGCGAGGTCGACCCGGCCCTGCGGCGGCTCGTCGGTACCGGCGCCGAGGGCGGCGGCGGTACGGGCCTGCGCGGGGTCGTGGTCGGTGAGGTGGACGGTGACGCCCCGCTGGGTGAGGGCGAGCGCGGCCGAGGTCCCGATCAGCCCGGTGCCGATGACGAGTGCGGTTCTCACTGGGCGATGTCCTTGCGCGGGGCGGCGGCGCCGGCGCGGGGCCGGCTTCTGGTGCCGTCCAGCCTAGTCAGCCGGGGCGGGCCGGATGCACGCCGACCGCGCGGTGAGACGGGCGCCCGTTCGGCCGAGGCGCGGTCCGACCCGCTGCCGCCTCCTTCGTCCGGGCGGTGTTCGATGCCAAGATGCCCGGAAGTATGGATCTTTCCATCCTTTTTCCGCCTCTTGGACATACGGAGTGACGACATGACCCAGCCCGCGACGCGGCGCACGCTTCTCGCCACGGGGGCCGCCACGCTCGCCGTCTGCTGTGTGGGATGCGGCGACGACGGCGACAGCTCCTCGGCCGCCGCCAGCACCTCCCCCAGCGGCGGGACCTCGGCCGCCGCCGACTCCGGCGACGGGCAGGCGCTGGGGAGCGTCAGCGAGATCCCGGAGGGCGGCGGCAAGATCTTCACCGCGGAGAAGGTCGTGGTGACGCAGCCCAAGAAGGGCGAGTACAAGGCGTTCTCCGCCATCTGCACGCACCAGGGCTGCACCCTCGACAAGGTCGCGGACGGCACCGTCGACTGCCCCTGCCACGGCAGCAAGTTCCATATCGCCGACGGCTCGGTCGCGCACGGCCCGGCCACCGAGCCGCTGGCCGCCAAGGAGATCATGGTGCACGGAAACACGGTGCACCTGGCCTGACCGCCCGCGTACGCTCCCCCGCATGCGCCCCGCCGACCTGGTCCGCGACCACACCGTCTACGCCTGTGTCATGGGCTCGCGCGCCTTCGGTCTGGCCACCGACGCCAGTGACACCGACCGGCGGGGCGTGTTCCTGGCCCCGACCCCGCTGTTCTGGCGGTTCGAGAAGCCGCCCACGCATGTCGAGGGGCCGGGCGAGGAGCGGTTCTCCTGGGAGCTGGAGCGCTTCTGCGACCTGGCGCTGCGGGCCAACCCGAACATCCTGGAGTGCCTGCACTCCCCGCTGGTGGAGCACCTGGAGGACACCGGCCGCGAACTGCTTTCCCTCCGCGGGGCGTTCCTGTCCCGCCAGGTGCACGCCACCTTCACCGGTTATGCCCTCGGCCAGCGCCGCAAGCTGGACGCCGACATCCGCACCACCGGCGCCCCGCGCTGGAAACACGCCATGCATCTGCTCCGGCTGCTGAGCAGCGCACGCGACCTGCTGCGCACCGGTGAGCTGCGGCTCGACGTCGGCGAGGAGCGCGAGGCGCTGCTCGCGGTGAAGCGGGGCGACGTGGGCTGGGCGGAGATCGAGGCGCGGATGGCCCGGCTGGCGGAGGAGACCGACGCGGCACTGCTCCGCACCCCGCTCCCGGCGGAGCCGGACCAAGCCCGGGTGGCCGACTTCCTGTACCGCACGCGGCAGGCGTCGGCCACATACGCCTAGGCGTCCCAGAGCGCGCCCAGCTCCAGCAGTTCGTCCCGGTGCTCGACCCGGTCCACCCAGGGCGCCGGCCAGGCGCCCGCGCCCAGCCAGGCGCCCGCGAAGGCGCCGGTCAGGCAGGCGATGGAGTCGGAGTCGCCGGAGGTGCAGGCGGCCCGGCGCAGCGCCATGACGGGGTCGCCGGGGAAGAGCAGGAAGCAGAGCAGCCCGGTGGCCAGCGCCTCCTCGGCGATCCAGCCCTCGCCGGTGGCCAGGCAGGGGTCGGTCTCCGGGGAGGGCGTGCGCAGCGCCTCCTGGAGGCGGCCGAGGATCGCCAGGCACTCGTCCCAGCCGCGCGCGATGAACTGCTCCGGGCCGGCGTCCCCGGCGCGCTGCCACAGGTCACCGAGCCAGAGGTGGTGGTACCGGGTGCGGTTGTCGAGGGCGTACGAGCGCAGCCGGCCGACGAGTCCTTCGGGGTCGGTGCCCTGGGCCAGCAGCCACACCGCGTGCGCGGTGAGGTCGGAGGCGGCGAGCGCGGTGGGGTGGCCGTGGGTGAGGCCGGACTGCAACTGGGCGGCGCCCGCCCGCTGTTCGCCGGTCAGGCCGGGGGCGAGGCCGAGCGGGGCGACCCGCATGTTGGCGCCGCACCCCTTGGAGTGCACCTGGCTGGCCTCCTGCCAGGCCCGCCCCTCCTCCTTCAGCAGCGCGCAGGCGGTGAGACAGGTGCGGCCGGGGGCGCGGTTGTTCTCCGGGGACTGGTACCAGTCGACGAACTCCTCGCGCAGCGGCCGCTCAAGCCGCTTCGGCGCGAGATACCCCCGGCCCATGGCCGTGCGGAGGCCGCGTCCGAGCGCGAGGGTCATCTGCGTGTCGTCGGAGACGAAGGCGCGGCCCGGCAGCTCCATCTCCCGCCAGGGTCCGCACTTGGCGAGGATGGACGGCACGTCGTCGAACTCGGTGGGGAAGCCCAGCGCGTCACCGAGGGCGAGTCCGAGCAGGGAACCGGCGGCGCGCCTGCCCGCGGGCGTGGTGGTCATGGGTCAAGTCCTTCCGGGCGCCCATGACCCGGCCCCCGTTGGTCCGGCCGCATGACCACCCCGACTAATCGTCAGGTTGACCATAAAGCCGGACCGTCACCGGCGGCAAGACCCCGTCCTAGAGGTCGACTTCCTTCATCAGCATGCCGACCTCGGTGTTGGACAGGCGGCGCAGCCAGCCCGACTTCTGGTCGCCGAGGGTGATCGGGCCGAAGGAGACGCGGACCAGCTTGTCGACGGGGAAGCCCGCCTCGGCCAGCATGCGGCGCACGATGTGCTTGCGGCCCTCGTGCAGGGTCACCTCGACCAGGTAGTTCTTGCCGGTCTGCTCGACCACGCGGAAGTGGTCGGCGCGGGCCCAGCCGTCCTCGAGCTGGATGCCGTCCTTCAGCCGCTTGCCGAGGTCGCGCGGGATCGGGCCGACGATGTGCGCGAGGTACGTCTTGCGCACGCCGTACTTGGGGTGGGTGAGGCGGTGGGCCAGCTCGCCGTGGTTGGTGAGCAGGATGACGCCCTCGGTCTCCGTGTCGAGCCGGCCCACGTGGAAGAGCCGGGTCTCGCGGTTGGTGACGTAGTCCCCGAGGCACTGGCGGCCCTCGGGGTCCTCCATCGTGGAGACCACGCCGGCGGGCTTGTTCAGCGAGAAGAACTGGTACGACTGGGTCGCGACGGTCAGGCCGTCGACCTTGACCTCGTCCTTCTCCGGGTCGACCCGGCGGCCCTGCTCCAGCACGATCTCGCCGTTGATCTCGACGCGGGCCTGCTCGATCAGCTCCTCGCAGGCGCGCCGCGAGCCGTAGCCCGCGCGGGCCAGCACCTTCTGGAGCCGCTCGCCGTCCTGCTCGGCGCCGGGGAAGGTCTTCGGGAGCTTGACGTCCTTCTTGCCCTCGTACCGCTCCCGGTTGCGCTCCTCGGCCCGCGTCTCGAACTCACGCGAGCGGCCGGGCGCCGTACGGCCGCGCCCCACCTGCTGGGACTGCTTGGGGCCGCCCTTGGCGCCGCCGCGCGCCGCGCCGCCACGGCCGGACTTCGGGCCGTCCTTCGTGGCGCCGGGTCCGACGTCGTAGCGGCGCTCCTCCGGACGGGGCTTGCTGGGGCGGCCCTGCCCCTTGCGCTCGTCCCGGTCGTTGCCCTGGCCGCGGGGGTTACCGCGTCCGCTGTTCCTGCCGCTGCCGCTGCTTCGCATCAAGGTTTCCGTCTTAGTCGTCTGCGTCCTGACCGCCGGCCGCGTCGGGCGCGTCCGGGTCGAACGACGGGACTCCCTCCTGGGTCTCCGCCTCGATCGCCTCCGCCTCGGGGAGGAAGGGCGCGAGTTCCGGAAGCTCGTCCAGGCCGCGCAGGCCCATCCGCTCCAGGAAATAGTTCGTCGTCACGTACAGGATCGCACCTGTTTCGGGTTCCGTGCCCGCCTCGGCCACCAGACCGCGTTGGAGCAGGGTCCGCAGCACGCCGTCGCAGTTGACCCCGCGCACGGCGGAGACCCGGCTGCGGCCGACCGGCTGGCGGTACGCGACGACCGCGAGGGTCTCCAGGGCCGCCTGGGTGAGCCGGGCCGTCTGGCCCTCCAGCGCGAGGCGTTCCACGGCGGGGGCGTACGCGGCGCGGGTGTAGAAACGCCAGCCGCCCGCCACGAAACGCAGCTCGAAGCCGCGCCCCTGTGCGGTGTAGTCGTCGGCCAGTTCGCGCAGCGCCTCGGCGACACGGCGCCGGGGCCGCTGGAGGACCCGCGCCAGGTGTTCCTCGGTCGCGGGCTCGTCCACGACCATCAGGACGGCCTCCAGGGCGGGCTTGAGGTCGAGGGCGGCGACACGGTCGTCCGTGGCCTGGTGGTTCACGTCTTCTGCTCCCCGGGGGTCTTTTCGGGCTTCGCGGGCCGGTCGAACTCGTCGGTGACCGTCGGGGCCGCCGTCTCCCCGCCGGTCCAGCGGACCAGCAGGGTGCCGAGCGCGGTCTCCTGCTCCAGAGCGACGGCCTTCTCCCGGTACAGCTCCAGCAGGGCGAGGAAGCGGGCGACGACGGTGAGGGTGTCGTCGGTGTCGGCCACCAGCGCCTGGAAGTCGGCCTCACCTGCCTCGCGCAGCCGGGCCACCACGACCCGGGCCTGCTCCTGGACGCTGACCAGCGGGGCGTGGATGTGGTCGACGTACACCTGCGGCTTGGCCTTCGGCTGCATCGCCTTGACCGCCAGCCGGGCGAACCCCTCGGGTCCGATGCTGATGACGACCTCGGGCAGCAGCTCGGCGTGCTCCGGCTCCAGACCGACGGTACGGGGGTACCGGAGGGCCTCGTCGTCCAGCCGCTCGTTGAAGATGTCCGCGATCCGCTTGTAGGCCCGGTACTGGAGCAGCCGGGCGAAGAGCAGGTCCCGCGCCTCCAGCAGGGCGAGGTCGGCCTCGTCCTCGACCTGGGCGGCGGGCAGCAGCCGGGCGGCCTTGAGGTCGAGCAGGGTGGCGGCGACGACCAGGAACTCGGTGGTGCGGTCCAGGTCCCAGTCGGGTCCCATGGCCCGGATGTGCGCCATGAACTCGTCGGTGACCTTGGACAGCGCGATCTCGGTGACGTCCAGCTTGTGCTTGGTGATGAGCTGGAGCAGCAGGTCGAAGGGGCCCTCGAAGTTGTCCAGCCGGACCTTGAAGACACCGTCGGGCGCAGCCGGTTCCGACGGTTCTACGGGAGCCGGGGCCGGAGGTGCGGTGTCCGGGCCCCGGCCCAGTGGGCGTCTCGGGCCGGGCGTGGCGGTGCGGTGCGCGTTCATGGGGGTCGCAGGCTATCGGTCGGGCGGTGGGAAGACGGGCTAGCGCCCCCGCAGCCGCCGTACCAGGATGCTGGCTTCCCCGCGGGCCTCCAGGTCGGCGAGGACCACGGCGACCGCCTCGCGGACGATGCGGCCGCGGTCGACGGCGAGGCCGTGCTCGCCGCGCAGGACCAGGCGGGCGTGCTCGAGGTCCATCAGTTCCTCGGCCGAGACGTACACGGTGATCTTCTCGTCGTGCCGCTCGCGTCCGCTGGGCCGCCGGGCGGCCGCCCGGCCGCGCTTGCGGGGCTGCTCGCCGGAGCCGTCCGGCTCGTTCTGCCGGCGGGCGGGCCGGATACGGGACTCGCCGGACCCGTCGGGTTCCGGGCCGACCGCGGCGGTGTGCTCGGCCCCCTCGCCGTCACCGCCCTGCGCGGGCACCGACTGCGGCGCGTCCTGCGCCGCGGCGGCCGGGTCGCTCTCCCCCGCCGGCGCGGGGACCCGCGCCTCTCCGCCGGGCCCGCGCCGGGGCGAGGAGGACTGGAGCCCCATCCCCCCTGTCGTGCGGAACAGTTCGTCGGCTCCGGGCAGACTCACTCGGCGTGACACCGGGCGAGCACCTCCCTGGCGAGCTGACGGTAGGCGGCGGCACCGACGGAGTTGGAGGCGTACGTGGTGATCGGTTCACCGGCGACCGTGGTCTCCGGGAAGCGGACCGTGCGCCCGATGACGGTGTGGTAGACGTGGTCGTCGAACGCCTCAACCACCCGGGCCAGCACCTCGCGGCTGTGCACCGTGCGCGAGTCGTACATCGTGGCCAGGATGCCGTCCAGCTCCAGCTCGGGGTTGAGCCGCTCCTGGACCTTCTCGATGGTCTCGGTCAGCAGGGCCACACCGCGCAGCGCGAAGAACTCGCACTCCAGCGGCACGATCACCTTGTGCGCGGCGGTCAGCGCGTTGACGGTGAGCAGGCCCAGCGAGGGCTGGCAGTCGATCACGATGTAGTCGTAGTCGTCCATCAGCGGCTTCAGTGCGCGCTGGAGCGTGGACTCGCGCGCGACCTCGGAGACCAACTGGACCTCGGCGGCGGACAGGTCGATGTTGGAGGGCAGCAGGTCCATGTTCGGGACCGCCGTCTTCAGCAGGACCTCGTCGGCCGACATACCCCGCTCCATGAGCAGGTTGTAGACGGTGAGGTCCAGCTCCATCGGGTTGACGCCGAGACCCACCGACAGCGCGCCCTGCGGGTCGAAGTCCACGAGCAGCACGCGCCGTCCGTACTCCGCGAGCGCCGCGCCCAGGTTGATGGTCGACGTGGTCTTGCCGACGCCGCCCTTCTGGTTGCACATGGCGATGATCTTCGCGGGGCCGTGGTCGGTCAGCGGGCCCGGGATCGGGAAGTACGGCAGCGGGCGCCCGGTCGGGCCGACGCGCTCACGGCGCTGGCGGGCCGCGTCGGGCGCGAGCGTGGCCGCGTACTCCGGATCGGGCTCGTACTCGGCGTCGGGGTCGTAGAAGTGCCCCTCGGGCAGTTCGTCGTAGTCGGCGAAGTGGTTGCGGGGCGCGCCACTTCCGTCGCCGGCCATGGCGTTCACGTGTTGGCCATCCATGCTCTGGTGTGCTCTCCGGGCCGTCTGCGGTACCGGACTCTGGTGGGCTGCGAAGGTGCGCACCGCGACGGAGCCGACGGCCTCGTGTCCCTCGGGACCCTGGCCCTCTCCGCGCAATCCTGGTCGACCACCTCCGGGAGAAAATGTCGACTCATTCACAAGTCGTCTTACCTCCTTGGTGACCAGGAAACTTCTAGACAAGGTCAGCGTGGCACCATGCCGACGGTTGGCGACTCTATGGCGTGTCGGCGGTCCGCAGCAACACAATCCGCCGGACCCGGCACGATGTGTCGACAATGAAACATCCCGCTGTCAAGGGCGTACAGCCGTCGCACAGCAGGTTTCACCGGTGTGCGAATCGGTCCAAGCGTTACGTTCGAGGCGAGTTGACCTAGCGTCGCAAAGTGACCATACACACATCCGGCCGGACCTTGTCGGGCAAGGTCCGGCCGGGTTCGCGGTGTTGACGATCCATGTTGACGAATCGCCTTTTCCACGCGGGCGACTTGGGGGTTCGCCGCCGTCGCGAGGTCAGCCGATCAGGGTCTCGATCGCCACGTGCTCCAGGCCGTGCGCCTCGGCGACCTCCTTGTAGACGACCTTGCCGTCATGGGTGTTGAGGCCGCGGGCGAGCGCCTCGTCCCGGCGCAGCGCCTCGACCCAGCCGTTGTTGGCGAGCGAGACGATGTACGGGAGCGTCGCGTTGGTGAGCGCGTTGGTGGAGGTGTTGGGCACCGCGCCGGGCATGTTGGCGACGCAGTAGAAGACCGAGTTGTGCACCCGGAAGGTCGGCTCGGCGTGCGTGGTGGGACGGGAGTCCTCGAAGCAGCCGCCCTGGTCGATGGCGATGTCGACAAGGACACTTCCGGGCTTCATCCGCGACACCATCTCGTTGGTGACCAGCTTCGGGGCCTTGGCGCCCGGGATGAGGACGGCGCCGATGACGAGGTCCGCGTCGAGGACGGCCTTCTCCAGCTCGAAGGCGTTGGACATGATCGCCTTGACCTTGCTGCCGAAGATCCGGTCGGCCTCGCGCAGCTTGTTGATGTCGCGGTCCAGCAGGGTGACCTCGAAGCCCATGCCGACGGCGATCTGGGTGGCGTTCCAGCCGGAGACACCGCCGCCGATGACGACGGCCTTGGCCGGGGTCACGCCCGGGACGCCGCCGGGGAGCACACCGCGGCCGCCGGCCGGGCGCATCAGGTGGTAGGCGCCGACCTGCGGGGCGAGCCGGCCCGCGACCTCGGACATCGGGGCGAGCAGCGGCAGCGCGCGGTTGGCCAGCTCGACGGTCTCGTACGCGATCGCCGTGGTGCCGGACTCCAGCAGGGCGTCGGTGCACTCGCGGGAGGCGGCCAGGTGCAGGTAGGTGAAGAGGATCTGGTCCTTGCGCAGGCGGTGGTACTCCTCCGCGACCGGCTCCTTGACCTTCAGCAGCAGGTCGGCGTCGGCCCACACCTGGTCGGCGGAGTCGAGGATGCCGGCGCCGGCGGCGACGTACTCCTCGTCCGTGATCGAGGAGCCGAGACCGGCGCCCCGCTCGATGACGACCTGGTGGCCGTTACGCACCAGCTCGTGCACGCCGGCGGGGGTGATGGCCACCCGGAACTCGTTGTTCTTGACCTCGCGGGGGATGCCGACCTTCACGTCGATCACGGTCCTTGGCTCAGGGGGTATGGGGGTGCGCTGAAAGACATACCCGGGCGTGCCGGGGCACACCGGGAGACACCGCAGGAGAACGTGCGGCAGAGCCAGTCTAATGAAGGTGTTCCGCGTGTCTAGCCTTCCATTGCATCAATCTTCATTGGATGCGCTGCGGATTTCGCAGGCGACTGAGATGTCAGCCTCCGAATCCACTGACTCTCCGTCGGCGGCGGGCCCGGTGGCCGCCTCCTCCTCCAGCATGCGCTCCGCCGCCGCGCGGTGCAGTCGGGCGGCCGTGGGGTCGCCGAGCCGGTCCAGAGTGTCGGCCAGCCGCAACTGCAGCGCGGCCTGCAGCCGGGTGTCCTCCGCCCGCCGCGCCCACTCCACCGCCTCCTGGCAGGTGCGCAGGGACTCCTCGGGCCGCCCGGCGTACTCCTGCACACGGGCCAGCTCGCTCAGGGCGCGCGCGTGGGCGGCGATGTCGCCCTCCTTGCGGTACCCGGCGAGCGCGGCCCGCCAGTTGCGCTGCGCCTCGCCGTACCGGCCCGCGTAGGTGTGGGCGGTGGCGATACGGCCGTAGAGCCGGGCGGCCTCGGCGCGCTCGCCGCGGGCGAGGCGCTGGGACAGGGCGCGCCCGAACCAGTCGGCGGCCCGGTCGTGGTCGCCCAGCTCCTGGTGGGCGCCGCCGACGGATTCCATCGCGCGGCCGGTGGCGTAGGGGTCGTTCGCCTCGCGTCCGGCGTCCAGTGCGGCCCGGTAGCGGACCAGCGCGGCGCGGGTGCGGCCGGTCTGGGCGTCCACGTCGCCGAGGTTCAGCAGGGCGGCGGCCTTCTCGCGGGGCAGTCCGCGCCGCTCGGCGACGTCGAGGACCAGACCGTGGATGCCGTACAGGTCGGGGGCGGCGGCCTGGGTGCCGAAGTGGGCGACCATGGCGCGCACGAGCTGGGACATCAGACGCCGGGCCAGGGTGTCCAGCTCGCCGTCGGCCACCGCGAGCCGGGCGGCGGCCAGCAGCGCCGGACGCCGGGCGGTGAGCCAGGCGGCGGCCGCGGCGGGGCTCGGGAAGCGCAGCGGCGGCGGGATCGCCTGGAGCTTCTCGCGGGCCTGCGGGCTGTCGGTCTCGGTGACGGCGCGGCAGGACTGGAGGAGGCGTACGTCCCGTTCCAGGAGCCGGGCGCGGGCCAACTGGAGTTCGGCGGGGCGTTCGCCCGCCTCGGCCAGCGCGCGCAGCAGGGGGTGCAGGCAACCGGGGATGTCGTACTCGGGCAGCGGGGCGGCGACCGGGCGGAGCAGGCCGAGGGCGGCCAGTTCCCGCAGTACGGTCTGCGCGGCCTTGACCGAGCAGCCGGCCAGCGCGGAGGCGGTCTGCGCGTCGACGGTGCCGGCCGGGGCCTGGGAGAGCAGGCGCAGGGTCCGGGCGGTGGAGGCGGGCAGTCCGTCGTGGACGAGGGTGAGGACGCGGGCCAGGACGGGGGCGTCGTCGGGGTCGGCGTGCAGCCGCTTGGCCAGGTCGGAGACGGCCGTCTGGGGGCGGGCGGCGAGCCAGCCGCCGGCCAGGGTGAGGGCGGCGGGCTGTCCCTCGCAGATCTCGGCGAGGCTCTCGGCGGAGCGCGGGTCGACGGTGACGCGGACCGAGCCGGTGTACCGGGTGAGCAGTTCCACCGCCGACTTGGTGTCCAGGCCGCCCAGCGTGCAGGGGCGGACGTCGGAGATGCCGGTGAGGGGGCCGCGGGAGACGGCGACCACCAGGCAGTCGGGGGCGTCCGGGATGAGGGCGTCGACCTGTTCGGCCCCGGTGGCGTCGTCCAGCAGGAGCAGGGCGCGCCGGTGAGCGAGGGCGGTGCGCAGCGCCTCGGTCAGCTCGTCCTCGGCGGCCCCCGCGGGGGCGGGGGCGCCGAGCGCGGTGAGCAGGTCGCGGGCGGCGCGTTCCACGGGTACGGGGGTGCCGTCGGGGTCGCCGAGGCGGGCCCGGAACACTCCGTCGGGGTAACGCTGCGCGACCTGGCGGACGAACTCCTCGGCGAGCGCGGTCCGGCCGGAGCCGGGGCGTCCGGCGATGAGGAGGACCCGGGCCCGGGGCGCCTTGCGGCCGGCGAGGGTGTCCAGGCCGGTGCGCTCGATGTCGGCCCTGAGCTCCTTCAACTCCCGTGTGCGCCCGAGAAACTGACCCTCCGGGGCCGGCGGCTCCGACAGCCGCGCCTCTTCCTGGTCCACCGCCTGATCCGTCACGGGCCACGCTCCCGTCCCACCGCACGCGCAAAGCCCGCCGGTTCTTCCGGTACGGGCGTTTCCAGAGCCTAGTTCACGCTCTGCGACGTTCCCGGTGGAGCGCGGCGGACAGGTCCCCCGATCGGATCAGGCGATGGTCACACCATTGGGATGCTGCTGTGGATCTTGGCCGGATTCAGGAGGCGATCAGGACGCGAAGGGGCGTGCGGGCCAGGGCGCGTCGGCCGGGCGCAGGCTGTCCAGACCGTCCCCGGCGCGGGCGGCGGCCAGCGAGAGGACGCCGACGACCAGGCAGTTGTTGTGCAGGTCCCCGGCGAGCACCAGCCGCACCAGCTCGTCCACGGGCACACGTGTGTGCTCCATGTCCGTCTCCTCGTGCTCCGCGACGAAGCGCTCCCCCTGGGCCTCGGAGATGTCCCGGGCCAGGAAGATCCGTACCGCCTCGTCGCAGCCGCCGGGGCTGGTGTAGACGTCGGTCAGCACCCGCCAGTCCTCGGCCTTGACGTGCGCCTCCTCGTACAGCTCGCGCTGGGCGGCGTGCAGCGGGTTCTCGCCGGGTACGTCGAGCAGGCCGGCCGGGATCTCCCAGAGCTTGTGGCGCACGGGGTGGCGGTACTGGCTGATGAGCAGGACCCGGTCCTCCTCGTCCAGGGCGAGGACGGCGACCGAGCCGGGGTGGACCTGGTAGTCGCGGCGGGCCACCGAGCCGTCGGGCATGACCACGTCGTCCGTGCGGACGGCGGTCTTGTTGCCCGTGAACGGGGTCGCGCTGTCGCGGATCTCCCACTCCTCGGGGGTGTCCTTGATCGTCATGCCCTGTCCCTCCACGTGCGCAAAAGAAAACCGGGGTGCGCAACCCTTGAAGGTTCGCACCCCGGCCACCGTAACAACTGGTGTGCTACTTGGAGTTCTTCGGCTTGCCCGCCGTCTTGCGCTCGACGGAAGCCTTCACCAGGCCCGCGAACAGCGGGTGCGGCCGGGTCGGCCGCGAGCGCAGCTCGGGGTGCGCCTGGGTGGCGACGAGGTAGGGGTGGACCTCGCGCGGGTACTCCACGTACTCGACGAGCTTGCCGTCGGGCGAGGTGCCCGAGAAGACGATGCCCGCCTTCTTCTCCAGCTCGGCGCGGTAGGAGTTGTTGACCTCGTAGCGGTGGCGGTGCCGCTCCTCGACGTACTCCTTGCCGTCGTAGACCTCGCGGACGATGGAGCCCTCGGCCAGCTTGGCCGGGTACATGCCCAGCCGCATGGTGCCGCCCATGTCGCCCTCACCGGCGACGATGTCCATCTGCTCGGCCATGGTGGAGATGACCGGGTGGGCGGTGGCCGGGTCGAACTCGGTGGAGTTGGCGTCCGGGATGTCGGCCAGGTTCCGCGCGGCCTCGACCACGATGCACTGCAGGCCCAGGCAGAGGCCCAGCAGCGGGATCTTGTTCTCGCGGGCGTAGCGGATGGCGCCGACCTTGCCGAGCACACCGCGGTCACCGAAGCCGCCGGGGATGCAGATGCCGTCCACGTCGCCGAGGGCGGCGGCGGCACCGGCGGGGGTCTTGCAGTCGTCGGAGGTGACCCACTTGATCTTGACGCGGGCGCGGTTGGCGAAGCCGCCGGCGCGCAGCGCCTCGGTGACCGACAGGTAGGCGTCGGGCAGGTCGATGTACTTGCCGACCAGGGCGAGGGTGATCTCGTGGTCCGGCTTGTGCACGCGGTCCAGCAGGTCGTCCCAGGTGGTCCACTCCACGTCCCGGAAGGGCAGGTCGAGCTTGCGGACGACGTAGGCGTCCAGGCCCTCGCCGTGGATGACCTTGGGGATGTCGTAGATGGAGCGGGCGTCGGGGCAGGCCACGACGGCGTCCTCGTCCACGTCGCACATCAGCGAGATCTTGCGCTTGATGGCGGTGGGGACCTCGCGGTCGCAGCGCAGCACGATCGCGTCGGGCTGGATACCGATGTTGCGCAGCGCGGCGACGGAGTGCTGGGTCGGCTTGGTCTTCAGCTCGCCGGAGGGGCCGATGTAGGGCAGCAGCGAGATGTGGACGACGAAGACGTTGTCCCGGCCGACCTCGTGGCGGACCTGGCGGACGGTCTCCAGGAACGGCAGCGACTCGATGTCGCCGACGGTGCCGCCGACCTCGGTGATGACGACGTCCACCTCGTCCGTGGCCATGCGCCGGATGCGGTGCTTGATCTCGTTGGTGATGTGCGGGATGACCTGCACGGTGTCGCCCAGGTACTCGCCGCGCCGCTCCTTGGCGATGACCGTGGAGTAGACCTGGCCGGTGGTGACGTTGGCCGAGCCGTCGAGGTCGCGGTCGAGGAAGCGCTCGTAGTGGCCGATGTCCAGGTCGGTCTCGGCGCCGTCGTTGGTGACGAACACCTCACCGTGCTGGAAGGGGTTCATCGTGCCGGGGTCGACGTTCAGGTACGGGTCGAGCTTCTGCATCACGACGCGCAGGCCGCGAGCCTTGAGCAGCATGCCCAGGCTGGAGGCGGTGAGGCCCTTGCCGAGCGAGGAGGCGACACCCCCGGTGACGAAGATGTGCTTGGTCGTCGTAGATTTCGGCGGCATGGCCAAGAGGGGGCTCCCGTGGTCGCTGTCTGTGATGCGGTGCGGTCGCCGGCCCGGAGAATCCTGTGTTCCTCGCGGTGGCGTCGTCGCTGCGGTTCGGGGGTTTTGGGGCCCACCGGTCCACGGGCTACCAGGGTATCAGCGCCTGGAGGAGTCGGCGTCCGGCCACGCTCCGCACACGGCCGGGAGGGTCGGCGTGACCAGGTGCCGGGCACGCGGTCGGCCGTCACGAGGTTCTCACCCCGCGGTCACTCGTTCGGCCCACACGGGTTGCCCCGAGCGGCGCGCAGATCATCTACGTGCGTCGTATCCTGCTCGGACACTCGCTGCCGAGCGCGGCCGGGATGACGGCACACCCCCGCCTCCAGCATCCCCGCCACTGTCATGTGGAACATGGAGAGCGCGGCAGTCCGTTGAGCAAGGACCGCCGTTTTGCCTCAGGGCTCGGCGGACTGCTTTGCTTCACCGCTCAACGTATGACAACCACCCCTTGACCGCACCAAGCGACTGCCCCCTCGTGCGGGGGCGACGTGGCCGTTCGACTGGAGTTGCACGTGGCCGGGCGCATCGAAGATTACGCACTCATCGGAGACATGCAGACCGCCGCGCTGGTCTGCCGGGACGGCACGGTGGACTGGCTGTGCCTGCCCCGCTTCGACTCGCACGCCATCTTCGCCGGCCTGCTCGGCACCGAGGAGCACGGCTTCTGGCGGCTCGGCCCGGCGTACGCGGCGGACTCACCCCCGCCCACGGCGGCCCGGCGGAGCTACCGGGGCGACTCGCTGATCCTGGAGTCGGAGTGGGACACCCCGCGCGGCACCGTACGGGTGACGGATTTCATGCCCCCGCGTGACGGCGCCCCGCAGCTCATCCGGATCGTGGAGGGCCTCAGCGGAGAGGTGCCGATGCGCTCGGAGCTGCGCATGCGGTTCTCCTACGGCCGTGTGGTGCCGTGGGTGCACAAGCACGAGAACCGTACGGTCGCCGTCGCGGGCCCCGACTCGGTGTGGTTCGACACCGAGGCCGACACCTACGGCAAGGACCTGACGACGTACTCCGACTTCACCGTCTCCGCCGGTGAGCGGGTGGCGTTCACCATCTCCTGGCAGCCCTCGCACAAGGAGGCGCCGCCGCTGCCCGAGCCGGAGCAGGCGCTCCGGGCGACGGAGGACTTCTGGCGCGAGTGGGTCGAGCAGTGCACGTACCACGGCCCCTACCGTGAGGCCGTGATCCGTTCGCTGATCACGCTGAAGGCGCTCACCTACGCCCCCACCGGCGGCATCGTGGCCGCGCCCACCACCTCCCTGCCGGAGGACATCGGGGGCGTGCGCAACTGGGACTACCGCTACACCTGGCTGCGGGACGCGGCGATCACCCTGTCCTCGCTGCTGCGCACCGGCTACCGCGACGAGGCCCGCGCCTGGCGCGAGTGGCTGCTGCGCGCGGTCGCGGGCGACCCGGAGAACCTCCAGATCATGTACGGCATCGCCGGTGAGCGTGAGCTGGGCGAGGCCGAGCTGGACTGGCTGCCGGGGTACGAGAACTCCCGCCCGGTCCGGGTGGGCAACGGCGCCGCCGACCAGCTCCAGCTCGATGTGTACGGCGAGGTCATCGAGGCCCTGCACCTGGGCCACATGACCGGGCTCGCCCGCAACGACTACGCCTCGGTGCTCCAGCTCAAGCTGATCCGCTACCTCGAGGACCACTGGCAGGAGCCGGACGAGGGCATCTGGGAGGTGCGCGGGCCGCGCCGCCAGTTCGTGCACTCCAAGGTGATGGCCTGGGTCGCCGTGGACCGCACGATCAAGCTGATCGAGTCCGGGGACGCGGAGGGCCCGCTGGAGCGCTGGAAGGAACTGCGCGACGACATCCACCGCGAGGTGTGCGAGAAGGGCTACGACCCGGAGCGCAACACCTTCACCCAGTACTACGGCTCCAAGGAGCTGGACGCCTCCCTGCTGCTGATCCCGCAGATGGGCTTCCTGCCGCCGGACGACAAGCGGGTGATCGGCACCATCGAGGCGATCCAGCGCGAGCTGTCCACCTCCGACGGGTTCATCCTGCGCTACCCGACCGATGGCGAGGACGCGGGTGTGGACGGCCTCCCCGGTGACGAGGGCGCCTTCCTGGCCTGCTCGTTCTGGATGGCGGACGACCTGGCGATGATCGGCCGGGTGGACGAGGCCCGCAAGCTGTTCGAGAAGCTTCTCAACCTGCGCAACGACCTCGGCCTCCTCGCCGAGGAGTGGGACCCCCGCCTCCAGCGCCAGGTCGGCAACTTCCCGCAGGCGTTCAGCCACGTCCCGCTGATCGACACCGCCCTGCGGCTGACGGCCTCGGGGGCGTACGGGGGCTGACCCCGGCCTAGGCTGGGAAGTGGACCACTCCCCGATGCGGAAGGGGGCGGCCATGGCTTCCCTCTCGAAGGCCGGTGCGGCGCTGGCCGCGCTGCGCGAGGAGCTGACCGGCGAGGTGTTCGCGCCGGGCGACGCGGGATACGACGAGGCCCGTGCCGTCTTCAACGCGATGATCGACCGGCGGCCGGCCGTGATCGCCCGGTGCGCGGACGCGGCCGACGTGGTACGCACGGTCCGCTTCGCCCGTGACCTGGATCTGCCCGTCGCCGTGCGCGGCGGCGGGCACAGCGTCGCGGGCAACGCCCTGGGCGACGGCGCGGTGGTGGTGGACCTGCGCCGGATGCACGGGGTCGACGTCGACCCGGAGGCCCGTTCGGTGCGGGTCGGGGGCGGGGCCACGATGAAGCACCTGGATGTGGCCTGCGCGCCGTACGGTCTGGCGACCACCGGGGGCCGGGTCTCCACCACCGGGGTCGGCGGGTTCGTCCTCGGCGGCGGCACCGGCTGGCTGGACCGCGCCTTCGGGCTCGCCGTGGACAACCTGCTGGGCGTGGAGCTGGTGACGGCCGACGCCGAGCAGGTGCGGGCGACCCCGGAGGAGCATCCCGAGCTGTTCTGGGCCCTGCACGGCGGGGGCGGCAACTTCGGGGTGGCCACGACGCTCACCCTGCGCCTGCACGAGCTGCCCGAGTTCGCGGTCGCCCTGCTGCTGTACCGGCCGGAGCAGGGGCCGGAGGTGGTGCGCGCCTTCCGCGAGGCCATCGAGGCCGGCCCCAACCGGCTGGGCGGGGCCCTGCTGTACATCACCGGCCCGCCCGAGGAGTTCGTCCCCGAGGAGCTGGTGGGGCGACTGGTGTGCGGGGCGCTGGTGACGTACGCGGGCGGGGTCGAGGCGCTGCGGGACCTGATCGGGCCGCTGCTGGCGCTGCCGGCGGCGGGCGAGCTGGTCGCCGGGCTGCCGTACGTGGACGTGCAGTGCATGATCGACGACCCGCCGGGCCTGCGGAACTACTGGTCGGCCGAGTATCTGACCGGCCTGCCGGACGATCTGGTGGACGTCTACTGCTCGCTCGGAGAGCGGATGCCGGTGCCGACCGGCACCCAGCACATCCTGTTCCCGCAGGGCGGTGCCCTCGCGTCCGGTCCGCACGACTACCCGATCCCGTACCGGGACGCCCCCTGGTCGGCGCATCCCTTCGCCATCTGGGAGGACCCGGCCGACGACGCCCGCGCCATCGACTGGGTGCGGGAGGTCCGCTCCGAGGTCGAGCCGTGGAGCACCGGCGACGTGTACCTGAACTTCATCGGCGACGAGGGTGCCGAACGCGTCGGCGCGGGCATGGGCGTGGGCAACATGCTCCGGCTGGAGAAGGTGAAGCGGGCGTACGACCCGGACAACGTCTTCCGCTTCAACCACAACATCCGGCCGCTGTAGCTGTGCGGCTCCGGCTGTTCCGTACGAGGTCAGGGGGGTAGCGTCCGGCGCATGGGCACAGAGGGTGGCGGGATCACCGTGCGGCGGGCGCTGGAGCTGCCCGGGCTGCGCGGGGGGCTGCCGGAGGTGGTGGCGGGCGAGGACCGGCTGGAGCGGGGCGTGCGCTGGGTGCACGCGGGCGAGGTCCCGCACATCGCCTCGCTGCTCAAGGGCGGCGAACTGCTGCTGACCACCGGGTACGGGCTGGGCACGCGCCCGGCCGAGCAGCGGGCGTTCGTGCGCACGCTGGCCGAGCGGGACATCGCCGCGCTGGTGGTGGAGCTGGGCCAGCGTTTCACCCGGCTCCCGGCCGCGATGGTGGACACCGCGCGGGCGACGGGCCTGCCGCTGGTCCAACTGCACCGCGAGGTGCCGTTCGTGACGGTCACCGAGGAGATCCACACCGAGATCGTCAACGGCCACTACGCCCTGCTCCAGCGGGTGGAGGACGTGCACCGGCGCTGCACGGAGGCGTTGCTCGGCGGGGGCGGGGTGCCCCAACTGCTCGCCATCCTCGCCGACTTCTGCGCCAACCCGGTGTTCCTGGAGACGGCGGACGGCCGCCTGCTGTATGCGGCCGGGCCGGGCCTGGCCGGCGCGGACCCCTTGCAGGTGTGGGAGGGGCTGCGCGGTCCGCACCGGGCGGAGCCGCCACCGTCGGGCGCGCTGCTGGTGGACGTGCCGGGCGGGGGCGCGGGGTCGGGCGGGGTGCGGGCGCGGCTGGTGCTGCTGCCGGTGGGCGCTCCGCTGGCGCCGGTGCACCGGATCGCGGCCGAGCGGGCCGCCGGGACCGTGGCGGTGGTGCTGATGCAGGCCCGCCAGGAGGAGGAGCTGGCGGCGCGCGGCCGGGGTGACTTCCTGACCGATCTGGCCGAGGGCCGGGTGCGGGCCGGGGACGCTCCGGCGCAGGCCCGCGTGCTGGGGTTCCGGCCCGGTGACGGTCCGCTGCTGCCGGTGGTGATGCGGGTGGGGGACGCGCTGTCCCCGGCCGGCGGCTGGGCGGTGCTGGCGCGGGCGGTCGGGGAGGAGCTGGCGTCGGTGGGGGTGCCGGTGCTGCTGGGGGTGCGGCCGGTGGAGGGCCGGGTGCCGGTGCTGGTGGGGCTGCGCGCGGAGGCCGACCGGGTGCCGGTCGCGGACCGGGTGGCGGCCGCGCTGCGGACGGGCGCCGAGCGGGCCGGGATGGTCCGGCCGGGGGCCCGGCCGCCGGTCGTGGTCGTGGGGGTGCCGGGCGACTGGGCGGCGGCCTCGGCGGGGCTGCGGCACGCGGCGGAGACGGCGACGGCCGCACAGGGCCTCACCGATCAGCCCTGGTACGACGCCCGTCGCCTCGACATCGACCTGCTGTTGTGGCGGCTGCGCGACCACCCGGATCTGTCGGCCTTCGTGGACCGTGCGCTCGGCCCGCTGCGTGAGCACGACCGGCGTGCGAAGCCGCCACTGCTCCCCACCCTGGAGACCTACCTCGCCCACGCGGGCCGCAAGGCGGAGACCGCCCGCGAACTCCACCTCAACCGCCAGACCCTCTACAACCGCCTGGCGCGGATAGGTGAGTTGCTGAACACCGACCTCGACGATCCGCACACGGTACTGGCGTTGAGTCTGGCCCTGCGGGCGCGGCGCCACGTGGACTAGAGCAGCGCCGCTAGAGGAGCACCATCGGCTGGGTCAATTCGTCGTAGATGCCCAGCACTTGGGCGATGGTGTCGTCCTCGGTCGGCCAGCCGGACGCCTGGCGCGTGCCGCGCTCGGTGAGCCGCTCGCGCCGTTCGGGGTCCGCGAGGAGGGCGGTGACGGTGTCGGCGAGGGCACGGGCGTCGCCGTAGGGGACGAGCGCGGCGGCATCGCCGACCAGGTCCGGGACGCCGCCGACCGCGGTGGCGACCAGGGGGACGCGGGCGTGCAGGGCCTCCTGGGCGAAGAGGGGGCGGGACTCCCAGCGGCTGGTGAGCAGGGCGAGGTCGGCGGCCGCGAGCAGGGCGGGCACGTCGTCGCGGACGCCGAGCAGCCGGACGGGCAACTCCTCGTCGGTGATGCGCTGTTGCAGCTCGGGGCGGAGCGGCCCCTCCCCCGCGATCAGGGTGAGCGGCTGCGGGTCGAGGCCGCTCCAGCGGCGGGCGGCGTCCAGCAGCACGTCGTAGCCCCGGTGCCGGTCGAGGGAGCCGACCGCGAGGAGCAACGGGCGTTCCGTGCCGCCGAGTTCGGCGCGGAGCTTGGCCGAGGGGCGGTCCGGGTCCTCAGGTGCGGCGGGCCGGGGGCCGCCGGGCAGGGCCATCGCGCCCAGCCTGGCGTCCCGCGCGCCGGTGCGGCGGGCCCGGTCGACCAGGGCGGAGCTGGTGCCGAGGACCACGGCGGCCGTCCGCGCCACGCGCCGCTCCAGCAGCCGCAGCAGATGCGCCCGCGCGCCCTCGGCGTGCGCCCGGTCGTGCCAGGTGACGACCAGCGGGGTCGCCCGTCCGCCGAGGGCCAGCGCGGCGCGGAAGGAGGCGTGCAGCCCGTGCGCGTGCACCAGGTCGGCGTCCGCGCAGACCGCCCGGAGCCGGCCCACGGCCGCCGGGTCGCTGCTGCGGGGCACCGGCACGTGGTCGGCGCCGGTGCCCCGGAAGTCGTAGGCGTGGTCGGCCTCGGCCGGGGCGCAGACGGTGACCCGTACGCCCCGCGCGACCAGCCCCTCGGCCAGGGAGCGCACATGGGCGCTGCTCCCGGCATTGCCGCCGCCGAGCACCTGCACGGTGCGCAGCGAGGACTGGCCGTGCGGGGCGTTGCTGCTCACGGGGGTCACTGAGGCCGGGGCTCCTGGGTCGGGCGGGGTCGGTCAGAGGGAGGTACGGGTCGGTCACGAAGACGTACAGAAGGTAGCGAACGGCGAAACGACGGAAGCGGGGTACGACGGACCGCGCGGGCCCCCGCCCGGAGGCGGCACACCGTCAAGCATGCCAGGACGTACGGCTGTTCCGGGAAATCGCGCCGGACCCGGGAGGCGGAGCGCGTTGGCAATGCGCCGGCGCATCTCACCCGTACGAGTGACAGCGGCCGTCGGCCCGGCGGAGCCGGTCGGCGGGCATACCGCGAGGTCAGCGACTCACAGCGCCCGCGCCCAGGCGGACACCCGGTCCCCGCGCACGGTGGCGGCGACCACGGCGGCGGCGTGCACGAGAAGGCCCGTGCGCCCATTGGCCGAAACGATGGCGGCGCCGAGCGCAGCACCCAGCGCGTGCGCGCCGGTGTCGCCGAGCATGGCCCGCTCCCCCAGGTCGTCGGGCAGTACGGCGGCCGCCCCGCCCGCCGCGACGGCGGCCAGCGCGCCACCCGCACCGCTCCGGGCGAGCCCCGGCGCCGCCAGCGCGAGCACGGCCCCCGCCGCGCGGCCGGGGCGTACGTCGAGCAGGTTGGCGGTGTGCGCGGCGCCCGCGATGACGACGCCCGCGAGCAGCCGGTCGAGCGGCCGCTCCTTGAGCAGGGTCCCGGCGGCCAGCGCGGCGGCGGAGATGCCGAACAACTTGACCGCGCCGGAGGTGACTTCGCCCGTGCGCAGGGCGCCGAGGTGGGCGCGGAAGCCCCGGCGGGGGTCGTCGGCGCCGGCGATGTCGTCGTAGGCGCCGCAGGCCCCGGCGGCCAGTACGGCGAGCCCGGCCGCCGGGTGGACCCGGGCGGCGGCGAGCGCGGTGGCGGCGGCGCTCGCGGGGCCGGCGTACAGCTCCACGGTGCGGCCCGCGTGGTTCTTCCGTTCCCAGCACTCCGGCCCGCCCGGTGCCCGGTGCCGGAGTGCCGCCGTCAGCCCTCGGGCGAGCAGCGCCGAGGTGACCAGGGCGGCGACGCGGGACGTCACCGGCCTAGTCCTCCGCGCGGGCGGTGGCGAGGAGTTCCTCGGCGTGGGCGCGGGCGGCCTCGGAGTCCTCCTGGCCGGCCAGCATGCGGGACAGCTCGCGGACGCGGTCCTCGCCCTCCAGGACCTTCACGCCGGACCGGGTGACCGAGCCGTCGTTGGTCTTCTCCACCAGCAGTTGCCGGTCGGCGAACGCGGCGACCTGCGGCAGGTGGGTCACCACGACGACCTGCGCGGTCCGGGCGAGCTTCGCCAGCCGCCGCCCGATCTCCACCGCCGCCTTGCCGCCGACCCCGGCGTCCACCTCGTCGAAGAGGTACGTCGGCACCGGGTCGGTCCCCGCGAACACCACCTCCACGGCGAGCATCACGCGGGACAGCTCACCGCCGGAGGCGCCC
The DNA here is from genome assembly GCF_045039805.1 of Streptomyces sp. NBC_01171. NCBI lineage: Bacteria > Bacillati > Actinomycetota > Actinomycetes > Kitasatosporales > Streptomycetaceae > Streptomyces > Streptomyces sp. NBC_01171. The sequence continues at coordinate 5,211,048 of NZ_CP108609.1, read as the reverse complement.
TTGGCGATGGGCCGGGGCGGGGCGCCGGGGTGCGGGGCGAGCAGCAGCTCGACCTCGTCCACACCGGTGGGCCCGTAGGCGACCGTACGGCCGCCGGCCTCGACGCCGTCGGGGTCCTCGGTCTGCCGGATGTCGAAGGAGACCCGGGCGTGCGGCATCGCCAGCGAGGCGAGTTCGGCGGTGACGGCGGCGGCGAACCGCTCGGCGGCCTCCGTGCGCGCCTTGGTCAACGCCTCGGCGAGCGCGCCCAGTTCGACGCCCAGGGCATCGCGCTCGGCGGTGAGTTCACCGATCCGCTCGTCGTCGCCGTCCAGCTCGGTCAGCCGGGCGGCACCCTGCTCGCCCCAGGCCAGCACGGCGCCGATGTCCTCGCCGTACTTGCGGGTCAGCGCGGTCAGCGCGGCCCGGCGCTCCTCCACCGCGGCCAGCCGCAGCGGGTCGGCGTCCAGGTCGTCGGCGTATCCGGCCAGCTCACCGGCGACGTCGGCGAGGAGGATGCCGATCTCCCCGATCCGGTCGGTGAGCGCGGCCAGCGCCGGGTCGTGGGCCCGGACCGCCTCCAGCGCCCGGTGGGCGCCCGCGACCAGGGTGGAGGCGTCGATGCCCTCGGGGTCCTCGGGGTTGCCCGCGAGGGCGGCGTGCGCGGCGGTGGCCGCGCCGGCCAGCGCCTCGGCGTGCCCGAGCCGCTCCGCCTCCTCGGCGAGTTCGGTGTCCTCCCCCGCGCGGGGTTCCACGGCGGCGATCTCGTCCAGGCCGTAGCGCAGCAGGTCGGCTTCCTGGGCGCGCTCGCGGGCGCGGGTGACGATCTCGTCCAGCTCGGTGGCGACGGCCCGCAGCCGCCGGTACGCCTCGGTGTACGCGGCCAGCGGGCCGGAGACGGCCTCGCCCGCGTACCGGTCCAGGGCCTGCCGCTGCCGGGACAGCTTGAGCAGGCCCTGCTGGTCGGTCTGGCCGTGCACGGCCACCAGTTCGTCGGCCAGCTCGGCGAGCAGCCCCACGGGCACGCTGCGCCCGCCGAGGTGCGCGCGGGAGCGGCCCTCGGCGGAGACCGTACGGCTGATCAGCAGCGCGCCGTCGTCCAGCTCGGCCCCCGCCTCCTCGGCACGTACGACGGCGGAGGCGCCGGCGGCCAGGGCGATCCGCCCCTCCACCACCGCCTTGCCCGCACCGATCCGTACGAGCGCCGGGTCGGCGCGCCCGCCGAGCAGCAGGCCCAGGCTGGTGACCACCATGGTCTTGCCCGCGCCCGTCTCACCGGTGACCGCGGTGAACCCCGGCGACAGCTCGACCACGGCGTCGTCGATGACCCCGAGCGACCGTATCCGCATCTCCTCCAACACGGAACAGACCTTACGAGGTCCGGGGCGCGCCGCGCACACGGGCCGCCGCTGTCACTCCGAGGAGTGGTCCCGGGCGCCGCGCCAGCCGGTGGTCGGCAGGGCGAACTTCGCCACCAGCCGGTCGGTGAAGGAGGCGTGGTGCAGCCGGGCGAGCCGGACCGGCACCGCGCCGCGCCGGACCTCGACCCGGGCGCCGGGCGGCAGCTCGATGGTGCGGCGGCCGTCGCACCACAGCACGCCCGGCGGGACGTGCGGGAGCACCTCGACGGCGAGGACCGAGTCGGGGGAGGTGACCAGCGGCTTGGCGAACAGGGCGTGCGCGCTGATCGGCACCATGAGCAGCGCCTCCACCTCGGGCCACACCACCGGTCCCCCGGCGGAGAAGGCGTAGGCGGTGGAGCCGGTGGGGGTGGAGAGCACGATGCCGTCGCAGCCGAAGGCGGTGACCGGGCGGCCGTCGATCTCCAGCACCACTTCGAGCATCTTCTCGGCGGACACCTTCTGCACGGCCGCCTCGTTCAGCGCCCAGTCGGTGTGCACGATGTCACCGTTGCGGTGCACGACCACGTCGATGGTCATGCGCTCCTCGACCTCGTAGGAGCGGGCCACCACCCGGTCCACCACCCGGTCGAGGTCGTCCCGCTCGGCCTCGGCGAGGAAGCCGACGCTGCCTAGGTTGACGCCGAGCATCGGCACCCCGGAGGCGCGGGCGAACTCGGCGCCGCGCAGCAGGGTGCCGTCACCGCCGAGGACGATGAGCAGTTCGCAGCCGTCGAGTGACTGCGGTGTCGCCTCCTTGACGAGTTCCACCTCGCCCGGCAGCGGCAGGTCGCACGCCTCCTCCTCCAGCACCCGCACCCCGATGCCGGACCGCAGCAGTCCCTTGACCACGAGTTCCGCACTGCGGATCGCCGCGGGACGCCCGGTGTGGGCGAGCAGGAAAACAGTACGCGCTCGGTTCTGTGTCAACGCGGCCCCTCCGCCACTGCACGATCGATGTCGGCCGGGTCGATCTCGGGGGCTCCGGCACGCAGCCAGAGAAAGTACTCGACGTTGCCGGACGGGCCCGGCAGCGGGCTCGCGGTGACTCCTCGCACCCCGAGACCCAGCTCCCACGCCTTGTCGGCCACCCCGCGCACGGCCTCCGCCCGCAGTTGCGGACTCCGTACGACACCCCCGCTGCCCAGCCGTTCCTTACCCACCTCGAACTGCGGTTTCACCATCATCACCAGATCGGCGTCCGGCGTCACGCACCGCTTGAGGGCGGGCAGCACCAGACCGAGCGGGATGAAGGACAGATCGCCCACCACCAGGTCCACCGGCTTCCCGTCGATCCCTTCCAGCGTCAACTCCCGTACGTTCGTACGGTCCTTGACGACGACCCGTTCATCGTTCCGTAGGGACCAGGCGAGTTGTCCGTATCCGACGTCCACGGCGACGACCTGGGCGGCCCCCGCGCGCAGCAGGACGTCGGTGAAGCCGCCGGTGGAGGCGCCGGCGTCCAGGGCGCGGCGGCCCTCGACCACGAGGCCCCGGGGTACGAAGGCGGCCAGCGCGCCGGCGAGCTTGTGTCCCCCGCGCGAGACGTACTCAGGGTCGGTGTCGTCGCTCAGCACCACGATCGCGGCGGCGGTCTCCACCTGGGTGGCCGGCTTGGTCGCCACGGTCTTGCCGACGGTGACCCGGCCGGCGGCGATCAACTGGCTGGCGTGCTCGCGCGAGCGCGCCAGCTTGCGGCGGACCAGTTCCGCGTCGAGACGGCGGCGTGCGACTCCTGCCACGTTCGGTTCAGCTCCTGCTCAAGTCTTCGTGCTTGGTACGGGCGGTGCGGTCCTGGCCTCACCGGGGGGCGGGTGCCGGATGCTCCGGGCGGGCGTCGAGCGCGTCGAGCGCGTCGCGCAGCCCCCGGTGTACATCCTCGTACACGCCGAGGTGTCCGTCGGTGGGCAGGTGGTCGGTGTCGGCCAGCCTCGCCAGCCGGGCGTCGACACCGGCGTCCCCGGTGGGGGTTCGGGGGACGGCCAGCGGCGCCGGGGCCGCGGGGTCGGACTCGGGCGCCGGGGACACGGACTCGGGCGCGGACTCGCTCATGCCCAGACGCTACCGCGAACGGCTGGGGTACCGTCGTGCGCGATGGCCACGATCGAGGAGTGCCGTACGGCACTGGAGAAGCTCTCGGACAGCATGAGCGGCGCCGAGGGCGACGTCGGCGCGGCCGCCGCGCTGGACCGCTCGGTGAGCTGCCACATCACCGATCTGGACGTCACCTTCGCCGGACGCATGCGAGGCGGCCGGATCGAGGTGGCCGAGACCCTGCCGGGCCCGCCCAGGGAGCGGGCCCAGATCCGGCTGGCGCTGACCGGGGACGACCTGGTGGCCCTGGTGGACGGCGGGCTGAACTTCGCCTCCGCCTGGGGCTCGGGCCGGGTGAGGCTGGAGGCGGGTCTGATGGACCTGTTCCGGCTCAGGAAGCTGCTGTGACCTTCGCCGTCCGCGCCTTGCGGGCGGCGGGCACGACCAGCGGGGTCCCGGTCTCGGGGTCGTCGATGACCTGGCAGCGCAGCCCGAAGACCCGCTCGACCAGCTCTGCGGTGACGATCTCGTTCGGCGCGCCCTCGGCGATGACCTCGCCGTCGCGCAGGGCGATGAGGTGCGTGGCGTAGCGCGCCGCGTGGTTGAGGTCGTGCAGGACGGCGACCAGGGTGCGCCCCTGCGTCTCGTGCAGCTCGGCGCACAGGTCGAGGACGTCGATCTGGTGCTGGATGTCGAGGTAGGTGGTCGGCTCGTCCAGGAGCAGCAGCGGGGTCTGCTGGGCGAGGGCCATGGCGATCCAGACGCGCTGGCGCTGGCCGCCGGAGAGTTCGTCCACGTACCGCTCGGCGAGTTCGCAGACGCCGGTCTGCGCCATGGACTCCTGGACGACCCGCTCGTCCTCGGCCGACCACTGGCGCAGCAGCCCCTGGTGCGGGTAGCGGCCCCGGCCGACCAGGTCGGCGACGGTGATGCCGTCCGGTGCGATGGAGGACTGCGGGAGCAGGCCCAGGGTGCGGGCGACCTTCTTGGCGGGCAGCGACTGGATGGCCTGGCCGTCGAGCAGCACCTGGCCCTCGGTCGGCTTCAGCATCCGCGACAGCGCCCGCAGCAGGGTGGACTTGCCGCACGCGTTGGGGCCGACGATCACGGTGAAGGAGTTGTCGGGTATCTCCACCGACAGCCGCTCGGCGATGACGCGCTGCTCGTAGGCGAGGGTGACGTTCTCGGCGGACAGGCGGTTCACGGTGCTGGTGCTCCTAGAGGTGTTCGGCTGGGGTCCGCTGGATTCCGCGCTCATACCCGGCCCGCCCGGCGCTCGCCGACCAGCAGCCACAGCAGGTAGGCGCCGCCGACGACACCGGTGACCACGCCGACGGGCAGTTGGTCGGCGCCGAAGAGGCGCTGGCAGACCCAGTCGGCGGTGACCAGCAGGGCGGCGCCCATGCACAGGGACGGCACGAGGTTGGGTCCCGGCGAGCGGGTCAGCCGCCGGGCGAGCTGCGGCGCGATGAGGGCGACGAAGCCGACGGGGCCTGCGGCGGCGGTGGCGGCGGCGGTGAGCAGGACGGCACCGACCATCAGCACCAGCCGTACCCGGTGCACCCGCACCCCGAGGGCGTACGCCACGTCGTCGCCCATCTCCAGCATCCTGAGGCCCCGCCCGTTGGCGAGGACCACGGGCACGACGACCGCGCACAGGATCAGCAGCGGCCAGACCTGGGTCCAGTCCCGGCCGCTGAGGGACCCGGTCATCCACACCACCGCGCGGGCCGCGTCGACGATGTCGGCCTTGGTGATCAGGTAGCCGTTGACGGCCGTGAGCACGGCGGACACGCCGATGCCGACCAGGACCAACCGGTATCCGTGCACCCCCTGCTTCCAGGCGAGCAGATAGATGCCCAGGCCCGTGACCAGGCCGCCGACCAGCGCGCCCGCGGTCACCGCGGCGGCGCTGCCCGAGAACAGCACGATCATCACCAGGGCGCCCGCGGTGGAGCCCTGGGCGAGGCCGAGCACGTCCGGGCTGCCGAGCGGGTTGCGGGAGATCGACTGGAACAGCGCCCCGCCCAGCCCCAGCGACGCGCCGACCAGCAGCCCGACCAGCAGCCGGGGCAGCCGCAGCTCGTTGACGATGAAGTCCTGGTACGGGTTGCCGTTCCCGACGAGGGTCCGCAGCACGTCCGTCGCGGGGATGTGGGCGTCGCCGGTGCCGATCAGGGCCACGCCCGCGGCGAGCACGGCGACCAGCAGCAGGACGACCACGATCAGGGAGCGCAGGTCCAGGCGCAGCGAGAGCCCGCCGGGGGTGCGTACCGCACGGCTCCGGGAGAGTGTCTTCACAGTTGCGCCGTCCTCCGCCGTCGTACGAGAAAGATGAAGACCGGGCCGCCGATGAGCGCGGTGATGATGCCGACCTGGATCTCGGCGGGCCGGGCGACGAGCCGGCCGACGATGTCGGCGCCGAGCAGCAGCACGGGCGACAGCACGGCGGCGTACGGAAGAATCCAGCGCAGGTCGGGCCCGGTGAAGGACCGCACCACGTGCGGCACCATCAGGCCGACGAACATGATCGGGCCGCACGCGGCGGTCGCGGCGCCGCACAGCACGGTCGCCGCCAGCATGGCGAGCGCGCGGGTGCGGTTCAGATGGGCGCCGAGCGCGCGGGCGGTGTCGTCGCCCATCTCCATGGCGTTCAGCGGCCGGGCCAGGGCGAGCGAGAGGACCATGCCGGCCACGAGGAACGGCAGCACCTGGACGATGGTCCGGTCGTCGGCGGAGTCCAGCGAGCCGACCGTCCAGAAGCGCATCCGGGACAGCGCCTCGTCGTCCATGATCATCACGGCCTGGAGGTACCCGTACAGCGCGGCCCCGATCGCGGTGCCGGCCAGTGCGAGCCGTACCGGGGTGGCGCCCCGGCTGCCGCCGAGGAACCACACCAGCGCGCCCACGGCCGCCGCACCGGCGAAGGCGAACCACACGTATCCGCTCAGCGAGGTCACGCCGAAGAAGGTGATGGCGGTGACGACGGCGGCGGAGGCGCCCGCGTTGATGCCGAGCAGGCCGGGGTCGGCCAGCGGGTTGCGGGTGAGCGCCTGGAGCACCGAGCCGGACAGCCCGAACGCGGCCCCGGCCAGCAGGCCGAGGACGGTCCGGGAGATGCGGCCCCGTACGACGATGTCGGCGTAGGTCCCGCTGTCGTGGAACAGCCCGTGCCAGATCAGGTCCGGCGCCAGCGACTTGGCGCCGACGCCGATACTCGCCATGGCGACGAACGCCAGCAGCACCACGGCCAGCAGCAGCCCGAGGGCACGCACCAGCCGTCGCTTCGGGAGCGCGGGGGCGGTTTCCGCGCGCTGTTCCGGAGGACTCTCGACCAACACGTGGTTAGGTTAGCCTATCCTCCCATTCGGTCTCGATCTCGCCCGTCTGGCGGAGCCTCAGAGACCCAGCCTGGCAAGCGCCTTCTCCGCGTCCAGCGTGCAGGTGCCGTCCCCGGCCGCAGTCCAGGCCGCCGCGCACAGCGCCCGGAGACCGTCCAGTTCGGACCCCTCGCCCGACAGCTCCAGCCGGGGTCCGGCCGTGGCGGTCCAGCCCCCGCAGCGGAAGCCCTCACCGTCCTTCGCCACCTCCGGCTGCCCGGTCAGCAGGCCGCGCAGATCGGCGTCGACATAGGTCGGCCGGTGCTGCGGCGGCGCGGCGAGCAACTGGGCGCCGTCGGTGACCCCGGTCAGCACCAGCAGCGAGTCGACCTCGCCGTTGTAGGCGCCCTCGATGTCGGTGTCCAGCCGGTCGCCGACCACCAGCGGCCGCTTCGCGCCGGTGCGCAGGATGGTCTCCTTGTGCATCGGGGGCAGTGGCTTGCCCGCCACCTGCGGCTCGGCACCGGTGGCGATCCGGACGACCTCCACGGCCGCGCCGTTGCCCGGCGCGATGCCCCGCCCGCTCGGGATGGTCAGGTCGGTGTTGGACGCGAACCACGGCACACCGCGCGCCACCGCGTACGACGCCTCCGCGAACCGCCCCCACGGCAAGTCCGGGCCGCCGTACCCCTGCACCACGGCCACCGGGTCGTCGTCCGCCGAGTCCACCGGGGTCAGCCCGCGCTCGCGCAGCGCCACCCGCAGCCCCTCGCCTCCGATCACCAGCACCTTCGCCCCGGCCGGCACCTGCTCGCTGATCAGCCGGGCCACCGCCTGCGCGGAGGTGATCACGTCCTCGGCGCCGGTCGGTATGCCCAGCTCGGTCAGGTGACCGGCCACCGCGTCCGGGGTGCGCAGCGCGTTGTTGGTGACATACGCGAGGTGCATGCCGTCCCCACGGGCGTCGGCCAGCGAGTCCACGGCGTGCGCGATGGCCTCACCACCCGCGTACACCACCCCGTCCAGGTCGAGCAGCGCCGTGTCGTACGCCTCGTGCAGGGGCCGCTCACTGCCCTCGGGGCTCGTCCTGACGCTCCGGCTCATCCGTATCGCTCCTCGTTCGACGCTCTTTCCCCCGATCATCCCGCAACCCGCCCGCACACGTACGATGCCGGGATGAACATCGCAGGTCACTCGGAAGCAATGGCGCCCCGAGGTCTGGAACTCACCCCGTTCCGCGGCCTTCGTTACGACTCCGAACGGGTCGGCAGCCTGGCCTCCGTCACCTCCCCGCCGTACGACGTGGTGGTACGCCCGGACGGCCTGCACCACCTGCAGGACGCCGACCCGTACAACATCGTCCGGCTGATCCTGCCCCAGGCCGACACGCCCGACGTCCGCAACGAACAGGCCGCCGACACCCTGCGCCGCTGGCTCGCCGCGGGCATCCTCGCCCCCGACCCGGTCCCCGCCCTGTACGTGTACGAGCAGCAGGACGTGGACGGACTGCTCCAGCGCGGGGTCATCGGCGCCCTGCGCGTCTCGGAGCCGGAGGAGGGCGTCGTCCTCCCGCACGAGGACGTGATGGATCCGGTGGTCGCCGACCGCGCGGGCCTGATGCGCGCCACCCGCGCCAACCTGGAACCCCTGCTGCTGACCTACCGCGGCGACGGCGCCACCTCCGAGGCCATCGAGCGCACGGCGAAGCTCCCGCCCCTGCTGACGACCACCACCGAGGACGGCGTACGGCACCGCCTGTGGGGCCTCACCGACCCGGCCGAACTGGCCGTCGTCCGCAGGGACCTCGCCCACCACCAGGCCCTCATCGCCGACGGCCACCACCGCTGGGCCACCTACCGCCTGCTCCGCGCCGAGCAGCCCTCCCCCGGACCCTGGGACCTGGGCCTGGTCCTGCTGGTCGACACCGCCCGCTATCCGCTGCGCGTCCGCGCCATCCACCGTCTGCTGCACGGCCTGCCGGTGGCGGAGGCCCTGGCCGCCGTGGGCGACCTGTTCCGGGTACGGCACCTCGCGGTGCCGCTGCCCGAGGCGCTGGAGGCGCTCGCGGAGGCGGCCGCCGAGGGCAACGCCTTCCTGCTGGCCGGCGACGGCGACTTCCACCTGCTGGACCGCCCGGACCCGGCCCTGTTGACCCGCGCGGTCCCGGCCGGCCACCCACCCGCCTGGCGCTCCCTGGACGCGACGGTCCTGCACAGCGCCCTCCTCGACCACGTCTGGCGCATCCCCGAGGACTCCCCCGCGCACATCGCCTACATCCATGACACGGCGGCCACGGTCGCCAAGGCGGAACGCGGCGGCGGCACGGCGGTGCTTCTGCACCCGGTACGCGAGGATGTCGTGCGCGAGCTGGCCCGGCAGGGGGTGACGATGCCGCGCAAGTCGACGTCGTTCGGGCCGAAACCGGCCTCGGGGCTGGTGCTGCGGATGGTGGACATCTGAAGGGTGTTCCGGCTGCTTCCGGACACGAAAAAAGGGCGGGACCACTGGGGTCCCGCCCTTCTTTGTTTCCCGCGCGAGGATCAGTCCTCGGTGGAGTCCTTGATCTCGACGATCTTGGGCTCGGCGGCCTTCGGCTCGGCGGCCTTCGGCTCGACGGCCTCGGGCGCGGCCTCGTCCACGATCTCGTCGTCGGCCTCGTCCACGATCTCGTCGTCGGCCTCGTCCACGATCTCGTCGTCGGCCTCGTCGGCGGCCTCGTCGTCGGTGGTGGTGTTCTCGTCCACCACGACCGTCACCACGGTCTCCGACTGGGTCTCGGCGTCGTCCTCGTCCATCGCGTCGACGAACTCGACACCGTCCAGCTCGGCGAGCCGGTCGGAGGCGTCGGTGCTGCCGTCGCGGTCGGCCTCGACGGCCTTGGCGAACCACTCCCGCGCCTCGCTCTCCCGGCCGACGGCCAACAGGGCGTCCGCGTAGGCGTAGCGCAGGCGGGCGGTCCAGGGCTGGATGGAGTTGGAGGCCAGCTCCGCGCTCTGGAGGGTGACGATGGCCGCGTCGAGCTGGTCCATGTCACGCCGGGCGCCGGCGGCGACGAGCCGCATCTCGACCTGGCCGGCCTTGTCCAGCTTCTGCACCTCGGGGGCACCGGCCATGTCCAGCGCCTTCTCCGGACGCCCGAGCCCACGCTCGCAGTCGGCCATCACGGGCCACAGCTCGGTGTTGCCGGTCATCCGGCGGGCGGCACGGAACTCGGCCAGGGCCTCGCTGTACTTCTGGGTCGCGTAGGCGGCGAAGCCGGCGGCCTCGCGCACGGCGGCCACACGGGACGCCAGACGCAGGGCCACCCTGGAGTAGCCATAGGCGCCCTCGGGGTCCTCGTCGATGAGCCGCGCGACCATCACCAGGTTCCTGGCGACGTCCTCCGCGAGCGTCTTCGGAAGGCTCAGCAGCTCCTGGCGGACGTCCTTGTCGATCTCGTCGCCGGTGACGTCGTCGGGGATCGGGAGGCGCTTGATCGGCTCGCGGTCGCGGTCCCGCTCGTCACGGCCCCGGTATCCACCACGGTCGCCACCCCGGTCGTCACGACCCCGGTACCCACCGCGCTCGCCCGGCCGGGCGCCACGGTCGTCACGGCCCCGGTATCCACCACGGTCGCCACCCCGGTCGTCCCGGCCACGGAAACCGCCCCGGTCACCACCACGGTCGTCCCGACGGAACCCACCACGGTCGCCACCACGGCTGTCGTCGCGGCGGAAGGACGGACGGTCGCCGGAGCGCTCGTCACGGCGGAAGGGGGGACGGTCGCCACCCCGGTCGTCCCGGCCCCGGAACCCACCACGGTCATCGCCACGGCGGTCATCACGACGGTCGTCGCGGCGGGAGTCGCCACGGCGGTCGTCGTCACGGCGGAACGCGGGACGGTCACCGGAGCGCTCGTCACGGCGGAAGGACGGACGGTCCCCGCCACGGCTGTCGTCGCGGCGGAACGACGGGCGGTCGCCACCACGGTCATCGCGGCCACGGAACCCACCACGGTCGTCACCACGACGGTCGTCGCGGCGGAAGTCACCACGGCTGTCATCGCGACGGAACGCCGGCCGGTCACCACCGGGACGCTCGTCACGGCGGAAGGACGGACGGTCCCCGCCACGGCGGTCGTCGTCACGACGGAAGGAGGGACGGTCGCCGGAGCGGTCGTCGCGGCGGAATCCACCACGGTCGCCGCCACGGTCGTCACGGCCACGGAACCCACCACGGTCATCGCCACGACGGTCGTCGCGGCGGGAGTCGCCACGGCTGTCGTCACGGCGGAACGCCGGACGGTCGCCACCGGAACGCTCGTCACGGCGGAACGACGGACGGTCGCCACCACGGCTGTCATCGCGGCGGAACGCCGGACGGTCACCGCCACGGCTGTCGTCACGGCGGAACGACGGGCGGTCGCCACCACGGTCATCGCGGCCACGGAACCCACCACGGTCGTCACCACGACGGTCGTCACGGCGGAAGTCACCACGGCTGTCGTCACGACGGAACGCCGGCCGGTCACCACCGGGACGCTCGTCACGGCGGAACGACGGACGGTCCCCGCCACGGCTGTCGTCGCGGCGGAACGACGGGCGGTCGCCACCACGGTCGTCACGGCCGCGGAAACCACCACGGTCGCCACCGCGGCTGTCGTCACGGCGGAAGCCACCGCGGTCGTCGCCGCGACGGTCGTCGTCACGGCGGAAGGACGGGCGGTCGTCGCGGCGGAAACCGCCACGGTCGCCGCGGTCACCACCACGGTCACCGCCGCGGTCGTCGCGACGGAAGGAGGGACGGTCGCCACCACGGCGGTCGTCGCCACGGTCGTTGGGGCGCGGGCCGCCGCGGTAGCCGCCACGATCACCGCGGTCACCACTGTCCCGTCGCCGCTGGTCGCGCTCCGGTCGGTCGTCGGGAGAGTTGGTGGACATCGGGTGACTCCTGTCTTCGGGTACCACAAGCATTGTAAAAACAAAAGGACCCCTGGTCCCAGCTGAACGCTGGGACCAGGGGTCCTCCAAAGATTGTTCGGCGGCGTCCTACTCTCCCACAGGGTCCCCCCTGCAGTACCATCGGCGCTGTGAGGCTTAGCTTCCGGGTTCGATATGTAACCGGGCGTTTCCCTCACGCTATGACCACCGAAACCCTAATGGTTTCGAGCGAACAAGCACACTTTTTATTTGTGAGTTCGAGTTCAGCTCTGAACCGGCAACTGTTCGTTGCCTCAGAACTTACACAGTGGACGCGAGCAACTGAGGACAAGCCCTCGGCCTATTAGTACCAGTCAACTCCACCCGTTACCAGGCTTCCATATCTGGCCTATCAACCCAGTCGTCTACTGGGAGCCTTACCCTCTCAAGGAGGTGGGAATACTCATCTAGAAGCAGGCTTCCCGCTTAGATGCTTTCAGCGGTTATCCCTCCCGAACGTAGCCAACCAGCCATGCCCTTGGCAGGACAACTGGCACACCAGAGGTTCGTCCGTCCCGGTCCTCTCGTACTAGGGACAGCCCTTCTCAATATTCCTACGCGCACAGCGGATAGGGACCGAACTGTCTCACGACGTTCTAAACCCAGCTCGCGTACCGCTTTAATGGGCGAACAGCCCAACCCTTGGGACCGACTCCAGCCCCAGGATGCGACGAGCCGACATCGAGGTGCCAAACCATCCCGTCGATATGGACTCTTGGGGAAGATCAGCCTGTTATCCCCGGGGTACCTTTTATCCGTTGAGCGACGGCGCTTCCACAAGCCACCGCCGGATCACTAGTCCCGACTTTCGTCCCTGCTCGACCCGTCGGTCTCACAGTCAAGCTCCCTTGTGCACTTACACTCAACACCTGATTGCCAACCAGGCTGAGGGAACCTTTGGGCGCCTCCGTTACTCTTTAGGAGGCAACCGCCCCAGTTAAACTACCCATCAGACACTGTCCCTGATCCGGATCACGGACCCAGGTTAGACATCCAGCACGACCAGACTGGTATTTCAACGACGACTCCACACACACTGGCGTGCATGCTTCAAAGTCTCCCAGCTATCCTACACAAGCCGAACCGAACACCAATATCAAACTGTAGTAAAGGTCCCGGGGTCTTTCCGTCCTGCTGCGCGAAACGAGCATCTTTACTCGTAGTGCAATTTCACCGGGCCTATGGTTGAGACAGTCGAGAAGTCGTTACGCCATTCGTGCAGGTCGGAACTTACCCGACAAGGAATTTCGCTACCTTAGGATGGTTATAGTTACCACCGCCGTTTACTGGCGCTTAAGTTCTCAGCTTCGCCACAACGAATTGTGACTAACCGGTCCCCTTAACGTTCCAGCACCGGGCAGGCGTCAGTCCGTATACATCGCCTTACGGCTTCGCACGGACCTGTGTTTTTAGTAAACAGTCGCTTCTCGCTGGTCTCTGCGGCCACCCCCAGCTCACCGTGTAAAACGGATCACCAGTGATGGCCCCCCTTCTCCCGAAGTTACGGGGGCATTTTGCCGAGTTCCTTAACCATAGTTCACCCGAACGCCTCGGTATTCTCTACCTGACCACCTGAGTCGGTTTAGGGTACGGGCCGCCATGAAACTCGCTAGAGGCTTTTCTCGACAGCATAGGATCATCCACTTCACCACAATCGGCTCGGCATGAGGTCTCACCCTTGATGAGTGGCGGATTTGCCTACCACTCGGGCTACACCCTTACCCCAGGACAACCACCGCCTGGGCTGGACTACCTTCCTGCGTCACCCCATCACTCACCTACTAACCGCTTGGGCCGGCGGCTCCACCACTTTCCATTCCCCGAAGGGTCCGGAACGGCTTCACGGCCTTAGCATCACGATGCTCGATGTTTGACGCTTCACAGCGGGTACCGGAATATCAACCGGTTATCCATCGACTACGCCTGTCGGCCTCGCCTTAGGTCCCGACTTACCCTGGGCAGATCAGCTTGACCCAGGAACCCTTAGTCAATCGGCGCAAACGTTTCTCACGTTTGTATCGCTACTCATGCCTGCATTCTCACTCGTGAACCGTCCACAACTCGCTTCCGCGGCTGCTTCACCCGGCACACGACGCTCCCCTACCCATCCATACAGGCGTTGGCCCTATTGTATGAATGACACGACTTCGGCGGTACGCTTGAGCCCCGCTACATTGTCGGCGCGGAATCACTAGACCAGTGAGCTATTACGCACTCTTTCAAGGGTGGCTGCTTCTAAGCCAACCTCCTGGTTGTCTCTGCGACTCCACATCCTTTCCCACTTAGCGTACGCTTAGGGGCCTTAGTCGATGCTCTGGGCTGTTTCCCTCTCGACCATGGAGCTTATCCCCCACAGTCTCACTGCCGTGCTCTCACTTACCGGCATTCGGAGTTTGGCTAAGGTCAGTAACCCGGTAGGGCCCATCGCCTATCCAGTGCTCTACCTCCGGCAAGAAACACACGACGCTGCACCTAAATGCATTTCGGGGAGAACCAGCTATCACGGAGTTTGATTGGCCTTTCACCCCTAACCACAGGTCATCCCCCAGGTTTTCAACCCTGGTGGGTTCGGTCCTCCACGAAGTCTTACCTCCGCTTCAACCTGCCCATGGCTAGATCACTCCGCTTCGGGTCTTGAGCGCGCTACTGAATCGCCCTATTCGGACTCGCTTTCGCTACGGCTTCCCCACACGGGTTAACCTCGCAACACACCGCAAACTCGCAGGCTCATTCTTCAAAAGGCACGCAGTCACGACGCACTGAGTAAACTCAATGCGCGACGCTCCCACGGCTTGTAGGCACACGGTTTCAGGTACTATTTCACTCCGCTCCCGCGGTACTTTTCACCATTCCCTCACGGTACTATCCGCTATCGGTCACCAGGGAATATTTAGGCTTAGCGGGTGGTCCCGCCAGATTCACACGGGATTTCTCGGGCCCCGTGCTACTTGGGTGTCTCTCAAACGAGCCGCTGATGTTTCGACTACGGGGGTCTTACCCTCTACGCCGGACCTTTCGCATGTCCTTCGCCTACATCAACGGTTTCTGACTCGTCCTGTCGCCGGCAGACGACAGAAGAGAGATCCCACAACCCCGCACACGCAACCCCTGCCGGGTCTCACACGTATACGGTTTGGCCTCATCCGGTTTCGCTCGCCACTACTCCCGGAATCACGGTTGTTTTCTCTTCCTGAGGGTACTGAGATGTTTCACTTCCCCTCGTTCCCTCCACACTGCCTATGTGTTCAGCAGCGGGTGACAGCCCATGACGACTGCCGGGTTTCCCCATTCGGAAACCCCCGGATCAAAGCCTGGTTGACGGCTCCCCGGGGACTATCGTGGCCTCCCACGTCCTTCATCGGTTCCTGGTGCCAAGGCATCCACCGTGCGCCCTTAAAAACTTGGCCACAGATGCTCGCGTCCACTGTGCAGTTCTCAAACAACGACCAGCCACCCATCACCCCGAACCCTTACGGTCCGAGTGCACTGGGGCCGGCGACTGAGGAAAACCATTCCCTCAGACACCCAACAGCGTGCCCGACACTCCCACCACCCTCATCCGTTCCACGCCGAAGCAGTACTAGGAGAAAAGCAGTGAGTGTGCCGAATAATCAACGTTCCACCCATGAGCAACCAGCATCGAACATTCGCCGATGTACTGGCCTCTGCCCAACCGAGGTTGGTAAGAAGTGCTCCTTAGAAAGGAGGTGATCCAGCCGCACCTTCCGGTACGGCTACCTTGTTACGACTTCGTCCCAATCGCCAGTCCCACCTTCGACAGCTCCCTCCCACAAGGGGTTGGGCCACCGGCTTCGGGTGTTACCGACTTTCGTGACGTGACGGGCGGTGTGTACAAGGCCCGGGAACGTATTCACCGCAGCAATGCTGATCTGCGATTACTAGCAACTCCGACTTCATGGGGTCGAGTTGCAGACCCCAATCCGAACTGAGACAGGCTTTTTGAGATTCGCTCTACCTCACGGTTTCGCAGCTCATTGTA
Organism: Streptomyces sp. NBC_01171; assembly: GCF_045039805.1. Classification (NCBI taxonomy): domain Bacteria; kingdom Bacillati; phylum Actinomycetota; class Actinomycetes; order Kitasatosporales; family Streptomycetaceae; genus Streptomyces; species Streptomyces sp. NBC_01171. The sequence goes on along the minus strand of NZ_CP108609.1, from coordinate 5,195,357 downwards.
CCTGCCATTGTAGCACGTGTGCAGCCCAAGACATAAGGGGCATGATGACTTGACGTCGTCCCCACCTTCCTCCGAGTTGACCCCGGCAGTCTCCTGTGAGTCCCCATCACCCCGAAGGGCATGCTGGCAACACAGAACAAGGGTTGCGCTCGTTGCGGGACTTAACCCAACATCTCACGACACGAGCTGACGACAGCCATGCACCACCTGTACACCGACCACAAGGGGGGCACCATCTCTGATGCTTTCCGGTGTATGTCAAGCCTTGGTAAGGTTCTTCGCGTTGCGTCGAATTAAGCCACATGCTCCGCTGCTTGTGCGGGCCCCCGTCAATTCCTTTGAGTTTTAGCCTTGCGGCCGTACTCCCCAGGCGGGGAACTTAATGCGTTAGCTGCGGCACCGACGACGTGGAATGTCGCCAACACCTAGTTCCCACCGTTTACGGCGTGGACTACCAGGGTATCTAATCCTGTTCGCTCCCCACGCTTTCGCTCCTCAGCGTCAGTAATGGCCCAGAGATCCGCCTTCGCCACCGGTGTTCCTCCTGATATCTGCGCATTTCACCGCTACACCAGGAATTCCGATCTCCCCTACCACACTCTAGCTAGCCCGTATCGACTGCAGACCCGAGGTTAAGCCTCGGGCTTTCACAATCGACGTGACAAGCCGCCTACGAGCTCTTTACGCCCAATAATTCCGGACAACGCTTGCGCCCTACGTATTACCGCGGCTGCTGGCACGTAGTTAGCCGGCGCTTCTTCTGCAGGTACCGTCACTTTCGCTTCTTCCCTGCTGAAAGAGGTTTACAACCCGAAGGCCGTCATCCCTCACGCGGCGTCGCTGCATCAGGCTTTCGCCCATTGTGCAATATTCCCCACTGCTGCCTCCCGTAGGAGTCTGGGCCGTGTCTCAGTCCCAGTGTGGCCGGTCGCCCTCTCAGGCCGGCTACCCGTCGTCGCCTTGGTGAGCCATTACCTCACCAACAAGCTGATAGGCCGCGGGCTCATCCTTCACCGCCGGAGCTTTTAACCGCAGACCATGCGATCCGCAGTGTTATCCGGTATTAGACCCCGTTTCCAGGGCTTGTCCCAGAGTGAAGGGCAGATTGCCCACGTGTTACTCACCCGTTCGCCACTAATCCCCACCGAAGTGGTTCATCGTTCGACTTGCATGTGTTAAGCACGCCGCCAGCGTTCGTCCTGAGCCAGGATCAAACTCTCCGTGAATGTTTACCGGTAATCCGGTGCACACACACGAGAGCGGAACCATCGGAGGAATAGTCCGATGGTTCACAGCGTCCTCGCTGTGTTTTTTCAAAGGAACCTCGTCCCAGTCAGTGACTGGAGACGGGGTTATCAACATATCTGGCGTTGATTTTTGGCACGCTGTTGAGTTCTCAAGGAACGGTCGCTTCCTTTGTACTCACCCTCTCGGGCTTTCCTCCGGGCTTCCCTTCGGTGTTTCCGACTCTATCAGATCCTTTCGGCGTCTGATTCCCAGTCGGAGTGGGATTGCCTCGGGCTTTTCGGCTTTCGCCGTCCGGCCTTTCGACATTCACTACGTTAGCCGATCTCCGCTGTTACTCATAATCGAGTCTCGCGGAGTCGAATTCAGGCGTGCGGGCACGCCGAAATCATCCCCGCCAGGGGAAGTCGTTAGGTAGTGGGTGGCCGCTTCCGGCTGCAGGCGATTGCCGTACCCGGTTCAAGCGACTCGGGCTACATTACGCACCTCGCGGGGACGAGTCAACGTGACCTGCGTCGCGGGACATGGGCCCGGTAGGGGCTCACGGTGGGGTCGTCCGCGACCCAGAAGCGCCAGGGGTGGACTCCGCCGTCGCCGGCCACTCCGGTCCGTGGGCCGCTGCGTACCTGCTCGGGCGGGACGGGCGTGCCCGTGAGGGCACGGATCGGGGTGTCCCCGGTGGTGCAGGCGTCGGTGCCGTCGAGAGAGCGGTCGACGTCCAGCGCGGTCGCCAGGCGGGCCGGGCCCTTGGCCAATTCCTTGTCGTTGCGGGCCGAAAGCCGACGCTTACGGGTCAGCTCGGCGCCCTCGACGATCTCGCCGGCGCGGAGCAGCACACCGCTCGCCGTGCCCTCGGGGCCGCAGACGAGGTTCATGCAGTGCCACATGCCGTAGGTGAAGTAGACGTACACATGGCCGGGCGGACCGAACATCACGTCGTTGCGGGGTGTGCGGCCGCGGTAGGCGTGCGAGCCGGGGTCGTTCGGGCCGTCGTACGCCTCCACCTCCGTGAGGCGGAGGGCTATCGGACCGTCGGGGGTCGTGCGGATGATGAGGCGGCCGAGGAGGTCGGGGGCGACCTCCAGTACGGGACGGTCGAAGAACTCCCGTGGCAGTGGCGTACGGTCCGGGGGCGTGATCATGCCCTCCGAGGGTAGTGCAGCCGCGTCGTCGGCCAGGCGGAACCGGTCACGGCCGATTCGCGTTTGTACGGGTCGAGGGTCCATTCGTAAAGGGAGAGTCAATGGCGTTCAAGAAGCTGCTCGCGAGCCTGGGGGCCGGGGGCGCCTCCGTCGAGACGGTGCTGACCGAGGTCAACGTGGTGCCCGGTGGTGTCGTCCAGGGCGAGGTCCGGATTCAGGGCGGCTCGGTCAACCAGAACATCGAGGGCCTGTCCGTGGGCCTCCAGGCCCGGGTCGAGGTGGAGGGCGGCGACCAGGAGTACAAGCAGGACGTCGAGTTCTCCAAGGTGCGGCTCGGCGGTGCCTTCGAGCTCCAGGCCGGGGCGGTGCACGCGGTGCCGTTCGGACTGGAGATCCCCTGGGAGACCCCCGTCACGGTGATCGACGGGCAGGAGCTGCGCGGGATGCACATCGGGGTGACGACCGAGCTGCAGATCGCCCGCGCGGTGGACTCCTCCGACCTGGACCCGATCCGCGTGCACCCGCTGCCCGCGCAGAAGGCGCTGCTGGACGCCTTCATCCAGCTCGGCTTCCGCTTCAAAAACGCCGACATGGAGCGCGGCCACATCCGGGGCACCCGGCAGCGGCTCCCCTTCTACCAGGAGATCGAGTTCTACCCGCCGTCGCAGTACCGGGGTCTGAACCAGGTCGAGGTCAGCTTCGTGGCCGACGAGAACGCGATGGACGTCGTGCTGGAGATGGACAAGAAGCCCGGTCTGTTCAGCGAGGGCTCGGACACCTTCCGCTCCTTCCAGGTGGGCCTGCACGACTTCCACACCACCGACTGGGCCGGTTACCTCAACCAGTGGCTCTCCGAGGTCGGCAGCAAGCGGAACTGGTTCTAGGGCCTGTCCTCCGGTCCTGCCGGGGGCGCGGGGTCTGGCCGGCCAGAAGGCACCGTCACCCCGTGCCGGCCTGATGCGGAGGAAAGGCCCTAGGCTCGGAAGCCACGAACGGAACGATCAGCAGGAGGTATCGACGTGACCGAGCACAAGCGGCGGCCGCTCCCCCATGACTTCCATCCGCCCGTGCCGTCGTTCACGGTGACGAGCGAGGACATCACCGAGGGCGGGACGCTGAAGGACGCCCAGGTGCAGTCGGAGGGGAACACCTCTCCGGAGCTGAGCTGGTCCGGCTTCCCGGCGGAGACCAAGAGCTTCGCCGTGACCTGCTTCGACCCGGACGCGCCGACCGGCAGCGGTTTCTGGCACTGGGTGGTCTTCGACATCCCGGCCTCGGTGACGGAGCTGCCGACGGGCGCGGGCAGCGGCGACTTCGCGGAGCTGCCCAAGGGCGCCGTGCAGGCGCGCAACGACTACGGCGCGCCGGGGTTCGTCGGCGCGGCCCCGCCGCCCGGCGACGGTCCGCACCGGTACGTGTTCACGGTGTACGCGGTGGACGAGGAGAAGCTGGGGATCGGCTCCGACGCCACTCCGGCGGTCGTCGGCTTCAACTTGCGCTTCCACGCGCTGGCGCGTGCCCAGCTCATCGGGGAGTACGAGATTCCCGCGCAGGGCTGAGTGCCCCTTCGGTGTTTGCCCGCCCCTGGTCTTGGAATTGATCAGGGGCGGGCGCTTTTTATTTCGTTGTCCATCTCGATGCGTCCGTCCAGAGTTGATCCAGGTCCGCCGGGGGTGCGGACAGGCGCACGGGAGGTGGGCGGGATGCGTGGCACGTTGGTCCTGAACGCGAGTTTCGAGCCGCTGTCGACGGTGACGGTGAACCGCGCCGTCGTGCTGGTGCTCCAGGACAAGGCGGTGGTGGAGCAGGCGCACGCCGGACTGCGGATGCGCGGCACGCTGGTGGACATGCCGGCGCCGAGGGTGATCCGGCTGTGCAGATACGTAAGGGTGCCGTTCCGAAGACAAGCGCCATGGTCGAGGCGGGGTGTGCTGGTGCGGGACCGGCACCGCTGCGCGTACTGCGGGCGGGCGGCGAGCACGGTGGACCATGTGGTGCCGCGGGCACAGGGGGGTGCGGACTCCTGGCTGAACACGGTGGCGTCCTGCGCGGAGGACAATCATCGCAAGGCGGACCGGACGCCGCAGCAGGCGGGGATGCCGTTGCTGCGGCAGCCGTTCGAGCCGACTCCGGCGGACGCGATGCTGCTGGCGCTGGGGTCGGACGACTTCGCGGCGCTGCCGGAGTGGCTGGCGCCGCCTGCGGCGGCGTAGGCCGTACATGACAGTGGGGCCCGCTTTCCCTTGCCGGGAGAGCGGGCCCCTTGTCGTGGCCGGGTGGGCTCAGTCGATGGTCGGCCGCTCGCGGCGGTCGGTGCCGGTGCCCTTGTTCTGCTGGGGTACGGAGCCGCCGCCCCCGCCGCCGAAGTTGCCGAAGTTGCCCATGGCTCCGGAGAGGCCCTTGAGGGCGTCGCCGATCTCGCTGGGGACGATCCAGAGCTTGTTGGCGTCGCCCTCGGCGATCTTCGGGAGCATCTGGAGGTACTGGTAGGAGAGGAGCTTCTGGTCCGGGTCGCCCGCGTGGATGGCCTCGAAGACGGTGCGCACGGCCTGGGCCTCGCCCTCGGCGCGGAGTGCGGCGGCCTTGGCCTCACCTTCGGCGCGCAGGATCTGGGACTGCTTCTCGCCCTCGGCGGTGAGGATGGCGGCCTGCCGGGTGCCCTCGGCGGTGAGGATGGCGGCGCGCTTGTCGCGGTCGGCGCGCATCTGCTTCTCCATCGAGTCCTGGATGGAGGTGGGCGGCTCGATGGCCTTCAGCTCGACGCGGTTGACGCGGATGCCCCACTTGCCGGTCGCCTCGTCGAGGACGCCGCGCAGGGCCGCGTTGATCTCCTCGCGGGAGGTCAGGGTCCGCTCCAGGTCCATGCCGCCGATGATGTTGCGCAGCGTGGTGACGGTGAGCTGCTCGATCGCCTGGATGTAGCTGGCGACCTCGTAGGTGGCGGCACGGGCGTCGGTGACCTGGTAGTAGATGACGGTGTCGATGTTGACCACCAGGTTGTCCTGGGTGATCACCGGCTGGGGCGGGAACGGCACGACCTGTTCGCGCAGGTCGATGCGGTTGCGGATGGTGTCGATGAACGGGACGACGATGTTGAGGCCCGCGTTCAGGGTGCGCGTGTAGCGGCCGAAGCGCTCGACGATGGCGGCGCTGGCCTGTGGGATGACCTGGATGGTCTTGATCAGGGCGATGAAGACCAACACCACCAGAATGACCAGGACGATGATGACCGGTTCCATCGTGTTCCCCGTATCCCCTCTCCGCTTCGGTGCGCGCGGCGGACGCCGTGGCTGTGAAGGATCTTGCCGGTCGAGTCTGACAGACCGTCCGGCAAGTCGTGTGCTGTTCGGTTCAGTTGAGTCGTGCGAGGTCAGATGACGAGCGCGGTGGCTCCGTCGATGTCGACGACGTCCACCTCCTGGCCGACGTCGTAGGCGCGGGCGGTGTCGAGGGCGCGGGCCGACCAGATCTCCCCGGCGAGCTTGACGCGTCCGCCGGAGCCGTCGACCCGTTCGAGGACGACGGCCTGCCTGCCCTTCAACGCGTCGATGCCGGTGGGCATATGGGGGCGCCGGCTGCTGTGGCGGGCGGCGATGGGACGGACCACCGCGATGAGCGCGACCGAGACGATCACGAAGGCGAGGACCTGGACGACGATGCCGAAGCCGAGTCCGGCCGCGCCCGCGGCGACCACGGCGCCGACCGCGAGCATGCCGAACTCGGGCATGGCGGTGACGACGAGCGGGATTCCGAGGGCCACGGCGACGACGAGCCACCACACCCATGCGTCTATGGCGTTCACCCGGTCATGGTAGGTCCGGGGGCCGGGCCGCCGACAGGGTGCGGGCGGACCGGTGGTGGCCGGAAAGGGGCGGGTCAGCCCAGCGGGAGGCCGCGCGCGGTCCAGCGCTCGCCGGCCTGCTCGACGACGAGCGGCAGGCCGAAGCAGTGGGAGAGGTTGCGGGAGGTCAGCTCCAGCTCGATGGGTCCGGCGGCGAGCACCTTGCCCTGGCGGATCATGAGGACGTGGGTGAAGCCGGGGGCGATCTCCTCGACATGGTGGGTGACCATGATCATGGAGGGCGCGATGGGGTCGCGGGCGAGCCGGCCGAGGCGGCGCACGAGGTCCTCGCGGCCGCCGAGGTCGAGTCCGGCGGCGGGCTCGTCCAGGAGCAGCAGCTCGGGGTCGGTCATCAGGGCGCGGGCGATCAGGGTGCGCTTGCGCTCGCCCTCGGAGAGGGTGCCGAAGCGGCGGTCGAGGAAGTCGCTCATGCCGAGGCGGTCGAGGAAGGCGCGGGCGCGCTGCTCGTCGACGTCCTCGTACTCCTCCTGCCAGCCGGCGGTCATGCCGTAGGCGGCGGTGAGGACGGTCTGGAGGACGGTCTGGCTCTTGGAGAGCTTCTCCGCCATGGCGATGCCGGCCATGCCGATGCGGGGGCGCAGGTCGAAGACGTCGACCTTGCCGAGGGTGTCGCCGAGGATGGTGGCGGTGCCCTTGGTGGGGAAGAGGTAGCTGGACGCGACGTTCAGGAGGGTGGTCTTGCCGGCGCCGTTGGGGCCGAGGATGACCCAGCGCTCGCCCTCCTTGACCGACCAGGAGACCTGGTCCACCAGAGCCCGGCCCTCACGGACCACGGATACGTCCTGAAGCTCCAGAACATCGCTCATGAGCGCGTTGTCTCCCCTTGCGTGTGTGGCCGGTCTCGGCTGTCGCGTACGCCTGTGGCTCGGTCCGCCGCGCCGATGGGCGCAGCCCATATGAAATCTACGCCACGAGTGCCCCGCTCCATTCCATCGGTCCGGTCCTTAGGGTGGGGGCATGCTCACGGAACCTCGTTCAGGACGCCTCGCCGCTTGGGGAAATGCCCTATTGGCCGGACTTGTCTCGCCCGATGACGCCGTACTGGCCGCTGTCGGTGACGACGCGGTGCACCGGGTGGCCGGGCTGCCGGGTGAGAACGGGGTGGTGGGTCTCACGTTGGCGCTGGGCCGGCTGCGGGCGCTCGGGGTGAGCGGGCTGCGGGTGGCGCTGCCCGCGCCGGGGCATCCGCTGGGGCTGAGCGGTCCGCCGGACTTCAACGCGCGGGCGCTGGCCGCCGGGGAGGCGGTGGTGTGCACGGGGGCCGCCTTCGGGCTGGTGCCGGAAGTGACCGAGGCGGGCCCGGCGGGCGATGTGCACGTGGAGGTGGTGTGGCACGTGCTCCCGGTACGGGAGGCGCCGCCGGCCGACGTGCCCTCGCTCGGTGAGGCGGAGCGGGAGCTGGCGGAGGCGCTGCGGGACGCGACGGAGGTGCTCTCCCGGCTGGACGTGGCCGGGTCGGGGCCGGTGGCCGCGGCGGCGATCGACGCGTACCGGGCGCGCTCCGAGCGGGACGGGGAGGTGCTGGCGCCGGGGTATCCGCCGCGCGCGGCACGGGTGTTGGAGCTGGCGGGGCGGGTGGGGCTGCTGGTCTCGCTGGCCCAGGAGCGGGGGCACGGCGGGGCGGTGAGCGCCTCGGAGATGGGGGCCCGCGCCGAGGCGCTGCGCCCGGTGGAGCGGACGGCGCGGCGGGCGCGGGTGGCGGCGTACAACTCGGTGGTGGAGGAGCGGGAGCGGCGCTGAGTCCCGGTTCAGTCGCTCACACCGTGACGTACGGCCCACAGGGCGGCCTGGGTGCGGTCGGCGAGGTCGAGTTTCATCAGGATGTTGGAGACGTGCGTCTTGACGGTCTTCTCGGAGAGGACCAGGGCGCGGGCTATCTCCCGGTTGGAGCGGCCGTCGGCGATGAGGCCGAGCACCTCGCGTTCCCGTTCGGTGAGTGAACCGCCCCTCCCCTGGCCCGAGTTGGCCCCTTCCTGGGTGAGGAGGGCGTCGGCGACCTCGGGCTGGAGCAGGATGTGCCCGGCGTGCACGGAGCGGATGGCGGCGGCGAGGGCGTCGGGGTCGACGTCCTTGTAGACGTACCCGGCGGCGCCCGCGCGCAGGGCCGGGACGACGGTACGGCGCTCGGTGAAGCTGGTGACGATCAGTACGCGGGCGGGGTTGCCGAGTTCGCGGAGTCTGCGCAGGGCGTCGATGCCGTCGGTGCCCGGCATGAGGACGTCCATGAGGATCACGGCGGGCCGCAGCTCCTCGGCGCGGGCGACCCCCTCGGCGCCGTCGGCTGCCTCGCCGACCACCTCGATGTCGTCCTGCACCTCCAGGAAGGTGCGCAGACCACGGCGGACGACCTGGTGGTCGTCGACGAGCAGCACCCTGATCGGCTCAGCCACCGGGCACCTCCATCTCGATCGCGGTGCCCTTGCCGGGCGCCGATTCCACGGTGAGCGTGCCGCCGGCGCCGTCGGCCCGGTCCCGCATGGAGACGAGGCCGAGGTGGCGGCCGGCTCGGCGGACGGCGGTGGGGTCGAAGCCGCAGCCGTCGTCGGTGACACGGAGGACGGCTCCGCGGCCGCGCCGCTCCACGTCGACGTGCACGTTCTCGGCCCCGGAGTGGCGCAGGGCGTTGTGCAGGGCTTCCTGGGCGACGCGCAGCAGGGCTTCCTCCTGGGCGGCGGGCAGGGCGCGCAGGCCGTGGCCGGTGAAGGTGACGCGGGCGGTGTGGGCGCGGTCGAGCACCTGGATCTGGGTGCGCAGGGTGGCGAGCAGGCCGTCCTCGTCCAGGGCGGCAGGGCGCAACTCGATCACGGCGGAGCGCAGTTCGTCGACCGCCTCGGCGGCGAGGGCGGCGACCTGGTGGAGTTCGTCCTTGGCGCGGGCGGGGTCGCGGTCCACCAGGGCGGTGGCCGCTTGGGCGGTCAGGCGCAGGGAGAACAGCTTCTGGCTGACGGCGTCGTGGAGTTCGTGCGCGAGGCGGGAACGTTCCTCGGCGATGGTCAGCTCGCGGCTGCGCTCGTAGAGGCGGGCGTTGGTGAGGGCGATGGCGGCGTGCTGGGCGAGGATGGCGAGCAAGTCCTCGTCCTCGGCCGTGAAGCCGCAACCGCCTTGCGGCTTGGGGCAGTTCTTGTTGGCGAGGAACAAGGCCCCGATGATCTCGTCCCCGTCGCGGACGGGCAGGCCGAGGAAGTCGGCGAGTTCGGGGTGGGCGTCCGGCCAGCCCTCGAAGCGGGGGTCCTCTCGTACGTCGCCCAGCCGGACCGGGCGGCCCTCGCGCAGCATGGCGGCGAGGATGCCGTGCTGGCGGGGCAGCGGGCCGATTGCCTTCCACTGGGCGTCGCTGACGCCGTCGACGACGAACTGGGCGAAGCCCCCGTGGTCGTCGGGGACGCCGAGGGCCGCGTACTGGGCGTCGAGCAGTTCACGGGCGGAGGCGACGATCGTCTTGAGGACGTCGCGCACCTCCAGGTGCCTGCTCATGGCCAGCAGAGCGGCGCTCACGGCGGCGAGACCGGACCGGGGACCTGGATGCATGCCCTCACGGTACCGGCGTGGTGTGCGGAGGCCGCACGAGGAGGTACAACGCGCGCGCGGGCGGGCGGGCACGCACAGACAAAGGGTGTCCGGAGAGTTTGCTAACGCAGAGAAGCGTTCGATGACCCCCGCGTGACATCGGGCCCGTACCGGTGTGAGCCCGAGCATAGGGCGCACATCACTTACGAACGGACATAGGAGACAGAGTACCCCTAGATGAACGGGGCGGATGGGCTGGTCTGTCCCGTTTTACGTGGACCTGATCCACTACCGCGCTTCGTACGTCACATCATTGCCAGGGCATTTTGCGGCCGCTAAGAATTGCTCCTGTCGCTCAGCGCCGCGGTTCACTCCGCGGCGTTCGTGCTGGAGGAACCGATTTCCCCGGCGGACGCGAGAGCGACCTCCGCGCTAACGAAGAGGTCCATCAAGCCATGCCCAAGAACATCCTGAAGCGTCGTCTCAGTCGCCCGCTCGAGAAGTTCTCCGCGCTGAACAAGCAGCACAAGATCGCCATCGCGGGTGTCAGCACCCTCGGTGCCGCCGCCATCGCGCTGTCCGCCGTCCCCGGCGGCGCCACGACCGTGGCCGGTGGCACCCCGGCCGTGGCCGCCAAGCAGGTGGCCGCCGAGCAGAGCCAGACCCGTGACCTCCACGCCACGCTCAGCAGCCCGCTGACGAGCGACAAGGTCAAGCTCGACTCCATCGAGGCCAAGCAGAAGGCCGCTGCCAAGCAGCGCACCGCCGACGCCGCGAAGAAGAAGGCCGCCGCCGAGCGCAAGGCCGCCGAGTCGCGCTCCGCCAAGAAGGCCGCCGACCGGTCCGCGAAGCGTCCCCAGATGGAGACGGTCGCCGCGAAGACCTACAAGAACAACCTCGACGGCTGGATCCGCCAGTCGCTCGACATCATGCACTCCAAGGGCATCCCGGGCAGCTACCACGGCCTGCACAAGAACATCATGCGGGAGTCCTCCGGCAACCCCCGCGCCATCAACGGCTGGGACATCAACGCCGTCAACGGCGTCCCGTCCAAGGGTCTGCTCCAGGTGATCCCGCCGACGTTCTCCGCGTACCACGTGAAGGGCACCTCCTGGAACATCTACGACCCGGTCGCCAACATCACCGCCGCCGCCAACTACGCGGCGCACCGGTACGGCACGATCGACAACGTCAACAGCGCGTACTGAGGTCGGCGCGGACCTCTGAGACGACGCGGAAGGGCGGCACCCGAACGGGGTGCCGCCCTTCACGTGACTCTCGGAGCAGGCTCCGGCTACTTGCGCATGACCTCGGGCTCGTGCCGCCGCAGGAAGCGCGAGACGAGGAAGCCGCAGGCCGCCCCGAGCGCGATCAGCACGACCATGTCCAGGCCCCAGGCCGCCGCCGAGTGGTCCCACAGCGGGTCGGTACTGGTCGGGTCGTCGGTGTTCGGCGCGATGTTGTTGAAGTCCAGCGTGGTGCCGGCCGCGGCCACCGCCCAGCGGGACGGCATCAGGTACGAGAACTCGTTGACACCGGGCGTGCCGTGCAGGGTGAACAGGCAGCCGGTGAACACGACCTGGATGATCGCGAACATCACCAGCAGCGGCATGGTCTTCTCCGCGGTCCGCACCAGCGACGAGATGACCAGGCCGAACATCATCGAAGTGAAGCCCAGCGCCATGATCGGCAGGCACAGCTCGAACAGCGTCGAGCCGCCGAAAACGAGGCCACGGTCCGGGATCTCCCGGCTGGCGAAGCCGATCAGGCCCACCATGAGGCCCTGGAGCACCGTGACGGCGCCCAGCACGACCACCTTGGACATCAGGTACGCCGAGCGGGACAGGCCGGTCGCGCGCTCCCGCTCGTAGATCACCCGCTCCTTGATCAGCTCGCGGACCGAGTTCGCCGCGCCCGCGAAGCAGGCGCCGACCGCGAGGATCAGCAGGACCGTCGTCGCCGTGCCGTTGGGCACGTGCAGGCCGGTTCTGGGGTTGAGCGGGTTGACCAGCAGCCCCTTCTCGTGGTCGATCAGCAGGCTGACCGCGCCGAGCACGGCCGGGAGGATCACCGTCAGCGCCAGGAAGCCTCGGTCGGAGCCGATGACCGCCACGTACCGCCTGACCAGCGTGAACAGCTGTGAGCCCCAGCTCTGCGGCTTGGGCGGCTTGACCGCCTGCGGCGGGGGCGCGGTGACGGACTGGGCCGCGACCGCGTCGAGGTCGGCGGCGTACATCTGGTAGTGCTGCGAGCCCTTCCAGCGGCCCGCCCAGTCGTAGTCGCGGTAGTTCTCGAAGGCGGAGAAGACGTCGGCCCAGGTGTCGTAGCCGAAGAAGTTCAGCGCCTCCTCCGGCGGGCCGAAGTAGGCCACCGCGCCGCCCGGCGCCATCACCAGCAGCTTGTCGCACAGCGCCAGCTCGGCGACGGAGTGGGTGACGACCAGGACCGTGCGGCCGTCGTCGGCGAGGCCGCGCAGCAACTGCATGACGTCACGGTCCATGCCCGGGTCGAGGCCCGACGTGGGCTCGTCCAGGAAGATCAGCGAGGGCTTGGTCAGCAGCTCCAGGGCGACCGAGACGCGCTTGCGCTGGCCGCCGGAGAGGGACGTGATCTTCTTGTTCTTGTGGATGTCGAGCTTCAGCTCGCGCAGCACCTCGTCGATACGGGCGTCACGCTCGGTGGGCGTGGTGTCGGCGGGGAAGCGCAGCTTGGCCGCGTACTTCAGCGCCTTCCGGACGCTCAGCTCCTTGTGCAGGATGTCGTCCTGCGGGACCAGGCCGATGCGCTGACGCAGCTCGGCGAACTGCTTGTACAGGTTCCGGTTGTCGTAGAGCACCTCGCCCTCGTTGGCGGGGCGGTAGCCGGTGAGCGCCTTGAGCAGGGTGGACTTGCCGGAGCCGGACGGGCCGATGACCGCGATCAGGGACTTCTCGGGGGCGCCGAAGGAGACGTCCCGCAGGATCTGCTTGCCGCCGTCGACCGTGACGGTGAGGTGGCGGGCGGAGAAGGACACCTCACCGGTGTCGACGAACTCCTCGAGCCGGTCACCGACGATGCGGAACGCCGAGTGGCCGACGCCGACGATGTCGTCCGGGCCGAGGACCGCGGTGCCGCCCTTGGCGATCGGCTGACCGTTGACGTACGTGCCGTTGTGCGAGCCGAGGTCGCGGATCTCGAAGCGGCCCTCGGGCGTCGTCTGGAACTCGGCGTGGTGCCGGGAGACCTGGAGGTCGGAGACGACGAGGTCGTTGTCCAGCGAACGGCCGATGCGCATCACGCGGCCGAGGGCGAACTGGTGGAACGTGGTCGGGCTGCGGTCGCCGTGGGCGAACTGGTCCGGCGCGGCGGGGGTGCCGCCCTGCTGGTGCGGAAAGGCCGGGGCCTGCTGCGGGCCGCTGTGCCACTCGGCGCCCTGCGGCTGCGCGGCCTGCGGTACCGCCTGCGTCTGCTGGGCCCACGCGGCCGACTGGGCGGCGTACGGCGCGGCCTGCGCGGCGGCCGCGGTCAGGTCCAGCCGCGGCCCGTCGGTCGCGTTGCCCAGGTGTACGGCCGTGCCGGCGCCCAGTTCCGTCCGGCCGACGCGGTGGCCCTGCACGAAGGTGCCGTTGGTGCTGCCGTGGTCCTCGATGACCCAGGTGTGCCCGTCGAAACGGACCGTGGCGTGGCGCCACGACACCCTGGCGTCGTCGAAGACGATGTCGCCCTGCGGATCACGTCCGAGGGCATAGGACCTGGACGGCTCCAGCGTCCAGGTCCGTCCGTTTGTTTCCAGTACGAGTTCCGGCACTCCATGCCCCACTGAGTTGTCCCCCGAATTGCCCCCGACACGGGGAGTCTAGGGATGTCGAACATCGTGGGGAACTATTCCAGGCGGGACCGCCCGACTGGTAGTCGGGCGGCTGTGCGCACCGGAGTTGGGGGCGGATAACGGTGCGGAGGGGGGTATTTGACCGCGGCCGGGCCGGACGGGGGTCCTGTCCGGGTGGCGGACCTGTCGGGCGGGGGTCAGGGGGCGCCGGATACGGTGGTGGGACCATGAGCGCTTCGCAGATCGTCGCTTCGCGGACCGGTGAGGTCCCCACTCTTCTCGTCAAGGTCTTCGGGAAGGACCGGCCCGGCATCACGGCCGGTCTGTTCGACACCCTGGCCGCCTTCCAGGTCGACGTGGTCGACATCGAGCAGGTCGTGACACGGGGCCGGCTGGTGCTGTGCGCGCTGGTCACGCAGCCCGCGGAGGGGCTGGAGGGTGACCTCCGGTCGACGGTCCACAGCTGGGCCGAGTCGATGAAGATGCAGGCCGAGATCATCTCGGGCCACGGCGACAACCGTCCGCGCGGTGTCGGCCGCTCCCTGGTGACGGTGCTCGGGCACCCCCTGACCGCCGAGTCGACGGCGGCCATAGCGGCGCGGATCGCCCAGGCCGGCGGCAACATCGACCGCATCTTCCGGCTCGCCAAGTACCCGGTGACGGCCGTGGAGTTCGCGGTGTCCGGGGTGGCGACGGAACCGCTGCGCACCGCGCTGGCCGCGAGCGCGTCCGCGCTCGGTGTCGACATAGCCGTGGTCTCGGCGGGCCTGCACCGGCGGGCACAGCGGCTCGTGGTGATGGACGTGGACTCGACCCTGATCCAGGACGAGGTCATCGAGCTGTTCGCGGCGCACGCCGGCTGCGAGGCGGAGGTCGCCGCGGTGACCGAGGCGGCGATGCGCGGGGAGCTGGACTTCGAGCAGTCTCTGCACGCGCGCGTGGCCCTGCTGAAGGGGCTGGACGCCTCGGTGGTGGACAAGGTCCGCGAGGAGGTCCGGCTGACGCCGGGCGCGCGGACCCTGATCCGTACGCTGAAGCGCCTCGGCTACCAGGTCGGGGTGGTGTCCGGCGGCTTCACCCAGGTCACGGACGCCCTGAAGGACCGGCTGGGCCTGGACTTCGCGCACGCCAACACGCTGGAGATCGCCGACGGGAAGCTGACCGGCAGGGTCACCGGTGAGGTCGTGGACCGGGCGGGCAAGGCGCGGCTGCTGCGCCGGTTCGCCGCCGAGGCGGGGGTGCCGCTGTCGCAGACGGTGGCGATCGGTGACGGCGCCAATGACCTGGACATGCTGAACGCGGCCGGTCTGGGCGTGGCCTTCAACGCCAAGCCGGTGGTTCGCGAGGCCGCGCACACGGCGGTGAACTTCCCCTTCCTGGACACCGTGCTCTATCTGCTGGGCGTCAGCCGCGAAGAGGTCGAGGCGGCCCAGACGCACGACGAGGACTGAGCCGACGACGCGGGAAGGGCCCGGAACCGCCGTGGTTCCGGGCCCTGCGTGTGTCCTGGCAGATCACTCGGATGGCGCCCAGTAGTCCACCAGCGTCGCCTTGCCCGGCTCCAGGTCCTTCCAGTCGCCGTCGAAGGTCAGCACGGCGAAGGCGGAGGTGGGGAAGCCGCGCCGGTTCATCCGCTCGCGGGCGTCACCCTCGGCGGACCCGGCGAGGATCTCGACGAGGTGGTGCACGCCGGGGTTGTGGCCGATGAGGATCGCGTTGCGCACGTCGTCCGGGGTCTCGTTCAGCACGGCGATCAGCTCGCCCGGCGAGGCGTTGTAGACCCGGTCCTCGTAGACCGTTTTCGGCCGGTGATCCAGTCCGTGCACAGCGAGTTTCCACGTCTCGCGGGTACGCAGCGAGGTGGAACAGACGGCCAGGTCGAAGGGGATTCCGGTGTCGGCGAGCCTGCTGCCGGCGACGGGGGCGTCCGCGCGGCCCCGGTCGGCGAGGGGGCGCTCATGGTCGGAAACCTGGGGCCAGTCGGCTTTCGCATGGCGGAAGAGGACGATCCTGCGGGGTTCAACGACGCTCATGTCACTCAGCTTCGCATGAAACAGGCCACCCGGCGCAGGGAGTTGACATGCGGATTCACCGGTGGGAGGGGGCCGGGCTCAGTGCTCGACGAGCTGCCGGGCGCGCTCCAGTATGTGCGCGAGCGCGGGGTCGCCGCTCGCCGCGTGCGCGTCGGACGGGTTCATGATGAGCAGCAGCAGCGCGACGAACGCGAGTATCGGCAGCGCCAGCGCCCACCAGGGCAGCCGGGCACCGGCAACGGCGGGGTGGGGCCGGGTGTGGGCGGGTACCGGCATGATCGCCTCCGTCGCTCGTCGGACCGTCCGGGAATCCCTCTCCCGGTACCCCTCGAAGCTACGCGGTCACCGGCGGTCAACCCATCCGGGCTTCCACCCACTTGACCCTGATCCCCGCCCCCTAGGGGATGGTGGGGAAAGCCCCCCGCCACACCGCCTCGGGCGGAGGTGATCAGGAGGGGGCGAGCAACATCGCGACGATGCCGATGACGACGAAGATGGCGAAGAACGAGCCGAAGACGATCAGCATCTTCTTCTGGCCGTTCTGGGGGTTCGGGTCGAGCACAGGCTGCATGCGGCCAGTGTCCCACCCACCCCCGCGCCTCGGCCCCCCACCCCCGGCCTCAGCGCGCCTCGTCCTCCACGATCCGGTCGCGCCCGGCGAGGAACCCGACCGCCATCTGCGGCAGCATCAGCGCGGCCATGAGCGCGATCGGCACGCCCCAGCCCCCGCTGCGCTGGTAGAGCACGCCGACCAGCAGCGGTCCGGGGATGGAGAGCAGGTACCCGGTGCTCTGGGCGAACGCGGACAACTGCGCCACGCCCGGACCGGTGCGGGCCCGCATGCCGACCATGGTGAGCGCGAGCGGAAAGGCGCAGTTGGCGATGCCGAGCAGCACCGCCCAGGCCCAGGCCCCGGCGGCGGGCGCGAGGTACAGCCCGGCGTAGCCGGCGAGACCGCAGGCGCCCAGGACCAGCACGATGGGCCCCTGGTGGGGCAGCCGGCTCGCCACGCGCGGGATGACGAAGGCCAGCGGGACGCCCATCACCATGGTGACCGCGAGCAGCACGCCCGCGGTACCGGCCGGGACCCCGGCGTCGCGGAAGATCTGCGGCATCCAGCCCATGGTGATGTACGCGGCGGTGGCCTGGAGGCCGAAGAAGACGGCGAGCGCCCAGGCGGTGCGGCTGCGGGCGATGCGCAGCCGGGGGGCGGCCTCCGCGCCCGGAACCGGCGCCGGTGCGGGCACCCGCTCGCGGACCAGCGGCAGCCAGGGCAGCACGGCGATGGCCGCGAGGACGGCCCACACGGCGAGCCCGGACTGCCAGTGGCCGCCGAGGGCGCCGGTCAGGGGCACGGTGACGGCGGCGGCGACCGCGGTACCGAGGGCGAGGGCCATCGAGTACAGGCCGGTCATGGAGCCGACGCGGTCCGGGAACCAGCGCTTGACGATGACCGGCATCAGCACGTTGCTCACCGCGATGCCCATGAGGGCGAGCGCGCTGGCGGCCAGGAACCCGGCGGTGCCGCCGATGTAGGGGCGGATCAGCAGGCCGGCGGTGATGGCGGTCATGCCCGCGCAGACCACCGCGCCGGGGCCGAAGCGGCGGGCGAGGCGGGGGGCGGTGGCACCGAAGAGGGCGAAGCACAGCGGGGGTACGGAGGTGAGCAGTCCGGCGACGCCGCCGCTCATGCCGAGCCCGTCGCGGACCTCCTCCAGGAGCGCGCCCAGGCTGGTGATGGCCGGGCGGAGGTTGAGCGCGGCCAGCACGATGCCGACGACCACCAGGCGCACGGCCCAGACGGGCGGGGCGGAAGCGGGGGTCGGCAGGGGTGGTTGTACGTCGGGGACGGCGGGCTTCCGCACGGTCCGGGTCTCCTCAGCCATGAGACCCATCATAGAATCATGGGATGATTGGTTGTCCATTCCGGAGCCGGCTCCGTACGGGGCTCCCCGGTCCGGCCGGTTCGTACGGGCCGGAACTCACGTGCCAAGGTGGGCCATGCCTCTGAGCCACCCGCGCCGGTCGGCGCTGTCCGAACAGGTCATCGCCGAGCTGCGCGCCCAGATCACGTCCGGCGAGTGGCCGGTCGGCTCCCGCATCCCCACCGAGCCGGAGCTGGTCGAGCAACTGGGCGTGGCCCGCAACACCGTCCGCGAGGCGGTACGGGCGCTCGCGCACAACGGACTGCTGGACATCCGGCAGGGCTCCGGCACCTATGTGGTGGCCACCAGTGAGCTGGCCGGGGTGATGCACCGCAGGTTCGCCGACGCCGATCCCCGGCACATCGCCGAGCTGCGGTCCACGCTGGAGTCGTCGGCGGCGAAGCTGGCGGCCGAGCGGCGCACGGAGAAGGACCTCAAGCAGTTGGACGCGCTGCTGACCAGGCGCGAGGAGGCGTGGGAGGCCGGGGAGGCGGAGGCGTTCGTGGCGGCCGACGCCACCTTCCACCTGGCCGTGGTGTCCGCGTCGCACAACGACGTGATGACGGCGATGTACGCGGACCTCGGCGAGGTGCTGCGGGACTGGCTGCGCGCGGACGTGGGCGCCGAGCTGGAGCAGCGGGCGTACATGGACCACACCCGGCTGGTGGACGCGATCCGCACCGGGGACGCGCGGGCGGCGGCAGCGGAGGCGGCGAGCTACCCCTTCCAGTGCCGTCCGGAGCGGTTCAGCCCGCCTTCTGGTGACTGATCCACACCACCCGGATCTCCTTCCAGCACCGGCCGGTCAGCTTCACGGTCAGGGCGGGCCCGGCGGCCACCGGCGCGCTGTCGGTGTCGATGTCCCACCAGCGGGCGCACTCGACGTGCAGCCGGACCCGGTCGACGTGGACATAGGGGTTGTGGCAGTAGGCCACCACCTCGGAGCCGTCCACCTTGACCCGGCAGGAGGCGCCGAAGAGGTCGGGGGCGTGCGGCTTGCCGTCACCGGCGCGGGCGACGCCGCCGGGCAGGGCGAGGACGAGTACCGCGGCCGCGGTCACCGGGGTCAGGCTGCGGGGAAGACGCACGTAGGGGGACCTCCTCGGCCATGGCTGCGGAGGGGACGCGTACTACGAGGGTGCGTCGCCGGAGCCGGGACGGCCCGGCCGGGGACCCGTACGGGTGAGGCCCGCACCCCCTTCAGGGGTACGGGCCTCTCGCGCGCGGGGTCGGTCAGGCGCCGATGGCGTGCAGACCGCCGTCGACGTGGATGATCTCGCCGGTGGTCTTCGGGAACCAGTCGCTCAGCAGGGCGACGACGCCCTTGCCCGCGGGCTCCGGGTCCTTCAGGTCCCACTCCAGCGGGGAACGGGAGTCCCACACGGCGGCCAGGTCGGAGAAGCCCGGGATGGACTTCGCGGCCATGGAGCCGATCGGGCCCGCGGAGATGAGGTTGCAGCGGATGTTCTGCTTGCCCAGGTCACGCGCCATGTAGCGGCTGGTGGCCTCCAGGGCGGCCTTGGCCGGGCCCATCCAGTCGTACTGCGGCCAGGCGTACTGCGCGTCGAAGGTGAGGCCGACGACCGAGCCGCCGTTCTGCATCAGCGGGAGGCACGCCATGGTGAGCGCCTTCAGCGAGAACGCCGAGACGTGCATGGCGGTGGCGACCGACTCGAACGGGGTGTTCAGGAAGTTGCCGCCGAGGGCGTCCTGCGGGGCGAAGCCGATGGAGTGGACGATGCCGTCGAGGCCGCCCAGCTCCTCGCCGACGATGTCGGCCAGGCGCGCGAGGTGCTCCTCGTTGGTGACGTCCAGCTCGATGACCTTGGCCGGCTTCGGCAGCTTCTTGGCGATGCGCTCGGTCAGCGTGGGCCGCGGGAACGCGGTCAGGATGATCTCGGCGCCCTGCTCCTGGGCCAGCTTGGCGACGTGGAAGGCGATGGAGGACTCCATCAGCACGCCCGTGACCAGGACGCGCTTGCCCTCGAGAATTCCGCTCATGGTGTTCAGTGACCCATTCCCAGTCCGCCGTCAACGGGAATGACGGCTCCAGTGATGTACGAGGCGTCGTCCGAGGCGAGGAACTTCACCGCCGCGGCGACCTCCTCCGGCTCGGCGTACCGGCCGAGCGGCACCTGCGACACGATGCCCTTGCGCTGCTCGTCGGTGAGCGCCTTGGTCATGTCGGTGTCGACGAAGCCGGGGGCGACGACGTTGAAGGTGATGTTGCGCGAGCCCAGCTCACGGGCGAGGGAGCGCGCGAAGCCGACGAGCGCGGCCTTGGAGGCGGCGTAGTTCGCCTGCCCCGCCGAGCCGAGCAGACCGACCACCGAGGAGATCAGGACGACGCGGCCCTTCTTGGCCCGCAGCATGCCCCGGTTGGCCCGCTTGACGACCCGGAAGGTGCCGGTGAGGTTGGTGTCGATGACCGAGGTGAAGTCCTCCTCGGACATGCGCATCAGAAGCTGGTCCTTGGTGACGCCCGCGTTGGCGATCAGGACCTCGACGGGGCCGTGCCGCTCCTCGATCTCCTTGTACGCCTGCTCGACCTGCTCGGCGTCGGTGATGTCGCACTTGACGGCGAGGAAGCCCGCCGGGGGCTCGCCCGAGCGGTACGTGATGGCGACCTTGTCGCCGGCGTCGGCGAAAGCGCGGGCGATGGCGAGGCCGATGCCCCGGTTGCCTCCGGTGACGAGAACCGAGCGGCTCAACGGATCACCCTTTCATCAGCGGTCTACAACGTTCCGACAATCCGCCCGGTCACCCTGGTGCCGGGCGGGACAGGCGGCTTCCCCGAAAACCTATCGGTCCGGCCACGACCACGGACAATCGGGCACCGACAGTGACACATCCCTGCTCCTGTCGGATTCCTACAGATCAGGACTCTCCGGTCGCGTACTCCGCCCAGACGGTCTTGCCCGGTCCGGTGCGGGGGGCTGTCCCCCAGCGGGTGGCTACGGCGTCGACGAGGAGGAGGCCCCTGCCTCCCTCGGCGGTGGGGTCCGGGGTGGGGAGCTTCGGGTGTGCGGGATGGGTGTCGGAGACCTCCACGCGGATGTGGCCGGGTGCGCGCTGGAGGCGGAGCTCGAAGTCCCGTCCCGGTACGCGGCCGTGCAGGACGGCGTTCGCGGCGAGTTCGGCGACGACGAGGGCGACGGCCTCGGAGGTGGGAGTGCCGTAGGGGTGACCCCACTGGTCCAACTGGTGCACCGCCAGCCGGCGTGCCAGCCGCGCACCACGCCTGGTGGCGGAGAAACGCTGCGCGAACGTACGTACGGTGACTGCCTCATGGGCGCGTGAGGGCGACATACGTCCAGCGTGGGGAGTCCCTCCGGGGGGCCAACAGGAACGAAGCCCATACAGCTCCGCTTGTATCGGTGCACACTCTGGACTGGGTGGGTCACTCACCGTGACGCTAGGCAGATTGGGTGCGTTGAGCGGGGAGCACGAAAGGTGGCGGCGATGGCAGTGGAGCATGGCCGGGCGGGCAACGGCGAGTCGGAAGCCTCGGACGGCTTGAAGATGTTCGGCGCGGTAATGAAGTCGCTGCGAGACCAAGGACGCCTGACCCAGGAAGAGTTTGCGGTACAGGTGCGCTATTCGGCGCCTTACATCGCCAAGATCGAGCAGGGCAAACGGTTTCCTCCTGCGGATCTGCCGACGCGAGTGGCGCCCGTTCTGGGGGAGGACGCGGCGAAGGTACTGGCGGCGGCGGCCAAGACCTTGACGAGGCGATCCGGACTGGCGTCCTGGTTCCAACAGTGGGCGGGGATCGAGGAAGAAGCGATCTCCCTGTACGCCTACGAGTGCCGTGCGATTCCGGGACTGTTGCAGCCGGAGACGTATGCACGGGCGGTGTTCAAACACCAACTCCCGCCGTGGACCGAGGAGCAGATCGACCACAAGGTAGCGGCACGGCTGGAGCGCCAGACGTTACTCGTCGACCGCCCGCACACCGCGTTCACGTTCATCATCGAGCAGGCGATCCTGGACCGCCGACTGGGCGGCCCCGACGTGACCAAGGCTGTCGTCGACCAGCTCCTGAGCGTGGGCCGACGGAACAACGTCGAGATCCAGATCATGCCTCGGCACAAGGAGGATCACTGCGGCGTCGACGGTCAGATGTACCTTGCCACGACGCCCGGACATCAGTGGTTCGGCTACATCGAGGGCCACCGATCGAGCACCCTCATCGCCCAGCCCGGCGAGGTGAGCGTCCTGCATCAGCGCTATGGCAAGCTGCGTTCCCAAGCCCTGGATTGCCCGGCTACGGTGGAGCTGCTGGAACACCTGCGAGGAGCGCTATGAGCACCACCCCTGGGCTGGACTGGTTCAAGAGCAGTTACAGCGGCGGAGACGGGGACAACTGCATCGAGGTCGCCGTCAGCTCCAAGGCCGTAAACATCCGCGACTCCAAAGACAAGCGCATGCGCCCCCTCACCGTCACGCCGGAGGCATGGGCCGCGTTCGTCGCCGTATCGTGCCCCCATGCCCGGTGAACTGATCCGCATCGTCTCCCGCAACTCCCCCATGGCGCTCGCTCAAGTCGAGCGCGTGCGTGCGGAGTTGGCCGTACTTCACCCCGAGGTCCGTACCGAAGTCCTGCCGGTGGTGACCACCGGGGACCGATGGATGGGTGACCTCGCCCAGGTCGAGGGCAAGGGCGCGTTCACCAAGGAGGTGGACGCCGCGCTGCTCAGGGGCGACGGCGACCTCGCCGTGCACTGCATGAAGGACGTGCCCGGCGACCGCCCCATCCCCGCAGGGACCCGCTTCGCGGGCTATCTCGCGCGGGACGACATCCGGGACGCCCTGGTCGACCCGCAGGGCCGCACTTTGGACCAGCTTCCGGCCGGGACGAGGATCGGCACCTCCTCCGTACGCCGTGTCGCGCAGCTCGCCGCCTCCCACCCGCACCTGGACTGCGTGCCGATCCGGGGCAACGCGAACAGGCGGCTGGAGAAGATGGCGGCGGGTGACGCGGACGCGCTGATCCTGGCCGTGTCCGGGCTGGAACGCATCGGCCGGATGGACGCCGCGAGCGAGATCCTGACGCTGGAGACCATGCTCCCGCCGATCGGCGCGGGCGTCCTCGCCCTTCAGTGCCGGGAGGACGACACCGAGACGGTCGACATCGTCAGCGACCTGGGCGACCCCGCCACCCACCGCGAGACCACCGCCGAACGGATGCTCCTGCACGTCCTCCAGGGCCACTGCAACTCCCCCATCGCCGGGTACGCCCGTACCGAGCGCTCCGGTGAACTCTCGCTGCGCGCAGCGGTGTTCACCCCCGACGGCAAGACGGTCCTGCACGCGCACGAGTGGGCCGGCCGCCTCGACCCGGCGACGCTGGGCACATCCGTCGCCGTGGCCCTGCTCCGCCAGGGCGCGCGGGAGCTGATCGACGGCATCGCCCACTGAGACCACAGGGACCGACCTCGGAAGCGACGTATCCTCCTGAGCACCCCACCCCGTGCAGGAGGAACCCGCCCGTGGCTCAACACATCGACCCTTCCTTCCTGGCGCTCCCCCTGAGGGCCCTCGCCGACGCCGCGCTGGCGCGGGCGCGGGCCCTGGGGGCCGAGCACGCCGATTTCCGGCTGGAGCGGGTGCGCAGCGCGTCCTGGCGGCTGCGGGACGGGCGCCCGTCGGGGTCCTCGGACACCACCGACCTGGGGTACGCGGTCAGGGTCGTGCACGGGGGTAGCTGGGGGTTCGCCTCCGGGGTGGACCTGACCATGGACGGCGCCGCGAAGGTCGCCTCGCAGGCCGTGGCGATGGCCAAGCTGTCCGCGCAGGTGATCAAGGCCGCCGGTTCCGAGGAGCGCGTGGAGCTGGCCGACGAGCCCGTGCACGCCGACAAGACGTGGATCTCCGCGTACGAGATCGACCCCTTCACCGTGCCGGACGCGGAGAAGTCCGCGCTGCTGGGCGACTGGAGCGGGCGGCTCCTCGCGGCGCAGGGCGTCGACCACGTGGACGCGTCCCTGACCACCGTGCACGAGAACAAGTTCTACGCCGACACCGCCGGGACGGTCACCACCCAGCAGCGTGTCCGCCTCCACCCCGAGCTGACCGCCGTCTCCGTGGACGACTCCAGCGGCGAGTTCGACTCGATGCGCACCCTCGCCCCGCCCACCGGCCGTGGCTGGGAGTACCTGACCGGCACCGGCTGGGACTGGGACGCCGAACTCGAACAGATCCCCGAGCTGCTGGCCGAGAAGATGCGCGCGCCCAGCGTGGAGCCGGGCCTGTACGACCTGGTCGTCGACCCCTCCAACCTGTGGCTGACCATCCACGAGTCCGTCGGCCACGCCACCGAACTGGACCGCGCCCTCGGTTACGAAGCCGCCTACGCCGGTACCTCGTTCGCCACCTTCGACCAGCTCGGCAAGCTCAAGTACGGCTCCGAGCTGATGAACGTCACCGGCGACCGCACCGCCGAACACGGCCTGGCGACCATCGGCTACGACGACGAGGGCGTGGCCGCGCAGTCCTGGGACCTGGTGAAGGACGGCACCCTCACCGGGTACCAACTCGACCGGCGCATCGCCAGGTTGACCGGCTTCGAGCGCTCCAACGGCTGCGCCTTCGCGGACTCCCCCGGCCATGTGCCGGTCCAGCGCATGGCCAACGTGTCGCTCAAGCCGGACCCGGCCGGGCTCTCCACCGAGGGGCTGATCGGCGGGGTGGACCGGGGCATCTACGTGGTCGGTGACCGGTCCTGGTCGATCGACATGCAGCGCTACAACTTCCAGTTCACGGGCCAGCGGTTCTTCCGGATCGAGAACGGGCGGATCACCGGGCAGCTCAGGGACGTCGCCTACCAGGCCAACACCACCGACTTCTGGGGCTCGATGGCCGCCGTCGGGGGCCCCGGGACCTACGTCCTCGGCGGCGCCTTCAACTGCGGCAAGGCCCAGCCCGGCCAGGTCGCCGCCGTCTCCCACGGCTGCCCGTCCGCCCTGTTCCGGGGCGTCAACATCCTCAACACGACCCAGGAGGCCGGGCGATGAGCGCGCGGACCAGCAAGCCGTACGAGATCGTCGAGCAGGCCCTCGCGCTGTCCCGGGCGGACGGCTGTGTCGTCATCGCGGACGAGGAGTCCAGTGCCAACCTGCGCTGGGCGGGCAACGCGCTCACCACCAACGGCGTGACCCGCGGCCGTACCCTCACCGTGATCGCCACCGTGGACGGGCAGCAGGGCACCGCCTCCGGCGTGGTCTCGCGGTCGGCGGTCACGGCGGCCGAGCTGGAGCCGCTGGTGCGGGCAGCCGAGGCCGCCGCGCGGGCGGCCGGACCCGCCGAGGACGCCCAGCCGCTGGTCAGCGGGGTCCCGGACTCCCCCGACTTCCGGGACGCGCCCGCCGAGACCTCCTCCGCCGTCTTCGCGGACTTCGCTCCCGCGCTCGGCGAGGCGTTCGCCCGCGCCCGGGCCGGCGGCCGCGAGCTGTACGGCTTCGCCAGCCACGAGACCGTCTCCACCTACCTCGGCACCTCCACCGGCCTGCGCCTCAGGCACGACCAGCCCACCGGCACCCTGGAGCTGAACGCCAAGTCCCCCGACCACACCCGCTCGGCCTGGGCCGGCCGCTCCACCCGCGACTTCAAGGACGTCGACCCCGGCGCCCTGGACACCGAGCTGGCCGAGCGCCTCGGCTGGGCGGAGCGCCGCGTGGAGCTGCCGGCCGGGCGGTACGAGACGCTGCTGCCGCCGTCCGCCGTGGCCGACCTGCTGATCTACCAGCTCTGGTCCGCCTCCGGCCGGGACGCCACCGAGGGCCGCACGGTGTTCTCCAAGCCGGGCGGCGGCACCCGTACCGGCGAGCGGCTCAGCGAGCTGCCGCTGACCCTGCGCAGCGATCCCGACGAGCCGGGCCTCGGCTGCGCGCCCTTCGTCGTCGCGCACTCCTCCGGCGGCGACCGCTCGGTCTTCGACAACGGGCTGCCCGTACGCGCCACCGACTGGATCAAGGACGGTGTCCTCGAGCACCTCACCACCACCCGGCACAGCGCGGCCCTGACCGGGCTGCCGCTCGCCCCGGCGCTGGACAACCTGATCCTGGACGGCGGCGGCGACCGCTCGCTCGCGGACATGGTCGCGGCCACCGAGCGCGGCCTGCTGCTGACCTGCCTCTGGTACATCCGCGAGGTCGACCCGGCGACCCTGCTGCTCACCGGCCTCACCCGCGACGGCGTCTACCTCGTGGAGAACGGCGAGGTCACCGGCCAGGTCAACAACTTCCGGTTCAACGAGTCACCGGTCGGCGTGCTCGGCCGGGCGTCCGAGGCGGGCCGCACCGAGCAGACGCTGCCCCGCGAGTGGAGCGACTGGTTCACCCGGGCCGCGATGCCCGCGCTCCGCGTCCCGGATTTCAATATGAGCTCTGTCAGCCAGGGCGTATAACCTCGTAGTCGGCTGTCACCCGACCGCCGCACGATCATCTAGGAGACACGAGAACCGTGACGGACATCGTCGACGAACTGAAGTGGCGTGGGCTGATCGCCCTCTCCACCGACGAGGACGCATTGCGCAAGGCGTTCGCGGACGGTCCTGTCACGTTCTATTGCGGCTTCGACCCGACCGCGCCCAGCCTGCACCTCGGCAACCTGGTCCAGATCCTGACCATGCGGCGCATCCAGGACGCGGGCCACCGCCCGCTGGGCCTGGTCGGCGGTGCCACCGGTCTGATCGGCGACCCCAAGCCCACCGCCGAGCGCACGCTGAACGCGCCGGAGATCGTCGGCCAGTGGGTGGAGCGGCTGCGCGCGCAGATCCAGCCGCTGCTGGACTTCGAGGGCCCGAACGCGGCCGTGATGGTCAACAACCTGGACTGGACCCAGGGGATGTCGGCCATCGAGTTCCTGCGGGACATCGGCAAGCACTTCCGGGTCAACAAGATGATCGCCAAGGAGGCCGTCTCCCGCCGGCTGAACTCCGACGCGGGCATCAGCTACACCGAGTTCAGCTACCAGATCCTCCAGGGCATGGACTTCCTGGAGCTGTACCGGCGGTACGGCTGCACGCTGCAGACCGGCGGCAGCGACCAGTGGGGCAACCTCACCTCGGGCACCGACCTGATCCACCGGGTCGAGCCGGACGCCGTGGTCCACGCGCTGGGCACCCCGCTGATCACCAAGGCGGACGGCACCAAGTTCGGCAAGACCGAGTCGGGCACGATCTGGCTCGACGCGGAGATGACCACGCCGTACGCCTTCTACCAGTTCTGGCTGAACGCGGACGACCGGGACGTCTCCAAGTTCCTGCGGATCTTCAGCTTCAAGTCCCGCGAGGAGATCGCGGAGCTGGAGCGGCTGACCGAGGAGCGTCCGCAGGCCCGTGCCGCGCAGCGCGCGCTCGCGGAGGAGCTGACGACGCTGGTGCACGGCGCGGAGCAGACGGCCGCCGTGGTCGCCGCGTCCAAGGCGCTGTTCGGCCAGGGCGAGCTGGCGGAGCTGGACGAGCGCACGCTCGCCGCCGCGCTCTCGGAGCTGCCGCACATCCAGGTCGCCGAGCTGGGCCCGGTGGTGGACCTGCTCGCCGAGGTCGGTCTCGTGGCCAGCAAGTCGGCCGCGCGCCGCACGGTGAAGGAGGGCGGGGCCTACGTGAACAACGTCAAGGTCGCCGGCGAGGACGCCGTCCCGACCGCCGAGGACCTGCTGCACGGGCGCTGGCTGGTGCTGCGCCGGGGCAAGAAGAACCTGGCGGCGGTCGAGGTCACGGGCGCCTGACCCCTTTACGGAGCGAAGGGCGGCTTCCCCAGCGGGGAGGCCGCCCTTCGTCATGCCCGCTCGGTCACACCCGTTCCTCGTACTTGCGCTTGCGGCGCTTGCCGAGGGTCGCCGTGTAGAGCATGTCGACGAAGAACACGATGATGATCGCCGCCACGAGCTGGAAGATGTGCCTGCTCCAGTCGATGCCGCGTGTCTCCGCGACCCCCAGTCCGCGGGCGAGGGCGTTGCCCGCGAGGGCGCCCAGGATGCCGCAGATGGTGGTCAGCCACAGGGGGCTGTGCTGCTTACCGGGAATGATCGCCTTGGCGAGCAGGCCCAGCACGAATCCCACGATGATCGCCCACAGCCAGCCCATGGCGGCCTCCTCGTCCGGTCCGACCTGATCGATCTGATCGTCCTGGCCAGTCTCGGCGCGCTCCGGCCGCCGCGCATGCCGGGGGCACCCGGACGGTGGACGTTCCCGCAGGCCGGGTGGCGCCCCGGTATCGAGCGCGGCGGCCCGGCGGCGTACCGTTGGTGGGTGTGCCGGGTCCGGTTCAGGTTCGGACACGGCTTCGGGCCGGGGTTGGACCCATGCGGGCGGATGGTGAACTGATGGGCAAGCAGCGTGGCGAGGTCTTCCGGATCACCGGTGCCCGGACCGGCCTGGCCGAGGACGTGCGGGGCCGGCAGCGGCGTTACGTCATCTCGATGTCGATCCGGACCGTGGCGGTGATCCTGGCCGCCTCCCTGTGGAACGTGGAGCGGTACGTCGCCATCGTGGCGCTGGTGCTGGGCGCCGCGCTGCCGTACATCGCCGTGGTGATCGCAAACGCGGGGCGGGAACGGCCGCAGTCGCTGCCGTCGACCTTCGTCGTGATGCCGTCCAAGCCGATGATCACACCGCCACGTGACGAAGAGTCAGCAGAGCGGTCGGATTCCGGCCCGGAGCAGGCGTCGGCCCGGCCGGGGGCGGAGTCTCGGGAGAAACGTTCCGACCGAGCCTGAGCAGCGCGGAAGCGGAAAAAGCGGAAGACGACTTCCCGCCAAGCTCAGGAAAAGCTCAGTTCAATCATGCTGTTCCTGTGCCGGTCGGCCAGTGGTGCGTGACATACTGCGTACGCGCTCCGCATCCCCCGTCGGAGCGACAGACCGACGCCGGGCAGCTCCCCCCGTGGCTGCTCGGCGTCGCCTTGTTCGCAGCCGTTTCCGCGCGAATTCGCTCCGCTCCCTCACCGCTCCCGCACTGCTCTCGCCCCGAGTTCCCTCTGCGAGAATCTAGCCGTGAGTGAGACACCGATCTGTTCCGCGAAGGGCTGCCGGGCCGACGCCGTGTGGGTGCTGGCGTGGAACAACCCGAAGATCCACACCCCGGAGCGGCGCAAGACCTGGATCGCCTGCGAGGAACACCGCGAGCATCTGTCGCAGTTCCTCGGTGTGCGCGGCTTCCTGAAGGACGTGGTCCCGCTCCGGGAGTGGGAGGACTCAGCCGCCGATCGCTGACATGGGGCGGTCCGGCTGGACGAAGGACGGGTCGTCCAGGCCCGCGCCCGCCTTCTTGCCCCACATCGCCTTGCGCCACAGCTCGGCGATCTCCTCGTCCGAGGCGTCGGAGCGCAGCAGGGCGCGCAGGTCGGTCTCCTCGGTGGCGAACAGGCAGGTGCGTATCTGCCCGTCGGCGGTGAGCCGGGTGCGGTCGCAGGCCGCGCAGAACGGGCGGGTCACCGAGGCGATCACGCCCACCCGCTGCGGGCCGCCGTCCACCAGCCAGCGCTCGGCCGGGGCCGAACCGCGCTCGCCGGCGCCCTCGGCGGTCAGCTCGAAGCGGGTGCGCAGGGAGGCCAGGATGTCCTGGGCGGTGACCATGCCCTCGCGCTTCCAGCCGTGCTGGGCATCCAGCGGCATCTGCTCGATGAACCGCAGCTCGTAGGCGTGCTCCAGGGCCCAGGCCAGCAGGTCGGGGGCCTCGTCGGCATTGAGGCCCGGCATCAGGACGGAGTTGACCTTGACCGGGGTGAGGCCCGCGTCGGAAGCGGCTTGGAGGCCGTCCAGCACGTCCTGGTGGCGGTTGCGCCGGGTGAGGGTCTTGAAGACGTCGGGGCGCAGGGTGTCCAGCGAGACGTTGACCCGGTCCAGACCGGCCTGCTTCAGGGCGGCGGCGGTGCGCTTGAGACCGATGCCGTTGGTGGTGATGGACATCTGGGGGCG
The DNA here is from genome assembly GCF_045039805.1 of Streptomyces sp. NBC_01171. Classification (NCBI taxonomy): domain Bacteria; kingdom Bacillati; phylum Actinomycetota; class Actinomycetes; order Kitasatosporales; family Streptomycetaceae; genus Streptomyces; species Streptomyces sp. NBC_01171. Next base: position 5,165,913 of record NZ_CP108609.1, on the reverse strand, counting down.
CGGCTCCAGAGCAGCGACGCGCTCCACGATGCCGACCAGGCCGGGGCGGAGCAGGGGCTCGCCGCCGGTGAAGCGGACCTCCTCGATGCCGAGGTGGGTCACCGCGAGGTCGATGAGGCGGACGATCTCGTCGTCCGTGAGCAGGTCTGGCTTGGCCAGCCACTGCAGGCCCTCCTCGGGCATGCAGTAGGTGCAGCGCAGATTGCACCGGTCGGTCAGCGAGACCCTCAGGTCGGTGGCCACTCGGCCGTAGGTGTCGATGAGCACGTGGGCCCCCTCCCTCGTTCCCGGACCTTCTGTTTCCTTGTCACCTGCGAGCCTACGCGAGACCTCGGACATCGACAGCCGCTGATTCCCCGGCCCGGTACGGACGCGGCCGCGCCGCGCGGGTGTTCTGCCCCCGCGCGGCGCGGCCGTGAGGTGTGTCGGACGGGGGGGCTCAGTGCGCCCCGGTGCCGGTCAGGGACCGTACCTCCAGCTCGGCGTACTTCTCCGCGTCCGGGACCTCCTTGGACAGCAGGGTGCCGACCGCGCCCAGCAGGAAGCCGACCGGGATCGAGATGATGCCGGGGTTCTCCAGCGGGAACCAGTGGAAGTCGACGTCGGGGAACATCGAGGTCGGCTTGCCGGAGACCACCGGGGAGAACAGCACCAGGCCGACCGCGGTGACCAGGCCGCCGTAGATCGACCACAGGGCGCCGGAGGTGGTGAACCGCTTCCAGAACAGGCTGTAGAGGATGGTCGGCAGGTTCGCCGACGCGGCGACCGCGAAGGCCAGCGCCACGAGTCCGGCCACGTTCAGGTCGCGGGCGAGGGCGCCGAGCACGATGGAGACGGCGCCGATGCCGACGGTGGCGTACCGGGCCGCGTTGATCTCCTGCTTCTCGGTGGCCTGGCCCCTCTTGATGACGTTGGCGTAGATGTCGTGGGCGAAGGACGAGGAGGAGGCCAGGGTGAGGCCGGCGACGACCGCGAGGATCGTGGCGAAGGCGACGGCGGAGATGGTGGCCAGCAGGACGGCGCCCCAGTTGGAGTCCACTCCCCCGAGGTGCAGGGCGAGCAGGGGGGCCGCGGTGTTGCCCGCCTTGTTGGAGGCGATGATCTCCTCGGGCTTGATCAGCGCGGCGGCGCCGAAGCCGAGGGCGAGGGTCATCAGGTAGAAGGCGCCGATGAGGCCGATGGCCCAGATCACCGACTTCCGGGCGGCCTTGGCGGTGGGGACCGTGTAGAAGCGGATCAGGATGTGCGGCAGGCCGGCGGTGCCGAGGACCAGGGCGATGCCGAGGGAGATGAAGTCCAGCTTGGAGGTGCCGGTGGCGCCGTACTTCAGGCCGGGCTCCAGGAACGCCTTGCCCTTGCCGCTGTTGTCGGCGGCCGAGCCCAGCAGGTCGGAGACGTTGAAGTCGAACTTGAGCAGCACCAGGAAGGTCAGCAGCAGGGCGCCGACGATGAGGAGGACCGCCTTGACCATCTGGACCCAGGTGGTGCCCTTCATGCCGCCGATGGTGACGTACACGATCATCAGGACGCCGACCAGGGCGACGATGCCGATCTTGCCGCTGTCGCTGGTGATGCCGAGCAGCAGGGAGACCAGGACACCGGCGCCGGCCATCTGTGCGAGCAGGTAGAAGATCGACACCACGATGGTGGAGGTGCCCGCGGCGGTGCGCACCGGGCGCTGGCGCATCCGGTAGGCCAGCACGTCACCCATGGTGTAGCGGCCGGAGTTGCGCAGTGGTTCGGCGACCAGGAGCAGGGCGACCAGCCAGGCGACCAGGAAGCCGATGGAGTAGAGGAAGCCGTCGTAGCCGAAGAGGGCGATGGCGCCCGCGATGCCGAGGAAGGACGCGGCGGACATGTAGTCGCCGGAGACGGCGAGGCCGTTCTGGAATCCGGTGAACTGGCGGCCGCCCGCGTAGAAGTCGGCGGCGTCCTTGGTCTGGCGGCCCGCCCAGATGGTGATGACCAGGGTCGCGGCGACGAACACCGCGAACAGGGAGATGATCAGACCTCTGTGCTCGCTGGCCTCGCCGGCCGCGAGCAAAGTGTGCTGGGCGGCGAGCGTGTGCTGAGCGGGGATCATGCGCCGCCCTCCATCCGGGACTTGATGGCCTCGGCCCTGGGGTCGAGCTTGGCGGCGGCGTGCCGGGCGTACCACCAGGCGATGAGGAACGTGGTGAGGAACTGGGCGAGGCCCAGCACGAGGGCCACGTTGATGTTCCCCGCGATCTCGGTGCCCATGAAGCCGCCCGCGTAGCAGGAGAGCAGCACGTAGAGCAGGTACCAGGCGATGAAGGCGATCGTCAGCGGGAACGCGAACGAGCGGTGGGCCCGGCGCAGTTCACCGAACTCCGCGCTCGCCTGCGCCTCGGTGAACTCCTCGGGGGACGGAAGTGGGTGCTTCGCGGGGGGCGGTGTCTCGGTCGCCACTCAAGGTCTCCTCGCGTCAAGGACGGGCGGTTGCCGACCTCACTGGAACGGAGATCACGTTACCGGGCGTCAACGCGCGACTCCCCGTCGTGATCTTCCGGGGGGTGCGATCCGGCCGTACCCCCTCGTTGACGCACACGGCCCGGCGCGGACGCCGGTTCACGCGGGTCCGGGCCTTTCGGAGATCCGCACCACCGGGATAGCTTCACCTTGTTCCACCCGTCATGTACCTGCCCGAGCGCCACCCGTGCCTCGGGCGGTTTCGTTTCCGGATGATGTGGAGATCCCATGGCTCATCTGCGCTCCCGGCGCCGGTTCGCGCCGGCCGTCCCGGTCGTGCTGTCGCTGACCGCCTCGCTCGGCTTCCTGCCGACGGCGGCGTCGGCGGCCCCGTCCACGGCCCTGACGACGCGGGCGGCGGAGGGTTCCGGCACCACGTACGACGGCCCGAACCTGTCCTACGTGGTCAACACGAGAACGGACCATCGCACGATCGAGTCGGTGCGCCGCGCGATAGGACGCAACGGCGGCACCGTCGTGGCCAGTTACGACCGCATCGGCGTGCTCGTGGTCCACTCCGCCAACCCCGAGTTCGCCAAGTCGATCCGCAAGGTGTCCGGTGTCTCCTCGGCCGGGGCCACCCGCAACGCGCCGCTGCCCGCGCAGTCCACCACCGACCTGGGCGCGCCGAAGCCGCTGACGGCGGCGGAGCTGTCGAAGGCCAAGGCGGTGGACGGGCAGGACCCGTTGGAGCCGCTCCAGTGGGACCTGCCCGCCATCAAGGCGGACAAGGCCCATGAGAAGACGCTCGGCAGCAGCAAGGTGACGGTCGCCGTCATCGACACCGGCGTGGACGACACCCACCCGGACATCGCGCCCAACTTCGACCGGGCCGCCTCCGTCAACTGCGTCTCCGGCGCGCCGGACACCACGGACGGTGCCTGGCGGCCGAGCGCGTCGGAGTCCCCGCACGGCACGCATGTCGCGGGTGAGATCGCGGGCGCCAAGAACGGCGTCGGCATCACCGGCGTGGCGCCGGGCGTGAAGGTCTCCGGCATCAAGGTGGGCAACCCGGACGGCTACTTCTACACCGAGGCCGTGGTCTGCGGGTTCGTGTGGGCGGCCGAGCACCACGTGGACGTCACCAACAACAGCTATTACACCGACCCCTGGTACTTCAACTGCACCGGCGACCCGGACCAGAAGGCCCTGGTGGACGCCATCACGCGGGCCACGCGGTACGCGGAGAACAAGGGCACGGTCAACGTCGCGGCGGCCGGCAACGAGAACTACGACTTCGCCGCCGACTCGATCACCGACCCCTCCTCCCCCAACGACGGCACGCCCTCGGACCGGACCGTCGACCCGCGCAAGTGCTTCGACATACCCACCCAGCTCCCAGGGGTGGTGACGGTCGCGGCGACCGGCGCGAAGGGCGTCAAGTCGTCGTTCTCCAACTACGGCCTGGGCACGATCGACATCGCCGCGCCCGGTGGCGACTCGACCGCCTACCAGACCCCGGCCCCGCCCGCGACCAGCGGTCTGATCCTGGGCCCGCTGCCCGGCGGCAAGTGGGGGTACATGGCCGGCACCTCGATGGCCTCGCCGCACGTCGCGGGTGTCGCCGCGCTGATCAAGTCGGTCCACCCGCACGCCCCCGCCGCCGCGGTGAAGGCGCTGCTGTACGCGGAGGCGACGGCCACTCCTTGCACCGACCCGTACGACATCAACGGTGACGGCAAGGTCGACGCGGTGTGCGAGGGCACGAAGAACCGCAACGGCTTCTACGGCTGGGGGATCGCGGACGCCCTGAAGGCGGTCACGCACTAGGTCCTCGGGGGTGGCGCGGCGGGCGGGCGCCTCCTTGTGGGGCCGGGGCGGCTGATGCATAGTGCAGCGATGATCGATCCCATGATCAAGTCCGCCTGGGTCGCGCTGGGCGGCGATCGCGAGCTGCTCGCACGGCTGGTCTGCGTCGAGCGGCCGGGAGCCCTGATCGCCCGGCTTCCCGTGCAGCGGCTGGCGCGTGCGTGCGTGGGCACGTGCGCGCTGGCCGCCGCCGAGCTGGGCGCGCTGCGGGCCGTGCTCGGCGCCGTGCCGCGCGCCGTGGTGGACGACGGCGCGGTCGTCACCGCCTTCCACAGCGAGCGGGTGCTGCGGATCGACGACCGCGCCCCGGTCAACTTCGCGCCGCTGTCCCGCTGGTGGCGGGCGGCGTACGGCTGGGTGCGCACGCACGCCAACTACCCGCACCACCGGCAACGCCTCCTCGGTGCGCTGGGTCTGCCGGACGGCGCCGGCCCCGAGGAGGTGGAGCGGTTGCTCCTCGAACGCTCCGCCCTGGAGATCGAGGAGGCGGTGTACGCCGCCGGGGGCCTGGCGGTGGCCCTGCGCACCCCCGGACAGTGGGCGGCACATCCGCAGGGCGTCGAGGTGGCCCGGCGTCCACTGGTCGAGCGCACCGCGATCGGCGCGGTCTCGACACGTCAACTCCCGCCCCTGACCAGGGAGTCCGGGCCTCTGCTGCCCGCCGCCGGGCTGCGCGTCCTGGACCTCACTCGCGTCCTCGCCGGGCCCGTCGCCACCCGTACCCTCGCACTGCTCGGCGCCGACGTGCTGCGTGTGGACGGGCCCGAGCTGCCCGAACTGGCCGACCAGCACGCGGACACGGGCTTCGGCAAACGGTCCGCCACCCTCGAACTCGCCGCCGACGCAACGGGGTTGGAGGAGCTGCTGGCCTCAGCCGACGTGGTCGTCACCGGCTACCGCCCCGGCGCCCTCGACCGCTTCGGCCTCTCCCCCGAGGCGCTGGCCGAGCGGTACCCCGGCCTGATCGTCGCCCAGATCTCGGCGTGGGGCGCGTACGGGCCCTGGGGCGAACGACGTGGCTTCGACAGCCTCGTCCAGGTCGCGACCGGCATCGCGGCCACCGAGGGGTCGACCCTGGAGCCCGGCGCGCTGCCCGCGCAGGCCCTGGACCACGGCTCGGGCTATCTGATGGCCGCGGGCATCCTGCGGGCCCTGGGCGAACGGTCCCGCGACGGCCGGGGCCGCCTGGTGCGCCTCGCGCTCGCCCGGACCGCGCACTGGCTGACCGACGAGGCCGGGCGGGACCCGCGCCCGGGCGGCCCGGGCTACGAGGGCCCGGACGCGTGGCTGGCCGAACGGGACAGCCCGCTGGGGCGGTTGCGGTACGCCCGGCCCCCGGTGTCGTTCACCGGCGGGCCGGCGGACTGGGCCACCCCGCCGGTCCCCTGGGGGTCGAGCGCGGCGGCCTGGAGCTGACCGATCAGTCGTTGGTGACGAGGACCTTCAGCGCGGTGCGCTCGTCCATCGCCCGGTAGCCGTCCGGGACGCCCTCGATGCCGACGGTCATGTCGAACACCGGGGAGGGGTCGATGGTGCCGGCCAGGACGTCGGGCAGCAGCTCGGGGATGTAGGTGCGGACCGGGGCGACGCCGCCGCGCAGGGCGATGTTGCGGTCGAACATGACGGTGAGGTCGAGGCCGGTGCCGCTGCCGTGAGGGACGCCGACGAATCCGATGGCGCCGCCGTCGCGGGTGATGTTGACGGCGGTGTTCATGGACTGCTCGGTGCCGACCGCCTCGACGACGGCGTGGGCGCCCTGGCCCCGGGTCAGCTCGCGGACGGCCGCGACCGCTTCCTCGCCGCGCGCCGCGACGACGTCGGTGGCGCCGAAGCGGCGGGCGATGTCGGTGCGGGCCTCGTGGCGGCCGAGGGCGATGATCCGCTCGGCGCCGAGCCGCTTGGCGGCCAGTACCGCGCAGAGGCCGACCGCGCCGTCACCGACGACGGCGACCGTGGCGCCGGGGCGGGCGCCCGCGCCGAGGGCGGCGTGGTGGCCGGTGCCGAGCACGTCGGAGAGGGTGAGCAGGCCGGTGAGGAGGTGGTCGTCGGAGGCCGCCTCCTTGGGCAGCTTGACCAGGGTGCCGTCGGCGAACGGCACCCGTACCGCCTCGCCCTGGCCGCCGTCGTAGCCGACGGAGCCCCAGAAGCCGCCGTGCACGCAGGACGTGGTGAGGCCCTCGGCGCAGTACTCACAGGTGCCGTCGGACCACATGAACGGGGCGACCACCAGGTCCCCGCGCCGCAGTGTGCCCACGTCGGAGCCGGTCTCCTCCACCACACCGAGGAACTCGTGCCCGATCCGCTGCCCCGGCTGCCGGGCCGCCTCGCCCCGGTAGGCCCACAGGTCGCTGCCGCAGATGCAGGCGCGCAGCACACGGACGACCGCGTCCGTGGGGAGCTGCACGATCGGCTCGGGCACGTCCGTCACCCGCATGTCGTACGGGGCGTGGATGGTGGTGGCGCGCATGACGGGGTCCTTCTCGTACCGGGAGGCGGGGGCGCCCGGAGATGTCCCGAGCGCACCACACGGTACGCCGTCGCGGGGCCGGTTCGCGCCGCGAGGGGCCCCGGACCAGCGGCGACACCGTCAAGGGCGTTTTCCCGTACCGGCTTTGAGGACGTACACCCATGCGAGGCCCAACCCGGTCGGTGGGGTGCGAGCCCCTGGGCGGCCCGGCTGTCGGCGGTGACCCGTATCCTCATTGACCATGCTCGAAGACCCCGCGACCGCAGTGTCCTCGCCCACCCCGTGGCCGGCCGTGTATCCGAAGGGATACGCGGTCGTTGACGTCGAGACCACCGGACTGGCCCGCGACGACCGGATCATCTCGGCGGCCGTGTACCGGCTGGACGCGCGCGGCGAGGTCGAGGACCACTGGTACACGCTGGTCAATCCCGAGCGCGATCCCGGCCCGGTGTGGATACACGGGCTCACGAGCGACGTGCTCGAAGGGGCGCCGCTCTTCACGGAGGTGGCGGAGGAGTTCGCGGCCCGGCTGGCGGACCGCGTGCTGGTCGCGCACAACGCGGTCTTCGACTGGCAGATGATCGCGCGGGAGTACGCGCGCGCCCGGCGCGAGCCCCCCGTGCGCCAGCGGCTGTGCACCATCGCGCTCTCCAAGGAGCTGCGGCTGCCGCTGCCCAACTTCAAGCTGGAGTCGCTCGCCGCGCACTTCGGGGTCGTACAGCAGCGCGCGCACCACGCGCTGGACGACGCGCGGGTGCTGGCCGAGGCGTTCCGGCCGAGCCTGCGGGCCGCCGCCGCGGACGGGGTGCGGCTGCCGCTGCTGGAGTGCCGTCCGCTCACCGAGTGGTCGGACGCCCCGCTCATCGGCCGTCAGGCGACCGGCGGTTACGGCGGCGGGCGCGGCCCCGGCTGGCGTCCGGCGCGCAAGCGGCCCGCATGCCCGTACCCCAACCCCGGACGGTACGAACCGGGCAAACGTCTCAAGCAGGGCATGCGGGTGGCCTTTTCGGGTGACACCTCCACCGAGCGCGAACTGCTGGAGGACCGGGCCACCGAGGCCGGGCTGCACGTGGCCACCAGCCTCTCCCGGCTGACCAGCCTGCTGGTCACCAACGACCCCGACTCGGGCACCTCCAAGACGGCCAAGGCCCGCCAGTTCGGCACGCCGGTCATCGACGAGGCGGCCTTCGGGCAACTGCTGCGGGACGTAGAAGCCGCGGCGGAAGCCGCAGAGGCCGGCTGACAGCCGTACGGACGGGTGATTCCCCGCGATTCGCGCCCGCGTCCGCTCGCCCGGCAGCCAGGTACGGCTCACCCTGAGGCGTATGGCGAGATGTGAAGTTTGCGGCAATGAGTACGGAATGACCTTCGAGGTCCACGCACAGGGCGCGGTGCACGTCTTCGACTGCTTCTCCTGTGCCATCCACCGCATGGCACCCATCTGCGAGCACTGCCGGGTGCAGATCATCGGTCAGGGCGTGGAGGTGGAAGGCCACTGGTACTGCGGCGCCCACTGCGCCCGCGCCGAGGGGAAGGCGGGGGTGGTGGACCGGGTCTGACCCGGTACCCGCCCGAATGCGCCCCACGGCCCGGAGGTACCGTCGTGGGGTGCACCGCTACCGCTTCCTGCTCACCCGCCAGTGGGTGATCCTCACCCTCGTCGTGATCGCGCTGATCCCGACGATGATCAGGCTCGGTTTCTGGCAGCACCACCGGTACGAGGAACGCACCGCCCGCAACGACCTGGTCGCCCGGGCCCTGCACGCCGACCCGGTGCCCGTGGAACGGCTCGCCGCCCCCGGCCGGCCCGTCACCCACGCCGACAAGTACCGCACGGTCACCGCGACCGGCACCTTCGACACCGCCCACGAGGAGGTCGTCCGGCGCCGGACCAACGCCGACGACGAGGTGGGCTTCCACGTCCTGACCCCGCTCAGGCTGACCGACGGCCGGGTGCTGCTGGTCAACCGGGGCTGGATTCCGGCGAACGGGGCCCAGACCGACTTCCCGAAGGTCCCCGCGCCCCCGGCCGGGAAGGTCACGATCACCGGCCGGCTGAAGGCCGACGAGACCACCGCGGCGAGCGGCATCAAGCAGATCGCCGGCCTCCCGGACCGCCAGGTCATGCTGATCAACAGCACGGACCAGGCCAGGCGCCTCGGCGCGCAGGTGCTCGGCGGCTACGTGGAGCAGACCGCGCCGGAGCCCAGGGGCGGCACCCCGGAGCAGATCTCCAGCCCCGGCAGCGAGGACGCCCCGCTGAACTACGCGTACATGATCCAGTGGTGGCTGTTCGCCGCCGCCGTGCCCGTCGGCTGGTGGTTCCTGGTCCGGCGCGAGCTGCGCGACCGGGCCGCCGCCGCGGAGCAGGAGAGCACGGCCGAGGCGGAACCCGCCGGCGTGTGAGCCGGGCGTCACTCCCCCGGCGCACCACCTGATTGGCCGTCAGGCCGCACGGGGAATCGCCAACCCGTGAACCCGCGCATCGAGGACTACGCCGTCATCGGCGACGAGCAGACCGCCGCCCTGGTCGGCCGGGACGGCTCGATCGACTGGCTCTGCCTGCCCCGCTTCGACTCCGGCGCCTGCTTCGCCAAGCTGCTGGGCGACGAGGACAACGGCTACTGGCGGATCGCGCCGAAGGGCGCCGGCACCTGCACCCGGCGCGCCTACCGCCCCGACACCCTCGTCCTGGACACCGAGTGGGACACCCCCGACGGCACCCTGCGCGTCACCGACCTGATGCCGCAGCGCGAGAAGGTCCCGGACGTCGTACGGATCGTGGAGGGCGTCAGCGGCCGCGTCACCGTGCGCACCACGCTCCGGCTGCGCTTCGACCACGGCTCCATCGTGCCGTGGATGCGCCGCGCGGACGGGCACCGGGTGGCCGTCGCGGGCCCGGACTCCACCTGGCTGCGCTCCGAGCCGCACGTGCGGACCTGGGGCGAGGACCTCGGCACGCACTCGGAGTTCACCCTGGCGGAGGGCGAGCGAGTGGCGTTCGTGCTCACCTGGCACCCCTCGCACCAGCCGCGCCCCCGCCTGATCGACCCGTACCAGGCGCTCAGCTCCAGCGTCCGGGACTGGCGGCGGTGGAGCGGCCGGTGCCGCTACGACGGGCCGTACCGGGACACCGTGGTGCGCTCGCTGATCACCCTGAAGGCGCTCACCTACCGGCCCACCGGCGGGATCGTCGCGGCGGCCACCACCTCGCTGCCGGAGAAGCTGGGCGGGGTGCGCAACTGGGACTACCGCTACTGCTGGCTGCGCGACTCCACCCTCACCCTGAACGTGCTGCTCGCCGCCGGGTACCACGAGGAGGCCGAGGCGTGGCGCGACTGGCTGCTCAGGGCGGTGGCGGGCAGCCCCGAGGACCTCCAGATCATGTACGGGGTCGCGGGCGAGCGCCGGCTCCCGGAGATCGAGCTGGAATGGCTCGCCGGGTTCGCGGGCTCGGCGCCGGTCCGCATCGGCAACAGCGCGGTGGACCAGCTCCAGCTCGACGTGTACGGCGAGGTGATGGACTCCCTGTGGCTGGCCCGGCAGTCGGGGCTGTCGGCCCGCCCGCACATGTGGGCCCTCCAGTGCGCGCTGATCGACTTCCTTCAGGAGCAGTGGCGGCAGCCGGACGAGGGGCTGTGGGAGGTGCGCGGCGGCCGCCGCCAGTTCACGCACTCCAAGGTGATGACGTGGGTGGCGGTGGACCGCGCCGTACGCACCCTGGAGGAACACCCGGAGCTGGAGGGGGACCTGTCCGGCTGGCGGGCACTGCGCGACGAGATCCACGCGGAGGTGTGTGCCAGGGGGTACGACCCGGAGCGCAACACCTTCACCCAGTACTACGGCTCCCGCGAGCTGGACGCCTCGCTGCTGCTCATCCCGCGCGTGGGGTTCCTGCCACCGGACGACCCACGGGTGATCGGGACGGTCGACGCGATCGCCGCCGACCTGAGCGACGGGGGCTTCGTGCGCCGCTACGACACCGAGGACCCCGAGGGCCCGGTGGTGGACGGGCTGCCCGAGGGCGAGGGCGCCTTCCTCGCCTGCTCCTTCTGGCTGGCCGACGCCCTGCACATGACCGGCCGCACGGACGAGGCCCGCGCCCTGTTCGAGAAGCTGGCCGGGCTGGTCAACGACGTGGGGCTGCTGGCCGAGGAGTACGACGCGGAGGCCGGCTGCCAGCTCGGCAACTTCCCGCAGGCGTTCAGCCACATCGCGCTGGTGAGCACCGCCTTCACCCTGTTCGGCACCGAGGAGGCAGGATAGGGAGCATGGATCTTGGACTGAAGGACCGGGTGTACATCGTCACCGGCGCCTCGCGGGGGCTGGGCAACGCGGCCGCGCGGCAGTTGGTCGCGGACGGGGCGAAGGTGGTCGTCACCGGCCGGGACGAGCAGCGGGTGGCGGACGCCGCCGCCGAACTGGGCCCGGACGCGCTGGGCGTGGCCGTCGGCAACGCCGAGGCGGACGCCCCGGAGCGGCTGATCGCGCTGGCCCGTGAGCGCTTCGGCCGTTTCGACGGCATCCTCATCAGCGTCGGCGGCCCGCCGCCCGGCTTCGTCGCGGACAACAGCGACGAGCAGTGGCGGGACGCGTTCGAGTCGGTGTTCCTCGGCGCGGTGCGCCTGGCCCGCGCGGCGGCGGCCGAGCTGGAGCCGGGCGGGGTCATCGCCTTCGTGCTGTCGGGCTCGGTGCACGAGCCGATCGCGGGGCTGACCATCTCCAACGGGCTGCGGCCGGGCCTCGCCGGGTTCGCCAAGTCCCTCTCCGACGAGCTGGGCCCGCGCGGCATCCGCGTCGTCGGTCTGCTCCCGGCCCGCATCGACACCGACCGGGTGCGCGAGCTGGACGGCATGTCCGCCGACCCGGCCGCCACCAGGGCGGCCAACGAGTCCCGTATCCCCTTGCGCCGCTACGGCACGCCGGAGGAGTTCGGGCGGGTGGCCGCGTTCCTGCTGTCCCCGGCCGCGTCCTATCTGACGGGCGTCATGCTGCCGGTCGACGGGGGCATGCGGCACGGGTTCTGACTGCTTCGGGGGCGGACCGTCAGCTCACCCGGTCCGCCTTGTGCCTGACCCTCTTGAGCCGCACCTCGGTGGGCAGCGACTCCAGCCCCGCCGAGTCGCGGGCGGCGGTCAGCGGGCGGGCGCTGAAGTCGGCCAGGGTGGCGGCCGGGGACGCGTCGGGTTCCAGCCGGAGCCCGGCGCGCAGCCTGGGGGACGTACGGCCGCCGGCCAGATGGGTGTCGGCCCCGGCCACGCCCGGCCGGCGGGCCGCGTCGTCCGCGAGCGCGGACCGCAGCGCTCCGCCGCGCACCAGCGCGCCCTTGCCGTCGCCGGTGTCGATCAGGATCTCGGACAGGCTGCGCCTGCGCAGCACCGACACCAGCCACCACAGCCCGATCAGCAGCAGAACGGCCAGCAGCGCGATCAGCGCGGGCCACCACCAGTCCTGGTCCCGCCAGGCGGTCCGCTCGGCCCGGCTGAGCAGCACGTCGCGCCGGCCTGAGTGCGGCCACCAGGACGGCGACGGCGCGCCGAGGCCGACGGCCAGCACGGACCCGCCGAGCACGAACAGCACCAGTCCGGCGAGCGCCAGCAGGACCCGGTTGACGACTCCTGAACGCATGCCCCTCATCCCTTCTTTCCGGGTCCCCGGAGCCGTACCGACAGCTTGGGCCGCCGGGTCATGCCGAGGTCGGTCACGGCGCCGGCCAGGGCCTCGTCCAGATCGCCGCGGACCTCGGCCGGGTCGCGGAAGTGCGAGATCACCCGCACGTCGGCCCGGCGGCGGCGCATCCGTACCCGCGCCTCCCGAACCCCGGAGACCGTGACGGCCCGGTCGCGCAGCACCTGGGCCGCGGCGTCGCGGGTGAGCGCGGCGCGTACGTCGTGGCGGGGGCGGAGCATGGGCAGCAGATTGCGCAGGCCGGGGGTGATCGCGAGGAGGATCAGCCAGAGGCCGACGGCGGTGAGGAAGGCGGCGCCCGCGAGCACCGGGATCTCGTCGAGGTGCCGTTCGGCCAGTTGGCGGGCGAGTTCGCGGCGCCAGTACATCGCCGGGTACCCGGCGCGGACGGCGACGACGTCGTACAGCAGCAGGCCGGCGCCGCCCAGGGTGAGCAGGGCGATGATCGCGGACGGGACGCGGCGGGCCGACCAGAAGCGGCCGCTGCCCTTGGCGTCCGGGGAGAGGGCGGGTTCCCCGTCGGACGGCGGACGGTGCTTCTCGGTGTCGACCACGGGCATCGGCCTGGTGGCCTCCTGCGGCGGCTCGCTCATACCGTCCTCCCCTGGTGCTCACCGGGCAGCCGCAGCCGCTCCACCTCGACGACCACCTCCGGCACCTCCATGTTCGCCAGCGTGCCCAGCCGTTCGGTGACCCGGCGGCGCACGGCGGCGCAGCGGGCGCCGATGTCACCGGGGTACTCGAGTTCCAGGACGACTCGCACACGGGCCGTGCCGAGGGGGCTGTCCTCCACCGGGCCCGTACCGCGCGCCCGGGGACGGACGTTGACCGTGGTGTGCGGGGCCTTGGCGTTCCGGGGCAGCGGGGCGATCGCCTCGCGCGCGGCCCGCGCGGCGATCTTGGCGACGACCCGGTCCGCGATCCGGGTGAACCCGCGCTCGCCCGGCTGGGTGCGGTCCGGGACAGCCGGCGCCGCCGCGCCGGTGTCCGTGCTCATCGCGGTCACCGGCGCCAGTCGCGCCGGTCGCCGCCGGAGCGGAACCGGTCGTCACGGGTGCGGTCGTCGCGGCGGCGGAAGAAGTCACCGAGTTCCAGATCGCCGTCCACGAAACGACCGGCGAAGAATCCGACGGCCCCCAGGGCCGCCACCAGCACGAAAGCTCCGAACCCGCCGTAGAACCCGGCGAAGCCCAGCGCCATTCCGGCGATCATGCCGACTGCTGCCATGCTCATCTCTGCAGCGCTCCTTCAAGCGAGTCGGCTCGTCCGACCGAGTGATGTCAGCCGGTCCGGCCTCTTGGTCCGAGTACCCCGCGGCTCACTGGATACGAGGCTGCTCCGGCTCCTGGTCCTCCTCGTCGTCGGGGAGGTGGACGTCGCTGACCGCGATGTTGACCTCGACGACCTCGAGGCTGGTCATGCGCTCCACGGCGGCGATCACGTTCTCCCGTACCGCGCGGGACACCTCGCCGATCGGGAAGCCGAACTCCACGACGATCTCCAGGTCGAGCGCGGTCTGCACCTCGCCGACCTCGGCCTTCACCCCTCGGGTCACGGCCTTGGTGCCGCCGGGCACCCGGTCGCGCATGGCACCGATGGTGCGGGAGATCCCGCTGCCCATGGCGTACACACCGACCGCGTCCCGTGCCGCCATTCCGGCGATCTTCTCGACGACCCCGTCCGCGATCGTGGTGCGGCCTCTGGTCGCGGGGTCGCCGCCGCCGGGCCGGTTCTGCCTGCGGGCGGAGGTCTGCGGCTCGTTCTCGCCGCCGTGGGTTGCCATCTCGCTCATCGCCACTGCTCCCCTTTTCGGTCGTCGTTCTCCGACCACCGTAAGCACGCCTGCGCCGTTGCGCGCCGTGGAGAGGGCAGGCTGGAGGAATGACGGCGGACTGGACACAGGCGGTACGACAGCGACTGGCGCCCGGCAGACTGCTGCCGCTCGGCGGCAGCCGGGACGGCGCGTGGATGACGGAGCGGGCGGCCGCTTCGGTGCTGGGCGAGGCGGCGGCGACCGGGGTGCCCGGTGCGCGGCTGGGCACGCTGCGGATCGGTCTGGCCGATTCGCAGGACGTGCGCGAGCCGGTCGTGCCGGCCCCGCCGAGCGCGCTGTGGCCGGGGCCCCTTCGGGTGACGGCGGACTTCGCGGCGACCGGCGACCGGCCGCTGCCGGTGACGGCGGAGCGACTGCGGACGGTCCTGACGGCGGCGGCCGAACGGCTGGGGCTCACGGTGACGGAGGTGGACCTGCGGGTGACGGACCTGCTGGAACCGGCCGCCGAACCGGCCCCGGCGGCCCGCGAGCAGCGGCCGCCGGACGCCGAGCGGACCACCGACGCGGACGAGGCGCTGGTGGCCGCGGCCGTGCTCACGGTGGCCGGGGTGACCCGGCTGACGGCCGCCTTCGGCGACCGGGGCCACGCGGTCCGGGTCGAGCGGCGCGAGTCGGACGCGGCGCTCCCGCACCGGCACGTGTACGTGGAACTGGCCACGGACTCCGAACACCGGGCCACCGAGGTGGCCCAGCGGGTGCGCGCGGCGGTGCGGGAGACGATGGAGGACCGCCCGACGGTGGCGGTCCTGGTGACCGGCGTGGAGTGAGAGCGGGCCGGGCTCAGTCCCCGATGCCGGCGAGGTCCCGCAGACGGCGGGCCTGGGCGGCCCGCTCGGCGACGACCTGTTCGTCGAAGGAACGGCCGACGGCACCGCGCAGCAGCGCCTTGGTCTCCACCACGGCGTCGCGCGGCGCGGCCAGCACGGCGGAGGCCAGGTCGGCTGCGGCGCCGTCGAGTTCGGCGGCGGGCACGGCGACGCTGGCGAGGCCCGAGACGACGGCCTCCTCGGCGTGCACGAAGCGCCCGGTCACACAGATCTCCAGCGCGCGGGCGTAGCCGACGAGGCCGACCAGCGGGTGGGTGCCAGTGAGGTCGGGGACCAGGCCGAGGCTGGTCTCGCGCATGGCGAACTGCACGTCGTCGGCGACGACGCGCAGGTCACAGGCGAGGGCCAACTGGAAGCCGGCGCCGATGGCGTGTCCCTGCACGGCGGCGATGGACACGATGTCGTTGCGCCGCCACCAGGTGAACGCCTCCTGGAAGGCGGCGATGGCGGAGTCGACCCCGGCGTCGTCACGGCGCGCGAGATCGATGAAGGTCGGCTCGCCCTCGATCCCCTCCGGGGTGAACATCTGGCGGTCCAGCCCGGCGGAGAAGGACTTGCCCTCGCCACGCAGCACGACCACCCGGACGGAGCCCGGCAGCGCCCGGCCCGCCTCGGCCAGCGCCCGCCACAGAGCGGGGCTCTGCGCGTTGCGCTTGGCCGGGTTGGTCAGGGTCACCGTGGCGAGCGCGTCGTCGACGGTGAGCCGTACGCCGTCCTTGTCGAGTACAGGAACGAGGTCCTGGTCGGGCGAAGCCATGGGGCGCCTCCGGTGGGTGCGGTCATCGCGCGGAGCCGTACGGCACCGCGAAGTGACTGCACAGTAACCACCCGGACGATCAGAGGACCGACCGGGTGGCCACCGTCGAAGCCGATGGGCCGCCCGGAGTCAGGACGACGCGGCCTTCTTGCCCCGCGTCGCACCGCCACGCCCACGGAGCGTGACGCCCGACTCGCTGAGCATCCGGTGCACAAAGCCATACGAGCGACCGGTCTCCTCGGCCAGCGCCCGGATGCTCGCACCGGAGTCGTACTTTTTCTTCAGGTCTGCCGCGAGCTTGTCGCGCGCGGCGCCGGTAACCCGGCTGCCCTTCTTCAGAGTCTCGGCCACCCGGTCCTCCTCATGGGAAGTGCGCTCTGGTCTTCTCATGATCACCCCTTCTCGTCGGGTTGGCCACCCATTCGGCAAGGTCCGTGAGACGAGGTTGTGACGACAGGAGCGGGTCCGCACATACGGAATCGGGGATTCCGAAGCGGCGCGCGCGTACCGCCGAACGGGTGAAATCGGGAAGTCCCAGGTCAGAGACGTGAGACGGCCGGTCCCCCGGTACCGCTCGGGTACGGGGGGACCGGCCGGAAAATCCGTGTAGGACACACCTCGGTATGAGGAGATCTCACTCAGATGGTGGATCACCGCTGGGCCGAATGATCGGGTCGGGGTGGATCACCGGGCCGCAGGAGGGCCCTACGGGGTCAGGCGAGGGCGACCAGATCGGCGTAACCGGAGCCCCACAGGTCCTCCACGCCGTCCGGGAGCAGGATGATCCGCTCCGGCTGGAGCGCCTCGACGGCGCCCTCGTCGTGGGTGACCAGGACGACCGCGCCCTTGTAGGTGCGCAGCGCGCTGAGGATCTCCTCGCGGCTGGCGGGGTCGAGGTTGTTGGTGGGCTCGTCCAGCAGCAGCACGTTGGCCGAGGAGACGACCAGGGTGGCGAGCGCCAGGCGGGTCTTCTCGCCGCCGGAGAGCACCCCGGCCGGCTTGTCGACGTCGTCGCCGGAGAACAGGAACGAGCCGAGTGTCTTGCGGACCTCGACCAGGTCCAGGTCCGGGGCGGCCGAGCGCATGTTCTCCAGGACCGTGCGCTCGGGGTCCAGGGTCTCGTGCTCCTGGGCGTAATAGCCGAGCTTGAGTCCGTGGCCGGGGACGACCTCGCCGGTGTCGGGCTGCTCGGCCCCGCCGAGCAGGCGCAGCAGGGTGGTCTTGCCGGCGCCGTTGAGGCCGAGGATGACGACGCGCGAGCCCTTGTCGATGGCCAGGTCGACGTCGGTGAAGATCTCCAGCGAGCCGTACGACTTCGACAGGCCCTCGGCCATCAGCGGGGTCTTGCCGCAGGGCGCGGGCTCCGGGAAGCGGAGCTTGGCGACCTTGTCGGACTGGCGGACCGCCTCCAGGCCGGCGAGCAGCTTGTCGGCGCGCTTGGCCATGTTCTGCGCGGCCACCGTCTTGGTGGCCTTGGCGCGCATCTTGTCGGCCTGCGAGTTCAGCGCGGCGGCCTTCTTCTCCGCGTTCTGCCGCTCGCGCTTGCGGCGCTTCTCGTCGGCCTCGCGCTGCTGCTGGTAGAGCTTCCAGCCCATGTTGTAGACGTCGATCTGGGCGCGGTTGGCGTCCAGGTAGAACACCTTGTTGACCACCGTCTCGACCAGGTCGACGTCGTGGGAGATCACGATGAAGCCGCCGCGGTAGGTCTTGAGGTAGTCCCGCAGCCAGACGATCGAGTCGGCGTCGAGGTGGTTGGTCGGCTCGTCGAGCAGCAGGGTGTCGGCGTCCGAGAACAGGATGCGGGCCAGCTCGATACGGCGGCGCTGACCACCGGAGAGAGTGTGCAGCGGCTGGCCGAGCGCCCGGTCGGGCAGGTTGAGCGCGGCGGCGATGGTCGCGGCCTCGGCCTCGGCGGAGTACCCGCCCTTGGTGAGGAACTCGGTCTCCTGGCGCTCGTACTGGCGCAGGGCCTTCTCGCGGGTGGCGCCGGAGCCGTTGGCGATGCGCTGCTCGTTCTCGCGCATCTTGCGGATCAGCACGTCGAGGCCGCGGGCGGAGAGGATGCGGTCGCGGCCGAGGACGTCGAGGTCGCCGGTGCGGGGGTCCTGCGGGAGGTAGCCGACCTCGCCGGAGCGGGTGATGGTGCCGGCGGCCGGGATGCCGTCACCGGCCAGGCACTTGGTGAGGGTGGTCTTGCCCGCGCCGTTGCGGCCGACGAGGCCGATGCGGTCACCCTTGGCGACGCGGAAGGTGGCGTTCTCGATGAGGACGCGCGCACCGGCGCGCAGCTCGATACCGGAGGCGGAGATCACGGACATACTCCTGGGCGTACGTGGTTGACGGATGGGCGGCTGTCGAGGGCGTTCCCGCCGTCTAATGCGCGAGGAGAATGGCCATGGGGCCAGTCTAACGGGGGCGGGCAAGCCCTTTTCCTGCCTCGGGTGGCGGGGTGCGGGGACTTCTCGGGTAGACATGCCGCGTGAGCTGCGGGCGACGGGTGTGACGGGTCGGCCCGAAGCTCACCAAAGCCGATGGACGCTGACAGAAGGTGACGGGCTGTGCAGTTCGACGACGACGCGAATCTGGACACCTCCGAGGTGCGGGACGTACGCGGGAGCCGGGTGCCGGGCGGCCGGGCCACGATCGGCGGCGGCGTCGTCGGGCTGGTCGGACTGCTGCTGGCGCTGTTCCTGGGCGTCGGCCCGGACCAGCTCGGGCTCTCCTCGGGCGGCGACGAGGCCGCGTCCCAGCCCTCCTCGGTGAGCGAGGTCCAGCAGTCCTGCCGTACCGGCCGGGACGCGAACACCCGCGAGGACTGCCGGGCGGTCGCGGTGGTCAACAGCGTGCAGGACTACTGGTCGGGGGAGTTCCGGCAGCAGGGGAAGCGGTACACCCCGGCACAGACGTACTTCTTCAGCGGGCAGATCCGTACGGCCTGCGGGGCGGCGACGGCGGCCGTCGGACCCTTCTACTGCCCCGGTGACCAGCGGGTCTACCTGGACCTGGGCTTCTTCGACGAGCTGCGCACGAAGTTCGGGGCGAGCGGGGGTCCGTTCGCCCAGGCGTACGTCATCGCGCACGAGTACGGCCACCATGTGCAGGACCTGATGGGCACGCTGGGCCGGACCCAGGACGGGACGACCGGCGAGAACAGCAGCTCGGTCCGGGTCGAGCTCCAGGCGGACTGCTACGCCGGGGTGTGGGCGCACCACGCGACGACGACGCCGGACGAGTCGACGGGGCGGCCGCTGATCACCAGCCTGACCCCGGCGGACATCAAGGACGGGCTGAACGCGGCGGCGGCCGTGGGCGACGACCGTATCCAGCAGGAGTTCCAGGGGAAGGTCACCCCGGAGACCTGGACGCACGGGTCCTCGCTGCAGCGCCAGCAGTGGTTCGACCAGGGGTACCGGACGGGCGATCCGGACCGGTGCAACACGTTCGGCTGAGGCGTTGTCAGTGGTGGCTGCCAGACTGAGGGGACGAAGCGGGACAGATCCGTTCACGAGGGAGTGATCGGCATGGCGGACACCAGTGGGCGCCCGAGCGTGTACCCCACGCTGTTGTACGCGGACGCGCGGGCGGCGATCGCGCAGCTCACCCGGGCGCTGGGCTTCACCGAGCTGGCGGTGTACGAGTCGGAGGACGGCACGGTCCTGCACGCCGAGCTGACCCAGGGGAACGGCGCGGTGATGCTGGGGTCCAAGGGACGCGGCGGTGTCTTCGACGAGGCGATGAGCGGCGCGGGCCCGGCGGGGGTGTACGTGGTCCTGGACGACGCGGCCGACGTGGACGCCCATCACCGCCGTGCGGTGGAGCACGGCGTGGAGATCCTGATGCCCCCGACGGACCAGGACTACGGCTCGCGGGACTACACGGCGCGGGACGCCGAGGGCAACGTCTGGAGCTTCGGCACGTACGCCCCCGCGCTGACCTCCTGAGCGGCGGGGGCGTCCGGCGGGCCCTGCTCAGCCTCCGGTGTGCACCTGGAAGGCGGCCCGGCGCACGGCCTTGGCGAGGGCGGGGTCGGGGTGGGCGGCGGCCAGCGCGACCAGGACCTGCACGGTGCGGGGGTGGCCGACGGCCCGGACCTCCTCCAGCAGGGCGGGGACGGTGGGCTGCACCGCCGCCTCCAGGTGCCGGACGAGCATGTCGGTCTCGCCGTGGTCGGCGACGGCCGCGGCGGTGTCGACCCACAGCCAGGTGGCTTCCTCGCGGGTGAGGACCTCGTGGGCGTCCTCCGGGTCGACGCCGTCGTACTCGGCGAGCCACAGCAGGGCGTACGGGCGCAGCGCGGGTTCCGCGACGACGGCGCGCACCTCGTGCTCGGCGGGGGCGCCGACCACGCGGAGCGCCTCGAAGGCGAGGCCGCGCAGCAGGGCGTCGTCGCCCCGGGCGGCGTCCAGGAGCTGGCCGACGGCTCCGCCGACCGTGCGGGCGGCGAGCCAGGCGCGGTATTCGGCGCGGGCGGCGTTGGGGCGGAGCTGGGCGCAGCCGCGGAGCATGTCCTCGGCGGACTGCTCGATGTTCCCGGCGGGGCTCTGCGCGGCGACGCAGATCTGCTCCAGCTTGACCCAGACCGCCCAGCTTCCGAGGGGGGTGAGGGTGGCGTGGCCGTCGCCGTGGGTGAGCGCGCCGACCGCCGCCAGCGCCTCCACGGCCCAGTCCAGGAGGGGGGCGAGGGGGACGTCCGGGGCGGGGGCGGTGAGGACGGGGGCCTCTACGGCGCCGGGGGCGTAGGTGACCTCGCAGCGTTCGGTGCGCAGTTCGGTGACCCGCTGCTGGAGCAGGTCGAGCAACTGCTCCGCCGGGACGGGGCCGGCGGAGAGCTGGAGGAAGGAGAGGACCTGGGGCATGGCCGAGACGACCTCGGCGACCGTGGCCGGCTCCTGGCCGTGCGGTTCGGGGCAGGCCAGCGACCAGGCGTCGAACAGGGCGACCCAGCCGCGCAGTACGGCGCTGTCGTCCCGGTCCCAGGCGCGCAGGCGCCAGCCGGGGCGGGCGCTGTCGCCGTGCACCTCGACCAGGCCGGAGAGGCGGGCGGTGTCCCAGTCGGCGCGGATCTGCGCGGGGGTGAGGCCGAGGTCGGCTGCGGCGCGCTCGGCGGTCGCGTCGGAGAGGGTGGCCTTGCCGTCGGCGGTGGCGGCGTCGCTGCCGGGCCCCAGGGCGAGGTCGGCCCACCGGGCCACCCGGACCGCCCCGGCGAGGACGGTCCGGGCGAGTCTCGCCAGTTCGGCGGGGGCCGGCGTCCCCTCGGGCGGCCGGGGCGCGGCGCGGCGCGTGCGCCGCTGGTTCACAGCTCTGGGGGCGGCGGCCAGGGGTCGCGGTCGGACGAGTCGAAGCCTGGAGTCGCGCGGGATACGGGACGTCACGGGTGCAGTCTTCCGGTTGACGGTCCGAAAACCCAAACGGGAAGTCACAGGGGGCAACAGAGAGGGCCAGAACCAGGGGTTCCGGCCGGGGTCCGCCGGGCCGAGCCGCTACAGCAACGGGGTCAGGAAGCGGCGGAGCAGGTCTTCATAGGGGGTGGGGTCCGTGTTCCACATGGCGGCGTGGGGGGCGCCCGGGACGGGGTGGAGGGATATGAGGCCGGGCTGGCGGGCGGCGAGGCGGCGGGAGTCGGCCCAGGGGGCGATCTTGTCGTCGGGGCCGTGGATGATCAGGGTGGGGACCTTGAGGGGTTCGACGCCCACGGCGTGGCGGGCGGTGCGCATGCCGACCCGGCCCTGGGCGGCGCGTACCGCGAGGGGCAGGAGGGGGCCGGGGACGTGGCGGGCGTGGGCCAGGGCGCGGAGGGTGGTCTCCCAGCCGAGGACGGGCGAGTCGAGGATCAGCCCGGCGACGTGGTCCCGTACGGAGGAGCGTTCGGCGGCGCGCAGGGCCATGGTGGCGCCGGTGGACCAGCCGAGGAGGACGACCCGGCGGGCGCCGTAGCGGACGGCGTACCGGATCGCCGCGTCCACGTCCCGCCACTCGGTCTCGCCGAGGTGGCTCAGGCCGTCCGGGGAGCGCGGGGCGCCGATGTCGCCGCGGTAGGCGAGGGCCAGGACGGGCAGTCCGAGGGCGTGCAGCATCCCCATGACGTTGAGGGTCTGCTCGCGGGTGGTGCCCAACCCGTGCACGGCGATGACCCAGGTGTCCCGGGGACCGGGCACGAACCAGGCGGGGAGCGGGCCGAGTTCGCCGGGGATGTCGATGTCGGCGTACTCCAGGCCGAGGGCGGAGCCGGGGTCGCCCACGTACGCGTTGGGCGTGAGCCAGGCGGGGTCGCCGGGGGCGAAGGCGCCGTGGGTGAGGCGTTCGAGGCGGCGTACGACGGTGTCGGGGCTCTGCTCGGCCCCCTCCAGCACCGGGCCGACGACGGCGTGCGAACCGTTGCCCGCGAGGCCGTAGACGCCGGGGCGCCGGGAGGCGAGATCACGAGTGAGGGTGATCCGGCCGCCCTCGAGACCGTGCACGGTGAGCCGGGGTTCGGTGGGCAGCGGGCGGCCGGGCGGCAGCTTCAGCGCGGCACCGCTGGCCAGCCTTCCGACGGCCACGGACGCGGCGCCCGCGGCCAGCACGGCACCGATCGCGGCGGCGACTACATGGACTTTGCGCACGCGTCCAGTGTCACGGGCCGGGCGGGTCCCGGCCAGTGGAGCCCCCACGCTCAGCGCTGCCCGTACCCCCGCAGCCGCTCCCCCGCCTCCGCCAGCTCCGCCTCGCTCAGCAGCGACGGGGTCAGGCCCGGTACCGAGGACGCCGTGAGCCAGACGCGGCACATCCACTCCAGTTGGGCGGTGCGGTCGTAGGCGCGGTCCAGGGTGTCCCCGTAGGTGAGCGTGCCGTGGTTGCGCAACAGGCAGCCGGAGCGGTCCTCGAGAGCCCGGAGCACGTGGGCGGCGAGTTCGGGGGTGCCGTAGGGGGCGTAGCGGGCGACCCGTACGGGGCCGCCCAGGGCGCCGGTCATGTAGTGGATCGCGGGCAGCTCGGTGACCAGGGTGGAGACGGCGGTGGCGTGCACGGCGTGGGTGTGGACGACCGCGCCGGCGTCGGTGGCGCGGTACACCGCGAGGTGCATGGGGAGTTCGCTGGTCGGCACCAGGGACCCGAGCACCTGGCGGCCGGAGAGGTCTACGCCGGTGATGTCGGCCGGGGTGAGCCGGTCGTAGGGCACGCCCGAGGGGGTGACCAGCACGGTGTCACCCACCCGTACGGAGACGTTGCCGGAGGTGCCGACGACCAGCCCGTCGGCGACGGTCCGCCGCGCGGTGGCCACCAGCTCGTCCCAGGCCCGCGCCTCGTCGCCGTCCACGTCCCGCCGCTGTTCCGCCATGCCGCGATCCTGCCAGGAGGCGGCCGGGCGTGTGCCCGCTTCGGCCCCCTCCACACGCCACCGAACGAGCGAAACCGTCCAGAAACGCCACAAATAGTCACACTTCTGACGACCCACCGGCTTTCACTGATCCCTCTTGCCCGCTGGACCACGTTTCGCCGGGGGACCGCATGGCCCGTGACCGCTCATCAACCCGTCGCCGCGCGGGCGTCCTCGCGGCGGCCCTCTCGGCCCTCACCCTCACCGGGGCCCTCACCGCCGCCCACGCCCCGCTGACAGCGAAGTCGGCGAAGCCCGAGCTGCGCAGGACCCAGCCCAAGGGGCACGACGTCTCCTCGCATCAGAAGCACGTCGACTGGCGGTCGGCCCGCGCCGACGGCGCCCGGTTCGCGTACATCAAGGCGACCGAGTCCACGACCTACCGCAACCCCTACTTCGCCGGGCAGTACAACGGCGCCCGCCGGGCCGGCCTGGTCCGGGGCGCGTACCACTTCGCCCTGCCGGACCGTTCCTCCGGCGCCGCGCAGGCCGCGTACCTCGTCCGGCACGGCGGCGACTGGCAGGCGGACGGGGTGACGCTGCCGCCCGCGCTGGACATCGAGTACAACCCGTATGACAAGCACCACAGGTGCTACGGGCTGAGCCGGACGCGGATGGTGCGCTGGATCAGGTCCTTCAGCGACGAGGTGCGCCGGGAGACCGGCCGCCGCCCGGTCATCTACACCACCGCCAACTGGTGGACCGCCTGCACCGGGAACAGCCGCGCCTTCTCCGCCGACCACGCGCTGTGGATCGCGAGCCACGGCTCCTCGGGCCCCGGCAGACTGCCCGGCGGCTGGCGGTACTGGACCTTCTGGCAGCACGGCACCAACGGCAGGCTGCCGGGTGACCAGGATCTCTTCGGCGGCTCGTCTAGCCGGCTGCGGGCCTTCGCGCGCGGGCGCTGAACGGGCCCCGCAGGGCCGCCGGAAGCGCCCGGAATCCGGGGTGCCGCTTCCGGCACCAAGGCGCCCGGCCCAGTTCACCTTCCGTTCACCCAGGTTGCCTACGTTCATCCTGCCAACGACTTCGAACGATTGCCTGGGTAAATGGAAAGCTTCTCGCTGATCCTCGCGATAGTGGTGATAACCGCGCTCGCGTTCGATTTCACGAACGGTTTCCACGACACCGCCAACGCGATGGCCACCACCATCTCGACCGGCGCTCTCAAGCCCAAGGTCGCGGTGGCCATGTCCGCCGCGCTCAACCTGGTGGGCGCTTTCCTCTCGGTGGAGGTCGCCAACACGATCTCCAAGGGTCTCGTCGACGAGACCGGCATCCGTCCCGAGGTCATCTTCGCGGCCCTGACCGGCGCGATCCTCTGGAACCTCCTGACCTGGCTGGTGGGCCTGCCCTCCAGCTCCTCGCACGCCCTGATGGGCGGCCTCGTCGGTGCCACCGTCGCCTCGGCGGGCTTCGGCGCCGTCCACGGCGAGGTGCTGGTGACCAAGGTGCTGCTCCCGGCGGTCGCCGCGCCCATCGTGGCGGGCCTCGCCACGATGTTCGCCACCCGCCTCTCCTACGGCATCGGCCGGGACGGCGACACCGCCGCGACCCGCAAGGGCTACCGCGCCGGCCAGATCGCCTCGGCCGGCCTGGTCTCCCTGGCGCACGGCACCAACGACGCGCAGAAGACCATGGGCATCATCACCCTCGCGCTGATCGCGGGCGGTGCCCTCTCCCCCGGCTCCAACCCTCCCACCTGGGTGATCCTCTCCGCCGGCCTGGCCATCGCGCTCGGCACCTACATCGGCGGCTGGCGCATCATCCGCACCATGGGCAAGGGCCTGACCGACCTGGAGCCCCGTCAGGGCTTCGCCGCGCAGACCAGCGCCGCGACCGCGATCCTGGCCTCCTCGCACCTCGGCTTCTCCCTCTCCACCACCCACGTCGTCTCCGGCTCGGTGATGGGCGCGGGCCTCGGCCGCAAGGGCGGGGTGGTCCGCTGGTCCACCGCGAGCCGCATGTTCGTCGCCTGGGCGCTGACCCTGCCGGCCGCCGCGCTGGTCGGCGCGGGCGCCGAGGCCGTGTCCGGCCTGGGCGGCTGGGGCACCGGGCTGGTCGCGCTCTTCCTGATCGGCTCCAGCTTCGCCATCTGGAAGATCTCCCGCCGCGAGGTCATCGACCACAACCACGTCACCGCCGAGGAGTACGTCGAGCCGGCCGGTGTGGTGACCACCGCGATGGCCATGGTCACCCCGCCCCCCGTCGGCATCGTCGCGGACGACCTGACGGCCACCATCCCGGCCGCCGCCGAGTCCGCGCCCGCTCCCGCCACCACCGCGCCGTCGGCCCGGGTCTGACCACCCGGCAACTGGAGGAACATCCCCATGAAGATCGACTGGGCGGCCCTCGGCTCCGTCTTCGGCGTCAGCCTCGTGGTCACGGTGGCCCTGGTGGGCCTGTTCACCCTCGGCGTCAGCGGACTGGCCCGCCGCGAGCGCGCGGTGGCCACCGGCGGCTCGGCCCCGCTCGCGGTGACCGGCGCCTACGCCTGCTTCGCCGCCTGCGCGGCGGCGGTGGCCTACGGCTTCTATCTGATCGTCGCCTAGCACCGCACCTGGTGAGGCCCCCGCACGGCATGTGCCGCGCGGGGGCCTTCCGCTGTTCCCACCGGTGCCGGTGTGGGGCTCCCCACACTCTTCTCCCGCAGGTCACAGGCAGGTTGACGGTCCTTCCGGGCACGTGGTGGACTTCGCGGGCCATGTACGGCGACAGCAGAGGAAGCCGGTGCGAATCCGGCGCGGTCCCGCCACTGTCACCGGGGAGAAGTCCCCGGGAGCCAGGAACTCTCGTCGCCGGTCTCGTCGAACCAGGGCGTGGACACCCTGAGTGAGGACCTACCGTGATGCCCGGCCGCCGCCCGAGAACCCGCACCAGGAACACCGGCACGCCCACGGCGAGCTAGCCGATGGGCGCCGATCGCTCGTACGCGTACGGTGCCGCCGCCGGCCTCCTCGGTGATCTCCTCCTGGGCGATCCCCACCGCATGCACCCCGTCGCCGCCTTCGGGCGGGCCGCCGGGCGGGTGGAGCGCGCGCTGTGGCACGACCACCGCGGCTGGGGCGCGCTGCACACCCTGGTGTGCGCCGGAGGCGCCACCGCGCTAGGAGTGGTGGCCGCACGCGCCGTACGCCCCTCTGCCGCCGCCTCCGCCGCGCTGACCGCCGCCGCCACCTGGGCCGTCGTGGGCGGTACTTCGCTCGCCCGCGAGGCGCGCGCCGTCGGCCGCGCCCTGGAGCGCGGCGACCTGGCGGCCGCGCGGGCCCGGCTGCCGCATCTGTGCGGGCGCGACCCGCAGGCGCTGGACGCCGACGCGATCGCGCGCGCCGTCGTGGAGTCGGTCGCGGAGAACACCTCCGACGCCGTGGTGGGCGCCCTGGTGTGGGGTGCGGTGGCCGGGGTGCCGGGGCTGCTGGGCTTCCGGGCCGTGAACACGCTGGACGCGATGGTCGGGCACAAGTCGCCCCGGCTGCGCCGCTTCGGCTGGGCCTCCGCCCGGCTGGACGACGTGGCCGGCTGGCCGGGCGCCCGGCTGACCGCCGTACTCGCCGTGCTCGCCGGGGACGACCCGCGTGGGGCGGTACGGGCCTGGCGGGCGGACGCGCACCGGCATCCGAGCCCCAACGCGGGCCCGGTGGAAGCCTCGTTCGCGGGCGCGCTCGGCGTCCGGCTGGGCGGCACCCTCTCCTACGGCGGCCGCGTCGAGCACCGGCCCGTACTCAACGGCACCGGGCGGCCCGTCCGGGTCGCCGACATCGGGCGGGCCGTACGGCTCTCCCGCCGGGTCGGTCTGCTCGCGCTCGGCGTCACCGTCGCCGGGCGCCTCATCGGGAAGGGGCGGGGCAGGTGAGTGGTGGTCTGCTGGTCGCGGGGACGACCTCCGACGCCGGCAAGAGCGTCGTGACGGCCGGGATCTGCCGGTGGCTGGTCCGGCAGGGCGTCAAGGTGGCGCCGTTCAAGGGACAGAACATGTCTCTCAACTCCTTCGTGACCCGTGAGGGCGCGGAGATCGGCCGGGCGCAGGCCATGCAGGCACAGGCGTGCCGTGTGGAGCCGACCGCGCTGATGAACCCCGTGCTGCTCAAGCCCGGCGGCGAGCGCAGCAGCCAAGTGGTGCTGCTGGGGAAGCCGGTGGGCGAGCTGAGCGCGCGCGGCTACCACGGTGGGCGTCAACAGGCTTTGCTGGGAACGGTGTTGGAGTGCCTGGCCGAGTTGCGGGGCACGTATGACGCGGTGATCTGTGAGGGTGCGGGCTCGCCCGCCGAGATCAACCTGCGGCGCACCGACATCGTCAACATGGGCGTCGCGCGCGGCGCGGGGCTGCCCGTCCTCGTCGTCGGCGACATCGACCGGGGCGGTGTCTTCGCCTCCTTCTTCGGCACCGTCGCGCTGCTCTCCCCCGAGGACCAGGCGCTGGTCGCCGGGTTCCTGGTGAACAAGTTCCGCGGCGATGTGACGCTGCTGGAACCGGGCCTGGACATGCTGCGCGGCCTCACCGGACGGCACACCTACGGCGTGCTGCCGTTCCGGCACGGGCTCGGCATCGACGAGGAGGACGGCCTCAGGGTCTCCCTGCGCGGGACCGTACGGGAGTCGGCCGTCGCTCCCCCGCACGGCGAGGACGTACTGCGGGTCGCCGTGTGCGCGGTCCCGCTGATGTCCAACTTCACGGACGTGGACGCCCTCGCCGCCGAACCCGGCGTCGTGGTCCGCTTCGTGGACCGGCCCGAGGAACTGGCCGACGCCGACCTCGTGGTGGTGCCGGGCACGCGCGGGACCGTACGGGCGCTGCGATGGCTGCGCGAGCGGGGTCTCGCGGACGCGCTCGCGCGCCGGGCCGCCGAGGGACGCCCGGTACTCGGGATCTGCGGCGGCTTCCAGGTGCTCGGTGAGCACATCGAGGACGACGTCGAGTCGCGCGCCGGAAGCGTGCCGGGGCTCGGACTGCTCCCCGTGCGGGTGCGGTTCCACCCCGAGAAGACCCTCGCCCGGCCCGTCGGGGAAGCCCTCGGCGAGCCCGTCGAGGGGTACGAGATCCACCACGGGATCGCCGAGGTGCTGGGCGGCACGTCCTTCCTGGACGGCTGCCGCACCGGCCAGGTCTGGGGCACCCACTGGCACGGCTCGCTGGAGTCGGACGGCTTCCGGCGCGCCTTCCTTCGCGAAGTCGCCGCCGCCTCCGGGCGCCGCTTCGTCCCGGCCCCCGACACCTCGTTCGCCGCGCTGCGCGAGGAGCAGCTCGACCTGCTCGGCGACCTCATCGAACACCACGCGGACACGGACGCGCTCTGGCGGCTCATCGAGTCGGGCGCGCCCGCAGGACTGCCCTTCATTCCACCGGGAGCGCCCGCATGAGCACAGTGTTGTTGCTGTCCACCGCCGACACGGACCTGCTGGCCGCCCGCGCCAGCGGCGCCGACTACCGGATCGGCAACCCGTCCCGCGTCGACGCAGGAGCCGACCTGCCCGCCCTGCTCGACGGCGCGGACCTCGCGGTCGTCCGGCTGCTGGGCGGCAAGCGGGCCTGGGAGGACGGACTCGCCGCGCTGAAGACGTCCGGGGTGCCGACGGTGCTGCTGGGCGGCGAGAGCGTGCCGGACGCCGAGCTGATGGCCGAGTCGACCGCCCCGGCCGGGGTCGTCGCGGAGGCGCTGCGCTATCTGGTCGAGGGCGGCCCGGCGAACCTGCTGGAGCTGTCCCGGTTCCTCTCCGACACCGTCCTGCTGACCGGCGAGGGCTTCGAAGAGCCGCACCGGATGCCGGAGTTCGGACTGCACGGTGCCTACGAACAGCGGCCCGGCCGGCCGACCGTGGGCGTGCTCTTCTACCGGGCCCACGAACTCAGCGGCAACACCGCCTTCGTGGACACGCTCTGCGCGGCCATCGAGGAGCACGGCGCCAACGCCCTTCCGGTGTACTGCGGTTCGCTGCGCGACGCGGACGCCGGGCTGTACGAGCTGCTGGGCCGGGCCGACGCCCTGATCGCCACCGTGCTCGCGGCAGGCGGCGCGCACGCCTCGGCCGCCTCGGCGGGCGGCGACGAGGAGGCGTGGGACATCGGCGCCCTCGCGGACCTCGACGTGCCGGTGCTGCAAGGACTCTGCCTCACCTCCACGCGAGCCGCGTGGGACGCCTCGGACGCCGCCCTCTCCCCCATGGACGCGGCGATGCAGGTCGCCATCCCGGAGTTCGACGGCCGCCTGATCACCGTGCCCTTCTCCTTCAAGGAGCCCGGCCCCGACGAGGTCCCGGTCTACGTCGCCGACCCCGAACGCGCGGCACGGGTCGCCGGCATCGCCGTACGGCACGCGGCCCTGCGCCACAAGCCGAACGCCGAGAAGCGGATCGCGCTGGTCTTCACCGCCTACCCGACCAAGCACTCCCGCGTCGGCAACGCCGTCGGCCTGGACACCCCCGCCTCTGCGGTCCGGGTCCTGGACGCGCTACGGGATGCCGGATACGGGGTGAGCGAACACCCTTCCGAGGGCGACGAGTTGATCCACCGGCTGATCGCGGCCGGCGGCCACGACGTGGAGTGGCTGACCGAGGAGCAGCTCGCCGCCGCGCCCGCACGGGTGCCGCTCGCGGACTACCGGGCCTGGTTCGACACCCTCGACCCCGAGCTGCGCGACGCCATGCTGGAGGCGTGGGGCGAGCCGCCGGGGAACCTGTACGTGGACGGCGACGACATCGTGCTCGCCTCCCTGCGGTTCGGGAACGTCGTCGTGATGATCCAGCCGCCGCGCGGCTTCGGCGAGAACCCCATCGCCATCTACCACGACCCCGACATGGCGCCCTCGCACCACTACCTGGCCGCCTACCGCTGGCTGGAGAACAGTTTCGGCGCGGACGCGGTCGTGCACATGGGCAAGCACGGCACCATGGAGTGGCTGCCCGGCAAGGGCCTCGGCCTCTCGCGTGGCTGCGCCCCGGACGCGGTACTCGGTGAACTCCCGCTGATCTACCCGTTCATCGTCAACGACCCCGGTGAGGGCACCCAGGCCAAGCGGCGCGGGCACGCCACGGTGGTCGACCACCTGGTGCCGCCGATGGCCCGCGCCGACACCTACGGCGACCTCGCCAAGCTGGAACAACTGCTGGACGAGTACGCGCTCGTCTCCGACCTGGACCCGGCCAAGGCCCCGGCCGTGCGTGCCCAGATCTGGACGCTGGTCAAGGCCGCCGAGCTGCACCACGACCTGCACGTGGACGAGCAGCCGGAGGACGCCGACTTCGACGAGTTCGTCATGCACATCGACGGCTACCTGTGCGAGATCAAGGATGTGCAGATCCGCGACGGACTGCACATCCTGGGCGGCGGCCCGGAGGGCGAACCCCGCGTCAACCTCGTCCTCGCCGTGCTGCGCGCCTCCCAGGTGTGGGGCGGCCAGGCCGACGCCCTGCCGGGACTGCGGGCCGCGCTGGCCCGGCATTTCGGGCTGGTGGAGAAGGAGCTGCTGGCCGAGCCGGGCGCGCCGGTGAAGGTGCCGGTGGAGCTGACCGACCTGGCCGAGGGCCCGGCGCGCACCGGAGCCGACGCGATCGACCTGCTGGAGAAGCTGTGCCGCGGCATCGCCGAGGGCATGGAGGCGCGGGACTGGGACCGGGCGGCCGTACCGGCGGTGCTGGACCAGGTGCTCGGCTTCGAACTGGCTGACGCCACGGCCGTGTTGGAGTTCGCCTGCACGGAGGTCGTGCCCCGGCTCGCCCGGACCACCGACGAGATCGGGCACATCCTCCACGCGCTGGACGGCGGTTACGTCCCGGCGGGCCCCTCCGGGTCGCCCACGCGGGGCCTGGTCAATGTGCTGCCGACCGGGCGCAACTTCTACTCCGTCGACCCCAAGGCGATCCCCTCCCGGCTGAGTTGGGAGGTCGGGCAGTCGCTCGCGGACTCGCTGGTGCAGCGGTACCTGGCCGACACCGGGGAGTACCCCAAGTCGGTGGGCCTCACCGTGTGGGGCACCTCGGCCATGCGGACCCAGGGCGACGACATCGCGGAGATCCTCGCGCTGCTGGGCTGCCGCCCGGTGTGGGACGACGCCTCGCGCCGGGTCACCGGCTTCGAGATCGTGCCCCTGGCCGAGCTGGGGCGCCCGCGCATCGACGTCACCGTCCGCATCTCCGGCTTCTTCCGGGACGCGTTCCCGCACGTGGTCGGGCTGATCGACGACGCGGTGCGCGCGGTGGCCGAGCTGGACGAGCCGGCCGGGTCCAACTACGTCCGCGCCCATGTCGAGGAGGACACCGCCGAACACGGCGACCGCCGCCGCGCCACGGCCCGCGTCTTCGGCTCCAAGCCGGGCGCGTACGGCGCGGGCCTGCTCCCCCTGATCGACGCCCGCAACTGGCGCTCCGACGCGGACCTCGCCGAGGTGTACGCGGTCTGGGGCGGCTACGCCTACGGGCGCGGGCTGGACGGGCGCGCGGCGCGGGGGGACATGGAGACGGCGTTCAAGCGGATCGCGGTGGCGGCGAAGAACGTCGACACCCGCGAGCACGACCTGGTCGACGCCGACGACTACTTCCAGTACCACGGCGGCATGGTCGCCATGGTCCGCCACCTGACCGGCACCAGCCCCGAGGCGTACGTGGGTGACTCGGCCGTCCCCGACCAGGTCAAGACCCGCACCCTTGGCGAGGAGACCCACCGTGTCTTCCGCGCCCGCGTGGTCAACCCGCGCTGGATGGCCGCGATGCGCAGGCACGGCTACAAGGGTGCCTTCGAGATGGCGGCGACCGTGGACTACCTCTTCGGGTACGACGCCACGGCGGGCGTGGTGGACGACTGGATGTACGAGAAGTTGTCGGCCGAGTACGTCTTCGACCCGGAGAACCAGGACTTCATGAAGAAGTCCAACCCGTGGGCCCTGCGCGGCATCACCGAGCGCCTGCTGGAGGCGGCGGACCGGGGGCTGTGGGAGGAGCCGGACCAGGAGACCTTGGAAAGGCTCCGGGCGACGTATCTGGAACTCGAGGGAGAGCTGGAGGGAGACGAGTGAGCACGCGATTCCCGTTCACCGCGGTGGTCGGGCAGCAGGATCTGCAACTGGCTCTGCTGCTCAACGCCGTCGCGCCGAACATCGGCGGGGTGCTCGTGCGGGGCGAGAAGGGCACCGCGAAGAGCACCGCCGTACGCGCGCTGGCGGCGCTGCTGCCCGAGGTCGAGGTGGTCGCCGGATGCCGGTTCTCCTGTGACCCGGCCTCCCCGGACCCGACCTGCCCGGACGGGCCGCACACCGTGGTGGCGGCCGAGGCGCGGGACGCGCGCATGGTCGAGCTGCCGGTCGGCGCGTCCGAGGACCGGCTGGTCGGTGCACTGGACATCGAGCGGGCGCTCGCGGAGGGGGTCAAGGCTTTCGAGCCGGGGCTGCTGGCCGCCGCCAACCGGGGCATCCTCTACGTCGACGAAGTCAACCTGCTGCACGACCACTTGGTGGACGTGCTGCTGGACGCGGCCGCGATGGGCGCTTCGTAC
The DNA here is from genome assembly GCF_045039805.1 of Streptomyces sp. NBC_01171. Classification (NCBI taxonomy): domain Bacteria; kingdom Bacillati; phylum Actinomycetota; class Actinomycetes; order Kitasatosporales; family Streptomycetaceae; genus Streptomyces; species Streptomyces sp. NBC_01171. The sequence continues at coordinate 5,133,203 of NZ_CP108609.1, read as the reverse complement.
GTCGAGCGCGAGGGTGTCTCCGTACGGCATGCCGCGCGGTTCCTGCTCGTCGGGACGATGAACCCCGAAGAGGGCGAGCTGCGGCCGCAGTTGCTCGACCGGTTCGGGCTGACGGTCGAAGTGGCCGCCTCGCGGGAGCCGGATCAGCGGGTGGAGGTCGTGCGGCGCAGGCTGGCGTACGACGACGATCCGGCCGGGTTCGCTGCGCGCTGGGCGGATGAGGAGCGTGCCGTACGGCAGCGCATCGTCGCGGCACGGGAGTTGCTCCCCAAGGTGCGGCTGGGCGACGGGGCGCTTAAGCAGATCGCGGCGACCTGTGCCGCGTTCGAGGTGGACGGCATGCGGGCCGACATCGTGATGGCGCGTACCGCGACCGCGCTGGCCGCATGGGACGGGCGGAGCGATGTGCTGGCCGAGGACGTGCGGCAGGCCGCATTGCTGGCGCTGCCGCACCGGCGGCGGCGCAACCCCTTCGACGCGCCGGGGCTGGACGAGGACAAGCTCGACCAGACGCTGGAGGAGTCGGCCGGGGACGATGACGATCCCGATCCCGGCCCGGACGGGCCCGGTGGCGGCGGGCAGCCCTCGCCCGAGGAGGGTCCGCAGGGCGGGGACGCCGGAGCGCAGCCCGAGGCCGGGGAGGACGGCGAGCCGCAGCCGGCCGCCGGCGGTGCGGGTGAGCAGGCGCCGGCACGGGCGGCGGAGCCGTTCCGCACCAAGGCGCTGACCGTGCCCGGTGTCGGGGCGGGCGCGGCCGGGCGGCGTTCGCGGGCGCGGACCGAGCGCGGGCGGACCACCGGTGCGCTGCGGCCGCGCGGGGCGCTGACCAAGCTGCATCTGGCGGCCACCGTGCGGGCGGCCGCGCCGCACCAGCGGGCGCGGGGGCGTTCGGGGCCGGGGCTGGTGCTGCGCCGGGACGATCTGCGGCAGGCGGCGCGGGAGGGGCGCGAGGGGAACCTCGTGCTGTTCGTGGTGGACGCCTCCGGTTCGATGGCGGCGCGGCAGCGGATGAGCGCGGTGAAGGGTGCCGTGCTGTCGCTGCTGCTGGACGCCTACCAGCGGCGGGACAAGGTCGGTCTGGTGACCTTCCGGGGTACGGCCGCCGAGGTGGCGCTGCCGCCGACCTCGTCGGTGGACGCGGCGGCGGCCCGGCTGGAGTCGCTGCCGACGGGCGGCCGTACGCCGCTGGCGGCGGGGCTGCTGAAGGCGCACGACGTGCTGCGGGTGGAGCGGCTGCGGGACCCGTCGCGGCGGGCGCTGCTGGTGGTGGTGACGGACGGACGGGCGACCGGTGGTCCGGAGCCGGTGGCGCTGGCGGGGCGTGCGGCGCGGCTGTTCGGCGCGGAGTCGGTGGCCTCGGTGGTCGTGGACTGCGAGTCGGGGCCGGTGCGGCTGGGGCTCGCGGGGCGGCTCGCGGAGGAGCTGGGGGGTACGGCGGTGACGCTGGAGGAGCTGCGGGCGGACGCGATCGCCGGGCTGGTCAGGGATGTGCGGGGGACGACTTCGAGGAGGGCCGCGTAGTGCCGCAGGGGCAGCCGAGTGTGGTGCCGGACGACGGGTTGACGACGCGGCAGCGGCGCAATCGTCCGCTGGTGGTCGTGCACACGGGGATCGGGAAGGGCAAGTCGACGGCCGCGTTCGGGCTGGCGCTGCGGGCCTGGAACCAGGGGTGGCCGATCGGGGTGTTCCAGTTCGTCAAGTCGGCGAAGTGGAAGGTCGGCGAGGAGAACGCGCTGCGGGTGCTGGGTGCCTCCGGCGAGGGCGGGTCGGTCGACTGGCACAAGATGGGCGAGGGGTGGTCCTGGGTGCAGCGGGACGCCCAGCTCGACAACGAGGAGAAGGCTCGGGAGGGGTGGGCGCAGGTCAAGCGGGACCTGGCCGCCGAGACGTACCGGCTGTACGTGCTGGACGAGTTCGCCTACCCGATGCACTGGGGGTGGGTGGACACGGAGGAGGTCGTCGAGGTGCTGCGGGCCCGGCCGGGCAATCAGCACGTGGTGATCACGGGGCGTAACGCGCCCGCCGCCTTGGTGGAGTTCGCGGACCTGGTGACCGACATGTCCAAGGTGAAGCATCCGATGGACGCCGGGCAGAAGGGGCAGAGGGGCATCGAGTGGTGATGTCCGTACCCCGGCTGGTCATCGCCGCGCCCTCGTCGGGCAGCGGGAAGACCACCGTCGCCACGGGGCTGATGGCCGCGTTCGCCGCGCGGGGGCTTGCCGTGTCTCCGCACAAGGTGGGGCCGGACTACATCGATCCCGGGTATCACGCGCTCGCGACGGGGCGGGTGGGGCGGAATCTCGACGCGTATCTGTGCGGGCCCGAGCTGGTCGCTCCGCTGTTCGCCCATGGGGCGCGGGGGTGTGATCTCGCCGTGGTCGAGGGTGTGATGGGGCTGTACGACGGGGCCGCGGGGCAGGGGGAGCTGGCGTCCACGGCGCAGGTCTCCAAGTTGCTGCGGGCGCCGGTGGTGCTGGTCGTGGACGCGTCGTCGCAGTCGCGGTCGGTGGCGGCGCTGGTGCACGGGTTCGCCTCCTGGGACGCGGGGGTGCGGATCGGGGGCGTGATCCTCAACAAGGTGGGGTCGGAGCGGCATGAGGTTCTGCTGCGGGAGGCTCTGGACGAGGCGGGGGTGCCCGTGCTGGGCGCGCTGCGGCGGGCCGAGCAGGTGGCTACGCCGTCTCGGCATCTGGGGTTGGTGCCGGTGGCTGAGCGGGGTGCCGCCGCGGTGTCCGCGGTCGCGGCCATGGCGGCGCGGGTTTCCGCCGGGTGCGACCTGGATGCGCTGATGGCGCTGGCCCGGAGCGCGGGTGCCTTGCCGGGTGCGGGGTGGTCTCCGGCTGAGGCCCTGTCTTCGCCCACCCACGAACACCCGTCTCGGTCGGTCGAGAAGCGGGACGTGGGGTCGGGTCGGTCGGGCGGGGAGACGGAGCGCGGATCTGCCCTGCGTGACCGCTCCGTCGGCGCCGTCGCTGCGAGTGAGCGTGCCGTGCACACCGCCGCCGGCGGGGCCGCTGCAAGCGAGCGCCCTGTCGTCACCGGCACCGAGGGCCCCTCCGCAAGTGAGCGTCCCCTCGTAGCCGTCGCCGGCGGGCCCGCATTCACCTTCTCCTACGCCGAGCACGCCGAGTTGCTCGATGCCGCCGGGGCGGAGGTCGTCACGTTCGACCCGCTGCGGGACGAGCGGCTGCCCGAGGGGACTCGGGGGCTCGTCATCGGTGGGGGGTTCCCGGAGGTCTACGCGAGTGAGCTGGGGGCCAACGAGTCGCTGCGCAAGGAGATCGCGGAGCTGGCCCTCGGCGGGGCGCCCGTTGCCGCCGAGTGTGCGGGGTTGCTCTATCTGTGCCGGGAACTCGACGGGACCCCCATGTGCGGGGTGCTGGACGCGTCCGCGCGGATGGGCGAGCGGTTGACGCTCGGGTATCGGGATGCCGTGGCCGTCGCGGACAGCGTGTTGGCGGTGGCCGGGACTCGGATGCGGGGGCATGAGTTTCATCGGACCGTGATCGAGCCGGGGGCTGGGGACGCGCCCGCGTGGGGCGTCGTCGCGCCCGCTCGGCGGGTGGAGGGGTTCGTGCAGCAGGGCGTGCACGCGAGTTATCTGCATACGCACTGGGCGTCGGAGCCCGGGGTGGCCCGGAGATTCACGGAGAGGTGCCGGACTTCATGAGCAGCAGGCTGGTCGGGGTCGGAGTGGGTCCCGGGGACCCGGAGCTGGTGACCGTGAAGGGGGTCAACGCGCTACGGGCCGCCGATGTGGTGGTCGTACCGGTGATGGACACCATGGAGCGGGGCCGTGCGGAGGCGACGGTGCTGCACCACGTGTCCGGGCAGAAGATCGTCCGGGTGGTGTTCGCGCTGAACGAGCGGACGGACCGTGCGCGCCGCGAGGCCGCGTGGGACGCGGCGGGCGCGCGGGTCGCGGAGCTGCTGCGGGAGCACCCGTACGTGGCGTTCGCGACCATCGGCGATCCCAACGTGTACTCCACCTTCACCTACCTCGCGCAGACGCTCCAGGAGCTGGTGCCGGAACTGGTCGTCGAGACCGTGCCCGGCATCACCGCGATGCAGGATCTCGCGGCCAGGTCGGGTGCGGTGCTGACCGAGGGCACCGAACCGCTGACGCTGGTCCCGGTGACGGCGGGCGCGGCGGCGCTGAAGGAGGCACTGGCGGGGCCGGGGACCGTGGTGGCGTACAAGTTCGGGCGGCGCGCGGCCGAGGTGGCGAAGGCACTGCGGGAGGCCGGCCGGCTGGAGGACGCGGTGTGGGGTTCGGCCCTGGGCCTGCCGGAGGAGTCGGTACGGCCCGCCGCCGAGTTGGACGGCGACGCGCTGCCGTACCTGTCGACGCTCATAGCGCCGCCCCGGCGCGAGGGCGGCCGGGGCGGGAAGCTGTGAGGGGGTCAGCCGCCGGAGAGGCCGACCACCAGCCAGATGAAGGCGGCGCCCGCGACGGTGCAGAGCACGGTGGAGCGGGCCGGGTGGTCGTGGTGGGCCTCGGGGAGGATCTCGGCGGCGGCGAGGTAGAGCAGCGCGCCACCGAAGAGGCCGAGGTAGCCGCCGAGCAGCGGTTCCGGGATGTGCACGAACATCGTGGACACCGCGCCCAGCATCGGCGCGCAGGCGTCGGCGACCAGCATGGCGACGGCCCGGCGGCGGGCGTTGCCGTACAGGCTGGTGATGGTGAAGGTGTTGAAGCCGTCGGCGAAGTCGTGCGCGATCACGGCGAGGGCGACGGACAGGCCCATGCCGCCGCCGATCTGGAAGGCGGCGCCGATGGCGACGCCGTCCATGAAGCTGTGCCCGACCATCGCGGCGGCCGCCGTGAGGCCGACCTCGGGCGCCCGGTGGGTGTGCTCGCCGGCGCCGTGCGCGGCCTGACGGCCGGCGAGGAGACGTTCCACCAGGTGGGCCAGCAGGAATCCGGCGACGAACAGCACGAGCGCCGCGGGTACGCCGAACACCTTGTGGCCGGCCGCCTCCAGCGCCTCGGGCAGCAGGTCGAAGCCGACCACGCCCAGCATGAGGCCGCCGGCCAGGCCCAGGACCAGGTGGCGACGGTCGGTCACGCGCTGTGCCGTCCAGCCGCCGGCCAGCGTCATCAGGAACGCGCCGAGCGCGACAAGGACCGCCATAAGCCCTTGCTATCCGATGCGGGGCCCTGTGCGCACATCCTGCGTCCCGCAAACCTCACCAGACCCTGACATTCACCCCAGTTCCCGTTGTCCCGGACCACGACCACGCGTCCGGGCTTCCCGTAGGAGAGGACCCTTCCCATGGCCGATGCCCCCGCCGGCAAGGTGACGTTCGTCGGTGCCGGGCCCGGTGCCGCCGATCTGCTGACGTTCCGCGCGGCCCGCGCGATCGCTGAGGCGGACGTGGTGATCTGGGCGGCCAGCCTGGTCCGCGCCGAGGTGCTGGAGCACGCCCGCGCGGACGCGGAGATCCTGGACTCGGCCACTCTCTCCCTGGAGGACGTGGTGGCCGTGTACCGGCGGGCCCACGCGGAGGGTCTGAAGGTCGCGCGGGTGCACTCCGGGGACCCCTCGCTGTGGGGCGGCACGCAGGAGCAGATGGACCGGTGCGCGGAGGTCGGGATCGCCACGGAGATCGTGCCGGGCGTGTCCTCGTTCTCGGCGGTGGCCGCGCTGGCGGGGCGGGAGCTGACCATCCCGGAGGTGGCACAGTCGGTGATCCTGACCCGCCTCGGCGGCGGCAAGACGCCGATGCCGCCCGGTGAGGAGGTGCGCGAGTTCGCCCGGCACGGCACCACGATGGCGGTGTTCCTGTCGGCGGCGCGCAGCGGCCAGTTGGTGCGGGAGCTGCTGGAGGGCGGCTACCCGACGTCCACCCCGGTCGTGGTCGCCCATCAGGTGACCTGGCCGGAGGAGCTGGTGGTGCGGTGCACGATCGGCACTCTGGAGGAGACCGTCAAGGAGCACCGGCTGTGGAAGCACACCCTGTTCCTGGTCGGCGCGGCGCTGGACGCGCACGGCACCCGCTCGCACCTGTACCACCCCGGCCACTTCCACGGCTTCCGCAAGGCCGACCCGGAGGCGCGGCGGGCGCTGCGTGAGCGGGGGGCGAGCAGTTGATCACGGTCGTCGGCGCGGGGACGGGCACCCCGGTCCCGCCGGACGCGCTCGCCGGGGCGGAGCTGGTGGTCGGCGGGCAGCGTCACCTGGACGCGGCGCCGGTGCCCGAGGGCGCGGCACGCGTGGCGCTCGGCCCGCTGGCGCCCGCCCTGGACGCGATCGAGAAGTACGTGACCGAGGAGCGGCCGGTGGTGGTGCTGGCCTCGGGCGATCCGGGGTTCTTCGGCATCGTGCGCGTGCTGGCGGAACGCTTCGGGGCCGGGCTGCTCGATGTGCGGCCGGGAGTGTCCTCGGTGGCGGGCGCCTTCGCCCGGCTGGGGCTGACCTGGGACGACGCGGTCGTGGTGAGCGCGCACGGCCGGGACCTGCGGACCGCGGTGAACGTGTGCCGGGCGCGCCCGAAGGTCGCGGTGCTGACCGGTCCGGGCTCGGGTCCGGCCGAGCTGGGTGCCCGGCTGGACGGTACGGGCCGGGTGCTGGTCGTGGTGAGCGCGCTCGGTGATCCGCAGCGGGAGCGGGTGGAGCGGGTGACGCCCGCCGAGGCCGCCGCGCGGGACTGGGGTCCGGCGGTGAGCGTGGTGCTGTGCCTGGACGAGACGCGTGACGAGGACGGTCCGCGCACGGTCGCCGGTCCGGGTGCCGGGCCCGCGCGGTGGGCGCTGGCGGAGAGCGAGTTCGCGCACCGGGATTCGATGATCACCAAGTTCGAGGTGCGGGCGCTGGCGCTCGCCCGGCTCGGCCCGCGCCTGGGCGACCTGGTGTGGGACGTGGGCGCGGGGTCGGGCTCGGTGGCCGTGGAGTGCGCGCGGCTCGGCGCGGCCGTGACCGCCGTGGAGAAGACCGAGGACGGCGCCGGCCGGGTACGGGCCAACGCCCGCGCCCATGGCGTCGACGTGAGGGTGGTGCACGGCACCGCCCCGGAGGCGCTGGCCGGTCTTGACGAGCCCGACGCGGTGTTCGTGGGCGGTGGCGGCCGTGATCTGCCCGCCGTGGTCGGCGTCTGCGCCGAGCGGGCGCGGCGGACGGTCGTGGTGGCCGTGGCCGCGCTGGACCGGGTCGGCCCGGTGCGCGAGGCGCTGACAGGGGCCGGGTTCGGCTGTGAGGGCGTGCTGTTGCAGTCCTCGCGGCTGGCGCCGCTGCCGGGTGACGTGACCCGGCTGGCGGCCGGCAACCCCGTTTTCCTGCTGTGGGGCGACCGCCTCCCGGCACGGAGTGAAGGAGGAGTCCAGTGATCGGCCTGATTTCCGCCACCGCGGCGGGGGCGGCGGCCCGCGACCGGCTGGCCGCGGCCTGGCCGGACCGTACGCGGGTGTACGAGGGCCCGGCCGGGGAGGCCGTACGGGCGGCGTTCGCGGAGTGCGACCGGCTGGTGTGCTTCCTGGCCACCGGCGCCACGGTCCGGCTGCTGGCCCCGCTGCTCGGGGACAAGGCGGCCGATCCGGGTGTGGTGTGCGTGGACGAGGGCGGCCGGTTCGCGGTTTCCCTGGTGGGCGGGCACGGCGGCGGCGCCAATGAACTCGCGCGGGAAGTGGGCGAGTTGCTGGGTGCCGAGCCGGTGGTGACGACGGCCACGGACGCGGTGGGCCTGGCCGGCCTGGACACCCTGGGCCTGCCGGTGGAGGGGGCGGTCGCGGCGGTGTCGCGGGCGCTGCTGGACGGGGAACCGGTCACGCTGGAGGCCGAGTCGACCTGGCCGTTGCCGCCGGTGCCGTTCGCCGAACAGGGCGCGTACACGGTGCGGTTGACCGACCGCGATGTCCAACCGGACTCGTACGAGGTGCTGTTGAGGCCGCCGTCGCTGGTCGTCGGGGTCGGCGCCTCCAAGGGTGCGCCGGTCGAGGAGGTGCTCGGGCTGATCGAGGAGGCGTTGCGCGGGGCGGGGCTCTCGGTGCGTTCGGTGGCCGAACTCGCCACCGTGGACGCCAAGTCGGAGGAGCCGGGCATCGTGGCCGCCGCCGAGCGGCTGGGCGTGCCCCTGGTGACGTACCCGGCGGACGAACTGGCCGCCGTGGCCGTGCCGAACCCCTCCGACGCACCCCTCGCGGCGGTCGGCACCCCGTCGGTGGCGGAGGCCGCGGCGCTGCGGAACGGCGGTGAACTCCTCGTACCCAAGCGGAAGTCGGCCGCGACGCCCGCGATGGCGACCTGCGCTGTCGTACGGCGCCCCGGCCGGGGGCGGCTCGCGGTGGTCGGGCTCGGGCCCGGCGCCCGCGACCTGCTCACCCCGCGCGCGGCCGCCGAACTGCGGCGCGCCTCGGTGCTGGTGGGCCTGGACCAGTACGTCGACCAGATCCGCGACCTGATCCGGCCCGGCACCCGGGTGCTGGAGTCGGGGCTCGGCGCGGAGGAGGAGCGGGCCCGTACGGCGGTCGCGGAGGCCCGTAAGGGGCACGCGGTGGCGCTGATCGGCAGCGGGGACGCGGGTGTGTACGCCATGGCCTCCCCCGCCCTCGCGGAGGCGTCCGACGACATCGACGTGGTCGGCGTACCCGGTGTCACGGCCGCGCTCGCGGCCGGGGCGGTGCTGGGCGCGCCGCTGGGCCACGACCATGTGTCGATCAGCCTCTCCGACCTGCACACCCCGTGGGAGGTCATCGAGCGCCGGGTCCGCGCGGCCGCCGAGGCGGACATCGTGGTGACCTTCTACAACCCCCGCTCGCGTGGCCGGGACTGGCAGCTCCCCAAGGCCCTCGCCGTCCTCGCCGGCCACCGGGAGGCGGGGACGCCGGTCGGCGTGGTGCGCAACGCCTCCCGGCCGGACGAGTCCGCACGGCTGACCACGCTCGCCGAACTCGACCCGGCGACCGTCGACATGATGACGGTGGTCACCGTCGGCAACACCGCCACCCGGAACATCGCCGGGCGCATGGTGACCCCGCGCGGCTACCGCTGGCAGCACGCCCCGGAGGGAGCCCGGTGAACCGTGTCGTCCACCCCATCGAGCAGGAGTCGTTCCGGCGGCTGCGCGCCCGCCTGGACACCTCCGGCTTCCCGCCGCTGACCCGTGCGGTGGTGGAGCGGGTCATCCACTCCGCCGCCGACCTCGACTACGCCACCGACCTCGTCACGGCCGAGGCCGACCTCCGGCGCGGGCACGCCGCGCTGCACGCCGGGGCGCCGGTCGTCGTGGACGTGGAGATGGTCGCGGCCGGGATCACCCGCCGCGACACCGTCTGCCGGCTGCGGGAGGCCACGTCCGGTCCGGGGCTGACCCGTTCGGCGCACGCCGTGCGGCTCGCGTACGAGCAGGTCGGCCCCGGCGCGCTGTGGGTGATCGGCTGCGCGCCGACCGCGCTGGAGGAGCTGCTCACCCTGGACGCCGACCCGGCGCTCGTCATCGGGCTGCCGGTCGGCTTCGTGGGCGCCGCCGAGTCCAAGGAGGCGCTGCGCGCGAGCGGGCTGCCCGCCGTGAGCAACGTGTCCGAGAAGGGCGGCTCGGCGGTCGCCGCCGCCGCGCTCAACGCCCTGCTGTACCACCCGACTCACCCCGAGGAGAAACCGTGACCACCCAGCCGCCCGCCCTGCTCATCGCCGGACACGGCACCCGTGACGAGGCCGGGGCCGAGGCGTTCCGCGACTTCGTGAAGGAGCTGGGCCGCCGCCACCCCGAACTGCCCGTCGCGGGCGGCTTCATCGAGCTGTCGCCGCCCCCGCTGGGCGAGGCCGTCACCGAGCTGGTGGAGCGGGGCGTACGCCGCTTCGCCGCCGTGCCGCTGATGCTGGTGTCCGCCGGGCACGCCAAGGGCGACATACCGGCGGCGCTGGCCCGCGAGAAGGAGCGCCATCCGGGCGTCACCTACACCTACGGGCGCCCCCTCGGCCCGCACCCCGCCCTGCTGAGCGTGCTGGAACGCCGGCTGGACGAGGCCCTCGCCGGCACCGCCCGGGAGGACGTGACCGTCCTGCTGGTCGGGCGCGGCTCCACCGACCCGGACGCCAACGCCGAGGTGTGCAAGGCGGCCCGGCTGCTGTGGGAGGGGCGCGGATACGCGGGGGTGGAGACGGCGTTCGTGTCGCTGGCGGCGCCGGACGTGCCGAGCGGCCTGGACCGGGTCGCCCGGCTGGGGGCGCGGCGGGTCGTCGTGCTGCCGTACTTCCTGTTCACCGGCATCCTCCCGGAGCGGGTGCGGCGGCAGACCGAGGAGTGGGCGGCCGCGCACCCGGAGGTGGAGGTGCGCTCGGCGGACGTGATCGGGCCCGAGCCGGAGCTGCTGGACCTGGTGATGGAGCGGTACGCCGAGGCCGTCGCCGGTGATCTGCGCATGAACTGCGACTCCTGTGTGTACCGGATCGCGCTGCCGGGCTTCGAGGACAAGGTGGGCCAGCCGCAACAGCCGCACTTCCACCCGGACGACGACGGCCATGACCACGGACACGGCCACCACCACGGCGGCCACACCCACAGCCATGCGCACTGACGCCGGGCCCGATCTGCGCCACCACGGGGACGCCGAGGTCCGCGACGCCGGGGCGGACCTGGTGGACCTCGCCGTCAACGTCCGCGCGGACACGCCCCCGCGCTGGCTGCGCGAGGAGATCGCGGCCTCGCTGACCGGTCTCGCGGCCTACCCGGACGGGCGGGCCGCGCGGGCGGCGGTGGCTCAGCGGCACGGGCTGCCGGTGGAGCGGGTGCTGCTGACGGCGGGCGCGGCGGAGGCGTTCGTGCTGCTGGCCCGCGCGCTTCAGGTGCGGCGGCCGGTGGTGGTGCATCCGCAGTTCACCGAGCCGGAGGCGGCGCTGCGGGACGCGGGGCACACGGTGGAGCGGGTGCTGCTGAGCGCGCGGGACGGCTTCCGGCTGGACCCGGCACTGGTGCCCGAGGACGCCGACCTGGTGATCGTCGGCAACCCGACCAACCCCACCTCGGTGCTCCACCCGGCCGGGGTGCTCACCCGACTGGCCCGCCCTGGCCGCACGTTGGTGGTCGACGAGGCGTTCATGGACGCGGTGCCGGGTGAGCGGGAGGCGCTGGCCGGGCGGACGGACGTGCCCGGCCTGGTGGTGCTGCGCAGTCTGACCAAGACCTGGGGCCTGGCCGGGCTCCGGGTCGGCTACGTCCTCGCGCCCCCGGAGACGGTCACCGCCCTGGAACGCGCCCAGCCCCTGTGGCCGGTGTCCACCCCGGCCCTGGCCGCGACCCGGGCCTGCGTGGCCCCCCGCGCCCTCGCCGAGGCGGCCCACGCGGCCCACCGCACGGCCGCCGACCGCACCCATCTCCTCACCGGCCTGGCCGGGTTGACCCCGCACGGCCTCAAGGTGACCGGCCCTGCGGAGGCCCCCTTCGTCCTCCTGGAGCTGCCGGACGCACAGCGCGTACGGCATCGCCTGCGCGAGCTGGGCTACGCGGTCCGCCGGGGCGACACCTTCCCCGGACTCGGCCCCGACTGGCTCCGCGTGGCGGTCCGGGACCGGACGACGATGGCGGGGTTCGTCGAGGCGCTGGGCGCGGCGTTGACTCAGGAGGGCTGAGGTCCCGCCGGCCACGGCCGCAGTTTCTCCGGGTTGCGGACCACCCAGATCCGGGTGACGCGGTCGTCGTCGATGTCGAAGGCGGCGACGGTGACCACGGCGCCGTCGCGGCGGGCCACCAGGCCGGGCAGGCCGTTGACCGAGCGCTCCAGGAGTTCGAGGCCGGGCGCCCGGTCCGCGATGGCGGCCATGTACTGGGCGATGCGCGGGCCGCCCTCGACCGGGCGCAGGACGGTGCCGACCATGCCGCCGCCGTCGGCGGTCATCACGGCGGCCGGGTCGAGGAGGCCGACGAGGGCGGCGATGTCCTTGTTCTCCCACGCCTCCTTCACCCGCCGCACCACGTCGGCCCGCACCGGCGCCGGAGCCCGCGCGGCACTCACCCGCCGCCGCGCGGAGGCCGCCAACTGCTTGCAGGCCGCCGGGGTCCGCCCCAGCACCTGCGCGATCTCCGCGAACGGGTACCGGAAGACGTCGTGCAGCACGAACGCCACCCGCTCGGCCGGTGTCATCGACTCCAGGACGACCAGGAACGCCATCGCCACCGACTCGTCCCGCACGATCAGATCGGCGGGGTCGGCGTCGCCCGTACCGTCCCACTCGGCGCGGTCGGGCAGCGGCTCGGGCAGCCAGGCGCCGACGTAACGCTCCCGGCGGGCCCGCGCCGAGCCGAGCAGGTCCAGGCAGATCCGGCCGGTCACCGTGGTCAGCCAGGCGCCGGGCGACAGGATCTCCGCCCGCCGCCCGTCCGGCAGCCCGTACCAGCGCGCGTACGCGTCCTGTACGGCGTCCTCGGCCTCGGTCACCGAGCCGAGCAACCGGTAGGCCACGTTCAGCAGTTGGCGCCGCTCGACCCTGTCCTCCACAGTCCCCATGTCTCCGGCCGCCCCCCTCGCCTTACCTTTCGCAGGCCCGCGTCGTCGGACCGGTGAGACCTTATCGAGCTGCTGCCCGACGGGCGGAAAAGGGGACCGTGACATGGCCACTCAGGTGACGACCACGACGGAAGCGCGGCGCGACGGCTCCTCGTTCCTCCGCATCGCCATAGCCCTCCAGACACTGACCATCTTCCTCCAGGCGATCTCCGCAGGGCTGTTGCTCACCACGTCCTACGGAGAGACGCTGCACGGCATCGGCGCCCGTGTGATGTACGGGGCGTCGATGCTGTACGTGCTCGCGGCGGTGCTGGCGTGGAAGCCGGGCGGCGGCTCCACCCGGCCCGTCTGGCACGCCTCGGGCTTCCTCGCGCTCGCCTCGGTCCAGGTCGTGCTCGGCATCGCCCACGTGCCGTCGGTCCATCTCCCGCTGGGTGTGCTGATGTTCGGCCTGAGCCTGCTGGCGCTGGCCCGGCGGTGAGACCCGTTCCGGGCCCCTCCCGTCAACCCCGGCGCCTGCGGGCGACCGTCACCGCTCCCCCGCCCACCAGGAGCAGGGCCAGCGCGCCGCCCGCGATGTACGGGGTGGCCGAACTGCCGCCGGTTTCGGCGAGGTTGCTCTGGGTGCCCTGGGGTTCGACCCGGGGCGCGGGCGCCTCACCGGACTCCTCCTGCTCGGGCGCGGCGGGCTCGGCCGACTCGGGGGCCTCACTGGGAGCCGCCCCCTCCCCCGCCGGTGTCTCACAGCTCGCCTCGGCCAGCGTCACCGTGCCCGTCACCTCGGCCACGTTCAGCCGCAGCGGGTCCACGGAGACCTTGAGCCGGAGCGCGGTGGCCGCCGCCGTGCTGGAGGTGGTCCGGTGTTCGGCCAGGTCGAGACGGACCTCGCCCACGCCGGGGACCCGTACCTCGGCGGGGCCGCCCGCGGTGAGGGTGGTGCGCCTGCCGAGCACGGTGACGGCGCCGAGGACGTTCGCCTCGGCCTCGGGCTCCTCCCCGGCCGCGCAGGTGGCGCGGGCGGTGACCGTGCCGACCTCGATCAGGGAGAGCAGCGGCAGACCGGGTACGTGCAGCCGGGCGTCGGTCAGCCGGACCGAGCCCTCGGCGCGCTCGTCGGTGGCGGTGGCTCTGGCCGAGGCGACGTCGGCGCGCAGCACGGAGAAGGGGCGGCCCTGGTTCACGCCGTCGAGCCGGGCCGCGAGCGCGGTGCGGTCGGCGTCGCCCGGTGCCGTCACCTCGTTCAGGCTGAGGGTGAGCGGGACGTCGGCGGTGTGGTGGAGCAGGGACACGTCGAGACCGGCGCGCAGCACGGCGGCGGAGGCGTGTCCGTGGTCGCCGGTGGCGTGCGCCGGGCTCGCGCCGAGGAGCAGGGGCGCGGCGGCGAGCGCGGTGGCCGTCGCCGCGGTGGCGAGACGGCGTGCGGGCATGCGGAAGTTGTCGCTGTTCAAGGCGGTGGGACCCCCAGGTGGGACGTGCTCGGGACACGACAACCATTACGCACTGTGGGTGAACGGTCAGCGATCCTGGGTTACTTCACTCCATCGTGGGGTTTCCGCCCCCGCATTCGATTAAACGGGCACGCCCGTTCGTCCCGCCTACTGCACGACCAGCCCGTTGAGCACCACCCGGCGCGGCGCCGCGAGTACCCCTACGTCGGCGCGCGGGTCGGACTCGTAGACCACCAGGTCGGCCGGGGCGCCCTCCTCCAGACCGGGGCGGCCCAGCCAGGCGCGGGCGGCCCAACTGGTGGCGGCCAGCGCCTCGACGGGCGGGATGCCGGCGGTGACCAGTTCCGCCACCTCGGCGGCGACCAGCCCGTGCGGCAGCGAGCCGCCCGCGTCGGTGCCGACGTAGACCGGGATGCCCGCGTCATAGGCGTCGCGCACCGTGTCGTAGCGCCGCTCATGGAGGCGTCGCATATGTGCCGACCAGCGGGGGTACTTGTCGTCGCCGCCCGCAGCGAGGTCGGGGAAGGTGGCGATGTTGACCAGGGTCGGCACGATGGCGACGCCGCGCTCCGCGAACAGCGGGATCAGCTCGGGGGTGAGGCCGGTGGCGTGCTCGACGCAGTCGATGCCGGACTCCACCAGGTCCCGCAGCGAACTCTCCGCGAAGCAGTGCGCGGTGACCCGCGCGCCCAGCCGGTGCGCCTCCGCGATCCCCGCCGCCACCGCCTCACGCGGCCAGCAGGGCGCGAGATCACCGACGCCCCGGTCGATCCAGTCGCCGACCAGCTTGACCCAGCCGTCCCCGCGCCGCGCCTCCCGGCCGACGTAGGCGACCAGATCGGCGGGCTCGATCTCGTGGGCGTAGCCCCGGATGTAGCGGCGGGTACGGGCGATGTGCCGTCCGGCACGGATGATCTTCGGGAGGTCGTCGCGGTCGTCGACCCAGCGGGTGTCGGAGGGCGAACCGGCGTCCCGGATCAGCAGGGCGCCGGCCTCGCGGTCGGTGAGAGCCTGCTTCTCGGCGGTGTCCGCGTCGACCGGGCCCTCCGCGCCGAGGCCGACATGGCAGTGGGCGTCGACCAGGCCGGGCAGCGCCCAGCCCTCGACGGTCCGGACGTCACCGGCGCCGGCGGGGCGGTCGTAGGTGATGCGGCCGCCGACCACCCACAGCTCGTCGCGGACGTCGTCGGGCCCGGCCAGGACCCGCCCCTTCACGTGCAGCACCGCCTGATCGCTCATGCACCGCACCTTAGTGAGCGGGCCCCGCGCACTGAAGCCCCGGTTACTCCGCCGTCTTGCCCGGTGCGTCCTCGACGTCGGCCATCGCCGGGTCCAGGACGCGGGAGAGGAAGTGGCGGGTCCGCTCGTTCTGCGGGTTCCCGATGACCTCCTCGGGGGTGCCCTGCTCGACGATGACGCCGCCGTCCATGAAGACGACCCGGTCCGCGACCTCGCGGGCGAAGGTCATCTCGTGGGTGACGACCATCATGGTCATGCCCTCCTCGGCGAGCCCCCGCATCACCGCGAGCACGTCACCGACCAGCTCGGGGTCGAGCGCGGAGGTCGGCTCGTCGAAGAGCATCACCTCGGGGCCCATGGCGAGCGAGCGGGCGATGGCCACCCGCTGCTGCTGGCCGCCGGAGAGCGAGGACGGGTAGGCGCGCGCCTTGTCGGCGAGCCCGACCCGGGCCAGGTTCTCCGCCGCGACCTTCTCCGCCGCCGCCTTGTCCCGCCCGAGCACCCGGCGCTGGGGCAGCGTGAGGTTCTCGGTGACATCGAGGTGCGGGAAGAGGTTGAACTGCTGGAACACCATGCCGATGCGACGGCGTACGGCGTCGATGTCCACGTCCGGGTCGGTCAGCTCGGTGCCGCCGACCACGATGGTGCCCTGCTGGGGTTCCTCCAGCAGGTTCACGCAGCGCAGCAGGGTGGACTTGCCGGAGCCGGACGGCCCGATGACGCAGACCACCTCGCCCTGGCCGATCTCCAGGTCGATTCCGCGCAGGACGTGGTTGTCGCCGAAGGACTTGTGCAGCCCCTCGACGCGGATCTCGGGACTGCTCACCGGATCGCCTCCTGGGACTTGGACTCCATCCGCCGTACGACGAAGCCGAGCGGGATGGTGACCAGCAGATAGCACAGGCCGGCCACCAGGATGGGGGTGGAGTTGGCGGTGGTGCTGGCCAGGTCGTTGCCGAACTTGGACAGCTCGCGCTCCTCCAGCGTGACACCGAGGAACAGCACCAGCGAGGAGTCCTTGAAGAGCAGGACGAGTTCGTTGGTGAGCGGGGGCAGGATGATGCGGAACGCCTGCGGGATGATGATCGAGATCATGGCCCGCGCGGGTGAGAAGCCCAGCGAACGCGCCGCCTCCATCTGCCCCTTGGGCACCGCCTGGATGCCCGCCCGGATCGTCTCGGCCATGTACGCGGCCGAGACCAGGCCGAGGGCGACCGCCACCTTGCCGTAGGTGCCGCCCGGGTACTGCACGTCCGGGAAGGCCAGCGGAACGCCGACGCCGACGAAGATGAAGATCAGCAGGGCGGGCAGGCCCCGGAAGATCTCGATGTAGACGCCGGCGACCCAGCGGTACGGCCCCACGGAGGACAGCCGCATCAGGGCGATGACCACGCCCAGCACGAGTCCGACGACAAAGCCGGACAGCGTGTAGAGCACGGTGTTCTTCAGCGCCAGCGTGATGATGTCCGGGAACATCTGCTCGGCGATGGGCAGTTGCGCGAACTGGTTCTTCAGCCGTCCCCAGTCCGCGGAGAACGCGAAGGCGAGGACGGCGGCGACGAAGACGAGGTACTGCGCGCCGCGCGAGAGCCTGCGCCGCTGCCTGCGGGTCAGGCCCTTCTTGCGGGGCTGGATGCGGGTGTCCGTGTCGGCCATCGGGTCAGGAGCTCGCGGAGGGGGAGGCGGCGGACGGGTCGTACGGGCCGATCCACTTCTCGTAGATCTTCTTGTACTCGCCGTCGGACTTGGCGCGGGCCAGCGCCTTGTTGACGGCGTCGCGCAGGGCGGTGTTGCCCTTCTTCACCGTGAAGCCGTACTGCTCGCCGGTGTTGATGTTGTCCACCACCTGGAAGGCGGAGGCGTTGGCCTTGTCCTTCAGCCAGCCCTGGACCACCGGGTAGTCGATGACCACGGCCTGGACCTGGCCGGTGCGCAGGCCGTTGAGGACCGCGTCGGAGGAGTGGAAGGAGACCGGGTCGAGGCCCTTGCTCTTGGCGAGGTCCTCACCGGTGGTCTGCGCCTGCGCGCCGAGCTTCTTGCCCTTGAGGTCCGAAAGCGACTTGATGCCGCTCTTCTTGTTGACCAGGACGGCCTGCGTGGCCTCGAAGTACGGGTCGGAGAAGTCGACGTTCTTCTTGCGCTCGTCGGTGATCGTCATACCGGCCGCGGCCAGGTCGCACTGGCCGGAGTTGAGGAATGCGCCGGTCTTGAAGTTCTCGAACGGCGTGTCCACGATCTTCTGCTTCACGCCCAGGTCCTTGGCGACCAGGTCGATCAGGGAGACGTCGAAGCCCTGCACCTTGCCGTCGATCACCGACTGGAACGGCGGGTAGGGCAGGTGGGTGCAGACGGTCAGCGCTCCGGCGTTGGCGAGGTGGACCCCCTTGACGGTGGTCTTCCCACCCCCGCCGCCCGAGGAGGAGCAGCCGGCGACGAGCGCGATCGCGGCCGCCGCGGTGATGGCTGCCAGCACACGGGGCCGGCGCTGAAGGAGGGTCTTCATGGGGGGAATCTCCCGATCGGGGGAACTGTGGGTTCCGATTATAAGGAGAGGTTTGGGCCTCTCAAATCAAACTGATGGCTTCGCGGCCGTCCAGCCTAAGATGTCGCCGGTCAAAACGGCACGGAGGCCGCCAGTTACCCTCGTCACCGTCGGCCTCCCAGGGCCGGCCTCCGTGGACCTCGTGAGCGAAGAAGGCACCCGCCGTGACCCATCCCCTCCTCGACCTGCCCCCGCTGACCGCCGCGCGGTTCGCCGCCATCGAGGACCGGGTGGCCCGGCTGCTGGACACCCGGCAGGACGTGCTGATCACCCAGGGCGAGGCGCTGCTGCCGCTGGAAGGCGCGATCCGCGCGGCCGCCGGTCCGGGCACCGTCGCGCTGAACGTGATCACCGGCCCCTACGGCCAGACCTTCGGCGACTGGCTGCGCGACTCCGGCGCGACCGTGCACGACCTCGCCGTGCCGTTCGACTCGGCGGTCACCGCGGACCAGGTCCGGGCGGCGTTCGCCGAGCACCCGGAGATCGACTTCGTCTCCCTGGTGCACGCCGAGGCGGCCACCGGCAACACCAACCCGGTCGCGGAGATCGGCGAGGCGGTACGGGAGCAGGGCGCCCTCTTCTACCTGGACGCGGTCGCCTCGGTCGGCGCCGAGCCGGTGCTGCCGGACGCGTGGGGCGTGGACCTGTGCGTGATCGGCGCCCAGAAGGCGATGGGCGGCCCGGCCGGGGTGTCCGCGATCTCGGTGAGCGAGCGGGCCTGGGAGCGGATGGCCGCCAACCCGGACGCGCCGCGCCGCTCCTACCTCTCCCTGCTGGACTGGAAGGAGCGCTGGATCGACGGCGGCCGCAAAGCGCTGCCGCACGCCCCGGCCCAGTTGGAGATGCTGGCGCTGGACGCCTGTGTCGAGCGGATCGAGGCGGATGGCCTGGACACGGTGATGGCCCGGCACCGCGACCTCGCGCGGGCCACGCGGGCGGGGGCGATCGCCCTGGGCGGCGGCCTCCAGCCTTATGTGCGTGAGGAGCGGGACGCGGCGCCGGTGGCGACCACGCTGCGGGTGCCGGCGGGCACGGTGGCCTCGGAGCTGGTGGCGCGGGCACTCGAGAGCGACCCGGGGTTGCCGCTGGCCGCCGGTGGCGGGGCGCTGGCCAAGGAGATGATCCGGGTGAACCACTACGGGCCCGACGCCACGCCGCAGGTGGTGCGCCGCGCGCTGGCGGCGCTGGGTACGGCCCTGGCCGGACAGGGGCTGACGGTGGACCCGGAGGCGGCCGCGGCCGCGGTGGACGAGTTCCTGCTCTGACCCCCGGCACGCACCAGCGGCCCGCGCGATTTCGCGCGGGCCGTTTTCTTTTCCGGCCACCGTTCCAGCCACTTATCCATATGACGTAAATTCCCCGTGAATTCAGTCGATCAGGCTCAGCCTTTTTATCCTGCCCGGTTTTTGCAGAGCTAAACAACTTCGGTTTTCCACAGGTTTCCGTCCTGTGACACACTCCACACGGGGAGCTTTTTGTCCGGGTTTACCCTAGGTCAAACCCGGCATAACACCGAGAGGTCCAGACCCTCCCGAGATCCCCGTCGTGCATTTCGCAATTCACCTCGCTAAATTCAGGCCGCATGACTTCCGCATCCGCCGACCTGCTCATCGACAGACCCGCGGTGACCGACGGCGCCGCACTCTGGCGTCTCGCCAAGGACTCGAAAACGCTCGACCTGAACTCCTCGTACAGCTATCTGCTGTGGTGCCGTGACTTCGCCGGCACCTCGGCGGTGGCCCGGGGCGCGGACGGCGAGCCGGTCGGGTTCGTCACCGGGTACGTCCGCCCCGACCGCCCGCACACGCTGCTCGTCTGGCAGGTGGCCGTGGACGGCTCCCAGCGCGGCAAGGGCATCGCCGCCGCGCTGCTGGACGGGCTGACCGCGCGGCTGGCCGCCGAGCAGGGCGTCACGGATGTGGAGACGACCATCACCCCCGGCAACACCGCCTCCGAGCGGCTGTTCACCTCGTTCGCCGAGCGCCACGGCGCCGGGCTGACCCGCGAGGTGCTGTTTCCGGAGGAGCTGTTCCCGGACGGCCCGCACGACCCCGAAGTGCTGTACCGCATAGGCCCGCTGACCCACGTCCCGGCGCACTGACGTCCCCCGAGGAGCGAATCACCGTGACCATCACCCAGCCCGACCTGAGCGTCTTCGAGACCGTGGAGTCCGAGGTCCGCAGCTACTGCCGCGGCTGGCCCGTCGTGTTCGACCAGGCGCGGGGCAGCAGGATGTACGACGAGGACGGCCATGCCTACCTCGACTTCTTCGCCGGGGCCGGCTCACTCAACTACGGCCACAACAACCCGGTGCTGAAACGGGCGCTGATCGACTATCTGGACCGCGACGGGGTGACCCACGGCCTGGACATGTCGACCACGGCCAAGCGGACCTTCCTGCAGACCTTCCAGGACCTGGTGCTCCGGCCGCGTGACCTGCCGTACAAGGTCATGTTCCCGGGCCCGACGGGCACCAACGCGGTGGAGTCCGCGCTGAAGCTGGCCCGGAAGGTGAAGGGGCGCGAGGCGATCGTGTCCTTCACCAACGCCTTCCACGGCATGTCGCTGGGCTCGCTCGCGGTCACCGGCAACGCCTTCAAGCGGGCCGGCGCCGGCGTCCCGCTGGTGCACGGCACCCCGATGCCGTTCGACAACTACTTCGACGGCACCGTGCCGGACTTCCTCTGGTTCGAGCGGCTGCTGGAGGACCAGGGCTCCGGCCTGAACAAGCCGGCCGCGGTGATCGTGGAGACCGTGCAGGGCGAGGGCGGCATCAACGTGGCCCGGCCCGAGTGGCTGCGCGCGCTGAAGGAGCTGTGCGAGCGGCAGGACATGCTGCTGATCGTCGACGACATCCAGATGGGCTGCGGCCGTACCGGCCCGTTCTTCTCCTTCGAGGAGGCGGGGATCACCCCGGACATCGTCACGGTCTCCAAGTCGATCTCCGGCTACGGCCTGCCGATGTCGCTGTGCCTGTTCAAGCCGGAGCTGGACATCTGGGAGCCGGGCGAGCACAACGGCACCTTCCGCGGCAACAACCCGGCGTTCGTGACGGCCACGGCCGCGCTGGAGACGTACTGGGCCGACGGCGCCGCGATGGAGAAGCAGACCCGCACGCGCGGCGAGCAGATCGAGCGCGAACTGATCTCCATCACCGAGGAGAACCTCGCCGACGTGAAGGAGTACCGCGGGCGCGGGCTGGTGTGGGGCCTGGAGTTCCACCACAGCGACCGTGCCTCGCGGGTGGCCAAGCGCGCCTTCGAGCTGGGGCTGCTCATCGAGACGTCAGGCCCGCAGGGCGAGGTCGTCAAGCTGCTGCCCGCGCTGACCATCACCCCGGAGGAGCTGGACGAGGGCCTGAGCATCCTCGCCCGCGCCGTCCGCGAGACCGCCTGACCAGCAAGACCGCCTGGCAAAGAGGAGGAGACACCGTGATCGTCCGTTCGTTCAAGGACATCGAGGGCACCGACCGGCATGTGAAGGCCAAATCGGGTACCTGGGAGAGCAAGCGCATCGTGCTCGCCAAGGAGCGGGTCGGCTTCTCCCTGCACGAGACGGTCCTGTACGCCGGGACCGAGACGTCGATGTGGTACGCCAACCACATCGAGGCCGTCGTCTGCACCGAGGGCGAGGCCGAGCTGACCGACCACGAGGACGGGCAGGTGTACACCATCACGCCCGGCACCATGTACCTGCTGAACGGGCACGAGCGGCACACGCTGCGGGTGAAGGAGGACTTCCGCTGCATCTGCGTGTTCAACCCGCCCGTGACCGGACGGGAGGACCACGACGAGAACGGCGTCTACCCGCTGCTCACCGAGCCCGAGGAGGTGTGAGAACGATGACCACGCTCACCACCACGCCCACCGACCTGTACCCGAGCCGGGGCGCGACCGAGGTCCGCGTCCCGCGCAAGGACCCGGTCGTCTGGGGTTCCCCGGACACGCCGGGCCCGATCCAGGCGGCCGAGCTGGAGGGGTTCGAGCGCGACGGCTTCCTCACCGTCGACCAGATCATCACCCCCGCCGAGGTGCAGGTCTACCGGCGGGAGCTGGACCGGCTGGTCGGCGACCCCGCGATCCGCGCCGACGAGCGCTCGATCGTGGAGCCGCAGTCCGGGGAGATCCGCTCCGTCTTCGAGGTGCACCGGCTCAGCGAGCTGTTCGCCAACCTGGTGCACGACGAGCGGGTGGTGGGCCGGGCCCGGCAGATCCTCGGCTCGGACGTCTACGTCCACCAGTCGCGGATCAACGTCAAGCCCGGCTTCGGGGCCAGCGGCTTCTACTGGCACTCGGACTTCGAGACCTGGCACGCCGAGGACGGCCTGCCCAACATGCGTACGGTGTCCGTCTCGATCGCGCTGACCGAGAACTACGACACCAACGGCGGCCTCATGATCATGCCGGGGTCGCACAAGACGTACCTGGGCTGTGCGGGCGCCACCCCGAAGGACAACTACAAGAAGTCGCTCCAGATGCAGGACGCGGGCACCCCGTCCGACGAGGCGCTGACCGAGATGGCCAGTGAGCACGGCATCCGTCTGTTCACCGGCGCGGCGGGCTCGGCCACCTGGTTCGACTGCAACTGCATGCACGGCTCCGGCGACAACATCACGCCGTTCCCGCGCAGCAACGTCTTCATCGTGTTCAACAGCGTGGAGAACACGGCGGTGGAGCCGTTCGCGGCGCCGGTGCGCAGGCCGGAGTTCATCGGGGCGCGGGACTTCACTCCGGTGCGGTAGCCCTCGCCCGACCCCTGTCACCGGGCCGGTGCCTCTTCGTGTGGGACGGGAGGCACCGGCCCGGTCATGTCCATGTGCGGGGCGGCTCAGCCGTCGAGCGCGTCCAGCAGGCGGTCGACGTCCGCCTCGGTGTTGTAGAGGTGGAAGGACGCGCGCAGGTTGCCCGCGCGGTCGGACACCTCGATGCCGGCGCGGCCGAGTTCCGGCTGGCGGGAGCCGAGGCCGGGCACCGAGACGATCGCGGAGCCCGGCGCGGGCAGCGCCTCGTGGCCGAGCGCGGCGAGCCCGGCCCGGTAGCGGTCGGCCAGGGCCGTGTCGTGGGCGTGGATCGCGGACACGCCCAGCTCCTCGATCAGCTCCAGGGAACGGCGCAGTGCCGGGTAGCAGAACAGGGCGGGGCTGAGGTCGAACCGCCGGGCGGAGTGGGCGAGTTCGGTGACGGGGCCATAGCAGCTGTCCCAGGGCCGCTCGCCCGCGACCCAGCCCGCGAGCAGCGGGTCGAGGCCGCCGAAGTCCTCGGGGACGACGAGGAAGGCCACGCCGTGCGGGCCGAGCAGCCACTTGTAGGCCACCGACGCGGTGAAGTCCCACTCCCCCGCCTCCATCGGCAGCCACCCGGCCGCCTGGGAGAAGTCCACGTACGTAAGCGCGCCGTGGGTGCGGGCGGCCTCGCGCAGGGCGGGCAGGTCGGCCACCTTGCCGTCGGCGGACTGCGCGGCGCTGACGGCGACGAGCGCGGTGCCGGGGCGGACGGATTCGGCGATCCGCTCCACGGGCACCGCGCGGACCTTGAGGTCGCCCCGGACGTGGAACGGGTTGGGCACGGAGGCGAAGTCGTCCTCGGCGGTGAGGACTTCGGCGCCCGCGGGCAGCGAGGCGGCGATCACCCCGCCGTGCGCGGCGACCGACGCGCCGAGCGCCACGCGCTCGACGGGGACCCCGGCGAGCCGGGCGTAGGCGGCCCGGCACTCCTCCACGTCGTCGTAGAGCGCGGTCAGCGGCCTGCCCTGCACGCGCAGCAGGGTGGCCTCGTGCAGGGCGGTGACGGCGCGGGCGGGCAGCAGGCCGTTGCTGGCGGTGTTGAGGAAGGTGCCGACCGGGGCGAACTCGGCGCGGACGAGGCTCTGGAACGTCTCCGTGGTCTCCATGACTCCACTGTGCGGCGCCCGGATGCCGTCGTCCATCACGCATCTCTACAGGGTGTGTCCAAGCAACCCTTATGCGTCAGCCCTGCTGGGGCACCGCGCAGCCGTCGGGGCCACAGGTGCCGGCGTCGTCCTGGGCGAGGGTCTTCAGCGGGGAGCGGTCGCCCCACGCCTGGGTGAGGGCCTGGGTGAAGACCTCGGCGGGCTGGGCGCCGGAGACGCCGTAGGTGCGGTCGAGGACGAAGAAGGGGACGCCGTTCGCGCCGAGCTGGGCGGCCTCGCGCTCGTCGGCGCGGACCTCGTCGGCGTAGGCGGTGGGGTCGGCGAGCACCGCGCGGGTGGCGTCGGCGTCCAGGCCGGCCTCGGCGGCCAGCTCCACCAGGTGGTCGTCGCCACCGGTGAACACCGACTGCTCGTCGGCGAAGTTGGCCCGGTACAGCCGGTCCAGCAGCGCCTCCTGCCTGCCCTGCTCCTTGGCGAAGTGCAGCAGGCGGTGCAGGTCGAAGGTGCTGCCGTGGTCGCGGCCGCGGGTGCGGTAGTCCAGGCCCTCGGCGGCGGCCTGGGCGCCGAGGTTGTCCTCCCCGGCCTCGGCCTGCGCCGCGCTCATGCCGTACTTCCGGGTGAGCATGTCGATCACCGGCTGTACGTCGCCCTTGGCCCGGCCGGGGTCCAGCTCGAAGGAGCGGTGCACGACCTCGACCTCGTCCCGGTGCGGGAACGCGGCGAGCGCCTTCTCGAAGCGTGCCTTGCCGACGTAGCACCAGGGACAGGCGATGTCGGACCAGATCTCGACGCGCATCTTCAGGGCTCTCTTCCGCTCGTACCGGACGGGGGCTCTCTCCGTCCGGTACATGAACGTTCAAGCAGCTTGGTTCATTCCCCCGGCGGGGTCCAGCGCAGGAACAGGTGGTGGTCGTCCTCGGCGGGGGGCTTGTCCGGGTCGGGGACCCAGCCCTGGCGGGCGTAGAACGCCTGGGCGCGCCGGTTGTCCACGTGCACGTCGAGCACGGCGGTCCGCCTGCCCCCGGCCAGCCACCGCTCGACGCAGGCGGCGTGCAGGGCGCTGCCGAGGCCCGCGCGCCAGCGGTCCGGCGAGACGTGGAACTGGTACAGCTTCACCGTGTCCGCCGACTCACCCTCCGGGGTCCGGAAGGAGGCGACGGCGACGATCTCCCCGTCCCGCACCCCGCACAGCACCTCTCCGTCCGGGCGCTCGATGGAGCCCCGCCAGGCATCCGTCCAGTCGAAGTCCGACGGCGGCAGCCCGTCCGGGTAGTAGGTCGCCCGGGCCCGCGCGTGCAGGGCGGCGATGACCTCGGCCTCCCCGGGCTCGGCGGGACGGATCACCAGGGCATCTGCTGTCTCGTCACGGATCATGAGACTCAGGACGCCCGGGCCACGCGCGCGGTTCCGCCGTCGCCCTCAGCTTCCGTCGCGCAGGTCGGCGGGCCAGGTGGGGCGGAACTCCAGGTGGTCGTACGTCACCACGCAGCCCTCGCCGAGCGGTGACTGGGTCATGAAGCCGATCAGGGCGGCGCCGGTCTCCTTCTCGTCGCCGAGGGTGAAGAGGCGGACGAAGGTCCAGCGTTCGCCGTCGCGGGAGGCGTGGAAGGCCAGCGCGCGGCCGGTGCGGCTCACCCGGAGCCAGACGGAACTGCCGGGCACGGTGAAGGAGTTGGCGTCGTCGGAGTGGCCCCGGGTGACCACCGTGCAGATGGTGGGCACGTCCGGGGAGTTCTCCAGGCAGAGCTTGGCCCAGGCCCGGTCGCCGACGTGGACGTAGAGCACCCCGGCGTCGAAGGCGGCGTTGAAGCCGACCGTGACGCGGGCGATCAACTGGAAGTCACCCTCGGGCGACCCGAGCAGCCGGGGCGCATCGGCGGCCGGGTCCAGCGCCTCCCCGGTCGGCGTGACGAACCGGTCCTGCCGGGGCCCGGCCCAGCCGGTGAGCACCCCCTTCTCGTAGGACCAGTGCCCGTCCGGGCCGTACGTCCGCAAGGGGAAGGGGAGTTCGGGAAGCTCTATGTCCATCGGGCGATTCTCGCAGCCGTCCCGCGTCAGCGTTCGAGAACTCCGTCGTACCGCCGGGGCAGGCCGAGCGGGTTGCCGTCGCGCAGCTCGGGCGGGAGCAGGGGCTCGGGGGTGTTCTGGTACGCGACCGGGCGCAGCCAGCGTTCGACGGCGGTGCCGCCGACCGAGGTCGAGGTGGAGGTGGTGGCGGGGTAGGGGCCGCCGTGGTGCTGGGCCGGGGCCACCGCGACCCCGGTCGGCCAGCCGTCGACCAGGACCCGGCCGGCCAGGGGGGTCAGCCGGGCCAGCAGCGCGGCCGCGTCCCCCTCCCCCGCCGCCTCGGCCGGGGAGAGCTGCACGGTCGCGGTGAGACTGCCCGGCAGCCGCTCCAGTACGGCGGTCAGCTCGTCCTCGTCGGCGTAGCGGGCCACCACGGTGACCGGGCCGAAGCATTCCTCCAGCAGCAGTGCGTGCGCGCCCTCGGTGAGCCGGGCCGCGGGGACGGTGAGGAAGCCGGCGCCGACCGTGTGTGCCCCGGCCGCGCCCGGCGTGACGGGCGAGTCCACCTCGGGCAGGGCCGTGCGCTCGGCGACGCCCGCGAGGAAGGCGTCCCGCATGCGGTGGTCGAGCAGCACACCGGGCTCGGTGTCGCTGACGGCGTCGGTGAGCGCCTTGACCAGACCGTCGCCGTGCGCCCCGGCGGGCACCAGCACCAGGCCGGGCTTCACGCAGAACTGGCCGGTGCCGAGGGTCATGGAGGCGGCGAGCCCGGCGCCGATGTCCTGCGCCCGCTCGGCGGCCGCGTCCTCGGTGACCACGACCGGGTTGAGCGAGCCGAGTTCGCCGTGGAACGGGATCGGCACCGGGCGCGCGGCGGCCGCGTCGAACAGGGCCCTGCCGCCACGCACCGACCCGGTGAAGCCCGCGGCGGCGACCAGCGGGTGCCGGATCAGGTCGACGCCCGCGCTGAAGCCGTGCACCAGGCCGACGACGCCCGCGGGCAGGCCGTGCCCGGTGGCGGCCCGGCGCAGCACCTTGGCGACCAGTTCGGACAGGGCCGGGTGGTCGGGGTGGGCCTTGACCACGACGGGACAGCCCGCCGCGAGCGCGCTCGCGGTGTCGCCGCCCGCGACGGAGAAGGCGAAGGGGAAGTTGGAGGCGGCGTAGACGGCCACCACGCCGAGCGGGATCTTCCAGCGGCGCAGGTCCGGCACGGGCGGGGTGGCGGCGGGATCGGGGTGGTCGATGACGACGTCCAGGAAGGCGCCCTCGTCGACGAGGTCGGCGAAGGCCCGCAACTGGTAGGCGGTTCGCGCGAGTTCGCCATTGAGCCGGACCGGGCCGAGGGCGCTCTCGGCGTCGGCGACCTCGATCAGCAGTGCGCTGACCGCCTCCAGGCCGGTGGCCGCCGAGCGAAGGAAGGCGGCGCGTACGGCGCGGTCCGCGAGGGCGTCGCGGGCGGCGTGCGCCTCCCGGACGGTGGCGTCCACCTCGTCGGCCGTGGCTTCCACCGCGACCTGCTCCCGGTGCTTCCCCGTACGCGGGTCGACACTCCAGACTGGTGCTGCTGTCACCGCGGTTCCCTCCAGACAAGGCCGCACTGCCGGGATTCGGCCATCGGCTCGTTCGATATGCTGAACGCCGTCTCCGATGGTGAATGAGCTGCTCGGAGACTATAGGGCGGGGCCTTCCGTATCCAGGGCTCCGCGGCCTCCGGGCGACGGCCGAGCGAAGGGTCCAGAAGCGATGACGGCAGCCGAGACGGGCAGCGGGGCGCAGGTCAAGTCCGCGGTGCGGACGGTGGAGTTGCTGGAGTACTTCGCGGGGCGGCCCGGCATGCACTCCCTGGCGGACGTGCAGGAGGCCGTCGGCTATCCCAAGTCCAGCCTGTACATGCTGCTGCGCACGCTGGTGGAGCTGGGCTGGGTGGAGACGGACGCGACCAGCACCCGGTACGGCATCGGGGTACGGGCGCTGCTGGTCGGCACCTCCTACATCGACGGCGACGAGGTGGTCGCGGCGGCCCGGCCCGCGCTGGACCGGCTCGCGGACGACACCACGGAGACCATCCACCTCGCCCGGCTGGACGGCACCAACGTGGTCTACCTCGCCACCCGCCAGTCCCAGCACTACCTGCGCCCCTTCACCCGTGTCGGCCGCCGGCTCCCCGCGCACTCGACCTCGCTGGGCAAGGCGCTGCTCGCCACGCACACCGACGACCAGGTACGGGCGCTGCTGCCCGAGAAGCTGCCCGCGCTCACCGAGCACACGGTGACCGACCGGGAGGAGCTGATCGCCGAGCTGCACCGCGTCCGCGAGCAGGGCTACGCCGTGGACCGCGAGGAGAACACCCTCGGCCTGCGCTGCTTCGGCGTCGCCGTGCCGTACCGCACCCCGGCCCGCGACGCCGTGAGCTGCTCGGTGCCGGTGGCCCGGCTGACCCCGGCACACGAGCAGATGATCAAGGACGCGCTGCTGGACGCGCGGGACCGCCTGACGCTGGCGACGCGGCGGCTGTGAGCGGTCGCCGCACACACGACATCGGCACTGAAAATCTGAACATGTGATGAGAACCGTGCCCGGACGGGAACGGAAGCGGCCGTCCGGCTCGTCTTCCCCTGCGCCATGAACAAAACGATCAGGCGCGCCGCCGTCTTCTCCCTGCTGCTCATACTCGCCATGCTGCTCCGGGCGACCTGGGTGCAGTTCTACGACGGCAAGGCCCTCGCGGACGCCACCGACAACCGCCGGAACGCCATCGGCACCTACTCCCGCCCGCTCGGCGACATCGTCGTGGCCGGCAAGCCGGTCACCGGGTCGGGCCGGGTCAGCGGGAGCGACCTCGCCTACAAGCGCACGTACACCGACGGCTCGCTGTACGCGGCGGTCACCGGCTACGCCTCGCAGGCGTACGCCCCCACCCAGCTCGAAGGCGTCTACGCCGACCTGCTCAACGGCACGGACACCCGGCTGCACACCGTCATGGACACCGTCACCGGACGGCGGGCCGACCCGGGCGACGTGATCACCACGATCGACCCGGCCGTGCAGAAGGCCGGTCACCGCGCGCTGGGCGGCAACAAGGGCGGGGCCGTGGCGATCGACCCGAAGACCGGCAAGATCCTCGCCATGGTCTCGACGCCGTCCTACGACCCGTCGGCGCTGACCGCCGCGAACACGGCGGGGTCGGCCTGGCAGCGGCTCACCACCGACAAGGAGAAGCCGCTGGTCAACCGGGCGATGCGGCAGCCGCTGCCGCCCGGCTCGACCTTCAAGCTGGTCGTGGCGGCGGCCGCGCTGGAGGACGGGCTGTACCCGGACGTGGACCGGCCCACCGACAGCCCGGTGCCCTACACCCCGCCGGGCACCACCCGCGAGCTGCCGAACGAGAACACCGCGGCGCCCTGCGAGAACGCCTCGATCCGGGTGGCCCTGCAGTACTCCTGCAACAACGTCTTCGGCAAGCTCGCCGTCGACCTCGGCCAGGACAAGGTGCGGGCCATGGCCGAGAAGTTCGGCTTCGACGACGACAAGCTGGACGTCCCGGTGCGGGCCTACCCGAGCGTGTATCCGTCCCACATGGACAAGGCGCTCACCGCGCTGTCGGGCATCGGGCAGTACGACGTCACCGCCACCCCGCTCCAGATGGCCATGGTGTCCTCCGCCATAGCGAACGGCGGAGAGTTGGTGGCGCCCCATATGGTGTCTCAGCTCACCAATGGCGACGGCGATGTGTTGCAGGACTTCGGGGACGCGGACCGCAAGCGGATCGTCAGCACCCGCACCGCCGAGCAGCTCCAGTCCGCGATGCAGACGGTGGTCCGGGACGGCACCGGCCGCAACGCGCTCATCGACGGGGTGACGGTCGGCGGCAAGACCGGCACCGCCCAGCACGGCCCCAACAACAGCGAGACGCCGTACGCCTGGTTCACCGCGTACGGCAAGTCGGACAGCACGGGCAAGGAGGTCGCCGTGGCGGTGATGGTCGAGCAGTCCGGCGCGGCCCGCTCGGAGGTCAGCGGCAACGGCCTCGCGGCTCCGGTGGCCCGGGCGATGATGGCGGCGGCGCTCAAGCGGAGCTGAGCGCCGCCGGGGCATCAGGGTCGGATCGATCCGTCAGGAGACGAAGTACGTCGGGTTGGGCAGCTTGTACGTGCGGTCGGCGTAGCCGCCGTCCAGGTCGGAGTACTGGTCGCCGAAGTTGGCGATGATCTCGTACCCGAGGTCCTGCTCGATGTGCTTGCGGGTGCCGCCCTTGTACTGGACGGTGGTGCACGTCCAGGTGCCCGGCGTGGCGCAACCGGACAGGTAGGCGGGCGGGTTGGCCTTGTCCTTGAGGAACATGTGGCCGGCGTCCAGGTTGACGTCGGCGCCGACCTTCTTCAGGTTCTCCACGGCACCGGCGCGCTGGGACTCGCTCAGGCCGGAGTTGTAGAACACCGCGACACCCTTGGCGTTGGCGTACCGCACCAGCTCCGGGCTGCCGAACACCTCGGGGCGGTCGGCGCGGTTCACGTAGTCGTTCCAGGTGGCGGAGTCGTACGTGTAGTTGTAGCGCTTCTCGTAGTCGAGGCTCAGCAGCAGGGTGTCGTCGATGTCGAACACCACGGCCGGCTTCTCGCCCCGGTGGTGGGCCTTGCGGGCCGCCTTGTCGATGTACCGCTTGGCGTCGGCGTCGATCCGCGCCAGGTCCTTGGCGTACGGGCTGGTGGGCGACGCCTGGTACTTGCCCGCGCTGTCGGCGGTGGTGCCGTAGTAGGTGTCGATGTCCTTCACCAGGAGCCCGATGTTGTACGGCTCGTGCGTGGAGTTCGCCGTCGACTGCCCGGCAGTGGCCGCCCCGGCGCCGTACAGCGCACCCCCGGCAAGCGCACAGGCGGCGGTGGCGGCCGCGATTCGCAGTGATTTATACATGACACGTGTTCTACGCGCGTAAGCGCTGCCGTGCGACGGGTGTTGCAGGATCGAGATCAAGCCAGTGCCCGCTGGGCGGGGCGGGTTGTCAGCGGCGGACGGGCGCAGAGGCGCGGGCAGTCCCCGCGGACGCCACTCGGCTCCGCGCCAGGGCCCTCACGGGCGGGGCGGGGTGCACTCGGCGGACGGAGCCCAGGGGCGCTGGGGTGCCTGCGGGCGCAACTCGCTCGGCGCCGGGGGGAGACGGGGGCATGCGCCTCGCGGCGGGCGTTGTGCCCAGGGTGCCGGAGAAGGCCGACCGGGCTCGTACCTAGCGACCCCTACGGCCGCCACTCCGGGTCGCGGCCGCTCAGGCCCACCGCTCGGGCCAGGAGGGGGGCCTCCGGCGGGACCTCGATCACCGGGCCGAAGAGGCCGTCTCCTCGGTCGGGGTCTTCGGCGGCCGCCAGGAGGAAGCCGTAAGCCGAGGTCAGGGCGGGGAGGTCGGGGGTGTAAGGGAGGTCTAGGGCGCGGGCCAGGTCCCAGCCGTGGATGACCAACTCGTCGGCGGCGACGGCGCCCGCGATCTCGCCGGGGAGGTCCACTCCCCCTGCGCGGGTCTGCCCGGTCCAGGCGGCGGGGTCGCGCCATGCGTCGGCGAGTTCGTCGAGCGCCTTGGGCAGTTCCTCGCGCCAGCCGGGGCCGATGTCGGGGACGGTGGCGTTGGGGTTCGTGTCGGTCGTGGCGCCGAGGTCCTTACGGGCGGCGTCCCGGAAGGCGATGGACAGGTGCAGCAGGTGCCCGAGCAGGTTCCGTACGGGGGTGTCCGGACACGGCGTCGGCGCCGAGAGCTGCTCGTCACTCACAGCCTCGGCCAGCCGAGCCACGATCCGGGCCTGCGGGCCGAGATCCAGGGTCGAGTCGGTCATGTCTGTCTCCTCGCGGGTGTGCGCCGGGCGTACGAAGGGGTGACCGTTCGCCCGCCGGAAACTCATCGGCGCCCGGCCCGCTCACAACCCCGCGAGCCCCTCCCGCACCGCTGCCAAGTCCGCCTCCGAGGCCAGCCCCGCGTGGTACAGCCGCAGCTCATTCGCCCCCTCCCCCCGCGCACGCGCCGCGTCGGCCGCGAGGCGCGTGGGGTTCCCGCCCATGCCCGAGACCACCGTCAGGTTGGCGGCCAGCACCGTCCGCTCCCTCGCCCACCTGGCGAACGGCGCCAGGCGGTGCATGCCGTCCGTGCACGGGACGACCGCCCCGTCCGCCAGCGAGAGGATGTGGGCCGGGTCCACGCCCGCGTTGGCTCCGCAGTGGTAGGACACCGGGTCCGCGTGCAGAAGGACCCGGAAGCCCTCGGGGGCGACCGCGCGCACCGCTGTGATCACCTCCTCCTGGAGCGTGCGGGCCGCCGACTCGCGCCACGCCCGCGTGGCCGCCGCCGTTTCCGCGCCCAGCCCCCGCTCCACGCACTCCCAGCCGCCGTCCTCGGCCCCCCGCCACACCGGTTCCAGCGCGGCCCGCACACCGGCGGCCAACTCATGCGCGTCCAGGCCCTGTTCGCCGTACCCTTGCCCGCAGGTCGGACAGAAGCACAGGGACATCAGGTACTGGCCCGCCTCTCCCAGCCCGACCCCGCCCGTCTTGTCGTGGGCGTGGAGATGCGCGAGGCCGTACCAGCCGAGGGACTCCAGTTCGGTGCCGGTGGCGCCGGGGCGCACCGCGGCTTCGGCGGCGAGGGCGGTCAGGTAGGCGCGGACACGGGGCTGGGCGATGCAGGGGGCCCAGGGGTAGCGGTCGCCGTAGGCGTTGACGACGGAGGCGTCCGGATTTTCCGCGCCCAGGCGGGAGTTGTGCGCGAGGACGACCCAACTGTGCACCTCGAGACCGGCGGAGGCGAGCGCGGAGGCAGCCTCGCCGAAGGCGTCGCCGGGGGCCCAGTCACCGGCCGGGTGAGGGCGGAGGTCGCGGCCGGCCCAGGAGCCGCCGGGGGGATACAGCACCGCCGCGTACTCCGCCGTGACGATCCGGTGGCGCGGATGGCGCGGGGTGAGCGCGCGGGTGGAGTGATAGGCGGCGGCCAGGGTCACCTGCGAGACACCCAGGGAGGCGATCCGGGCCGGAGCCTCGGGGTCGCCGTTGACGTCCCAGGGGTAGACGAACGCCGACGCCCGCACGTGTCCTCCTCCGGCGGCCCGACCGCACCACCAGGCAGCAGGCTGACCGGCGTCCGCATGCGTGAACGCTACGAGCCCCCGCCGGAGCGGTCAAGGTCACGCGCACCCCGTAGCCACCAGCCAATTGACCGCATCCCTCAACCCCCTTGACCCACCCGGACCCCCTCTCTAACTTCACCAAGTATGTGAACGCCCGCTACAGCCGGACCAGGCAAGGAGACCCCACATGCCCGCCCCCCGCACCATCCTGCTCACCGGCGCCGCAGGCGGCCTGGGCACCCTGATGCGCTCCCTGCTCCCGGCCCACGGCTACGACCTCCGCCTGCTCGACAGCCGCCCGATCCCCGATGCCCCGGACGCCGTCACCGCCGACCTCGCCGACCTGGACGCGCTGCGCGCAGCGGTACGGGGCACGGACGCGGTGCTGCACCTGGCCGGCATCTCCCTGGAAGCCCCGTTCGAGAAGCTCCTGAAGGCCAACATCGAGGGCACGTACCACCTCTACGAGGCCGCCCGCCTGGAGGGCGTCCCCCGCGTGGTCTTCGCCTCCTCCAACCACGCGGTCGGCGACACCCCCGTCCCGGGCCCGGACGACCCCCGCATCCCGGTGGACACCCCGCACCGCCCGGACACCTTCTACGGCCTCTCCAAGTGCTTCGGCGAGGACCTGGCCCAGCTCTATTGGGACCGGCACGGCATCGAGACCGTCTCCGTCCGCATCGGCTCCTGCTTCCCGGAGCCCACCAGCGTGCGCATGCTCTCGATCTGGCTGAGCCCCGCCGACGCGGCCCGCCTCTTCCACGCGGCCCTGACCGCCGAGGACGTGGGCCACACCGTGGTCTACGGCTCCTCCGCCAACACCCGCCTGTGGTGGGACCTCACCTCCGCCCGCGCCCTCGGCTACTCACCGCAGGACGACTCCGAGCCGTACGCCGGGAAGCTCATCGCCGAGCAGGGCGAACTGGACCCCGCGAACCCGGCCCACGACCGCCTCGGCGGCCACTTCCTCACCGACCCGCCGATCTGGCCGTACTGACCCCACCACCGGCGGCCCCACGGCCGAAAACGATCGCGGGCGGGCACCAAACGGGCCCGCCCGCGGTCGTGTTCGGGCACGCACCGCGCCCGCTCCCACCCCGGTCCCCGCTGCCGCGCAGGTCCGAGGCGAGCGCGGCGGGATGTGATCGGGCACACACGGGCAGGATCGGGCAGGGAACAGACCTGGTCAGCGCCGCGCGTCCGCTGTAGAACTTCCCCCAGGGCCCGAACGGGCATCCCCAGCGGGCATCTCAAGGACGAGAGCGGGTGACGACATGAACACCAGGACGGCCGAGGAACGCCAACGCGAGATCGTGCGCGCGGCGCGGGCCACCGGTTCCGTCGACGTCACCGCGCTCGCCGACGAGCTGGGCGTGGCCAAGGAGACCATCCGGCGCGATCTGCGCGCGCTGGAGGACCACGGGCTGGTCCGCCGCACCCACGGCGGCGCCTACCCGGTGGAGAGCGCCGCCTTCGAGACCACGCTCGCCTTCCGCGCCACCAGCCACGTACCCGAGAAGCGCAGGATCGCGGCCGCCGCGGCCGAGCTGCTCGGGGACGCGGAGACGGTCTTCGTCGACGAGGGCTTCACCCCCCAGCTCATCGCCGAGGCCCTGCCGACCGGCCGGGCGCTGACCGTGGTGACCGCCTCGCTGCCCGTCGCGGGCGCCCTGGCGGAGGCCGAGAACGTGTCGGTCCTGCTGCTGGGCGGCCGGGTGCGGGCGGGCACGCTCGCCACGGTCGACCACTGGACGACCAAGATGCTGGCCGGATTCGTGGTGGACCTCGCCTACCTCGGCGCCAACGGCATCTCCCGCGAACACGGTCTGACCACGCCCGACCCCGCCGTCAGCGAGGTGAAGGCGCAGGCCATCCGGGCCGCCCGGCGCACGGTCTTCGCCGGGGTGCACACCAAGTTCGGGGCCGTGAGCTTCTGCCGGTTCGCGGAGGTCGGCGCGGTGGACACGATCGTCACGAGCACCCAGCTCCCGGCGGCCGAGGCCCACCGCTACTCCCTCCTGGGGCCGCAGGTCATCAGGGTCTGACGCGCCCGAAGCACCACACGGATTTCCGCACCACCACTCCCCCCGAGGGCACCCGTACGCGCGGCCATGCCCTTCTTGTCCCCATATATCCAGGAGCGATCCATGCGCACCCCGAGCCGACGGAGGCCGCGAACCACATTCGCCATGGCCGCCGCAGGGACGCTGCTCGCCCCGCTTCTCTCCGGCTGCTGGGCCGGCGCGGGCGGGACCGGTTCCGGCGGCGATTCCATCAACGTACTGATGGTCAACAACCCGCAGATGACCGAGTTGCAGAAGCTGACCCGCGCCCACTTCACCAAGGAGACGGGCATCAAGGTCAACTTCACCGTGCTGCCCGAGAACGACGTCCGCGACAAGATCAGCCAGGACTTCGCCAACCAGGCCGGCCAGTACGACGTGGCCACGCTGTCCAACTACGAGATCCCGATCTACGCCCGCAACGGCTGGCTGCACGACATGGACACCTATGTGGCCAAGGACCACGCCTACGACGAGCAGGATGTGCTGAAGCCCATGCGCCAGTCGCTGACCGGCGACGACGACAAGCTCTACGGGCAGCCCTTCTACGGCGAGTCGTCCTTCCTGATGTACCGGAAGGACATCTTCGCGGCCAAGGGTCTGAAGATGCCCGCGCACCCGACCTGGCGGCAGGTGGCCGACCTCGCCGCGAAGGCGGACGGCGCCAGGCCCGGCATGAAGGGCATCTGCCTGCGCGGCCTGCCCGGCTGGGGCGAGGTCATGGCCCCGCTGACGACGGTGGTGAACACCTTCGGCGGCACCTGGTTCGACAAGGACTGGAAGGCCCGGCTGGACTCCCCCGAGTTCGAGAAGGCCGTCAAGTTCTATGTGGGCCTGGTCCGGGGGCACGGCGAGTCCGGCGCGGCCCAGTCCGGCTTCGCGGAGTGCCTGAACAACATGACCCAGGGCAAGACCGCCATGTGGTACGACGCCACCTCCGCGGCCGGACTCCTGGAGGGCAGCGGCTCCCCGGTCAAGGGCAAGCTCGGTTACGCCCCCGCCCCGGTGGAGAAGACCAAGTCCTCCGGCTGGCTCTACACCTGGGCCTGGGGCATCCAGCACGCCTCCCGCAACCCCGACAAGGCGTGGAAGTTCGTCTCCTGGGCCTCCAGCAAGGAGTACGAGCAGTTGGTCGGCGACACCAGCGGCTGGGCCAACGCCCCGGCGGGCAAGCGCGCCTCCACGTACACCAACCCGGAGTACCGCAAGGAGGCCGCCTCCTTCCAGGAGATGACCAAGGAGGCCATCGAGAACGCCCGGCCCACCGACCCCGGCGTGCAGCCGCGCCCCGCGCCCGGCATCCAGTTCGTCGGCATCCCCGAGTTCACCGACCTCGGCACCAAGGTGTCCCAGCAGATCAGCGCGGCCATCGCCGGCCGCCAGTCGGTCGACTCGGCCCTGCGCAAGTCCCAGCAGCTCGCCGAGCAGATCTCCAAGGAGTACGAGGGACGATGACAGCGACGACAACGGCCCCGCTCGCGGCCGGCTCCGCACCCGCGGTCCGGCGCCCCCCGGCCCGGCTGCGGGCCTGGGCCACCCGCGCCCCGCTCCTGCCCGCCCTGGTCTTCATGATCGTCGTGACCCAGTTGCCGTTCGTGGCCACGCTGGTGATCTCGTTCTTCGACTGGAACGCGCTCTACCCCAAGGCCCGCCGCTTCACCTGGTTCGACAACTACCAGCAGGTGCTCACCGACGCCGACCTGCGCCACTCGGTGTGGGTGACCGTGCTGCTCACCGCCTCCGTGGTGGTGGCCAGCCTGGTCCTCGGACTCGCGCTCGCGCTGCTGCTGGACCGGAGGTTCAAGGGCCGGGGTGTGGTCCGCACCCTGCTGATCGCCCCGTTCCTGGTGGTCCCGGTGGCCGCCGCCCTGCTCTGGAAGCATGTGCTCTACAACCCGGAGTACGGTCTTCTCAATGGGTTGCTGCACTATGTGGGCGGCCCACAGCCGGACTGGGTCTCCCACACCCCGCTGCTCGCGGTGGAGGCTTCGCTGGTGTGGCAGTGGACGCCGTTCATGATGCTGATCCTGCTGGCCGGGCTGCAGAGCCGGGACCAGCAGCAGATCGAGGCCGCCCGGGTGGACGGGGCGAGCGACTGGCAGATCTTCCGCCACCTCACCCTCCCGCACCTGCGCCGCTACCTGGAACTGGGCGCCCTGCTGGGTTCCATCTACATCGTGCAGAACTTCGACGCGGTGTTCACGCTCACGTCCGGCGGCCTCGGCACCGCGAACCTGCCCTACACCGTCTACCAGAGCTTCTACCAGGCCCATGAGAACGGCCTCGCCTCGGCGGCGGGCGTCCTCGTCGTCATCGGCTCGATCATCATCGCCACCTTCGCGCTGCGCGTGGTGTCGTCCCTGTTCCGCGAGGAGGTGTCCCGATGAGTTCCACCACCACCGCAGCGCGGCGCACCGGACGGGGCGGGCGCAATGGGCTCGGTCTGGGCCTGGTGGCCTGGCTGGCCGGCATCGTCTTCTTCCTGCCCATCGCCTGGATGGTCCTGACCTCGTTCCACTCCGAGGCGGACGCGGCGACCAACCCGCCGTCCTTCGCCGCGCCGCTCACCCTGGACGGCTACCGCGAGTTCTTCGGCGCGGCCGGCGGCGCCAGCCCCTGGCCGGCGCTGATCAACTCCACGGTCGCCTCGCTGGCCTCCACCCTGTTCGTGCTGGTGCTGGCCCTCCCGGCGGCGTACGCGCTGTCCATCCGGCCGGTGAAGAAGTGGACCGACGTCCTGTTCTTCTTCCTGTCCACCAAGATGCTTCCGGCCGTGGCGGGGCTGCTGCCGCTGTACCTGTTCGCCAGGAACGCCGGGCTGCTGGACAACATCTGGCTGCTGGTCGTCCTCTACACCTCGATGAACCTGCCGATCGCGGTGTGGATGATGCAGTCCTTCCTCGCCGAGGTGCCGGTCGCCGTCATCGAGGCGGCGCGGGTGGACGGGGCTTCGCTGCCGGTGATCCTGGCCCGCGTGGTCGCGCCGATCGCGCTGCCCGGCATCGCGGCCACGTCTCTGATCTGCTTCATCTTCAGTTGGAACGAGCTGCTGTTCGCCCGGGTGCTGACCGGGGTGGTCGCGGAGACCGCGCCCGTCTTCCTGACCGGCTTCATCACCAGCCAGGGCCTGTTCCTGGCCAAGGTGTGCGCCGCGTCGCTCGTCGTCTCCCTGCCGGTACTCGCCGCGGGGTTCGCCGCCCAGGACAAGCTGGTCCAGGGCCTGTCGTTGGGAGCCGTGAAATGAAGGCCGCCGTCATCGAGTCCGTGGGCCGCGCCGTCGTCACCGAGGTCCCCGACCCGACACCGGGCCCGCGCGACGTGGTCGTGGAGGTCGCCGCGTGCGGGATCTGCGGTACCGATCTGCACATCCTCCAGGGCGAGTTCGCGCCCAAGCTGCCGATCGTGCCGGGGCACGAGTTCGCGGGCCAGGTCGTCGGGATCGGCAGCCAGGTCACCGAGGTCGCGGTCGGCGACCAGGTCGCGGTGGACCCGTCCCTGTACTGCTACGAATGCCGCTTCTGCCGCGACGGCCACAACAACATGTGCGAGCGCTGGGCCGCGATCGGCGTGACCACGGCGGGCGGTGCCGCCCAGTATGCGGTCGCCCCCGTGGCCAACTGCGTGAAGCTCCCCGAGCACGTGCGCCCCCAGGACGCGGCCCTCATCGAGCCGCTGTCCTGCGCGGTGCGCGGCTACGACATCCTCAACTCCCGCCTCGGCGCCCATGTCCTGATCTACGGCTCCGGCACCATGGGCCTGATGATGCTGGAGCTGGCCAAGCGCACGGGCGCGGCGAGCGTGGACATGGTCGACATCAACCCCGCCCGCCTGGAGACGGCCAAGCTGCTCGGTGTCTCGGGCTCGGCGGCGAACGCGGACGAGCTGGACCGGCCGCAGGGCTGGGAGATCGTGATCGACGCGACCGGCAACGCGGCGGCGATCCAGGACGGCCTGGGCCGGGTGGCGAAGGCCGGCACGTACCTCCAGTTCGGCGTGGCCGACTACGCGACGCGGGTGACGATCGACCCGTACCGCATCTACAACCAGGAGATCACCATCACCGGCTCCATGGCGGTGCTGCACAGCTACGAGCGGGCGGCGGAGCTGTTCGCGAACGGCGTGCTGAACCCGGACGTGTTCATCAGCGACCGGATCGCGCTGGAGAACTACCCGCAGGCGCTGGAGCAGTTCGCGGCGGGCGTCGGCCGCAAGATCGTCGTAACCCCCTGACCTGTGCCTTTCCCGGCGCCCTGACCCGAACGGGGGTCTCGGCGCCGGGTAAGGGAACGGCAAAGTGGGCTCGTTCGTTCACCCGGCATGACCGCTATGACCCCAGGCTCCAACGTCCCGCTTCCGGCCGCCCGTGTGACGGTGGACGTGGCCGCACCGGTGCGGCTCGACGTGTCGGGCCTGCTGCTCACCGCCGACGGCAAGGTGCGCTCCGACGACGACTTCATCTTCTACAACCAGCCGGCCGGCCCCGGCGTGACCTACCGCTCGGGCGGCGGGTCCGCGCCGGACTCGATCACGGTCGACACCGGCGCGGTGCCGCCGGACATCGAGAAGATCGTCGTCACCGCGAGCCCGGACGCGGCGGGCCAGACCTTCCAGGGCATCGAGCCGACGGCCACGATCCGGGACGCCGACGGCGGCGCGGTCGTCGCCTCCTTCACCCCGCCCGGCCTCGCCGCCGAGACGGCCCTGGTGGTCGTGGAGATCTACCGGCGCAACGGCCAGTGGAAGGCCCGCGCGGTGGGCCAGGGGTATGCGAACGGGCTGGCGGGCATCGCGACGGACTTCGGCGTGACGGTGGAGGAACCGGCCCAGCCGACACCGGCCCAGCCGACAGCGGCACCGCAGCAGCCGGTGTCCGCGCCCCCGGTCCCCCAGACACCCCCGGCTCCCCAGGCACCCCCGGCCCCGGCACCGGGCGCGGGCAAGATCAACCTGGACAAGGGGCGGGTGAACCTCCAGAAGAACCAGACCGTGTCCCTGGTCAAGGGCGGCGCCCCCCTCCTCTCCCGCGTCCAGATGGGCCTCGGCTGGGAGCCCGCCTACCGGGGCAAGGACATCGACCTCGACGCCTCGGTCATCGCCTACGGCCCCCAGCGCAACGCCGTCGACAGTTGCTACTTCGGCAAGCTCTCCATCCTGAACGGTGCCATCAAGCACTCCGGCGACAACCTCACCGGCGAGGGCGGCGGAGACGACGAGGTCATCACGGTCGACCTCGGCCGCATCCCCCCGGAGGTCACCGGCCTGGTCTTCACGGTGAACTCCTTCTCCGGCCAGAAGTTCACCGAGGTCGCCAAGGCATACTGCCGCCTCATCGACCCCGCCTCCGGCGAAGAGCTGGTCCGCTTCGACCTGACGTCGGCGGAGCCCCAGACCGGCGTCCTGATGGCAAAGCTGATCCGCCAGTACTCCGGCGAGTGGGACATGACAGCCCTGGGCGACTTCGTGAAGGCCCGCACGGTGAGGAACATGGTGAAGCCGGGGGGCCAGGCCCTGTGACAGAGGCTCAGCTCTAGGACGCGCGGCCGGGGCCTGTCACCGGGACCCCGGCCGGCCGCCGCTCCGGCACCTCGGGGGCGGTGCGCTCCGCCTCGGCACGCGGGCGGGCGCCCCGATGTAGAGGCCCACCTCGGGTGACGCGAATACCTTCCGAGTCCAGGTATGGCGGGCAACTCAGCGCGGCCGCTCAGCCGTTCGGGACGAGCGCCCGGTAGCGGGCCAGCAGGTCCGCCGTGGTCTGCCCGTCCGCCGCCAGCAGCGGCGACCGTACTGGGCCGGCCGGGAGGTTCAGGGCGTTGAGCAGGGCCTTGGCCGTCACCGTGCCCGGTAGGTCAGAGGCCATCATCGCCTCGATCAACGGGGTCACGCGGGACTGGAGTTCAGCGGCCAGCGCCGTGTCGCCCGTGTCGAAGGCCGCCAGGATTCCCGCCACCTCCCCCGGCACCACATTCGCGACCGTACTCACGCAGCCCACCGCCCCCACGGCGTACAAGGGCAGGATGTGTTCGTCACACCCCGCGTAGTACGCCAACTCCGTTTCCGCGAGCACCTTCTGGGTGCCGAGGAAGTCGTAGGAGCAGTCCTTTACGGCGATGATGCGGGAGTGGGCCGCGAGGCGGATCAGTGTGGTGGGGGCGATGCGGGTGCCGGTGCGGCCGGGGATGTCGTAGAGCATCAGGGGAAGGCCGCTCGCGTCCGCGACCTGGCGGAAGTGGGCCTCGATCGCCGCCTGTTGGGGGCGGCTGTAGTACGGCGCGACGACCAGCGCCGCGTCGGCGCCCGCCTTCTCGGCGGCGAGGGTGAGTTCGACGGTGTGCCGGGTGTCCGCGGTGCCGACGCCCGCGACCAGCGGGACGGTGGCACCCACCGCGGAGCGGACCGCCGCGATCAGCTCCCGCTTCTCCGCGTCGGTGGTGGTGGGCGACTCGCCCGTGGTGCCGTTGAGGACCAGCCCGTCGCAGCCCCCGGCCACCAGACGGGTGGCCAGGCGGGCCGCCCCGTCCACGTCGAGCGTGCCGGCCGACGTGAACGGGGTGACCATCGCGCAGAGCGTGCGGCCGAAGGGTGCGTTCCGTTGCCTCATGGTCGTAGTCTCGGCATCACGACCGTGAAGCTCCACTTAAATCTGCTACGAGATGCAGCTAAGCAGACCTGAAGAATCAGGGGCGGAAGCGCAGCACCTGCGGGTCGTGGTCGCTGATCTGGTCGTGGAACTCCGAGTTGATGTGCACGCTGTCGTAGTCGAACGAGCCGCGCCGGATCGCCCTGCTGATCAGGATCTGGTCGAGCACCTGCGCGTTGCCCTGGTAGTCGTAGGTGTAACGCTCGCTGCGCGGCAGCGACTTGATCGCCGACCAGAGCTGCCCGTCACCCTCCAGGATCTTCGCGGTGTCGGAGAACTCGAAGTCGTTCATGTCCCCGAGCGCGATGACCTCCGCGTTCTTCTGCGCGCTCAGCAGGGACTTCACGAAGGTGTTGACCTCCGTCGCCTGCGCGTGCCGCTGCGTCTCCGAGCTGCGGACGACCGGCTGGTACTGCCCGGTCAACGGC
This sequence comes from Streptomyces sp. NBC_01171, assembly GCF_045039805.1. Classification (NCBI taxonomy): domain Bacteria; kingdom Bacillati; phylum Actinomycetota; class Actinomycetes; order Kitasatosporales; family Streptomycetaceae; genus Streptomyces; species Streptomyces sp. NBC_01171. The sequence continues at coordinate 5,091,408 of NZ_CP108609.1, read as the reverse complement.
TGGTCGCCACCCTTGGAGTTGAGGTGGTTGGCGATCACGAAGACCGTACGCCCCCGGAACACGAACTCCCCGGCCAGCGGCTTGCGGCTGTTGGCCCAGGCGGCGTTCGCCGGGTCGATCCGGCCGGGCGACACCGTCAGCCGGGCCTTGCCGCGCTCCTTGACGACGCCGACCGCCGTGGTGGAGTCGCCGCCGGGGCGGTCGGTGAAGGAGACCCGCTCCGGGTTGAAGAGGAACACCTGCCGGATGTTGCCGCCCGGCTCGCCGCCGTCCTGCTTGTCGACGGGGTCGATGGAGCGCCACTCGTAGCGCGGACCGCCCGCGGCCACGATCGCGTCGATCAGCTTGCCGACCGTCGCGGACGCGCCGACCGTGCCGTCGTCGGTGGCGCCGTTGTCGTCCTGGATCTCCTCCAGGGACACGATGTCGGGCGAGCGCAGGTTGTTCACGATCGCGGAGGCGTGCGCGTCGAAGGTCTTGTCGGACGGGTCGAGGTTCTCGACGTTGTACGTCGCGACCGCCAGTTCCCCGGACGCCTGCCTGCGCGTCGTCTCCCGCTCCAGACCCCCGCTCTCCAGCGTGCCGAGGGCGCTCGCCACCAGGGTGTAGCCGCCGAACTGGTTGAAGTCCAGCGGGCCGGTGGTGGTACCGGCGAGGGTGTCGCCGACGTTCGCCTGCGGGAAGTCCGCCGTCGCGCCGAGGGACTGGATCTGGAGGCGGCCGGTGTTCTGCGCGTCGTAGGAGCCGTACAGGGTGCCGCCCCGCTCGGTGCGGTGCTCCTTCGGCTTCACGGTGACCCACAGCTCGCTGTACGGGTCGGTGCCCGTGACCACGCGCGCGTCGCTGACCTGGACGTTCATGCCCTCCAGCGACTCGTAGTAGTCGAGCGCGTAGGTCGCGGGGGCGAGCGGCAGGGCGTTGATGGAGTTGTTCGCGGCCGGGTCGCCGGCCGGGGCGTATCGTTCCGGCACCGCGCGCTTGGTGATCACGACCGGGGCCGGGACCGCGTTGCCGGTGGAGACGGTGGTGATGACGGGCTTGGTGATCTCGGTGACCGACTGGTTGCCCGAGGCGGTGCCGCCCGGCACGTACTCCGAGACGGTGCCGGTGACGGTCACCGAGTCGCCCACGGCGGCCTTCGGGGTGGAGCTGGTGAAGACGAAGACGCCCTCGCTGGTGGCCGGGTCGGCGTCCGGGTTCGGGTCCTGGAGCCAGAAGCCCTTGGACGAACCGTAGGTGCGGACGGCGGTGACCACGCCGGGCACGCCGGCGACCTGCTTGCCGGCGTACGGCGAGAGGCGGGTGGTGCCCTGGATGTCGTGGACGCGCACCGAGTCGGCGTGCGCGGGCGAGGTGGCGACGACTGCGGACGCGGCGCCGCACACGGCGGCGACGGTGAGCGCGGCGAGACGCGCGGAAGTCCTGCTCGGCAAGGGAATTCCTCCGGGAACGTGACGGAACGCCGGGACGGGAACGCACAGCAGCGTGTGGGGCTCGTCGCCCTCAGTGACACGCGTAGAGCCGAGTGAACAGTCGTTCCCCCACCTCTACGCGCGTCAATCTCCTGCCTGACGACTGGAGTTGTCAAGGTTTCGGCCACGTACGAGCGGCAGCGGCGACCGGAACCGGGCGGTGCGCCGGCAAAGCCGTCTAGGCTGAGGGGTTGAGTGCTTTCCCGGTCCGAGGAGAACCAGCCGATGTCAGACAGCTCCCCCCTGCCGCCCGTACGGCTGCGTCCCGAAGCGGAGCTGGCGCGTGCCGCGCTGTCCACCCCGCTGCTCTCCCGCGCCGCCCGGCTCGCCCGCTGGGCGGGCCCCGAGACCCGCGTCGACGGGGGCGGGAGCCTGGTCGAGGAACAGGTGCCCGCGGCCGCCGAACTGCTCGGACTGACCGGAGACCACGCCGCCGCGGACGCCGCCGAGGCGTGGGGCGTGGCGGTGGACACCGGCCTCGTCGAGATCACCGACGAGGAGGCCGGGACCGTGGCCCCCGGCGCGGACCTCGCCCTGCTGACCGGCGCCCCGCACGACGTGCTGACGCTGTGGCTCGCCGCGCTGGACACGGTCGTCGCGGACGCCGGGGTGCCGGACCTGGAGGGGCTGGCGGCCGCTCTGGAGGAGGGCGGCGAGATCGATTTCACGACGTTCGACTGGGACCCCAAGGGCGAGGCGGAGCTGCTCGACGGCGTGCTCGGCAACCTCTACCTGCTGACCGTCGGTGAGGACGGCCCCGGGGAGAGCCCGGTGCCGCTGCCCGCGCTGGCCGCGTCCACCATCGTCCCCGACGACCTGGACGAGCCCAGCAACGACGTCCTGGAGCAGGTCTCGGACGCGATGATGAAGCTGGACGACCAGTTCCGGATGCTGGAGCCGATCGGCCTGGTGGAGTACCGGCCGGTGGACGAGGAGCTGATGGCCGGCGCGGAGGAGGAGCCCGCCGAGCCGGTCGACGAGGACGACATCGCCCGCTACGGCATGGTCCGGCTGACCCCGCTCGGGTTGTACGGCCTGCGGGCCCGACTGCTGGAGGCCGGGTTCGAGGCGCCTGCCGTGGGCGAGCTGGCCGACAAGGGCGCGGACGCGCTGCTGGACGGCACCGCCGGGTACGGGGAGTTCGCCGCGCGCGCCGAGACCGAGCAGTGGCTCGGGATGCGCGAGCCCCTGGCTGCCGCGCGGGAGTTGCTCGCGGCGGCGCGCGGTGCGGACGCCGGGGCGCCGCTGCGGCGGCTGCGCTGTCAGCAGGCGCTGTCCCTGGTCGGCGCGGCGGCCGAGCCCGCGCTGCGGGAGGTGCTGGACGACCCCGAGCTGGGCGGTCTGGCCCGGGTCTGGCTGAGTGAGCGGGGCGCGCCGGACGTGCCCGCGCCCTCGCAGGACCTGGTGTTCTGGCTGACCGTCGACACGATCGCCGCGCAACTCCAGGCGGAGGGCAACTCCGAGGAGCTGCAGGCGCTGGTGGAGGGGCTGGCGGAGCAGCACAGCGGGTTCTTCTCGGCCGCCTGGCGGGTGGAGCACCCGGCGACTGCGGACGTGCTGGAGGCGATGGGGCGGCTGCATCCGGACAAGCGGGTGGCCAAGGAGGCGCGGAAGGCGGCGTTCAAGGCGAGGTCGCAGCAGCAGGGGAACTGACGGCCCCGTCCCACGGGTGTACGGCAGCGGTGTCCTCGGCGCGGTGCGGTGTTCAACTGCCGTTCAGCGGCGGGCGGGAGTGTGTCGGCCGAACGAGGCCGCGTCACCCTCGCCCTCCGCCACGGGCATCCCGACCGTCACAGGAGACACCATGTCACTCACCCGCAGGGACTTCGCCAGGACGACGGCGGTCACCGGTGCCGGGGTCGTGCTCGCGGGCAGCGTCGGTGCCCTCGCCACCGCCCCGCAGGCCCTGGCCGCCACGGATCTCGACGGCGCGGAGGACGCGCACGGCCACCCCGGCATCGGGTACGGCCCGCTGGTCCCCGACCCGGACGGCATCCTCGCGCTGCCCGCGGGCTTCTCGTACCGGGTGGTGACGTACAGCGGCCGTACCCGGCTGGAGTCGGGTGAGCCGACCCCGTCGAACCATGACGGCACGGCCGCCTTCGCCGGTCCGCGTGGTTCCGTGCTGCTGGTGAACAACCATGAGCTGAAGGGGCCGCGCGCGAGCTGGGCGCACCCGGTGCCGCTGACCGAGGGCCTGGTGTACGACCCGGCCGCCGCGGGTGGCTGCACGGTGGTGGAGGTCCGCCGCGACCACGTCGCCGAGTGGGTGGGCATCGCCGGTACCTCCACCAACTGCGCGGGTGGCAGCACTCCTTGGGGCACCTGGCTGACCTGTGAGGAGACCGAGGACCGGGCCGGGCAGAACGGTATGACCAAGGACCACGGCTACGTCTTCGAGGTCGACCCCGCCGACCGCCGGGCCAACCGCGCCCCCAAGCCGCTGAAGGCGCTGGGCCGTTACGCCCACGAGGCGGTGGTGGTCGACCCGAAGCGGGGGCACCTCTTCCTCACGGAGGACGCCGCCGGCCCCAACGGCCTGTTCTACCGCTGGACCCCGCCGGAGGGCTTCCACCACGGCCGGGGCCGGCTGCGCAGCCTCGCGGACGACGCGGGCGTCCTCCAGGCGTTCCGCTGTTTCGACTCCGGCGGCCGCTTCGTGGACGACCTCTCCCGCGCGACCCGCACCGGCACGGTGTACGGCGTGGACTGGGTCGACGTCCCCGACCGGGACGCGCGTACGGTGCCGGTGCGCAAGCAGTTCGCCGACGGCCGGGTGACGCGGGCCCGCAAGCTGGAGGGCATGTGGTGGGGTGACGGCGGGGTCTACGTCGTCTCGTCCTACGCCCGCGAGGAGAGCCCCGTACAGCACGACGGACAGGTGTGGTTCTACGACCCCCGGCGCCGGACGCTGACCCTGAAGGTGCTGCTCGGGACCGGGGGCACCTTCGACGGCCCCGACAACATCACCGTCTCCCCCTACGGCGGCCTGGTCATCGCCGAGGACGGTGAGGGCGTACAGCACCTCTTCGGCGCGACCGACGGCGGCCGTACGTACCCGATCGCCCGCAACGAACTCAACATCGGCACCGAGTCCGCCCCCGAGTACAGCGAGTTCACCGGCGTCACCTTCTCCCCCGACGGCCACACCCTCTTCGCCAACATCCAGGAACCGGGCATCATGCTGGCGATCACGGGCCCGTGGAAGCGGCAGCGACGGGACTAGACTCTGGGAGCCGACCCCCTTTTTCGACAGGAAGCACCCGCATGCCCCACCCCAGGCCCATGCGGGCAGACGCCCGACGCAACCACGACCGTCTGCTGGCCGTGGCCGCCGAAGCCTTCGCCGAACACGGCGAGGGCGCGTCCCTGGATGACATCGCCAAACGCGCCGGAGTGGGCTCGGGCACCCTCTACCGCCACTTCCCCACCCGCCGCGCGCTCCTGGAAGCGGCGTACGCGGCCAGGATCGAGGCGCTGGGCGAACGGGGCGAGGAGCTGTCCCGTACGCTGCCCCCGGGCGAGGCCCTGACGGAGTGGCTGCACGAGGTGTGCGTGGCGACGATCGAGGTCCGGGGCCTGAAAACCTTGATGGGGTCGGCGGTGGCGGACGCCGACTCGACCCCACTGACGGCCTGCGGCACGGTCGTCCGCACCACAGCGACCCGCCTGGTCGAACAGGCCCGGTCCGAGGGCACCCTCCGCCCCGACCTGACCCCCACCGACCTCCTCCGCCTGACCCACGGCATCGCCACGGCGGCGGAACTGGGAGGCGGGGAGAAAGACACCCGACGGTACCTGGACCTGCTGCTGGAGGGCCTGCGGCCGTAGCCGCCCCCACGCACGAGCGCCCTCCCGCGCCGTACTGGGCGGAAGGGCGCTCGAGCCGGACTCGGCTTCAGTTGTGGCTGTGCAGGATGTCGTTCAGTCCGCCCCACACCGCGTTGTTGGGCCGGGCCTCCACCGCGCCCGTCACCGAGTTGCGGCGGAAGAGGATGTTGGAGGCGCCGGAGAGGTCGCGGGCCTTCACGATCTGGCCGTCGGGCATCGTGACGCGGGTGCCCGCCGTGACGTAGAGGCCCGCCTCGACCACGCACTCGTCGCCCAGGGCGATCCCGACGCCCGCCTCCGCGCCGACGAGGCAGCGCTCGCCGATGGCGATGATGACGTTGCCGCCGCCGGAGAGGGTGCCCATGGTGGAGGCGCCGCCGCCGATGTCGGAGCCGTCGCCGACGATGACGCCGGCGGAGATGCGGCCCTCGACCATGGAGGTGCCCAGCGTGCCGGCGTTGAAGTTGACGAAGCCCTCGTGCATGACCGTGGTGCCCTCGGCGAGGTGCGCGCCGAGGCGGACGCGGTCGGCGTCGGCGATGCGGACGCCCTTGGGGGCGACGTAGTCCGTCATGCGGGGGAACTTGTCGATCGAGGTGACCTGGAGGTGCAGGCCGTCCGCGCGGGCGTTCAGCCGCACCTTCTCGACGTCGTCCACCGCGACCGGGCCGAGCGAGGTCCAGGCGACGTTGGCGAGGTGGCCGAAGATGCCGTCCAGGCTCTGGCCGTGCGGCTTGACCAGGCGGTGCGAGAGCAGGTGCAGACGCAGGTAGACGTCGTGCGCGTCCAGCGGCTTCTCGTCCAGCGAGGCGATGACCGTACGGACCGCGACCACCTCGACGCCACGCCGGGCGTCGGGGCCGAGCGCGGAGACCGCGCTGTCGCCCAGCAGTTCGGCGGCCCGGTCGGCGGACAGCCGCTCGCTGCCGGACGGCCCCGGCTCGGCGACCAGCTCGGGCGCCGGGAACCAGGTGTCGAGAACGGTGCCGTCGGCGGCGATGGTGGCGAGACCGGCGGCGACGGCGCCGGTGGTACGGGAAGCAGTGTCGGTCATGCGGAAAACCTAACGTGGGGGCGGGGTCGGGGCCTAACCGGTGCGGCGCGCCGGGTACGCGAAGGCGGCGGTGCCCGAGGGCACCGCCGCCTCATTCCGTGAAGGGAAGCCTCAGACGTTGAACCCGAGCGCCCGCAACTGCTCGCGGCCGTCGTCGGTGATCTTGTCCGGGCCCCACGGCGGCATCCAGACCCAGTTGATGCGGAGTTCGCTGACCAGGCCGTCGGTGACGGACTTGGCCTGGTCCTCGATGACGTCCGTCAGCGGGCAGGCCGCGGAGGTCAGGGTCATGTCGATCGTGGCGATGTTCGCGTCGTCGACGTGAATGCCGTAGATCAGACCGAGGTTGACGACGTCGATGCCCAGCTCGGGGTCGACGACGTCCATCAGGGCCTCGCGGAGTTCTTCCTCCGAGACCGGTTTCATCTCAGCGGTGTCGGTCATGCCGTCTTCCTTTCGGCGTCCGCGCTGGCCTCGCCCAGGGCCTGGGCCGTCGCGTCCTTCCACGCCATCCAGCTCAGGAGGGCGCACTTGACCCGCGCGGGGTACTTGGAGACACCGGCGAACGCGACCGCGTCCTCCAGCACCTCCTCCATCGCGTCGTCGGGCTCGATCCGGCCCTTGGACTGCATCAGCTCCAGGAAGGTCTCCTGGATCTTCTGCGCCTCGGGCAGGTCCTTGCCCACCAGCAGTTCGTTCAGCACGGACGCCGAGGCCTGGCTGATGGAACAGCCCTGGCCCTCGTACGAGACGTCCGCGATCTTCGTCCCGTCGTACCTCACCCGGAGGGTGATCTCGTCGCCGCACGTCGGGTTCACGTGGTGCACCTCGGCGTCGCCGTCCCTCAGACCACGCCCGTGCGGGTTCTTGTAGTGGTCCAGGATGACTTCCTGGTACATCGAGTCCAGCTTCACGGTGTCAGCCCACGCCTCTCAGCCGAAGAAGTTCCGTACGTGCTCCAGCCCCTCGACCAGTGCGTCGATCTCTCCGGGCGTGGAGTACAGATAGAACGACGCCCGGGTGGTCGCCGGAATTCCGTAGCGCAGGCAGACCGGCCGCGCGCAGTGGTGGCCGACGCGCACCGCGATGCCCTGCTCGTCGAGGACCTGGCCCACGTCGTGCGGGTGGATGTCGCCGAGCGTGAAGGAGATCGCCGCGCCGCGGTCCTCGGCCGTGGAGGGGCCGATGATGCGCAGGTCGGGGACCTCGCCCAGCCGCTTCACCGCGTACTCGGTGAGCGCGTGCTCATGGGCGAGGATCTTGTCCATGCCGATCGAGTTGAGGTAGTCGATCGCGGCACCGAGACCGACCGCCTGGGCGATCGGCGGGGTGCCCGCCTCGAACTTGTGCGGGGCGGGCGCGTAGGTCGAGGAGTGCATCGACACCGTCTCGATCATCTCGCCGCCGCCGAGGAACGGGGGCAGGTCCTCCAGGAGTTCCTGGCGGCCCCAGAGCACACCGATGCCGGTCGGACCGCACATCTTGTGGCCGGTGAAGGCCACGAAGTCGGCGCCGAGCGCCTGTACGTCCAACGGCATGTGCGGCGCGGCCTGCGAGGCGTCGATGCAGACCAGCGCGCCGACCTCCTGGGCGCGGCGCACGATCGCCTCGACCGGGTTGACCGTGCCCAGGATGTTGGAGACCAGCACGAAGGAGACGATCTTCGTCTTCTCGGTGATGATCTCGTCCAGGTTGGACAGGTCGAGGCGGCCGTCGTCGGTGAGGCCGAACCACTTCAGCTTCGCGCCGGTGCGCTGCGCGAGCAACTGCCACGGCACGATGTTGGAGTGGTGCTCCATCTCCGTGATGACGATCTCGGTCTCGTGGTCGACCCGGTAGGGCTCGTCGGCCCAGCCCAGCATGTTGGCCACGAGGTTGAGCGACTCGGAGGCGTTCTTAGTGAAGATCACCTCGTCGCGGCTGGGCGCGTTGATGAAGTCGGCGACCTTGTCACGCGCGCCCTCGTACAGCGCCGTGGCCTCCTCGGCGAGGACGTGCACGCCTCGGTGGACATTGGCGTTGTAGCGCTCGTAGTACTCGCTCAGCGCGTCCAGCACCTGGCGCGGCTTCTGCGAGGTCGCCGCGTTGTCCAGGTAGACGAGCTTGCGCCCGTCGTGGACCTGGCGGTCCAGGATCGGGAAGTCCTTGCGCAGCGCCTCGGTGTCGAGGAGGCCCGGCAGCTCTGTCACGCGGATACGCCACCCTTCGTGTCGACGTCGGCGTGCTTCGCATACGCCTCGTAGCCCTCGTTCTCCAGCTTGTCGGCCAGCTCGGGGCCGCCGGACTCGACGATGCGGCCACCGGAGAACACGTGGACGAAGTCCGGCTTGATGTAGCGCAGGATGCGCGTGTAGTGCGTGATCAGCAGGGTGCCGGTCTCGCCGGTCTCGCGGACGCGGTTGACGCCCTCGGACACGATGCGCAGCGCGTCCACGTCGAGGCCGGAGTCGGTCTCGTCGAGGATGGCGACCTGCGGCTTGAGCAGCTCGAGCTGGAGGATCTCGTGGCGCTTCTTCTCACCGCCGGAGAAGCCCTCGTTGACGTTGCGCTCGGCGAAGGAGGGGTCCATGTGGAGCCGCTCCATGTTCTCCTTGACCTCCTTCACCCAGGTACGCAGCTTGGGGGCCTCGCCGCGGATGGCGGTGGCGGAGGTGCGCAGGAAGTTGGAGACGGAGACGCCGGGGACCTCGACCGGGTACTGCATGGCGAGGAAGAGGCCGGCGCGGGCGCGCTCGTCGACCGACATGGCGAGGACGTCCTCGCCGTCGAGGGTGACGGTGCCGCTGGTGATCGTGTACTTCGGGTGACCCGCGAGCGAGTAGGCGAGGGTCGACTTGCCCGAGCCGTTGGGGCCCATGATGGCGTGCGTCTCGCCCTGCTTCACGGTGAGGTCGACGCCCTTGAGGATCTCCTTCGTGGCGTTGTCGGCCTCGACGGTGACGTGCAGGTCTCGGATTTCAAGCGTTGCCATGGGTGCCTCAGGACTCCTGGGTGAGGGAGACGAGCACGTCGTCCCCTTCGATCTTTACGGGGTATACGGGGACGGGGCGCGTCGCGGGCGGGCCGGACGGCTTGCCGCTGCGGAGGTCGAAGCAGGAGCCGTGCAGCCAGCACTCGATCTGCCCGTCCTCCACTTCGCCCTCGGAGAGGGAGACGTTCGCGTGCGAGCAGATGTCGTAGATCGCGTACACCTCGCCCTCGGTCTTCACGACCGAGACCGGCGTGCCGTCGAGTTCCACCCGCTTGGGGGTGTCCTCCGACAGCTCGCTCAGTCCGCAGGCTCGCTGGAAGGTCGTCGTCATGCGACCGCGGCCTCCAGCTCCTCCTCGATCTTGACGAGCAGGCGCTCCTCGATGTCGGGGAGACCGATCTGCTGGACCAGCTCGGCGAAGAAGCCGCGGACCACCAGGCGGCGGGCCTCGTACTCCGGGATGCCGCGGGCCATCAGGTAGAAGAGCTGCTCGTCGTCGAAGCGGCCGGTGGTGGAGGCGTGGCCGGCGCCGACGATCTCGCCGGTCTCGATCTCCAGGTTGGGGACCGAGTCGACGCGGGAGCCGTCGGTGAGAACCAGGTTGCGGTTCATCTCGTAGGTGTCGGTGCCCTCGGCCTTGGCCTCGATGAGCACGTCACCGATCCAGACCGCGTGCGCGCCCTCGCCCTGGAGCGCGCCCTTGTAGACCACGTGGGACCGGCAGTGCGGGGTGTTGTGGTCGACCAGGAGGCGGTGCTCCTGGTGCTGGCCGGAGTCGGTGAAGTACAGGCCGAACAGCTCGGCCTCGCCGCCGGGGCCCGCGTAGCTGACGCGCGGGTGCAGGCGGACGACGTCGCCGCCGAAGGTGACGACCACGGACTTGAAGGAGGCGTCGCGGCCGACGAGGGCGTTGTGCTGGGCCACGTGCACGGCCTTGTCGTCCCAGTCCTGGACGGAGACGACGGTCAGCTTGGCGCCGTCGCCGAGCACGTAGTCGACGTTGGCGGCGAGCACCGCGTCACCGGTGTGGTCGATGACGACGAGGGCCTCGGCGAAGGCGCCCAGCTCGATCACCTGGTGGCCGAAGGCGGTGCCGCCCTCGCCGTGCACCGCGATGCGGATCGGCTCGGTGAGGACGGTGTCCTTGGGCACGGTGACGACCGACGCCTGCTCGAAGGCGGAGTACGCCTGGGCGGCGACGCGGTCGACCGGGGTGCCGGCCTTGCCGAGCCGGGCGTCGTCACGGCCGACGTTCTCGACGGTGACGCCCTCGGGGGCCTCGACGACGACCTTCAGGCCCTCGCCGGTGGCGACGGCGGTGCCGTCGTGCAGGCCGCGCAGCCGCTCCAGCGGAGTGAACCGCCACTCCTCCTCTCGGCCGTGCGGGACGGGGAAGTCCGCGACGTCGTAGGAGGGGGGTGCGCTCATGCGCGTGGCGACGGTCGATTCCGCGGCGACCGCGATCGAGCCCGCGGTGGTGGACCCCACGGGGATGTTCTGCTCAGCCATGGCTGTCGGGGTGCTCGCTTTCCTGTGCGTAGGTGGCTGCGTGTGTGGCGTGACGGGGTGCGGGGCGGCGGGTCAGCCGACCGCGCCCTCCATCTGCAGCTCGATCAGCCGGTTGAGCTCCAGCGCGTACTCCATCGGCAGCTCCTTGGCGATCGGCTCGACGAAGCCGCGCACGATCATCGCCATCGCCTCGTCCTCGGAGAGGCCGCGGCTCATCAGGTAGAAGAGCTGGTCCTCGGAGACCTTGGAGACGGTCGCCTCGTGGCCCATGGAGACGTCGTCCTCGCGGACGTCGACGTAGGGGTACGTGTCCGAGCGGGAGATCGTGTCCACGAGCAGCGCGTCGCACAGCACGTTGGACTTCGATCCGGCCGCGCCCTCGCCGATCTCGATGAGACCGCGGTAGGAGGTACGGCCGCCGCCGCGCGCCACCGACTTGGAGACGATGTTGGACGACGTGTTCGGCGCCATGTGGACCATCTTGGCGCCGGCGTCCTGGTGCTGGCCCTCGCCCGCGAAGGCGATGGAGAGGGTCTCGCCCTTGGCGTGCTCGCCCATCAGGTAGACGGCCGGGTACTTCATGGTCACCTTGGAGCCGATGTTGCCGTCGACCCACTCCATGGTGGCACCCTCGTAGGCGACGGCGCGCTTGGTGACCAGGTTGTAGACGTTGTTCGACCAGTTCTGGATGGTCGTGTAACGGCAGCGGGCGCCCTTCTTGACGATGATCTCGACGACCGCGGAGTGCAGCGAGTCCGACTTGTAGATCGGCGCGGTGCAGCCCTCGACGTAGTGGACGTAGGCGTCCTCGTCGACGATGATCAGCGTCCGCTCGAACTGGCCCATGTTCTCGGTGTTGATCCGGAAGTAGGCCTGGAGCGGGATCTCCACGTGCACGCCCTTCGGCACGTAGATGAAGGAGCCGCCGGACCACACGGCCGTGTTCAGCGAGGCGAACTTGTTGTCACCGACCGGGATGACGGTGCCGAAGTACTCCTTGAACAGCTCGGGGTGCTCGCGGAGCGCGGTGTCGGTGTCCAGGAAGATGACGCCCTGCTCCTCCAGGTCCTCGCGGATCTGGTGGTAGACGACCTCCGACTCGTACTGGGCGGCGACACCGGCGACGAGGCGCTGCTTCTCGGCCTCGGGGATGCCCAGCTTGTCGTAGGTGTTCTTGATGTCCTCGGGCAGGTCCTCCCAGGACTCCGCCTGCTTCTCCGTGGAGCGCACGAAGTACTTGATGTTGTCGAAGTCGATGCCCGAGAGGTCCGAGCCCCAGTTGGGCATGGGCTTCTTCTCGAACAGCTTCAGACCCTTGAGGCGGAGCTTGGTCATCCACTCCGGCTCGGACTTCTTGCCCGAGATGTCGCGGACGACGGCCTCGCTCAGGCCGCGCTTGGCCGAGGCGCCGGCTACGTCGGAGTCGGCCCAGCCGTATTCGTACTTGCCCAGACCCTCGAGTTCGGGGTGGGCAGTCTCCGTGGGGAGCGTCATGCGGGGTTCCTCCCGGCCGTGCTTGCGTGGTGGCTCTGATCGGACTTGTCGGTCTTGGAAATCTTGGGGATGAACGTCGTGCAGACGCCGTCGCCGTGGGCGATGGTCGCCAGTCGCTGGACGTGGGTTCCCAGCAGCTCGGCGAAGAACTCCGTCTCCGCCTCACAGAGCTGGGGGAACTGCTCGGCGACGTGAGCGACCGGACAGTGGTGCTGGCAGAGCTGTTCACCCTGTTGCGGGAGGGGGGCACTGCGTGCCGTAGCAGCGTACCCGTCCGCGGTCAAGGCCCTGGCGAGGGCCTCGGCGCGGCGGTCGGGCTCGACCCCCTCGACGGCCGCGCGGTAGGTGGCGGCCTGGGCGGCGATGCGGGCGCGGGCGAAGGCGGCGACGGCCTCGTCCCCGCCCTCGCGCTCGGCGATCCAGCGCAGGGCGTCGGCGGCGAGCTGGTCGTAGGACTGGTCGAAGGCGTCCCGGCCGCAGGCGGTCAGGGCGAAGACCTTCGCGGGGCGGCCGCGGGTACGGGCGCCGTACACCCGCTGCTCGCGTGCCTGCACGATGTCGTCGGCGGCCAGCGCGTCCAGATGCCGGCGCACGGCGGCCTGGGTGAGGCCCAGCCGGCCGGCGAGTTCGGCGACGGTCGACGGGCCGTGGTCCAGGATGGACCGCGCGACCCGGTTGCGCGTCGAACGCTCACCGGTCGCCAGCTCTTCCTGGGGCCCCGTGGGGGTCTCCCGAGCCTCGTCGACGTTTTTCACAACGCTATTGTTGCGTAATTCTTCGGGGCCTGACAAGCCAGGCCGGGAGCGGTCGACGGTGCCCTGCGTCACTTAGGCACTCCTAACCTGACCTGCGGAAACGATCTCCGGAGCGCTCGTCACGGCCCCCCTCACCAGGCAAAACCGCTGGCGCGGGACCCTCGCCGGGCAGACTCCGCGCCATGCCGACCCCCGTCCCGAACGGCCCCCTGGTCACCCGCGACACCCTCGCCGAGCAGCTCCTCCACCTGGGTGTCGAGCCCGGCGAAACCCTCCTCGCGCACGCCTCGCTGAGTTCCCTCGGCTGGGTGAACGGCGGGGCCGTCGCCGTCGTCCAGGGCCTCCTCGACGCCCTCGGGCCGGACGGCACCCTGGTCGTCCCGACCCAGTCCGCCGACCTCTCCGACCCCGAGCTGTGGCACGCGCCCCCGGTGCCGCCCGAGTGGTGGGAGACGGTACGGGCGACCATGCCCGTCTACGACCCCCGGACCACCCCCTCGCGCGGGGTCGGGGTGATCCCGGAGACCGTCCGCAACTGGCCCGGCGCCCGGCGCAGCGCGCACCCGCAGACCTCCTTCGCCGCGCTCGGCCCGCGCGCCGCCGAGATCACCGACGGGCACGCCCCGGACTGCCGGCTCGGTGAGCGCAGCCCGCTGGCCCGACTGGAACGCCTCGGCGCCCGGGTGCTGCTGCTCGGCGCGGGCTACCACGCCTGCACCAGCTTCCACCTGGCCGAATACCGGACACCCGCGCCGCTGGTGCCGGTCGGACGGCCCGGCCCCGGCGGCTGGGAGACGGTGACCGAGGTGTCCATCACCTCCGACCGCTTCGAGGAGCTGGGCCACGACTTCGAGCGGGACCGCCCGGTGGTGCGGGGCCGGGTCGGCGCGGCCGGGGCCCGGCTGTTCCCGGTCGCGGACGCGGTGGCCTACGCCGAGCGCTGGCTCCCGCTGCACCGTCCGCGCGAGGCCGATTTCCAGCACCCCCACGCCTGAGCCCCGCCACGCCTCCCTAGACTCTGGACCCATGCATAGTGACCCCGTGGTCCAGGTCCAGGCCCTGGTGAAGCGGTACGGGCGGAAGACCGCGGTGGACGGCCTCGACCTGGAGGCCCGGCCGGGCGTGACCGCCGTGCTCGGCCCCAACGGCGCCGGCAAGACGACCACGGTCGAGACCTGCGAGGGATACCGCACCCCGGACTCCGGCACCGTGCGCGTCCTGGGCCTCGACCCGGTGCGGGACGCGGCCGCGCTGCGCCCCCGGGTCGGCGTGATGCTCCAGTCCGGCGGCGTCTACTCCGGCGCCCGTGCCGACGAGATGCTGCGCCATGTCGCCAGACTGCACGCGCACCCGCTGGACGTGGACGCCCTGATCGAGCGCCTCGGGCTCGGCTCCTGCGGCCGGACCTCCTACCGGCGGCTGTCCGGCGGCCAGCAGCAGCGGCTCGCGCTCGCCATGGCCGTCGTGGGCCGCCCCGAGCTGGTCTTCCTGGACGAGCCGACCGCGGGCCTCGACCCGCAGGCCCGCCGCGCCACCTGGGACCTCGTACGGGACCTGCGCACCGACGGGGTCTCGGTGATCCTCACCACGCACCACATGGACGAGGCCGAGCAGCTCGCCGACGACGTGGCGATCATCGACGGCGGCCGGGTCATCGCCCAGGGCTCCCCGGAGGAGCTGTGCCGGGACGGCGCCGAGAACACCCTGCGCTTCAGCGGGCGCCCCGGACTGGACGTGGCCTCACTGCTCAAGGCACTCCCCGCCGACTGCACGGCCGACGAGCTGACGCCGGGCGGGTACCGGGTGAGCGGCAAGATAGACCCGCAACTGCTCGCCACGGTGACCTCCTGGTGCGCGCAGCACGGGGTGATGCCGGACCGGATCTCGGTGGAGCGGCACACCCTCGAAGACGTCTTCCTGGAACTGACCGGCAAGGAGCTGCGCTCATGACCACCGCGCCGGGCACGTACGCCCCCAGGCCCGGAGCGGCACCGCTCCCCCGCATGATCGGCGCGCAGGCCGCGCTGGAGACGCGGATGCTGCTGCGCAACGGCGAGCAGTTGCTGCTGACCGTGGTGATCCCGACGCTGCTGCTGGTGCTGTTCAGCTCGGTGGACGTCGTGGACACCGGGTCCGGCAGGGCGGTGGACTTCCTCACCCCCGGCATCCTGGCGCTCGCGGTGATGTCCACGGCGTTCACCGGGCAGGCCATCGCCACCGGGTTCGAGCGGCGCTACGGCGTGCTGAAGCGGCTGGCCTCCTCGCCGCTGCCACGCTGGGGTCTGATGACCGCGAAGACGGCCGCGGTACTGGTCACCGAGGTGCTCCAGGTGATCCTGCTGACCGTGATCGCCTTCGCGCTGGGCTGGTCGCCGCACGGCGATCCGGCCGCCGTCCTGCTGCTGCTGGTTCTCGGTACGGCCGCGTTCTCCGGGCTCGGGCTGCTGATGGCGGGCACGCTGAAGGCGGAGGCGACGCTGGCCGCGGCCAACCTGGTCTTCCTGCTGCTGCTGGTCGGCGGCGGGGTGATCGTGCCGCTGGAGAAGTTCGGCTCCGCCGGGCAGCACGTCCTCGGGCTGCTGCCGATCTCCGCGCTCTCCGACGGCCTGCGGGACGTGCTCCAGCACGGCGCCGGGATGCCCTGGGGCGACCTGGCGATCCTCGCGGTGTGGGCGGTCGTGGGGCTCGCGGCGGCGGGGAGGTTCTTCCGCTGGGAGTAGCTCCCGACGGCAGGTCCCGACGGCTCGGGACGGCCCCCTCGTGAAAGCGTGCACAAGCGGGCGCCTACGATGGTGCGCGTGCCAAAGCTGACCTCCGCCGACGCCCGGGCCGCCCTGCGCAACCCGCTCGCCTTCATCGCCGACCGCTGGACCCCGGACCCCCGGACCGTCCGCCGGGCCGCGCTCGCCGCACTCGTGATGTCGGTGGTCATCGTGGTCACCGGCGGCGCGGTGCGCCTGACCGGCTCCGGGCTGGGCTGCCCGACCTGGCCCACCTGCACCGACGACTCGCTGACCACCACCCGCGCCATGGGCTTGCACGGGGTCATCGAGTTCGGCAACCGCATGCTGACCTACGTGCTCTGCGCGGCCGTCGGCTGGGCGATCATCGCCGCCCGCTCGCAGGAGCCGTGGCGTCGAAGCCTCACCCGCCTTGGCTGGGCACAGTTCTGGGTGGTCATGGGCAACGCGGTGCTCGGCGGCATCGTGGTGCTCGTCGGGCTGAACCCGTACACCGTCGCCGCGCACTTCCTGCTGTCCACGGCGCTGATCACCGTGGCCACCGTGATGTGGCAGCGCACCCGTGAGGGTGACGTGGAGCCGCGTCCGCTGGTCGGCGGGGCGGTACGGCAGCTCGTGTGGTTCCTGGTGGCGGCGGCCGGGCTGCTGATCGCGGTCGGCACGGTGGTGACCGGCGCCGGTCCGCACGCCGGCGACTCCTCCGAGGTGGCGCGCATCCCGCTGGACTGGGAGATGATCGCCAAGCTGCACGCGGTGCTGGCGTGGATCGTGGTGACGCTGACCTTCGCCCTCTGGTTCGTCCTCAAGGCGGTCGACGCACCCAAGGGCCCCCTGTCCCGCACCCGCGACCTCTTCCTGATCCTCCTGGCCCAGGGCGTCATCGGCTACATCCAGTACTTCACCCATCTCCCCGAGGCCCTGGTAGCCCTCCACATGCTCGGCTCCTGCCTCATGTGGATCGCCACACTGCGCGTCCTCCTCGCCCTCCGCGAACGCCCCGACTCCGGGGCCGAGGTCCCCGGCCCGGCGTCCGAGGTCTCCGTGGGCACGCCGGCCTGACTCAACGACGCCCGGCCACGAGCGCGTCGATGGCCGGGCCGAGGTAGGCCCGGGTCAGCCGGGCCCTGCGATCCGGGTCGGGGCCGGGGCCCTGCTCGCCGTAGCGCCTGCGGGTGATGTCCTCGACGACCTCGGCCGGGGCGCCCAGTAGGGGCAGCTCGGCGAGCGCATGCCGCTTGGAGATCAGCCGCCCCTCGCGCAGGGTGACGGTGGCGCGGGCGAAGGTCAGCAGACCGAGGTCGACCCAGATGTCCTCCCGCCAGAGCCGCTCCTTGTCCACCGCCGGCCGCCAGAAATCCCGCTGGTCGGCCGCGACGAAGTCCCGCAGCTCCCGGTCCGGCACCGGCGGCAGGTACGCGACGGGCGCCGCCCCGTGCAGCACCCGGCCGAACTCGTGCAGCTCACTCCGGGTCACCGGTGTGACCGGGCGGCGCTGGATCCGGCCGTGCGCCCAGGTCAGATGCGACCGCTCCGGATCGGCCGCCGTGGGCGGGGTCAGGTAGGAGCAGTGCAGCTTGGCCGCGAGGGGTTCGGCCCGCAGCCTCCGGTGCAGCACGATCAGCCGGCCCATGACAGCCAGGCTCAGCGGGCCGGGCAGCACCGCGATCAGGTCCAGGTCGCTGCGGCCCTCCTGGTAGTCCCCGCCGCCCAGTGAGCCGTGGGCCCAGACGGCGAGCGGGCACAAGGGGGCGAGGTCGTCCAGGAAGCGGGCGAGGAGCGCTTCGGTCGGCATGGGGCGAGTGTCGGGGACAGGGGACCGCCCGTACAGACCTCAGCGCAGCCCGTACACCCGGTGGGCGTTGTCCGCGGCGAGGAGGTGGGCTACTCGGCGGGCGTCTGCGGGGGAGCAGGCACCCTCGGTGAGCCAGGTGCCGAGGACTCGGTCCAGGGCCTCGCGGAAGAGGTGGGCGCCCACCACGTGGAGTTCGGGGAGGGACTGGGCGCCGGTGGAGAAGAGGACCTTGCCGAAGGGGGCGAGTTCCAGGATGTCCGCCAGGATCGCGGCCGCGCGGGCGCCGGTGCGGGCGAGGGCGGCGCCGGAGTCGGCGTAGACGTGCGGGTGGGCGGCGGCCAGCCGGGCCGCGTACCGGTGGTGGAAGTGGCCGGGCAGCAGGACCAGGTCGGTGCCGAGCCCCGCGGTGGCCCGTACGAAGCCGGTGAGCGGGGCGGGGTCGGTGCGCAGGCCGGGTTCCTCGGGGCCGGCGTGCAACTGGAGCGGGCGGCCCGTGGCCACCGCGATCCACAGCAGGTGGCCCAGCAGTACGGGGTCGGTCAGCTCCTCCCCCACGCGCCGTTCGGCCAGCCAGCGGGCGGCGGCACCCTGTACCGCGCCGATTCCCGGCGGCTCGGGGGCGAGGGCGGGCCCGCCGTCGGTGAGCGAGGCCGTGGCGGCGAAGGCGACGGCGTGCGTGGCGGCCCCGTGCACCGACTCGGCCAGATTGGCGAGGAACGAGGCGACCGTGCCCGAGGTGTCCGCGACCTGCTCGGCCAGCGGCTCCAGCCGGACCACCTCGCGCGCCTCCGCGTCACCCGCGGCGGCCATCTCCTCGGGCCCGGTGAGATCGTCGGGCAGCCCGCTGGAGACCAGGTAGGTGGTGATCCCGGACCCGCGCAGCAGCCTGCGCCCGGCCTCCAGCACGCCCAGTTCGCGGCGCCGGGCGAGATAGCGGGCGGGCGGACAGTGCGGCTCCAGACCGAGCAGCGGCGGACACCACCGCCGCACCGCGAACCCCGTCTGGGTGTCGAACAACGTGGTCCCCGGCGCGGCCGGCCCCTCCCCCCGCCCGAGCCGGGCCTCGAACGTCCCGAGCCCCAGCTCGGTCCGGAGCACCCCGTGGCAGTACTGATCCACGAGCGAAGGCGTGTCGATCATCGAGGCTCCCGTGAACGGTGTGCTGCTTGACCGTCCTAACGGAGCGAACGAGGTTCAGGTGGCGCGAGCCGGGACTCAGATCTGAATCCCGGCCATCCGCTTCCACTCGTACGCGCTCGTACGGATCTTCGCCGCGAACTCCCCGTCGAAGTCCTCCTGCAGCGCGACCCCGGCCTTCTCCACCGCCCGGCGCCCGATCTCCACGCTGGGGGCCACGAGGTTCCCCCACTCCCCGTCCTCACCCACGAGGGCGATACGGGCCCCCCGCTCGCCGAGGTAAGCGACGTTCCCCTCGGCCCCGCCGTGCGCCTTGGCGAACGTACCGATCTGGTGGGCGAGCCGCTTCACCTGGCGCTCGCTCTTCGCGTCAACCTGCTCCGTGTCAGCCATGACAGGGATGCTACCGACGAGTAGAGAAAAGGGCGACGGGAGGTGGGGGTCGGCCTCGGCGTCAGCGGAGGAAGGGGTCCACCGCGACGGCGACGAAGAGGATGGAGACGTAGGTGATCGACCAGTGGAACAGCCGCATCTCCTTGAGCTTGCCCCCCGTCGCCTCGGCCTTGGCCCGGTTCTGCAGGCCGTGCGCCTCCCAGAGCCAGAAGCCGCCGGCCGCGACGGCGACCACGGTGTAGAACCAGCCGGTGTAACCGAGCGGGGTCAGCAGCAGGGAGACGGCGACCATCACCCAGCTGTAGATCACGATCTGCCGGGCGACCACCTTGTTGGAGGCGATGACGGGCAGCATCGGCACGCCCACGCGGGCGTAGTCCTCCCTGACCTTCATGGACAGCGGCCAGTAGTGCGGCGGCGTCCAGAAGAACATCACGAGGAAGAGGATGACCGGCGCCCAGGACATCGAGTTGGTGACCGAGGACCAGCCGATCAGCACCGGCAGACAGCCCGCGATACCGCCCCAGACGATGTTCTGCGAGGTACGCCGCTTGAGGATCATCGTGTAGACGACGACGTAGAAGAGGAGCGCACCAAGTGACAGCCAGGCGGACAGCCAGTTGACGGTCAGCCCGAACAGCAGCGTCGAGACGACCGCCAGGGTGATGCCGAAGGCGAGGCACTCGCGCGGGCTGACCAGTCCGGTCACCAGTGGCCGCTGCGAGGTGCGGTCCATCAGCGCGTCGATGTCCCGGTCGATGTACATGTTGAGCGCGTTGGCGCCGCCCGCGGAGAGATAGCCGCCGACGCAGGTGAGCAGGACGAGGCCCAGGTCGGGCACCCCCTGCTGCGCCAGGAACATCACCGGCACCGTGGTGATGAGCAGCAGCTCGATGATCCGCGGCTTGGTCAGCGCCACGAAGCCCTTGACACGGGCACCGAACGACCGGTGAACCGGGGCCGGGCTCGTAACGGGACCGGCCTCCCCCAGCGCCTTAAGGGCCTGGGAAGTGCCCCCAGGACGGGATTCGACGGCCGTCACGCACACCCCTGACAGAGACATCAAGCGAGCATTCCCGTGTGAAAGCGGGGTAAAGGCTCGCGCGTACCACGCCACTTTAGACGTTGCCCATATCCGGTTTTTCGCCGGGGTCGGCTCGTGTTGGCGAGCCCCTGGGCACACCGCCCGTCCGAGGCCCCTCCGGGCTCGGTTGAGCACTCGGACGAGCGGCTCCGTATTCATGTGCCAAGCGGCTTCCGGGCCGGTCGGGAGGCGGATCGGGAAGAGTCCCGGCAGTCTGGAATGACTCGAAAAAACGCACGTCCCCTCGGGGGTAGGCTCGACAACGGCCGGTGGACACCAGTGCACCGGCGGCCGGCGGGCGCCACGCGCCGCGAACCGGCGAACGACATGTGGAGAGGAGCCCTGACCCAGGGTGAGCACCAAGCCGACCACCACAGACCTTGAGTGGACCGAGCTGGACCAGCGGGCCGTGGACACCGCCCGGGTCCTGGCCGCCGACGCCGTACAGAAGGTCGGCAACGGCCATCCCGGCACGGCGATGAGCCTGGCCCCGGCCGCCTACACCCTCTTCCAGAAGGTGATGCGGCACGACCCGGCCGACCCGCAGTGGGTGGGCCGCGACCGCTTCGTGCTGTCCGCCGGTCACTCGTCCCTGACCCTCTACACGCAGCTCTACCTGGCCGGCTTCGGCCTGGAGCTGGACGACCTGAAGTCCTTCCGCACCTGGGGCTCGAAGACTCCGGGTCACCCGGAGTACGGGCACACCAAGGGCGTCGAGACCACCACCGGCCCGCTGGGCCAGGGTGTGGCCAACGCGGTGGGCATGGCGATGGCGTCCCGTTTCGAGCGGGGCCTGTTCGACCCCGACGCGCCCGAGGGCACGTCCCCGTTCGACCACTACATCTACTGCATCGCCGGTGACGGCTGCCTCCAGGAGGGCATCTCCTCCGAGGCGTCCTCCCTCGCGGGCCACCAGAAGCTCGGCAACCTGATCCTGCTGTGGGACGACAACCACATCTCGATCGAGGGCGACACCGAGACCGCCGTGTCCGAGGACACGATGAAGCGGTACGAGGCGTACGGCTGGCACGTCCAGCGTGTGGAACCCAAGGCCGACGGCGACCTCGACCCGGCTGCGATCTACGCGGCGATCGAGGAGGCCAAGGCGGTCACCGACCGGCCGTCCTTCATCGCCATGCGCTCGATCATCGCCTGGCCCGCCCCGAACGCCCAGGACACCGAGGCCGCGCACGGCTCGGCGCTCGGCGAGGACGAGGTCGCCGCGACCAAGCGCGTCCTCGGCTTCGACGAGACGCAGAGCTTCGCCGTCGCCGACGAGGTCCTGAACCACACCCGCGGCGCCCTGGAGCGCGGCCGTCAGGCCAAGGCGGAGTGGGAGAAGGGCTTCCAGGTCTGGCGCGAGAACAACGCCGACCGCGCGGCCGAGTTCGACCGCATCAGCGAGGGCGCCCTGCCGACCGGCTGGGAGCTGAAGATCCCGGTCTTCGAGACCGGCAAGAGCGTGGCCACCCGTGCCGCCTCCGGCAAGATCCTCCAGGCGCTGGGCCCGGTCATCCCCGAGCTGTGGGGCGGCTCCGCCGACCTCGCCGGGTCGAACAACACGACCATCGACAAGGACAGCTCCTTCCTCCCGGCGGGCAACCCGCTGCCGGAGGCGAACCCGTACGGCCGCACGATCCACTTCGGCATCCGTGAGTTCGCCATGGCCGCCGAGATGAACGGCATCACCCTGGCCGGGAACACCCGGGTCTACGGCGGCACGTTCCTCGTCTTCTCCGACTACATGCGCAACGCCGTCCGCCTGTCGGCGCTGATGCACCTGCCGGTGACGTACGTGTGGACGCACGACTCGATCGGTCTCGGCGAGGACGGCCCGACCCACCAGCCGGTGGAGCACCTGGCCGCGCTGCGCGCGATCCCCGGTCTGAACGTGGTCCGCCCGGCGGACGCCAACGAGACCGCGATCGCCTGGCGCGAGGTGCTCAAGCGCTGGACCAAGGAGTTCGGCAAGGGCGCCCCGACCGGCCTGGTGCTGACCCGCCAGGGCGTGCCGACGTACGACCCGAACGAGGACGCCGCGCGTGGCGGCTACGTCCTGTTCGAGGCCGAGGGCGGCGAGCCGCAGGTGATCCTGATCGCCACCGGTTCCGAGGTGCACGTCGCCGTGGAGGCGCGCGAGCAGCTCCAGGCCGAGGGCGTGCCGACCCGCGTGGTCTCGATGCCGTCGGTCGAGTGGTTCGAGGAGCAGGACCAGGGGTACCGGGATTCCGTACTGCCGCCGTCGGTCAAGGCCCGCGTCGCCGTGGAGGCGGGCATCGGTCTCACCTGGCACAAGTACGTGGGTGACGCCGGCCGCATCGTTTCCCTGGAGCACTTCGGCGCGTCCGCGGACGGGAAGCTCCTGTTCCGCGAGTTCGGCTTCACTCCGGAGAACGTGGCCGACAAGGCGCGGGAATCCCTCGCCGCTACGCAGCGCTGACGCCCGTAAACGACACGTAGGAGATGCAATTTCCATGACAGACGCACTGAAGCGCCTCTCCGAGGAAGGCGTGGCGATCTGGCTGGACGACCTGTCGCGCAAGCGGATCACGTCCGGCAACCTCGCCGAGCTGATCGACCAGCAGCACGTCGTGGGCGTCACCACCAACCCCACGATCTTCCAGAAGGCGATCTCGCAGGGCGACGGTTACGACCAGCAGCTCACCGACCTCGCCGCGCGTGAGGTGACGGTCGAAGAAGCCATCCGCATGATCACGACGGCGGACGTCCGTGACGCCGCCGACATCCTGCGCCCGGTCTTCGACGCCACCGGCGGCAAGGACGGCCGGGTCTCCATCGAGGTCGACCCGCGGCTCGCCCACAACACGCGTGCCACGCTCGCCGAGGCCCGCCAGCTCGCCTGGCTGGTGGACCGCCCGAACACCCTGATCAAGATCCCGGCCACCGAGGCGGGTCTGCCGGCCATCGCGGACACGATCGGCAACGGCATCAGCGTCAACGTCACGCTGATCTTCTCCCTCGACCGGTACCGCAAGGTCATGGACGCGTACCTGAACGGCCTGGAGAAGGCCAAGGAGCGCGGCCTGGACCTGTCCAAGATCCACTCCGTGGCGTCCTTCTTCGTGTCCCGTGTGGACGCCGAGATCGACAAGCGGCTGAAGGCGCTGGGCACCGACGAGGCGAAGGCGTTGCTCGGCAAGGCCGCCATCGCCAACGCGCGCCTCGCCTACCAGGCGTACGAGGAGGTCTTCTCCTCCGACCGCTGGAAGGCGCTGGAGAAGGCGGGCGCGAACAAGCAGCGTCCGCTGTGGGCGTCGACCGGCGTGAAGGACCCGGCGTACCCGGACACGATGTACGTCACCGAGCTGGTCGCGCCGAACACGGTCAACACCATGCCGGAGGCCACCCTGGAGGCCGTGGAGGACCACGGTGAGATCACCGGCGACACGGTGTCCGGCACCTACGAGCAGGCCCGTGCCGACCTCGACGCGATCGAGCGGCTCGGCATCTCCTACGACGACGTCGTAAAGGTGCTGGAGGACGAGGGCGTGGACAAGTTCGAGGGGTCCTGGAACGACCTGCTCAAGTCGACCGAGGCGGAGCTGAAGCGCCTCGCCCCTTCGGAGGGCTGATTTGTCACCCCTCAACGGTTCCGGAGCGAACCCGCTTCGTGATCCCGCGGACCGACGGCTCCCGCGCATCGCGGGGCCGTCGGGCCTGGTGATCTTCGGCGTCACCGGCGACCTGTCCCGCAAGAAGCTGATGCCGGCCGTCTACGACCTCGCCAACCGCGGTCTGCTGCCGCCGGGCTTCTCCCTGGTGGGCTTCGCCCGCCGCGACTGGGAGCACGAGGACTTCGCGCAGGTCGTGCACGACGCGGTCAAGGAACACGCGCGTACGCCGTTCCGCGAGGAGGTCTGGCAGCAGCTCATCCAGGGGATGCGCTTCGTCCAGGGCACCTTCGACGACGACGAGGCGTTCGAGCGGCTGCGCGCGACCATCGACGAGCTGGACAAGCAGCAGGGCACGAGCGGCAACTTCGCCTTCTACCTGTCGGTGCCGCCGAGCGCCTTCCCGGTCGTCATCCAGCAGCTCAAGAAGCACAACCTGACCGACCAGTCCGGGGGCTCCTGGCGGCGCGCGGTCATCGAGAAGCCGTTCGGCCACGACCTGAAGTCCGCCGAGGACCTCAACAAGGTCGTGCACGAGGTGTTCGAGCCGGACCAGGTGTTCCGTATCGACCACTACCTCGGCAAGGAGACCGTCCAGAACATCCTGGCGCTGCGCTTCGCCAACACCATGTTCGAGCCGATCTGGAACCGGTCCTTCGTGGACCACGTGCAGATCACGATGGCCGAGGACATCGGCGTCGGCGGCCGTGCCGGTTACTACGACGGCATCGGCGCCGCCCGTGACGTGATCCAGAACCACCTGCTCCAGTTGCTGGCGCTGACCGCCATGGAGGAGCCGTCCTCCTTCGGCGCGGACGCGCTGGCCAGGGAGAAGACCAAGGTCCTCGGTGCCGTACGGCTGCCGAAGGACCTGGGCGCGGACACCGTGCGCGGGCAGTACGCCTCCGGGTGGCAGGGCGGCGAGAAGGTCATCGGCTACCTCGAAGAGGAGGGCATCGACCCGAAGTCGAAGACCGACACCTACGCGGCCCTGAAGCTGGAGATCGACAACCGCCGCTGGGCGGGCGTCCCCTTCTATCTGCGCACCGGCAAGCGGCTGGGCCGCCGGGTCACCGAGATCGCGGTGGTCTTCCAGCGGGCGCCGCACTCCCCGTTCGACCACACGGCGACCGAGGAGCTGGGCCAGAACGCGATCGTCATCCGGGTCCAGCCCGACGAGGGCATCACGGTCCGCTTCGGCTCCAAGGTGCCGGGCACCTCGATGGAGATCCGGGACGTGTCGATGGACTTCGCCTACGGCGAGTCCTTCACCGAGTCCAGCCCCGAGGCGTACGAGCGGCTCATCCTGGACGTGCTGCTGGGCGACGCGAACCTGTTCCCGCGCACGGAGGAGGTCGAGCTGTCCTGGAAGATCCTCGACCCGGTCGAGGAGTACTGGGACGAGCACGGGCGGCCCGCGCAGTACAAGTCGGGCACCTGGGGCCCGTCCGAGGCCGACCAGATGCTCGCACGAGACGGACGGAGCTGGCGCCGGCCATGAAGATAGACCTGACCGACACCACCGCCGGTGAGATCAACAAGGCGCTGATGGAGGGCCGCCGCGCCATCGGCACGCCCGCCGTGGGCATGGTGCTCACCCTCGTCATCGTCACCGACGAGGAGAACGCCTACGACGCGCTACGGGCCGCGAGCGACGCCTCGCGGGAACACCCCTCGCGCACGCTGGTGGTCATCCGCCGGATCTCGCGCACCCCGCGCGACCGCACCGGCTCCCGCCTCGACGCCGAGGTACGGGTGGGCGCGGAGGCCGGCACCGGCGAGACGGCCGTGCTGCGGCTGTACGGCGAGGTGTCCGACCACGCCGACTCGGTCGTGCTGCCGCTGCTGCTCCCGGACGCGCCGGTCGTGGTCTGGTGGCCGGTGAACGCCCCGCTCGACCCGGCCGAGGACCCGCTGGGCGCGCTCGCGCAGCGCCGGGTCACCGACACCTACGCGGCCGAGCAGCCGGTGCGTGAGCTGGCGGCGCGCGCCGAGACGTACACGCCGGGCGACACCGACCTGGCGTGGACGCGGATCACGCCATGGCGCTCGATGCTGGCGGCGGCCCTGGACCAGGTGGACTGCGAGGTGCGGTCCGTCGAGGTCGAGGGCGAGGAGTTCAACCCGAGCTGCGAGCTGCTGGCCATGTGGCTGGCGGACCGGCTGGGCGTGCCGGTGAAGCGGTCGCTGTCCTCGGGCCCGGGTCTGACGGCGGTCCGCATGGAGACAACGTGCGGGCCGGTCGTGCTGGACCGGGCGGACGGTGCGCTGGCGAGCCTGTCCATCAAGGGCCAGCCCGCCCGCGCGGTGGCGCTCCAGCGCCGGGGCACCGCCGAGCTGATCGCGGAGGAGCTGCGCCGGCTCGACCCGGACGACACCTACGCGGCGGCCCTGCGCTACGGCGTGGAGCGGCTGTCGATGGGCGCGGACGCGGTGGCGACGCTGGGCGGCGCTCCGGCGGAGTCCGCGAAGGAGACGGCAAAGGACGAGGCGGTCGCCGAGGTGGCCGAGTCCGAGGCCGAGGCCGGTACCGAGGAGGGCGAGGCCGAGCGGCCGACCCCGAAGTCCCTCGCGAGGAAGGCGGCGTCGAAGTGAGCACTCCGCAACTGGTCGTGCACCGCGACAAGGAACTGATGGCCGAGGCCGCCGCCGCGCGGCTGATCACCAAGATCGTGGACGCGCAGGCGTCGCGCGGTCACGCCTCGGTGGTCCTCACCGGTGGCCGCAACGGCAACGGTCTGCTGGCCGCGCTGGCCAAGGCGCCCGCGCGGGACGCCATCGACTGGGGCCGGCTGGACCTGTGGTGGGGTGACGAGCGCTACCTTCCCGAGGGCGACCCGGACCGCAACTACACGCAGGCCCGCGAGGCCCTGCTGGACTCCGTACCGCTGGACCCGGCGCGTGTGCACCCGATGCCCGCCTCCGACGGGCCCTACGGCGCGGACGTGGACGCGGCGGCCGGTGCCTACGCGGCGGAGCTGGCCAAGGCGGCCGGTCCCGAGGACCACGCCGAGGTGCCGGAGTTCGACGTGCTGCTGCTGGGCGTCGGGCCGGACACGCATGTGGCCTCGCTCTTCCCGGAGCTGCCCGCGGTGCGGGAGACCGAGCGCACGGTGGTGGGTGTGCACGGCGCGCCCAAGCCGCCGCCGACCCGGACCTCCCTGACGCTGCCCGCGATCCGCGCGGCGCGTGAGGTGTGGCTGCTGGCGGCCGGCGAGGACAAGGCCGAGGCGGTGGCGATCGCGCTGTCCGGCGCGGGCGAGGTGCAGGCCCCGGCGGCCGGTGCCCAGGGCCGCGCGCGGACGCTGTGGCTGCTGGACTCGGCGGCCGCGGCGGACCTGCCGCGGTCGATGTATCCGCCGGCTTCACCGTGAGCTGAGCGCATGGAAAGGGCGGCGGGGACTCCCCACCGCCCTTTCGTGTGTCAGCGGGCGGCGCTCACCTGGTCCGGGCCGCCCTGGAGCCGCCCGGCGCTGCGGAGTTCCGCGATGTCGGCGGCGAGCCGGTCGCGGATGTCCTTGCCGGTGCGCCGCCAGCCGAAGAACTCGCAGGTCTGCTTGATGAGTTCGTCCTCGGTCATGCCGGGGCACTCGGCGGCCAGTTCGTACAGGGCCACATGGCGTTCGCCGGGCGCGATGTGCACGACCTTGCGCGGGGTGTCGCCCTCGCGGGGGTGGCGGGCCTTCAGCGGGCCGGGGTCCGCGAGCGCGTAGAAGCCGTCGTCCGAGGCGATCTCGCCGGAGCGCACCAGGGAGTCGGCGACCGCGCGGACGTTGTCCCGGATACGGCTGCCCGCCCGGCCGACGCCCCACGCTTCCCGCGCCCGCTGCACCAACAGGTCCTCGTGGACCGGCCCTTCGGCCTCGACGATCCGGGCCAGCACCTCGCGCAGCGCGGGCCGGGCCTCGGCGGTGTGCAGTTCGTGGCGCGGGGCGACGGTGACGACACCGGGGGCGTACGGCGCGCTCCACTCGCGCCCGGTGCCGAGGTCGACGGGGACGCGCTCCGGCGGGGCTTCGACGGGCCCGGTCCGCTGCTCGGGCACCGCGGCGACGGGCGCGGGGCCGGTCACCGCGGTCAACGGGCCGCTCGCCACTGCCTGTTCGACGGCCTCGCGCAGCCGGCGTTCCGCCGCCGCCCGACCCCGGTACCAGTCGGTGCCCCAGATGCGGTGCAGCCGCCAGCCGAGCCCGCCCAGCACCTGCTCGCGCAGCCGGTCCCGGTCGCGGGCGGCCTTGGACGAGTGGTACATCGCGCCGTCGCACTCGATGCCGAGCGCGTACGCGCCGGGCAGCTCGGGATGGCGCACGCCGAGGTCGATGCGGTACCCGGCCACGCCGACCTGCGGCTGGACCCGGTAGCCCCAGCCGCGCAGCACGGCGAGGACGGACTCCTCGAAGGGGCTGTCGGGTTCGGCGTCGGACTGGACCACGTCACGGGCGAGGACGGCCGGGCCGTTCTCGGCGTACTCCAGGTAGCGCTTGAGGTACTGGACGCTTTCGTTGGCGCTGTCGGCAAGGCCGGTGCCCCGGAAGGAGGAGACGACCTCCATGCGGAAGCGGGCGCGGGTGACCGCCACGTTGAGGCGCCGCCAGCCGCCGTTCTTGTTGATCGGGCCGAAGTTGAGGCCGAGGCGGCCGTGTTCGTCGGGGCCGTAGCCGATCGACATGATCATCACGTCGCGCTCGTCGCCCTGCACCGACTCCAGGTTCTTCACGAAGAACCCGTCGAGCCGGTCCTCGGTGAAGCAGTGGTCGAGGTCGGGCCGGGCGAGCCGGGCCTGCTGCACGGCCAGGTCGATCGCGGACGCCTGCGCCTGCGACAGCGCGACGACACCGAGGGTCTTGCCGGGCCGGGTGTCGAAGTGGTGCAGCACCCGCCGGGCCACGAACTCGGCCTCGGCCCGGTTGTCCCGCCGCCCGCCCCGGTCGTAGACACCGTCGGCCGCCAGGAAGGCCACGCCCACGTCGTTGCCCTCGGCCACCGCGCCGGGGAAGGTGATCATCGAGTTGGCGTAGAACTCGCGGTTGCTGAAGGTGATCAGGTTCTCGTGGCGGCTGCGGTAGTGCCAGCGCAGGGGCAGTTCGCGCATCGCGCCCGCCTTGCAGGCGTGCAGCAGGGACTCGAAGGAGTCGGGCAGGTCCTCGGCGTACTCGTCGGAGTCGTCGTCCACCGCGGAGTCGAAGAAGGAGGTCGGCGGGAGCTGCTTGTCGTCACCGGCGACGATCAGGGTGCGGCCCCGGTAGATGCAGTTCACGGCGTCGCTGGGCCGCACCTGCGACGCCTCGTCGAACACCACCACGTCGAAGTGGAAGTCGGCGGGCAGGAACTGGCTGACGGTCAGCGGGCTCATCATGAAGCAGGGCTTGACCGCCTGGACGACCTCGCGGGTGCGGCCCAGCAGTTCGCGCACCGGCATGTGCCGGGTCTTCTTCTCGGCCTCGCGGACGATGACGGCGCCGCCGCCCCCGGCGAAGTTGCGCGGGCGCCGCTTGTTGCACGCCTCCGTCACCGCACCGCCCGCCGCGGCCACCAGCCGCAGGTCGGCGGCGCGGAAGTCGGCCACGCGGGTGTCCAGGTCCTCGGCACGGGTGCTGCGCAGCCGGGGGTCGGTGGAAAGCAGGTCGTCCGCCCAGGCGCGCAGCACCGCCTGCTCGGCCACCTCGGGCAGCCGCTGCGGGTCGAGCCCGCGCTCGGCGGCACTGGCCACCAGCGTGTCGGCGCCGTGCCGGGCGAGCACGGCGACCCCGCCGACGTGGGTGTGCCAGACCTCGGGGCCCTGCGGGTCGTTCAGCAGCGCGTCGACGGCCCGCCCGGCCTGGTCGAAGGGGCCGAGCAGGGCGGGCGAGAGCTGGGTGCGGCGGGCCGCGTCGAACTGGCCGAGCAGCTCGGTGACGGCCGCGTTCCAGCGTGCGGCGCGGGCGGTGGCGGCGGCGCACCAGGCGGCGAGGGCGCCCTGGATCTGGTCCGCCAGCAGCGTGGGCAACGGATCGGGGTCGGCGTCGGCGGCGAGACGGTCGGCCAGCAGGGCGGGCCGCTCGGCCGGGGCGCCGAGCACCGCGACGCGGTCGGCGGTGGCGAGGGCCCGGTCCGTGTCGGCGCAGGCCGGGAGGGTACGCGGGGTGTACGGGCCGAGGAGCACCCGGTGGGTCTCGGCGAGCCGGGCGGCCTCGGCGGCGGCCCGGTGCCACGCGAGGGCGTGGTCCAGCCGGCCGAGGAGGGTCTTGTCCCAGACGCCGGTGCGGGTGAGCGCGGTGAGCTTCTGACGGTCGGCCTTGTACTGCGCGGAGAAGCGGGCCATCAGTCCCTTGTGCTGCTCCCCGAACCGGGCGACCAGGGCGGGGAGTTCGGGCTCGGCGAGCACCTGCTCGCCGAACACGTCGGCGGCGGCCGCGCGGGCCCGCTCCTCGGCGTCGAGGGCGGTACGCAGCTCACCGGCGGCGGTGTGGGCGCGGCGCAGCGTTCCGGCGTCGAACCAGTCACGCGGCGGGCGGTGTCCGGCGGTGGTGAGCGCGGCCAGCTCGCACAGGGCGAACGCGGCCTCGGGCCGGTCCGGCTTGGGCATGCCGAAGAGGTCGGCGAGCTGGGCACTCTGGGCGGTGATGTCGTCGGGCAGCGCGCCGTCGGCCGGTGCCGTGGTGCCGGGCAGCCCGGCGGCGAGGGTACGGACGAGCTGCTGGAGTTCGCGGACCGTGCGGGGCTCGTCCACGGTGACGGCGAAGGGACGGCGTCCGGCGGCGGTGACCAGGGCGCCGAGGGCGTCGGCGGCCTCGTCCACGGCCTGGTGCGCGGCGGTGCCGGTCAGACCGCGCCAGGCGAAGGCGTCCCCCTCGGCGGCGGGACGCCAGGCACGGGCGACGGTACCGGCGGCGGCCAGCAGTTCCTGGAGCGCGGCGGCGCTCAGGGTGCGCGCGGCCTTGGCGTTGCGGGCGCCGAGCGGGAGCTGCGGGGTCCCGGCCTGCTCCAGCAGGACCAGCCGGCCCAGGACGTCGTGCAGGGTGCGGCCGAGGGGGTCCCGGGTCTCGTTCATCGCGGCCGCGTAGCCGGACAGCTCCTCGCGCAGGGCGCGGGCGCGCTCCAGCTCGTGGGCGGCGGCCCCGGTGACGCGGGCCTCGGTCGTGAGCACCCGCGCGAGTTCGGTGGCCACCGCCTTCTTGCTGGTGTCGCCGCTGTGCAGTGCCATGACGAAGTCACCGAGGCCGACCGCGCCCAGCCGGTTGCGTACGACGTCCAGGGCGGCGGCCTTCTCGCTGACGAACAGCACACTGCGGCCGGCGTGCATGAGCGCGGCGATCAGGTTGGTGATGGTCTGGCTCTTGCCGGTGCCGGGCGGCCCGCTCATGACGAAGGACCGCCCGTCCAGCGCGGCCGCCACGCACTGACGCTGGGAGGCGTCGGCGTCGAGGACGAGCGGGGTGCGCTCGGGGAGCTGGACCTCGTCGATGCG
The DNA here is from genome assembly GCF_045039805.1 of Streptomyces sp. NBC_01171. Taxonomy (NCBI): domain Bacteria; kingdom Bacillati; phylum Actinomycetota; class Actinomycetes; order Kitasatosporales; family Streptomycetaceae; genus Streptomyces; species Streptomyces sp. NBC_01171. The sequence continues at coordinate 5,060,096 of NZ_CP108609.1, read as the reverse complement.
GTCGAGACCGGGCGGCTCGAAGTCGACCAGGTCGGCGGGGAGCCCGGCGTCGGGACCGAGGGCGACGGCGCGGACCAGCGGGTGGGCGAGGATCTGTTCCTCGTTCTGCTGGAGGTCCTGGTACATCGCCTCGCGGTGGGAGGCGAACAGGCCGAGCACCGCCCGCTCCCGCACCGCCCAGCCGTCCAGCCGGGCGGTGACCTTCCGGGCGGCGGCGAGCACGGCGGCCAGGTCGCCGGCGTCGGTGCCCGTCACGGGCGTCCAGTCGACGCCGAGCCGGTCCGCCTTCACGGCGAGCGCCGGGTTGTGGATGCGCTCCTGCCCCTCGGCCGGGTGGAGGCGGTAGCGGCGGTTGCCGTCGCGGCGCAGCTCCACGGGGACGAGGAGCAGCGGGGCGGCACTGCTCTCGTGCGCGCCGGGCTCGCGCCAGTCGAGCATGCCGATGCCGAGCCAGAGCACCCAGAGGCCGTAGTCGTTGAACATCTGGCCGGACTTCTGGCGGAGTTGGTACAGCGAACTGTCCAGCGCGGCCTGGGTGGTCTTCTGGGTGACCAGGCCGGGCCGGGAGCGCCGGGCGGTGCCGGCGTCACCCGCCTTGGCCAGCTCCACCCCGGCCTCCCGCTCGGTGACGGGGGCGAACTCCCAGCCCTTGGCCAGCTCCGCGAGCAGGGCGGCCGGGTCCGGTGCGGTGATCTCCAGGGTGGCGGTCCTGGTGTGCCGGAAGTTCAGCAGCCGGTTGCGGCCGCCCATGTCCAGCAGAGAGTTCCGCCATCCGTCGAGCACGGCCTTCAACAGGGTGTGCGGCTGATGGGCCATGTGGTGGGTACCTCCCGGAGCTGCGCAGGGGTGACCACCCTCTCCGGCCCCCCTGGAGGTATCTCCCTATCAGGTGTGTCCCGTCGCCACACCGAAGATCGACAAGCCGATATGGATCTGTTGTGAAAGTACGGCGGAACTCTTGCGCGGTCGGGTGGCTTCCGCTTGACCGGGGGCGCCGGAATCTTACGAGCGGCGGGCGCGGCGGCCTGAGCCGGCCGCGCCCGCTCCCCAGGTCGGTCAGCCGCCCATCTTGCGGTACTCGGCGACCAGCGCCCGCGTCGACGGGTCGAGGCCGGGCACGTTGGCGCCTTCGGTGAGGGCGGGTTCGATGCGCTTGGCGAGGACCTTGCCCAGCTCGACGCCCCACTGGTCGAAGGAGTCGATGTTCCAGACCGCGCCCTGCACGAACACCTTGTGCTCGTAGAGGGCGATGAGCTGCCCCAGCACGGACGGGGTCAGCTCGGGCGCCAGGATGGTGGTCGTCGGCCGGTTCCCCTGGAAGGTCTTGTGCGGGACCAGCTCCTCCGGGACCCCCTCCTCCCGGACCTCCGAGGCGGTCTTGCCGAAGGCGAGGGCCTGGGTCTGGGCGAAGAAGTTGGCCATCAACAGGTCGTGCTGGGCCTTGAGTTCATCACTCAGCTCGTCCACGGGACGCGCGAACCCGATGAAGTCCGCCGGGATCAGCTTCGTGCCCTGGTGGATCAACTGGTAGTACGCGTGCTGCCCGTTGGTACCGGGCGTGCCCCACACCACCGGCCCGGTCTGCCACTCCACCGGAGTGCCGTCGCGCTGTACGGACTTGCCGTTGGACTCCATGTCCAACTGCTGGAGGTAGGCGGTGAACTTCGACAGGTAGTGGCTGTACGGCAGCACCGCGTGCGACTGCGCGTCGAAGAAGTTCCCGTACCAGATCCCCAGCAGACCCAGCAGCAGCGGCGCGTTCTCCTCCGCCGGAGCGGTACGGAAGTGCTCGTCCACGGTGTGGAAACCGTCCAGCAGCTCCCGGAACCGGTCCGGACCGATCGCGATCATCAGCGACAGGCCGATCGCGGAGTCCAAGGAGTAACGGCCCCCGACCCAGTCCCAGAACTCGAACATGTTGTCCGCGTCGATGCCGAACCCGGTGACCTTCTCCGCGTTCGTCGACAGGGCCACGAAGTGCTTGGCCACGGCCTTGTCGTCACCGAGCGCGTCCAGCAGCCAGGTGCGGGCCGACGTCGCGTTGGTGATCGTCTCGATCGTGGTGAACGTCTTCGACGCCACGATGAACAGCGTCTCCGCCGGGTCCAGATCCGGCACGGCCTCGTGCAGGTCCGCGCCGTCCACGTTCGACACGAACCGCACCGTGAGATCACGGTCGGTGAAAGCACGCAGCGCCTCGAACGCCATCGCCGGACCCAGGTCGGAACCACCGATACCGATGTTGACGATGTTCCTGATCCGCTTGCCGGTGTGACCCGTCCACTCACCCGAGCGGACCCGGTCGGCGAACCCGGCCATCTTGTCCAGCACCGCGTGCACGGCCGGGACCACGTTCTCCCCGTCGACCTCGATCACCGCGTCCCGGGGAGCGCGCAGCGCGGTGTGCAGCACCGCACGGTCCTCGGTCGTGTTGATCCGGTCACCCCGGAACATCGCGTCCCGCAGCCCGAACACATCGGTGGCGACGGCCAGTTCGCGCAGCAGCCGCAGCGCCTTGGCGTCCACGAGCTGCTTGCTGTAGTCGATGTAGAGGTCCCCGACCTGGACCGTGTACGTCCGCCCGCGCTCCGGATCGGCGTCGAACAGCTCCCGCAGGCTCGTCCCGCCGAACCCCGCGCGGTGCTCCTCGAGAGCGGCCCACTCGGGCATCCGGTTCAGTGCTGTACGGCCTTCTGCGTTCATCTCCGGCTTCCGCCTTCCTTTCTGCGCCTGTCGCCTGTCCTGCCCCGTGTGCCCCCTGCGGGACCAACCTAATTGATCACGCGGGGGCCGGGCCGGTGGTGACACCGCCCCGCTTCCCGTCCTTCGGTACGTCCGCCGAGCGCGCCGGTATCAGCGCGAGCACCGCCGCCGCGAAGAGGGCGGCCGCGAGGAGGGCTGGGGCGTTGAGGCCGAGAGAGCCTGCGGCGGTTCCGCCGAGCAGGGCGCCGAGGGGGGCTCCGGCGGTGGAGGCGGTGCGGAAGGCGGCCGAGATGCGGCCGGTCATCGCGGCGGGGGCGCGTTGCTGCATCAGCGTCACCTGATTGACGTTCCACACCATGCCCATCGCGCCGAGCAGCAGCATCCCGGCGACCAGCGCGGCCAACTCCCGGACGGAGCCCAGCAGGAGCAGCGCCCCGGTCTGCACGGTGCCGCCCAGCAGCAGGGCCCGTACCCGGCCGAGGCGGGCCGCCAGGCGCTGGGCCAGGAAGCCGCCGGCGATGCTGCCGGCCGAGTAGGCGGTCATGGCGGCCGCGTATCCGGCGTTCCCCGCGTGCAGCCAGCCGGTGACGTGCAGGACGAGGGTGGCGATCAGGGCGCCCATGCCGATGTTGCACAACAGGGTGGCCCCGCAGGTCACGCGGAGCGCGCGGTCCCGCCAGAGGGCTCGCAGCCCCTCCCCCATGTCGGCGCGCAGCGTGGCGCCGGGCGGGCGCGGTGCGCGGGCCGGCGTGCCGAGGCGCAGGGAGGCCACGAGGGCGGCGCCCAGGAGGTAGGTGACGGCGTCGGTCGCGTAGGGCAGGAACGCCCCGGCTGTCAGCAGCAGCGGCACCAGGGGTCCGCCGAGCAGGCCGCCGGCGAGCTGCTGACCGGTCATCAGGCGGGCGTTGGCGCTGCCCAGGGACTCCGGCCGGACCACGGAGGGCAGCAGGGCGGTCGCGGCGTTGTCGAACAGGGTCTGGAGGGCGGTGAGGGAGAAGGCGAGCGCGATGAGCAGCGGGATCGAGGCGTGTCCGAGGGCCACCGCGAGGGCGAACGCGGCGACGAGCAGCCCGCGCGCCACGTCCACGGCCCACATCGCGCGCCGTTGGTCCACGCGGTCGGCCACGGCGCCGCCCAGCAGGCCGAACAGCAGCCAGGGCACATACCCGCAGGCGGTCACGGCGGCGACGGCGAGCGGGTCGTCGGTCAGCCGCACGGCGAGCAGGGGCAGCGCGGCCGTGCGTAACGCGTCGCCGAAGCGGGAGAGCACGGCGGCACTCCACAGCCGCCCGAATCCCCCACGCCACGCGGGCGTTGCCGTCTCCACCATCTGAGCCGTCGTCATGGCCGTCTCCCCGAGTCGCAGTTGCCTCACTCACAGTAGGGGGCACCACTGACAACGGGGTCCGGCCGGGGGACGGGACAGCTCCGGCCGGGCACCTTCGGGTCCCGGCCGGTGTCAACTCCTAGATCTCGCCCCGCAGTTTGGCGAGCGCCTCGGCGAGGATCGCCTCGCCGTCCGCGTCGCTGCGCCGCTCGCGCACATAGGCGAGGTGCGTCTTGTAGGGCTCGGTGCGCGGCGGGTCCGGCGGGTTGTCCCGGTCCTGACCGGCCGGGAAGCCGCAGCGCGGGCAGTCCCAGGTGTCGGGGACCTGCGCGTCGCTGGCGAAGCTCGGCTGGGTCTCGTGCCCGTTGGAGCACCAGAAGGAGATGCGCAGACGCGGTGCGGACTCGCCGCGCTCGGCCTCGCCCATCGGCCCCGCACCGACCCGGCTGCCCCGGATCGCGTTGCCACTTGCCACGGTCGTAACTCCCTGCGTGATGGTGCCGCGAAGCAGGTCGGCCTATCGCTTCGCCGCGAGCGCCTCAGTCTACGTAAGGCCCAACGCGCGTCCAGTGATGGGAGGTACCGCCTCCGCCCAGACGCAAGCCCCATGATAGGCCGCGCTCGTGGGCGCGTACCGAACATGGGGCCTTACGTGTGGAATCTATGCACTTGTGGGACGTGCGGGGCATCGCGGCTGTACGCGCGGCCCCCGCCTCGGCGGTCCGGTCAGCCGCTCGACTTCATGAGCAGGCCGAGCACGATGATCGAGGCGAACCAGAGCACGGCGATCACGACCGTGATGCGGTCGAGGTTGCGCTCGGCGACCGAGGAGCCGCCCACGGAGGACTGCATGCCACCACCGAACATGTCGGAGAGGCCGCCGCCCTTCCCCTTGTGCATCAGCACCAGCAGCATCAGCAGCAGGCTGAAGACGATCAGGGCGATCGAGAACCCCAAAACCACGGCTGGACCAACTTCCTCGGATTCGGACGGACGGATTCGGATGGACGACGGGGGCACGACACCATGGCCATGCCCCCGCAAGAGTACGACGTATCGCCGCTACCGCCTACTCGCGGCCCACATCACTGATCGCGGAACCGCACGATCTTGACGAACTCGTCGGCGTCCAGCGACGCGCCGCCCACCAGGGCACCGTCGACGTCCGGCTTGGCCATGATCTCGGCGATGTTGCCGGACTTCACGGAGCCGCCGTACTGGATGCGGACCTTGTCGGCGATGTCCTGGGAGTACAGCTCGGCGAGCTTGCCCCGGATCGCGCCGCAGACCTCCTGCGCGTCGTCGGAGCCGCAGACCTTGCCGGTGCCGATGGCCCACACGGGCTCGTAGGCGATCACGACGTTCTCGGCCTGCTCGGCCGGGACGTCCTTCAGGCCGCCCTCGACCTGGGCGAGGGTGTGGTCGACGTGGTTCCCCGCCTCGCGGACGTCCAGCTCCTCGCCGACGCACAGGATCGGCGTGAGGCCGTTCCTGAAGGCCGCCTTGACCTTGGCGTTGACCACGTCGTCGGTCTCATGGTGGTACTGGCGGCGCTCGGAGTGGCCGGCGAGCACGTAGGAGCACTTCAGCTTGGCCAGCATCGGGCCGGAGATCTCGCCGGTGTAGGCACCGGAGTCGTGCCGGGAGATGTCCTGGGCACCGTACTTGATCTTGAGCTTGTCGCCGTCGACCAGGGTCTGCACGGAGCGCAGGTCGGTGAACGGCGGCAGGACGGCGACCTCGACGGCCTCGTAGTCCTTGTCGGCCAGGGCGAAGGCGAGCTTCTGGACGTGCGCGATGGCCTCGAGGTGGTTGAGGTTCATCTTCCAGTTGCCCGCCATGATCGGCGTGCGGTTGGTCATGCGGGGTCAGTCCTCCAGTGCGGCGAGGCCGGGGAGCGTCTTGCCCTCGAGGTACTCGAGGGAGGCGCCGCCGCCGGTCGAGATGTGGCCGAATGCGTTCTCGTCGAAACCGAGCGTACGCACCGCGGCGGCGGAGTCGCCGCCGCCGACGACGGTGAAGCCGTCGGAGTCGACGAGCGCCTGGGCGACCGCCTTGGTGCCCTCGGCGTAGTCGGGGTGCTCGAAGACGCCCATCGGACCGTTCCAGAACACGGTCTCGGCGTCGCCGAGCTTAGAGGCGTACAGCTCGCGGGTCTTCGGGCCGATGTCCAGGCCCTCCTGGTCGGCGGGGATCTTGTCCGCGTCGACCACGGTGTGCTGCGAGGGGGCCTTGGTCTTCAGGTCCGGGAACTCCGGGGAGACCAGGACGTCGACGGGCAGGACCAGCTCGACGCCGTTCTTCTCGGCGCGCTCCATGTACTCCTTGACGGCCGGGATCTGGTCCTCCTGGAGGAGGGAGATGCCGACCTCGTGGCCCTGCGCCTTGAGGAAGGTGTAGGCCATACCGCCGCCGATGAGCAGGCGGTCGGCCTTGCCGAGCAGTTGGTCGATGACGGCGAGCTTGTCGGAGACCTTGGCGCCGCCGAGGACGACGACGTAGGGGCGCTTGACGTCAGCGGTGAGCTTCTTCAGGACGCCGACCTCGCGCGCGATCAGGTAGCCGGCGTAGTGCGGCAACCGGGCCGGGAGGTCGTAGACGGAGGCGTGCTTGCGGTGCACGGCGCCGAAGCCGTCGCCCACGTACACGTCCGCGAGGGCGGCCAACCGGTCGGCGAACTCGCCGCGCTCGGTGTCGTCCTTGGAGGTCTCGCCGGGGTTGAAGCGCAGGTTCTCGATGACCGCGACCTGGCCGGGCTCCAGGCCGTCGACGGCCGCGTGGGCGGCGGGGCCGACGGTGTCCTCGGCGAAGGCGACCGGCGTGCCGAGGAGTTCGGCGAGACGCTCGGCGACGGGCAGCAGCGAGAAGGCCGGGTCCGGGGCGCCCTTGGGACGGCCCAGGTGGGAGGCGACGACCACCTCGGCGCCCGCGTCGGCGAGGGCCTTGATGGTGGGCACGACGGCACGGATGCGGCCGTCATCGGTGATGGTCCCGTCGGCCAGCGGCACGTTGAGGTCGGCGCGGACGAAGACCCGCTTGCCGCTCACGCCGTCGGCGAGAAGTTCGTCGATCGTCTTCATTGAGTGGACTCCTGGAGAGGGCTCGTGATGCCCCTGATCGTAAGAGGGCGTGGTCCGTGCGTGAGACAGGGCCCGGACAGCGCGGCCGTGCGCTGCCCGGGCCCTGCTCTCACTTCAAGGTCCTGCGGTGTCGGATCAGAGCTGCTCGCCGACGAAGACCGTCAGGTCCACGAGGCGGTTGGAGTAGCCCCACTCGTTGTCGTACCAGCCGAGGATCTTCACCGTGTTGCCGTCCTGGACCATGGTCAGGGACGAGTCGAAGGTGCAGGAGGCCGGGTCGCCGACGATGTCGGAGGACACGATCTCGTCCTCGGTGTAGGACAGGAAGCCCTTGAGCGAACCGTCCTCGGACGCCTTCTTGAACGCGGCGTTGACCTCGTCCTTGGTGACCTCGCGCTGGAGCTCCACGACCAGGTCGGTGGCCGAGCCGGTCGGGACCGGGACGCGCATCGCGATGCCGTCGAGCTTGCCCTTGAGCTGCGGCAGGACCAGCGCGGTCGCCTTGGCGGCACCCGTGGTGGTCGGGATGATGTTCTCGGCGGCGGCGCGCGCGCGGCGCAGGTCCTTGTGCGGGAAGTCCAGGATGCGCTGGTCGTTGGTGTACGCGTGCACCGTGGTCATCATGCCGCTGACGATGCCGAAGTTCTCGTCCAGCACCTTCGCCATCGGCGCCACACAGTTGGTGGTGCACGAGGCGTTGGAGATGACGTGGTCCTTCGCCGGGTCGTACTTGTCCTGGTTGACGCCCATGACGATGGTGATGTCCTCACCCTTGGCCGGAGCCGAGATGAGGACCTTCTTGGCGCCGCCGGCCAGGTGCTTGGCGGCGTCGTCGCGCTTGGTGAAGATGCCGGTCGACTCGATGACGATGTCGACGCCCAGCTCGCCCCACGGGATGTCGGCGGGGTTGCGCTCGGAGAGCACCTTGATGGTGTGACCGTCGACCGTGATCGTGTCTTCGGTGTGCGTCACCTCGGCCTTGAGGCGGCCCAGGATGGTGTCGTACTTGAGCAGGTGCGCCGTGGTCGCGGTGTCACCCAGGTCGTTGACAGCCACAACCTCGATGTCCGCACCCTGCTCCAGCAGAGCGCGGAAGTAGTTACGCCCGATGCGGCCGAAGCCGTTGATGCCTACGCGGATCGTCACGAACCGATCTCCTCGTTGGTACGCCGGCTATGCGGTGCCGGCGAGCTGTATTTGGGATGTCCCCGACCACCCACGACCCTACCCCTCCGCGGCCCCTGGGGTGACATCGAGATGGCGCATAAAAGGGCAGGCGTTCCGTACCCGTCAGTAGGGTACGGAACACCTCGGAACGGCGGTGTATTCACTCCTCTTTGTCAGGGAATGACGGGCACCGTCGACGCGTTTTTCACTCGTTCGTGAGCGGGTTGGCTCACCTGATGCGGGGGCCTTCCGCGCACCGTTGAGAGGGGGTCTCGCTCACCTGTCGAGTGCGGCGAGCGCCTTGCGGACGAGAGCGGTCCGCTCGGCCGTCGACGGGACCTGTTCGAGGCCGAATCCGAGCAGCACGGTGTCGTCCGTGGTGACCGCTCCGTAGGTCTGGAAGAGGGCGCCGGTGCGGGTCCAGTCCTTCAGCACCGCCGGGCTCCCCGCCGGGGGTCCGGAGGCCCGCCAGGGACCGAGGGAGGTCTCGAACCCTTCCGACTCCTTCGCGTTGCCGCCGACGACGAGCGAGGCGTCGTCGGCGAGCACGCCGTGGCCGCCGGTGCCGGGGTCGGTGATGTAGGAGACGGACAGCTCGACCCGCTTGCCCGCGTAGGCGCTCAGGTCGAAGTCCACCCGCTGCCAGCCCGACGACCGGCCGGTGAGGCTGTGCCACCGGCCGGTGCTGCCGGTCGCGGTGCAGGCGTTGCCCGTGAGCGTCAGGTAGTGCCGGAGCCAGGGGTGCTCCTCGACCAGGAACCCCGCCCCGCACTCGGCGGGCACCGCGTCGGTGGTGGCACCGCCCGCCTCCGGCAGCGTCGTCCAGTCGTCGGCGCCGACGGTGTGGACCTCCACCACCGCGTGGTCGTAACCCCGCTCGGTGTCCCACAGCAGCCGGGTGCCGAACGCGGGCCGGTCGGCGGCGCCGACACCGGTGAGGTCGATGGTGCGGGTGAGGCGCTTGTAGGCGTCGTCGGTGTGCACGGCGGCGGCCATGTACGAGCCCGCGTACGGCCCGTACGGGCTGACGGCACCCGTGAACCGCCCCGCGCCCGCGCTGCGGAACTGGGGGTACGTGGCGGCGGGCAGCTCGTCCGACGTCACCCCGTAGGCGCCGGCCGCGTCGAGCGGGTTGCCCGGGGCGTCGCCGAGCGCGGCAAAGACGCCGTTCAGCGCGCCCGTGCCGGTGATGCCGGTGGCGCCCTTGGTGGAGGTCCGGCTGTAGGCGCCCAGGTAGTACTGGCTGAAGTCGTCGGAGAGGCTGCCGCCGCCGAGGTCCACCTCGCCGCCGGCCTGCTCGCCGGCCTCGATCAGTCTGCCGCCCTCGTTGAGGTAGGCGCGCAACTGGAGCTGGGTGGCGTTGCCTGGGCCGTCGGTGCCGGAGTAGTGGACGACGGTGCGGAAGTGACCGAGGACGCCGAGGGCGTCGGGGGCGCCGCGGCGGGCGGTGTCCCACACCAGGGGCCTGCGACCGGCCGCCTTCAGGGCGTCGGTGTAGGTGCGGGTCCGGGTCGCGGTCGCGCCCTCTTCGGCGACGACGAGGGTGTCGGCGGTGCCGCGGTCGGCGACGGTGTAGGTGAAGTGACGGCTCGCCGCCTTCCGGCCCGCTCCCGTGAACCAGACCTCGACCCGATCGCCGGTTCTGCCGCCGGGCACCTCGGCACGGTACTGGTCGAAGTGGAGGTTGTCGTCGCCGCCGTAGGTCTCGCCGCCCTTCCACGGGCGCAGGGCGCGCTCATGGGTCCGGCCGCCGTTGACGCGGTACACGAGCCGCTTGTTCCGGACCGCCTTGCGGGCGACGACGGAGACCTGCTGGCCCCTGCCCCGCGCGTAGGAGGTGGTGAAGGTGGCCGGAGTGAAGTCGGGGGCGCTCAGGCCGACGGTGGAGACGGGCCGGTCGGGGTGGGCGGCGGTCTCCGCGACGGAGAGCGCGAACGGCACGTTCTTCTCGAACTCCCGCCGGATCAGCGTCTCGTCGTCCGGGAAGGTGAAGACCGAGCGGCAGTCGTCGGGGTTCCAGGCGTCGTCCGGGTCGGACTCGGAGGCGGTCGCGCAGGTGGACATCTCGGGGGTGAACATCGCCATGCCGTTGACGTTCGCGGCCTGCCCGTCCGCCTCGCCGTTGGTGGTGTACAGCTCCGAGGAGACCTGGGAACGGTAGCCGGGGATCGCGGGGTTGTCGGGGGTGCCCGCCAGCGCCTTGTAGAGGACGTCGTCGGGGGTGTCGGTGGCCACCTGCCAGCCGACGCCGTAGAGGAGCAGCTCGGCGGCGGAGTGGTAGTTGATGCCGTACGCGAACCGGACGCGTTTCTCCAGCGCGTCCAGCGCCCTGGTCTCCGGCTCGGAGTTCGCGCTCGGTCCGCGGTAGGTCTCGCTGGCGGGGCTGGGGGACGAACCCTCGTCGTCGTAGCCCCACTTGTAGCCGAAGTTGCGGTTGAGGTCGACGCCGTCACCGGTGCCGATGACGCCGTCGCCGTTGATGTCGCGCAGGTTCTTCCGCCACAGCCGGGTGCCGGAGTCCTTGAAGGTGTAGTCGTAGCCATCGGGGTTGGCGGACAGCACGAACCACAGCTCGGTGGTGTCCACGAGCTTCCTGATCCGTCTGTCCGACCGGTAGTTGTCCAGATAGTGGTGCATCAGGCGCCGGGTCATCTCCGGCGTGATCCACTCCCGCGCGTGCTGGTTGGACATGTAGAGCACTGCGGGCCGCGAGCCGTCCTTCGACGTCCGGGCGTTCCGGGTGACCTTGAGCGCGAGGATGTCCTGGCCGCGCACGGTGCGGCCGATGGACTCGACCTTGGCGAGGCCGGGGTTCTCCCGCGCGGTCCGCAGGATCTCCTCCTTGAGGCCGCCGCTGCCGCTGTACGGGCGGAACACGCCCTGGGCGGCGGCCGCCACGCGCTTGTCCGCGCCGCTCGGCAGGGAGTGCTCGGTGAGGCGGACGCCCTGCTCCTTCAGGCCGCGGGCCTGCCGGTCGGTGAGGTAGACCTCGACGGCGGTCCGGCCGCGCGCTGCCACCCGCTCCCCCAGCTCATGGGCGTCCTGCCCGGCCCTGAGCAGCAGGGGCACCTGGGCGCGGGTCACCTCGGCCCGGAAGACCTTGACCTCGTTGCCGCTGTCGGCGGGCGCGCTCTCCCGCGCCTGGGCGACGGGCGTGAGGCAGGCCGCTCCGGCCAGCAGCGCCCCGACGGCGAGGACCGCCCTGGCTGCGGGTCTGGCTGCGGGTCTCACTCGGTGTCTCATGAACCCCCCTCGCGGTGGTCCGCCACAGCGGCGAACAGGTTGCCAGGCTCATGTCACTGCATGATCGAGTCAAGAGCGCCCCAAGGACACGCGAAACGCCGGTGCCGGCCACCCGAACGGGCGGCGGCACCGGCGTCTGTGCGGCGTTTTCCGTGGGCCGTCGCTCAGCCCGCGAGGTTGTCCGCCAGCTCCTCGGAGAGGTTGGCCTCGGTGCTCGGGATACCGAGGTCGGAGGCGCGCTTGTCGGCCATCGCCAGCAGCCGGCGGATACGGCCGGCCACCGCGTCCTTGGTCAGCGGCGGGTCGGCCAGCGCGCCCAGCTCCTCCAGGGACGCCTGCTTGTGCTCCATGCGCAGCCGGCCCGCGGCGGCGAGGTGCTCGGGCACCTCCTCGCCCAGGATCTCCAGCGCCCGCTGCACCCGCGCCCCGGCGGCGACGGCGGCCCGCGCCGAACGGCGCAGGTTGGCGTCGTCGAAGTTGGCGAGCCGGTTGGCGGTCGCGCGGACCTCGCGCCGCATCCGGCGCTCCTCCCAGGCCAGCACCGACTCGTGCGCACCGAGCCGGGTGAGCAGGGCGCCGATGGCGTCGCCGTCCCGGACCACGACCCGGTCCACGCCCCGCACCTCGCGGGCCTTCGCGGCGATCGACAGCCGGCGGGCGGCGCCGACCAGCGCGAGCGCGGCCTCGGGGCCGGGGCAGGTGACCTCCAGCGAGGAGGACCGGCCGGGCTCGGTGAGCGAACCGTGGGCCAGGAAGGCGCCGCGCCAGGCGGCCTCGGCGTCACAGGTGGCACCGGAGACGACCTGCGGGGGCAGGCCCCGGATCGGGCGGCCCCGGCCGTCCACCAGGCCCGTCTGCCGGGCCAACTGGTCGCCGCCCGCCACGACCCGCACCACATAGCGCGAGCCGCGCCGCAGGCCACCGGGCGCCATCACGATCAGCTCGGAGCTGTGGCCGAAGATCTCCAGGATGTCCCGCTTGAGGCGCCGGGCCGCCATCGCGGTGTCCAGCTCCGCCTCGATCACAATGCGCCCGCTCACCAGGTGGAGGCCGCCGGCGAACCGCAGAATGGCGGAGACCTCCGCCTTTCTGCAGCAGGTCCGGGTGACGGGGAGCCGGGAGATCTCATCCTTCACCGCTGCCGTCATCGCCATGGGCCGATCCTTCCATGCATCCGAAAAATACGGTCGTACGCGGCGGCCAGCAGCTCCGGATCGTGCCGGGGAGTTCCGTCGGTCCGGGCCACCGGCGCCAGCTCGACCGCGGCTCCCAGCCGCTTGGCGGCCTCGGTGAGCGAATCGCGGTCGGGCACGGCCGCCTCGTCGGCCAGCACCACGTCCAGGGCGAGTTTAGGGGCGTGTCGCCCCAAAACCTCCAAATGACGCTGCGGTGAGAAGCCCTCTGTTTCGCCGGGTTGCGGGGCGAGGTTCAGCGGGAGGACCCGGCGCGCCTTGGTCTGGGTGAGCGCGTCCAGCAGTTCGGGCACGAGGAGGTGCGGGATGACGGAGGAGAACCAGGAGCCCGGCCCGAGCACCACCCAGTCCGCGTCGAGCACCGCTTCGACCGCTTCCGGCACGGCGGGCGGGTCGGAGGGCACCAGGTGCACCGACTGCACCTCACCCGGCGTCAGCGCGACCGTCGCCTGTCCCCGCACGGTGTCCACGTCGTCCGGCCGGTCCGGGTCGTGGCCCTTGACCAGGGCCTGGAGCTCCAGCGGCACGGCCGACATCGGCAGTACCCGGCCGTGCGCACCGAGCAGCCTGCCGACCAGGTCCAGCGCCATCACATGGTCGCCGAGCTGCTCCCACAGGGCGACGATGAGCACATTGCCGACAGCGTGGTCGTGCAGGTCGCCCTGGGACTGGAAGCGGTGCTGGATGACCCGGGCCCAGGTCTGGCCCCAGTCGTCGTCCCCGCACAGCGCGGCCAGCGCCTTGCGGAGGTCGCCGGGCGGCAGCACGCCCAGCTCGTCACGGAGGCGTCCGCTGGAGCCGCCGTCGTCGGCGACGGTGACCACGGCGGTGAGGTCACCGGTGATCCGGCGCAGCGCGGCGAGCGAGGCTGACAGGCCCATGCCGCCGCCGAGCGCGACCACCTTGGGCTGGGCGCCGCGTCTGCGGGGCCGCGCGCCCCGCACCTCGACGGGGCGGGAGGCGCGGGCCTCGGCGGCCGCGCGGCCGAGGCGCCCCTCGGGGACCACGCGGCGCAGGCCGCGCAGCCGCCGTGCACGGTCGGTCATTCGCGTCCCATGTCCCGGTGCACGACCACCGTCTCCACGCCCTCCGCCGCGAGGCGCGCCGCGAGCTTCTCCGACATGGCGACCGAGCGGTGCTTGCCGCCGGTACAGCCGATGGCGATGGTCACGTACCGCTTGCCCTCGCGGCGGTAGCCGGCCGCGATCAGCCGGAGCAGCTCGGCGTACCGGTCGAGGAACTCCTTGGCGCCGGGCTGGTTGAAGACGTAGGAGGCGACCTCCTCGTTGACCCCGGTGAAGGGGCGCAGCTCGGGGACCCAGTGCGGGTTGGGCAGGAACCGCATGTCCGCGACCAGGTCGGCGTCGACCGGGAGGCCGTACTTGAAGCCGAAGGACATCACCGTGGCCCGCAGCTCGGGCTCCTCCTCGCCCGCGAACTGGGCGTCCATCTTGGCGCGCAGCTCGTGCACGTTGAGGCTGGAGGTGTCGATGACCAGGTCGGCGTCCCCGCGCAGCTCGCGCAGCAGCTCCCGCTCGGCGGCGATGCCGTCCACGATGCGGCCGTCGCCCTGGAGGGGGTGCGGGCGGCGCACCGACTCGAAGCGGCGCACCAGGGCGTCCTCCGAGGACTCCAGGAAGACGATGCGCCGGGTGACGCCCCGGCTGTCCAGGTCGGCGAGGGACTCGCGGAGGTTGTCGAAGAAGCGACGGCCGCGCACGTCCACGACGACCGCGATCCGCGCCACGTTCCCCTGCGAGCGGGCGCCCAGCTCCACCATGGTGGGGATCAGGGCGGGCGGCAGGTTGTCGACGACGAACCAGCCGAGGTCCTCCAGGCACTTCGCGGCCGTCGAGCGGCCTGCTCCGGACATGCCGGAGATGATCACCAGCTCGGGGATGGGCGCATCGTTGGCCGCTGCCGGCGTGACGTCCTGGCTCACCTGTGCTCCGTTGTCCTGTTCCGCCGCCCCTGGCGGGCTGTCGTCCGTCGCCGCGTGTGCGCGGTCCCGCTCGGCCGTGGGCCGTGCCTCGTGCTCGGTCATGTCTCCTGCCCCCGTCGGTCGTCCGGGAGGCCCGCGCTCACGGACTCTCCGGAGGAACCGCCCGTCGTGTCGGGTTCCTCTTCGTCAATGATCTCTCCGGTCGCCGTGTTCACGGCGGGTGCGGCCGGGGCCGAACGGGCGAGTGCCACCGCGATGGTCTCGGCCGTCTTCCGGCCTATGCCGGGTACTTCCTGGATCTGCTCGATGGTGGCGGCGCGCAGCCGCTTGACCGAGCCGAAGTGTTTGATGAGGGCCTGCTTGCGGGTCTCCCCGAGGCCGGGCACCTCGTCCAGCGGGCCGCTGCGCAGCCGCTTGGCGCGTTTGGCGCGCTGGTAGGTGATGGCGAAGCGGTGGGCCTCGTCGCGCACCCGCTGGAGGAGGTAGAGGCCCTCGCTGCTGCGGGGCAGCACCACGGGGTCCTCCTCGCCGGGCACCCAGACTTCCTCCAGGCGCTTGGCGAGGCCGCACACGGCGATGTCGTCGATGCCCAGCTCGTCCAGCGCGCGCCGGGCGGCGGCGACCTGCGGGCGGCCGCCGTCGACCACGACGAGCTGGGGCGGGTAGGCGAACTTCCTGGGGCGGCCGTCGTCGTCCTTGGGGCCGATGATGCCGTCGTCCTCGCCCGTCAGAGCGGCACCGGCGGGCGTGCCGTTCGCCGGGGTGTCCTCGGTGCCCGCCCACTCGCCGGACTTCTCCTTCTCCGCCAGGTAACGGCGGAAACGGCGGGTGATCACCTCGTGCATGGAGCGGACGTCGTCCTGGCCGGCGAAGCCCTTGATCTGGAAGCGGCGGTACTCGTTCTTGCGCTGGAGGCCGTCCTCGAAGACGACCATGGAGGCCACCACGTCGTCGCCCTGGAGGTGGGAGATGTCGTAGCACTCGATCCGCAGCGGGGCGCTGTCGAGGTCGAGGGCGTCGGCGATCTCCTCCAGCGCGCGCGAGCGGGTGGTGAGGTCGGAGGCGCGCTTGGTCTTGTGCAGCACGAGGGCCTGCTGGGCGTTGCGCTGGACGGTCTCCATCAGCGCCTTCTTGTCGCCGCGCTGCGGGATGCGCAGCGAGACGTTGGCCCCGCGCCGGACGGTCAGCCACTCCTGGACCGGTTCCACCGGGTCGGGCAGCGCCGGGACCAGCACCTCCTTGGGCACGGAGTCCCCGGTCTCCTCGCCGTAGAGCTGTTGGAGGGCGTGCTCGACGAGGGCGCCGGTGGTGATCTCCTCGACCTTGTCGGTGACCCAGCCGCGCTGGCCGCGCACCCGGCCGCCGCGCACGTGGAAGATCTGGACGGCGGCCTCCAGCTCGTCCTCGGCGACGGCGATGAGGTCGGCGTCGGTCGCGTCGGCGAGCACGACCGCGTTCTTCTCCATGGCCTTCTTCAGGGCGCCGACGTCGTCGCGCAGGCGGGCGGCCCGCTCGTACTCCATCTCGTCGGACGCCTCGGCCATCTGCTTCTCCAGGCGGCGGAGGTAGGTGCCGGTGCGGCCCGCCATGAAGTCGCAGAACTCCTCGGCCAGCTCGTAGTGGTCCTCCTGCGAGATCCGGCCGACGCAGGGTGCGGAGCACTTGCCGATGTACCCGAGCAGGCAGGGGCGGCCGGTGCGCTCGGCGTTCTTGAAGACACCGGCCGAGCAGGTGCGCACCGGGAAGACGCGCAGCAGCAGGTCGACGGTGTCCCGGATCGCCCACGCGTGGGCGTACGGGCCGAAGTACCTGACGCCCTTCTTCTTGTGACCGCGCATCACCTGGACGCGCGGGAACTCCTCGTTCATCGTGACGGCGAGGTACGGGTAGCTCTTGTCGTCGCGGTACTTGACGTTGAACCGGGGGTCGTACTCCTTGATCCAGGAGTACTCCAGCTGCAGTGCCTCGACCTCCGTGGACACCACGGTCCACTCCACGGACGCGGCGGTGGTGACCATGGAGCGGGTGCGGGGGTGCAGGTTCGCCAGGTCCTGGAAGTAGTTCGCCAGGCGCTGGCGCAGGCTCTTCGCCTTTCCGACGTAGATCACCCGGCGGTGCTCGTCCCGGAACCTGTACACCCCCGGAGAGTCGGGGATCTCGCCCGGCCTGGGGCGGTAGCTGGAGGGGTCGGCCATGACTCACACCCTACTGGCGAGCGCGGACACCGCGCCGGGCCTGTGGACAACGGTGACGGAGGTGCCGGACCGGCCTGTGGACAACCGCCCCGGCGGGCGCGCCGGGGCGTCACGATCCAGGCCATGACGTGACCCAGGGTGTTGTCGGGGTCTGGTCAACACGCTTCAATGCGGGGGACTCGGGGCCGCGCACTCGGCGCACGCGAACGGCGTGCCCGCCCGCGAGCGCGCCCCCGGGGGCCCACGGGGTGGCACACGACCCCGCACCGCGGTCTGACCAGCCGTGGTGACACCTCACAGAAAGGCTTCTGTGCATGCCGCATGTCACAGAGCACCCGGACCTCGCCTCCGCCGAGCTGGAGACGGCCCTGCGGGGCGGCCCGTTCCATGTGGCGCTGCGCGCCGCGATAGCCGCCCGCGGGCTGCCGCTCCAGCGCGTGCAGCACCATCTGTCGCGCCACGGGGTGAAGGTCGGCGTGACCAGCCTCAGCTACTGGCAGCAGGGCGCCCGCCGCCCCCAGCGCCCGGAGTCGCTGCGGGCCGTGCGCGCGCTGGAGGAGATTCTCCGGCTGCCCGAGGAGTCCCTGATCAGGCTGCTCGCCGAGGCACCGGAAACGGCCGACGGCGACCGCCCGGCACCCCGCTCCTACCGCTCCCTGATCGAGGCGTCCGACACGCTGGACCGGCTCCGGGCGGAGCTGGACTGGACGCCGGACGGCGGCATGCACACCCTCGGCCACCACGAACGCGTCCGGATCGGGGGGCGGCGCGAACTGGCGAGCCGCGAGTCCGAGCACATCGTGCGCGCCCACCGCGACGGCGTGGACCGTTTCGTCGCCGTCCACCACGGCGACCCCGGCTGCCGCCCGGACGACATGGCCGTGCACGCGCTGGAGAACTGCCGCACCGGTCGCGTCCGGCTGGACCGGGAGACCGGTGTCCTGGTGGCCGAGCTGCTCTTCGGCACCCGGCTGCGCTCCGGCGACACCTTCCTCTTCCGGTACGGCATCACCGACGGCACCGCCGGCGCCTCACACGAATACGTCCACCGCTTCGGCTCACCGGGCGGCCAGTACGCGCTCCAGGTGCGGTTCGACGCGTCCGCGCTCCCGGCCCGCTGCCACCGCTTCACCCAGTTCTCCCCCGCCGCACCGCGCGCGGGACGGCAGGAGCTGGCGGTCGGCGAGCCGCACCGCAGCGTCCACGTGGTGGAGCCACGGGTCCGGCCGGGGACAGTGGGGATCGCCTGGGAGTGGGAGTGATCCCCACCCGCTCCGAGCGGGGGTGAGCGGCGGTGTCAGGCGGCCGGGCCGGCGACGATCCGGCCGTCCGCCACCTTCACCGGCAGCTCGCTCAGCGGCTCGGTCGCCGGCGCCTGGACCACCTTGCCGGTGACGGCGTCGAACTCGCTGCCGTGGCAGGGGCAGACCAGGGTCGTGCCCCTCAGCTTGTTGATCACGCACCCGGCGTGCGTGCAGACCAGGCTGTACGCCTTCAGGCCACCTTCGCCGTCCCGGCTGACCACCACGTTGTGATCGCGGTAGAGCTTCGCGGCGCCCTTGGCCACCTCGCCCTCGGCCCCGAGGTCGACGGAGGAGGTGACCGCCGACGCGGACTGGTCCTGCGGGGCGGCGCAGGCGGCCAGCCCGAGTCCGGCGACCGGCGCCACGGCGGCTCCCCGGAGGACGGTACGGCGGGTCGCGGACGATCGGGCGGCCATCGGTCTCTCCACAGGTCAGGGGATGTGCAGAGCGACCCTATCCGGGCGCGGGGGGCGGTTTCGGGGCGGGGGCGGGCGGATGGGACACCCGCGCGGGCGGGCACCTTCGGACGAGGGAGCCTTCGCAAGCGCTTGCGCAAGCGTTTACGCACCGGTGGCCGATGGGATACCTTCCCGCCCGTGGGACCAACGGCGGTCGCCGGGGCCCGCACCCGCCCGCCGCGCCCCGGCCGGCGGCCGGGACCACGTGGGAGGGGAAGCGCGATGTCCACCATGGCCGACGTGGCCCGGAGCGCTGGTGTCTCCGTGGCGACCGTCTCCCACGTGCTCAACGGCACACGCCCGGTACTCCCCCACACCCGGCAGGCCGTGCTGGACGCCGTCGAGACCCTCGGCTACACGCCAAACTCCCTCGCCCGCTCCCTGGTGACCTCGCGGACCCGCTCGATCGGGCTCGCGGTGTCGGCGATCAGCAACCCGTACTTCACCGAGATCCTCCAGGGCGTGGAGGCGGCCGCGTTGGAGGCGGGCTACAGCCTGCTCATCGCGGACCCGCACGACGACCCTGAGCACGAGCTGAAAGTGGTCCAACTGCTGCACGGGCGCAGGGTGGACGGCATGATCGTGGCGCCCTCCGCCGAGCCGGGCGACCTCGTGGCGTACCTCCGGCGCCAGGCCGTGCCGACGGTGCTGCTGGACCGGGTGCTCGGGCCGGCCGGCCCTGAGGGCGGCCTCGTCGGACAGGGGCCGTTCGACCAGGTCTGCGCCGAGAACTCCGGCCCCATGGCCGATCTGGTCACCCACCTCGCCGCGCGGGGACACCGGCGGATCGGCCTGGTCGCCGGGCTGCCGGGACTCAGCACCACGGATGAGCGGATCGCGGGGTACCGGCAGGGGCTCGCGGCGGCGGGGCTCGACGCCGACGAGGAACTCGTGGTGTCCGGCAGTTCCGAGTCCACGGGTGCCGAGCGGGCCACCGCCGCGCTGCTCGCCCTGCCCGGTGCGCCCACGGCGCTGGTCACCGCCAACAACGCGATGACGATCGGCGCCCTGCGCGCTCTGCGGGAACGTGGCCTGAGCGTGCCCGGTGACATCGCCCTGTGCTGCTTCGACGACTTCGCCTGGGCCGACCTGTTCGCACCCCGGCTCACCGCGATCGCCCAGCCCAGCCGGGAGATGGGCGCTAGGGCCGTCCGGGTGCTGCTGGACCGGCTGGCGGCGCCGGACCGGGAGGCGAGGACAGTACGGCTGCCGTGCGCCTTCGTCCACCGCGCCTCCTGCGGCTGCCCGGCGCCCCGGCCGGCGGACACCGGGAACAGCATGGAATCGACCTCGCAGTCCGAGAAGGGAACCACTCCGTGATCGTCGTCGCCGGTGAGGCACTGATCGACCTGGTACCGCAGGGCCGTGGCGCCCTGGCCGGCCTCCAACCGGCGCTCGGCGGCGGCCCGTTCAACACCGCCGTGGCCCTCGGCCGGCTGGGCTCGCCGACCGCCTTCGCCTCCCGCGCCTCACACGACGCCTTCGGCGAGGCCCTGCTCGACGGGCTGCGGCGGGCCGGGGTGGACGTGTCCGCGGTGCAGCGCGGCCCCGAGCCGACCACGCTCGCGGTGGCCACCATCGACTCCGGCGGCTCCGCGGCCTACTCCTTCTACGTGGAGGGCACCGCCGACCGCCTCTTCACCACCCCGGCCGCCCTGCCCGAGGGCACCCGCGCGGTGTCCTTCGGCACCTGCTCGCTCGCCCTGGAGCCGGGGGCGAGCGCCTACGAGGAGCTGATGCGGTCGGCCGCGGGGCAGGGCCTGTTCACCGCGCTCGACCCCAACATCCGGGCGGGCCTGATCCCGGACGCGGACGCCTACCGCGAGCGCTTCCGGGGCTGGTTGCCCTCGGTGACACTGCTGAAGCTGTCCGAGGAGGACGCCCGCTGGCTGGGGGGCACCCCGCGCGAGTGGCTGGCCGCGGGCCCGTCGGCCGTGGTCGTCACCCGGGGCGGTGACGGCCTCACCGTCTTCACCGCCGACGGTTCGGAGCACCGGGTGCCCGGCGAGAAGGTCGACGTCGTGGACACCATCGGCGCCGGGGACACCGTGAACGCGGCCCTCCTGCACGGCCTGTCCACCCTGGACGCGCTCTCCGCGCGGGCGCTCGCCGGACTGGGCCCGGACACCTGGCGGCGGCTGCTCGGCTTCGCCGCGCGGGCGGCGGCGATCACCTGCTCCCGGGCGGGCGCGGAGCCGCCGTACGCGGCCGAGCTGGGCCGACTGTGACCGGCTGAAACGGCGAGCGGCGCCTCGCGGGGTGAGTCCCGCGAGGCGCCGCTCGTACGAAGGTCCGCCGTCAGGCTTCGCGGGCCCGCGTCGCCTTCTTGGCAGCCGTCTTCTTAACAGTGCCGGCCTTGGCGGTAGCGGTGTTGTTGACCTTGGCGGGCACCGCCTTCGCCGCCGTCTTCTTCGCCGTCGCCCTGGTGGCGGCCGACTTGGCCGTCTTCCGCGCCGGCGGGGCCTTCACCGGGCCCGCATCGCTGACCCGGTCGGCGCCGAGGACCTCGCGCAGGAACTTGCCGGTGTGGCTGGCCGGAACCGCCGCGACCTCCTCGGGCGTGCCCTCGGCGACCACGAGACCGCCGCCCGCACCGCCCTCCGGGCCCATGTCGATGACCCAGTCCGCGGTCTTCACGACATCGAGGTTGTGCTCGATGACGACGACCGTGTTGCCCTTGTCCACCAGGCCGGAGAGGACCTTCAGCAGCTTGCTGATGTCCTCGAAGTGCAGACCGGTGGTCGGCTCGTCCAGGACGTAGACCGTGCGGCCGGTGGAGCGCTTCTGGAGCTCGCTGGCGAGCTTGACGCGCTGCGCCTCACCACCGGACAGGGTGGTCGCGGACTGGCCGAGCCGGACGTAGCCGAGGCCGACGTCCTTCAGGGTGCGCAGGTGCCGGGAGATGGCGGGCACCGCCTCGAAGAAGTCGGTCGCCTCCTCGATCGGCATGTTCAGCACGTCGGCGATGGACTTGCCCTTGTAGTGGACCTCCAGGGTCTCCCGGTTGTACCGGGCGCCGTGGCAGACCTCGCACGGGACGTACACGTCCGGGAGGAAGTTCATCTCGATCTTGATCGTGCCGTCGCCCGAGCAGTTCTCGCAGCGGCCGCCCTTGACGTTGAAGGAGAAGCGGCCGGGCTGGTAGCCCCGCACCTTCGCCTCGGTGGTCTCGGCGAACAGCCTGCGGACGTGGTCGAAGACACCGGTGTACGTCGCCGGGTTGGAGCGCGGGGTGCGACCGATGGGCGACTGGTCGACGTGCACGACCTTGTCCACCAGGTCGTCGCCGTCCACGCGCGTGTGGCGGCCGGGGACGTTCCGCGCGCCGTTCAGCTCGCGGGCCAGGTGGGTGTACAGGATGTCGTTGACCAGGGTCGACTTGCCCGAGCCGGACACGCCGGTGACCGCTGTGAACACGCCCAGCGGGAAGGACACGTCGATGTCCTGGAGGTTGTTCTCCCGCGCGCCACGCACGACGAGCTGCCGGGACGGGTCGAGCGGCCGGCGCACGTCCGGCAGCGGGATCGACTTGCGGCCGGAGAGGTACTGGCCGGTCTGCGACTCGGGGTTGGCGAGCAGCTCCTTGAGGTGCCCGCTGTGGACGACCTTGCCGCCGTGCTCACCGGCGCCCGGACCGATGTCCACGATCCAGTCGGCGACCTTGATGGTGTCCTCGTCGTGCTCGACCACGATGAGGGTGTTGCCCATGTCGCGCAGCCGGACCAGGGTCTCGATCAGCCGGTGGTTGTCCCGCTGGTGCAGCCCGATGGACGGCTCGTCCAGCACGTAGAGCACGCCGACCAGGCCGGAGCCGATCTGGGTGGCCAGGCGGATGCGCTGGGCCTCGCCGCCGGACAGGGTGCCGGCCGCGCGGTTGAGGGAGAGGTAGTCCAGGCCGACGTCGACCAGGAAGCGCAGCCGCTCGTTGACCTCCTTCAGCACGCGCTCGGCGATCTTCTTGTCGCGGGCGTTCAGCTTCAGCTCGCCCAGGAAGTCCGCGCAGTCGCTGATCGACATCGCGGAGACCTCGGCGATCGACTTCCCCATGACGGAGACCGCGAGGACGATCGGCTTCAGCCGGGTGCCCTCGCAGGAGGGGCAGGGCACCTCGCGCATGTAGCCCTCGAAGCGCTCCCGGCTGGCGTCGCTCTCGGCCTCGCTGTGCCGCCGCTTGACGAAGGGCACCGCGCCCTCGAACGGGGTGGTGTACACCCGCTCCCGGCCGTACCGGTTGCGGTAGCGGACCTCGATCTGGGTCTTGTGGCCGTACAGCAGGGCCTTCTTCGCCCGCTGGGGCAGCCCGGCGAAGGGGATGTCGGTGCGGAAGCCGAGCGCCTCCGCCAGGGCGTTGATCAGCCGGCCGAAGTAGTCCTTGGTGTGGCCGTGGGACCAGGGGTGGATGGCGCCCTCGTCGAGCGACTTGTCCTCGTCCGGGACGATCAGCTCCGCGTCGACCTCCATGCGCGTGCCGATGCCGGTGCACTCGGGGCAGGCGCCGAAGGGCGAGTTGAAGGAGAAGGAACGCGGCTCCAGCTCCTCGAAGGAGAGGTCGTCGTACGTGCAGTACAGGTGCTCCGAGAACATGCGCTCGCGCTCGGGGTCGTCCTCGGGGAGGTCGACGAAGTCGAGCACGACCATGCCGCCGGAGAGGCCGAGGGCGGTCTCCACGGAGTCGGTGAGGCGGCGCTTGGCGGAGTCCTTCACCGTGAGGCGGTCGACGACCACCTCGATGGTGTGCTTCTCCTGCTTCTTCAGGGTCGGCGGCTCGGACAACTGGATGGTCTGGCCGTCGACCCGCGCGCGGGAGTAGCCCTTGGTCTGGAGGTCGGCGAAGAGGTCGACGAACTCGCCCTTGCGCTCGCGCACGAGCGGGGAGAGGACCTGGAAGCGGCTGCCCTCGGGCAGCTCCAGCACCTTGTCCACGATGGCCTGCGGCGACTGGCGCGAGATGGGCCGGCCGCACTCGGGGCAGTGCGGCTTGCCGATGCGCGCGAAGAGCAGTCGGAGGTAGTCGTAGACCTCGGTGATGGTGCCGACCGTGGAGCGCGGGTTGCGCGAGGTCGACTTCTGGTCGATGGAGACCGCGGGCGAGAGGCCCTCGATGAAGTCGACGTCGGGCTTGTCCATCTGCCCGAGGAACTGGCGGGCGTACGAGGAGAGCGACTCCACGTAGCGGCGCTGGCCCTCGGCGAAGATGGTGTCGAAGGCCAGGGAGGACTTGCCCGACCCGGACAGGCCCGTGAAGACGATGAGCGCGTCACGCGGCAGGTCGAGCGAGACATTCTTCAGGTTGTGCTCGCGCGCGCCACGGACGATGAGACGGTCGGCCACGCCGGTCCGCACCTTTCTTCAGAGAAGTGACAGGGGCCGAGGCCCCGTGCTTCTTCGAGCCTAGGGGGAGCCACTGACAACGCCGGTCGGATTCCGGGATGCATAACAATCCCCAGCTCTCCAGCATGCCCGACGCCGCTCTCGACGATATAGCACGCGCTTTCGAATTACGGAGGATGTTCGTCACCTTCACCCGAAGGAGTGGTCCCGCTAGGGTCGGGCCTCATGACCGATCACGCTCATGACCTGGCCCGTGTACAGGAAGCGACGGAACGGCTGCTCAGCGCGGCCGCCGTACTGGACAACGCGGCGCTGGCCGAGCCGTCACGGCTTCCGGGCTGGACGCGCGGACATGTCCTCGCTCACGTCGCCCGCAACGCCGACGCCCTCGTGAACGTCCTCGAAGGCCGCCCGATGTACGTGAGCGCCGAGACACGCGACGCCGACATCGAGCGGGACGCCCCGCGCCCCCTGGAGACCCACCTCACCGACGTACGCGACAGCGCGGCCCGGTTCGACGCGGCGGGTTCGGCACCGGGCGACTGGAACCGCGTCGTGGAGCTACGCAACGGCATCACCGACGTCGCGGCCCGGCTGCCGTTCCGGCGCTGGGTCGAGATCGAGCTGCACCACGTGGACCTCGGCGCCGGCTATGAGCTGGAGGATCTCCCGGCCGAGTTCACCGAGCGCGAGACCGGGTTCCTGGCCCAGCGCTTCCTGGGCCACCCCGAGGTGCCCGCGACGCTGCTGAGCGACGGCACGCGGACCTGGAGCACCGGGCGGGAGGCGCCCGAGCCCGAGGTCACCGTCACCGGCAGCCCGGCCGACCTGCTGGGCTGGCTCGCCGGGCGCCGGGAAGGGACCGCGCTGGAGGTGAAGGGCGGCGAGCTGCCCGCACTGCCCCCGCTGTGACATGGCGCCGGGCCGCCAACCCCCGCCCCGCTATAGGCTGATCGTCATGACGTACAGCGGCGAGGTCAGGGTCGGCGGTCCGGCGGACGTGCACGAGCTGAAGGACCTGATGATCACGAAGGTCGCGGTCGGCCCGATGAACAACAACGCCTATCTGCTGCGTTGCCGGGCCACCGACGAGCAGCTCCTGATCGACGCGGCCGCCGAGCCGCACACGCTCCTCACCATGATCGGCGAGGACGGCATCGCGTCCGTCGTCACCACCCATCAGCACGGTGACCACTGGCAGGCGCTCGGCGAGGTCGTCGGCGCCACCGGCGCCCGCACGTACGCCGGACGGGAGGACGCCTCGGGCATCCCGGTCGCCACCGATGTGCCGGTCGACGACGGGGACGTCATCCGGGTCGGCCAGGTCGAGCTGACCGCCCGCCACCTGGTCGGGCACACGCCGGGCTCCATCGCGCTGATCTACGACGACCCGCACGGCCACCCGCACGTCTTCACCGGTGACTGCCTCTTCCCCGGCGGTGTCGGCAACACCCACCAGGACCCCGAGGCGTTCGCCAGCCTGATCCACGACGTGGAGACGAAGATCTTCGACGCGCTGCCGGACGAGACCTGGGTCTACCCCGGCCACGGCGACGACACCAGCCTCGGTGCCGAGCGCCCGCATCTGCCGGAGTGGCACGCGCGCGGCTGGTGAGCCGGGGCGGCGCTCAGGCGTCGGCCCGCGCCGACCCCGCCAGCGTGGCGATCCGCTCCACGGCGAAGACGTACCCCTGCACCCCGCAGCCCGCGATCACGCCGTCGGCGCGCAGCGAGACGTACGAGTGGTGCCGGAACGACTCGCGCTGGTGGATGTTGGAGATGTGGACCTCCACCACGGGCAGGCCGTCGCAGGTGTTGAGCGCGTCCAGGATCGCCACCGACGTGTGGGAGTAGGCGCCGGGGTTGATGACGATCCCGGCGTGGTCGAGCCGTGCCTCGTGAATCCAGTCCACCAACTGACCCTCGTGGTTGGACTGCCGGCAGTCCACCGTGCCGCCGTACGCGGCCGCGGCCACGGCGCACATGGCCTCCACATCGGCCAGGGTGTCCTTGCCGTAGATCTCGGGCTGCCGCTGGCCGAGGAGGTTCAGGTTGGGCCCGTTGAGGATCATGATCGGGGCGCTGGCCAGGCTGCGGGGCACGGTGGTTTCCTCCGGTGCGTCGGGGGCGGCCGGCAGGGCGGCCACTACTCGCACCCGGTCTATCACGGCCCGCCGGGCGGCTCGCGGGCCTGGTGGGGCGCCCTCGGCTACGGGTTGAGGGCCAGTTCCAGGTAGGCGGCGAAGATGACCAGGTGGACGCCACCCTGGAGCGGGGTGGCGCGGCCGGGCACGACCGTGAGCGAGGCGACCACCACGGTGAGCACGAGCAGCAGCATGTGCGTGGAGCCGAGGCCCAGCACGAGCGGTCCGGACAGCCAGATCGACGCCAGGGCGACGGCCGGGATGGTCAGGCCGATGCTGGCCATGGCGGAGCCGAGCGCGAGGTTGAGGCTGGTCTGCACCCGGTCGCGGCGGGCGGCGCGCAGCGCGGCGATGGTCTCCGGGAGCAGCACGAGCAAAGCGATGATCACACCGACGACGGCCGGAGGCAGCCCCGCGCCCTCCACCCCGGATTCGATGGTGGGCGACACGCCCTTGGCGAGACCGACCACGCCGATCAGGGCGAGGCCGAGCAGGCCGAGGCTGATCCGGGCCTGGCGGGTGGTCGGGGGTGCCGCGTGGTCGGCCCCGGTGATGACGTCCCCCTCCTTGGTGACCGGGAGGAAGTAGTCGCGGTGCCGGACGGTCTGGGTGGTGACGAAGAGGCCGTAGAGGATCAGCGAGGAAAAGGCCGCGAACGTCAGTTGCACGGAGGAGAACTCGGGGCCGGGCTTGCTGGTCGTGAAGGTCGGCAGCACCAGGCTGAGGGTGGCGAGGGTGGCGACCGTCGCCAGGGCGGCTCCGGTGCCCTCGGGGTTGAACACGGCGGTGCCGTGCCGCAGGGAGCCGACCAGGAGGCAGATGCCGACGATGCCGTTGCAGGTGATCATCACGGCGGCGAACACCGTGTCGCGGGCCAGCGTGGCGCTCTTGTCCCCGCCGTCCACCATGAGGGTGACGATCAGTGCCACCTCGATGATGGTGACGGCGACGGCGAGCACCAGGGAGCCGAAGGGTTCGCCCACCCGGTGGGCTACGACCTCGGCGTGATGCACGGCGGCCAGTACGGACCCGGCGAGCACGAGGGCGACCAGGGCGACCACCGCACCGGGCAGGCCGCGGCCCCAGGTGAAGACGAGGAGGACGACCGCGAGCACCGGCACGAGGAGCGTCCACCGCGCGGCGAGCGACCTGAGCCGAGTGATCATGCAGTGATGGTGGCAGAGGCGTACAGGGTTCGCATTCCGTTCGTTTCGTCCGGCGCACCGGTCGGGCGGGCGCGGCGGGGTCGGTCGGGGCGGAGCCTTCCCGTGCGGAAGGTGCCTGGTTGCGGCACCTTCCGCACGGGTCGCCCGCCTCACGGGGGGGGAAGGGTCAGGCGTCGATGCTGTCCTTGGAGGCGCCGTCGCCCCCGGCCGCCTCGGCGGCGGCCTGCTTCCGGGAGGCGATGAGGCTGGTGATCGTGGTGATGACGAGCACGCCGCAGATCACGGCCAGGGAGACCGGGATGCTGATCTCGGGGACGTGCACTCCCAGTTCGTGCAGGGCGTGCAGCACCAGCTTGACGCCGATGAAGCCCAGGATGACCGACAGGCCGTAGGACAGGTGGACCAGCTTCTTCAGCAGGCCGCCGATGAGGAAGTAGAGCTGGCGCAGGCCCATCAGGGCGAAGGCGTTCGCGGTGAAGACGATGTACGGGTCCTGCGTCAGGCCGAAGATCGCGGGGATGGAGTCCAGCGCGAACAGCACGTCGGTGGTGCCGATGGCGAGCATCACGACCAGCATCGGGGTCATGACCCGCTTGCCGTTCTCCTCGATCCACAGCTTGGTGCCGTGGTACCGGTCGGCGACACCGAACCTGCGCTCGGCGGCCTTCAGGAGCTTGTTCTCCTCGTACTCCTCGTCCTCGTGATCGGCGCGGGCCTCCTGGATGAGCTTCCAGGCGGTCCAGATCAGGAAGGCGCCGAAGATGAAGAACACCCAGGAGAAGCTGGCGATGATCGCCGCTCCGGCCGCGATGAAGACGGCCCGCAGGACCAGGGCTATGAGCACGCCGAAGAGCAGGACCCGCTGCTGGTACTGCGCGGGCACCGCGAACTTCGTCATGATCAGGACGAAGACGAAGAGGTTGTCGACACTCAGCGACTTCTCGGTGATGAAGCCGGCGAAGAACTCCCCGGCCGGCTGGGAACCGCCGAAGTAGAACAGTCCGAGGCCGAAGAGTCCGGCCAGGGCGATCCAGACGGCTGTCCAGATACCCGCTTCCTTGATGGACACCTCATGCGGCTTGCGGCCGATGAAGAAGTCCACCGCGATCAGGGCGGCCAGCCCCACGATGGTCAAGACCCACAGGGTCATCGAGACGTCCACTGCACCTCCGGCATCACGTCACGGCAAACATCAGCGTTGTCGCTGCCGGAGGTCTCTTCCACCCGAGGAACGGGCCGGCGCCCCGGAACCCATGGGGATTCGTACTGACGGGTGCGCCGCATCAGGGAGTACTCCCCTCCGCACGAACACGGTAGCGCAATCACCAAGGAAGAGTAAAGAGAAAGGTAAAGTAAAGACCAAGTGAGCAGCTCAGAGGTTCTTTACTTTCCCTTGATCCTGGCATCGGAGACCACGCCGAGCACCTGCTGAAGCACCGCCCCGCCCTGCGGCGGGAGCGACGGCTCGAAGGTCCAGGCGTGCCCGACCCAGGGATCGGCGAAATGGTCGTCGGGTGACGGCGTGAGTCGCATCAACGAACGCCACAGCGGGTCGAGCAACGCCCCGAGCTCCCCGGCGTCCGCCCGGTCCGCGACCAGCAGCAGATGGACCCCGGCCGCCGGGCCCTCGTCGGCGAGGAAGCGCAGCCGGGTCAGGGCGCGGTCGTCGAAACCCTGCGGGAAGTCGTTGACGATCAGCAGCCGCCGGGCAGTGTCGAAGCCGTCCGGCAGCGCCTCGGTGGCGCCACCGCCGATCGCCATACGCACGAGGTCGACCCGCCGGGTGAGCGACTCCAGCGCCTGCGCGACGCCCGCCGTACCCCTCGCGGGCGGTCCCGTCAGCGCGCCCGACCGGGTGAGGGCGCCGAGCGGTCCGGCTCCGGCACCGGCCGGGTCGATGACCTCCACGGAGAACTCCCCCACCGGGTGGACGCCGAGCAGCCGCGCGGCGAGGGCCACGGCCACCTCCAGGGCCGGCCGACGACGTTCCACGGAGTCCGTGGAGTCGGCCCGTCTAGCGCCGCTGTCGACCCACAGGCCCCGCTCCAGCGGCAGCCTGACCAGCATCGGGATGCGCAGGGACGCGCTCTCGGGGAGGTGGAGGTCGCCCAGCCGTACGGCCTGGGGCGGCTCGACCGGCATCCGATGGCCGTGCCAGACCGGGCTGTCCCAGCGGGCGTACGCGGGCGGCAGGGCGGGCTCGACGACCTCGGCCTCGGCGGTGAGCTGGGCGAGGTCGCGGTCATGGGCCGCCCGCGCCCGGCCCATCAGCTCGTCGTGCCTGGCCTGGGCCGCCTGCCGTGCCGCGTCCCCGGCGTCACCGATCCTGGCGCGCGGGTCGGCCAGGGCCTCGTCGAGTTCCCGGTCCAGGCGTGCGGCGGCGAAGTCGGCCGCGCTCCGGAGGGCGGCGGTGGCGCGGGCCAGGTCCTCGAACATGCCCCAGACCTGGTTGTACAGCCGCTCCTCCATCGACCCGCCCGGCGCGTCGCCCGCGATGGGCTGTGGCTCTTGGGAAGCCTGTCGCCCAGGGTGGGTGTAGTCGACCGTTCCACCCCTGGGCGGCCGGACCTCCGAAGGAACGGCTGCCTGCGCCTCGCTGGGGCGGCCGGCTTCGTGCATCGCCTCGGCCACTTCGCGGGCCGCGGGCAGCCCCAGGTCCGCCAGGAGTGCGGTCAGGCCCTCCGCGTACCCCTGGCCGACCGCGCGCACCTTCCAGTCGCCGTGCCTGCGGTACAGCTCCAGCGCGACGACGGCCGACTCGGCGTCCAGCCCGGCGAGGGTGAAGCGGACGATCTCCGTGCCATCGGCATCGGTGACGGTCGCTCGCGGGGCGGTGGTCGCGCCGAACCGCAGTTCGGCGCCCGGCCGTTCAGGCAGCGCCAGCAGCACGGTGACGCGGTGCACCGCCTCGGACAGCTTGCCCAGGTCGACGGAGAGGCGGTGCTCGGCGGCCGCCGCGCGGGGCACCTCGACGCCGGGGAGGACGGGGACGCCGGGATGGGCGATCTGGTGACCGTCATGAACACGGCCGCCCTCGTCACCGAGGGCGGCCGCCACGAGCACGGGGGTCTCGGCCGAGATCAGGATCTCCATCCGGGTCCGGGGCAGCGGGTGGTTCTGCCCCCGCACCAGTTCGGCCCCCATCGCCGTCCCCCTGTGTCGTGTGGTGGTGCGCGCCGGGCGGGTCCTACAGGTGCGGCAGGATCGCCGGCATCAGGTCCTGGAAGGTGCGCCCGTTGGCCGGCTCGCCCAGCGCGGTCATCGTCCAGCCGGCGCCCTGGCGGTGCACCTTGGCCATGATCTGCGCGGTGTACTCGCCGCCGCCCGCCAGCGTGTAGCGCGCGAGTTCCTGGCCGTTGGTCTCGTCCACCAGGCGGCAGAACGCGTTCTGCACCTCCTGGAAGGTCTGCCCGGTGAAGGAGTTCACCGTGAAGACGATCTGGTCGACGTGGGGCGGGACCCGCTGGAGGTCCACCAGCACGGCCTCGTCGTCGCCGCCCTGCCCGACACCGCCGACGAGGTTGTCACCGGTGTGCCGTACGGAACCGTCGTCGCTCACCAGATGACGGAAGAAGACCACGTCGACCGGCTGCTTCTCCGCGAAGAGGACCGCCGAGGCGTCCAGGTCGATCTCGCGGGTGCGCGAGCCGAACAGCCCGCGTCGCTTCGCCGCCTGCCAGCCGAGACCCATACGGACCGCGGTCAGGGTGGCCCCGTCCTTCTTCTCCAGGCTGATGGCCTGGCCCTTGGTCATGTTGACGGTCACGGCTGAATCCCCTCTCGGTGTTCCCCTGTTGCCGCGCAGCGCGCGGTTGCCCAGAACCCTACGCAGCGTGGCCGACCGTGCCGAACCCCGGCCCGCGCTTTGTGTCGGTGTTGCAACACTGGGCGCGTATGCCGAGGTCCGGACGGGTCAGCAGGGTCAGGCGAGACCGGCCTCCCGCATCTGGCGCAGTTCCTTCTTCATCTCGGACACCTCGTCGCGCAGCCGGGCGGCGATCTCGAACTGCAGCTCCGCGGCGGCGGCGCGCATCCTGTCCGTCATCTCCTCGATCTGCCCGGCGAGTTCGGCGGCCGGCTGGTCGGTGGGCTGCGTCTTGCCCTTGGCCTTGGTCTTGGCCGCCTTCGCCTTGGCGTCCTGGGTCGCCTTGCCCCCGAGGCTGGGGACCGGCGTCTTGGGCGCCTTGCCGTCCTTCTGCTGCCGGTAGCCGGTGCCGAGGAGCTGCTCGGTGTCGACGTCCTCGCGGGCGATCTGCGCGACGATGTCGTTGATCTTCTTGCGCAGCGGCTGCGGGTCGATGCCGTTGGCCGTGTTGTACGCGACCTGCTTCTCGCGGCGCCGGTTGGTCTCGTCGATGGCCTTCTCCATCGCCGGGGTGATCTTGTCGGCGTACATGTGGACCTGACCGGAGACGTTGCGCGCCGCGCGGCCGATGGTCTGGATCAGCGAGGTGCCGGAGCGCAGGAAGCCCTCCTTGTCGGCGTCGAGGATGGCCACCAGGGAGACCTCGGGCAGGTCGAGGCCCTCGCGCAGCAGGTTGATGCCGACCAAGACGTCGTACTCACCGGCGCGCAGCTCGCGCAGCAGCTCCACGCGGCGCAGGGTGTCGACGTCGCTGTGCAGATAGCGGACCTGGATGCCGAGTTCCACGAAGTAGTCGGTGAGGTCCTCGGCCATCTTCTTGGTGAGCGTGGTGACCAGGACACGCTCGTCCTTGTCGGTGCGCTCCCGGATCTCGTGCACCAGGTCGTCGATCTGGCCCTCGGTGGGCTTGACCACGACCTCGGGGTCGACCAGGCCGGTCGGGCGGATGATCTGCTCCACCACGCCGTCGCCCCGGGACAGCTCGTAGGCGCCCGGAGTCGCCGACAGGTAGACGGTCTGCCCGATGCGCTCCTGGAACTCCTCCCACTTCAGCGGTCGGTTGTCCAGCGCGGAGGGCAGCCGGAAGCCGTGGTCGACCAGGGTGCGCTTGCGGGAGGCGTCGCCCTCGTACATGGCGCCGATCTGCGGGACGGTGACGTGCGACTCGTCGATGACCAGCAGGAAGTCGTCCGGGAAGTAGTCGAGCAGGGTGTTCGGCGGGGAGCCGGGGAGGCGGCCGTCGAAGTGCATCGAGTAGTTCTCCACACCGGAGCAGGTGCCGATCTGGCGGAGCATCTCGATGTCGTAGGTGGTGCGCATCCGCAGGCGCTGGGCCTCCAGGAGCTTGCCCTGCTTCTCCAGCTCGGCCAGGCGCTCCCCCAGCTCCTTCTCGATGCCGTTCACGGCGCGCTCCATGCGCTCCGGTCCGGCGACGTAGTGGGAGGCGGGGAAGACGTAGAGCTGCTGGTCGTCGCTGATGATCTCGCCGGTGATCGGGTGCAGCGTGGAGAGCGCCTCGATCTCGTCGCCGAACATCTCGATGCGGACGGCCAGCTCCTCGTAGACCGGGAAGATCTCGATGGTGTCGCCGCGCACGCGGAAGGTGCCGCGGGTGAAGGCGGTGTCGTTGCGCGTGTACTGGATGTCGACGAAGCGGCGCAGCAGGTCGTCGCGGTCGATCTCCTCGCCGACCTTGAGCGGGACCATGCGGTCCACGTACTCCTGCGGCGTGCCCAGGCCGTAGATGCAGGAGACGGAGGCGACCACGATCACGTCACGGCGGGTGAGCAGGGAGTTCGTCGCCGAGTGGCGCAGGCGCTCGACCTCCTCGTTGATCGAGGAGTCCTTCTCGATGTAGGTGTCCGACTGCGGGACATACGCCTCTGGCTGGTAGTAGTCGTAGTACGAGACGAAGTATTCGACCGCGTTGTTCGGGAGCAGCTCGCGGAATTCGTTGGCCAACTGGGCGGCCAGCGTCTTGTTCGGCGCCATGACCAGGGTGGGGCGCTGGAGCTTCTCGATCATCCACGCGGTGGTGGCGGACTTGCCGGTACCGGTCGCGCCGAGCAGTACGACGTCCTTCTCGCCGCCCTGCACACGCTTGGCCAGGTCGGCGATGGCCGCCGGCTGGTCGCCGCTGGGCTGGTAGGGGCTGACGACCTCGAAGGGCGCCACCGTGCGTTCGATCTTTGAAACGGGCCGCATGGAGTCAACCGTACGACCCCCCACTGACAACGGGTCGGGAGTCAGTGGCGCTGCGGGGTGCGAGAGCCGTGGGCGTCGGCGTGGACCGGCTCGCGGATAGGCCGCTGCGGCGGACGAATGCGCTGGTGGGAGGGTACGGCGGCGGCCGGGACGCCCGGCTTGGACTCCTCGGGGATGCGCCGCGGCGCGCCCTTGACCATCAGCGGATCGAACATCACGACGACGGCCGCGAGGAGCAGGAGGGCGAGCGGTCCGATCAGGATCGGGGCGAGCACGGCGGCCGGCGAGCCGCTGGTGGCGGTGCCGGGGGTGCCGTGGAGGTGGACGGTGAGTCCGGCCATGCCGGTGTAGTGCATGCCGCTGACGGCGAGGCCCATGACGAGGCTGGCGCCGACGCTGCCCCGCAGGCCCCTGACGTGCCCGGCGGCCCAGAGGGCGACGGTGGCGGCCACGACGGCGATGACGACGGAGGCGACGACACCGGTGATGTCGTAGGTGAACTGTCCGTCGAAGCGCATGCCCGCCATGCCGAGGTAGTGCATCGAGGCGACGCCCAGGCCGGTGATCGTGCCGCCGGTGACGAGCGAGGTGCCGGTGGCGCCCCGGTAGCCGATGATGAAGATCCCGATGCCCACCATGACGATGGCAAGACCGAGGCTGGCATAGGTCATCGGTTTGTCGAAGCGGACCGGCGTCTCGTCGATGGAGAAGCCCATCATGGCGATGAAGTGCATGGTCCAGATGCCGGAGCCGATCGCGGTCGAGCCCAGGGCCAGCCACGCGGGCCGCCAGGAGTGGGTGACCAGCAGGGACCGGGTGGTGCAGCGCAGGCCGAGAGCGCCGCCCAGGCAGGCCATCACATATCCCACGAGGGGGGTGACGACCCCGTAGCTGAATCCGTCGATCGTGCCTCGCATGCGCGGCTGTCCCTCGCCTTCTCGCGTCCCTTTACCGACGCGATGTTCCCCCTGCCCAGCACCGCTGTGACGGTCGGGCTGTCGGAGAGAGTATGGCCGCCACCGGAATGGTCGAATGATTTTCCGGCAAAGAAACACGGTCTTACCCCACTTGTGCGGCACCGGTGTGCGGAGTTGGGCCCCGCCGTTCATCGTGTGGCCGTTTCCGCGCTCCTGTGCCGTTGACGCTCCGCTGTCACTCTGGTGCTGTTGGTATTCGCCGGACGTGAGGAGTACGCATGCACGCGCACGCAGTCGCCGCCGCGGCCACCGCGGCCACCGCGGCCCTGGGGGCGGCGGTCCTGCTGAGCCCCGGCTCCGACGGCCGGCCGGCTCGGGCGGCCCAGCCCACGGTGGTCGCCCACCGCGGGGCCTCCGCTTACGCGCCCGAGAACACGCTGTCCGCCATCGACAAGGCGGCGAGGCTGGGCTTCTCCTGGGTGGAGAACGACGTGCAGCGCACCAAGGACGGCAAGCTGGTCGTCATCCACGACGACAGCCTGGCCCGCACCACGAACGTCGAGGACGTCTTCCCCGGCCGGGCTCCCTGGAAGGTGAAGGACTTCACGGCGGCGGAGATCGCCCGGCTGGACGCGGGGAGCTGGTTCTCCCCCGCTTACGCGGGCGCGCGCGTGCCGACGCTGGAGCGCTACATGCGCCGGGTCGAGCACAACCACGAGAAACTGCTGCTGGAGGTCAAGAACCCCGAGCTGTACCCCGGCATCGAGGCGCAGATCCTCAAGACCCTGAGCAACGAGGGCTGGCTGGACCGCGCGCACCAGAGCCGCCTGATCGTGCAGAGCTTCAGCGCGGACAGCATCCGCACGGTGCACCAGCTCAAGCCCGCGCTGACCACCGGCTACCTGGGCCACCCGAAGGTCGCCGAGCTGAGTGCGTACGCCCGGTTCGCCGACCTGGTCAACCCGGCGTACGCGGACGTCTCCACGAGCTATGTCTCGGCCGCGCACGCCCTGAAGGGGCCGCACGGCAAGCCCCTCCGGCTCTTCACCTGGACGGTGAACGACGCGGCCACGGCGCGGAAGGTCCGGGGCTACGGCGTCGACGGCATCATCACCAACAAGCCGGACGTGGTGCGTACGGCCCTGAGCGCCGACTGAGTTCAACGGCGAGGCCCGTTGTCAGTGGCGGGTCGTAACGTGGTCGGCATGGACAGCCAGGGGCAGGACGGACAGCGGGTCGTGTGGGCGGTCGTGGACAGCCGCATCGGCCCGCTGATGCTGGCCGCGAGCGGCCAGGGCCTGGTCAACGTGGTCTTCCACGCCACCGGCCCGGCGCGCGAGCGCGCGCTGAAGCGGCTGGCGGCACGGTACGGCACCGAGCCGCTGGAGGAGCCGGGCGCGCCCCTGCTGGCGGAGGCGATACGGCAGGTCGAGGCGTATCTGGTGGGCGAACGCCAGGACTTCGACCTGCCGCTGGACTGGTCGCTGATCTCCGGCTTCAACCGGGCGGTGCTGCGCGAGCTGGCCGACGGCGTCCCGTACGGCACGGTGGTCGGTTACGGCGATCTGGCCCGGCGGGTCGGGCAGCCGGGCGGGGCGCAGGCAGTGGGCACCGCGATGGGCGCCAACCCGCTGCCGGTGGTCGTGCCGTGTCACCGGGTGGTGGAGAGCGACGGCGGGATCGGGGGGTTCGGGGGCGGGCTGGAGACGAAGCGGCAGTTGCTCGCGCTGGAGGGCGTGCTGCCCGAGCCGCTGTTCTGACGGTGTGTCCTGCCGATTCGGGGCACGGCGTTTGGCCGGGGGTCGCGCCCGCCAGGAATGAGGGGAGGCGACGGACGGGAGGCGGGCGCATGGTGCTGGTGTTGTCGGAGGAGGTCCGGGAGGCGACAGGCACCGGACGGCCGGTGGTGGCGCTGGAGTCCACGATCATCGCGCACGGGCTGC
Source organism: Streptomyces sp. NBC_01171 (assembly GCF_045039805.1). Lineage (NCBI taxonomy): Bacteria > Bacillati > Actinomycetota > Actinomycetes > Kitasatosporales > Streptomycetaceae > Streptomyces > Streptomyces sp. NBC_01171. The sequence continues at coordinate 5,023,913 of NZ_CP108609.1, read as the reverse complement.
CACGCCCGCGCAATCTCCAGGTGGCGCTGGAGCTGGAGGACGTGGTCCGGCGCGAGGGGGCCGTGCCCGCGACGATCGCCGTACTCGACGGACAGCCCCATGTCGGGCTGGACAAGAGCCAGTTGGAGCGGGTCGCCAATGAGGACGGCATCCGCAAGCTGGGTCACCGGGATCTGCCGCTCGCCATGGCGTCCGGGGCGAGCGGAGCCACCACGGTGTCGGCGACGGCCCAGTTGGCGGCGCTGGCCGGCATCCGGGTGTTCGCCACCGGCGGGCTGGGCGGGGTGCACCGGCAGTGGACGGCGACGCAGGACGAGTCGGCCGACCTGGGGCTGCTGGCCCGGACCCGGATCACCGTGGTGTGCGCGGGCGTGAAGTCGATCCTGGACGTCCCGGCCACCTTGCAGCGGCTGGAGACGCTGGGCGTGGCCGTCGCGGGTTACCGCACCGAGCGGTTCCCCGGCTTCTATCTGTCCGACTCGGGCCATCCGGTGGACTGGACGCTGCGGGACCCGGAGCAGGTCGCGGAGGTCATGCGGGCGCAGGACACGCTCGGCGCACCGGAGTCGGCGCTGATCGTGGCCAACCCCGTGCCACCTGAGCAGCAGCTCGATCCCGAGCTGCACGCGCGCGTGCTCTCCGAGGCGCTGCGGGCCTGCGAGGAGGAGGGGATCACCGGCCAGGCCGTCACCCCGTTCCTGCTGGCTCATCTCGTCCGGCACACGGACGGGGCGTCGCTGCGCGCCAACCTGGCCGCGGTGCGCGGCAACGTGGAGCTGGCGGCGCGGATCGCCACGTCGTGGGCGATGAGGTGACCGGCGGCCCGGCGGGAGGGCTGCTGGTCGTCGGGGACGTGATCACCGACGTGGTGGCCCGGCACCGGGGCCCCCTCGCCGCGCGCACCGACACCGTCGCCGCGATCCGGACGCTGCCGGGCGGCGCGGGCGCCAATGTGGCGTGCTGGGCCGCCGACGCGGGCTGCGCGGACGTACGGCTGCTGGCGCGGGTGGGCGCGGACGCGGTGCGGTGGCACGAGCGGGAGCTGCTGACGGCCGGGGTGCGGCCTCGGCTGGTGGTGGACCCGGTGGCGCCGACCGGCACGGTGATCTGCCTGGTCGACGGCGAGGCGGCGGCCGAGCGCACGTTCCTCACGTCCAGCGGGGCTTCGCTGCGGCTCGAACCGGCCGACTGGTCGGAGCGGTTGCTCGACGGGGTGGCCCGGCTGCATCTCTCGGGGTACCTGCTGTTCGCCGAGTCCAGCCGGGCGTTGGCCGAGACCGCGCTCGCGTCGGCGCGTGCGCGCGGGGTGCCGGTCAGCCTGGACCCGGCTTCGGCGGGGTTCCTCGCGCGGTTCGGGGCGGACCGGTTCCTGGAGTTCGCCGAGCAGCTCGATGTGCTGCTGCCCAGCCGGGACGAGGCGTGCCTGCTCACGGGCGTGTCCGACTGGGCCGAGGCGGCGGCGGAGTTGAGCGGGCTCGGGCCGGTGGTGGTGGCCAAGTCGGGGGCGGAGGGGGCGTTGGTGGCGCGGTCGGGGGTGGTGAGCGCCCGGGTCCCGGCGGTACTGGCCCGCACGCTGGACAGTACGGGTGCCGGCGACGCGTTCACCGGCGCGTTCCTCGTGGCTCTGCTGGCGGGCGCCCGGGCGGAGGTGGCGGCGGAGTGGGGGTGCCGGGCCGGGGCGCGGGCGGTGGAACGGGTGGGCGGCCGGCCGCCGCGCCCGGACGACGACGAGCGGGCGCCGCAGACCCCCTGACACTGAGGCTCAGACCTTGCGCCCCCACGCCGAGATCATCGGCGCCGTGGCCAGATCCATGCCGCCCGCTGCCACATTGGCGAGGTGGCGGTCGATGTCCTCGTCGGTGGCGAGCCCCGCTTCGACCAGACGCCCCCGGATCTGACGGACCGTGGCCAGTTCGAGAGCGGTGCACGCCGGTGAGGTGAGCGGGAAGTACGCGTCGGCCTCGACCTGCCGCAGCCCGGCTTCACGGAGCAACCGCGGCAGCCGGCGCCCGTAGGAGAGGTCGGCGCCGCGCTCGGCGAGGAGCCGGCGGAAGCCCTGGCGGAGCCGGTTGGCGAGCCGCTCCTCGGGGCCGTGCTCGTCGGGGCAGGTCAGGGGTTGCAGGGCCGGGTCGGCGTCCTCGATCAGCAGCCGGCCGCCGGGCCGCAGCGCGTCGATCATGGAACGCAACGCCCGCTCCCGGTCCGGGACATGGACGAGCACGAGCCGGGCGTGCACAAGGTCGAAGCCCCGGCCGGGCGGCTCCTCGGCGCCCACGTCATGGGTCCGGACCTCCACCGGCGGCCGGGCCACCGTGTCCATGCGCGAGGTGTCGATGTCGGTGGCGAGGACGGCGCCGGTCGGGCCGACCCTCCGGGCGAGCCAGGAGACGACGGAGGTACCACCGGCGCCGACCTCCCAGCAGCGCCAGCCGGGGCCGATGCCGAGGCGTTCGAGGTGGCGGAACGTGGTGGGATCGAAGAGCGAGGCGAAGGCGTCGAAGCGTTCGCCCGCCTCGGTCTGCCGGTTGTCCAGGAGGTATCCGTCCGATGGCGTCATGCTCCGCATCGTCCCAGCCGGTCGCCGGGTCCGAGGTGGCCGACCCTCTGTCCACAGGCGGGAACCAAGCGGAATCTGCTGTTCCCACAGGCTTCCCCGGCCTTCTCGGCGGACTGGCAGACTGACCGGGCAGGGCACGAAAGGTGTCACGTGCGGAGATCCAGGCAAGGAGATCCAGATGTCGATGGCGGGGAATCTGCGGAAAGTCACAAAGCTGAGCAAGGTCGGCGGCCTGCGCAAAGTGGCCGGTCTGGCCCGGCGTCGGCCGCGTGTGGACCTGAGCCACCCGGCCAGGTCGCCGCTGGGTTCCTCGGTCGTGAACTGCGTGACGTATCAGGACGGCATACGCGTGCCGGGCTCCGCCGATGTGGTGGACGCCGTGAAGACGGTCCGCAACACCGGCGACGGTTTCGTCTGGCTGGGTCTGCACGAACCGACCGCCGAGGAATTCACCGATGTCGCCGAGCTGTTCGACCTGCATCCGCTGGCGGTGGAGGACGCGGTGGAGGCCCACCAGCGCCCGAAGCTGGAGCGGTACGGCGACACACTCTTCGCGGTGCTGAAGACGGTCTGCTACGTGGAGCACGAGAAGCTGACGTCGACGAGCGAGGTGGTGAACACCGGCGAGATCATGGTGTTCGTCGGCGAGGACTTCGTCATCACCGTGCGGCACGGCCACCATGGCTCACTGGGGCCGCTGCGCGAGGAGTTGGAGTCGCGCCCGCGTCAGCTCGCCAAGGGCCCGTCGGCCGTGCTGCACGCGGTCGCGGACCATGTGGTGGACGAGTATCTGAACGTCACGGACGCGGTGCAGGGCGATGTCGAGCAGGTCGAGACGGATGTCTTCTCGGAAGAGGGCGGACGGGCCGATCCGGGGCGGATCTACCAGCTCAAGCGCGAACTGCTCGAACTGAAACGGGCCGCGGTGCCGCTGGTACGCCCGGTGGAGGACCTGGCCACCCGGCCGATGAGGGTGGTCGACCCGGAGATACAGGCGTACTTCCGCGATGTGATGGACCATCTGATACGGGCCAAGGACCAGATCGCCGCGTTCGACGAGTTGCTCAACTCCATCCTCCAGGCGCACCTGGCCCAGGTCACGGTCGCGCAGAACGAGGACATGCGGAAGATCACGGCCTGGGCAGCGATCGTCGCGGTGCCGACGATGGTCTGCGGTGTGTACGGCATGAACTTCAAGTACATGCCGGAGACACGCTGGCACTACGGCTACCCGCTGATCATGGGCATCACCGCGCTGGCCTGTGTCGCGCTCTGGCGGGGCTTCCGGCGCAACGGCTGGTTCTGACACGCCGGCCCTCCGGGTCCGGCGCGCGGGGTCAGCCGTTCCAGGCCGGGTGCCTCGGGTCGTCGGCGCGTACGACGACGTCGGCCGTGGCGGCGGGGTCGGTCTCCGTCTCGTAGCGGGCGAAGGCGGGGAGCGTCCAGTGGTCGGTGTCGGGGGTGCGGCGGCGCAGGGCGCCGGACGACAGCAGGACGTGGACGGTCAGGTCGAAGGGGAACCAGTGCTGGAGAAGAAGGGGGCCGTGCAGGAGCAGGACCCCGCCGGGCGGTAGCTGGACGTAGGAGCTGCGGGTGGCGCGGTCGGTGACCGGGTCCCACAGGTCGGGCAGCACCCGCCCGTCGCCCCCGGCGTCCAGGGGGCCGAGGACCTCGCGCCACAGCGCGCCGGTGTCGAACCAGCCGCTGTAGTACGACTCCTCGTCGCGCCGCCCGTGCTCCAGGCGGAGGGAGGCGGGGCGCAGGAAGCCCTCGGCGCCGACGACCAGTGAAGGCCGGCCGCGTACCCGGAGCGCCTCGGAGACACGGGTGGCGAGGTCGCCCGGCCCGGCGGCGGGCGCTCCGTCGAGGCCCACGCGCGGCCAGGGGCTGCCGTCGGCGGGCTCCAGCGCCAGAATCCGGTCGGCGAGCCGCTCGGCCAGCCGCTCCCAGGTGATCGCTTCGAGTCGCACACGCCCATGATGCCGGGAAGCCGGAAGCGGACGGAAAAGGAGGAGGGAGAGGAGGGAAAGGAGGAGTGGCCCCGCCCGTGCGGGAGGGCGGGCCGGTGGCGGGGAATGAACCGCGTATGGCACGTCCCGCAGGTACACGCCGTCGCGTGGAGCCACGCTCCCCCGCACTGCCCGATGCCGGGGGCGGCCCGGTCGTGGTCCAGCCGCAGCGGCGAAAGCACTGCGCGGCCTGTCGGCAGGGTCCGCTGGCGCTGCTGGTACTGGAGGACGGGGTGCCGCGTTGCCTCGACTGCGCGGATCTGGGGCACCTGGTGTTCCTGCCGCGCGGGGATGCCGCACTGACCCGCAGGGCGCGGGAGGAGAGCGCGCTGTCAGCGGTGGTGGTGCGGTTCGCGCGGCGGCGTGGCCGGTACGAGCGCCAGGGCCTGCTGGTGGAGGAGGCCGCGCTGGCGCGGGCGGAGGAGCGGTGCCTGGCGGACGCGGAGGCCCGGCGGCGGCGCCGGGGACGGGACGCGCGGCGCCGAGTGGCGGAGGACGAGCGCTTCGTCGCGGAGTTCGCGGCGGAGATCGGGCGGCTGTTCCCCGGCTGTCCGGCCGACCGGGCGCGGGCGGTCGCCGGGCACGCCGCCCTGCGGGGCAGCGGACGGGTCGGGCGGAGCGCGGCCGGGCGGGCGCTGTCGGAGGCGGCGGTGACCTCGGCGGTGGTGGCGTCGGTACGGCATCTGGACACGCCGTACGACGGGCTGCTGATGAGCGGGGTGCCCCGGCGCGAGGCGCGCGGCCGGATCGCCGACGCCGTCGAGGGAGTGCTGCGGGAGTGGCGGGAGCCGGCCGCGCGGGAGGTGGTGGAAACGGGACGAGAGCAGGGAGAGGAGTGACGGGAGTGGAGCGAGGGAGCAGTGGTTCGCGAGCGCGGGCCGGTGGCCCGTGGAGTGCGGAAAGGTGGCCTCCGCCGCCCTGCGCGGGGGTCGGTGGCGACGTATCGTGGCCGGAAGAACACCGGGACGGGGTCGCGTCCGTGCCGGGCGACCGCCGAGTGACCCCCGCCCGATGCCGCACGGCCCGTGGTACCCCCAGTGCCCTCCGTACCCCGGTACACGTCCGCGAGGAAGACGCCCATGGCCGATCCCAAGGGGTTCATGAGGACGCCGCGCCAGGAGTGGCCGCGGCGGCCCGTGGCGGAACGGGTCCAGGACTGGGACGAGGTCTATGTGCCGGGGGCGTTGTTGCCGATCGTCAGCGCGCAGGCGAACCGGTGCATGGACTGCGGGGTCCCCTTCTGCCACGAAGCCTGCCCGCTGGGGAACCTGATCCCCGAGTGGAACGACCTGGTGGCCCGGTCGGACTGGCGGGCGGCGAGCGAGCGGCTGCACGCGACGAACAACTTCCCCGAGTTCACCGGCAGATTGTGTCCGGCGCCCTGCGAGGCGGGGTGCGTGCTGGCCATCAACCAGCCCGCCGTCACGATCAAGAACGTGGAGTGGGCGATCGCAGAGCGGGCCTGGGAGGAGGGGTTCGTGCCGCCCCGGCCGCCGGACCGGCTGTCCGGGAAGACGGTCGCGGTGATCGGGTCGGGGCCGACCGGGCTGGCCGCCGCGCAGCAGCTCACGCGGGCGGGGCACACCGTGGCGGTGTACGAGAAGGACGACCGGATCGGGGGGCTGATGCGGTACGGCATCCCCGAGTTCAAGATGGAGAAGCGCTTCCTGGACCGGCGCCTGGAGCAGATGCGGGCGGAGGGGACGCGGTTCCGTACGTCGACGGCGGTCGGGCGGGACGTGCCGGCGCCGGAGCTGCGGTCGCGGTACGACGCGATGGTGATCGCCACGGGTGCCACGGCGTGGCGGGAACTGGCAGTGCCGGGAAGGGGGTTGGCGGGGGTCCATCAGGCGATGGAGTACCTGCCGCACGCCAACCGGGTGTGCGCGGGCGACCTAAAGGTCAATCCCCTGTCGGCGGCCGGGCGGCATGTGGTGATCGTGGGTGGCGGGGACACCGGGGCCGACTGTCTGGGGACGACGGTGCGCGAGGGTGCCGCGTCCGTGACCCAGTTGGACATCTACGCCCGGCCGGGTGGGGAGCGGGACGCGGAGGTGGAGCCGTGGCCGACGTACCCGAAGCTCTATCGTCTCTCCGGCGCGCACGAGGAGGCGGGTGAGCTGCGGACCGCTCCGGCGGCGGACGCGGACGCCCGGCTGTTCGCGGCGTCCACACTCCGGTTCACCGGGGACGAGAGGGGGCGGGTGAAGGAGCTGCACCTGGTGGAGGTGGACGAGCGGCGGCAGCCGGTGGCGGGCACCGAGCGGGTGCTGCCCGCCGACCTGGTGCTGCTGGCGCTGGGCTTCTCCGGCCCGGACCGCGCGGACGGTCTCATCGACCAGTTGGGGCTGGAGACGGAGCCGCGCGGCACGATCACGCGGGACGGGCAGTTCGCCACGAACGTGCCGGGCGTGTTCGCCGCCGGGGACGCGGGGCGCGGTCAGTCGCTCGTGGTGTGGGCGATCGCGGAGGGCCGGGCGGTGGCGGCGGCCGTGGACCGGTATCTGATGGGTGAGTCGCGGCTGGAGGCGCCGATCTCGCCGTACGACCGGCCGATGGCGGTGTAGCCATCGGCCGGACCAGAAGGGGAGGGGACGGGACGGGGGCGGCGGGCAAGGGTGGTGCGCAGAGTCAAAAACAGTGACAGCCGTTCAGGAGAGCAGGAAGTCCGCCTCTCCCGCCTTCGCGCCCTCGATGAAGGCGGTCATCTCGGCGGTGGTGTATATCAGCGCGGGTCCGTCCGGGTCGGTGGACTGGCGCACGGCGATGCGGCCGTCGGCCAGCTTCATGGCCTCCAGGCAGTTGCCGCCGTTGCCGCCGCTCCAGGGCTTGTGCCACCCCACGGCGCCCAGTTCCCGCGCGGGCATGCCGTTGTAGACGCGGCGGCGCGGATTGATGCGATCCATTCACAGCTCCTTGCGGAGATCCCGCAGGATCTCCTTCGTGCGTTGTGCCGTGGCGGCCTGCGCCGCCATGCGGTCCATGACCTCCAGGTGCGTGGCCACCTCGGAGCGCGCGTCGAGGTACACCGCGCCGGTCAGGTACTCGCTGTAGACCATGTCCGGGAGTTCGGGCATGGCGAACCGGAACAGTACGAAGGGGCCGTACGTGCCCGGATGCGGTCCGTTGGCGAACGGGGCCACCTGGAGGGTGACGCCGGGCAGCGTCGTGGCCTCCAGGAGTTTGTCGAGCTGGGCGCGCATCACCTCGGGGCCGCCGACCGGGCGGCGCAGGGCGGTCTCGTCCATCACGGCCCAGAAGCGGGGCGCGTCGGGGCGGGTGAGGAGTTCCTGACGGCGCATCCGGAGGTCGACGTGGCGCTCGATGTCGTCGGGGCTGGTCTGGCCGATGGCGCCGGATCTGAGCACGCCGCGCGCGTAGTCCTCGGTCTGGAGCAGGCCGGGGACGAAGTGCGGCTCGTAGGAGCGGATGAGCGCGGCGGCGCCCTCCAGGCTGACGTACATGGAGAACCAGCCGGGCAGGATGTCGTGGAACCGCTGCCACCAGCCGGGCCGGTTGGCCTCCTCGGCGAGCTGGACGAAGAGTTCGGCCTCGTCGTCGGGAACGCCGTAGGACTTCAGCAGGAGTTGGAGGTACGGGATCTTGAGGGAGACCTCGGCCATCTCCATGCGGCGCACGGTGGCGGGGGCGACGCGCAGGACGCGGGCGGCCTCCTCGCGCTTGAGCCCGGCGCGTTCCCGCAGGTCCAGCAGGCGGCGGCCGAGGACCACCTGACCCACGGTCGGCGCGGACCGCGGTTCGCTCACGTTGCCACCTCCGACGGAAGGGATACCGGTTGCCTGGGCGGGGATACCCGGTGAAGGAACCCCGACAGCCCTGCGGCGCCGTTCGAAGACGCATTCGACGATCCGGACGGATCGGCGAAGGTCCCAATTGGCGCCGCGCGAGGTGCTGTTGCGAGCAGTGTGCCACGGCCGTTCACCGCGTCATACCGCACTCTGCATTTTTCAGAGTGACACTTGCCAAGTGTTCACGGCGGGGAGATAGTGGCAAGCGTGATTCCGTCCGCGCCCTTAGGAACAGACTCCGCCGCAGACCGTTCCCGTCCCGGCGTCGCACCGGCACCGGCAACGGCCGGGGCCGGCCGCCGGTTCCGCTTCGAGCTGGCCGCGCATCCGGGCTCCCCTGCCCAGGCCAGACGCCTGGCGCGGACCCGGCTGACCGGTTGGTCGGTGTGCGCGGACACCTGCGAAAGCGCGGTTCTGGTCGTCTCCGAGCTGGTCACCAACGCCGTCGTGCACACCGCGAGCAGTCGTGTGGTGTGCGAACTGGCCGACCACGACGGCCTGGTTCGCATCGCCGTGCGGGACGAGGGATGCGCGCCCGGCGAGCCCCACCCGGCACAGCAGCGGCCCGACGAGGAGCACGGGAGGGGATTGCTTCTCGTCGCCGCGCTGTGCCGGGCCTGGGGTGCCCAGGAGTACGGACCGGGCCTGCTGGTCTGGGCCGAGCTGGACCGCGGCCCCGCCACGGACGGCCACCCCGACACCCCGGCACACACGGACACCGGCAACACCGGCACCCGCACCGCCACCGAGCCCCGCCACGACCTCGGCTGGGGCACGCGCGGCAAGCCCGACCCCGCCCGCGCGCCCGGCGAGGACGTACGCTCCACCCCCGCCCGCCACATCCGGGTGCCGGAGCAGTACGCCCACGCCGCCGAACGGGCCGAAGCCTGGAGCCGGTCGTGACCGGCGCCGCCGGGCAGCCGCTCGGCCTGAACACCCTGGTCCGGCTCGGACGCGGCCGCCCCGCCCCGGACCGGGTCCCCGGGCCGCCGGTGCCCGAGGGCATGACCGCCCCGCTCGGCTGCGACGCCGTCGCCATGCCCGACCGCCTGGCCGCCCTGATCGTCCCCCGACTCCCCCGGGTGGGCTGTGTGTACGCCGAGGGCGGCCGCTGGTGGTGGCTCGTCCCGGCGGACTCCGACTACGCGCTGCCCTGGCCCGCCCCCGCCCAGTACGCCCCCGGCGCCCCCGTCCCCCGCACCGCCCATCTGCTGCGCCGCCCGGCCGGCACGATCCCCTACACCCCACCGATCCCGCTCTACCTGGCCCTGTGCCGGGTCACCGGCACCACCCCGGACTGGTCCCGCCCCATATCGGCCTGACGGCACGCGCCCCCCGTACGGCACCCCGCCCCGCGCACACCCCCGTACGCCCCCGTTGCCCCCGCTCGCGCTCTGCCCGTGCCGGGTGCCCGCGGGGATAGTGGCCGTTCGGTCACGGCGAGGGGGAGGTCCGCGGTGCGGCAGCGGCGGGGACGGAACGAGCCAGGGGAACCAGAGGACCCGGACGGCCCCGAGGTCTCGGAGTCGGAGCGGCTGCTCTTCGGCGGCCCCCTCCGGTACGACATGGGCTGGAACGAGCACGCCGACGCTTTCCTGGAGCTGAGCCTCCGCTCGATGGTGCGGCGGCTGCCCGGCATGCTGGCGTCCAGTCTGGAGCTGGCCCGGCAGGCGGACCCGAGGGCCGCCCGTACCGTGCTCGCCGCCGAGGTGGGCCGGGGTGTGGCTCAGGCGGTGAGCCTGCTGGCCGTGAACAGCGCGCTCGGCAGTCTGCTCACCGGCCCGGACATCGAACACCGGCTGCGCGCCGCCGTACCCGCCCTCGCGGTGATGGCGGCGACGACGCTGGTCGCGGCGCTGCTGCGGGCGGCCTCCACGTACGCCACCGGGCGGCTGGAGCCCAAGGTGGAGCGGGTGGCGACCGAGCTGTATCTGGAGCGGGCGGCCAATGTTGAGCTGGCCGCGATCGAGGACCACGCCTTCCACAAGCTGCTGGACACCGCGCAGTACGGCGCCCGCTCGGCGCGCCACATGATCTCCTACAGCGCGCGGGTGATCAACGCGCTGATCTCGCTGGTCGCGGCGGCCGGTGTGCTGACCGTGCTGCACCCCGCGCTGCTGCCGCTGCTGGTCACCATGACGCTGCCGAGCGCCTGGAGCGCCCTGACCAACGCGCGGCGGCGCTACGAGTCGTTCCACACCTGGGTGCAGCACGTAAGGGCCGGGCAGCTCATCGGCAGTCTGCTCACCGAGCCGGGGGCGGCGCCGGAGATCCGGGTGCACGGGGTCGGCCCGTTCCTGCTGCGGCACTACCGGGCGATGTCGGAGACGGCGGAGGCCGAACAGGCCCGGCTCTCCCGGCTCGCGGCCCGCACGGGGCTGGCGGCGGCCGCGTGGACGGGGCTGGCCACGCTCGCCACCTACGCCACTCTGGGCGCGCTGCTGCTGGCCGGGGCGATGGCGCTGTCGGTGGCGGGTACGGCGGTCATCGCCATCCGTACCGGGTCGGGGAGCCTGGACACGCTGGTGCTGGAGATCAACCAGTTGCACGAGGAGGCGCTGTTCGTCGGGGATCTTAAGCGGCTGTACGTGGAGGCGGCCGAGCGCGCGATCCCGGTGGGCGGGGAGGAACTGCCGGAGGAGCCGAAGGAGATCAGGTTCGAGAACGTCACCTTCGGTTATCCGGGCGAGTCGGCGCGGCCCGCGCTGGACGGGGTGAGCCTCAGCCTGCCCATGGGCCGGATCATCGCGCTGGTCGGCGAGAACGGTTCGGGCAAGACGACCCTGGTCAAGCTGCTCGCGGGCCTGTACGCGCCGGACCGGGGGCGGGTGCTGTGGGACGGCGTGGACGCGGCGCGGGCGGACCGGCGGCTGCTGGCCGAGCGGGTGGCGATGGTCGCGCAGGACTTCAAACGGTGGCCCTTCACCGCGCGGGTCAACGTGGCGGTGGGCCGTTCCTCCGTCCCGCTGACCGAGGAGCGGCTGGCGGCGGCGGTCGCGGAGGCCGGTGCCGAGGAGGTGGTCGCGGGTCTGCCGCGTGGCCTGGACACCCTGCTGGCCCGTAACTTCACCGGCGGCCACGAGCTGTCCGGGGGCCAGTGGCAGCGGCTCGGGATCGCGCGGGCCGCCTACCGGCGCGGCGGCATCCTGATCGTGGACGAGCCGACGGCGGCGCTGGACGCGCGGGCCGAGCTGGCGGTGTTCGAGAAGATCCGGGCGCTGGCGGGCAGCGGGCAGACCGTCGTACTGATCACGCACCGGCTCGCCTCGGTCCGGCACGCGGATCTGGTGCATGTGCTGGAGCAGGGCCGGCTGGTGGAGTCCGGCACCCCGGAGGAGCTGCTCGCGCGGGGCGGGGTGTACGCGGAGCTGTACGCGCTCCAGGCCGGGCAGTTCACCGCCCCCGTCCCCGCGCCGAAGCCCGGCTGAGCCGCTGCCCTCCCCGCGTCGAAGCCCGGCTGAGCCGCTCTCAGTCCACGCCGTCGGCGCCGCGCAGGATCACCAGGAAGGTGTCGGTCGCCAGGTCCATCACGACCTCGGCCGCCACCCCTTCCTGCCGTCGCGCGTGCGCGAACTCCTCCGCGGGCCATGAGCCGCGCGGGCCGCCTGCGGGAAAGCGTTCGAGCACGGTCCGCCCGTTCACCATCTCGCACCTCCAGTCCTGCGTCGTACTTACCGAAGTCAACGCGCTGGAGGGGGTGATCGCCTCGCCCGGTGACGGGACTGAGACATAGCCGACACCGGTTCACAGCCGAACGTGAACGTCCGCTCACCACAAGACAGGGGCGGGCGCGTTCGGTGCCCGGACGGACACGGAACGACACCGGCCGGTCAGTGGTCGTACTCGTCGTGCAGGCGGAGCCGGTCGCCGGCGTGCGGGTGGCGGCCGAGGGCGGTGAGGTCGAGCAGGCCGGAGAGGGCGCCGATGCCGTCCAGGGCGTCGTCGTACACCGAGTAGGTGTGGAAGACGCGGTCGCCGTCGCGCAGGAAGCAGCTCAGGCCGGGGCGTTCGGCCAGGGCGCCGTCGCGGTCCACGGTCGCCTCGAAGTCGCGGTTGAAGTCGCTGTGGCAGGAGGAGTACCAGGGCACGGTCCAGCCCATCCGCGCCTTGAAGGGCAGCAGCCGGGTGAAGGGCGCGAGCGAGACGGCCGCGAAGGCGGTGTCGCGGGCCCGGAGGTGGGCGAGGTGGCCGAGCTGGTCGAGGAAGGCCGCGCAGCAGGGGCAGCCGGCTTCCTGCTCCGGCGCGAACATGAAGTGGTGGACGACGAGCTGGGTGCGGTCCCCGAACAGGTCGAGCAGGGTGGCCTTGCCGTCGCCGCCCTCGAGGACGTACTCCGTGTCGACCTCGACCATGGGCAGCCGTTGCCGCTCGGCGCCGAGCGCGGCCCGTGCCCGCTCGACGGCCTCCTCCTTGCGCCGTAACTCCTCGCGCGCCGCCCGCCACCGCTCGCGGGTGACGATCTCCGGAAACGACATGAGCCCTCCTGTCCGACGGTCCGTTCGGGGTGCTGACCGCGGACGGGGGCACAACTCATCGGTGTGCGGCGGACTTTTTTTCCGGGGGCGGTTACGCGGCCGTGCCGAGCCCGGTCCAGTCCCGGCCCCCGGCCTCAAGTTCCCGCAGCGCCGACTGGAGCTGGCCGGTGTGCCGGGGGGTGAGGCGGCCGGTGTCGTCCAGGTGGACCGCGCAGGCGGTGGTGGTGTCGACGAGCCGTTCCAGTACGGCGGCCACCTGGTCGGTGCCCTGCGTGTGCCGGGCCAGGGTGGGCAGTTCGGCGGCGGAGACGGCGATGGCGGTACGGGCCTCGGCGAGCGTGCGGTACGCCTCGCGGCGCAGCGCCCAGCGCTCGGTGTGGTCGCCGGTCTCGGCGAGGACGTGCACGAGGTAGGCGTGCGCGGCGCCCCCGGCGACGGCGAGCCGGGCGCGGACCCCGGCGCCGTGGCGGCCCGGCATCGGCAGGTGGCCGACGATCAGGACGAGCGCGCAGGCCACCATGGTCTCGGCGATCCTCCCGAGGCACGCCTGCGGCTCCCCGCCGACCATGATCAGGGCGAGCACGAGCACGGTGACGACGGCGGTCAGCGCGGCGAAGTGCCGGGTGGAGACGGGCAGCAGCGCGCCGCACACCGTGACCAGCACGATCAGCCCCGCCGGGCTGGGCAGCAGCGCGGCCAGGGCGGCGAACACCAGCGCGCCGAACACGGTCCCGGCGGCCCGGCACAGCACGCGGGAGACCAGCGGGCCGAGGTCGGGCTTGACGAGGAAGACGGCGGTGAGGGGCAGCCAGTACCAGTGCGGGTGGCTGCCGTACCAGCCGGTGTGGTGCAGGGCCTGGGCGATGCCGGCTCCGGCGCCGAAGCAGAGGGCGACGCGCAGCCCGTACTCGCGGCCCGCCGTGCCGAACATGGCCCGCCGCGCGCCGCGCAGGCTGCCGCGCCGGCCGAGGGTGAGGTGGCGGGCGCTGCCGGCGCGGTCGAACGCCTCGGCGGCGCGCAGCAGGGCGTCGTCGAGGGCGCGCAGGGCGGGCGCGGCGCGGGTGGGGGCGGGCAGCGGCCCCGCGGCGCTGTTCTCGCGGACGGCGACGGCGAGCCGCCGGGGGCCCGCCGAGGCCCGCGCGGAGAGGGGGTCACCGGCCCAGGCGAGCGCGGTGGCGGCCTCGGCCAGGGGCAGCGCGGCCCGGTACTGGGTATGCAGGCGCCGTTCGGCGGCGGAGGCGGCGTGGCGGCGCATCCGGGGTCCGGCGAGGGCGTCCTGCGCGTGGTCGAGGGCGGCGGTGAGCGCGGCCCGGCGGGTGGGCGCGGTGTCGGTACCGGCCGCGTCGAGCAGGGCGGCGACGGCGTCGTACACGTCGGCCACCGCCTGGCGTTCGCCGTCGAAGCGGAAGTCGCCCGCGAGCGAGCCGGGGGTGGGCAGGGCGAGGCGGAGCAGGAGCAGCCAGAGCGCTCCGGCGAGGAAGGCGAGGGCGCCCTGCCAGGCGGGCGGGCCCGCGGGGGTGCCCGCGCCGATGGCGGCGGTGACGAGGAGCTGGGTGCCGGCCGCCGAGGCGACCGGGCCGACGGCGCTGATCGAGCCGGCCAGCAGACCGAGCACGGTCAGGGCGACGGTGAGCGGTACGGCGGACAGGTGCTGTCCGCCGTAGGTGCCGGCGAGCAGGCCGAGGGCGCCGGCCAGGGCGGGGGTGCCGAGGCTTCCGACGGAGGCGCGCCTGCTGCCGGGGCGGTCGTTGATCCCGGCGAGCATCGCGCCGATCGCGGCGAGGACGCCCTCGGCGGTCAGTCCGGCGAGGACTCCGACGAGCAGCAGCGGTCCGGCGGCGAGGGCGCCCCGGACCACCGCGCTCCAGGGCACGGGGCCGCGCTGGGCGCGGAAGGCGTGGGCGAGCCAGGGCGGAAGTGACCGGACGGCGGGGCGCGACACGGGGCTCCTGTTCGTACGAGGGCGGGGGCCTTCGGACGACGGTGGCCGAGTGGGGGGTCACTCCAGGGTAGGGGGTGGCGCGGCGGTGGATGCGACGCCCGGGTTTCGGGGAGGTGAAAGATGCCCCGGCGGCGTGAGCAGGATCTCCTCCGCCTCGGTCACCGCGCGCACCAGGGTGCCGGGGGTGAGGGCGCCGGTCACCTCGTCGATCCGGCGCAGTCCGGCGCGTTGCGGCAGCCGCTTCTCGTTGGTGATCCACTCCCCGCGTTCGGCCAGCACCGCGTGCGCGGCCTGGGCGGCGGCGGTGGCCAGCGCGCCGGCGACCTCGGTGAGGCGGCCGTGCGGGGCGTGGTTGGCGCGGGCGTAGCCGAGGGTGGCCCGGGCGGTGCCCCGCCAGCGCTCGGGGGCGGTACGGCGCAGTGCGTCCGGGTAGCCGGCGGGGCGGGGCAGGGTGCCGCGCAGCACCTGGTTGACGGCCAGCTCGGCGACGATCAGATACGTGGGAATCCCGGCGAGGTGGAACAGCAGGGGCTCGACCCGGAAGCGGCCCTCCTCCGCCTCGGCCAGCTCACGCTCGACGGTGTCGAGATCCCGGTAGTGGACGTCGACCCGGCGGCCCTCCACGGTGAGCCACGCCCCGCCGTTGAACACCCCGCCGCCCCAGCCGCCGACCTCGGAGACCTCGCCCTCCCAGCCGAGGGCGCGCAGATCACCAGGGTCGAAGTCGCCCCGGTAGTACACGGCGAGGTCCCAGTCGCTGGCCTCGGTGTGCGTGCCCTGGGCCCGCGACCCGCCGAGCGCGACGGCCCGCACGGTGGGCAGCCCGGCGAGGCGGTCGGCGGTGGCGGAGAGGAAGTCGGCGTCGGAGAGGGCGGGCACGGCGGTTCCTTTCTGTCGTCATTAATCGGATGCGCGGGCGGCTCCGGGCGCCCAATGATGGGCGGTCGTCCGCCCGCGCTTCGAGGGAGCCGCCATGATCCGCCGTGTCACCGTGCCCGGTCTCTTCCCGCCGCCGACCTACTCCCACGCCTCCGTCGTGGAGGCGGGCACCCGGCTCGCCTTCCTCGCGGGCGCGGTCCCGCTGGACGAGCGGGGCGAACTGGTCGGGCCCGGCGATCCGGTACGCCAGGCCGGGCAGGTGATCGCCAATCTGCGCCAGCAGTTGCGGGCCGTGGGCAGCGATCTGGAGCACGTCCTGGTGACCGAGGTGTACGTGGTGAGCGACCAGCCCTCGGTGCTCTCGTCGGTGTGGGAGGTGGTGGAGGCGTCCGGCCTCAGCAAGGGCCCGCACTCCTCCACCCTGCTCGGCGTGGCCTGCCTCGGCTACACCGGCCAACTGGTGGAGATCACCGCCACGGCCGCGATCCCGGAGGCGGGGGAGTGACGGTCCTGCTGCGCCGGGCCGTCCCGGCGGACGCACCCGCCACGGCCGACGTCTGGCTGCGCTCCTTCGCCGCCGCCCTGCCCACGGTCGTCCGCCCCCGTTCGGACGACGAGGTCCGCGCCCACGTCCGGGACGTGGTGATCCCGCTGCGCGAGACCTGGGTGGCCGAGGCGGAGGACGGCGCGATCGTCGGCATGATGGTGCTCGACGGGGACCTGCTGTCCCAGCTCTACCTGGACCCCGCCCACCGCGGACGCGGCCTCGGCGACCGGTTCGTGGCGCTGGCCAAGGAGCGCGTGCCGGCCGGGCTGACGCTGTGGACCTTCCAGGTGAACGAGCCCGCGCACCGCTTCTACGAGCGCCACGGCTTCGTCGCCGTGGAGCGCACCGACGGCCGCGACAACGAGGAACGGGAGCCGGACGTGCGGTACGTCTGGCAGCCCTGACCCGCTACCGCAGGCCCGCCGCTCGCGCCGCCGCGCCCAGGGTCTCGCGGAGCATCTCCGGGGTGAGACGGCCGGTGAAGGTGTTGCGCTGGCTGACATGGAAGCAGCCGTAGAGGTCCAGGCCGCCTTCGAGGGGGACGTGGGTGCCGTGGCCGAAGGCGGGGCGGGGACGGGGTACGGTCCAACCCGCCTCGGTGAGCGCGGGCAGCGCCGCCTGCCAGCCGAAGGCGCCGAGCACCACGACGGCCCGGAGCGTCGGCCGGAGCAGCTTCAGCTCCTGGACCAGCCAGGGCCGGCAGGTGTCGCGCTCGCCAGGGGTCGGCTTGTTGGCGGGCGGGGCACAGTGCACGGGCGCGGTGACGCGGACGCCGTACAGTTCCAGCCCGTCGTCGATGCCGACCGAGGTCGGCTGGGAGGCGAGGCCCAGGTCGTAGAGGGCCTGGTAGAGCACGTCGCCGGAGCGGTCGCCGGTGAACATGCGGCCGGTGCGGTTGCCGCCGTGCGCGGCGGGCGCCAGCCCGATGATCGCCAGCCGGGCGTCGGCGGGGCCGTAGCCGGGCACCGGGCGACCCCAGTACGTCCAGTCCGCGAACGCGGCCCGCTTGGTACGGGCCACCTCCTCGCGCCACTCCACGAGGCGCGGGCAGGCCCGGCACTCGCTCACGCGCCGGTCCAGCCGGGCGAGGCCACCACTGTCGTCCATGCCCTTCACGGTAGCCAGTCCGGTCAGGTGAACGCCGCTCCCAGTGCGACGAACCCGCAGATCAGCGCGAACAGCACGGCCAGCAGCGGCCACGCGAACCGCAGGTACTTGTCGTAGCCCACCTTGGCGAGCGCGACACCGCCCATGACGACGGCGGTGGTGGGCACCCACAGGTTCATCCAGCCGCTGGACGCCTGCCAGGCGGTGACGACGACCGCCCGGGACACCCCGGCGAAGTCCGCCAGCGGGGCGAGGATCGGCATGGCGAGCGTGGCATGGCCGGAGGTGGAGGGGATCAGGAACGCCAGCGGCAGGTTGACCACGAACACGATGACCGCGAAGACACCGGACGAGGTGCCTCTCACCACGCCCTCGATGGAGTGCAGCACCGTGTCGGTGATCTTCGAGTTGTTCATGATCACGGTGACGCCCCGGGCCAGCACGATCACCAGCGCGGGCGAGATGAAGTCGGCCGCGCCCTGCACGATCGTGGCGCTGAGCCGCTGCTCCCCCATTCGCGCCACCAGTCCGACCAGCACGGCCGCGCAGATGAAGAGCGCGGCGAGCTCGGGGAAGGACCAGCCCAGCTCGAATCCGTACGGGATGGCGTCCGCCTTCCCGGTGAGCGCGCTGGACCAGGGCACGACCGAGAAGATCATGAACGCGAAGACCAGGACCATCATGGCCAGCACCGCCCGGTGCAGCCCGGTCAGCTCCGGTTCCGCGTCCGGCGCCTCGATGGCGTGCTCACGGTCGCCGGGCAGGAAGCCGGTGAGGGAGCGCGCCGGGTCCCGCTGTACCCGCCGGGCGTACCGGATGACGTAGGCGACGGTCACGGCCGTCAGCGCCACCCACATCACGAACCGCAGCGCGATGCCGTCCCCCAGCGAGATGTCGGCCGCCGAGGAGGCCACGCCGGTGGCGAACGGGTTCACCGTCGAGCACATCACCCCGACGCCCGCGCCCAGGATGATCGCGCCGACGGCCACCATCCGGTCGTAGCCGAGAGCGAGCATCAGCGGCACGATCAGGCCGTAGAAGCCGAGGGTCTCCTCGGCGAAGCCCTCCACGGTGCCGAGCACCGAGAACACCACCATGATCCCGGCGATCAGCAGCGCGCCCCGCTCCCGCAGCCGGTGCGCGAGCCGGGCGATGCCCCGGTCCAGCGCGCCGGTGGCGAACACGACGGTGATGAACGCGCCGATGGCCAGCACGAACAGGAACACCCCCGCCGCGCCGTACAGCTCACCCGCCAGGTCCGGACCCACCAGCCCGGTCCTCGGGTCCCGAAGGCCGTACAGCCCGTTGACCGGGGAGAGGAACAGGTCGTTGAGCCGGTCGACGAAGGACTCCCCGGAGGAGACCCGGTGGTACGTCCCCTGCACCGGGGCGCCCGCCGCGTCCCGGTCGTACTGCCCCGGCGGGATGAGGAAGGCGAGCAGCCAGACGGCGATCGTGACGACGGCGAGGACGGTGAGCGCGCTGGGGAAGGTGAACGTCCGCCGGTGCCGGGGCGGTTCCTCGGCCTCCGTCTCCATGTCCCCTCCTCGCTCCCGGCCCGACCTCGGCAACAGCCTCCGGGGTGCGCGGGTGGGCCGCATCCGGGGCGGGGCGTGGGAGTGGTGGGAAACGCCGTACCGGCCCGGCGCGGCGGAGCGTTAGGGTCGGCAGCATGGCACTCGCTTCACAGGACCCGGCCGCCGACGGCACCCAGGGGGCCGCCGCCTCCGAGGCACCGGCGCCCGACCCCGGCACCGCCGCCGCGGTGGCCGCCGCCGAGGCCGCGGGGCTCGCCGCCGGGGAGACGGTGCGGATCGACAGTTGGATCTGGGCGGTGCGCCTGGTCAAGACGCGTTCGCTGGGTGCCACCGCGTGCCGGGGCGGCCATGTCCATGTGAACGGGGAGCGGGTGAAGCCCGCGTACTCCGTGCGGGTGGGTGACGAGGTGCGGCTGCGGCACGAGGGCCGGGAGCGCGTGGTGATCGTGAAACGGCTGATCCGCAAGCGGGTCGGCGCTCCGGTGGCCGCCCAGTGCTACATCGACAACTCACCTCCTCCGCCGCCCCGCGAGGCGGTCGCCCCCGTCGGCATCCGCGACCGGGGCACCGGCCGCCCGACCAAGCGGGACCGCCGCGAACTGGAACGCCTGCGCGGCCTGGCCACGCCGGACGCCCCCGGTGCTCCCGTCGTCGCCCCGGACGCCCACGGCAGGCGCCGGCCGGGCCGCTGAGCCACCGGTGTCCGGGTGCCCCGACCGACCGGGTGCCCCGACCGACCCCCTCAGCCCACCGGCACCACCCGCACCCACGTCCCGTCATCGGTCAGCTCGGCGTCCACGCTCAGCCCCGCCTCCCCCAGCGCGACCTCGAACTGCTCCTTCGTCAGGGGCCTGCTGCGGAAGGTCTGGGTCCAGGTGGCGTCAGGGAAGGTGTACTCGGCCCGCACCGAGTTGACCCCGTCGCCGACCGGTTCCACCGAGGCGATCCGGACGGTGAAGCCCCGGGGGTCGACGCGCTCCCTCGGCACGTTCTCGTGGTAGTCCGCGCCCTCCCGCTGGATGAGCACGCGGCCGCCCGGAGCCACATGGCGGGCGCAGGCGTCCAGCAGGGCGTGGCGCAGCGCCGGGTCGGCGGTGTGGACCAGGAACGAGCCGAGCAGGACCACGTCGAACCGCTCGCCCAGGTCCAGGTCCTCGATGGGCGTGCATATGGTGCGCTCCGCCCCGCGCACCCGCTCCAGCATCTCGGCGGACTCGTCCACCACGGTCACCCGGAAGCCGCGCTCCAGCAGCGCGTGGGTGACCCGGCCCGCGCCGCTGCCCAGCTCCAGGATGTGCGCCCCGGCGGGCACCGCGGCGGCGATGACGTCCGGTTCGTCGCCCGGTGGGAAGCGGGCGTACAGTTCGACCGCACAGCCGTCCGGGGTGATCGCTCCGGGGCCGGTGCCCTGATGTCCTTCACGCATCTCGACTGTCATGCCGGAAGAACGGGCGATCTTCGCTCGGCCGTTCCCGTCCCGCCCCGAACCACTCGTTCGAGTCAATTCACACCGTCTCGGGAACCGGAGTACGTTGCCAGAGAGGTGGTGATCGGATGCGTACCGGCAGTGAACCGACGACCGCGCGCAGTGCGCTGCGGGCGCGGTTGTGGCTGAGCGTGTGGGGGTTCGCCTGGACCGTCTTCGGCACCGTGGCCTTCGCCCTCACCGGACGGACCGGCTGGGCGGTCGCGTGTGCCGTGCTGTGGCTGGTGGTCACGGTCGACCTGGTCCTGGTCCTCCGCCATCTGCGGCAGGGCCCGCACTACCAGCCCGGCCGCGACGTCCCCCCGTACGAGCCGGCGCACGACGAGCCGGCGGTACGGCCGAGGCGGCGGCGAGGATTCCCCCGCCTGCCCGCGCCCCGGCACCATTAGCCGGGAAGGACGGGCTCAGGAGTCGAAGCGGGCCGCCCGCAGATAGTCCGGGTTGGGATCCAGCGCGGCGGCCAGCCGGAAGTGGCGTCGGGCCTGACCGGGCCGGCCCTGGCGCTCATAGGTGCGGCCCAGCGCGAAGTGGGCGAAGGCGTTGTCCGGCTCGCGCTCCAGCACCACCGTGAACTCGAGCTCGGCGGGCCGCAGTTGCGCGGCGGCGAAGAAGGCGCGCGCCCGCAGCAGCCGGGCGGCGGTGTTCTCGGGGTGGGCGGCGATCACTTCGTCGAGCAGTTTCACCGCGCCCCTGGGGTCCCGCGCGTCGAGCAGGTGCTCGGCGGCGCGGAAGTCGATGACATCCGTCTCCGGCGTACGTCCGGCGGAACCATTGATCTCGGGCACGGCGAAGTCCTTCCCTCACTCCGCCGTTCCAACGCCTCGGAGCGGAACGGCTATTCCGCGCCGGCGCTCCGCGCGGCCGCGCGCCGGGTCAGCTCGGCCCAGACCTCCGCGACCCGCTTCTCCAGCGCGTCCAGCGGCACGTCGTTGTCGATCACGATGTCGGCGATCTCGCGACGCTGCTCACGGGTCGCCTGGGCGGCCATGCGGGCGCGGGCGTCGTCCTCGGTCGTCCCGCGCAGCCGGACCAGCCGGTCGAGCTGGGTCTCGGGGCTCGCGTCCACGACGACGACGAGGTCGTACAGCGGCGCCAGAGCGTTCTCGGTGAGGAGCGGTACGTCGTGCAGGACGACGGCGTCGTCGCTCGCGGCGCTCTCCAGTTCGCGGGACCGCTCGCCGACCAGGGGGTGCACGATCGAGTTGAGGACGGCCAGCTTCTCGGGGTCGGCGAAGACGATGGACCCGAGCCGAGGCCGGTCCAGCGAGCCGTCCTCGGCGAGGATCTCCGGCCCGAACGCCTCCACCACGGCCGCAAGACCCGGTGTCCCCGGTGCCACGACCTCCCGCGCGATCCGGTCCGCGTCGATCAGCACGGCCCCGTGCTCCACGAGCAGCCGCGACACCTCACTCTTGCCGGCCCCGATGCCACCGGTCAGCCCCACTTTCAACATGCCGGGCAGCCTAGACCCTCCTGCCAGGAGGCTTACGCCTCGCCCTCCCGCTCGGCGAGGAACCGCTCGAACTCGCGGCCGATCTCGTCGGCGGAGGGGATGTCGACGGGCTCGGCGAGCATGTTGCCGCGGGTCTCGGCGCCGGCGGCCGCGTCGTACTGGTGCTCGAGGCCCTGGATGAGCGAGGTCAGTTCCTCGTCGCCCTCGCGGATCTGGCGGTCGATCTCGGTCTGGGTGCGGTGGGCGTCGGTGCGCAGGCCGTGGGCGACGCCGGGCAGGACGAGGCCGGTGGCGGCGGTGATCGCCTCCAGCACGGTCAGCGCGGCGTCCGGGTAGGCGGAGCGGGCGAGGTAGTGCGGGACGTGCGCGGCGACACCGAGGACGTCGTGCCCGGCCTCGCTGAGCCGGTACTCCAGCAGCGCGGCGGCGCTGCCCGGCACCTGGGCCTCCTCGAAGGGGCTGCGGTGTCCGGGGACGAGGTCGGTCCGGTTGCCGTGCGGGGTGAGGCCCACGGGACGGGTGTGCGGCACGCCCATCGGGATGCCGTGGAAGTTGACGGACAGCCGGACGCCGAGCCGCTCCACGATCTGCTGCACGGCGAGCGCGAACCGCTCCCACTCCACGTCGGGCTCGGGCCCGGACAGCACGAGGAACGGCGCACCGGTGGCGTCCTGCACGAGGCGGACCTCGATGGCCGGCACTTCGTAGTCGGTCCAACTGTCCCGCTGGAAGGTCAGCAGCGGACGGCGGGCGCGGTAGTCCACCAGCCGGTCGTGGTCGAACCGGGCCACGACCTGGTGCGGCAGCGTGTCGAGGACACGCTCGACGATCTGGTCGCCCGTCTCCCCCGCGTCGATGTACCCGTCGAAGTGGTAGAGCATGACCAGCCCGGCCGACTCCTGAGCCAACGCCATGTCCACCACGGCAAGCCCCTTCGGCTCCCAAGCGAACAAACCCTGCGGATCAACCACGATGACCGCCCCTCCTAGTGTCCACCGTTCTCAACACCAGAGGCCCTTGGCGCATTCCCTTGATCACTTGAAAGAGACGCTCACGCCAACTCCCCCAAGGCGCGCGGGGAACTGCGCGCTCAGCCCCCACGGCCCGGCACCCGACAACGCACCCGGAAACGCCTGAGGGACCCGCACCTGAAAAGGTACGGGTCCCTCAAGTCAACCTGAGTGGCTAAGCCTCAGCGGTGAGCGTTCAGCTCTGGCCGCCCGCCAGCTTCTCACGCAGCGCGGCAAGCGCCTCGTCCGAAGCAAGGGCACCGGAGGTGTCCGCACCCTCGGAGGAGTAGGAGCCGCCACCGGACGCGGCCGGAGCCGCACCCGCGGTGTCGCCACCCTCGGCAGCGGCCTTCTCGTCCGCCTCGCGGGACTTGATGACCTGGGCCTGGTGCTGCTCGAAGCGCTGCTGCGCCTCGGCGTACTGGCCCTCCCACGCCTCGCGCTGGGTCTCGTAGCCCTCGAGCCAGTCGTTGGTCTCGGGGTCGAAGCCCTCGGGGTAGATGTAGTTGCCCTGGTCGTCGTACGACGCGGCCATGCCGTACAGGGTCGGGTCGAACTCGACCGAGGCCGGGTCGGCACCGAAGGCCTCGTTGGCCTGCTTCAGCGAGAGGCTGATGCGGCGACGCTCGAGGTCGATGTCGATGACCTTGACGAAGATCTCGTCGTTGACCTGGACGACCTGCTCCGGGATCTCCACGTGGCGCTCGGCCAGCTCGGAGATGTGGACCAGACCCTCGATGCCCTCGTCCACGCGGACGAACGCACCGAACGGAACCAGCTTCGTGACCTTGCCGGGCACGACCTGGCCGATCTGGTGGGTGCGGGCGAACTGCTGCCACGGGTCTTCCTGGGTCGCCTTCAGCGACAGGGAGACGCGCTCGCGGTCCATGTCCACGTCGAGAACCTCGACGGTGACTTCCTGGCCGACCTCGACAACCTCGGACGGGTGGTCGATGTGCTTCCAGGAGAGCTCGGAGACGTGCACCAGACCGTCGACGCCACCCAGGTCCACGAAGGCACCGAAGTTGACGATCGAGGAGACGACGCCGGAGCGGACCTGACCCTTCTGGAGGGTGGTGAGGAACGTCTGGCGAACCTCGGACTGGGTCTGCTCCAGCCAGGCGCGGCGGGACAGGACCACGTTGTTGCGGTTCTTGTCCAGCTCGATGATCTTGGCCTCGAGCTCCTTGCCCACGTAGGGCTGGAGGTCGCGGACACGGCGCATCTCGACGAGGGAAGCCGGCAGGAAGCCACGGAGGCCGATGTCGAGGATGAGACCACCCTTGACGACCTCGATGACGGTACCGGTGACGATGCCGTCCTCTTCCTTGATCTTCTCGATGGTGCCCCAGGCGCGCTCGTACTGGGCGCGCTTCTTCGAGAGGATCAGGCGGCCTTCCTTGTCCTCCTTCTGGAGAACCAGGGCCTCGATCTCGTCGCCGACCTTGACGACCTCGTTCGGGTCGACGTCGTGCTTGATCGAGAGCTCGCGGCTCGGGATGACACCTTCGGTCTTGTAACCGATGTCGAGCAGGACCTCGTCCCGGTCGACCTTCACGATGACGCCGTCGACGATGTCGCCGTCGTTGAAGTACTTGATCGTCTCGTCGATCGCGGCGAGGAAGGCTTCCTCGTTACCGATGTCGTTGACCGCAACCTGCGGGGTGGTGGCGGTGGTCTCGGTGCTGCTCGTCATGTGGGAAAGGGCTCCGGTACGGACATTGAAGTCGTAGGTACTGCTTACGCCGGGAGCCCGTTTCGCTCTGCAGAAGCCGGACAGCCAAGGAAGCGCCACAAGCACCGGGTGCCCGGTGGCGCCTCGACAACCGAGGGATACATACAGATGCGAGCGCGACCTGCTACGTCTGAGGTGCGCAGGCCCGCAGCGCAACTTGTAGCATACGGGGGCAGCCGGGCAGGGTCAATGCGCGAAGCCGCACACCGCGGACGGATCGCCGCATACCAGGCTGAAGAATCGCCCAACTGGGCGCGCGTGACCGCGCGATCCCTTCCGTGACACGCGTCCGGCGGGCCGGTTGGACGGAAGAGTACGACGAGGGAGCCGATCATCCAAGAGCCTGTGGGGCACGACCCGGAGGGGTCCGAGCCGGAAGCCACCCGCCGTGACGCGGGGGTCGCGGAGAGCAGCAGCGCCAACCGGGGCTGGTGGGACCGGAACGCCGACGAGTACCAGGTCGAGCACGGCACCTTCCTCGGTGACGACCGCTTCGTCTGGTGCCCGGAGGGGCTGGACGAGGTGGAGGCCGAGCTGCTCGGCCCGGCGGAGGAGCTGAAGGGCCGGGACGTGCTGGAGATCGGCGCGGGCGCGGCGCAGTGCGCGCGCTGGCTGGCCGCCCAGGGTGCCCGTCCGGTCGCGCTGGACCTCTCCCACCGGCAGCTCCAGCACGCGCTGCGCATCGGCTCGGCGTTCCCGCTCGTGTGCGCGGACGCGGGCGCGCTGCCCTTCGCGGACGCCTCCTTCGACGTGGTGTGCTCGGCGTACGGGGCGCTGCCGTTCGTGGCCGACCCCCGGCTGGTGCTGCGCGAGGTGCGGCGGGTGCTGCGGCCGGGCGGGCGGCTGGTGTTCTCGGTGACGCATCCGATCCGCTGGGCGTTCCCGGACGAGCCGGGTCCGGAGGGGCTGTCCGTGGCGGCGTCCTACTTCGACCGCACTCCCTATGTGGAGCAGGACGACGATGGGCGCGCCGTCTATGTGGAGCACCACCGCACGATCGGTGACCGGGTCCGGGACCTCGTGTCCTCCGGGTTCCGGCTCGTGGACCTGGTCGAGCCGGAGTGGCCGGCCTGGAACACCTCCGAGTGGGGCGGCTGGTCCCCGCTGCGCGGCAACCTGATCCCCGGCACCGCGATCTTCGTCTGCGAACGGGACTGACAGCCCCGGCGGCCCGGCGTACGACACTGGGGGCGTGATCCGTGACGACGCCCTCGCCGCGCTGCCCGTGCGCTCCGCCCTGCCCGACCTGACCGCCGCGCTGGAGGGGGAGGGCACCGCCGTGCTGGTGGCGCCGCCCGGTACCGGCAAGACGACGCTCGTGCCGCTGGTGCTGGCGGGGCTGGTCGGCGGGGGTCCGGCGCGGCGGGTCGTGGTGGCCGAGCCCCGCCGGATCGCCGCGCGGGCCGCTGCCCGGCGGATGGCGTGGCTGCTGGGCGAGAAGCCGGGGGTCAGCGTCGGCCACACCGTTCGCGGCGAACGTGTGGTGGGGCGCCACACCCGCGTGGAGGTCGTGACCACCGGTGTCCTCCTCCAGCGGCTCCAGCGGGACCCGGAGCTGGCCGGTATCGATGTGGTGGTGCTCGACGAGTGCCACGAGCGGCATCTGGACGCGGACACGGCCGCCGCCTTCCTGTGGGACGTACGGGGGACCCTCCGGCCCGACCTCCGCCTGGTGGCGGCCTCCGCGACCACCGACGCGCAGGGCTGGGCCCGGCTGCTCGGCGGGGCGCCGGTGGTGGAGGCGGCCGGGGTGTCGTACCCCGTGGACGTGGTCTGGGCGCCGCCCGCGCGTCCGGTACGGCCACCGCACGGGATGCGGGTGGACCCGGCGCTCCTCGCGCACGTGGCCTCGGTCGTACGGCGGGCTCTCGCCGAGCAGTCCGGTGACGTGCTGTGCTTCCTGCCCGGCGTGGGGGAGATCGCCCGCGTGGCCGGGCAGTTGGGGCAGCTTGCGGGTGTCGACGTGCTCCAGGTGCACGGACGCGCCCCCGCCTCCGTGCAGGACGCGGTGCTCTCCCCCGGCGAACGGCGCCGGGTGGTCCTGGCGACCTCCGTGGCCGAGTCCTCCCTCACCGTGCCGGGCGTCCGGGTCGTCGTCGACTCGGGGCTGGCGCGAGAACCCCGCGTGGACCACGCGAGGGGCCTGAGCGGCCTGGCGACGGTACGGGCGTCCCGCGCGGCCGGCGCCCAGCGCGCGGGCCGGGCCGGGCGCGAGGCACCCGGCGTGGTCTACCGCTGCTGGGACCGCGCCGAGGACACCCGCCTCCCCGCCTTCCCGGCCCCGGAGATCAAGGTCGCCGATCTGACCGCCTTCGCCCTCCAGGCGTCCTGCTGGGGCGACCCGGACGCCAGGGGCCTGGCCCTGCTGGACGCGCCGCCCGCCGGGGCGATGGCGGCGGCACGGGACGTCCTGACGGCAGTCGGCGCGGTCGACCCCACCGGCCGAGCCACCCCCCGGGGCACCCGCCTCTCCCGGCTGGGCCTCCACCCCCGCCTCGGCCGAGCCCTCCTCGACTCCCCCGCCCCCGCCGCCGAGACAGTCGCCCTCCTCTCGGAGGAGGTACCGCGCGAGTACGGCGACGACCTGGCGGGAGCCCTGCGCCGGGCCCGCCGGGGCGGCGACGCGTACGCGGGGCGGTGGGCGGCGGAGGTGCGGCGGCTGCGCGGGGCGGCGGGGCTGGACGACACCGGTGGTCCCAGGGGCGTGGAGAGGGTGGAGGAGGAGACACGGCCCGCGCCGAGCGACGAAGCCGCCGTCGGTCAGGTCGCCGCTCTCGCCTTTCCCGAGCGGGTCGCCCGGCTGGACGGGGGGTCGTATCTGACGGTGTCCGGGACTCGGGTCGAGTTGGCGGAGGGGTCGGCGTTGCGGGGGGCGCCCTGGATCGTCGTGGCCGTGGCGGATCGGCCGGTGGGGAAGGGGCATGGGCGGGTGCGGCTGGGGGCTGCTGTGCGGGAGGACGTCGCTCGGGCGGCTGCCGCCTCGTTGCTGGAGGAGCGGGAGGAGGTGCGCTGGGCCGACGGGGAGGTCGTGGCCCGGCGGGTCGAGCGGCTGGGGGCTGTCGAGCTGGCCGTACGGCCCCTCGCACAGCCCGGCCCCGAGCTGGTGCGGGCCGCCCTGGTCGACGGGCTGGAGCGGGAGGGGCTGAGGCTGCTGCGGTGGACCGAGCACGCTCAACTCCTGCGGCAGCGGCTGGCGTTCCTGCGGGCGCGGCTCGGGGAGCCGTGGCCGGACGTGTCGGAGGAGGCGCTGCTGGACCACGTGGACGACTGGCTGGAGCCGGAGTTGGGGCGGGCCCGGCGCCGGGCGGACCTGGGGCGGATCGACGCGGGGCAGGCGCTTACGCGGCTGTTGCCGTGGGCGGGCGGGGAGGCGGCCCGGCTGGACGAGCTGGCGCCGGAGCGGGTCGCCGTACCGAGCGGGTCACGGGTGCGGGTCGACTACGCGGACCCCGAACGGCCGGTGCTGGCCGTGAAGTTGCAGGAGATGTTCGGGCTGCGGCAGACCCCGGAGGTGGCCGGGGTGCCGCTGCTGGTGCATCTGCTGTCGCCCGCCGGGCGGCCCGCCGCCGTGACGGCGGACCTCGCCTCGTTCTGGCGGGACGGCTACCGGGCGGTCCGGGCCGAGCTGCGCGGGCGGTATCCGAAGCACCCCTGGCCCGAGGACCCGGCCACCGCCGAGCCGACCCGTCACACGACGGCCCGGCTCAGGCGGTGAAGGACCTCAGGAGCTGGCCGAGGGGCTCGGCGACGCGCTCGCGGAGGCGCTCGTCGCGACCGACACCTTCAGCTCGACGGTGACGCTCCCGCCGCCCGGCGTGGTGACGCGGAGCAGGTAGGTGCCGCTGAAGAGGTCCGCGTACAGCTTGGGCAGCGTGACCAGGCCGTCCGCGTCCGTCGTGAGCCCGGTGAGGGTGCGAACGGGCTGCCCGTTCGCGTCCTTGAAGTAGGGCCCGGCGATGTTCGCGGTGGGGTTGGCCGCGGACTTGATCAGGGTGGCGGTGGCGCCGACCTTGGCCGCCGGAGCGCCCTTGTACGTCGCCTTCACCTGGACCTGCCCGGCGAACTCGCCGCCCGGAGTGCAGGTCAGCGCGGTGTCGGAGGTGCGGACCAGCTTGTCGGCGGGGCGCGGGGTGACGGTGGCCGTGTAGCCGACGCCCTTGGCCGCATGCCCGACCACCACGCTGGTGATCTTGAAGGTGCCGGCCTTCTCGCCCGCGAGGAGCTGCGGGGCGAGCGCGATGCCCTTGGCGTCGGTGGCGATGGTGGCCACCCGCTCGCCGCCGGTGAAGGTGGCGCCGGTGTCGCCGCTGATGGTGAACCGCACCCGGACCTTGGCCACGGACTTGCCGTCCTTGGTCACCGCGCGGGCGCCGATCCGCCGCTCGAAGGCGTCCCCGGCCGTGGCGGTCAGCTCGGTGCCGTCCAGGTCGGGGGAGACGAGGTGGTCCACCGTGTCGGACGGGGTGGGCGTCCCGGCCGGCGGGGTCGGCTCGGGCGAGGGGCTGCCGGGCGTGGTGGGGTCCGGACTGGGCTTGCCCGTGTGCGGGTTCGCCGGCTTCGAGGGCTTGGCGGGCTTCGAGGGCTTCGAGGGCTTCGGCTCGGCCGCGTGCGGAGCGGCGGGCATGCTCGTGCGCGGCAGGTCGTCGTCGCTGCGGTGCGTGGGTACGCCGCCGGAGCCGTCCGGGACGGAGTGGGTGCCCTTGCGGTAGTAATCCACCCAGCTCAGCACGAGGTCGAGGTAGTCGGTGGAGTTGTTGTAGCTGAGGATCGCGCGGTGCAGGTCGCGTTCCGTGGAGAGGTCCCAGCCGTTGCGGCACAGATAGTGGCCCGCGGCGAGGGCGGCGTCGTAGACGTTGTTCGGGTCGGCCTTGCCGTCGCCGTTGCCGTCGCGGCCCGCCCACGCCCAGGTGGACGGGATGAACTGCATGGGGCCGATGGCCTGGTCGTAGGAGCTGTTGCCGTCGTAGGCGCCGTGGTCGGTGTCCTTGATGAGGGCGAAGCCGTTGCCGTCGAGCTGGGGGCCGATGATCGGGCTGATCGTGGTGCCGTCGGCCCGCACGCGGCCACCTCTGGCCTGGCCGGACTCCACCTTGCCGATGGCGGCGAGGAGTTGCCAGGGCAGGTTGCAGCCGGGCTTGGAGGCGCGGAGTTCGGCCTCGGCCTTCTGGTAGGCGTCCAGGACGGTCGCGGGGATGCCCGCCTCGCCCTCACCCCGCGAGACGGGCGTGCCGATCGTCGAGGACGGGCTCGGGACGGGACTGTTGAGCGGCGGAAGGTCCGTGTAGTACGGGGAGTTGCCGGTGGCGTTGCCGTCCGCCGACACCTCCGGCACGGGGGTGCTCCGGCCCGCGCTGGTCTGGAGGGGGTCGGGGGCGCCGGTCGCTCCCGGTGCCTGTGACGCGGAGAGTGCCGCCACCGCCAAGGCGGCCGCCGCGGTCGTCGCCGCTCCCTTGCGCAGCCGCCTGCCCTTGTGCGCCGCCATAGAGTGAACCCCTCCCGTGGACGCCCTCGGCGTCCGTCTGCGCCTGTCCCGACTGAAGGTGTGACGGCCGAGCCGGTACCGCGGTTGCCCGGTGTGCCGCACTGAGGTCTGTGTGGTGGGTCACCTGACCGTGTGCACGACAGATGCGCCCCGGCCGACCCTACGTCAACTCCCTTGACCCGTGGCACCGTGGCGCCCGCGTTTTCCGGACTTGGCCGACTCCCGTCGCCCGCAAGGCCGGTGAGGGCGGATCACGCATACTGGGCGCGCGATCACCGGCGCGGCTCGCGCCGGCCGTTCCGGGAGGACCCGTTGCCGTTCACACTCAGCCATGCCGCGGCCGTACTGCCCGCCGTCCGCCGGGACGGGACCGGGCGGGGGCCCCTGGTGCCGTCGGTGCTCGTCGCGGGCTCCTTCGCGCCGGACCTGACCTATTACGCGGCCAGCGTCCGCCCGGAGGCGATGGAGTTCGGGACGGTCACGCACTCCCTCACCGGTGTGCTCACCGTGGACGTGCTGATCTCGTGGGCGCTGGTGGCGCTCTGGCTGCTGGTGCGCGAGCCGCTGGCGGCGCTGCTGCCCCGGCCCTGGCAGCCGAGGCCCGCCGCCCTGTTGCGCTGCGGGGCGCCCCGCGCGCGGGTCCGGGCCGGGCTGGCGCTGTGGTGGTACGTCTCGGCGGTGCTCGGCGGGCTCACCCACGTGGTCTGGGACGCCTTCACCCACCACGACCGCTGGGGCACCGAACTGGTCCCGGTGCTCGCCCGCACCATGGCCGGAATTCCCCTCTTCCAGTGGCTCCAGTACGGCACCTCGGCACTGGCCGCCGTGGCGATCACCGTCTTCCTGCTGCGGGCGGTCCGGGCGGCCCCGGCCGGGGAGCCGGTGGGCGTGCCGCTGCTCTCCGTACGGGACCGGTGCTGGGCCGTGGCCCTGCTGGGCGGCTGCGCGCTGGTCGCGGCGGCGGTGCGGGCGGTGCGCTGGTGGGCGTACTGGGGCGCGGTCGCCCGGCCCTGGGAACTGGTGCCCACGGTCTGCTTCGGCGCGGGCGCGGGCCTGCTGCTCGGGGTGGTGCTGTACGCGGGCGCGGTACGGGTGTGGCGGCCCCGCAGTGCTACGCCCGCTTCCGTCCCGGCCGGGGACCCGGTGCCACGGGCTGCGGCGGTCGGCGCGGGATGGCGGGAGCGGGGCGGTCGGTGAGGGAGGCCACGAAGACGGTGAGCGTGTGCCGGGGGCGTGCCTTCGGCAGGTGGGTCAGCAGCAGCGCGAGGTAGCCGCGCGCGAGGTCGGCCCAGGCTCGCCAGTCGGGGAGGCGCTGGGCCCCGGCGGCCAGGGCCCGGCGGGTGACGGCGTCCGCCCGGCGGACGCGGGTCAGCGGGTTCGCGGGGTGGCGGGCGGCGCTGGCACCGGCCGCGACGACGGGCACGGCCGTCCCGGACGCCTCCGGCGCCGGGCCGGTGTCCGTACGCTCCGTACTGCCGTGCCGCGGGGCGGGCCTCAGGCGGTGAAGCAGGCGTATACCCATGCCCGCAGTCTTGCCGGTGGCGGGCGGGGGCTGCGTTCTGGCGGGGGCCACGTGAGTGAAACCCCGCGAGGAGGGCGGCTCCTCGCGGGGTCTCCGGTGGCTCAGTGCGCCGCCGACTCCCAGTCCGGGCCGACGCCCACGGAGACGTCCAGCGGTGCCCGCAGGCTGACGGCGTTCGCCATCTCGCGGCGGACGATCTCCTCGGCGGCCGCGCGTTCGCCGGAGGCGATCTCCAGCACGATTTCGTCGTGGACCTGGAGCAGCATGCGGGACTTCAGCTCCGCCTCGCGCAGCGCCCGGTCCACGTTGAGCATCGCGATCTTGACGATGTCGGCGGCGGTGCCCTGGATCGGGGCGTTCAACGCCATCCGCTCGGCGGCCTCGCGGCGCTGGCGGTTGTCGCTGTTGAGGTCGGGCAGGTAGCGGCGGCGGCCGAAGAGGGTCGCCGTGTAGCCCGTCGCCCGTGCCTCGTCGACCGCGCGGCGCAGATAGTCCCGTACCCCGCCGAACCGCTCGAAGTAGGTGTCCATCAGCGCGCGGGCCTCGCCGGCGTCGATGTTGAGCTGCTGGGAGAGGCCGAAGGCGGACAGGCCGTAGGCGAGGCCGTACGACATGGCCTTGATCTTGCGGCGCATCTCCGCGTCCACCGCGTCCCGCCCGACCGAGAACACCTGGGAGGCGACCGTGGTGTGCAGGTCCTCGCCGGAGGTGAACGCCTCGATCAGCCCGGCGTCCTCGGAGAGATGGGCCATGACGCGCAGCTCGATCTGGCTGTAGTCGGCCGTCATCAGGGTCTCGAAGCCCTCGCCGACCACGAAGCCCCGGCGGATCGCGCGGCCCTCGTCGGTGCGGACCGGGATGTTCTGGAGGTTGGGGTCCGTGGAGGACAGCCGGCCGGTCGCCGCCACCGTCTGGTTGAAGGTGGTGTGGATGCGGCCGTCGGCGGCGATGGTCTTGATCAGGCCCTCGACCGTGACGCGCAGCTTGGCCTGCTCCCGGTGGCGCAGCATGATCACCGGCAGTTCGTTGTCGGTCTGCGCGGCGAGCCACGCCAGGGCGTCGGCGTCGGTGGTGTACCCGGTCTTGGTCTTCTTGGTCTTGGGCAGCGCCAGCTCGCCGAAGAGGACCTCCTGGAGCTGCTTGGGCGAGCCGAGGTTGAACTCGTGGCCGGCGGCGGCGTGCGCCTCCTTCACGGCCTGCTGCACGGCGCCCGCGAAGGTCTGCTCCATGGTCTCCAGGTGCGGGCGGTCGGCCGCGATGCCGTGCCGCTCCATGCGGGCGAGCAGGGCGGAGGTGGGCAGCTCCATGTCCCGCAGCAGCTCGGCGGCGCCGACCTCGGCGAGCCGGGTCTCCAGCGCCTCGCCCAGGTCCAGGATGGCGCGGGCCTTGATCATCAGGGCCTCGGCCTCGGCGCCGTCGTCCCCGCCGAAGGCGAGCTGACCGTCGGCCGCGGCGGCCGGGGCCAGCTCGCGGTGCAGGTACTCCAGCGAGAGCGCGTCCAGGTCGAAGGAGCGGCGGCCGGGCTTGACCAGGTAGGCGGCGAGCGCGGTGTCCATGGACACGCCCTCCACCTGCCAGCCGTGCTCGGCCAGCACCCGCATGGCGCCCTTGGCGTTGTGCAGCACCTTGGGCCGCGCGGGGTCGGCCAGCCAGTCGGCGAACGCCCGCTCGTCGGCCTCGTCCAGCTCGGCGGGGTCGAACCAGGCGGCCGCTCCCCCGGCGGTGGCGAGGGCGACCTCGGCGACCGAGCCGGAGCCCAGCGCCCAGGTGTCGACCGTGGCCACGCCCAGCGGCCCGGCGCCGTGCTCGGCCAGCCAGCCGGTCAGCTCGCCGGTGCCCAGGACCGTGCCGTCCACCTCGACGCCGTCCGCCACGACCGGGGTGGCCTCGGCCTCCTCGGCGCCGGGGTCGACCGCGAAGAGCCGCTCGCGCAGCGAGGGGTTGCGGATCTCCAGGGTGTCCAGGAAGGCCGCCACGGTCTTGCGGTCGTACGGCTCACGGCCCAGGTCCGCGACCGTCTTCGGCAGCTCGACCTGGCGCTCCAGCTCGGTCAGCACGCGGTTGAGCTTGACCGACTCCAGGTGGTCGCGGAGGTTCTGCCCGGCCTTGCCCTTGACCTCCTCGACCCGCTCGACCAGCTCCGTGAACGAGCCGAACTGGTTGATCCACTTCGCGGCGGTCTTCTCACCGACGCCGGGGATGCCGGGCAGGTTGTCGGACGGGTCGCCGCGCAGGGCTGCGAAGTCGGGGTACTGCGCGGGCGTCAACCCGTACTTCTCGAAAACCTTCTCCGGCGTGAACCGGGTCAGCTCCGAGACGCCCTTGGTCGGGTAGAGCACGGTGGTGTGCTCGCTGACCAACTGGAAGGAGTCCCGGTCGCCGGTGACGATCAGCACCTCGAAGCCCTCGGCCTCGGCCTGGGTGGCGAGGGTGGCGATCACGTCGTCCGCCTCGAAGCCGTCCACGGCGAAGCGGGGCGCGTGCATCGCGTCCAGCAGCTCGCCGATCAGCTCGACCTGGCCCTTGAACTCGTCAGGCGTCTTGGAGCGGTTCGCCTTGTACTCGGTGAACCGCTCGGAGCGCCAGGTCTTGCGGGACACGTCGAAGGCGACCGCGAAGTGCGTGGGCGCCTCGTCACGCAGGGTGTTGGCCAGCATCGAGGCGAAGCCGTAGATCGCGTTCGTCGGCTGGCCCGTCGCGGTGGTGAAGTTCTCCGCGGGCAGCGCGAAGAACGCGCGGTACGCCAGTGAGTGCCCGTCCATGAGCATCAGGCGGGGTCGGCCGCCGGGAGGGGTGTCGGTCTTCTTCGATGCTGTCTCTGCCACGCCCCCGATCCTGCCACGCCGCACTGACAGCCGGGTCCGCGAACCGTTCCGCCGGAAGATCGCCCACTGTCCACAGGGCTCCCGCTGCGGGCACTCGCGGGGCATGCTTGTCGGTGGGGCCGGGGGACCCCGGATGTGAGAAAGACGATCGAAGGGGAGCGGGCGATGGCGACGAAGCCGCCCAAGGGTGATCCGGTGCAGGACGCGCCGCGGACAGGGGAGCCGAAGCACGCGGCGGCGGGACTGCCCGCGGTGGGGCACTCCCTGAAGATCGCGCAGCAGCAGATGGGGGTGCGGCGCACCGCGCTGACCCTGCTGCGGGTGAACCAGAAGGACGGCTTCGACTGCCCCGGCTGCGCCTGGCCCGAGCCGGAGCACCGGCACATGGCGGAGTTCTGCGAGAACGGCGCCAAGGCGGTGGCCGAGGAGGCCACGCTGCGCCGGGTCACCCCGGAGTTCTTCGCCGCGCACCCGGTGGCCGACCTCGCCGGGCGCAGCGGCTACTGGCTGGGCCAGCAGGGCCGCCTCACGCACCCCATGTACCTGCCCGAGGGCGCCGACCGCTACGAGCCGGTCACCTGGGAGCGTGCCTTCGACATCGTCGCGGAGGAGATCGCGGCCCTCGGCTCGCCGGACGAGGCCGTCTTCTACACCTCGGGGCGCACCAGCAACGAAGCGGCGTTCCTGTACCAGCTCTTCGCCCGTGAGCTGGGCACCAACAACCTGCCCGACTGCTCCAACATGTGCCACGAGTCGTCGGGTTCGGCGCTCTCGGAGACGATCGGCATCGGCAAGGGCAGCGTCCTGCTGGAGGACCTGTACCGGGCCGATCTGATCATCGTCGCCGGGCAGAACCCGGGCACCAACCATCCGCGCATGCTCTCGGCGCTGGAGAAGGCCAAGGCGGCCGGCGCGCGGATCATCAGCGTCAACCCGCTCCCCGAGGCCGGCCTGGAGCGGTTCAAGAACCCGCAGACCCCGCAGGGCATGCTCAAGGGCGCCGCGCTCACCGACCTGTTCCTCCAGATCCGCATCGGCGGCGACCAGGCCCTCTTCCGGCTGCTGAACAAGCTGATCCTGGAGACGGACGGCGCGGTCGACGAGGAGTTCGTCCGCGAACACACCCACGGCTACGAGGAGTTCGCCGAGGCGGCGGCCAAGGCCGACTGGGACGAGACGCTGGCCGCGACCGGTCTTGCCCGCGCGGAGATCGAGCGTGCCCTGGAGATGGTGCTGGCCTCGAAGCGGACCATCGTCTGCTGGGCCATGGGCCTCACCCAGCACAAGCACTCGGTACCGACCATCCGCGAGGTGGTCAACTTCCTCCTCCTGCGCGGCGACATCGGCCGTCCCGGCGCCGGGGTGTGCCCGGTGCGCGGCCACTCCAATGTGCAGGGCGACCGCACGATGGGCATCTTCGAGCGCCCCGCGCCCGCCTTCCTGGACGCGCTGGAGCGGGAGTTCGGCTTCGCCCCGCCGCGCGAGCACGGCTTCGACGTCGTACGGGCCATCCGCGCGCTGCGGGACGGCGAGGCGAAGGTGTTCTTCGCCATGGGCGGCAACTTCGTCTCCGCCTCCCCCGACACCGAGGTGACCGAGGCGGCCATGCGGCGGGCCCGGCTGACCGTGCACGTGTCGACCAAGCTCAACCGCTCGCACGTGGTCACCGGCGCCCGCGCGCTGATCCTGCCGACGCTCGGCCGCACCGAGCGCGACGTCCAGGGCGGGGGCGAGCAGTTCGTCACCGTCGAGGACTCCATGGGCATGGTGCACGCCTCGCGCGGCCGGCTGGCGCCCGCGAGCACCCACCTGCTGTCCGAGCCCGCCATCGTGGCCCGGCTGGCCCGGCGGGTGCTGCCGGACAGCACGGTGCCGTGGGAGGAGTTCGAGCGGGACTACGCGGCGATCCGCGACCGCATCGCGCGGGTGGTCCCCGGCTTCGAGGACTTCAACGCCCGCGTCGCCCGCCCCGGCGGCTTCACCCTGCCGCACGCCCCGCGCGACGAGCGCCGCTTCCCCACCGCCACCGGCAAGGCCAACTTCACCGCCGCGCCGGTGGAGCACCCGGAGCTGCCCGAGGGCCGGCTGCTGCTCCAGACGCTGCGCTCGCACGACCAGTACAACACCACGATCTACGGCCTGGACGACCGCTACCGGGGCATCACCCACGGCCGCCGCGTGGTGCTGGTCCACCCCGAGGACGCCCGCGAACTCGGCGTGGCGGACGGGAGTTACGTGGATCTGGTGGGCGAGTGGAGTGACGGGGTGGAGCGGCGGGCGCCCGGTTTCCGGGTGGTGCACTACCCGACCGCGCGTGGCTGCGCCGCCTCGTACTACCCGGAGACCAACGTGCTGGTGCCGCTGGACGCCACCGCCGACACCAGCAACACCCCGGCCAGCAAGTCCGTGGTGGTCCGGCTGGAGGCGCGCCCGGAGGGCCTGGAACAATCGGCGACCGACTGAGCGTTCGCTCAGTGATGTCGGTAGCCGCCGGACAGGCGCACGAGAACGGAGCCGGGCATGGGTGAGCAGCAGCAGGTGAGATTCCCGCAGGAGATCATCGACGAGTACGCGGCGCTCGGCGTGGACCTGCCCGCCATGTTCTCCGCAGGTCACCTGGGGACGCGGATGGGTGTGCAGATCGTCGAGGCGGCGCCGGAGCGGGTGGTCGGCACCATGCCGGTGGAGGGCAACACCCAGCCGTACGGCCTGCTGCACGGCGGTGCCTCCGCGGTGCTCGCCGAAACCCTCGGCTCGGTCGGCTCGATGCTGCACGGCGGCAGCTCCAAGGTCGCCGTCGGCGTCGACCTGAACTGCACCCACCACCGGGGCGTCCGCTCCGGCCTGGTCACCGGCGTCGCCACCCCGGTCCACCGGGGCCGCTCCACGGCGACGTACGAGATCGTCATCACCGACGAGCACGACCGCCGCGTCTGCACGGCCCGACTGACCTGCCTCCTGCGCGACCTCCCGGCGGGCGAGACCCCGGCGAAGGACTGACGCTCCCCATTGCCCCGCCCCGCCCCACGCCGTAGCTTTCGGCGCATGGGACGGGGCGGGGCACTTCGTATCGGGCCCGGATTCCGGCGATGACCGGCATCGGCCCGCTGGAACCCGGCGAGGGCACCTGGGCGCGCGAGCCCGCCGAGGCACGCCCGGCCCCCCGCCCCCGTCGCCGCCGCACCCTACTGATTCTGGCCACCGCCTGCGCCGCGACGGCGGCCGGCGGCGCCCTCTGGGCCACCCGCCCGCGCCCCGCGCCGCCTCCTGAACTCCCCTTTCCCGCACAGACGGTGACCGTGACCTTCCTGGCCGGACGGACCACCGCACCCCACCGCCTCGCCTTCGACGTGCGGCTCGCCGTGGAGTCCGGACCCCCGGTCACCGTGACCCGGGTGAGCCAGCCCTACGCCGGGCTGGCGGCCGAATCCGAGCCCCGCGCCCCCTTCCGGACCGCACCCGGCTCCTCCCGCGCGATCACCGTGACCATGCGTGTCACAGAATGCGGAAGGGTGCCCAAAAACGCCGCACTGCCTTTCCTGGAAGTAACACTGCGTAATGCGCGCGCAATACAAACCCAGAGTTTCATCCTCGGGCCGCGCTACACCCGATACCTCTCCCGCGCCCTTGGGGAGGCCTGCGGCGAAAGTGCGCCGTCATCACCAAAACCCCCGAGACGCCTGAACAGTTGAGGGCGCGTGCTGCGTGTTCTCAGCATGTGGACAGGGCGAATCGGCCGGAATTCCGGCGTTCCACCCAGGGGGTACCGCTCTGCATTACCTCGTGTCATAACAAGAGCGTCACAGCCTTGGTCAGACTCTCCTCCACGTTCCCCACACACGCTTAGAGTCACGGCCAGTCACCGCGCCCCGGATTCGCTTTTCGGCCAGGCGCGCGGCTCGACCGTTTCCATGGGGATGCGGTCGTCCAGGGAAAGGACTGATCGTGCGTCAACGTTCGCTCATCGCCATCACCGCCGCGCTGTCCGCGGGAGCGCTCACCCTCACCGCCTGCGGCTCGCGCGACAGCGGCGACAACGGCTCCGACGCCAAGGGCGGCACCACCGTCACCATCGGCATCGACGCCCCGCTGACCGGCGACCTGTCCGCGCTGGGCCTCGGCATCAAGAACTCGGTGGACCTCGCGGTCAAGACCGCGAACAAGAAGGAGTACGTCAAGGGCGTCACCTTCAAGATCGAGGCCAAGGACGACCAGGGCCAGCCCTCCTCCGGCCAGCAGAACTCCACCGCCTTCGTCACCGACAAGGGCGTCCTCGGCGTGGTCGGTCCGCTGAACTCCTCCGTCGCCGAGTCGATGCAGAAGGTCCTCGACGACGCCAAGCTGGCCCAGGTCTCCCCCGCCAACACGGGCCCCGGCCTCACCCAGGGCCCGGACTGGCAGAAGAAGAAGGTGCGCCAGTACAAGTCGTACTTCCGCACGGCGACCACCGACGCCATCCAGGGCCCGTTCGCCGCGGAGTACGTCTTCAACAAGGCCAAGAAGAAGAAGGTCTTCGTCATCGACGACAAGAAGACCTACGGCGCGGGCCTCGCCGCCACCTTCACCGACGCCTTCAAGAAGCTCGGCGGCAAGGTCGTCGGCACCGAGCACATCAACCCCGACACCAAGGACTTCTCCGCGGTCGCCACCAAGGTGAAGAACTCCGGCGCCGACGTCGTCTACTACGGCGGCGAGTACCCGCAGGCCGGTCCGCTCACCAAGCAGATCAAGGCCGCCGGCGCCAAGGTGCCGCTGGTCGGCGGCGACGGCATCAAGGACGACACCTTCTTCAAGCTCGGCGGCCCCGCCGCCACCGGCGACTACGCCACCTCCGTCGGCGCCCCGGTGGAGACGCTCCCCTCCGCCAAGCAGTTCGTCGCCGACTACAAGGCCGAGGGCTACAAGGAGGCCTACGCGGCCTACGGCGGCTACTCCTACGACTCCGCCTGGTCGATCATCGAGGCCGTCAAGAAGGTCGTCGACGACAACGACGGCAAGCTGCCCTCCGACGCCCGCGCGAAGGTCACCGCCGCCCTCCAGAACGTCTCCTTCGACGGCGTGACCGGCAAGGTCTCCTTCGACGAGTACGGCGACGCCACCAACAAGCAGCTCACGGTGTACTCCGTCAAGGACGGTGCCTGGAAGGCCGTGGAGTCCGGCACCTACAACGGCTCCTGACCCACACCCGCACCAGCCGAGCCGCGCGGGGCGCTCAAGAGGCGCCCCGCGCGGACTCGCATCCGGCCACTTCCGGCCACATCCGTCGCTTATCCGAACGCTCGGAGGACATGCGGTGAACGAACTGCCGCAGCAGCTCGTCAACGGCCTGCTACTTGGTTCCATGTACGGGCTGGTCGCCATCGGCTACACCATGGTCTATGGCATCGTCCAGCTCATCAACTTCGCCCACGGCGAGATATTCATGACCGGCGCCTTCGGCGCCCTCACTGTCTACGTGTACGTCCTTCCCGACGGCACCTCCATGTGGATCGCCCTGCCGCTGATGCTGGTGGGCGCCATCGTGGTCGCCGTGACCGTCGCCGTCGGAGCGGAACGATTCGCCTACCGGCCGCTGCGCAGCGCGCCCCGGCTCGCCCCGCTGATCACCGCCATCGGCCTCTCCCTCGCCCTCCAGCAGGCCGTGTGGGCCTGGTACCCCGAGGCCAAGTCCGCGCGCACCTTCCCGAGCATCCCCGGCGGACCCTTCGAGATCGGCAACGTCACCATCCAGACCGGAGACGTCTTCCTCGTCGCCGCCGCCCCGCTCAGCATGGCCGTCCTCGCCTACTTCGTGATGCGCACCCGCACCGGACGCGGCATGCAGGCCACCGCCCAGGACCCGGACACCGCCAAGCTGATGGGCGTCAACACCGACCGCATCATCGTGATCGCGTTCGCCCTCGGCGCCGCCTTCGCCGCCGTCGGCTCCGTCGCCTACGGCTTCAAGTACGGCCAGATCGACTTCCGCATGGGCTTCATCCTCGGCCTCAAGGCGTTCACCGCGGCCGTCCTCGGCGGCATCGGCAACATCTACGGCGCCATGCTCGGCGGCCTCGTCCTCGGCGTCGCCGAAGCCCTGTCCACCGCCTACATCGCCGACATCCCCGGCATGGACAAGTTCGGCAGCCAGTCCTGGGCAGACGTCTGGGCGTTCGTACTCCTCATCCTCGTGCTCCTGCTGAGGCCACAGGGCCTGCTCGGCGAGCGCGTCGCGGACAGGGCGTGACACCGATGACCACACAGACCACCGCACCCGGCACCCCGGACACCCCGGACACCAGCGGCCCCACCGCCACCGGCCTGATCGGCCTGCCGGCCCCCGTCGGCCGGGCCCTCGCCACCGGAGGCGGCGCCCTCGCCGTCGTCTCCACCTTCCTGGCCTGGACCTGGACCTCCGCCTTCCCCGGCGACCTCACCGTCTACGGCTACCCCGGCGGCCTCCAGGTCCTCGTCCTCATCGGCGGACTCCTCACCACCCTGCTCGGCCTCGCCTCCTACGGCGTCAAGGGCCTGAAGCTCCTCACCCCCGGCAACGCCGACAGCGCCCTCAAGCTCGCCGCGCTCGGCACCTTCGCCACCGCCTGGTACACCGTCATCGCCATCAGCACCAAGCTCGGCGGCGTCGTCAACCTCGAACCCGGCGGCTACCTCGTCGCGCTGGCCACCCTGGCCGCCCTGCTCGGCGCCCTCGCGCTGCCCTTCCAACGGCCCGAGCCCGACCCGGCCGACCCCGACGACACCGGCTGGGAAGCCTTCCGGCACCGCGCCCGGCAGAAGCGCGCCGACTTCAAGGCCGCCTTCGCCGCCGAAACCCCCGCCCCCGGCCGGACCCTGCCCGCCTGGGCGGAGATCCTCGTCATCACCGGCGTCATGGCCCTCGGCCTGCTCGTCTTCACCTACGGCATCGGCACCGAGTACGACGAACTCTTCATCGGCTTCCTCATCACCGCCGGCTTCGGCTTCGCCGCACTCGCCAAGGCCGGACTCGTGGCCCGGATCTCGGCGATCACCACGCGGCACCGCACCGTCACCATGACCGGCGCGTTCGTCGCCGCCGCGGCCTTCCCCTTCACCCAGTCCGACGACCAGTACGCCACCATCGGCGTCTACATCCTCATCTTCGCCACCGTCGCCCTCGGCCTGAACATCGTCGTCGGCCTCGCCGGCCTGCTCGACCTCGGCTACGTCGCGTTCCTCGGCGTCGGCGCCTACACCGCCGCCCTCGTCTCCGGCTCGCCCTCCTCGCCGCTGCACGTGCACTGGCCCTTCTGGGCCTCCGCCCTGCTCGGCGCGGTCGTCGCCATGATCTTCGGCGTCCTCATCGGCGCCCCGACCCTGCGGCTGCGCGGCGACTACCTCGCCATCGTCACCCTCGGCTTCGGCGAGATCTTCCGCATCACCGTCCTCAACATGGACGGCACCTCCGGACCCGACGTCACCAACGGCTCCAACGGCATCTCCTCGATCCCGAACCTCGACATCCTCGGCTTCGACTTCGGCCAGGAACACCAGCTGTTCGGCACCACCATCGGCCGGTTCGCCAACTACTTCCTGCTGATGCTGCTCATCACCCTCGTCGTGGTCGTCGTCTTCCGGCGCAGCAGCGACTCCCGCATCGGCCGCGCCTGGATCGCCATCCGCGAGGACGAGACCGCCGCCCTCGCCATGGGCATCAACGGCTTCCGGGTCAAGCTCATCGCCTTCGCCCTCGGCGCCTGCCTCGCCGGACTCGCCGGCTCCGTCCAGGCCCACGTCACCTACACCGTGACGCCGGAGCAGTACCAGTTCGCCCACGTCGTCCCGCCCAACTCGGCCTTCCTGCTGGCCGCCGTCGTCCTCGGCGGCATGGGCACCATCTCCGGGCCCCTCGTCGGCGCCTCGCTGCTGTACCTGATCCCGGCCAAGCTGCAGTTCCTGGGCGACTACCAGCTCTTCGCCTTCGGCGTCGCGCTCGTCCTGCTGATGCGCTTCCGCCCCGAGGGCCTCATCCCCAACCGGCGCCGCCAACTCGAGTTCCACGAAGACGCCGCCGCGCCCGCCGTCCTCAGCAAGGCAGGGGCCTGACCACCATGACCACCGACACCACCACCAAGGAAACCGCCCCCGGCACCACCCCCGGTGAGACGGTCCTCGACGCCCGCGGCGTCACCATGCGCTTCGGCGGCCTCACCGCGGTCCGCGACGTGAACCTCACCGTCAACAGCGGCGAGATCGTCGGCCTCATCGGTCCCAACGGCGCCGGCAAGACCACCTTCTTCAACTGCCTCACCGGGCTCTACGTCCCCACCGAGGGCGAGGTCCGCTACAAGGGCACCGTCCTGCCGCCCAAGTCCTTCAAGGTCACCGCGGCCGGCATCGCCCGCACCTTCCAGAACATCCGGCTCTTCGCCAACATGACCGTCCTGGAGAACGTGCTCGTCGGCCGCCACACCCGCACCAAGGAAGGGCTCTGGTCCGCCCTGCTGCGCGGCCCCGGCTTCCACAAGGCCGAAGCCGCCTCCCGCGCCCGCGCCATGGAACTCCTCGCCTTCGTCGGCCTGGACGCCAAGGCCGAACACCTCGCCCGCAACCTCCCCTACGGCGAGCAGCGCAAGCTGGAGATCGCCCGCGCGCTGGCCAGCGAGCCCGGCCTGCTCCTGCTCGACGAACCCACCGCGGGCATGAACCCGCAGGAGACCCGCGCCACCGAGGAACTGGTCTTCGCCATCCGCGACCAGGGCATCGCCGTCCTCGTCATCGAGCACGACATGCGCTTCATCTTCAACCTCTGCGACCGCGTCGCCGTCCTCGTCCAGGGCCAGAAGCTCATCGAGGGCGACAGCGCCACCGTCCAGGGCGACGAACGCGTCGTCGCCGCGTACCTCGGCGAACCCTTCGAGGACGCCCCCGGCGACGAGGAGGCCGCCGAGGTCGAGGCGGCGGAGGCACAGGCCGGTACGACGAAGGACACCGCGCCCGGCAAGGAGAACGACCGATGACCGCACTGCTCGAAGTCGAGGACCTGCGGGTCGCCTACGGCAAGATCGAGGCCGTCAAGGGCATCTCGTTCAAGGTCGAGGCCGGCCAGGTCGTCACCCTCATCGGCACCAACGGCGCGGGCAAGACCACCACGCTGCGCACCCTGTCCGGGCTGCTGAAGCCGGTCGGCGGGCAGATCCGCTTCAACGGCAGGTCGCTGAAGAAGGTCCCCGCCCACCAGGTGGTCTCCCTCGGACTCGCCCACTCCCCCGAGGGCCGGCACATCTTCCCGCGCATGACCATCGAGGACAACCTGCGCCTCGGGGCCTTCCTGCGCAACGACAAGCCGGGCATCGAGAAGGACATCCAGCGCGCCTACGACCTGTTCCCCATCCTCGGGGAGCGCCGGAAGCAGGCCGCGGGCACCCTTTCCGGCGGTGAGCAGCAGATGCTCGCCATGGGGCGGGCGCTGATG
This sequence comes from Streptomyces sp. NBC_01171, assembly GCF_045039805.1. Lineage (NCBI taxonomy): Bacteria > Bacillati > Actinomycetota > Actinomycetes > Kitasatosporales > Streptomycetaceae > Streptomyces > Streptomyces sp. NBC_01171. The sequence continues at coordinate 4,980,104 of NZ_CP108609.1, read as the reverse complement.
TCCCAGCCGCAGCTCCTCATGCTGGACGAGCCGTCCATGGGGCTCTCGCCGATCATGATGCAGAAGATCATGGCGACGATCGCCGAGCTGAAGGCGAGCGGTACGACGATCCTGCTGGTCGAGCAGAACGCCCAGGCGGCGCTCTCGCTCGCGGACCAGGGGCATGTCATGGAGGTCGGCAGCATCGTGCTCTCCGGCACCGGGCGGGACCTGCTGCACGACGAGTCGGTGCGCAAGGCGTACCTCGGCGAGGACTGAGCAGGGCACGAAAAGGCCCGCGTCCCTCCGGCTCAGGGGACGCGGGCCTTCTTCCTGCTCGGCCGGTCAGCCCTTCTTGGCCGACTTCTTCTCCTGGTCGTCGGAGATGACCGCCTCCGCGACCTGCTGCATCGACAGGCGGCGGTCCATCGAGGTCTTCTGGATCCAGCGGAACGCGGCGGGCTCGCTCAGGCCGTACTCGGTCTGGAGGATCGACTTCGCGCGGTCGACCAGCTTGCGGGTCTCCAGGCGCTGGCTGAGGTCGGCGACCTCCTGCTCCAACTGCTTCAGCTCGGTGAAGCGGGAGACGGCCATCTCGATGGCCGGGACCACGTCGGTCTTGCTGAACGGCTTCACCAGGTACGCCATCGCGCCGGCGTCGCGGGCCCGCTCCACGAGGTCGCGCTGTGAGAAGGCGGTGAGCATCAGGACCGGGGCGATGGACTCCTCGGCGATCTTCTCGGCCGCGGAGATGCCGTCCAGCTTGGGCATCTTCACGTCCAGGATGACCAGGTCCGGCTTGTGCTCACGGGCCAGTTCCACGGCCTGCTCGCCGTCCCCGGCCTCACCGACCACCGTGTAGCCTTCCTCCTCCAGCATCTCCTTGAGGTCGAGCCGGATCAGCGCCTCGTCCTCGGCGATGACGACCCGGGTCGTCAGCGGGGGCACATGCGACTTGTCGTCGTCGGACACGTCTGCGGGCTGGGGCGACTCGGCGGTCACGGGGGCTCCTATGTACGGGCCGGACAGGTGCTGCTGTCTATGCAGCCTACCTAGCGGCGGGCTTCCGCGTTGACCCGGTATGCTTCCCGGAGCCAGTCCCGCCGGGTTGGTGGAATGGCATACACGGATGTCTCAAACACATCTGCCCGAAAGGGCTTGCGGGTTCGAGTCCCGCACCCGGCACTCTGCGACACAGGAAGCGGAGGATCACGTTCGCGTGGTTCTCCGCTTTTTGCTGCGCGGCGCCGCGACCGGCCACGCAGAGTGGCCGTCATGGCATCGCACGCGTCTTCGAAGCGCGCCGAGGCGCTGGTCCTTCTGCGCGACGGTGTCCCCAACCGTGAGGTCGCCGAGCGACTCGGGGTGCCGCGTGGGACCGTCGGCTGGTGGCGCAGCGAGGACCGCAGGGCGCGTGGCGAGCAGTACCAGCGGCCGACCGACTGCCCCCGGTGCACGGAGCGCGCCGTGGACCGGACCGCGTACGCGTACCTGCTGGGCCTCTACCTCGGCGACGGGCACATCGTCTCCAAGTCCGGTCAGCACCATCTCTCGGTCTACTGCGACGCCCGGTACACCGGCCTGGTCGCGGCCGCCGAGGACGCCATGCGGACGGTGCTGCCGTCCGCCGCCACGAGCCGACGTGAGCGGAACGGCTGTGTCGAGGTGAAGTCGTACACCCGGCACTGGACGTGCCTCTTCCCCCAGCACGGGGCCGGTCCCAAGCACGAGCGGCTGATCGCGCTGGAGCCCTGGCAGCGGGAGATCGTCGATCTCCGCCCGTGGGAGTTCGTCCGGGGGCTGATCCACTCCGACGGCTGCCGGATCACCAACTGGACCACCCGCACCGTCGGCGGGGAGCGCAGACGGTACGAGTATCCGCGCTACCTCTTCACCAACAAGTCCGACGACGTAAGGGCACTCTTCACCGGCGCCCTGGACGCGCTCGGGATCACCTGGACGGTGCTCAACCGTGACGGGCAGCCGTACAACATCTCCGTCGCCCGCAAAGCCTCCGTCGCCCTCATGGACGCTCACGTGGGCCCCAAGCACTGACCCCCTACTTCGGGCTGTCGTCCTCGGCGATGTGGTGGACGCGGACCAGGTTCGTGGTGCCGGGGAGGCCGGGTGGGGAGCCGGCGGTGATGACGACCACGTCGCCCTTCTTGCAGCGGCCGTACTTGAGGAGCAGCTCGTCCACCTGGTCGACCATCGCGTCGGTGGAGTCGACGTGGGGGCCGAGGAAGGTTTCCACGCCCCAGGTGAGGCTGAGCTGGGAGCGGGTGGCGGGGTCGGGGGTGAAGGCGAGGACGGGGATGGGTGAGCGGTAGCGGGAGAGGCGGCGGGCGGTGTCGCCGGACTGGGTGAAGGCGAGGAGGAAGCGGGCCCCGAGGAAGTCGCCCATCTCGGCGGCCGCCCGGGCGACGGCGCCTCCCTGGGTGCGCGGCTTGTTCCGCTCGGTCAGCGGGGGCAGCCCCTTCGCCAGCATCTCCTCCTCCGCCGCGGCGACGATCTTCGCCATGGTGCACACGGTCTCGACGGCGTAGTGTCCCACGCTGGTCTCGCCGGAGAGCATCACCGCGTCCGCCCCGTCGAGCACCGCGTTGGCCACGTCGGAGGCTTCCGCGCGGGTCGGCCGGGCGCTGTCGATCATCGACTCGAGCATCTGGGTGGCGACGATGACCGGCTTGGCGTTGCGCTTGGCGAGCTTGACGGCGCGTTTCTGCACGATCGGCACCTGCTCCAGCGGCATCTCCACGCCGAGGTCGCCCCGGGCGACCATGAGTCCGTCGAAGGCGGCGACGACGTCCTCGATGTTCTCCACGGCCTGCGGCTTCTCCACCTTGGCGATGACGGGCAGCCGGCGGCCCTCCTCAGCCATGATCCGGTGCACCTCGGCGGCGTCGCGCCCGCTGCGGACGAAGGAGAGGGCGACGACGTCGAAGCCGGTGCGCAGCGCCCAGCGCAGGTCGTCCTGATCCTTCTTGGAGAGGGCGGGGACGGAGACGGCGACACCGGGGAGGTTGAGCCCCTTGTGGTCGGAGATCACGCCGCCCTCCACCACACGGGTGCGCACGCGGGGCCCGTCGACGCCGGTGACCTCCAGGCAGACCCGGCCGTCGTCGACAAGCACGCGTTCGCCGGGCCGGACGTCCTCGGCAAGGCCGGCGTAGGTGGTGCCGCACTGGTGGCGGTCGCCTTGGACGCCCTCTTCGACGGTGATGGTGAAGGTGTCGTCGCGTTCGAGGAGTACGGGCCCTTCGGCGAAGGAACCGAGCCGGATCTTCGGGCCTTGAAGATCGGCGAGGATTCCGACGCTGCGGCCGGTCTCGTCGGCAGCCTTGCGAACGCGCTGGTAACGCGCCTCGTGTTCGGCGTGGGTGCCGTGGCTGAGGTTGAACCGGGCTACGTCCATTCCGGCCTCGACCAGTGCCTTGATCTGGTCGTACGAGTCGGTGGCGGGCCCCAGGGTGCAGACGATCTTTGCTCGGCGCATGGGTCGAGCCTAGGGCTTACCGACGGGTAGAGAATTCGGGCTCCATGGCCACTCAAAAACCTTTGAGGAAAGGGTTATTGACAAGTGTTGAATTGTGCGATGACCCGCTCCTATGAGCGATGTTTTTCGCGCGAGAGTTCTTTTACCTGATGTGTACCACCAGGGGCGCCGCTAAAGCCGGGGCGGTACCAGGGTGAAACGCGCCGTGACCTGCGCGGAGACCCACAATTGCGCGGGCTGGAGATCGAACGGCTCGGCGGACTCGGCCGCGTCGGCCCGGCGGGCGGAGCGGCCGAAGGCGGAGACGTTGCGCGGCCGGTCGGCGCCGGTGTCGGCGAGTTCGGTCAGCGCGGCGAGGGAGGTGCCGAGCGCGTCGGCGTACTCGCGGGCCCGCTGGAGGGCGTCGGCGACGGCGCGGCGACGGGCCTCGGCGTGGGCCGGGGAGTCGGGGCGCAGCGACCACCAGGGGCCGTCCAGCTCGGTCAGCTCCAACTCGGCCAGCCGCGCGGTGAGTTCGCCGAGGACGGTGAAGTCGGTGATCTCGGCGTCGATGCGGACGACCCCCTGGTGGCTGCGCACCCGCTCGCCTCGGCCGCGTTCGCTGAGTTCGGGGGTGACGCCGAGGGAGCCGGTGGTGAGGTCGGGCACGGCGTCGCCGTAGGACTTGAGGAGGTCGAGCGCGGCGGTGTTGCGGCGGTTGAGGTCGTCGAGGGTGGCGCGGCGGTCACGGCCGCGGGCGGTGACGGTGACGCCGATGCGGGCGATCTCGGCCTCGGTCTGGAACTCGGCCTCGCCCCGGACGGCGAGGAGCGGGGCGTCGGCGGTGCCGTACGCGGGGTTCGCCTCAGGGGTCATACGTCCCACTGTGTCATGTGTCCGGCGTGCCGGCGGGGGGAGTTGACGGAAATCGGTCACCGGATCGCAACCTGGGGGGTCTGTTGTGACCTGTCATGGTCGGGCCACAATCTACGCGCGTTGTCGACCCCTTGCCGAGGAGACCGAGAGATGCCGTTCGACCGCCGGAAGTTCCTGAAGCAGTCCGCCGTCACCGGGGCGGGCGTGGCGATCGCGGGCGGGGCGGGAGCCCCGGCGGCCCAGGCGGCCGGGGCCGTCACGGCGAGCCACGGGCATCACGAGAAGCGGTACGCGCTGACCGTGATGGGCACCACCGACCTGCACGGCCACGTCTTCAACTGGGACTACTTCAAGAACGCGGACTACACCGACGCGGCGGGCAACGCCCAGGGCCTGGCCCGGATCTCGACGCTGGTGAACCAGGTCCGCGCGGAGAAGGGCCGCCGCAACACCCTGCTGCTGGACGCGGGCGACACCATCCAGGGCACCCCGCTGACGTACTACTACGCCAAGGTGGACCCGATCACCGCCGAGGGCGGCCCGGTGCACCCGATGGCGAAGGCGATGAACGCGATCGGGTACGACGCGGCGGCGCTGGGCAACCACGAGTTCAACTACGGCATCGAGACGCTGCGCCGCTTCGAGCACCAGCTCGACTTCCCGCTGCTGGGCGCCAACGCGGTGGACGCGAAGACGCTGAAGCCGGCGTTCGCGCCGTACTACATGAAGCGGTTCCATGTGCCGGGTGCCCCGCCGGTGAAGGTCGCGGTGCTGGGTCTGACCAACCCGGGCATCGCCATCTGGGACAAGGCGTTCGTGCAGGGCAAGCTGGCCTTCGAGGGCCTTGAGGAGCAGGCCGCGAAGTGGGTGCCGAAGCTCAGGTCGATGGGCGCGGACATCGTGGTGGTCTCGGCGCACTCGGGTACGTCGGGCACGTCGTCCTACGGTGACCAGGTGCCGTACGTGGAGAACGCGGCGGCGAACGTGGCGCGGCAGGTGCCGGGGATCGACGCGATCCTGGTCGGGCACGCGCATCTGGAGATCCCGGAGCTGCGGGTCGTCAACGAGAAGTCGGGGAAGACGGTCGTGCTGTCGGAGCCGCTGTGCTTCGCGGAGCGGCTGACCCTGTTCGACTTCGAGCTGGTGTTCACGCGGGGCCGCTGGCAGGTGGAGTCGGTGAAGGCGTCCCTCAGGGACTCGCGGACGGTGGCCGACGACCCGAAGATCACCAAGCTGCTCTCGAAGGAGCACACGAAGGTGGTCGCGTACGTCAACCAGGTGGTGGGCCGGGCGACCGAGACGCTGACCACGGTGGAGGCGCGGTACAAGGACGCCCCGATCATCGACCTGATCACCAAGGTGCAGGAGGACGTGGTCAAGGCCGCGCTGGCGGGCACCGAGTACGCCTCGCTGCCGGTGCTGGCGCAGGCGTCGCCGTTCTCCCGGACGAGCGAGATCCCGGCGGGCGACGTCACCATCCGGGACCTGTCGGGTCTGTACGTGTACGACAACACGCTGGTGGCGAAGCTGCTGACGGGCGCGCAGGTGCGGGCGTACCTGGAGTACTCGGCGCAGTACTACGTGCAGACGGCGCCGGGCGCGCCGGTGGACGTGGACAAGCTGACGAACGCGGCCGACCGCCCCGACTACAACTACGACTACGTGTCGGGGCTGTCGTACGACATCGACATCGCGCAGCCCGCCGGGTCGCGGATCAAGAACCTCTCCTTCGGCGGGGCTCCGCTGGACGACGCGGCGCAGTTCGTGTTCGCGGTGAACAACTACCGGGCGAACGGCGGCGGCGCGTTCCCGTACGTGGCGTCGGCGAAGGAGCTGTGGTCGGAGTCGACGGAGATCCGGACCCGGATCGCGGAGTGGGTGACCGCGAAGGGTGTGCTGGACCCGAAGGACTTCGCTTCCGTGGACTGGAAGCTGACGCGGAACGGGACGCCGGTGTTCTAGTAGGCCGGTCCGGGTGAAGCCCCGGTGACGGTGCGGGCCGGTCCGGTCGCGCTGTCACCGGGGCTTCGGCGTTGTGGGTGGAGCCCGAAGGTGGTGAAGGCGGTCCGGGTGGGGAGCGGGTACTGCTCCTTGCCGGTCAGGGAGTTGAGGATGGTGGCGCTGCGCCAGGCGGCGAGGCCGAGGTCGGGGGCGCCGACGCCGTGGGTGTGGAGTTCGGCGTTCTGCACGTGGACGCGGCCGGTGACGGCGGGGTCGAGGACGAGCTTGAACTCGTCGTCGATCAGGGGGCGTCCGGCGCTGTCGCGGCGCAGGTGGGGGTCGAGTCCGGCGAGGAGGCCGTCGAGGGGGCGCATGCGGTAGCCGGTGGCGAGGACGACGGCGTCGGTGGCGAGGCGGGTGCGGCTGCCCTGGTCGAGGTGTTCCAGGTGGAGTTCGACCTGTCCGGTGCCGAGGCGTCCGGCGGTGCGGACCTGGACGCCGGGGGTGAGGACGGCGTCGGGCCAGCCGCCGTCGAGGGTGCGCCGGTACAGCTCGTCGTGGATGGCGGCGAGGGTGCCGGCGTCGACGCCCTTGTGGAGCTGCCACTGGGCGGCGACGAGCCGGTCGCGGACGGGCTCGGCGAGGGCGTGGAAGTAGCGGGTGTGGTCGGGGGTGAAGTGCTCCAGGCCGAGCTTGGAGTACTCCATGGGCGCGAAGGCGGCGGTGCGGCCGATCCAGTGCAGGTGTTCGCGTCCGGCGGGGCGGTGGCGGAGGAGGTCGAGGAAGACCTCGGCGCCGGACTGTCCGGAGCCGACGACGGTGACGTGTCCGGCGGCGAGCAGTGCCTCGCGGTGGGCGAGGTAGTCGGCGGCGTGCAGGACGGGGACGCCGGGGGCGGCGGCGAGGGGGCGCAGCGGTTCGGGGACGTGGGGTGCGCTGCCGATGCCGATGACGATGTTGCGGGTGCGGGTGCGGCCGAGGGCCTCGGCGTGGCCGTCGGCGTCGAGCCGGGTGAAGTCGACCTCGAACACGTCGCGTTCGGGGTTCCAGCGGACGGCGTCGGCCTGGTGGCGGAAGCGGAGTCCGGGAAGCTGTCCGGCGACCCAGCGGCAGTAGGCGTCGTACTCGGCGCGCTGGATGTGGAAGTGCTCGGCGAAGTAGAAGGGGAAGAGCCGGTCGCGGGTGCGGAGCCAGTTGAGGAAGGTCCACGGGCTGGTGGGGTCGGCGAGGGTCACCAGGTCGGCCAGGAAGGGGACTTGGAGGGTGGCGCCGTCGATGAGGAGGCCGGGGTGCCAGTCGAAGCCGGGGCGCTGTTCGTAGAAGACGGCGTCGAGTTCGGCGAGGGGCGCGGCGAGGGCGGCCAGGGAGAGGTTGCAGGGGCCGATGCCGATGCCGACGAGGTCGCGGGGGGACTCGGGCTCCTGGTGTGGGGGGTGGGGCGGGTGGCTCATGCGGGGGTGTGTCCTTCGGCGAGTTTCAGGAGGTGGGCCAGGTCGTCGGGCCCGGTGTGGGGGTTGAGGAGGGTGGCCTTGAGCCAGAGGCGGCCGTCGGCGCGGGCCCGGCCGAGGACGGCGCGGCCCTCGTGCAGCAGGGTGCGGCGGACGGCGGCGACGGTGTCGTCGCTGGCGTGGACGGGCCGGAACAGCACGGTGGCGAGGGTGGGCCGGTCGTACAGTTCGAGGCCGGGGTGTGACTCGATGCGGTCGGCGAAGTCCCGTGCGAGGAGGAGGACTTGGTCGATGAGGTCGGCGAGGCCGGTGCGGCCGAGGGTGCGCAGGGTGACCGCGGCCTTGAGCACGTCGGGGCGGCGGGTGGTGCGGGTGGAGCGGCCGAGGAGGTCGGGGAGGCCGGCCTCGGTGTCGTCGCCCGCGTTGAGGTAGTCGGCGCGCTGGTGGAGGGCGTCGAGTTCGGTGGCGTCGGCGACGGCGAGGAAGCCGGTGGCGACAGGCTGCCAGCCGAGTTTGTGCAGGTCGAGGGCGACGGTCTGGGCGGCGTCGAGTCCGGTGAGCAGGGCGCGGTGGCGGTCGCTGAGGGCGAGTGGGCCGCCGTAGGCCGCGTCGATGTGCAGCCGGACGCCGTGGGCGGCGCAGCGGGCGGCGATCTCGGGGAGCGGGTCGATGAGCCCGGCGTCGGTGGTGCCCGCGGTGGCGGCGACGAGGAGGGGGCCGGTCAGCTCGGTGAGGGCGGCGTCCAGCGCGGCGGGGTCCAGGGTGCCGCCCGGTGCGGGGAGGACGACGGGGTCGGGCAGGCCGAGCAGCCAGGCGGCGCGGGGCAGGGAGTGGTGGGCGGCGGCCGAGCAGACGAGTCGGAGATGGGCGCCGTGGGCCTCGCGGGCGAGCAGCAGGGCGAGCTGGTTGGCCTCGGTGCCGCCGGTGGTGACCACGGCGTCGGCGAGTCCGATGCGGGCGGCGAGGGCGCCGGTGACGCGGGCTTCGAGGGCGGAGGCGGCGGGTGCCTGGTCCCAGGAGTCCAGCGAGGGGTTGAGCGCGCTGACGGCCAGGTCGGCGGCGGTGGCGACGGCGAGCGGCGGGCAGTGCAGGTGGGCGGCGCAGAGCGGGTGGGCGGGGTCGGCGGCGCCCGCGGCGAGGGTGTGCACGAGGGCGCGCAGGGCGTCGGGGTCGCCGTGTTCGGGGAGCACGTCGCCGAGGGCGTCGCTGACGCGGGCGGCGACGGCGTCGGGCCCGCCTGCGGGCAGCGGGCCGCCGCGGGCTGCGGCGCCGGTGGCGAGGGCGCCGAGGACGGTGTCCAGGAGCGGGCGCAGGGCGTCCGGGCCGTGGGGTCCTGAGGCGAGGGGCGGGGTGCTCATGGGCTCTCCTGCGGGGCGGGGACACGCGCCGGCGCTCAGGTTCGGGAGCCGGGTGTCCGCGCTGCACAACGAGCGGGAGCGGGAAATGGGTACTGCCGTACGGGGAAAACGCGTTGGAGCGGCGTCCGGTCGGCACTACCGTCGCCGGGATGAGCGAGGTGTGGACGGTGGAGCTGCCCGGTGAGCGGGTGCTGTTGCGCGAGCCGGGTCCGGCCGACGAGGCGGCGCTGCTGCGGCTGTTCGAGGAGTGCGAGGACTGGTTCACGGCGGCGACGGGTCTGCCGTCGGCGCCGGGCGATGTGCAGAGCCTCTATTACGCGCTGCCCGAGGGAGCGGACCCCGGCGACAAGGTGCTGCTCCTGGTGGAGCGGAACGGCGAGGTCGCGGGCCTGGTGGACGCGGTACGGGACTGGCCGGAGGCGGGCGCGGTGGCGGTGGGGCTGTTCCTGCTGGCGCCGTGGGCGCGGGGCCGGGGCCTGGGCCGGGCGGTGGCGGAAGCGCTGCTGGAGCGGGGTGCGTCCCGGGTCACGGCGACGGTGCCGGCGGGGTGGAAGGCGGGTGAGCGCTTCCTGGAGCGGCTCGGCTTCGCCCTGGAGGCGCCGGAGGGCGCGCTGCGCCGGGCGGAGTGGCTGCGGGAGTCCTGAGCCACGCCGCCCGGCGCCCAGGAGCTACTCCCCTCGCACCCGCAACGCCCTTGCCAGGTCGTCGAGTTCGTCGGCGAGCTTGCGCCGCAGCGCGGGCACCGGGTCGGCGTCGCGCAGGCACGCCTGCCCCAGCGCCAGGTTCTCGGCGTCGACGGCGTGGTGCGGGAAGGCCCAGGCACCGGCGGCGGTGGCGATGGCGGGCCCGCGCCGGGCGGACACCGCGACCGCCTCGTCGTAGTAGCGGGGCACGTACTCCCGGACGAGGTCGGCCTGTTCGGGCTGCCAGAAGCCCTGGGCGGTGGCCTTGAACAGGTAGTTGGAGAGGTCGTCGGTGGCGAACATCGCCTCCCAGGCCCGCCGCTTGGCCTCCGGGTCGGGCAGTGCGGCACGGCAGCGGGCGGCGCCCTCCTGTCCGTTGGCGGAGGGGTCGCGCTCCAGTTCGGCGGCGATGGCGGCCTCGTCGGTGGCGCCGAGCACGGCGAGCCGGCCGAGGATGCGCCAGCGCAGCTCGGGGTCGAGGTCGGGCCCGCCGGGCACGGTGCCGTCGGCGAGCCAGGCGGCGATGGTCTCGGGGTGCGCGGCGACGTCGATGAAGTGCCGTACGGCGACCAGGCGCAGGCCGGGGTTGTCGCCGTCCTCGGTGCGGCGCAGCAGGTCGCGGCAGAGCGAGCCGAGGGTGGCGAGGGCCGCGGGCCGCTGCTCGGGGGTGAGGTAGCGGTCGGCGATGTGGGTGCCGGCGAAGGCCAGGACGCCCTGGACGAGGGCGAGGTCGGTCTCCAGCGGCAGGTGGGCGCGGGCGGTCTCCAGGTAGGCGGCGGGCGGGAGTTCGCCGTCGCGTACGGCGTCGCGCAGGGCGTTCCAGACGACGGCGCGGGTGAGGGGGTCGGGCAGGCCGGAGAGGCTGGTGCGCAGGGTCTCGAAGGACTCGGGGTCGAAGCGGACCTTGGCGTAGGTGAGGTCGCCGTCGTTGAGCAGGAGCAGCGCGGGCCGCTTGCCGAGCGGCTGGGGCGCGGTCTGCGGGATGTCGAGGCCGACGCGTTCGCGCAGGGTGAGGCGGCCCTCCTCGGTGAGGTCGCGGTCGTACAGGCCGGCGGTGACGCGGTGCGGGCGGCTGCCGTCGTGCTCGACGGTCAGGGTGCGCTCGCCGCCGGTGGTGGTGAGGCGGGGGGTGAGCTTGTCGACGCCGGTGGTGCGCAGCCAGGCGTCGGCCCAGGCGGGTACGTCCCGTTCGGTGGCGGAGGCGAGGGAGTCGATGAAGTCGGCGAGGGTGGCGTTGCCGAACCGGTGCCGTTCGAAGTGGACGTTGATGCCGGCCAGGAAGTCCTTCTCACCGAGCCAGGCGACCAGTTGGCGCAGGGCGGAGGCGCCCTTGGCGTAGGAGATGCCGTCGAAGTTGAGCAGGGCGGCGGCGGTGTCGTCGACGGACTCGGGGGCGACGGGGTGGGTGGAGGGGCGCTGGTCGGCGTCGTAGCCCCAGGACTTGCGGGTGACGCCGAACTCGACCCAGGGCTGGGTGAAGCGGGTGGCCTCCAGGGTGGTCTGGTAGCCCATGTACTCGGCGAAGGACTCGTTCAGCCAGATGTCGTCCCACCACTTGAGGGTGACGAGGTCGCCGAACCACATGTGGGCCATCTCGTGCGCGATGACCATGGCGCGGGTCTGCCGCTCGGTGTCGGTGACGGCGGAGCGGAAGACGAACTCGTCGCGGAAGGTGACGAGGCCGGGGTTCTCCATGGCGCCGGCGTTGAACTCGGGGACGAACGCCTGGTCGTAGGAGTCGAAGGGGTAGGGCTCCTCGAACTTCTCGTGGTAGCGGTCGTAGCAGGCGCGGGTGATCTCGAGGATTTCGTCGGCGTCGGCGTCGAGGTGGGGGGCGAGCGAGCGGCGGCAGTGGATGCCGAAGGGCAGGCCGCGGTGCTCGGTGCGTACGGAGTGCCAGGGGCCGGCGGCGACGGCGACGAGGTAGGTGGAGATGAGCGGGGTGGTGGCGGCGCGCCAGCGGCCCTCGCCGAGGTGCTCGGTGACGCCGTTGGCGAGCACCTGCCAGCCCTCGGGGGCGGTGACGCTCACGTCGAAGACGGACTTGAGGTCGGGCTGGTCGAAGGCGGCGAAGACGCGCTGGATGTCGTCGAGGAAGAGCTGGGTGTAGACGTAGGTCTCGCCGTCGGTGGGGTCGGTGAAGCGGTGCATGCCCTCGCCGGTGCGGGAGTAGCGCATGACCGCGTCGACGGTGAGTTCGTGCTCGCCCGCGGTGAGGTTCTTCAGCGGCAGCCGGTTGCCGTCGAGGGTGCCGGTGTCCAGGGCCTGTCCGTCGAGGGTGACGGCGCGCAGCTCGGCGGGCTTCAGCTCGACGAAGGTGTCCCCGTCCGTGCGCGCGGTGAACCGGACCGCGGTACGGGAGCCGAAGGTCTCGTCACCGGTGGTGAGGTCGAGATCGACGGTGTAGCGGTGGACGTCGAGGAACTCTGCTCGGGCTTGCGCTTCGTCGCGCGTCAGTACGGACATGGGGGCCATGCTGCCCGATCGCCCCCGGCGGCCGACAGGGGCGGTTCGGTACACGGCATATGTCCGGCCCCGCGCCGGGCGCGCGCGGGTCAGGGGCGGGTGTGGGCGGAGTCCTCGGCGATGCGCTCGTGGTGCCGGATCACCTCGGCGACGATGAAGTTCAGGAACTTCTCGGCGAAGGCGGGGTCGAGGCGGGCGTCCTCGGCGAGGCTGCGCAGCCGCTCGATCTGGCGGGCCTCCCGGCCGGGGTCGGCGGGCGGCAGGTGGTGGCGGGCCTTGAGGCGGCCGACCTGCTGGGTGGCCTTGAAGCGTTCGGCCAGCATGTGGACGACGGCCGCGTCGATGTTGTCGATGCTGGCCCGCAGCCGCTCCAGTTCCTCGCGGGCCTCGGGGTCGACGTCACCGGTGCCGGTGTTGCTGATGGTCATGGGCGTCAACCCTAGGCCCTGCCGTCAAACTCCCGTCGTCCGCCCCGAGGGCGGGCGTCGCGGCGTCAGGTGCGTGCTCTCGGCGTGCCGGGCCTCGGCCCTCGTACTGGACGTACGTGGGGCGCGCGGCGGTGGCGGTGGCGGTGGCGGTTCTACAGTGGGAGGGGTGTTCCGGGCGACCTTCGGGGGTGCGGGCGTGGCGGCAGGCGGACCGGTGGAGCACGGCTTCCCGCACCTTCGGACGGTGCGGTCGGCGGTCACGGCGTTGTACCGGCGGCTGTCGGAGGACGGCCTGCGGACCTTCGCGGCGAGCGTGGCCCCGGCCGACGTGGCCTTCGGCGACGATGACGACCTGCATCTGGGCGCGCAGCGGGTGGCGCGGGAGCTGGTGCGGCACTTCCGGCTGCCGGACGCGCGGCTGATCGTCTGCTTCCGGGAGATGACGCACGCCGCCGACGTGGAACTCGCGGCGGGCCCGGAGTACTTCGTGGAGCTGAACGACCGTTTCCGCACCCACCGGCAGGACATCGGCGCGGCCCTCGCGCACGAGGTGGCCCATGTGTATCTGCACCGGCTGGGCCTGGAGTTCCCGACCACGGCGGAGAACGAGATCCTCACCGACACGGTGACCACGTACCTCGGCGCGGGCTGGCTGCTGCTGGACGCCTACCGGGAGCACGGCGAGGCGTCGCAGAAGCTGGGCTATCTCACTCCGGAGGAGTTCGGCTACGTCCTGGCGAAGCGGGCGGCGGTCTTCGGGGAGGACCCGGCGGTGTGGTTCACCAGTCCGCAGGCGTACACGGCGTACGTCGCGGGTCGCGACCGCGCGCGGGCGGACGAGCGGCGGGCGCCGCTGAGCGGGGCGGGCTGGGCGGCGCGGCGGCGTTACGCCCACGACCGGCGCGACACCGCCCGCCACGACACCGGCCGGCCCCGTCCGGATTCCCCCTACGAGTTCACCCCGGACGGGGCGGGGTGGAAGGTGTCCTTCCCGTGCCCGGTGTGCCACCAGCGCATCCGGGTGCCGGTGCGGGGCCGGGTCAGGGCCCGCTGCGGGCTGTGCCGGACGGTGCTTGAGTGCGACACCTAGGGACGCCGGGGCCGGTCAGTCGGAGAGGCGGTCCAGCAGCCAGGTGCCGAGTTCCTCGGTGACGGCCGTGTGCGGGGTCGTGGTGGAGGACCAGATGAAGTCGTCGACCTCGCTCTCGTCCGGGGCGAGCTCGCCCAGGTTCGCGTAGAGGTCCTTCTGCTGGTCCAGGTCGCGGAGGGCGACCGCGCTGACCGTGGGCACGAAGCAGATCTCCTCGTGCCGCAGGTCGACCTGGGCACCGACCTTCTTCAGCGCGTCGGCGAGGATGCCGTAGGAGCGCAGGGTGCCACCGGGGGCGCCGTCCATCTCGGGGAGGTCGCCGGTGGTGATGGTCTTCTCGGACGCGGGGAAGCGGCGCTTCAGCTCGGCGACGGTGACCTCGCGGCCCTGGGCCTGGGCGTAGAAGGTGGTGCCGGGGTAGACCCGCTCCGACTTCAGTACGGTCTCGCCGGGCGGTACGGCGATGCCGCTGCCGTCGCCCCGGCCGTTGGCGAGAGCCAGCAGGCGCGGGATGCGCGGCCATTCGCCGACCCGGGCCAGGTTCTCCAGGAACTCGCGGCGCTCGGGGGCGATGCCGTTCTGGCCGGTCATCGCGTCGTAGTGACGCCAGAGCATCTGGCGGGCGGCCGGGCTGTTCATCTGCCGGGCGAAGTTGTTGGGCACCGGGATGAAGTGCGCGAACGCCTGGAGGCCGATGGGGATGTAGGCGCCGCGGTGCGGGGTGTCGAAGGAGAAGTACACGCCGACGCGGTGGTCCGTGTGCTCGTGCTCCATCTTGGCGAGCGCGTAGCGGGTGACGAGACCGCCCATGCTGAAGCCGCCCGCCATCAGCGGTGCCTCGCCGAGCTGTTCGGCGCGGGTCCGCGTCACGGCCTCGGTGACGGTCCGGGCGTTGTCGAGGATCGAGGCGCTGCGCTCGTCGAAGCCGACCAGGATGACGTCGCGGCCCCGGCGGCGCAGCTCGGTCAGGAAGGGGTGGTCGCGGTCGAGGCCCGCGTACAGCCAGACGAGGTCGCTCTTGCCGAGGTTGAAGCCGTCGGCCATGATCACCGGGCGGACGATGCCCTGGTTGCCGTCGCCGTAGTAGACGTGGGCGAAGCCGCCTCGGAGCGGCCACTTCTCGTCGGGCTCCGGTGCGGTGTACCCGGCCGGGGGCGCGGTGGTCAGCGGGCCGGTGAGGGTGAACTCCCCGACGCCGCGCTCCGCCTGCTCCATCTGCTCGGACAAGGCCGGCTCCTTCCGGACCCGCGCACGGCGCAGCAGCCCGTCAAGTGCGGGCTGGGTGACTGCGATTGGCGCGGCGCTCCGGGACATCATCAGCACGCCCCCTGACCTGCGGAACGAGCCTCGCCGGTGCGTTCATCCGCACGAGTGCGGGGTGGGCGGGGCGGTGACGCGGCGTCGGGAAATCAGGTGATCACAGCCTGGGGCGCGGCGGTCGTGCGGTGATCCGATATTTTGTTCGGCGCCGTCCCCACCGGCTCGTCCCGAACACCCTTTCTTCGAAGGAGCCGGCCGTGACCGCCGAGTCCGCCGTGACCACGTGCTTCCGTCATCCCAAGGTGGAGTCGCACGTCCGCTGCACCCGCTGCGACCGTTACATCTGCCCGGACTGCATGCGCGAGGCGTCTGTCGGCCACCAGTGCGTGGAGTGCGTGCAGGAGGGCGCCCGCTCGATACGGCAGGCGCGGACCGCGTTCGGCGGCCGGATCAGCACGTTTCCGCTGGTCACGTGGGTGCTGGTGGCGTTGAACGTGCTCGCCTACCTCGCCGAGCTGGCCCGGCCCTCGGTCGTGGACCGGTTCGGGATGCTGGGCGCGGGCCTGGTCGCCCCGAACGGCGTCCACTACCTGTGGCAGTACCCGTACGACCCGGTGCTGGCCCCGGAGGGGGTGGTGGGCGGGCAGTGGGAGCGGCTGCTGACCGGCGCGTTCCTGCACATGCCGCCGGACGACGGGATCGGGGTGGTGCACATCGTGCTGAACATGGTGGCGCTGGTGAACGTCGGCCGGGTGGTGGAGACCCAGCTCGGCCGGGCCCGCTATCTCGCGCTGTATCTGCTCTCGGCGCTCGGCGGCTCGGTCCTGGTGCTGCTGATCGCGCCGGACGTGCCGACGGTGGGCGCCTCTGGCGCGGTGTTCGGCCTGGGCGCCGCGTACTGGGTGATGGGGCGCCGCCTCGGCTACGACATGCGGTCGGTCAACCAGTACATGACGGGCCTGCTGCTGTGGCTGGTGATCTCGGCCTTCGCAACCTCCTGGCAGGGCCACCTGGGCGGCCTGCTCGCGGGCGCCGTGGTCACCCTCGCCTTCGCCTACGCCCCGCGCGGCGACCGCCGCACCCTGATCCAGTGGGCCGCGTGCGCGGGGCTGCTGGTGCTGCTGCTGGGGCTGGCGGCGGTGAAGGTGGCCACGCTCACCAGCGGGACCGTCTGAGAAGGCGGCGGCGCCTGCCCGGGCGTCCGGTCGGGGACTGTCGGGCAGGCGCCGTCTGATGTTCCGTACGCCGTTGTACGGCACACCGGGTGTGAGGGTGTCAGACCGCCAGGGCGCGGTCGGTGGGGCGGATCGGGGCGGGCAGTTCGCTCGCACCGGTGAGGTGGCGGTCCACCCCGCGGGCGGCGGAGCGGCCCTCGGCGATGGCCCACACGATCAGGGACTGGCCCCGGCCCGCGTCACCGGCGACGAAGACACCGGGAACGTTGGTCTGGAAGTCGGCGTCGCGGGCGATGTTGCCCCGCTCGTCCAGCTCCAGGCCGAACTGGTCGACCAGGCCGTTCTCCCGGTCGGTGCCGGTGAAGCCCATGGCCAGGGTGACCAGTTGGGCCGGGATCTTCCGCTCGCTGCCCGGCTTGGGGGTCAGCTTGCCGTCGATGAACTCGACCTCGGCCAGGTGCAGCGCCTGGACGTTGCCGTCCTCGTCGCCCTCGAAGTGGGTGGTGGAGACGGCGTAGACCCGCTCGCCGCCCTCCTCGTGGGCGCTGGTGACCTTGTACAGCATGGGGAAGGTCGGCCAGGGCTGGTTCAGCGGGTGCCGCGCGTCGTTCGGGCGGGGCATGATCTCCAACTGGGTGACGGAGGCCGCGCCCTGGCGGTGGGCGGTGCCCACGCAGTCGGCGCCGGTGTCGCCGCCGCCGATGACCACGACGTGCTTGCCCTCGGCCGTGATCGGCGGGGCGACGTAGTCGCCCTCCTGGACCTTGTTGGACAGCGGCAGGTACTCCATCGCCTGGTAGATGCCGGTCAGCTCGCGGCCGGGGACCGGCAGGTCGCGGGCGGTGGTGGAACCGGCGGCGATGACGACCGCGTCGTACCGCTTCTTCAGGTCGCCGGCCTTGAGGTCGCGGCCGATCTCCACGCCGGTGCGGAACCGGGTGCCCTCCGCGCGCATCTGCTCGATACGGCGGTTGATGTGCCGCTTCTCCATCTTGAACTCGGGGATGCCGTACCGCAGCAGGCCGCCGACGCGGTCGGCGCGCTCGTAGACGGCGACCGTGTGGCCGGCGCGGGTGAGCTGCTGGGCGGCGGCGAGCCCGGCCGGGCCGGAGCCGATGACCGCGACCGTCTTGCCGGACAGCCGCTCCGGGATGCGCGGGGCCACGTCCCCGGTCTCCCACGCCTGGTCGATGATCGAGACCTCGACGTTCTTGATGGTGACCGGCTGCTGGTTGATGCCCAGCACACAGGCCGACTCGCAGGGCGCGGGGCAGAGCCGCCCGGTGAACTCGGGGAAGTTGTTGGTCGCGTGCAGCCGCTCGGAGGCGGCCGCCCAGTCCTGCCGGTAGGCGTAGTCGTTCCACTCCGGGATCAGGTTCCCGAGCGGACAGCCGTTGTGGCAGAACGGGATGCCGCAGTCCATGCACCGGCTGGCCTGCTTGCCGATGATCGGCAGCAGGGCGCCGGGGACGTAGACCTCGTTCCAGTCCTTGACGCGCTCGTCGACGGGACGGGTCCGGGCGACCTCGCGGCCGTGGTTCAGAAAGCCCTTGGGATCAGCCATTGGTCGCCGCCTCCATCATCTTCTCGGTGATCTCGGTCTCGGAGAGACCGGCTCGCTCGGCGGCGTCCTTGGCGGCGAGCACTGCCTTGTACGTGCTGGGGATGATCCTGCTGAAGCGCTCCACGGACCGGTCCCAGTCCGCGAGGAGCTTCTCCGCGACCGTGGACCCGGTCTCCTCGGCATGCCGGCGCACCACGTCGTGCAGCCAGGTCCGGTCGGCGTCGTCCAGCGGCTCGACCGCGTTCGCGTTGCCCGCGTTGACGTTGTCCGGGTCGAGGTCGATGACGTACGCGATGCCGCCGGACATGCCCGCCGCGAAGTTGCGGCCGGTCGGGCCGAGGACGACCGCGTGACCGCCGGTCATGTACTCGCAACCGTGGTCGCCGACGCCCTCGGAGACCACCAGGGCCCCGGAGTTGCGGACGCAGAACCGCTCGCCGGTACGGCCGCGCAGGAACAGCTCGCCGCCGGTGGCGCCGTAGCCGATGGTGTTGCCCGCGATGGTCGAGTACTCGGCGAGGTGGTCGGCCGCCCGGTCGGGGCGGACCACGATCCGGCCGCCGGAGAGGCCCTTGCCGACGTAGTCGTTGGCGTCGCCCTCCAGGCGGAGCGTGACTCCGCGCGGCAGGAAGGCGCCGAAGGACTGGCCGGCCGAGCCGGTGAAGGTGATGTCGATGGTGTCGTCGGGCAGGCCCGCGCCGCCGAACTTCCGCGTCACCTCGTGGCCGAGCATGGTGCCGACCGTGCGGTTGATGTTGCGGATGGCGACCTGGGCGCGCACCGGGTGCGCCTCGGTGGCGTCGGTGGCGGCCAGCGCGTCGGCGGCGAGCCTGATCAGCTCGTTGTCGAGCGCCTTCTCCAGCCCGTGGTCCTGGGAGACCACCTGGTGGCGGACCGCGCCCTCGGCCAGCTCGGGCACGTGGAACAGCGGCGCCAGGTCGAGACCCTGGGCCTTCCAGTGGTCGACCGCGCGCTCCACGTCGAGCACCTCGGCGTGGCCGACGGCCTCCTCGATGGAGCGGAAGCCCAGCTCGGCCAGGAGTTCGCGGACCTCTTCGGCGATGAACCGGAAGAAGTTGACGACGTACTCGGCCTTGCCCTCGAAGCGCTCACGCAGCACCGGGTTCTGGGTGGCGATGCCGACCGGGCAGGTGTCCAGGTGGCAGACGCGCATCATCACGCAGCCGGAGACCACCAGGGGCGCGGTGGCGAAGCCGAACTCCTCGGCGCCCAGCAGCGCGGCGATGACCACGTCCCGGCCGGTCTTGAGCTGGCCGTCGGTCTGGACGACGATCCGGTCGCGCAGCCCGTTGAGCAGCAGGGTCTGCTGGGTCTCGGCGAGGCCCAGCTCCCAGGGGCCGCCCGCGTGCTTGAGCGAGGTGAGCGGGGAGGCGCCGGTGCCGCCGTCGTGGCCGGAGACCAGCACCACGTCGGCGTGCGCCTTGGACACCCCGGCCGCGACCGTGCCGACGCCGACCTCGGAGACCAGCTTCACGTGGATGCGGGCCGAGGGGTTGGCGTTCTTCAGGTCGTGGATGAGCTGGGCGAGGTCCTCGATGGAGTAGATGTCGTGGTGCGGCGGCGGGGAGATCAGTCCGACGCCGGGCGTGGAGTGCCGGGTCTTGGCGACCCACGGGTACACCTTGTGGCCGGGGAGCTGGCCGCCCTCGCCGGGCTTGGCGCCCTGGGCCATCTTGATCTGGATGTCGTCGGCGTTGACCAGGTACTCGGAGGTGACGCCGAAGCGGCCGGAGGCGACCTGCTTGATGGCGCTGCGCCGGGCCGGGTCGTACAGCCGCTCCGGGTCCTCGCCGCCCTCACCGGTGTTGGACTTGCCGCCCAACTGGTTCATGGCGATGGCGAGGGTCTCGTGCGCCTCCTGGGAGATGGAGCCGTACGACATGGCGCCGGTGGAGAAGCGCTTGACGATCTCGGAGACCGGCTCGACCTCGTCCACCGGGATCGGGGCGCGGCCGGAGTCGAAGCCGAACAGGCCGCGCAGCGTCATCAGGCGCTCGGACTGCTCGTTCACCCGGTCGGTGTACTTCTTGAAGATGTCGAAGCGGCCGGAACGGGTGGAGTGCTGGAGACGGAAGACCGTCTCCGGGTCGAACAGGTGCGGCTCGCCCTCGCGGCGCCACTGGTACTCGCCGCCGATGTCGAGCGTGCGGTGGGCGGGCGCGATGCCGCTGGCCGGGTACGCCTTGGCGTGCCGGGCGGCGACCTCGCGGGCGATGACGTCGATGCCGACGCCGCCGATCTTGGTGGTGGTGCCGACGAAGTACTTCTCCACGAAGGCGTCGTCCAGGCCGACGGCCTCGAAGACCTGGGCGCCGCGGTAGGAGGCGACGGTGGAGATGCCCATCTTGGACATCACCTTCAGCACGCCCTTGCCGAGGGCGTAGATCAGGTTGCGGATGGCCTGCTCGGGCTCCATGCCGGGCAGGAAGGTGCCCGCGCGGACCAGGTCCTCGACGGACTCCATCGCCAGGTAGGGGTTGACCGCGGCGGCGCCGTAGCCGATCAGCAGGGCGACGTGGTGGACCTCGCGCACGTCACCGGCCTCGACCAGCAGGCCGACGTGCGTGCGCTCCTTGGTGCGGATCAGGTGGTGGTGGACCGCGGCGGTGAGCAGCAGCGAGGGGATCGGGGCGTGCTCGGCGTCGGAGTGCCGGTCGGAGAGCACGATGAGCCGGGCGCCGTTGTCGATGGCGGCGTCGGCCTCGGCGCAGATCTCCTCGATGCGCGCGGCCAGCGAGTCGCCGCCGCCGGAGACCCGGTACAGGCCGGAGAGGGTGGCGGCCTTGAAGCCGGGCATGTCGCCGTCGGCGTTGATGTGGATGAGCTTGGCCAGCTCGTCGTTGTCGATCACCGGGAAGGGCAGCACGACGGAACGGCAGGAGGCCGCGGTGGGGTCGAGCAGGTTGCCCTGGGGGCCCAGCGAGGAGCGCAGGGAGGTGACCAGTTCCTCGCGGATGGCGTCCAGCGGCGGGTTGGTGACCTGGGCGAAGAGCTGGGTGAAGTAGTCGAACAGCAGCCGGGGGCGCTCGGAGAGGGCCGCGATGGGGCTGTCGGTGCCCATGGAGCCGATGGGCTCGGCGCCGGCCTTGGCCATCGGGGCGAGGATGACGCGGAGCTCTTCCTCGGTGTAGCCGAAGGTCTGCTGGCGGCGGGTGACGGAGGCGTGGGTGTGCACGATGTGCTCGCGCTCGGGCAGGTCGCTCAGCTCGATCTCCCCGGCCTCCAGCCACTCGGCGTAGGGCCGCTCGGTGGCGAGGGACGCCTTGATCTCGTCGTCCTCGATGATGCGGCGCTCTGCGGTGTCCACCAGGAACATGCGGCCGGGCTGCAGGCGGCCCTTGCGGACGACCTTGGCGGGGTCGATGTCGAGGACGCCGACCTCGGAGCCGAGGACGACCAGGCCGTCGTCGGTGACCCAGTAGCGGCCGGGGCGCAGGCCGTTGCGGTCGAGCACGGCGCCGACCTGGGTGCCGTCGGTGAAGGTGACGCAGGCGGGGCCGTCCCAGGGCTCCATCATCGTGGAGTGGAACTGGTAGAAGGCCCGGCGGTCGGCGTCCTTCAGGGTCATGGTGGCGTGGTTCTCCCACGCCTCCGGGATCATCATCAGCACCGCGTGCGGCAGCGAGCGCCCGCCGAGGTGGAGCAGTTCCAGCACTTCGTCGAAGGACGCCGAGTCGGAGGCGTCCGGCGTACAGACCGGGAAGGTGCGCGCGAGGTTGTCGTCGGTGCCGAACAGGTCCGACGCGAGCTGGGACTCGCGGGCGTGCATCCAGTTGCGGTTGCCCTTGACGGTGTTGATCTCGCCGTTGTGGGCGACGAAGCGGTACGGGTGCGCCAGCGGCCACGACGGGAAGGTGTTCGTGGAGAAGCGGGAGTGCACCAGCGCGATCGCGGAGGCGAACCGGCGGTCGGACAGGTCCGGGAAGAAGGGTTCGAGCTGGCCGGTGGTCAGCATGCCCTTGTAGACGATCGTCCGGGCGGACAGGGACGGGAAGTAGACCCCGGCCTCCCGCTCGGCGCGCTTGCGCACCACGAACGCCTTGCGGTCCAGCGCGATGCCCTCGCTGACCCCGTCGGAGACGAAGAGCTGACGGAAGGCAGGCATGGTCGAGCGGGCGGTCGCGCCGAGCAGTTCGGGGGCGACCGGGACCTCGCGCCAGCCAAGGACGGTGAGGCCCTCCTCGGCGGCGATCGTCTCGATCCGTGAGACGACGTCGGTGATGCCGTCCTCGGGCAGGAAGGCGATGCCGGCGGCGTAGGAACCGGCGGCCGGGAGGTCGAATCCGGCCACCTCACGGAAGAACGCGTCGGGCACCTGGGAGAGGATGCCGGCGCCGTCACCGGAGTCGGGCTCGGAGCCGGTCGCGCCGCGGTGTTCGAGATTGCGCAGTACGGTCAGCGCCTGCTCGACCAGCGCATGGCTCGCCTCACCGGTGAGGGTGGCCACGAAGCCGACGCCGCAGGCGTCGTGCTCGTCGCGGGGGTCGTACATGCCCTGCGCGGCAGGGCGGGCATCCATGAAGGACCAAGCGCGGTCGGTCACGGAGTGCGGGGACGGCTGGCGCGTCGTACGCATCGGCTCTCCCGTCGTCGTCAGTGGCGTGTGGCAGGTGCCGAGGGACGACGCTGGCCCTCTGCTGGTGCGAAATTTCGTGCAGGTTACATGATGGAACGCTTGTCGGGAACCGGATACTCCGTTCCACCATGCGGACGCCACAGGGGGCGCGGCGGGGTGCCGTGGGGTACGGCGGGCGCCGCTCCGGGCGGCTGGAAAAGCGGGGTTTCACTGCTGTTTCGAGCGGGGTTCTGCGACTGGGCCGGACGAGTGGTGACCGGTCGGACCCAGGGGGCGGAAGAGGCGTCGTCGCCCGTCCCGCGAGTGCACCGCGGGCGCCGTTGCCCGCAGTGCTTACGGCTCATGCCCGACGGTCAAGCGTGCGAAACCCGCGAGTAACAATTATTTATGCGGCCCCCGGCATATGTCCAGGGTCTCTCAGCTCACAGCCGTGTCGAACAGGGTGCCCAGCGCGAAGGTGACACCCGCCGCCGCACCGCCGAGCGCGAGCTGGCGCAGTCCGCTGAACCACCAACTGCGGGCGGTCACCCGGGCCACCACCGCGCCGCAGCCGAACAGTCCGGCGAGTGCCAGCAGCACGGCGGGCCACAGCGCGGTCGCGCCCAGCAGATAGGGCAGCACCGGCAGCAGGGCGCCCAGCGCGAAGGAGCCGAAGGAGGAGACGGCGGCGGTCAGCGGGGAGGGCAGGTCGTCGGGGTCCACGCCCAGCTCTTCGCGGGCGTGTATCTCCAGCGCCTGCTCGGGGTCCTTCGAGAGCTGCCGGGCCACCTCGCGGGCAAGGTCGGGCTCGACACCTCGGGAGGCGTACAGCGCGGCCAGCTCGGCCTCCTCGGCCTGCGGATGCCTGCGCAGCTCACGGCGCTCGACGTCCAGCTCGGCCTGGACGAGTTCGGCCTGCGAGGCGACGGAGGTGTACTCACCGGCCGCCATCGAGAAGGCGCCGGCCGCGAGCCCGGCGAGGCCGGTGATCACGATCGTCTGATGGCCCACCGAGCCGCCCGCGACACCGGTCATCAGGGCGAGATTGGAGACCAGGCCGTCCATCGCGCCGAACACGGCGGGCCGTAGCCAGCCGCCGTTGACATCACGGTGCGTGTGGTTGTCGCGGTGCGCCTCGTGCAGCGCGGCCCCGGTCTCGATGACGGCCATGAGGACCCCCGGTAAGCTGAGCCAAAGCTAACTTTGGACTGATTCTACTTTTCGAACGACCGCCAATCTACGGTGATTCCCGCCCCGCCGCCAGCAAGGCCAGGCTGGGCTAACCTCCGGCGTCCTCCCAGCTCAGGCATCCAGGGCGGGGATTTCCCGGTACCGAGCGGGTGATGGCGGCGGCCCGGAGGCTAGGGCACCGCCCCTCGGGTGGGACACATCCGCAAAGGGCCACGCGGTCCTGGCGAAGGAGGGTCCCGCCCATGGCATCGAACGCACCCGCTTCCCCACTGCCCGCCCCCACCGGACCCGGACTCCGCGAGCGGGCGCGCGGCGCGCTGCTCGGCCTGGCCGTGGGCGACGCGCTGGGCGCCCCCGCCGAGAACCTGAAGCCCTCCGAGATCCGCGCCCGCTGGGGCCGCATCACCGGGTACGTCACCGACCGGCCGTGCGGCACCGACGACACCGAGTACGCGATCTTCTCCGGGCTGCTGCTCGCCCGGCACGGCTCCGCGCTCACCCCGGCCCATGTGGAGGCGGCCTGGCACCAGTGGATCGCCGACCGGGCCGAGGGGCCCTTCCGGGGGGCGGGGTTCAGCGAGCGGGGCACGCTGGAGAACCTGCGCCGGGGGCTGGCGGCGCCCATCTCGGCCCAGCACCGGCACGCCTGGAGCGACGGGCTGGCGATGCGGGCGGCGCCGTTCGGGGTGTTCGCGGCGGGGCGGCCCGCCGAAGCGGCGCGGCTGGTGGCGATCGACGGCTCGGTCAGCCACGAGGGCGAGGGCATCTACGGCGGGCAGGCGGTCGCGGCCGGGGTGGCCACCGCCATGGCGGGCGCGGAACCGGCCGTGGTGATCGCCGCCGCGCTGGCCGTCGTACCGGACGACTCCTGGACCGCCCGCTCGCTGCGCCGGGCGGTGGCCGTCGCCCACCGGGGCGAGCGCGCGGTCCGCACGGCGGTGGTCATCGGCGGCTACCCGTGGACCGATCTGGCCCCCGAGGCGGTCGCCCTCGCCTTCGGCGCGTACGCGGCGGCCGACGGGGACTTCCGGGAAGCGGTGCTGACGGCCGTCAACATGGGCCGGGACGCCGACACCACGGCGGCGGTCGCGGGCGCCCTGGCCGGTGCGACCAACGGGGTCGCCGCCATCCCCGGCCTGTGGGCCGCCGCCATTGGTCCGGCGCGCGGCAGGTGTCTGCCCGCCATGTCGGGCCACCACATTCTCGACGTGGCCGAGCTGCTGACCCCGGAAGAGGGCGGCAAGTGGGGCGAGGGGGTGGTGCTGCCGGACCTGTTGCCGGACGGGCTGCGGCCGGCCGTGGAGCCGCCGCTCACCCTGGTGGCCAGTGTCGTGGAGACACCGTTCCCCCGCGCCGCGGTCGCGCGGAACGCGGACACGGAGGCCCAGTCGTGACCCGGCGGATCGAGGGGCTGCTGCTCGGGCTCGCCGCCGGGGACGCTGCGGGCTGGCCCGCCGCCCGGCACCGGGCCGCCCGGATGCCGGAGTGGACGCGGCGGCTGACCCGCGAGCTGGACACCTTCGCCGAACAGAACGCCACCACCACGCTGCCGGTGCCCATCGCGCTGAACCAGCCCCCGGAACCGCTGCGCCTCGGCCCCTCCGACGACGCGGAGTGGGCGGCGTTCGCGGCGGAGGCCGTACTGCGGGCCGGGGACGACGTGCTCGGCGACCTGAGCCGGGACCGCCGGATACGCGCCGCCATCGACCTGACCTGGAGCGCCGTGGCCTCCGAGGTCGCCGCGGCGGCCGAGCGGGCGCCGGAGATCGAGTCGGCCGTACTCCCCCTGCGCGCCCGCATCTCGGTCCGCGCCGGCCTCGGCAACCTCGCCGCCGGGCTGCGCCCGCCCGCCACCGGCCACGACAACCCGCACTACTTCGACGACGCGGCCTGCGTACGCGCCTGCGTGCTGGCCGTCGCCCACCCCGGCGACCCGGTGCGCGCCGCCGACCTGGCGGAGTTCGACGCCCGCTACACCCAGGACGGCGACGGGGTGCACGGCGCGCGGGCGATGGCGGCGGCGCTGGCCACCGCCCTGTCCGGCGCGGGCGCGGACGCGTGTGTGGCGGCCGCGCTGGACGAGCTGCCCGAGGGCACCGAGATCGGCCGCAACGCCCGGCACGCGCTGGCCCTGGTGACCGCCACCGACACCGCGTTCGCCCTGGTCCCGCTGCTGGAGCACCAGATCGTGGACCACGTCTACAGCTACGGCATCGCCGCCGCCGAGACCGTCCCGGTGGCGCTGGCTCTGACCCTCGCGGCGGCCGGGCGGATCGCGGAAACGGTGCCGGCCGCCGCCTGCCTCTCCCGGGTCGCGGACTCCGCGCCCGCGCTCGCCGGGGCGCTCTGCGGAGCGCTGGGCGGCGGGGATTGCGTCCCGGAGGCGTGGCGGCACTCCTGCCGGACCCTCTCCGGCTGTGCGCTGCCCCGGCTGACCGGCACCGATCTGGTGGAACTCGCCGGGCTGCTGGAAGCCGCCCAACCGACCCGGCCAGGGGGATGATGCGGGCATGACGCCGAAAAGTGATGAAATCTCAAATTCCGGTGCGATCGGTCTGGACGAGCGGATCACCGGCGCCCTGCTCGGGGCCGCCGTGGGGGACGCCCTCGGCGGCCCGGTCGAGGGCTACAGCCCCGACCAGATCGTCGAGCGCCACGGCGGCCGGGTGCACGGGATCGTCGGTCCCTGGAACGGCGACGACTGGCGCACCGCGCGCCCGATCGCGCCGTACCACAAGGGCGACGGGCACGTCACCGACGACACCCTGATGACGCACGCACTGATCCGGGTCTACGCCCGCGTCCGGGACCACCTCGACGCGTACGCCGTCGCGGAGCACCTGGTGCCGGACCTGATGACCGAGCCGCGCTGGATTCCCGAGCTGGAGGCGGAGGCGCTGCCGCTGCAGCGAATCTTCCTCGCGGAGAAGTGGCTGGTGGCCCGGATCGCGTACGGGCACGTGGACCCGCGCGAGGCGGGCACCGGCAACATCGTCAACTGCGGGGCGGCGATGTACATGGCGCCGGTCGGCCTGGTCAACGCGGCCAACCCGGCGGGCGCGTACGCCGAGGCGCTGGACGTGGCCGGCGCCCACCAGTCGTCGTACGGACGTGAGGCGGCCGGGGTGTTCGCGGCCGCCGTGGCCGCCGCCTGCGCGCCGGGCGCCACCCCTGACTCGGTGGTGGCCGCCTGCCTGGAGCTGGCCAAGGACGGCACCCGCGAGGCCATCGAGAAGGTCTGCGAAGTGGCCGCCTCACACGGCGACTTCGAATCGGCGCTGCTCCCGCTGCGCCAGGCGGTCGCCCCGTACGACACGGTCGGCCCCGACTACCGCGCCCCCTCGCTCGGCGCCCGCCGCCCCTCCCGGCTGCACTCGATCGAGGAACTCCCCGTCGCACTCGGCATGTTGGTGGTCGCGGGCGGCGACCTCCGGCACGCGGTACTCGGTGCGGTCAACTACGGCCGGGACTGCGACTCGATCGCCACCATGGCCGGCGCTCTCGCGGGCGCGCTCGGCTCGCCGGTGCCCGAGGACTGGGCGAAGACGGTCGCCGAGGCGAGCCGCCTGGACCTGTGGGCCCCGGCCCGCGAGCTGACCGAGGTCGCCCGCGAGGTCTTCGTACGGGACACCGGGCGACGCCGGGCGCACGAGCGGGCGTTCGCCGCACTGGGAGGCCCGGCATGCTGCGACTGACCTGGGTGCAGCCCGAGGACCTGGTCGGCCACGAGCTGCGCCAGGCCCGCCTGGACGGCCGCAACGCCACCCGCATCGAGGCGCGCTGGCGTGCGGCGGGCGGCCCGGACGCCCCCGAGCGCGCCGGAGCCTCGCCGGAGCCCGCCTCCCGCTACCTGCGACTGCTGGCCGAGGACCTGCTGGACGAACTGGCCGAGCTGCCCAGCGAGTCGGCGGAGCTGGAGCCGACCGCGCTGGACCGGATCACGGCCCTGTGCCCCGGCTGGCCCGCCTCCCCCGTCGCGCGTACAGCCCCCGCTCCGGACGCCCTGGAGGCCGCCTGGCTGGGCCGCGCCATCGGCTGCCTGCTCGGCAAGCCGGTGGAGAAGCTCCCGCTGAACGGCATCCGTGAGCTGGCCCGCGCCGCCGGCAACTGGCCGCTGACCACGTGGTTCACCGCCAAGGGTGTGCCCGGGGACCTGCTCGCCCGGCACCCCTGGAACCGCCGCTCCGCCCCCACCTCGCTGGCCGAGAACATCGACGGCATGCCGGAGGACGACGACCTCAACTACCCCCTGCTGGGCCTGCTCCTCCTGCGTCGCCACGGCCGCGCCTTCACCACCGACGACGTGGCCCGGCTCTGGCTGGACGAACTCCCGCCCGGCCGCGCCTTCACCTCCGAACGCGTCGCCCTGCGTAATCTCCTCGCCGGGGTCGAGCCCCCGCACACGGCCCGGTTCCGCAATCCGTTCCGGGAGTGGATCGGCGCCCTGATCCGGGCCGACGTGCACGGCTGGACCAACGCGGGCGATCCGGGGGCGGCCGCGGCTCAGGCACACCGGGACGCGGTCCTCACCCACACGGCGACCGGCGTGCACGCGGCGATGTTCGCGGCCGCCGTCATCGCCGCCGCCTCCAGCGGCACCCAGGACGTGCACGCCTGCCTGCGCACCGGCCTCACGGTCGTCCCGCCCGCCTCCCGGCTGGCCCGCGCCGTGACCCACGCCGTCCAACTGGCGCAGGAGGAAGCCGACTTCGACCACGTGGTGGACGAACTGCACGCCCTGTACAGCTCCACCCATCACTGGGTGCACGCCCTGCCCAACACCGCCCTGATCGCCGCCGCGCTCACCCACGCCGACGGCGACTTCACCGGCTCGGTCTGCCGGGCGGTGTCGGGCGGCTGGGACACCGACTCCAACGGCGCCACGGCCGGCTGCGTCGCGGGCCTCCTCGCGGGCGCCCCCGACGCGCTGCCCGAGCGCTGGCGGGCCCCGCTGAAGAACCGGCTCGCCACCACGGTCGCCGACTTCGACGGCACCGGCTTCGACACCCTCGCCCGACTCACCCACCTGGAGGCGACCCGCCCATGACCCACATCGTCGTGCTCGGCAGCACGAACATGGACCTCGTCACCTATGTCGCCCGGGCTCCCCAGCGCGGTGAGACCGTCACCGGGCGGGAGTTCCGCACCATCCCCGGCGGCAAGGGTGCCAACCAGGCGATGGCCGCCGCCCGCGCGGGCGCCACGGTGTCGCTGATCGGCGCGGTCGGCAACGACGCGTACGGCGTCCGGCTCCGCGACAACCTCGAACACTCCGGCGTGGACACCGACTTCCTGCGCACGGTCGAGGGCGCGTCCGGCACCGCGCACATCGTGGTGGACGACGAGGGCAACAACGCCATCGTCGTCGTCCCCGGCGCCAACGGCACCGTCGACCACCTCTCCCCCGGCGACGAGGGCCTGATCGCCTCCGCCGACGCCCTGCTGCTCCAGCTCGAAGTACCGCTCCCGGCGGTGATCGCGGGCGCGGAGGCGGCGCGGCGGCACGGGGTGCGTACGGTGCTCACCCCCTCCCCCGCCCAGCCGCTGCCCGAGGAGCTGCTGAGCGTGACCGACGTGCTGATCCCCAACGAGTACGAGGCCGTCACCCTGACCGGCCGCACCGACCCCCTCGACGCGGCCGTCGGCCTGCTCGACCTGGTGCCGGAGGTGGTGCTCACCCTGGGCGAGGCGGGCGTGCTGTACGTGTCGCGCGACACCGAGCCGCTCGCGGTGCCGGCGCACCAGGTCGCCGCGGTGGACTCCACCGGCGCGGGCGACACCTTCGCCGGGGCGTACGCGGTCGCCGTCGCCGAGGAGAAGCCGCTGCGGGAGGCGCTGTCCTGGGCGGCGGCCGCGGCCGCGCTGTCGGTGCAGCGGGAAGGCGCGTCGGCCTCGATGCCGTACCGCCCCGAGATCGAGGCGCAGTACACCGCATGAGCGCCGACCGCCCCGACGACGCCACCCGCCCGCCGCTGGACGGCCTGCGGGTGCTGGACCTGGCCACCCTGTTCGCCGGTCCGCTGGCCGCCACCATGCTCGGTGACTTCGGCGCCGAGGTGATCAAGGTCGAGCATCCGCTGCGGCCCGACCCGTCCCGCGGGCACGGCCCGGCCAAGGACGGCATCGGCCTGTGGTGGAAGATGCTCGGCCGCAACAAGCGGACCATCACCCTGGACCTGTCCCGCCCCGGCGGCCGGGACACCCTGCTGAGGCTCGCCGCCACCGCCGACGTGGTGATCGAGAACTTCCGCCCCGGCACCCTGGAGAAGTGGGACCTGGGCTGGCCGGAGCTGTCGGCGGCCAACCCCCGGCTGGTCCTCGCGCGAGTCACCGCCTTCGGGCAGTTCGGCCCGTACGCGCACCGGCCCGGCTTCGGCACGCTGGCCGAGGCGATGAGCGGCTTCGCGGCCCTCACCGGCGAGCCGGAGGCGCCCCCGACCCTGCCGCCCTTCGGGCTCGCGGACTCCGTCGCCGCTCTGGCCACCGCGTACGCCGTGCTCACCGCGCTGGCCGCCCGGCAGCGCACCGGCGCCGGGCAGGTGGTGGACATGGCGATCATCGAGCCGATGCTCGCCATGCTTGGCCCCCAGCCGACCTGGTACGACCAGCTCGGCTACGTCCAGGAGCGCACCGGCAACCGGTCCGCGAACAACGCCCCGCGCAACACCTACCGCACCCTGGACGGCTCCTGGGTCGCGGTCTCCACCTCCGCGCAGTCGGTGGCGGAACGGGTGATGCGCCTGGTGGGCCGCCCGGAGCTGACCGACGAGCCCTGGTTCGCCACCGGGGTGCAGCGGGCCGCGCACGCCGACGAACTGGACGAGGCGGTCGGGAACTGGATCGCCGCCCGCCCTCGCGACGAGGTGCTGGCCGCCTTCGAGAAGGCGGAGGCGGCCATCGCCCCGGTGCAGGACGTACGGGACGTGTTCGAGGACCCGCAGTACCTGGCGCTGGACACCGTCACCACCGTGGCCGACCCGGACCTCGGCCCGCTGCGCATGCAGAACGTGCTCTTCCGGCTCTCCGCGACCCCCGGCGCGATCCGCTGGGCCGGGCGCGGACACGGCGCCGACACCGACGCGGTCCTCACCGAGCTGGGCCTCGGCCCGGCCGAGATCGGCGCGCTGCGCGAGGAGGGGGCGCTGTGACCCCGCTGACCTGGCTGTACGTCCCCGGCGACCGGCCGCACGTGGTCGACAAGGCGCTGGCTGCGGGCGCCGACGTGGTGGTGATCGACCTGGAGGACGCGGTCGCCCCGGACCGCAAGGAGTACGCCCGCGCGGCCACCGCCGAGCGGCTCGCCGACCCCCAGCCGGTCCCGGTCCACGTCCGCCTCAACGGCCCCGAAGGCCCCTGGGCGGCGGCCGACCTCGCCGCCCTGGCCGACCTGCCGGGCGCCTCCGGGCTGCGGCTGCCCAAGGTGGCCGTGCCCGAGCAGATCCGCCGTACCGCCGGGGCGACCGCGCTCCCGCTGTACGCGCTGCTGGAGTCCGCCCTCGGCATCGAGCACGCCTACGCCATCGCCACCGCTCATCCCTCCCTGCGCGGCCTCTCCCTCGGCGAGGCCGACCTCCGCTCCGACCTCGGGGTACGCGCCGACGCGGGGCTGGACTGGTGCCGCTCACGGGTGGTGGTGGCCGCCCGCGCGGCCGGCCTGGCCCCGCCGCCCCAGTCGGTGCATCCCGACGTACGGGACCTGGACGGGCTCGCCGCGTCCTGCGCCCACGGCCGCGCCCTCGGCTTCATGGGCCGCGCGGCGATCCATCCCCGCCAGCTCCCGGTGATCGCGCGGGCCTACCTTCCCACTCCGGAGGAGGTCGCGGAGGCGGAGACGGTACTGAAGGCGGCGGCCGCCGAGCAGGGCGCCCTCGCCCTCCCGGACGGCCGCTTCATCGACGCGGCGGCGGTGGCGCAGGCCCAGCGCATCCTGTCGATGGCCGGCGGCTCATGAACACGCCGAAGGGCGCCCGGTGGGGTTCCGGGCGCCCTTCGGCGTGCGTGCGGGGCTGAGATCAGCCCTTCTTGCCGGAGTCTGCGGTGTCCTTGATCCCGGCCTCGGCGTCGGGCTCGGCCGCGGTCGCGGGTTCAGCCTTCTCGGCCTTCTCGGCCTTCTCGGGCTTGGTCACATCGACCTTCGCCTCGTCCTTGCTTACGGGCTTGGTCTCGGCCCCGGCCTCCCCGTCACCGGCGTCCGCCTCAACCTCGCCGTCGCCCGGATCGTCGGAGGCACCCGGCTCGACCACCGTCTCCCGGCCCGGCCGGCGCCGGGCGGAGAGCACCAGGTAGGTCACGGCGAGCAGGAACACCACGACGGCGGTCCAGACGTTCAGCCGGACACCCAGGATGTGGTGGGCGTCGTCCACCCGCATGTACTCGATCCACGCGCGGCCCGTGCAGTACGCGGCGACGTACAGCGCGAAGGCGCGGCCGTGGCCCAGCTTGAAGCGGCGGTCGGCCCAGATGACCAGGAACCCGACGCCCACGCACCACAGCGACTCGTAGAGGAAGGTCGGGTGGTAGTAGCCCGGTACCCGGCCACCCTCGGAGGAGGTGATGTGCAGGGCCCAGGGCAGGTGGGTCTCGTGGCCGTACAGCTCCTGGTTGAACCAGTTGCCCCAGCGGCCGATGGCCTGCGCGAAGGCGATGCCGGGAGCGACGGCGTCGGCGTAGGCGGGCATGGCCACGCCCCGGCGGCGGGCGCCGATCCAGGCACCGAGCGCGCCGAGCGCGATGGCGCCCCAGATGCCCAGGCCGCCCTCCCACACCTTGAAGGCGTCCACCCAGTCGCGGCCCGGACTGAAGTACAGCTCGTAGTCCGTGATCACGTGGTAGAGCCGGCCGCCGACGAGGCCGAAGGGCACGGCCCACACCGCGATGTCGGCGACCGTGCCGGGACGGCCGCCCCGCGCGATCCAGCGCTTGTTGCCGAGCCAGACGGCGACGAAGACACCGATGATGATGCAGAAGGCGTAACCGCGCAGCGGGATGGGGCCGAGGTACAGCACCCCGCGCGACGGACTGGGAATGTAGGCAAGTTCCATGGCAGGACCGACGCTACCGTGCCGGGCCACGCGGTCGCCGTGCGGCCGGGCTACGGGTCCATAACGGGGAGGTGAGAAAACCCCCTCACCCGCGGTCGGCGCTCTCCACCATCTCCTTGAGCTTCTCGGGGGTCATGGACTGGTCCTGGTAGATGTTCTTGCCGCCGAACAGGACGGTCGGCGTGCCGCCGAAGCCGCCGGAGGCGAACGCCTGCTGGGAGCGGTCCACCCAACTGTTGTGGGTGCCGTCGTTCACACACTTGCGGAACGTGGGCGTGTCGAGGCCCTTGACCTTGCCCGCGAGGTCGATCAGCTTGCCGTTGTCCGCGAAGGCGTCGTCGGTCTCCGGAGGCTGGTTCTCGTACAGCACGTCGTGGAAGTCGCGGAACTTCCCGGCGTCCTGGGCGCAGGCCGCCGCGTTGGCCGAGTGCAGCGAGCCGGTGCCGCCCATGTTGCCGTCGATCAGCCGGACCAGGTGGTACTCGACCTGGAGCTTGCCCGCGTCGGTCAGCTCGTGCAGCGTGGAGCGGTACCGCGTCTCGAAGGACTGGCAGGCGGGGCAGCGGAAGTCCTCCCAGACGGTGAGCGTGGACTTGGCGCCCTCCTTGCCGACCGGGATCGCCAGGCTGTCCTTGCCCTGGGCGCCGGAGGGGGCCACGACCGGGCCCGCGTTCTTGCTGCCCTTGTCCTTGCCCGCGTTGGCCGCGATGACCCCGATCACCGCGGCGAGGCCCAGCACACCGACGACACTGACGCCGACGATCAGCGCGCGCCGGCGCTTCTCCGCGGACTTCTGCTTCTCGCGCTCGGCGGCCAGGCGCCGGCGGGCGTTGTTTCCGTCACGGTTGTTCTCGCTCACACCCCCTGAACGAACCGGGGAGGCGCAATGCGCCTCCCCGGCCGGAGGTCCACCCGTTCGAGTGACGTGGAGCGACCGAGGTCAGGCGGCCCGGCGGACACCCTTCGCCAGGTCGGCGGCGAGCGCACGGACCGCGTCGACTCCGGAGGCGTCGTCGGGGGCGTCCAGCATGCGCTTGACGAAGGCCGAGCCGACGATGACGCCGTCGGCGAAGGCGGCCACCTCGGCGGCCTGGGCCGCGTCGGAGACGCCGAGGCCGACACAGACGGGCAGGTCCGAGCGGGTGGCGCGGGTGCGCGTCACCAGATCCTCGGCCTGCGCGCCCACGGACTCACGGGTGCCGGTGACGCCCATCAGCGAGGCCGCGTAGACGAAGCCGCTGCCCGCGGCGGTGATCTCGGCGAGCCGGGCGTCCCGGCTGCTGGGGGCGACGACGAAGACGGTGGCGAGACCGTGCTTCTCGGCGTGCTCGCGCCACAGCGCGGCCTCCTGCACGGGCAGGTCGGGCAGGATGCAGCCCGCGCCGCCCGCCTCGGCCAGCTCGGCGGTGAACCGCTCGACGCCGTAGCGGTCGATGGGGTTCCAGTAGGTCATCACGAGCACCGGCTTGCCGGTGGCCGCGTGGGCCTCCTTGACCGTGCGCATGACGTCCGCGATCCGCACCCCGCCGCGCAGGGCGATGTCGTCGGCGGTCTGGATGACCGGGCCGTCGAGCACCGGGTCGCTGTGCGGCAGGCCGACCTCGACGACGTCGGCGCCGCCGTCGAAGGCGGCCTTGATCGCCTCGATGCCGCCGTCCACGGTGGGGAACCCGGCCGGGAGGTAGGCGATCAGCGCGGCACGGTCCTCGGCCTTCGCGGCGGCGAGGGTGTCCGACAGCAGGTTGATGTTGCCGCTCACTTGGCGTCCCCCTCGATCTCGGCGGTGTGGGCCTCGTCGGCCGCGACCTCGGCGTCGGTGTCGTAGAGCCCGAAGTACCGGGCGGCGGTGTCCATGTCCTTGTCGCCGCGTCCGGAGAGGTTGACGACGATCAGCCCGTCCGGGCCCAGCTCCCTGCCGACCTCCAGGGCGCCGGCCAGCGCGTGGGCGCTCTCGATGGCCGGGATGATGCCCTCGGTGCGCGACAGCAGGCGGAGCGCCTGCATGGCGGCGTCGTCGGTGACCGCGCGGTACTCGCCCCGGCCGGAGTCCTTGAGGTAGGAGTGCTCGGGGCCGATGCCGGGGTAGTCCAGGCCGGCCGAGATCGAGTAGGGCTCGGTGATCTGGCCCTCGTCGTCCTGGAGGACGTAGGAGCGGGAGCCGTGCAGGATGCCGGGCTCGCCCGCGGTCAGGGTGGCCGCGTGCTCGCCGGTCTCGATGCCGTGCCCGGCGGGCTCGCAGCCGATCAGGCGGACGCCTTCGTCGGGGATGAAGGCGTGGAAGAGGCCGATGGCGTTGGAGCCGCCGCCGACGCAGGCGATGGCGGCGTCCGGCAGGCGCCCGGCGCGCTCGAGGATCTGGCGGCGGGCCTCCACGCCGATGACGCGGTGGAAGTCGCGGACCATCGCCGGGAAGGGGTGGGGGCCGGCGACGGTGCCGAAGAGGTAGTGGGTGTGGTCGACGTTGGCGACCCAGTCGCGGAACGCCTCGTTGATGGCGTCCTTCAGGGTGCGGCTGCCGGACTTCACGGCCACGACCTCGGCGCCGAGCATGCGCATCCGGGCCACGTTGAGGGCCTGGCGCTCGGTGTCGATCTCGCCCATGTAGATGGTGCAGTCGAGGCCGAACAGGGCGCAGGCGGTGGCGGTGGCGACGCCGTGCTGGCCGGCGCCGGTCTCCGCGATGACGCGGGTCTTGCCCATGCGCTTGGTGAGGAGCGCCTGGCCGAGCACGTTGTTGATCTTGTGCGAGCCGGTGTGGTTCAGGTCCTCGCGCTTGAGGAACACACGGGCGCCGCCCGCCTCCGCGGCGAAACGGGGGACTTCGGTGAGCGAACTCGGCCGGCCCGTGTAGTTGACGAGCAGATCGTTCAGCTCGCGGGCGAACTCCGGGTCCGCCTTGGCCTTGTCGTACTCGACGGCGACCTCGTCCACGGCGGCGACCAGGGCCTCCGGGATGAACTTGCCGCCGAACGCGCCGAAATAGCCCTGGACGGTCGGGACTTGGCCCTCCGGGTCAGGGAAGAAGTAGTTGCTGCTGGGCATGCCAGTACCTCACGGTGAGTGCGTGTGAAATCGACACTATTCGCCGTGGGGGCGGGGATGGTTACTTGACCGCGGGCCGTTCGTGGCCGGTCGCGCCGCTCCCCGCGCCCCTGCGGGTCGGCTGTCGCCATCGCATGCCGTTCACCTGCCCGGGCTCGGCCCCGATGTGGTACCTGACCCTGCGGCCGTGGACCCGGCGGGCCGGGGCGCGGCAGCCACGGGGACGGCAGCCGCGCGCGAGGCGGGCGTGGCGGTCCACGGTGGTGGGCAGGGTGAGGGTCATCGGGGTCAAGCCTACCGGGGGATCAGCCGCGGCCGTGCCGCAGCGCGGGGTGCTCGCCCGCGGCCACCAGGTCGGCCACCGCCGTCTTGGGGTCGCGGCCGGTGACCAGGGACTCGCCGACCAGGACGGCGTCGGCGCCCGCGTTGGCGTAGGCGATCAGGTCGTGCGGGCCGCGTACGCCGGACTCCGCGATCTTGACCAGCTCGTCGGGGATCTCCGGGGCGATCCGCTCGAAGGTGCCCCGGTCGACCTCCAGGGTCTTCAGGTTTCGGGCGTTCACACCGATGATCCTGGCGCCCGCGTCCACGGCACGCTCGATCTCGTCCTCGTCGTGCACCTCGACCAGCGGGGTCAGTCCGATGGAGACGGCCCGCTCGATCAGCGACTCCAGCGCGGGCTGCTCCAGCGCGGCCACGATGAGCAGCACCAGGTCGGCACCGTACGCGCGGGCCTCCCAGAGCTGGTACGAGGTGACGATGAAGTCCTTGCGCAGCACCGGGATGTCGACGCGGGCGCGGACGGCCTCCAGGTCGGCCAGCGAGCCGCCGAAGCGGCGCTGCTCGGTGAGGACGGAGATGACGGCGGCGCCGCCCGCCTCGTAGTCGGCGGCCAGGGCGGCCGGGTCGGCGATGGCGGCCAGCGCGCCCTTGGAGGGGCTGGAGCGCTTGACCTCGCAGATGACCTTGACGCCGTCGCCCTTGAGGGCGGCCACACCGTCCTTGGCGGCCGGGGCCTGCGCCGCGCGCTCCTTGAGCTCGTCGAGGCTGACGCGGGCCTGCCGCTCCGCGAGGTCGGCCCGGACTCCGTCGATGATCTCGTCGAGCACGCTCACGCGAGCGGCCCCCTTTCAGCGGTTGGTCTGGGGCGGGTTCGAAAACCCATGGTCACTGCGATGGTATCCGGAGGAACTGCCATGGCTCGCATCCGGCGGGTGGCGGTCCCATTACCTGGACATTCCTTGTTGATCAAGGACGGATCCAGCCACCGACGGGCAGGTTCCGGACGACGGTGAAGAGCAGCAGCGCGGAGCCGACGACCCACAGCGGGGTGCGGCCGAGGACCAGGCGCATCGGCAGGCCCCGCGCGGCGCGGACCGCCCAGAGGGTCCACAGCACGGCGAAGGCGAGGTAGGCGGCGACTCCGGCCGCGTTGTCGTGCAGGGCACCCAGGAGGTCGCCGTGCACGAAGGCGTGCGCGCTGCGCAGTCCGCCGCAGCCGGGGCAGTACAGCCCGGTCAGTGCGTAGAGCGGGCAGACCGGGTAGTGGCCGGGCTGGTTGGGGTCGACGGCGCCGACGTAGGCGAAGGCTCCGGCCACCGCCGCGAGGACCCCGGCCGGGGTGGCCAGGCGCCGCCACAGGGGGGCTTCCTCGGGCGGAACGAAGGGCGGGGCACCGCTGTCGGCATTCACCCTGACATTCTGCCGTGGCCCCCGTGCGGACGCGCGAGGGGCGCCCCGGAGCCGTACGGACGGCTCGGGGGCGCCCCTCGCGGGTGCTTCGCTCAGCTCTCCGCGGCGACCGGCTCACGGGTGGCCGCGGCGGTAGGGCGGGCCGGGGCGGCGCTCGCCTTCGGCATACCGAGGCCCATGGAGCGCATGATCCAGCCCACGACGCCACCGAGGGCCACGACGACCATTCCGGCCCAGAAGCCGACGGGCTGGGCCATCACGATGAAGGCGCCCGAGACGCAGAAACCGATGAAGGCGATGATGACACCGGTCCAGGCGGCCGGGGTGTGACCGTGGCTGCTGCCCGCCATGACTTGCTCCTCGTTGCTGTCGAGTACATGCCGTACGCGTCGTACGGTCCGAGCCCGCCCGTCACTGTCCGAGCCGGGTCGCTCGTGGTCCATTGTCCCGTACGCCCCCGCCCGATCGACGCGGGGGTGGGAGTCTGGTTGCCCACACTCGGGCGGCGGTTCAGGCGCCCGTGGGGTCCTCGCCCCGGTCCAGGGCCTTCCAGATCTCCTCGGGACGCTCCGGGTCGACCGGGCGGGGGCTGCGCCGGGGACGGTCCGTGCCGCGCTCGTAGCGGCCGGACATGGCGGGCCAGCGGGCACCGTAGCGCAGCGCGAGGAGTCCGGCGAGCAGGATCAGCACGCCTCCGGCGGCGGCCGCGTAGGGCCAGGCGGTGTGGCTGAGGGCCTGGACGGTGGCCGAGGTGTCGCCGGTGGTGGCGGCCGCCTTCTCGTCCAGCGCGGAGCCGTCGGCGACCCCGGTGAGCGCGGCGGCGACGATGCCCGCGCCGGAGAGCGTGAGCAGCGCGGCGACGGCGAACCGGCCCGCCCGGCGCACCGCGAACACGGCGACCAGCGCGGCGAGGCCCACGACGGCGAGGGCGGCCGGGACGCCGGTGACGTCGCTGCCCGTGGCGGTCAGCGGGAAGTCGCCGCCGGCGACCGTCGCGGTCCCCTCTGCCCAGCGCTGCCGGGTCGCCAGCAGCGCCACGGCCGCGCCGAGGGCGCCGAACAGCAGGGCCGCGGCGAGGCTGCGCCGGCCGGAGCGGGCGGGCGCGGCGGCTTCGGAACGGGGGTGAGGTACGGCAGTCACGTACTCCACTATCGCCTGAACCCCGGACGAAGCGTCATCCGGGGTTCCCACGAAAGGGTCACACCGTGCCCAGCCGGTTGGCG
Source organism: Streptomyces sp. NBC_01171 (assembly GCF_045039805.1). NCBI lineage: Bacteria > Bacillati > Actinomycetota > Actinomycetes > Kitasatosporales > Streptomycetaceae > Streptomyces > Streptomyces sp. NBC_01171. Next base: position 4,941,596 of record NZ_CP108609.1, on the reverse strand, counting down.
GTGTGCACGGCGCGCAGCACGGCCGCCGCCTTGTTGCGGCACTCCTGGTCCTCCGCGACCGGGTCGGAGTCCGCGACGATCCCGGCTCCGGCCTGCACGTATGCCGTACCGTCGCGCAGCAGGGCGGTGCGGATGGCGATGGCGGTGTCGGAGTCGCCCGCGAAGTCGAGGTAGCCGACGCAGCCGCCGTACAGACCGCGCCGGGAGGGCTCGAGTTCGTCGATGATCTGCATCGCGCGGGGCTTGGGGGCGCCGGAGAGCGTCCCCGCCGGGAAGCAGGCGGTGAGCACGTCGAAGGCGGTCCGGCCGCCGGCGACCTCGCCGGTGACGGTGGACACGATGTGCATCACGTGCGAGTAGCGCTCGATCGACATGAAGTCGACGACCTCCACCGAGCCGGGCTCGCAGACCCGGCCGAGGTCGTTGCGGCCGAGGTCGACCAGCATCAGGTGCTCGGCGCGCTCCTTGGGGTCGGCCATCAGCTCGTCGGCGAGCGCCTGGTCCTCCTGCGGGGTGGCACCCCGGTGCCGGGTGCCCGCGATGGGGTGCACCATGGCGCGGCCGTCCTCGACCTTGACCAGCGCCTCGGGCGAGGAGCCGACCACGTCGAACCCGTCGAACCGGAACAGGTACATGTACGGGGACGGGTTGGTGGCCCGCAGCACCCGGTACACGTCGAGGGCGCTGGCGGTGCACGGCGTCTCGAAGCGCTGGGAGGGGACCACCTGGAACGCCTCGCCCGCGCGGATGCGCTCCTTGACGTCCTCCACGGCCTCCTGGAAGTCGGGGCCGCCCCACAGCGCGGTGTACTCGGGCAGCTCGGAGGGCGGCAGCACGGCCGGGGGCTGGGCGACCGGGCGGGCCAGGTCGGCCTCCATGGCGTCGAGCCGGGCGACCGCGTCGGCGTACGCCTCGTCCACGCCGGTGTCGAGGTCGTTGTGGTTGATCGCGTTGGCGATCAGCAGGACCGAGCCCTCCCAGTGGTCCATCACCGCGAGGTCGCTGGTGAGGAGCATGGTCAGCTCGGGCAGGTTCAGGTCGTCGCGCTCGCCGGGGCCGATCTTCTCCAGGCGGCGGACGATGTCGTAGCCGAGGTAGCCGACCATGCCGCCGGTGAAGGGCGGCAGGCCCTCCTGGTGCGGGGTGTGCAGGGCCTGGAGGGTGGCGCGCAGGGCGACGAGCGGGTCGCCGTCGGTGGGGACGCCGACCGGCGGGGTGCCGAGCCAGTGGGCCTGGCCGTCGCGCGTGGTCAGGGTGCCGGCCGAGCGGACGCCGACGAAGGAGTAGCGCGACCATGAGCGGCCGTTCTCGGCGGACTCCAGCAGGAAGGTGCCGGGGCGTTCGGCGGCGAGCTTGCGGTACAGGGCGACGGGGGTGTCGCCGTCGGCGAGGAGCTTGCGGGTGACCGGGATGACACGCCGGTCGGCGGCGAGCTTGCGGAAGGTGTCGAGGTCCATGGCGCTCACCGGTCCTCACCCTTGAGCAGCACGTCGGCGTCGAAGCAGGTCCGGTCGCCGGTGTGGCAGGCGGCGCCGGTCTGGTCGACCTTCACCAGCACGGTGTCGGCGTCGCAGTCCAGCGCGACCGACTTCACGAGCTGGACGTGGCCGGAGGTGTCGCCCTTGACCCAGTACTCCTGGCGGCTGCGGGACCAGTACGTGCAGCGGCCGGTGGTCAGCGTGCGGTGCAGCGCCTCGTCGTCCATCCAGCCGAGCATCAGCACCTCGCCGGTGTCGTACTGCTGGGCCACGGCGGGGACGAGGCCGTCCGGGTCGCGCTTGAGGCGGGCGGCGATCTCGGGGTCGAGGCCGCTGGGACGGGGGCTGCCGGTCGTACGGGTCATGGGTGCCATTGTGCCGTGCGGTGCCCGGGGTGACGTTCCGTGTCCGCTGCGTGGTCCTCGGGGGTGGCCGTACGCTGAAGTCATGTCGACCTTCGCCAAGCGTGAACGGCTCCTGCTCGCAGACCTCTTGGAAACCGCCGGCCCGGACGCACCGACCCTGTGCGAGGGCTGGACGGCCCGTGATCTGGCCGCACACGTGGTGGTGCGCGAACGGCGCCCCGACGCGGCCGCCGGGATGCTCGCCAAGCCACTGGCCTCCCGGCTGGACCGGGTGATGGACGAGTACGTGGGCAGGCCCTACGACGAACTGATCCGGCTGATCCGCACCGGCCCCCCGAAGTTCTCCCCGTTCCGGCTGAAGCAGGTGGACGAGGCGGCCAACACCGTCGAGTTCTACATCCACGCCGAGGACGTGCGCCGCGCCCAGCCGGACTGGAGCCCGCGCGAGCTGGACCCGGTGTTCCAGGACGTGCTCTGGTCCCGGCTGGAGCGCACGGCCCGGATGACCGGGCGGCACGCGCCGACCGGCCTGGTGCTGCGCCGCCCGGACGGCCGCACGGTGGTGGCGCACCGGGGCACCCCGGTGGTCACGGCGACCGGTGAGCCCGCGGAGCTGCTGATGTTCGCCTACGGACGGCAGGACGCGGCCAAGGTGGCGCTGGAAGGCGACGCGGACGCGATCACCTCCCTGCACGACAGTCGTCAGCTCGGCCTCTGACGAGAGCGGGACACCGCCATGATCAAGGTCGCCATGACCGGGGTGTACGTGGACGACGTGGCGCGGGCGCACGCCTTCTACACGGAGGTGCTGGGCTTCGAGACCCGGCACCACATGGACCTCGGCGACGGCGTGCTGTTCGTGACGGTGGGCGCGCCGCAGGGTGCCCAGCCGGACCTCCAGTTGCTGCTCGAGCCCGGCGGGGGCCCCATCGCCGAGCCCTACCGCACCGCGCTGTACGAGGCGGGCCTGCCGACCATCGTGTTCGAGGTGGACGACATGCGGGTGGAGTACGAGCGGCTGCGCGCCGCCGGTGTCCGGTTCACCCATCCCCCGCAGGCGCAGGGGCCGGTGCTGGCGGCCGTGTTCGACGACACGGTCGGCAATCTGGTGCAGCTCACCCAGCGCCTGCACTGACCGCTCAGGCGGGCAGTTCGGCCCGCCTGAGGTGCGGGAAGCACAGCACGACGACCCCGCCGAGTCCGCACACCGCGGCGCTGGCCACGAACACCGGCCCGAGCCCCCAGACGCCGATCGCGGTGGCCGCGAACGGCATGCTCAGCGGGGCGAGGCCCAGGCTGACCAGGCTGGCGACGGCGGTGATCCGGCCCAGGTAGGCGGGGTCGGCCTGGGTCTGGAGCAGCGCCCCGCACATCGCGCCGCTGAGCCCGGCGAGCAGCCCGACCAGCAGAGCCACGCCGACGGCTCCGGCGAGCTGGGGCACGTAGGCGAGGGCGCCGATGGCGACGGACCCGGCGAGGATCGAGCAGGCCGCGGTCAGCCCGGCGCGCGGAACCCGGCCGCGTACCGCGAGCAGCAGCGAGACGGCGCCCGCGCCGGCCCCGAACCCGGCGAGCACCCAGCCCATGCCGGCCGCGCCCCAGCCGCGCCGGTCGGCGAGCAGGGTGAGGCCGACGTTGAGCGGGCCGACGAAGCCGAAGTCGCCGAGCGCGATGGCCAGCATCAGCGGGCCGAGGACGCGGTGACGGCGGACATAGCGCAGGCCGTCCACCAGGCCGGCCCAGGCGGTGCCCGCCTCGCGGGCGGTCTCCTCGGCGGGGAGCGGCCTGATCCGGACGGTGATCAGCAGGGGCAGCGAGAGCGCGATGAGCGCTCCGGCCAGCCCGAAGGCGGTGGCCGCCCCGCCCGTGGCCACGCCGAGCCCGCCGAGCGGGGCGCCGACGACACCGGCGATCCGGATGGCGAGCCCGCGCAGGCCCTGCACGCGGGCGAGCTGGCCGGGTGCGGTGATCCGGGCGGGGAGCGCGCCGACGGCCGGCATGAAGACGGCGTCGACGGTGCCGAAGACGAGCGCCAGCGCGGCGAGCGGCCACAGTCCCGGCGTCGTGACGGACAGCAGCGCGGCCACGGCGAGCACGGCCGCGCACCGCACGGCGTCGCTGCCGACGACCACCCGGCGCGGCCCGAACCGGTCCGCGAGCACGCCGCCACCCAGCAGCAGCAAGGCTCTGGGCACCGCGCCGGCCGCCATCACGAGTCCGGCCTCCGAGGGGCTCCCGGCCCGCACGGCGGCCCAGGACAGGGCGATGTAGTAGACGTTGTCGCCCAGCATGGACGCGGTGTACGCGCCCAGCCAGCGCAGCACGTTGGGGTCACGGTGGGCCGCCCGGACGGCGTCGGTGACGGCCGGCGGTATGACGGTGGTGTCGGCCACCGGCCCGGCCTCCTCAGCCACGGAAGGGGAATCCGTACATGTGAAGGGCGACGTGTTCGCGTCCCTCGGTGTCTCCGGCGGCCACAGCGGCCCGTCCCTTCTCTTCGTACTTCCTGGCCAGCGCGGTCAGCTCCCCGCGGAGGGCGTCCAGTTCCCCGGCGGTCAGCCGCAGCAGGGACTCGCTGTCGGGGGCGGCCGCGTTCCACTCGGCGCTCCAGGTGGCCCGTTCGTCCAGGTAGCGGCGGTACATCTCGGCGCGCTGCTCATGGAAGAGCCGGGTGGCCGCCAGGTGGGCGGCGGCCTTCTCGGGCGCGTCCCGGAAGTCCCGGTCGCGGACGCTGATCCCCGCCGAGGCGGGTTGCCACCAGCGCTCGCGGCCGTCGGCGCCCTGTGCCGCCGATTCCTCGATGAGCCCGTGTTCGGCGAGCTTGCGCAGGTGGTAGCTGACGAGCGAGACCGCTTCGTCGACCTGCTCGGTGAGCTGGGAGGCGGTCGCCCGGTCGGCGACGCACAGCGCACGGTACAGCTTCATCCGCAGCGGGTGGGCCAGCGCCTTCAGCGTGCCCACGTCCGTGATCGGGAGGTCCCGCTCCTTGTCCGGCATGCCCACACCGTAGATAGGAAAGGAAAGTTGCACAATATTTCTTGCGCAACTTTCCTTTCGTATCACGCGCGGGGGTCAGCGGACCGGGTGGCCGGCCTCGCGCAGGGTCTGCTTGACCTCGCCGATACGGAGGTCGCCGAAGTGGAAGACGGAGGCGGCCAGCACCGCGTCCGCGCCCGCGTCGACGGCGGGCGGGAAGTGCGAGAGGGCGCCCGCGCCGCCGGAGGCGATGACCGGGACGGAGACGTGCTTGCGGACGGCCGCGAGCATGTCGAGGTCGTAGCCGTCCTTGGTGCCGTCGGCGTCCATCGAGTTGAGCAGGATCTCGCCCGCGCCCAGCTCGGCGGCCCGGTGCGCCCACTCCACCGCGTCGATGCCGGTGCCCTTGCGGCCGCCGTGGGTGGTGACCTCGAAGGAGCCGGACGGGGTGCGGCGGGCGTCCACCGAGAGGACCAGCACCTGGCGGCCGAACCGCTCGGCGATCTCGCGGATGAGGTCGGGCCGGGCAATGGCGGCCGTGTTGACGCCCACCTTGTCCGCGCCCGCCCGCAGCAGCTTGTCCACGTCCTCGGCGGTGCGGACGCCGCCGCCGACGGTGAGCGGGATGAAGACCTGCTCGGCGGTGCGGCGCACCACGTCGTAGGTGGTCTCCCGGTCGCCGGAGGAGGCGGTGATGTCCAGGAAGGTCAGCTCGTCGGCGCCCTCGGCGTCGTAGACCTTGGCCATCTCCACCGGGTCGCCCGCGTCGCGCAGGTTCTGGAAGTTGACACCCTTGACGACCCGGCCGTTGTCCACGTCCAGGCAGGGGATCACTCGTACGGCCAGGGTCATGAGGACACTCCTCGGAACGCCTCCACCTCGATCTCGACGACCAGGCTGGGGTCCACGAAACCGGAGACGATGATCATGGATGCGGCGGGCCGGACGGTGTCGAACAGCTCCTTGTGGGCGCGCCCCACATCGTCCACGTCCCGTGCGTGGGTGATGTACATACGGGTGCGCACCACATCGTCGCGGCCGAGACCCACCTGCGCCAGCGCGTCCAGGGCGACGCCGAAGGCGTTGACGGCCTGCTCGTACGGGCCGCCCCCGGCGATCTGCCCGTCCACGATGGAGGTGCAGCCGGAGACCAGCACCAGACCGTTGGGCAGCTCGACGGCGCGGGAGTAGCCGAACTGGTCCTCCCAGGGCGCGCCCGAGCCGATCCGGCGTACGTCGCTCACCGGGACACCGCCGCGAGGGCCTCTTCCAGCGTGAACGCCTCGGCGTACAGCGCCTTGCCGACGATGGAGCCCTCGACGCCGAGCGGCACGAGCTCGGCGATGGCGCGCAGGTCGTCCAGCGAGGAGACGCCGCCGGAGGCGACGACCGGGCGGTCGGTGGCCGCGCAGACGTTCTTCAGCAGCTCCAGGTTGGGGCCCTGGAGAGTGCCGTCCTTGGCGATGTCGGTGACGACGTAGCGGGCGCAGCCCTCCTTGTCGAGGCGGGCGAGCGTCTCGTAGAGGTCGCCGCCGTCGCGGGTCCAGCCGCGGCCGCGCAGGGTGGTGCCGCGTACGTCGAGTCCGACGGCGATCTTGTCGCCGTGCTCGGCGATGACCTTGGCGACCCACTCGGGGGTCTCCAGGGCGGCGGTGCCGAGGTTGACGCGGGTGCAGCCGGTGGCGAGGGCGGCGGCGAGGGTGTCGTCGTCGCGGATACCGCCGGACAGCTCCACCTTGATGTCCATGGCCCCCGCGACCTCCGCGATCAGGGCCCGGTTGTCACCGGTGCCGAACGCGGCGTCCAGGTCGACCAGATGCAGCCACTCGGCGCCCGCGCGCTGCCAGGCGAGGGCCGCCTCCCGCGGGGAGCCGTAGGAGGTCTCGGTGCCGGACTCGCCGTGCACGAGGCGTACGGCCTGGCCGTCGCGGACGTCGACGGCGGGGAGCAGTTCGAGCTTGGCCATGGTCTTAGAGGGTTCCGATCCAGTTGGTGAGGAGCTGGGCACCGGCGTCGCCGGACTTCTCGGGGTGGAACTGGGTGGCGGACAGGGCGCCGTTCTCCACGGCGGCCACGAACGGCCCGCCGTAGGTCGACCAGGTCACCGCGGGCGGGGTCATGGCCGCGTTGAGCTGCTCGAAGTCCCAGTCCTGCACGGCGTAGGAGTGCACGAAGTAGAAGCGGTCGGCGGGGTCGATGCCCGCGAAGAGCTGGGAGTCGGCCGGGGCGTCGACGGTGTTCCAGCCCATGTGGGGGACCACGTCGGCCTTGAGCGGGCCGACCGTGCCGGGCCACTCGTCCAGGCCCTCGGCCTCCACGCCGTGCTCGATGCCGCGCGCGAACAGGATCTGCATGCCGACGCAGATCCCGAGCACCGGGCGGCCGCCGGACAGGCGCCGGTCGACGACCCAGTCGCCGCGGGCCTCGCGCAGGCCGGTCATGCAGGCGGCGAACGCGCCGACGCCGGGCACCAGCAGGCCGTCGGCGTTCATCGCCTTGTCGAAGTCGCGGGTGATCTCCACGTCGGCGCCCACGCGGGCCAGCGCGCGCTCGGCGGAACGGACGTTGCCGAAGCCGTAGTCGAAGACCACGACCTTCTTGACGTCGCTCAACTCCACACCCCCAGCCGCATGACACCCGCGACCAGGCACATGGCCGCGCCGATGGAGACCAGCACGATCAGGCTGGCGGGCATCTTCTGCTTGACGAAGGAGATGATGCCGCCGACCAGGAAGAGGCCGACGACGATCAGGATGGTGGACAGTCCGGTCATGGGGTTACAGCGCGCCCTTCGTGGAGGGGAGGATGCCGGCCGCGCGCGGGTCGCGCTCGCTGGCGTAGCGCAGGGCGCGGGCGAGGGCCTTGAACTGGCACTCCACGATGTGGTGCGCGTTGCGCCCGTAGGGCACGTGCACGTGCAGCGCGATCTGGGCCTGCGCGACGAAGGACTCCAGGATGTGCCGGGTCATCGTGGTGTCGTACTCGCCGATCATCGGCGCCATCTTCTCGGGCTCGGTGTGCACGAGGTAGGGGCGGCCGGAGAGGTCGACGGTGACCTGGGCGAGGGACTCGTCCAGCGGGACCGTGCAGTTGCCGAAGCGGTAGATGCCCACCTTGTCGCCGAGCGCCTGCTTGAAGGCGGCGCCGAGCGCGAGGGCGGTGTCCTCGATGGTGTGGTGGGTGTCGATGTGCAGGTCGCCGTCGGTCTTCACGGCGAGGTCGAACAGACCGTGCCGGCCGAGCTGGTCGAGCATGTGGTCGTAGAAGCCGACGCCGGTGGCGATGTCGGTCTTGCCGGTGCCGTCGAGGTCGATCTCGACGAGGACCGAGGTCTCCTTGGTGGTGCGCTGCACGCGTCCTGTGCGGCTCATGCGTCAAGCTCCTTCTTCAGGTCCCGTACCGCGTCGAGGAACGCGTCGTTCTCTTCGGGGGTTCCGGCGGACACCCGCAGCCATCCGGGCACGCCGTTGTCCCGGACCAGCACTCCACGGTCGAGGATGCGCTGCCACGCGCCGTGGGTGTCCTCGAAGCGGCCGAACTGCACGAAGTTGGCGTCGGACTCGGTCACGTCGTAGCCGATGGCCCGCAGTTCGGCGACGAGCCGGTCCCGCTCGGCCTTGAGCTGCTCGACGTAGCCGAGCAGCGTGTCGGTGTGCTCCAGCGCGGCCAGCGCGGTCGCCTGGGTGATGGCGCTCAGGTGGTAGGGCAGCCGGACCAACTGGACAGCGTCCACCACGGCGGGGTCGGCGGCCAGGTAGCCGAGGCGCAGGCCGGCGGCGCCGAACGCCTTGGACATGGTGCGCGAGACCACCAGGTGGGGGCGGCCTTCCAACAGCGGCAGCAGCGAGTCGCCGTGGCTGAACTCGATGTACGCCTCGTCCACGACCACCATGGACGGCTTCGCCGCCTGCGCGGCCTCGTACAGCGCGAGGACCGTCTCCGGCGGGACGGCGTTGCCGGTGGGGTTGTTGGGGGTGGTGATGAAGACGACGTCGGGCCGGTGCTCGGCGATGGCGCGCTCGGCGGCGGGCAGGTCGATGGTGAAGTCCGCGCCGCGCGGCCCGGAGATCCAGCCGGTCCCGGTGCCGCGCGCGATCAGCGCGTGCATCGAGTACGACGGCTCGAAGCCGATCGCGGTGCGGCCGGGGCCGCCGAAGGTCTGGAGGAGCTGCTGGATGACCTCGTTGGAGCCGTTGGCCGCCCATACGTTCCGGGCGCCGAGGGGGTGGCGGCCGGTCGTGGTGAGGTACTTGGCGAGTTCGGTGCGGAGCTGGACCGCGTCCCGGTCGGGGTAGCGGTTCAGGTTCCGGGCGGCCTCGCGCACCCGCTCCGCGATCCGCTCGACCAGCGGCTCCGGCAGGGGGTAGGGGTTCTCGTTGGTGTTCAGCCGGACGGGGACGTCCAACTGGGGCGCGCCGTAGGGGGACTTGCCGCGCAGCTCGTCACGGATGGGGAGTTCGTCCCAGGGGGACTGAGTGCTGTTGCCGGTCACTTGGTCCCCGGTACCTTCCAGCCGAAGCGGGCCTTGACGGCCGCGCCGTGCGCGGGCAGGTCCTCCGCCTCCGCGAGGGTCACCACGTGGTGGGCGACCTCGGCGAGTGCGCCCTCGGTGTAGTCGACGATGTGGATGCCGCGCAGGAAGGACTGCACGGACAGGCCCGAGGAGTGGCAGGCGCAGCCGCCGGTGGGCAGCACGTGGTTGGACCCGGCGGCGTAGTCCCCGAGGGAGACCGGCGCCCACGGGCCGATGAAGACCGCGCCCGCGTTGCGCACCCGGTCGGCGACGGCGGCCGCGTCGCGGGTCTGGATCTCCAGGTGCTCGGCGCCGTACGCGTCGACCACCCGCAGGCCCTCCTCCACGCCGTCCACGAGGACGATCGCGGACTGCTGCCCGTTCAGCGCGGGCACGATCCGGTCGTCGATGTGCTTGGTGGCGGCGACCTGCGTCTTCAGCTCCTCCACCACCGCGTCGGCCAGGGCGACCGAGTCGGTGACGAGGACGGCGGCGGCCAGCGGGTCGTGCTCGGCCTGGCTGATCAGGTCGGAGGCCACGTGCACCGGGTCGGCGGTGTCGTCGGCGAGGACGGCGATCTCGGTGGGACCCGCTTCGGCGTCGATGCCGATCTTTCCGGTGAAGAAGCGCTTGGCGGCGGCGACCCAGATGTTGCCGGGGCCGGTGACCATGTTGGCGGGCGGGCAGGACTCGGTGCCGTAGGCGAACATCGCCACGGCGGTGGCGCCGCCGGCCGCGTACACCTCGTCCACGCCGAGCAGGGCGCAGGCGGCGAGGATGGTCGGGTGCGGGAGGCCGTCGAACTCGGCCTGCGCGGGCGAGGCGAGCGCGATGGACTCGACCCCGGCCTCCTGCGCGGGCACCACGTTCATGATCACGGAGGAGGGGTAGACCGAGCGGCCGCCGGGCGCGTACAGCCCGACCCGGTCGACGGGGACCCACTTCTCGGTGACGGTGCCGCCGGGGACGACCTGGGTGGTGTGGGTGGTGCGGCGCTGGGCGCGGTGGACCAGGCGGGCCCGGCGGATGGACTCCTCCAGGGCGGCGCGCACGGCCGGGTCGAGGGCCTCCAGCGCGTCGGTGAGCGCCTCGGCCGGGACACGGACGGATTCCAGCCGTACTCCGTCGAACTTCTCCGCGAAGTCGATCAGTGCCGCGTCGCCACGATGATGCACGGCCTCGCAGATCGGACGCACCTTCTCCAGGGCGGCCGAGACGTCGAAGTCGGCTCGGGGTAGCAGGTCGCGCAGGGCGGGGCCCTCGGGGAGGGCGTCGCCGCGCAGATCGATTCGGGAGATCACACTCCCAATTCTCTCAGACCGGCGCCGGGCCCCGTCCGCGCGTATCAATGGCTGATACAGAACCTGGGACAACCGGTGGCACAGTGCGTGGCCGGAACCCGCGAATTCACCCTCACTATGTGTGTCGGACCTGTCACTCAGCGGGCATGAGCCGGGGAACGACGTGTGGGACGGACGTGGGCGGCGGGCCGGGCGGTGACGCCCGTGGCCGGCTCGCGGGAGAGGAGCCGCGGTGACCGAGGCACTGGCGGCGGGGCCGGGCGCCCAGGAGCTGCCGGACGATCTGACCCCGGCCGAGGCGGGCATGTGGCAGGCGTTCCGCAACGGCAGCGTGTACGACCTGAGCAGCGGCGAGCCCGGCGTGGACGATCCGCACGGCGGCGTCCCCTGGGGCCCGGAGCGCAGTGTGCGGGCACGGGTGGTGTGCTGGCTGCTGCTGGACGGGCCGCCCGCGCTCGCGGGCCGGGTCTCCTCGCTGAAACTGACCGGGGTGCGGATCACCGGCACGGTGGACCTGGCGGGCGGCACCGTCACGCCGTACGTGGAGCTGCGGGGCTGCCGGTTCGACGACGAGGTCCGGGTGCCGGAGGCGCATTTCACCACCGTGCGCCTGGTGGACTGCGCGGTGCCCCGCCTTGAGGCGGCGCGGGTGCGCACCGAGGGCGATCTGCATCTGGCGCGCTGCCGCTTCCGTACCGGCATCCGGCTGACCGACGCCCGGATAGGCACCGACCTGATGCTGAACCAGGCGGTGGCGCACCGGGACCGGAGCGGGCGGTCCATCGCGGCGGACGGCATGACGGTCGGCCAGGACCTCCAGGCGGAGATGCTGGAGTCGTACGGCGAGCTGCGGCTGCGCGGCGCCCAGGTCGGGGTGTCGCTGAGCCTGCGCGGGGCCCGGCTGTCCAACCCGTACGCCCGGCTGGCGCTGAACGCCCCGCAGCTCACGGTCGAGCGGACCCTGTATCTGACCCCCGCCGCGGTGGGCAGCCCGCTGCTGACCGGGACGACACCGGCGCGCGGTACGCGGGTGCAGCGGTTCGAGTGCCGGGGCGGGATGCGGCTGGACGACGGCCGGTTCGGGGACGCGGTGGACCTGGAGGGGGCGCGGTTCGTGCTCGCCGACGACCAGGAGCTGTCGCTGCGCCGGGTGCAGACGCCCGAGCTGCGCTTCCTCGGGGAGCGCCCGCCGTCGGGCCGGGTGGTGCTGTCGGGTGCCCGGATCGTCAACCTGGTGGATCACGTGGGCAGTTGGCCGGAGCCGGGGAACCTCCAGATGGGCGGCTTCGCGTACGAGAACCTCGTACCGCGCGGTCCCTTCCCGCTGGCCCACCGGCTGGACTGGGTGGCGGCGGCGACCGCCGAGTACCACCCGGAGCCGTACGAGCGGCTGGCGGCCGTGCTGCGCGCGGCCGGAGAGGACGAGGACGCCCGCGACGTACTGCTGGCCAAGCACCGCAGACGCCGCGAGACGCTGCCGCTGGCGGCCAAGCTGTGGGGGTACGCGCAGGACTGGACGGTCGCCTACGGGTACCGGCCGGGCCGGGCCGCGCTGTGGCTGGCGGTGCTGTGGGCGGCGGGCACGCTGACGTTCGCGCACGCCGACCCGCCCCCGGCGCACTCGGAGGACCATCCGGCGTGGAGTCCGGCGCTGCTCACGCTGGACCTGCTGCTGCCGGTGATCGACCTGGGCCAGCTCGACCAGTGGCGCCTGCGCGGGGCGTGGCCGTGGCTGGCGGCGGCGCTGATCATCCTGGGCTGGGTGCTGGCGACGGCGGTGGCGGCGGGGGCGACGCGGCTGCTGCGGCGGAGCTGACGCGAGGGTGCCCAGGGGGCGCGTGCGGCGCTTTTGGTGGCAGGGGCCTGACAATGGTGGAAAAGCTACCTTTTTGCGGTTCCTTGACCCTCGGCGGCACAACCTTCCACAACTTGTCCCGACCCTCTGGCGCGGGCCCGACCTGCGGACTTTCAATGGTCGGCACCATGGTTCTGCTGCCGGCGTTCCTCCGCCCCACCCGGAAGACACGACGCGCCTCGCGCCCGGACTCCCCCGCACCGGCCGACGACGTCATCCTCGACGCGCCCGACGACCGCCTCTCCCCCGCCCTGGTCTCGGCCGGGCAGGGCGAGTTCACAGTCGCCGCCGCCCTGCTCGCGGCCACCCGCGCGGCGGCCCAGTGGGAGGAGCGCGACGCCTACGCCACCCGGCTCGCCGCCTTCGCCCGCTCCCGCCCCGAGTGGTTCGAGGCGTGGCGCGCGGCCGACCCCGGCGACCCCGGCGTCCTGCTCGTCGGCGCCCAGTTGGCCGTGGACCGCGCCTGGCCCTCGCCCGGCCGCGCCGAGCTGCTGCGCGAGGCCAGCCCGCTGATCACGGCCGCCGCCCGCGCCGACGACCGCGACCCGGTGCCCTGGCGGATCGCGCTGGACCACGCGCGCGGCTCCCGCGCGGGCCACCGCTACTTCGAGGAGCTGTGGGAGGCGGCCGTACGCCGCTCCCCGCACCACTACGGCTGCCATGTGGCCGCGCTGCGCTATCTGGCCACCTTCTGGCACGGCTCGCACCGCGAGTGCTTCGACTTCGCCGAGCCGGCCGCCCAGGACGCCCCGCCCGGTTCGCTGGTGCAGGCGCTCCCGCTGCGGGCCGCCTTCGGCTACCTCACCGACGCCTGCGGCCCCGAGGTGCCCCGCGACCGGCTGCTCGCGGCGGCCGACCGCGCGGTGGCCCTCTCCGCCCGGTTCCCGGCCGCCGACCCCCGCCTCGCCCAGGTCCGCAACAAGCTGCTCTACGTCCTGCTGCGCCTGGAGCGCTGGGAGGAGGCCCGCACCCAGCTCGCGCTGATCGGCCCGTACGCCACCTCGTATCCCTGGAGCCGGGTGTCCGAGGACCCGCTCGGGCACTTCCTGCGGCTGCGCGACGCCCTGCTGACCGACGCCCCGCCCGCCGCTCTGGCCGCCCTGCTCCCGGCCCCGCCGCGCGCCCACGTCTGAGCCCGGCGAGGGCCGACGGGGGCGGGCCGGGCCGGGATCGGTGAGACTGCCGCTGGCGCCGCGGACGCTCCCACGCCCCGGACCATTAGGCTGGGGCGTCGTGACCACCGCCCGCCTGCCTCTCTTCCCGCTGAACACGGCGCTGTTCCCGGGCCTCGTGCTGCCGCTGTCCGTCTTCGAGGAGCGTTATCGCGCCATCATGCGCGAGCTGCTGAAGACCCCGGAGGACGAGCCGCGCCGGTTCGTCGTCGTGGCGATCCGCGACGGCCATCAAGTGGCGCCGAGCGCCAAGGGCCTGCCGGACCCCGACGCCGACACCGAGGAGGGCCCGGCGGCCGGCTTCGGTCCCGACCCGCTCAAGGCGCTGCACCGGGTGGCCTGCGTGGCGGACGCCGCGACCATCCGGGAGCGTCCCGACGGCACCTTCGAGGTGCTGTGCACCGGCACCACCCGCGTCCGGCTGCTCTCGGTGGACGACTCGGGGTCGTTCCTCACCGCCGAGGTGGAGGAGCTGCCGGAGGAGCCCGGCGACGAGGCGGGCGCACTCGCCGAGGGGGTGCTGCGCTCCTTCCAGCAGTACCAGAAGCGGCTGGCGGGCGCTCATGAGCGCTCCATCTCCGCCGACTCCGACCTGCCGGACGACCCCAGTGTGATCTCCTACCTGGTGGCGGCCGCGATGGTGCTGGACACCCCGACCAAGCAGCGGCTCCTCCAGGCCCCGGACACCGCGTCCCGGCTGCGGGACGAGCTGAAACTGCTTCGCGCGGAGACGGCGATCATCCGTAGTCTGCCGTCACTGCCCGCGTTCGAGCTGACGCGGGCGCGCACCAGTCTGAACTGAAGGAACCGAGGCCGGCACCCGCGATGGCGAAGAAGTCCAAGAAGCAGCAGGCGGGCGGCACGCCCGCCACGGTGGCCCTCACCGCGGCGGGCGTCGGCCACACGGTCCACTCCTACGAGCACGACCCCGCCCACCCCTCCTACGGCGAGGAGGCGGCCGAGGCGATGGGCGTCTCCCCCGACCGTGTCTTCAAGACCCTGGTGGCCGACGTGGACGGCACCCTGACCGTCGCCGTGGTCCCGGTCTCCGGCACGCTGGACCTGAAGGCGCTGGCCGCGGCCGTAGGCGGCAAGCGGGCGGCGATGGCCGACCCCGCGCTCGCCGAGCGCACCACCGGCTATGTACGCGGCGGCATCTCCCCGCTGGGCCAGCGCAAGAAGCTCCCCACCGTGCTGGACGAGTCGGCCGGGGCGCACCCCACGATCTGCGTCTCGGCGGGCCGGCGCGGCCTGGAGGTCGAACTCGCCCCGGCCGACCTGGCCACCCTGACGAAGGCCGTCCTGGCGCCCATCGGCCGCGGCTGACTTCAGGCGGGCGGCGTCCCGTACGGGCCCTGCGGCTCGTGACCGTAGGGGCCCTGCTCGTACGGGTCGGGGTCGCGGGGGCCGAAGAGGGCCGTCAGGCCCAGATGGACCAGGAGCGCGCCCAGCGGCCAGGCCAGCAGGGCGCCCTTGGCACCGAGCCGGAGCGGGGCCGGGAAGGTGACGCCCGCGCCGACCGCCTTGGCGTGCGCGATGACGTCGGAGGTCGGGCCCAGCCAGACCCCGAGCCGCCAGGCCAGCAGCGAGGCGAGCAGCCCGCCGACGCCGAGGCCCACCACCAGCGGCACACCTCCGCGCCGCCGCAGCAGGAACACCAGGACCGCGCTGATCAGGCCGAACGCCAGGCCCAACAGGGCGAAGGTGCCGTCCACCCCGGCCGCCTGCTCGCCTTCGGTGTCCTTGAGGTAGACCACCCAGCTCCGGTCGGTCTCCTCGCCCACGAGCGGCACGTGCGGGGCCAGCCACCACCACAGCAGTCCCAGCAGCACCCCGGAGAGCGCCACCGCCACGGCCACCACGACGGCTTCGCGTACTTCGGTCTTCATACCGGGGCCGTCCTGTCCGTACGGGTCCGCGACCGGTGTCCCGCCCGAGCGGCCCCCTCCGTGCTGATGCGCGAAGTCGTCGTGCGGCGGCGGTGGCGGAGTCAGCGGTGCGGTCACCCTGACATCGTGCCAGGTCGCGTCGCGCGCCGCGTCACCGGACGGCGGCCCTGCGGTACGCACGGGTCGCCACGGCCAGCGAGATCACCCCGACGCCCGCGCACACCCCCAGGTCAGCGAGGACCACCGCCCAGTCGGGGTCCGGGCCGAAGGTGCGCGCGTACGCCTCCACCCCGTAGGTCGAGGGCAGCAGGTCGCGGGCGAAGCGCACGACGCCGGGCATCCGGTCGGCGGGCAGCACGCCGAGCAGCAGCGCCGCCGACATGCCGAGCTGGCCGAGCAGCGTGGCCAGCTCGGGGCGCGGGGCGAGCAGCCCGCAGGCGGCGCCGAGCCCGGACAGCGCGGCCCCGGCCAGCGGGATCACCGCCAGCAGCACCCACAGGTTGGACAGCGGAAGCCCGAACAGCGCGCAGCCCACGATCGCGGTGACCAGCGTCCCCGGCACGGTGAACGAGGCGTACGCGGCCGCCGCGCCCAGCACCACGGCGGCGGGCGGCACGGGCAGCGTGGCGTAGTGGTCGAGCCCGCCGCTGGCGCGCAACTGGCCGAAGTACTGCGAGAGCAGGTTCAGCGCCACGTAGGCGACGACCAGCACCGAGGATCCGGCGACCACGGCCTGCGCCTCGGGCCCGCTGTCCACGACGCCCCGCATCATCACGGCGATACCGACCGACTGGAAGGTCGCCACGAACAGCAGCGGGATGCGCGCCACCCGGGCCCGCGACAACTGGGCCCGGTAGACGGCGGCCAGCGACGGCCACAGCCGCACGGGCGGCCCCAGCTCGGCCGCGCGCCGCGCCTGGCCCGGCCCGCTCCTCGCGGCGCCCGGCAGGACCTCGGCGGGTACGACACTCACGACGCGCTGCTCCTCTTCCCGACGGCGGCCGGACAGACGTCCCTCAGGGACCATACGGATGCGACGGGACCCGCGCTCACGCCTTCACCAGCCCCTGCCGGGCCGCCCCGCCGAGGGCGAGGTAGACGTCCTCCAGGCTGGGCGTGGCGAGGGTGAAGTCGTCCAGCGCGGCGAAGGCGGCCCCGCCGGTGACGGTGGCGACGGCGGCCCGCGCCTCCTCGGGGGCGAGCCGGAGCGTCCAGCGGCGCCCGGACTCCACGGCCCGCTCGCGCAAGCCGGCGACCTCGGGCACGTCCAGCGGCGCCCGCTCCCGCCAGACCAGCTCGACCCGGACCTCGCCGGAGACCCGCTCCTTGAGCCCGGCCGGGGTGTCGCAGGCGATCACCCGGCCTTCGTCGAGCACGGCGACCCGGTCGAGGACGGTCTCGGCCTCGATGACGTTGTGGGTGACCAGCAGCACGGTCGCGCCGTGCTCGGCGCGGCGCCGGTCGACGGCGGCCCAGACGGCACGCCGGGCCACCGGGTCCATGCCGGTGGTCGGCTCGTCCAGCACCAGCAGCGGGCGCGCGCCGACGAGGGCGGCGGCGAGGCAGGCGAGCCGCCGCTGGCCGCCGGACAGCTTCTTCAGCGGGCGCCCGGCGAGCGGGGCGAGGCCCAGCTCGTCCAGTACGGCATCGCGTTCGGCGCGGGCGGCGCGCACCTCCAGGCCGCGCAGCCGACCGGTGGTCTCGGCGGCGAGCGCGACGGTCAGCTCGTCCAGCGCGGAGGACTCCTGGCCGAGGTAGGCGAGGATGCGGGCGGCCCGCTCGGGGTGGCGCACGATGTCGTGGCCGAGGATCTCGACGCTGCCGGAGTCGGGGCGCAGCAACCCGGTGAGCTGGCGGACCAGGGTGGACTTGCCGGCGCCGTTCGGGCCGAGCAGCCCGAAGATCTCGCCGTGCCGCACGTCCAGGGTCACCTGGTCGGTGGCCCGCACCTCGGGCGCCCCGGCCGCTCCCCGCCGTCCCTTGACGGGCGGATAGGTCTTGCTGAGCGCGCGCACGCGTACGACGTCGTCGTACCTGAGTGGCTCTCCCGCGCGCGTGGTCACGAGGGACGAGACTACGCGGTGCGGACCCTTTACTCGCCTTTGGGGCACCTCATCTCGGCATCCGCCGGTCAGGGCGCGTTCACTCCCCGGCAGAGGCGTTCTCCGCCGCGGCCGGCACGTCGAACTCCCGCCAGAACCCCGCCCGGATGGCGTAACGGTCGTGCTCGTCGATCTGGTCGTCCTTGTGGGCGAGCAGGCCGAAGCGGGCCGCGTAGCGCAGCAGCTCGCCGTCGATGCGGTGCGGGATGCGGGGGTACATCGCGGACAGCCGCTGGAGGTGGCCCTGGTCGCCGAGCCGGACCATCCAGCGACGGGCGAACACCTGGCCGACCTCGTAGGGGTCGCCGCCGACCGTGGTGATGTCCTCCTCGCGGTCGGCCCAGCGCTGCTCGGCGGTGGTGAGCTGGGCCAGCGTCGGCATGGCGGCGACCTCCGGCGGCTCGACGGCGGTGCCCGGCCGGTCGACCCAGCCCTTGTCGGATGACCAGCGCAGGGTGGCGCTGGCCGGGTGCTGGCCGGGCGGGGCGCCGGGGGTGCGCAGCGCGGCCAGGTCCTTGGGGGTGGGGACGCCCTTGTGGGCGGCGGCCCGGTCCTGGGTGCCGTTCTCCGGGGCGGTGGCGGCCGGGCGGTGGCTGTCGTCCTCGGCGGTGCGCTCCCGGTCGGAGGGCGCGGACTCGGGCAGCGGGGCGGAGAGGATCGCGGCGATCTCGGGACGCGGCGCCGGGGGCGGGGCGCAGACGCCGGTGAGTTCCTTGGCGCGGACGGCCTTGATGATCCAGGCCCGGTCCAGCACGCGCCGTTCGTCGGCCTCGGCGACCAGGTCCTCGGACTGGTTGTAGTCGCCGTCGGCGGCCTGGACGGCCCACAGGTGGACGGCGACGCCGTGCTCCTTGGCGGCCATCATGCCGGGCAGCAGATCGCCGTCGCCGGTGACCAGGACGATGTCGGAGCAGGCGCGGTTGCGGGCCAGCTCGGTCAGCTCGGCGTGCATGGCCGCGTCCACGCCCTTCTGCGCCCAGCGGCCGTCGCTTCTGGTCAGGGCGCCGAGCCGGACGGTCACGCGGGGCATCACGCGGAGTCTGCGGTGCTCCGGCTGGGGGACCCGGTCGGGGGCGCCGTCGAACCAGTAGATACGCAGCAGCGGGCGGCCGGTCTCGGACTCGGCGCGTTCGCGCAGCGCCTGGATGAGCGCGGTGTGGTCGACGATGATGCGGGACCGCGAGGGCTCACCGGCGAGGAGGCTCGCGGCGGCTCCCAGCAGATACCCGGCGTCCACCAGGACGATGCAACGGTCCACGCGACTCACCCTCTTTCCGGGAGGTATTGCTTCGGCGTTCCTTCGAGTCTGCCCGACCGCGCGGGGGTTAACGGCCGGAACTCGATCTTCGGCGTGGCGTTTCGGGAGCCGGTGTCCCCACCAGCCCTGTCACACACGGTAATTATCCGACATGCGCTTGATGTCAGCGTATGTGAATCTAATTTCGGCCCTGGCCCCTAGACCCCCTTCAGGAGGCAGATCCCCATGGCCAAGAACAAGAACCGCAAGCAGACCGGCCCGAAGAACCGCGCTTCCCAGGCCGAGCAGTCCCAGCGCTCGAGCGAGCAGGCCCCCGAGGCGCAGGAGGCCACCGCCCCGATCGCGGGCGGCCAGCCGGACTACACCCGCAAGCAGAACAAGCGTTTCGGCCACAACTGAGTGTCGCCCAAGGGCATTTGAGCCCCTGAGTACACGACACTGCGCACACGGCAGTGGGCATACGAAAAGGGGCGCACCTCCGCGGGGTGCGCCCCTTTTGCTCTGCGTATCGCCCTGCTCCGCGCGCCGCCGGGCTCAGCCGGCCAGGCAGGACGGGCCGAGCAGGACCTTCAGGTCGCCGTAGAGCGCGGGGTCGGGCTTGACCCGGTGCCGGTCCAGGCGGAGCACGGTCGTCTTGTGCGGGCCCTGGAGCTTGATGCGGACCTCGCTGTCGCCCTTGTGGTGGGTGAGGATCTCGCCGAGGCGGCTGATCATCGGCGGGGTGACCCGGACCGCCGGGATGGTGAGCACCACGGGGGCGTTGGTGCCCGCGTTGGACAGGTCGGGGACCTGGAGCTCCATGGCGACCAGCCGGGGCACGTCCTCCCGCTTGTCGAGCCGGCCCTTGACGAACACCACGGCGTCCTCGACCAGTTGGGTCGAGACGAGCTGGTAGGTCGCCGGGAAGAACATGCACTCGATGGAGCCCGCGAGGTCCTCCACGGTGGCGATGGCCCAGGCGTTGCCCTGCTTGGTCATCTTGCGCTGGAGGCCGGAGATGATGCCGCCGATGGTCACCACCGCGCCGTCGGAGTGCTCGCCGCCGGTCAACTGGGAGATGCCCGCGTCGGCCTTGTCGGAGAGCACGTGCTCCAGGCCGAAGAGCGGGTGGTCGGAGACGTAGAGACCGAGCATCTCCCGCTCCTGGGCGAGAAGATAGGTCTTCTCCCACTCCTCGTCGGTGAACTGGACGTCGAGTCCGAAGCCGGGCTCGTCCCCGCCCTCGTCGCCCATGCCGCCGAAGAGGTCGAACTGTCCCTCGGCCTCCTTGCGCTTGACCGCGACCACGTTGTCGATCATCGGCTCGTACTGCGCGGTGAGGCCCTTGCGGGTGTGGTTCATCGAGTCGAAGGCGCCGGCCTTGATCAGCGACTCGGTGGTGCGCTTGTTGCAGGCGACCGCCTCGACCTTGTCGAGGTAGTCCGGGAAGGAGAGGTACTTCCCCTTGGTCTTGCGGCCCCGGATGATCGCCTCGACCACGTTGGTGCCGACGTTGCGCACGGCGGAGAGGCCGAAGAGGATCACGTCGTCGCCCTGGGCGGCGAAGTTGGACTCCGACTCGTTGACGTTCGGCGGGAGCACCTTGATGCCCATGCGGCGGCACTCGTTGAGGTAGACCGCCGACTTGTCCTTGTCGTCCTTGACCGAGGTCAGCAGTCCGGCCATGTACTCGGCCGGGTAGTTGGCCTTGAGATAGGCGGTCCAGTAGGACACCAGGCCGTACGCGGCGGAGTGCGCCTTGTTGAACGCGTATCCGGCGAACGGCACCAGCACGTCCCACAGCGCCTGGATGGCCTCGTCGCTGAAGCCCTTGTCGCGGGCGCCCTTCTGGAACAGGACGAAATTCTTCGCCAGTTCCTCGGGCTTCTTCTTGCCCATCACACGGCGGAGGATGTCGGCCTCGCCGAGCGAGTAGCCCGCGACGATCTGGGCGGCCTTCTGCACCTGCTCCTGGTACACGATCAGGCCATGCGTGACGTCCAGGACCTCCCGGAGCGGCTCCTCCAGCTCCGGGTGGATCGGCGTGATCTCCTGCTGCCCGTTCTTGCGCAGGGCGTAGTTGGTGTGGGAGTTCATGCCCATCGGGCCCGGCCGGTACAGGGCCGAGACGGCGGAGATGTCTTCGAAGTTGTCCGGCTTCATCAGGCGCAGCAGGGAGCGCATGGGGCCGCCGTCGAACTGGAAGACGCCCAGGGTGTCGCCGCGCTGGAGCAGTTCGAAGGTCTTGGGGTCGTCGAGCGGGAGGCTCAGGAGATCGATGTCGATCCCCTTGTTGGCCTTCACCATCTTGACGGCGTCGTCCATGATCGTGAGGTTGCGCAGGCCCAGGAAGTCCATCTTCAGCAGGCCGAGCGACTCACAGCTCGGGTAGTCCCACTGGGTGATGGTCACGCCGTCGGTGTGCCTCACCCACACCGGGACGTGCTCGGTGATGGTCTCGCTGGACATGATCACGCCGGCGGCGTGCACACCCATCTGCCGGACCAGGCCCTCCACACCGCGCGCGGTGTCGATGACCTTCTTCACGTCCGGTTCGTTCTCGTACATCGACCGGACCTCGCCCGCCTCCGAGTAACGGGGGTGCTCGGGGTTGGTGATGCCGTCGATGTTGATGCCCTTGCCGAGGACGTCGGCGGGCATGGCCTTGGTGATCCGGTCGCCCATCGCGTACGGGTAGCCCAGCACGCGCGCGGAGTCCTTGATCGCGTTCTTGGCCTTGATGGTGCCGTAGGTGCCGATCATGGCGACCTTGTCGGCGCCGTACTTCTCGGTCACGTACCGGATCACCTCGACGCGCCTGCGCTCGTCGAAGTCGATATCGACATCGGGCATCGAGATGCGCTCGGGGTTGAGGAACCGCTCGAAGATCAGGCCGTGCGGGATCGGGTCGAGGTCGGTGATGCCCATGGCGTAGGCGACGATCGAACCGGCCGCGGAGCCTCGGCCGGGGCCGACCGCGATGCCGTTGTTCTTGGCCCACATGATGAAGTCGGCGACCACGAGGAAGTAGCCGGGGAAGCCCATCGAGATGATGACGTCCATCTCGTACTCGGCCTGCTTCTGCCGGTCGTCGGGGATGCCGTCGGGGAAGCGGCGCTCCATGCCCCGGCGGACCTCCTCCTTGAACCAGGTGACCTCGGTGTAGCCCTCGGGGATGTCGAACTTGGGCATGAGGTTCTTGGCCTCGAACATGCCCGTGGTGTCGACCATCTCGGCCACCAGGAGGGTGTTGGCGCAGCCCTCCTGCCAGGCGTCGGAGGAGTCGATGGCGTACATCTCGTCCGTGGACTTCAGGTAGTAGCCGGTGCCGTCGAACTTGAAGCGGCCGGGCTCGGAGAGGTTCTTGCCGGTCTGGATGCACAGCAGGGCGTCGTGGGCGGCGGCCTCGTGCGCGTACGTGTAGTGCGAGTCGTTGGTGACCAGCGGGGGGATGCCGAGCTTCTTGCCGATCTCCAGCAGGCCGTCGCGGACCCGGTGCTCGATGTCGATGCCGTGGTCCATCAGCTCCAGGAAGTACCGGTCCTTGCCGAAGATGTCCTGGTAGTCGGAGGCGGCCTTGAGGGCCTCGTCGAACTGGCCGAGCCGCAGCCGCGTCTGCACCTCGCCGGAGGGGCAGCCGGTGGAGGCGACGATGCCCTCGGACCACTTGGAGATGGTCTCCTTGTCCATCCGGGGCCACTTCTGCAGCCAGCCCTCGGCGTACGCGTCGGAGGACAGCCGGAAGATGTTGTGCAGGCCGGTCTTGTTCACCGCCCACATCGTCTTGTGGGTGTAACCGCCGGAGCCGGAGACGTCGTCCCGCTTCTGGTGCGGCTGGCCCCACTGGATCTTCCGCTTGTTGCGCCGGGACTCGGGGGCGACATACGCCTCGATCCCGATGATCGGGGTGATCCCGGCCTTCTTCGCGGAGTGGAAGAAGTCGTACGCCCCGTGCAGGTTGCCGTGGTCGGACATGGCGATGTGCGTCATGCCCATCTCGTTGCAGGCGTTGAACATGTCCTTGAGCCGCGCGGCACCGTCCAGCAGCGAGTACTGGGTGTGGACGTGCAGGTGCGTGAAGGGCGGCTTCGACACGGTTTCGGCCTCCGGATGAACAAGAAGGGGACAGCGAGGAAGTCTATGCCCCGGTACTGACACCGCCGGGCCCGGTCCGCGTACCTTCAGGTGGGAACCGGGCACTCCGGCGCGGCGTCGCCCGTTGTGGACGGGGGGCGCGGCGCCACGGCTCCCCCCGTGTTCCCCGCTCAGCCCACGCACGATCCCGCACCAGGAGGCACCCCGCGATGTCGGTTTCCCAGCTCAGCGACGAGCAGCGCGGCGAGGAGATCCTCGCCGTCTTCGACACCGCCTTCGGCCTGCTGCTGGCCGCGGACCCGGCCGCGTTCCGGGTGAAGTTCCGCAAGATGGCCGCGAGCGCCTTCGCCTTCTACCGGGGCACGGCCAGCCTCTTCTACCACGACCTGGACGCGGAGAAGCGGGGCGGCCCGTACCTGGACGAGCGCACCTCGCGGGTGTGGGTGCACGGTGACCTGCACGCCGAGAACTTCGGCACCTACATGGACTCCAACGGCCGCCTGGTCTTCAACGTCAACGACTTCGACGAGGCGTACGTCGGCCCCTTCACCTGGGACCTCAAGCGCTTCGCCGCCTCCATCGCGCTGATCGGGTACGCGAAGGCGCTCAGCGACGAGCAGATCACCGAGCTGGTGACGGTCTACGCGGTCGCCTACCGCGAGCGCATCCGCGCCCTGGCCACCGGCGCCAAGGACGACGAGGTGCCGCCCTTCACCCTGGACACCGCCCAGGGCCCGCTGCTGGACGCGCTGCGCGACGCCCGCTCACTGACCCGGTTCGGACTGCTGGAGTCGATGACGGAGATCCGCGACTTCGAGCGCCGGTTCGCGCCGGGCGGCGGCTCGGTCGAGCTGGACGCGGCCACCCGGTACAAGGTGCTGGCCGCCTTCGACGGCTACCTGGAGACGCTCCCGGAGACCTCGCTGGCCCGCCCGGAGTCGTACCGGGTCAAGGACGTCGTGGGCCGGCGGGGCATCGGTATCGGCTCGGCCGGGCTGCCCTCGTACAACATCCTGCTGGAGGGGGCGACGGACGCGCTGGAGAACGATGTGGTGATCTACATCAAGCAGGCGCAGACCCCGGCCGTCTCCCGGCACATCACGGACCCGGCGATCGCCGGCTACTTCCAGCACGAGGGCCACCGCACGGTGATCTCCCAGCGCGCCCTGCAGGCGCACGCCGACCCGTGGCTGGGCTGGACCGAGCTGGACGGCGCGGGCCAGTTGGTCGCCGAGATCTCGCCGTACGCGGTCGACCTGGACTGGGGCGACATCGACGACCCGGAGGAGATCGCGGCCGTCGTCGCCGACCTGGGCCGGGCCACCGCCACCATGCACGCGGCGGCGGACGCGACCACCTCGGGCGAGTCCCTGGTGCCGTTCTCCACCGAGCGGGCCATCGACGCGGCGCTCGCGGCCGACGAGGAGGGCTTCGCGCCCCTGCTGGTGGACTTCGCGCACACCTATGGCGCCCGGGCCCGCGCCGACCACCAGACGTTCCTGGACCTGTTCCGCAACGGCCGGATTCCCGGCCTGTAGCGGCCGCACCCCCTTTACGGGTGTCTCACAGCGGTCCGTGACACACTCTCCTCTCGCTATGGACATATCCGGGACCCAGCTCAGAGCCGTGCGCGCGGCGCTGTTCACGGCCTTCACCGTGACGCTCAGCACCGCGTCGCACGTGCTGCTGTCCCGGTCCCCGCTGCCGGTGACGACCGTCCTCGCGGTCGCCGCCGGGGTGTTCACCGCCGCGTACGCGCTGGCGGGCCGCGAGCGCGGCTTCGGCCCGATCGCGGCCCTGCTGGTCCCGCTGGAGCTGGCCGCCGACACCGTGTTCACCACCGGCCAGCACGCCTGCTACGGCCGGGCCGGCGGCCCGGTCACCGGTCCGCTGCACGCGGTGGGTCTGGACCTGCTGTGCCGGGGCGGCGCCGTGGGCGGCCCGCTGGCCCATGTCTCCGGCGACCCGGACCGCGCGGGCGCGCTGCTCGCGCACACCGACCCGGCCGCCTCCTGGCTGCTGCTCGCCGCGCACCTCGGGGTGGGGCTGCTGGCCGCCGCCTGGCTGCGCCGGGGCGAGCGGGCCCTGGCGGAGCTGGTACGGGCGGTCGCCGCGACCACGTTCCGGCCGCTGCTGCTGGCGGTGGCCGCCGGTGCGGCGCGACCCGCCCCGGCCGGCCGCATGCCCCGCCCGGCGCCGCGTCCGGCCGCCGCGCGGGCCCTGCTCCTCGCGCACTCCCTGGGACGGCGCGGACCGCCGTGCTCCCTCGCGCTCGCCCACCCCTGAGCGACACCGGGCACGACCCCGTTCCCCACACATATCCCGCGCACACGTACCTCGCGTACGGCATGTGCGCGCCCCCTATGGAGATCACCAACATGAGCAAGCGGAACACCCAGGCGGCGAAGACGGCGGCGCGTGAGCGGCTGCGCGAGGAGCGCGAGCGCCAGGCCAAGCGGGACAAGGTGAAGCGGCAGGCGATCGTCGGCCTGTCGGTGGTGGCGGTGCTCGCCGCCGCGGGCGGCATAGGTTACGCGGTCGTCCAGAACAACAAGCCGAGCGGCTGGGAGGCGGCCGAGAAGGCGACCCTGGTCAAGCCCGCCCACACCACGGGCAAGGACGGCACGACGGTCGTCATCGGCAAGGACACCGCGAAGAAGACCCTCACGATGTACGAGGACCCGCGCTGCCCGGTCTGCGCCCAGTTCGAGCAGGCGTCCGGCGCCACGGTGGACAAGGACGTCGCGGACGGCAAGTACAAGATCCAGTACGTCGGCGCGACCTTCATCGACAACAACATCCCGGGCGAGGGTTCCAAGAACGCGCTCAGCGCGCTCGGCGCGGCCCTGAACGTCGGCCCGGAGGCGTTCCTCAAGTACAAGTCGGCGCTGTACTCGGCGAAGTACCACCCCGACGAGCAGGAGGACAAGTTCAAGAGCGACGACTACCTGATCAAGGTGGCGGACACCGTGCCCGCGCTCAAGGGCAACGCGGCCTTCCAGAAGGCCGTGAAGGACGGCACCTACGACAAGTGGGCGCTGGTGATGAGCGACAAGTTCAACACGGACGGCAAGAAGTACGACTTCCAGGGCACGCCGACACTGCTGATGGACGGCAAGAAGGTCACCGGCTCCGACGGCCAGAACGCGCCCATGACGCAGGGCGAGTACGTCACCGCGATCACCAAGGCCCTCAAGGGCTGAGCCCCGTCCCCTGACGGGTACCGCGTGAAGAGCGGGCGAACTTTCGGGGTTCGCCCGCTCCTCGGGCATACCGATCAGTAACCTGATCGGCCGTGACCAGACCCCACAGATCCCTCGAGGCCGTACCGGCCCGCAACACCCTTGCGCCCAGCCGCCGTACGGTCGTCAAGGCCGCGGCGGCCGGCGCCGTCCTGGCCGGGCCGCTCGCCGCCGCGCTCCCGGCCCGCGCCGCCACCGCGGCCCCCGTCTTCCGGCACGGCGTCGCCTCCGGCGACCCGCTGCCCGACGGCGTCCTGCTCTGGACCCGGGTGACCCCCGTGCCCGAGGCGCTGCCCGGCTCCGGGGTAGGCCCGGACACCGAGGTCGGCTGGGTCGTGGCCCGCGACAAGGCGTTCACCGACGTCGTCGCCACCGGCTCCACCACGGCCACGGCGGCCACCGACCACACGGTGAAGGCCGACATCCGGGGCCTTCAGCCGGGCACCGACTACTGGTTCCGCTTCACCAGCGGCGGCACCGAGTCCCCCGTGGCCCGCACCCGCACCGCGCCCGCGGCCGACGCGGTCGTCCCCTCCTTGCGCTTCGGGGTGGTCTCCTGCGCCAACTGGGAGGCGGGCTACTTCAGCCCCTACCGCCACCTCGCGGCCCGCGGCGACCTGGACGCCTGGCTGCACCTGGGCGACTACATCTACGAGTACGGCACCGGCGAGTACGGCACCCGGGGCACCGTGGTGCGCCCGCACTCCCCCGCGCACGAGATCCTCACCCTGGCCGACTACCGCGTCCGGCACGCCACTTACAAGACCGACCCCGACCTCCAGGCGCTGCACCTGGCCGCGCCGGTCGTCGCCATCTGGGACGACCACGAGTTCGCGGACAACGCCTGGTCGGGCGGCGCGACCAACCACACCGAGGGCGCCGAGGGCGCGTGGGCGGCCCGTCAGGCGGCCGCGAAGCAGGCGTACTTCGAGTGGATGCCGGTCCGCCCGGCCGTCGCGGGCACCACCTACCGCAGGCTGCGCTTCGGCAAGCTGGCCGACCTGTCCCTGCTGGACCTGCGCTCGTTCCGCTCCCAGCAGGCGGCGACCGCCTCCGGCTCGGTCGACGACCCGGACCGCACGCTCACCGGTCGGGCCCAACTGGACTGGCTCAAGGCCGGGTTGAAGGCGTCGGACACCAAGTGGCGACTGGTCGGCAACTCGGTGATGATCTCGCCGTTCGCGGTGGGCGCGCTCTCCGCCGATCTGCTCCGGCCGCTGGCGAAGCTGCTCGGGCTGCCGCAGGAGGGCATCGCCGTCAACACCGACCAGTGGGACGGCTACACCGACGACCGGCGCGAACTCCTGGCCCACCTCAACGCCAACGCCATCGGCAACACCGTCTTCCTCACCGGTGACATCCACATGGCGTGGGCCAACGACGTGCCCTACGACGCGGGCACCTACCCGCTGTCGGCGTCGGCGGCCACCGAGTTCGTGGTCACCTCACTCACCTCGGACAACCTCGACGACATCGTGAAGGTCCCCGAGGGCACCGTCTCCGCCGTCGCCGCGCCGGTCATCCAGGCCGCCAACCGGCACGTCCACTGGGTCGACACCGACCGCCACGGCTACGGCGTGCTCGACATCACCGCCGAGCGCGCGCAGATGGACTACTACGTGGTCTCCGACCGCACGAACCCCAACGCGACCTCGGCGTGGGCGCGTTCGTACCGCACCCGCAGCGGCACCCAGAAGGTCGAGCGGAGCTACACGCCGGTGTAGCCGCTCGAGACTCGCTAGAGGCTCTCGAGGAAGCCGAGCGCCACCCGCCAGGTGGCCTCGGCGGCCTCGGCGTCGTAGTCGGGCAGGTCGCGGTCCATGTAGAGGTGGCCGGCGCCGGGGTAGCGGTAGACCTCCACGTCCGCGCCGGTGCGGCCCATCTGGAGGTACCAGGCGCTCAGCCAGTCGTCCGTCTCGAACTGGTCCGGCTCGGCCACGTGCAACTGCACCGGCAGCTCGTCCGCGAAGGCGTTCGGCGCGATGTCCGAGGTGCCCTGGAGGAGCAGCAGCCCGCGCGCCTTGTCGTCGCCGAGCGCCAGGGTCTGCGCGATGGAGGCGCCGAGCGAGAACCCCGAGTAGACGAGCCCGCGCTCGGAGTAGGGCGCGACGGCCAGCACCGCCCGCTTGAGCAGTTCCTCCTTGCCGACGGACTGCTGGTACTCCATGCCTTCCTCGACCGAGTCGAAGGTGCGGCCCTCGAAGAGGTCCGGCGTCCACACCTCGTGCCCGGCCGCGCGCAGCCGGTCCGCCGCGTCGCGCACCGCGGGGGTGAGCCCGTAGGCCGAGTGAAAGAGCATGATGTTCATGCCCCCATGGTGCCAGCCGCACCAGGTCAGGGCGCTACCGGCGCGGCCCGTCTACCCAGCCTGGCGCCGAACACACAGGTTCATGCCGCCGCCACGCGGTTACGTTCCCCCTCATGGAGAACGTCATCCGGCCCCTGGCCGTGGCCGGCGGTGCCGTCGGGCTCACCGTGCTGCTCGGCTGGGCCACCGACCTGCTGCTGCGCAAGGCCGACGAACGGCACGGCGAGACCCCGCTGTGGGACCTGCTGCGCCGTTGCCGCATCCCGTACCAGCTCGTCCTGCTCACCGCCCTGCTCAGAGGCTCCTACGCGCAGGTGCCGCTGCTGCGCGACCACCAGGTCGGCATCGGTCAGACCCTGACCCTGGTGCTGATCGGCTCGACCGCCTGGCTCGTCATCGGTATCGCGGGCGCCGTGGTGGAGACCTCGTACAGCCGCTACGCGCGCATGCACCGGGACGCCGCGCGGGTGCGCCGGGTGCGCACCCAGGTCACGCTGATCATGCGGGTGGTGTCGGCGACGGTCGGGGTGGTCGCGGTGGCGGCGATGCTGCTGACGTTCCCGGAGATGCGCGCGGCCGGTGCCTCGCTGCTGGCCTCGGCCGGCATCCTCGGCATCGTGGCCGGTGTCGCGGCCCAGTCGACGCTGGCCAACCTGTTCGCCGGGCTGCAGATCGCCTTCGGCGACATGGTGCGCATCGGCGACACCGTGGTGGTGGACGGCGAGTGGGGCACCGTCGAGGAGATCACCCTGACCTTCCTGACGGTACGGACCTGGGACGAGCGCCGGATCACCATGCCGGTCTCGTACTTCACCTCGCGCCCGTTCGAGAACTGGTCGCGCGGCACCCCGCAGATGACCGGCACCGTCTTCTGGTACCTCGACCACAGCGCGCCGGTGGAGGCGATGCGGGAGAAGCTCCGCGACATCCTGCGCCACTGCGCCGCCTGGGACGGCCGTGCCTACGGCCTTGTGGTGACCGACACGACCCCGAACACCATCGAGGTGCGCGCCCTGGTGACCGCGAAGGACGCGGACGACATCTGGACGGTCCGGGTCACGGTCCGCGAACAGCTCATCGCGTGGCTCTCCGCCGAGCACCCCTACGCGCTCCCCCGCGTCAACACCTCCGACGCGGTCAAGGCCCCCTACCAGATCCCCTCCCCGGACCGGGCCACCCTGCGCAAGGCGTACGACTTCCCGCGCACCGGCCGGGTCTAGGGAACCGGGGGCGGCTCAGCGCAGGCTGCGTACGTCGAGATGGCGCAGCACCCGGTCCACGATCTCCGGGTCCGCCCCCGGCTCGCTGCGCGCCGCGAGCACCTCGTGGCGGGCGGCGCTCATCATCTCCGACTGGATCTGCCGCACCCGCTTCAGGCGCCGGGCCCGCTTCTGGTGGGCCTCCCGGCGCTCCTCCTCGCCCATGTCGGGGCTGATGCGGATGCCGATGTCGAAGGCGCGCCGGAGCATCTGCTCGGACAGTTCCTCGGGGAGGTCCTCGACCTGCTCGATCTCCCGGAGCTTGCGCCGGGCGGCCTTGGTCGCACGGACGGCGAGTTCCTTCTCGAAGTCCTTCTCCCGCTCGGAGTCGGCCCGCACCCCGAGCTTGCGCACCAGCGAGGGCAGGGTGAGCCCCTGGAGCACCAGGGTGGCGATGATCACCCCGAAGGCGATGAAGATGATGATGTCCCGGTCCGGGAAGGGCCGGCCGTCCTCGGTGGTGAGCGGGACGGCGAGGGCCAGCGCCACGGAGGCCACCCCGCGCATCCCGGACCACCACATCACCACGGTCTCGCGCCAGCCGACCGGGATCTCCTCGTCGATGTCCCGCCGGGCGTGCAGCCGTTTGGTCAGCCAGGTCGCCGGCAGCAGCCAGAGGAGGCGGACCAGGATGACCACGGCCGCGACCGCCGCCGCCCAGCCCAGCAGCTCGCCCCAGCGGCCGGAGGCGGTGCGGATGGCGTTGTGCAGTTCGAGGCCGATCAGCCCGAAGGCGACGCCGGTGACGAGGGTGTCGATGATGTCCCAGAAGGTGTGCCCGGCCAGCCGGGTCATCACGTCGTCGGCGTCGGTGGCGTACTCGGAGAGGAACAGGGCGGTGGTGAGCACCGCGAGCACGCCCGAGCCGTGCAGCTCCTCGGCGAGCACGTAGGAGGCGTACGGCACCAGCAGGGAGAGGCCGATCTGGAGGGTGGCGTCGCCCAGCAGGGACATCAGCTTGTTGGCGCCCCAGCCGAGCGCGAGGCCGATGACGACGGCGACGACCGCGGAGAGCACCAGGTCGAGCCCGGCCTCCCAGGGCGAGAACTCACCGCTGATCGCGGCGGCGATGGCCACGTGGTAGAGCACGATCGCGGTGACGTCGTTGAACAGCCCCTCGCCCTCCAGAATGGACACCAGACGGCGCGGCAGGCCCAGTTGCCCGGCGACGGCGGTCGCGGCGACCGGGTCGGGCGGGGCGATCAGCGCGCCCAGTGCGACGGCGGCGGCGACCGGCAGGCCCGGCACTATGGCGTGCGCGACGGCGGCCACGCAGATCGTGGTCACGAAGACCAGGGCGACGGCCAGCAGGAAGATCGGCCGGATGTTCGCCGTGAACTGCCGCCAGGAGGTGCGCCGTACGGCCGCGTAGAGCAGCGGCGGCAGCAGGGCGGGCAGGATCAGGTCGGGCGGGATGTCGACGTTGGGCACGAAGGGCAGCACGGCGAGCACCCCGCCGAACACCGTCATCAGCACCGGCGCGGGCAGATTGAAGTATTCGCCCACGGGCACGCTCACCAGGGCGGCGAGCAGGATCACGAACAACAGGGCCAGCTGATCCACGTAGTGCGCTCCGGAGGGTAAACGATCACCGCAAGCCCCCAGCCTGCCATGCCGGCCGGAAAAGCCCGGTCAACGGCCCGCCCTCGTACGGCAGTCCTACGCGTCCCCGAGCGGGCGGCGCATCGCCCGGTGCGCGATCCCGGCGTCCTGGAACTCGGGGCCGTACGCGGTGTAGCCGAGGCGCTCGTAGAAACCGAGGGCCTGGGTCTGGGCGTGCAGGTCGACGGCGGCGAGGCCGAGGCCGCGGGCCGCGTCCTCGATGGCCCGCACCAGGGCCACGCCGACGCCGAGGCCGCGCGCCCGCCGGGTCACCGCGAGCCGGCCCAGCGAGCCCACCGAGGCGTCTGCGCCGGTCTTGCCCGCGGCCGCCTCGCCGTGCAGCAGCCGGCCGGTGCCGAGCGGTATGCCGTCCGCACCGATGGCCAGCACGTGCAGGGCGGTGGCGTCATAGGCGTCGTACTCGATGTCCTGCGGCACGCCCTGCTCGCCGACGAAGACCTCCTTGCGGACCGCGAAGCACGCCTCGCGGTCGGCGGGGTCCTCGGCGACCCGCACGGTGTACGGCGTGCTCACGCGTACGTCTCCTCGCGGACCCGGTCGAGGGCGCGGCTGAGGTCCTCGGGGTAGTCGCTCTCGAACTCGACCCACTGGCCGTCCGCCGGGTGCTCGAAGCCGAGCCGGACCGCGTGCAGCCACTGCCGCTCCAGCCCCAGCCGCTTGGCGAGCGTGGGGTCGGCGCCGTAGGTGAGGTCGCCGACGCAGGGGTGGCGGTGGGCGGCCATGTGGACGCGGATCTGGTGGGTGCGGCCCGTCTCCAGCTTCACGTCGAGCAGGGAGGCGGAGCGGAACGCCTCGATGAGGTCGTAGTGCGTGACCGAGGGCTTGCCCTCGGCGGTGACGGCCCACTTGTAGTCGTGCTGGGGGTGACGGCCGATGGGGGCGTCGATCGTGCCGCTCGTCGGGTCCGGGTGGCCCTGGACCAGGGTGTGGTAGCGCTTGTCGACCGTGCGCTCCTTGAACTGGCGCTTGAGCGAGGTGTACGCCCGCTCGGACTTGGCGACCACCATCAGCCCGGAGGTGCCCACGTCCAGCCGGTGCACGATGCCCTGGCGCTCGGCGGCGCCGGAGGTCGAGATCCGGTACCCGGCGGCGGCCAGACCGCCGATGACGGTCGTGCCGGTCCAGCCCGGCGAGGGGTGCGCGGCCACGCCGACGGGCTTGACGATGACGACCACGTCGTCGTCGTCGTACACGATCTCCATGCCCTCGACCGGCTCGGCGACGATCTGCACCGGGGCGGGTGCCTGGGGCATCTCCACCTCCAGCCAGGCGCCGCCGTGCACGCGCTCGGACTTGCCGACCACGGCGCCGTCGACCTGGACCTTGCCGGCCGCGGCCAGCTCGGCCGCCTTCGTGCGGGAGAAGCCGAACATCCGGGAGATGGCGGCGTCGACGCGCTCGCCCTCCAGGCCGTCAGGCACGGGCAGGGTTCGGATCTCGGGAAACGTGCTCACCCGTCGAGTATGACGGACGGTCCGGAAGGCACCGACCGAGCCTGTGGAAAACCGGTACGGGGGCCCGTCAGTCCTTGTGGACGGTGCCGTCCGGGTCCAGGCCGCGGAAGGACAGCAGCACGATCAGGATGCCGCCGCACACGATCGCGGAGTCCGCCAGGTTGAACACGGCGAAGCCGCGGGGCGCGATGAAGTCGACGACCTCGCCCTGGAAGACGCCGGGGGCGCGGAAGATCCGGTCGGTGAGGTTGCCGAGGGCGCCGCCGAGCAGCAGGCCGAGCGCGACGGCCCACGGGAAGCTGTAGAGCTTGCGGGACAGCCGGACGATCACCACGATCACGGCGGCCGCGATCACCGTGAAGATGATCGTGAAGGCCGCGCCGAAGCCGAAGGCGGCGCCGGGGTTGCGGATGGCGTGCAGCTCCAGGAGGTCGCCGACCAACTGGATCGGGGCGTGGTGCTCCAGCTTCGCCACCACCAGCAGCTTGCTGCCGAGGTCGAGGGCGTAGGCGAAGGCGGCCACCGCGAAGAGCACGGCGATCCGGCGGCCGCGGCCGGTCCGGGGCGCGGGGGCCGACGCCCGCTCTCCACTGTCCTCCGGAGTGTCCGGCGTACCGATGATGCGCTCCGCCTCTGCCACGTGAGTCCCTCAACCTAGGTGCCTGACTGAGGAGAGAGTACGGCACACCTCCGGCGGCGGCGGAGAGCGGACCCGGAGGTCAGGAGCGGCGTTCCTGCTTCTGCTTGCACTCCACGCACAGGGTGGCCCGCGGGAACGCCTGCATGCGGGCCTTGCCGATGGGGTTGCCGCAGTTCTCGCACAGGCCGTAGGTGCCCGCGTCCAGCCGTTCCAGGGCACGCTCGGTCTGGCTGAGCATTTCGCGCGCGTTGGCGGCGAGGGCCAGCTCGTGCTCGCGGGTGATGTTCTTGCTGCCGGTGTCGGCCTCGTCGTCACCGGCACCGTCCGCCGAGTCGCGCATCATGCCGACCAGGGTCGCCTCCGAGGAGGAGATCTCGGTGCTCAGCCGGTCCGCCTCGGCGGCCAGCTCGGCGCGCGCCTCGGCGACCTCCTCCGGCGTCCAGGGGTCCTCACCGGGACGTACGGCCAGGTCACCGGGTTCCGCGGCGGCCAGGCGCGCGCCCGACAGGGCGCCCCCTTCCGCCGTGGCCGTGCCAGGAGTCTTCTTCGCAACCACCCTCGTGGCTCCCGTCTTCTCGGCCGTGCTCTTCCCGGCCGCCTTCTCGGCGACCGCCTTCTTCGCGGGTGCCTTCCGGGCCGCGGTCTTCTTGGTGGCGGTCTTCTTGGCCACCGCCTTCTTGCCGGCCGTCTTCTTGGCGGCGAGCTTCTTGGCGGGCGTCTTCGTGGCAGCGGTCCTGGTGGCGGTCTTCTTGGTGGCCGGCTTCTTCGCCGCGGTCTTCTCGGCCGCCGTTCTCCCGGCCGTCGTGCCCTGCGGGGTCGCCGCCTCGGCGGCGGTGGCCCTGGCTGCCGTCTTCCCTGGAGTCACCGTCTCGCCGCCCGTCTTCTCACCGGCCGCCCGCCCGGCGGACGCCCTCTTGGCCGTGGTCCTCTTCTTCGCATCGGGCGCGCCCTTCTCACCTGCGGCTTTCTTCTTCTCGGCAGCGCCCTTGTCGGCAGCCTCGTCCGCCTTTTTCGGCCGCCCGCTCCCCCTTCCTGCCGAACCGCCGGAGGTCTTCTTCGCCACCATGGCCGGGACCCCTTCACATATGTGAGATTGCAGGCGAATCGTGCTGGGACGATAAATCGACTTGAGTCCCGCGGCAACGGGGCACGCCGCCCGATTCGCCCGCCCCGCACCCCCCACGCAGCAGACCTGCATCCGTTGTGCCCAGCTCCCAGGCCCGTAACCCGTCACACCGGCCCCCGCCGCCATTCGTGTCACACCACCGGGTGGGAAAAGCGGTCGGCCGCTGTCCGCCCGGCGCCGTACACTGAGCGGAGCGAGAAGCGTGGATGGGGACGAGTAGCGTCGTAACGCAGCCCAGAGCGAGCCGGGGTCGGTGGAAGCCCGGTGGCGAGCGCGATGTGAAGATCACCCCGGAGCCGCCGGAGGAAAGCCCGGTCAGGGCGAGTAGAACCGGCTTCGCGACCCCAATGAGGGGGCTCACCGCCGGAAGGACCCCGGTGGCGGGCCAAGGAGGGTGGTACCGCGGGAGCGCGCCGCACACGGCGTGAACAGGAAGAACGCTCTCGTCCCTCCGACGGAAGGCAGCAAGTTCCGTTGGAGGATGCTCGCAGATGACAGCGCCGACGTACCGCCAGGTGCCCGCCCAGGTCGACCTGCCCGCGCTTGAGCACGCCGTGCTCGACTTCTGGCGCGACCAGAAGATCTTCGCCAAGACCCTGGAGCAGTCCGAGGGCCGCCCCGAGTGGGTGTTCTACGAGGGCCCGCCGACCGCGAACGGCATGCCGGGCGCCCACCACATCGAGGCCCGCGTCTTCAAGGACGTCTTCCCCCGCTTCCGCACCATGCGCGGCTACCACGTCGGCCGCAAGGCGGGCTGGGACTGCCACGGTCTGCCGGTCGAGCTGGCCGTGGAGAAGGAGCTGGGCTTCTCCGGCAAGAAGGACATCGAGGCGTACGGCATCGCCGAGTTCAACGCCAAGTGCCGTGAGTCGGTGACCCGGCACACGGACGCCTTCGCCGAGCTGACGACCCGCATGGGGTACTGGACGGACCTCGAGGACCCGTACCGCACGATGGACCCCGAGTACATCGACTCGGTCTGGTGGTCGCTGAAGCAGATCTTCGACAAGGGCCTGCTGGTCCAGGACCACCGCGTCGCCCCCTGGTGCCCCCGCTGCGGCACCGGCCTGTCCGACCACGAGCTGGCCCAGGGCTACGAGACGGTCGTCGACCCCTCCGTCTACGTCCGCTTCCCGCTCACCTCCGGCCCGCTGGCCGGGGAGGCGTCCCTGCTGGTGTGGACGACGACCCCGTGGACCCTGGTGTCCAACACGGCCGTCGCCGCCCACCCCGACGTCACGTACGTCGTCGCCACGGACGGCGCTGAGAAGGTCGTCGTCGCCGAGCCGCTGGTGGAGAAGGCCCTCGGCGAGGGCTGGGAGACCACCGGCCAGACCTTCACCGGCGCCGACATGGAGCGCTGGACCTATCAGCGCCCCTTCGAGCTGGTGGAGTTCCCCGAGCCCGCGCACTACGTGGTGAACGCGGAGTACGTCACCACCGAGGACGGCACCGGTCTGGTCCACCAGTCCCCCGCCTTCGGTGAGGACGACCTCAAGGTCTGCCGCGCCTACGGCCTGCCCGTGGTCAACCCGGTCCGCCCCGACGGCACCTTCGAGGAGGACCTCCCGCTGGTCGGCGGCGTCTTCTTCAAGAAGGCCGACGAGCAGCTCACCGAGGACCTGCGCGAGCGCGGCCTGCTCTTCCGCCACCTGCCCTACGAGCACAGCTACCCGCACTGCTGGCGCTGCCACACCGCGCTGCTGTACTACGCCCAGCCGTCCTGGTACATCCGCACCACCGCCGTCAAGGACCGGATGCTCGCGGAGAACGAGGGCACCAACTGGTTCCCGGAGACGGTCAAGCACGGCCGCTTCGGCGACTGGCTGAGCAACAACATCGACTGGGCGCTCTCCCGCAACCGCTACTGGGGCACCCCGCTGCCGGTCTGGACCTGCGACAACGACCACCTCACGGTCGTCGGCTCCCGCGCCGAGCTGAGCGAGCTGACCGGCACCGACCAGTCCGGCCTGGACCCGCACCGCCCGTACATCGACGCGGTGACCTTCCCCTGCCCGGAGTGCGGCGACACCGCCACGCGCGTGCCCGAGGTCATCGACGCCTGGTACGACTCGGGTTCGATGCCGTTCGCGCAGTGGGGCTACCCGCACAAGAACAAGGAGCTGTTCGAGAGCCGGTACCCGGCGCAGTTCATCTCCGAGGCCATCGACCAGACCCGCGGCTGGTTCTACACGCTGATGGCCGTCGGCACCCTGGTGTTCGACCAGTCCTCCTACGAGAACGTCGTGTGCCTCGGCCACATCCTCGCCGAGGACGGCCGCAAGATGTCCAAGCACCTGGGCAACACCCTGGAGCCCATCCCGCTCATGGACCAGCACGGCGCCGACGCGGTGCGCTGGTTCATGGCGGCCGGCGGCTCCCCCTGGGCGGCCCGCCGGGTCGGCCACGGCACCATCCAGGAGGTCGTCCGCAAGACGCTCCTCACGTACTGGAACACGGTCGCCTTCCAGGCGCTGTACGCCCGCACCTCCGGCTGGGCGCCGAGCGAGGCGGACCCGGCGCCGGCCGACCGCCCGCTGCTGGACCGCTGGCTGCTGTCCGAACTCCACGCCCTCACCGACCAGGTGACCAAGGCGCTGGAGGCGTACGACACCCAGCGCGCCGGCAAGCTGCTCTCCGCGTTCGTGGACGACCTGTCGAACTGGTACGTGCGCCGCTCGCGCCGCCGGTTCTGGCAGGGCGACAAGGCCGCGCTGCGCACGCTGCACGAGGTGGTCGAGACGGTCACCCAGCTCATGGCGCCGATCACCCCGTTCATCGCCGAGCGGGTCTGGCAGGACCTGATCGTGCCGGTCACCCCGGACGCCCCGGAGTCCGTCCACCTCTCCGCCTGGCCGGAGGCCGACCTGTCGGCGATCGACCCGGAGCTGTCCAAGCGGATGGTCCTGGTCCGGCGGCTGGTGGAACTGGGCCGCGCCACGCGTGCCGAGTCGGGCGTGAAGACGCGTCAGCCGCTGTCCCGTGCGCTGGTCGGCGCGGCCGGCTTCGACACCCTCGGCCCGGAGCTGCGCGCGCAGATCACCGAGGAGCTGAACGTCGAGTCCCTCGCCTCGCTGTCCGAGGTCGGCGGCTCGCTGGTGGACACCACCGCCAAGGCCAACTTCCGCGCGCTGGGCAAGCGGTTCGGCAAGCGGGTGCAGGACGTGGCCAAGGCGGTCGCCGCCGCGGACGCCGCCGCGCTGTCGCTCGCGCTGCGCGAGGGCACGGCCTCGGTGGAGGTCGACGGGGAGACGGTGACGCTCGCCCCGGACGAGGTGATCATCACGGAGACTCCGCGTGAGGGCTGGTCGGTGGCGTCCGACTCCGGTGCGACGGTGGCGCTGGACCTGGAGATCACCGAGGAGCTGCGGCAGGCGGGGCTCGCGCGGGATGCCATCCGGCTGATCCAGGAGGCGCGCAAGAACAGTGGCCTCGACGTGGCGGACCGGATCGCTCTGCGGTGGTCGGCGAGCGACCCTGCGGTCGTGACGGCGCTGGCCGAGCACTCGGGGCTCATCGCGGAGGAGGTTCTCTCCACGGACTTCGCCCAGGGCGAGGCGGATGAGACCTATGGCGACGCGTTCACGGACGAGGGGCTGTCCCTGACGTTCCGTCTGCGCAAGATGTAACGCGCCTGCCTGATCGACGGCGGCTGCCCTGTGGGGGTGGCCGCCGTCGTGCGTTCCGGCTGCTGGTGCGTCGTGGCTGGTCGCGCTCACGCGGCGGAGCCGGCATATCCGGTACAACTCCGCGCCCCGGAGGTAGCTGCTCCCGCTGTCGACTGATCAGCAACCCCCTTCAACACGCGTAAAACAGGGCGGCCCCCGGACCGGAGTCCGGGGGCCGCCCTGAACGCTGCCGACGCCTATGGCGTACTAAAGGCCGTGCGCGGCCGTCAGTTGTCGTCCTCGTCGATCAGGAACCCACGCATCGGCGAGGGAGCCTGGCCCATCGGGGACGGGCCCTGCGGCCGGACCGGAGCCATCGGCTGGGTCATGGCCGGCGTCATCTGCTGCTGGCCGCCGTAGGACGGGCCGGCGGGCGACTGGGGGCCACCCATGCCCTGGTTGCCGCCGCCGTAGGACGGGGCGCTCGCGCCGGCCGGAGCCATCGAGGGCGCCGGGGACGGCGGGAGGGACGCGGCGGCCGGAGTGCGCGGCGGAGCGAGCGAGTCGTCGGCCTGCGTCTCGAGCTGACGGAGCTGAGACTCCAGGTACGACTTCAGACGCGTCCGGTACTCGCGCTCGAAGCCGCGCAGGTCCTCGACCTTGCGCTCCAGCGTGGCGCGCGCGGACTCCAGGGAGCCCATGGCCACGCGGTGCTTCTCCTGCGCGTCCCGCTCCAGGGCGTCGGCCTTGGCACGGGCGTCGCGCTCCAGACCCTCGGCGCGGCTGCGGGCCTCACCGACGATCTTGTTGGCCTCGGAGCGGGCCTCGGCGATCGCCTGGTCGGCGGTCTGCTGGGCCAGCGAGAGGACACGCGCGGCGCTGTCGCCGCCGGGGCCACCCTGACTGGGCAGGCCGGGGCCGCCCATCGGACCGCCCATGGGGCCGCCCATCTGCTGCGGCATCGGCGGCTGGCCGCCCATCGGACCCTGGCCCATCGGACCGGGACCCTGACCCATGGGACCGGGGCCCTGGCCCATCGGACCCTGGCCCATCTGACCCTGGCCCATCTGGCCCTGGCCCATCTGTCCCTGACCCTGGCCCATCGGACCGGGGCCCATCTGACCCTGGCCCATCTGACCCTGACCCATCTGACCCTGGCCCATCGGGCCGGGACCCTGCGGGCCGCCCTGTCCGCCGGGACCGGCGGGAAGCTGCGGGGCACCGCTCGGCAACTGGGGCGGGCCACCCATGGGGCCACCCATCTGCTGCTGCGGCGGACCCGATATCCCGGCGGGAACCGGGGCGCCGGGACCGCGCATGCCCTGCTGCTGTTGCTGGTCCTGCCCCTGCTCCGGGGGCTTGCGCATGTTCTGCTGGTTCTGCGCGGCGGCCCGCGTGGCGGCGGCCAGCTTGGCGCGCAGATCCTCGTTCTCGCGGAGCAGACGGGTCAGTTCGGCTTCGACCTCGTCGAGGAAGGCATCGACCTCGTCCTCGTCATAGCCTTCTCGGAGGCGGACGGTCGTGAACTGCTTGTTCCGCACGTCCTCGGGGGTCAACGGCATCTCTTCACCTCAACGTAGTCATCGGCAGTCGGCAAGACCGTATCGTCCACCCTCATCGCACGAAGCTCCCCGCCACGGTGATGAGGATGTAGACGATGATCATCAGGACGAAGAAGGACAGGTCGAGTGCCACGCCCCCGAGCCGCAACGGCGGGATGAACCGCCGCAGAAGCTTCAACGGTGGATCGGTGACAGTGTAGGTGGCCTCCAGTACGACCACCATCGCCTTGCCGGGTTGCCACGAGCGGGCGAACTGGAAGACGTAGTCCATGACCAGCCGGAAGATCAGGACGACGAGAAACACCATCAGCGCGATGTAGATCACCTGCGCGAACACGCTCATGGCTGCTGGTTCCCTCTCCCCTGTTCCGTGCGTCTTCCGGTGGTGCGTCTTCAGCTCTGGTTGAAGAACCCGCCCTCTGCGATGCGGGCCTTGTCCTCCGCCGTGACATCGACGTTAGCAGGAGACAACAGGAAGACCTTCTGCGTCACCCGTTCGATACTGCCGTGAAGTCCAAACACCAAACCCGCCGCAAAGTCGACAAGTCGCTTCGCGTCGGTGTCGTCCATCTCGGTCAGATTCATGATCACCGGGGTGCCCTCGCGGAAGTGTTCCCCGATAGTACGGGCCTCGTTGTAGGTCCGCGGGTGCAGCGTGGTGATGCGGTACGGCTCTCGTTCCGACACGACCTTGGGCATGATCACCGGCGCGTTCTTCTCCAGGGACTGACGTTCTTGTGTGATGGACGCCACGGGCGCGATACGCGCCGGGCGTCCCGATTCCGCGGTCAGCGCCGGGGAATGGGACACCGGTTCGCGTTGCGCCGGAGGCTGCACCACTCGCACCGATTCATCCCTTTGGGACACATGTGCACTGTGCGGCTGGTGTGTCGGCTCGTGTCGTCGGTGGTCCCGTTCGGGCTCCGGGTCCAGTTCGGGCTCGAAGTCGTCGTCGGGGTCGAAACCCCGGCCGTCGTACCCATCGTCCTCCACGAGGCCGAGGTAGACCGCCATCTTGCGCATCGCGCCGGCCATGCTCTGAGTCCTCCGCTCTGTGGTGGATCGGGTGACGACTGCCAAGTTCCCGCGATCCACTCGGTCGTTGCGCCCGCTTTCGGCGGACATTGACCATATTTTCTGCTGTGGTCCGACTTCTTGGCGACGTTACCCGAGCCTGGCACGGACTCCGAGTACCGCGCTGCCGACGCGCACATGTGTCGCCCCGGCCGCCACGGCCTCCTCGAGGTCCGCGCTCATCCCTGCGGACACCATGGTTGCAGCAGGATGGGCCCGGCGCAGGTCGGTCGACAAATCCACGAGCCGTTCGAACGCCGCGCGTTCGCGTCCCGCGTACTCCCCGGTGAGCGGCGCGACCGTCATCAGGCCGTCCAGCCGCAGTCCGGGCGAGCCGGCGATCAGGTCCGCCAACTCCCCGATGCCGGCCGGTGCGATCCCGCCCCGCTCGCCCCGGCCGCTCGCCCCCGCGTCCAGGGCCACCTGGATGAGGCAGCCGATCTCGCGCCCGGCCCGCACGGCCTCCTTGGAGAGTGCGGTGACGAGCCGGTCCCGATCGACGGACTGCACGACATCGGCATAACCGACCACGGAACGGACCTTGTTGGTCTGCAACTGGCCCACGAAGTGCCATTCCAGGGGTAGATCCGCGCATTCGGCGTGCTTCGGTGCCGCGTCCTGGTCCCGGTTCTCCGCGACCTGACGCACCCCCAGTTCCGAGAGGATGCGTACGTCGTCGGCCGGGTAGGTCTTGGTGACCACGATCAGCGTCACCTCTTCGCGTGCCCGCCCCGCGGCCGCGCACGCGGCGGCGATGCGTTCCTCAACCTTCGCCAGATTCCCGGCGAGTTCGGTCCTACGGTCCGTCATACCCCATCAGTCCAGCCACACATAGCCGGCGAGCCGC
This sequence comes from Streptomyces sp. NBC_01171, assembly GCF_045039805.1. Lineage (NCBI taxonomy): Bacteria > Bacillati > Actinomycetota > Actinomycetes > Kitasatosporales > Streptomycetaceae > Streptomyces > Streptomyces sp. NBC_01171. Next base: position 4,899,870 of record NZ_CP108609.1, on the reverse strand, counting down.
CCGGTGGAGCGGTCGCGGCGGTACGAGAAGTGATCGTCCGACTCCCTTGTGCACGCCGGGGATTGCTCCCGGTCGCGCACCCCGAGCCGGTCGAGCTGCGCGTGCACTCCGGCGCTCACGTCGACGGCGGGAGTGCCCCAGCTCGTCTCGGCGTGCGCCGCCGGTTCGGCGGCGGCCACCTCGGCGCGCATGGCCTCCGGGACCTCGTAGCACCGGCCGCACACGGCGGGTCCGGTGCGGGCGACGATCCGGCCGGGGTCGGCGCCGAGTTCGGTCATGGCGCGTACGGCGGCCGGGACGACCCCGGCCAGCATGCCGGGCCGTCCCGCGTGCGCCGCCGCGACGACACCCGCGACGGGGTCGGCGAGCAGCACCGGTACGCAGTCGGCGGTGAGCACGGCGAGGGCGAGGCCGCGCCGGGCGGTGACGATCGCGTCGACCTCCGGCACCGGACGCTCGCCCCAGGGCTCGTCCACGACCGCGACCTCGGCGCCGTGCACCTGGTTCATCCAGACCACCCGCGCCGGGTCCACGCCCAGCGCCTTGGCGGTCAGTTCGCGGTTGGTCCGCACGGCACCGGGGTCGTCGCCGACCGCGCCGCCAAGATTGAGCTCCGCATACGGAGCGGCGCTCACCCCGCCCCACCTGTCGGTGAAGGCGAAGTGCGCGCCGCTCACGTGTCCGCGCTGTCCTATCACTTCAGGAAGTCCGGCACGTCCAGCTCCTCGGCCGCGCTGTCCGCGTAGGTACGGGACTGCGGCACCGGCGGGGCCACCGGGATCTCGACCGCCGGCTCGGGGGTCGGCTCCGGCTCCTCCTTCGGGGTCACGCTGCCGAGCGAGCCGAAGGTCGGACGGCTCTCCGCCTGCTGCTGGCGCGGCGGAGCGGGCTCCTCGCGGCGCGGGGCCGAGGAGTTGGAGGAGGAGGACGCCGAGGACGAGCCGAGGACGTTGTCCCGGCGGGCCGGGGGCTGGCCACCGTCGAACCCGGCCGCGATCACGGTGACCCGCACCTCGTCGCCGAGGGCGTCGTCGATGACCGCGCCGAAGATGATGTTGGCCTCGGGGTGGGCGGCCTCGCTGACGAGCTGGGCCGCCTCGTTGATCTCGAACAGACCGAGGTCGGAGCCGCCGGAGATGGAGAGCAGGACGCCGCGGGCGCCGTCGATGGACGCTTCCAGCAGCGGCGAGGAGATCGCCATCTCGGCGGCGGCCACCGCGCGGTCGTCGCCACGGGCCGAGCCGATGCCCATGAGGGCCGAACCGGCCTCGGACATGACCGACTTGACGTCGGCGAAGTCGAGGTTGATCAGACCGGGGGTGGTGATCAGGTCGGTGATGCCCTGGACACCGGACAGCAGGACCTGGTCCGCGGACTTGAACGCGTCCAGGACCGAGACCTGGCGGTCCGAGATGGACAGCAGCCGGTCGTTGGGGATCACGATGAGGGTGTCGACCTCTTCGCGCAGCTCCGCGATGCCGTCCTCGGCCTGGTTGGCGCGGCGCCGGCCCTCGAAGGTGAAGGGGCGGGTGACCACGCCGATGGTGAGGGCGCCCAGCGAGCGGGCGATGTTGGCCACGACGGGCGCGCCGCCGGTGCCGGTGCCGCCGCCCTCGCCGGCGGTCACGAAGACCATGTCGGCCCCCTTGAGGACCTCCTCGATCTCCTCGCGGTGGTCCTCGGCGGCCTTGCGGCCGACGGCCGGGTTGGCGCCGGCGCCGAGTCCGCGGGTGAGTTCACGGCCGACGTCCAGCTTGACGTCGGCGTCGCTCATCAACAATGCCTGCGCGTCGGTGTTGATGGCGATGAACTCGACGCCCTTGAGGCCGACCTCGATCATCCGGTTGATGGCATTGACACCACCGCCGCCGACACCGATGACCTTGATGACTGCGAGGTAGTTCTGCGGTGCTGCCACGTCGAAGGCCTCTCGCCTCGAATTACGTTGTCGCGCCGGGCGGTTCCCCGACCGGGACGACGGATGCCGAATTGGGACGGTCCGAACGCCGACCCGAACCCTAACGCTGAAGTTTAGGGTTACCAGTGTGTCTGTTCCCTGGAGTCTTCTGAACAGGACACTAAGTCGACAAGCGGCGCCCGTTCAACGAACACGCCGAACCTCCCGTTTTTCTTTTCACCCTATGTGATCAGCCGTAGCAGTGCCCAACCAGGGTGCTGGCCTGCGCTGATGTGCGTCAACTCCCCGCTGACGCGGGGGCGGTGGGCACGCTCACATCGAAGTGCCGGGCGTCCGGAGCTGCTTTCATGAGAGCTGTGAGGGCCCGTGCCTTGGCGCGGCCCTGCTCCCCGCTCCCCCACTCCACGGTGCGTCCGTGGCCCAACTCCAGGGTGATGGCGTCGAACGAGCCGACCCGGACCGTTGCGGTGTCCCGGGCGACGGCGGGCGGGAGACTGCCTGCCACCCGGACCGCCTCGCGCACGAGACGTCCGGTGCCGAAGCGGCGCAGGCTGGCGGCACCCGATCCCTTGCGGGAAGCGGCGAGTTCGAGCATCGGTACACCCTTCGGCGCCTTCCCCACGACTGCGAAACGTACGCCCTCGTGATCGATCTCGGTGAACTTGCCCTTCTCGCGGGCCAGCAGCACCGGGGTGCGCTCGGTGACCTTCAGGGTGATGCCGTGCGGCCAGGACCGGGACACCTCGACGGTGTCGATGCGGCGCAACTTCCCCCGCAGCCGGGCCTGAACGGCGTCCGTGCCGATGGAGGCCAGCGGGGCGCCGACCGGCACGGCGGCGGCGTCGCGGACCTCGGCGGGAGTGAGCACCCGGGTGCCGGAGACCGAGACATGCCGTACGCGCAGCCACTCGGAGCCGTAGAGCAGCCAGAGGGTGCCGGCGCCCGACAGGACCAGCGCGACGGCCAAAACGATGATCATACGGAGGCGGGGGTGCCTCAACCGGCGGACGAGCGGCGGGCCGGCCGACTCCTGCTGGCGTTCACCGCGCTCGGCGGTGGTCGAACCGGCCACGCTCGCTGTCCCTTCGTCGTGCGATGCCTAACGGCTGGAGGCGATGGCCTCGTACACCATCCCGACGAGCAGGTCGTCGGCGTCCCGGCGGCCGAACTCACCGGCGGCGCGGGACATCTCGTAGAGACGGTGCGGGTCGGCGAGGACGGGGAGCACGTTCTGCTGCACCCACTCCGGCGTCAGTTCGGCGTCGTCCACGAGGAGTCCGCCGCCCGCCTTGACCACCGGCTGGGCATTCAGCCGCTGTTCGCCGTTGCCGATGGGCAGCGGGACGTAGGCGGCCGGGAGTCCGACGGCGGTCAGTTCGGCGACGGTCATCGCGCCCGCGCGGCAGAGCATCATGTCGGCCGCGGCGTACGCGAGGTCCATCCGGTCCAGATAACTTACCGGGATGTACGGGGGCATCCCCGGCATCTGCTGCACCTGCGGCAGTTCGTTCTTCGGGCCGACCGCGTGCAGGATCTGGATGCCGGCCTGCTGGAGCCAGGGCGCGACCCGCTGGACGACCTCGTTGAGGTGCCGGGCGCCCTGGGAGCCGCCGGAGACGAGCAGCGTGGGCAGATTGGGGTCCAGGCCGAAGCGGGCGCGGGCCTCGGGGCGCGCGGCGGCGCGGTCCAGGGTGGCGATGGAGCGGCGCAGCGGGATGCCGATGTAGCGGGCGTCACGCAGCTTGCTGTCGGGCGTGGAGACCGCGACCCGGGCCGCGTAGCGGGAGCCGATCTTGTTGGCCAGGCCGGGGCGGGCGTTGGCCTCGTGGATCACGATCGGCACGCCCAGGCGCTTGGCGGCCAGGTAGGCGGGCAGCGCGACGTAACCGCCGAAGCCGACCACCACGTCCGCCTTGGTGCGCTCCAGGATCTGCTCGGCGGCCTTGATCGTGCCGCGCAGCCGGCCCGGCACGGTGATCAGCTCGGGCGTGGGCTTGCGCGGCAGCGGGACCGCAGGGATCAGCGCCAGCTCGTAGCCGCGCTCCGGGACGAGCCGGGTCTCAAGACCGCGCTCCGTGCCCAGGGCCGTGATCCCCACGGTGGGGTCCTGCCTGCGCAGGGCGTCCGCGAGGGCGAGCGCGGGCTCGATGTGGCCCGCGGTACCCCCGCCGGCGAGTACGACATGCACCGAAATTCACCGCTCTCCGGACGGACGCGCCGCCGAGGCACGCCGTCGCATCGTGTTCCATCTCCGTGGCACCCGCTCGGCACGGGAGCCTCCCGCCCGCTTTCTACCAAAGCGGGGTTGCCGCATCGCAAGTGCCGCCCGCGCACCGGGCTCGTCACGCGCGAACGCGATCAGCAGCCCGACGGCGAACATGGTCGGCAGCAGGGCGGACCCTCCGTAGGAGAACAGCGGGAGCGGGACGCCGGCGATCGGCAGCAGGCCGAGCACCGCACCGATGTTGATCACCGCCTGGGCGATGAGCCACGTCGTCACGCCTCCCGCGGCGTACCTCACGAAGGGGTCCTCCGTGCGTCCGGCCACGCGGATACCCGCATAGCCTAGAGCCGCGAACAGGGCCAGTACCGACAACGTGCCCGCCAGACCCAGTTCCTCACCTGTGACGGCGAAGATGAAGTCCGTGTGGGCTTCGGGGAGTTGTCCCCATTTCTCCACGCTGGCGCCCAGCCCGGAACCGAAGATCCCCCCCGAGGCCAGGGCGTAGATGCCGTGCACGGCCTGCCAGCAGTCGGCGGCGCCCGCCTTGGGCTCGGTGGCACCGATGCAGGCGAGCCGGGCCATCCGGTTGGGGCTGGTCTTGATGAGGATCACACCGATCAGCCCCGCCACCGACAGCACCCCGGCGAAGAGCCGGGTCGGGGCGCCGGCCAGCCAGAGCAGGCCGAAGAGGATCGCGGTGAGGATGATCGCGGTGCCCATGTCACCGCCGAGCATGATCAGTCCGAGCAGCAGGAAGGCGACCGGGACCAGCGGGACCAGCATGTGCTTCCACTGGGTCAGCAGCCGCTTCTCCTGCTTGCGGGCGATCAGGTCGGCGCCCCACAGCACCAGGGCGAGCTTGCCGAACTCGCTGGGCTGGATCTGGAAGGAACCGCCGAGCGAGATCCAGTTCCGGTTGCCGTTGACCGACATCCCTATCCCCGGCACCTGTACCAGGGCCATGGAGAACACGGCGGCGGCCAGGATCGGGTAGGCCAGCGCCCGGTGCAGCTTGACCGGCATCCGGGAGGCGGCGAACAGCAGCGCGCCGCCGATGAGCGCGGCGAGGAACTGCTTGCGGAAGAAGAACGAGCCGGGCAGCGAGAGCTGCAGCGCGGTGATCTGGGAGGCCGAGTAGACCATCACCAGGCCCAGGACGGTGATCAGCATGCTGCCGCCCAGGATCAGGTAGTAGGCGGTCAGCGGCCGGTCCCACGCCTTGCGGGCCCGGTCGCGCAGCCGGCGCAGCGGGTTCTCGCCCACGATCCTCGGGGGTGCGGGACGGGCCGCCCGCTGTACGGGCGGCCGTCCGGTACGGCTACTGGGCATCCTGGCCTCCGCTGAACGTCGACCGTCCCACGCGTCCCTCCCAAGGTCCGCCCGGCACGGGCGGCCGGGGTCAGGCGCCGAGTTCGCGGACCGCGGCCGCGAACGCGTCGCCGCGCTGGTTGTAGTTGGTGAACATGTCCATGGAGGCGCAGGCCGGGGCCAGCAGGACCGTGTCGCCCGGCCGGGCCAGCCGCTTCGCCTCCGTCACCGCCTGGAGCATCGCCCCAGTGTCGGTCCGGTCGAGGTCCACGACGGGTACTTCCGGGGCGTGTCGCGCGAGGGCCTCGCGGACCAGCGCGCGGTCGGCGCCGATCAGTACGACCCCCCGCAGCCGCTTCGCGGAGTTGGCCACCAGCTCGTCGAACTCGGCGCCCTTGGCCAGTCCCCCCGCGATCCACACGATCGGCTCGTAGGCGGCCAACGAGGCCTCCGCGGCGTGGGTGTTGGTGGCCTTGGAGTCGTCCACGTAGGCCACGCCGTCGACATCGGCGACGTGGGCGATGCGGTGGGCGTCGGGCGTGAAGGCACGCAGTCCGTCGCGCACCGCCTGCGCGGGAACCCCGAAGGAGCGCGCGAGGGCCGCCGCGGCAAGGGCGTTGGCGATGTTGTGCGGGGCGGGCGGGTCTACGTCGGAGACCTCGGCCAGCTCCTGCGCGTTCTTCTGCCGGTTCTCCACGAAGGCGCGGTCGACCAGGATGCCGTCCACCACGCCGAGTTGGGAGACGGCGGGCGCCTGGAGCGTGAACCCGACGGCCCGGCAGCCCTCTTCGACATCGGCCTCGCGCACCAGGTCCTCGGTGCGCGGGTCGGCCACGTTGTAGACGCAGGCGACCTTGTTGCCCTCGTAGATACGACCCTTGTCGGCGGCGTAGGCGTCCATGGAGCCGTGCCAGTCGAGGTGGTCCGGGGCGAGGTTGAGGACCACGCCGGAGTACGCGCGCAGGGAGGGCGCCCAGTGGAGCTGGTAGCTGGACAGCTCTACGGCGAGCACGTCGTACTTCTCGTCGCCGAGGACGGCGTCCAGCAGGGAGACGCCGATGTTGCCGACCGCGGCCGTGCGCAGGCCCGCCGCCTTCAGGATGGAGGCGAGCATCTGCACGGTCGTGGTCTTGCCGTTGGTGCCGGTGACGGCGAGCCAGGGGGCCGCGTCGGGCCCGCGCAGGCGCCAGGCCAGCTCGACGTCGCCCCAGACCGGGACGCCCGCCCGCTCGGCGGCGAGGAACAGCGGCTTGTCGGGCTGCCAGCCGGGGGCGGTGACGATCAGCTCGGTGCCCTCGGGCAGGGTCGCGCCGTCGCCGAGGCGGACGGTGATGCCGAGCGCCTCCAGTTCCGCCGCCTGCTCGCGGGCGCGGGCGTCGTCGCCGTCGTTGACGGCCGTGACGATCGCCCCGCGCGCGTGCAGCGCCTTCGCGGCCGGCAGGCCGGAGACGCCGAGCCCGGCGACGGTGACGTGCTTGCCCTGGAATTCGCTGGGCCCCGAAGGCACCGAGGAGGTCACTTGTCCGCTGCCCATCCCGCGTAGAAGAGGCCCAGTCCGACGATGACGCAGATGCCCTGGATGATCCAGAAGCGGACCACGACAAGGACCTCGGACCAGCCCTTGAGTTCGAAGTGGTGCTGGAGCGGTGCCATCCGGAAGACGCGCTTCCCGGTCAGCCGGAAGGAGCCGACCTGGATGACGACCGACATGGTGATGAGGACGAACAGGCCGCCCATGATGGCCACCAGCAGCTCCGTGCGGGAGAGGATGGCCAGGCCGGTGAGGACACCGCCGAGGGCGAGCGAGCCGGTGTCGCCCATGAAGATCTTCGCCGGGGAGGTGTTCCACCACAGGAAGCCCAGGCAGGCGCCCATCAGGGCGGAGGCGACCACCGCGAGGTCCAGCGGGTCGCGCACCTCGTAGCAGGCGGCCGGGTTGGTCAGGGTCATGGCGTTGGCGCAGGACTCCTGGAACTGCCACACGCCGATGAACGTGTAGGCGCCGAAGACGAGGACGGAGGCGCCGGTGGCCAGGCCGTCCAGACCGTCGGTGAGGTTCACGCCGTTGGACATGGCGAGGATCATGAACAGCGCCCAGACCACGAACAGCACCGGGCCGATGGTCCAGCCGAAGTCGGTGATGAACGACAGCTTGGTGGAGGCCGGCGTGTTGCCCCGGTTGTCGGGGAACTGGAGGGCGAGGACGGCGAACCCGATGCCGACTATGAGCTGGCCGGCCATCTTCGCCTTGGCCCGCAGACCGAGCGAGCGGCGCTTGACGATCTTGATGTAGTCGTCGAGGAAGCCGACCAGGCCCATGCCGAACATCAGGCCGAGCACCAGCAGGCCGGAGTAGGTCGGCGGCTTGCCGGTGATCACCTTGCTGAGGAAGTACGCGGCGATCGTGGCCAGGATGAAGGCGATACCGCCCATGGTCGGCGTACCGCGCTTGCTGGCGTGCTCGCGCGGGCCGTCGTCGCGGATGTACTGGCCGTAACCCTTGCGGGCGAGGAGCTTGATCAGCAGCGGGGTGCCGATCAGCGTCAGGAAGAGACCGATGACGCCCGAGAACAGGACCTGGTTCATCATCGGGCGGCGACCTCACCCTCGGTACCGGCCTCGGCGAGCGTCTGCGCGACGCTCTCGAGCCCCACCGACCGGGACGCCTTCACCAGCACGACGTCCCCCGGACGCAACTGCTTGCGCAAAAGGTCGATCGCCGCCTGTGCGTCGGACACGTGCACCGACTCCTCACCCCACGAACCCTCGTTGTATGCGCCCAGTTGCAGCCAGGAGGCTTCGATGCCACCGACCGCGACGAGCTTGCTGACGTTGAGCCGGACGGCGAGCCGTCCGACCGCGTCGTGCTCGGCGAGAGCCTCGTCCCCCAGCTCGGCCATCTTGCCGAGCACCGCCCACGTGCGGCGCCCCTTGCCCATGGCCGCGAGCGCCCTGAGGGCGGCCCGCATGGACTCGGGGTTGGCGTTGTAGGCGTCATTGACGATGGTCACGCCGTCCGGGCGCTCGGTGACCTCCATGCGCCAGCGGGAGAGGGTGCCCGCGCCGGAGAGCGCGGAGGCGATCTCACTTGCGGACATGCCCAGCTCATGGGCGACGGCGGCCGCGGCGAGCGCGTTCGACACGTGGTGCTCACCGTACAGGCGCATGGTCACATCGCTTGCACCGGAGGGTGTGTGAAGCCTGAACGCGGGCTGTCCGCTGTCCGTGAGTCGTACGTTCTCGGCGCGTACGTCCGCTTCGGCCGACTCTCCGAAAAGGACCACCTTCGCCTTGGTACGGGAGGCCATCGCGCGCACCAGCGGGTCGTCGGCGTTGAGGATCGCCGCGCCACCGTCCGCCGCGGAGGGCAGGCTCTCCACCAACTCGCCCTTGGCCTGCGCGATCTGCTCGCGGCCGCCGAACTCGCCGATGTGGGCGCTGCCCACGTTGAGGACCAACCCGACCTTCGGCGGGGTGAGTTCGGCCAGGTAGCGGATGTGGCCGATGCCGCGGGCGCCCATCTCCAGCACGAGGAACTTCGTCTCCTCGGTGGCGGACAGAGCGGTCAGCGGCAGCCCGATCTCGTTGTTGAGCGAGCCGGGCGTGAACACGGTCGGCGCCTTGCCGCCGAGCACCTGGGCGATGAGGTCCTTGGTGCTGGTCTTGCCGGCCGAGCCGGTCAGCGCGACGAGGGTCGCGCCGAGCCGTTCGACGACGTGGCGGGCGAGGGCGCCGAGGGCGTCCTGGACGTCGTCCACGACGATCGCGGGCACGCCGACGGGACGCGACGCCAGTACGGCGACCGCGCCCGCCTCGACGACCTGGGCCGCGAAGTCGTGGCCGTCCACCCGCTCGCCGACGAAGGCGACGAACAGGGTGCCGGGCACCACCTCACGGGAGTCCCGGACGACCGGGCCGGTGACCTGGACGGACGTGTCCGGTATGTCGTGCGTCTGCCCGCCGACGACTGCTGCGATCTCGGCGAGGGAGAGGGCGATCACAAGTTCATCCCTGGGTGTTCTGGATAGCTTCGCGGAGCACCTGGCGGTCGTCGAAGGGACGGATCACGCCGGCGATGTCCTGGCCCTGCTCGTGGCCCTTGCCCGCGACCAGCACGGTGTCACCGGCGGCGGCGCGGCCCACGGCGGCGGCGATGGCGGCGGCCCGCTCCTCGAACAGCAGCACCTCGCCCCGCTCGTGCGCGGGGACGGAGGCGGCGCCTTCGAGCATGGTCGCCAGGATCGCGAGAGGGTCCTCGGAGCGGGGGTTGTCGGAGGTCAGTACGGCCGTGTCGGCGTACCGGGCCGCGGCCGCGCCCATCGGGCCGCGCTTGGTGCGGTCGCGGTCGCCGCCGCAGCCGAGCACGAGGTGCACGCGGCCCTTGGTGACCTTGCGCAGCGCCTTGAGCACCGACTCGACCGCGTCGGTCTTGTGGGCGTAGTCGACGACGGCGAGGTAGGGCTGTCCGGCGTCGACGCGCTCCAGGCGGCCGGGGACGCCGGGCACGGCGGCGATGCCGTCGGCGGCGGTCTGCGGGTCGATCCCGGCGGCGGCGAGGGCGGCCAGCGCGGCGAGGGTGTTGGCCACGTTGAACGGACCGGGCAGCGGCGAACGGGCGTGCACCCGCTCGCCCTCGGGACCGAGCGCGGTGAACGTCGAGTCCATGGGGCCGATCTGGACGTCCTCGGCGCGCCAGTCGGCGTCCGGGTGGCCCTCGGCGGAGAAGGTGACGACCGGGACACCGGCCTCGGTGACGAGCCTGCGGCCGTACTCGTCGTCGGCGTTGACCACACCGAGCCGGCTGCGTTCGGGGGTGAACAGGCTCGCCTTGGCCTGGAAGTAGTCCTCCATGCCGGAGTGGAACTCCATGTGCTCCGGGCTGAGGTTGTTGAAGACCGCGATGTCGAAGACACAGCCGTCGACCCGGCCGAGGACCAGGGCGTGGCTGGAGACCTCCATGGCGACGGCGTCGGTGCCGCGTTCGCGCATGACGGCGAACAGGGCCTGGAGGTCGGTGGCTTCGGGGGTGGTGCGCTCGGACTTGAGGCGCTCGTCGCCGATGCGGGTCTCGACCGTGCCGACCAGGCCGGTGGCCCGGCCGGCCGCCCGCAGGCCGCCCTCGACCAGGTAGGCGGTGGTGGTCTTGCCGGAGGTGCCGGTGATGCCGATCTGGAGCATGTCCCGGCCGGGGTGCCCGTAGATGGTGGCGGCCAGCTCGCCCATCTCCGCGCGCGGGTCCTCGACGACCAGGACCGGCAGGCCGGTCGCGGCGGCGCGGTCGCGGCCCGCCGGGTCGGTGAGGACGGCGACGGCGCCCAGGCCAGCCGCCTGGGTGGCGAAGTCGGCGCCGTGCAGCCTGGCGCCGGACAGGGCGGCGTACACGTCACCGGGGCGGACGGCCCGCGAGTCGTGGGTGATGCCGGTGACCCCGACGGACGCGGCGGTCTCGGCGGGCGCGGTGGTGCCCAGCTGACCGGCCAGTTCCGCGAGGGAGATGGCGGAGACCTGAACCGGTCGCGGCGGTCCCGGATTTGTCACGGAAGCGCCTTTCTGAGTGGTTTGGGACTGATCGGCGTGTGGCACGGCGGTGAGCGTACCGGGAGTACCCGCTCCGGAGCTAAAACGGGGCTCGCGGTCGGTGCGGTGGGTCCCTCGGTTCCCGTCGTCGGGGGTGATCGTTGTCACGGGCTCGTTCCTGGTGGTCGTTGCCTGGTTCCGGTGGGGGCGGGTCAGGGCTGGTAGGAGACGGGCAGGGCGGCGGCCTTGGCTCCGGTCGGCGGCACCTGCATGGTCTTCAGCGCGAACTCCATCACCTGCTTGTAGACCGGACCGCAGATCTGGCCGCCGAAGTAGCTGCCGGAGGTCGCGTTCTGGATGGCGCAGTAGACGGTGACGCGGGGCTTGTCGGCGGGGGCGAATCCGGCGAAGGACGAGGTGTAGCCGTGGTACCTCCCGGTGGCCGGATCGACGCGGTTGGCGGTGCCGGTCTTGCCCGCCACCCGGTAGCCGGGGATGCGGGCCTTGATGCCGGTGCCCTGCTCGTCGTCGACGACCGACTCCAGCATCTGGGCGACGGTCTTCGCGGTCTTCTCGCTGACCACACGGGTCTTCTTGGGCTTGGGCGCGGGGGCGAAGCGGCCGTCGGCGCCCTTGGTGCCGCGCACCAGAGTGGGCGCCACGCGGACTCCGCCGTTGGCGATGGTGGAGTAGACGGAGGCGGCCTGCATGGCGTTGATGGAGAAGCCCTGGCCGAAAGGGATCGTGTACTGCTGCGAGGTCGACCACTTGGCGGCGGGCGCGAGGATGCCCGGTGTCTCGCCGGGGAAGCCGAGCCCGGTGTAGCGGCCGATGCCGAACTGGCGCAGGTACGAGTAGAGCGTGTCGTTGGCGGCCCGCTGGGTCTTGCCGAGCTGGCCGGCCGCGAGGATGGTGCCGATGTTGCTGGACTTGGCGAGCACCCCGTTGAGGGTGAGGTGCCAGGTGGCATGGTCGACGTCGTCCTGGAAGAGCCGGTCGCCCCGGTGCAGCCGGTTGGGCACGACGACGTGGGTGAGCGGGGTGGCCGCGTTCTCCTCCAGCACGGCCGCCATGGACATCACCTTGGCGGTGGAGCCGGGCTCGTACGCGTCCTGGACGGCGGCGTTGCCCATGGCGGCGGAGTCGGCCTTGGAGAGGTCGTTGGGATCGAAGCCGGGCGAGTTGGCCATGGCGAGGATCTGGCCGGTGGCGGTGTCCTGGACGACGACGTAGCCGCGGTCCGCCTTGGACTTCTTCACCTGCTCGGAGATCGCGTTCTGCGCGGCCCACTGGATGTCGCGGTCGATGGTCAGCTCGACGTCGCTGCCGGGCACGGCGGGCGTCTCGGTGGAGCCGGCGGTGGGCACCTCGCGGCCGCCGGACTGGGCGTAGCGGATCTTGCCGTCCTTGCCGGAGAGCTGCTTGTCGAGCTGCTGCTCGATGCCGCCGCCGCCCCGGCCCTCGCTGTTGACCCAGCCCAGTATCCCGGCGGCCAGCTCCTTGTTGGGGTACACCCGCTGGCTGCTGGGGTCGGCGAAGACCCCGGCGAGCACGTTGGGGGTGCCCTTCTTGACGAAGGCGGCCTTGAGGTCCTTGATCTGCTTCCAGACCTGCGGGGTCTGCCGGGAGGCCAGCCGGGCGTAGCGGGACTGCTTGTTGGCCGGGCGGAGCTTCTTGACGAGCGCTTCCTGGTCCTGGCCGAGGATCGGCGCGAGCAGCGCGGCGGCCTGCTCGGGCCCGTCGGAGATCTTGAGCTGTTCGCTGCCGAACATCTTCGGGTCGGCGGTGATGTCGTAGGCGTCCTCGCTGACGGCGAGGGCGACGCCGTTGCGGTCGGTGATGCCGCCGCGCTCGGCGGTCAGGATGTGCGCCACGTAGCGGTTCTGCTCGGCCTTGGCGCTGTAGGTGCCGGCGTCCACGGCCTGCACCTGGAGGAGGCGCACGGTGAAGGCGGTCAGCACCAGGGCGAGGGCGAGGCCGACCAGGCGCAGCCGGGGCCGGGGACTGCCGAGCCGCAGGGCGGGCTTGGCCGGGGGCCGCCGGCCGCCGGAGGGGCGGCGGGCGGGGCGGGCGGGGCGGGCGCCCTGGCCGGGGCGGCGGGGGGCCGCGCCCCGGGGACGGGGCGGCCTCGCGGGTCCGGGCACACGGCGGCGCGGCGTTTCCCTGTCGGACACTTCCGTCACCTGCCGGGGGTCGGGGTGGTGGGGGCGGACCGGAGGGTGCCGCCCGGCGCGGGAGTCGTGGCGGCGGGGGTCGCCGGGGTGCTGGTGGGGGCGCCGCTCGGCGTCGCCGGGGCCGTGCTCGGGGCGGCGGTCAGGGCCTCGGGGGCGCGGGGGCCGGTGAGGGCGGCGGAGCGGGGGGCGGCGCTGGGAACACCCTTGACACTGCCGTCGGGGCCGAGGAAGGCGGGGTCGCCGCCGGGGACCATGCCGAGTTCGCGGGCGCGGCGCTGGAGGGCGTCGGGCGCGGAGTAGGCGTCGATGTCCCGCTGGAGGGCCTGTTCCTCGTCGGTGAGGCTCTTGGTCCGGCGCTGTATGTCGTCCAGCTCGAACGACCCTTCGCTGAGCGCCGAGTTGAGCACCAGCAGGCCGAGGAGTCCGCCGCCCAGGAGCAGCACGACGAGGAGGACGAAGGGGGTGCGGGCCGCGCGGGCGCGGCCGGCGGGGATGAGCCGGGCGAGCCGGGCCGCCCTCCCCCTGGGTGCGGGCTTGCTGCTCACTGTCCCTCCCGGCGGGCCTGGGAACCCGGCCGGCCCCGTTCGTTCACTCGGCGTCCTCCCTGATGCGCTCGACACCGCGCAACCTGGCCGGGGCGGCCCGGCGGTTCTCGGCGATCTCCTCCTCGGTGGGAAGTTCGGCACCGCGGGTGAGGAGCTTCAGGCGCGGCTGGTAGCGCTCGGGCACCACGGGCAGTCCGGGCGGCGCGGTGGTGGCGGCGCCGGCCGCGAAGACCTGCTTGACCAGCCGGTCCTCCAGCGACTGGTACGACAGCACGGCGATCCGCCCGCCGACCGCGAGCGCCTTCACCGCGGCCGGTACGGCCCGTTCCAGTACGGAGAGTTCGCCGTTGACCTCGATGCGCAGGGCCTGGAAGGTGCGCTTGGCCGGGTTGCCGCCGGTGCGCTTGGCGGCCTGCGGCAGGGCGTCCCGGATCAGCTCGACCAGGCGGGCGCTGTTGGTGAACGGCTCCTTCTCACGCTCGCGGACGACCGCCGAGACGATCCGCTTGGCCTGCTTCTCCTCGCCGTACGCGCGCAGGATGCGCACCAGTTCGCCGGCCGGGTAGGTGTTGAGGACCTCGGCGGCGCTGATGCCGGCCGTCTGGTCCATGCGCATGTCGAGCGGGGCGTCCTGGGCGTAGGCGAAGCCGCGGTCGGCCTCGTCCAACTGCATGGAGGAGACGCCGAGGTCGAACAGGACGCCCTGGACGGCCGGGATGCCCAGGCGGTCCAGGACCTCGGGGAGTTCGTCGTAGACGGCGTGCACGAGGGTGGCGCGGTCGCCGTAGGGGGCGAGGCGTTCGCCGGAGAGGCGGAGGGCTTCCTTGTCCCGGTCGAGGCCGATCAGCCGGGCCTCGGGGAAGCGGGCCAGCAGTGCCTCGCTGTGGCCGCCGAGGCCGAGGGTGCAGTCGACGACCACCGCTCCCGGCCGCTCCAGGGCGGGCGCCAGCAGGTCCAGGCACCGCTGGAGCATCACCGGGACGTGTCGACTCTCGGTCAAGGGGGCCTCTCATTCCGGCGGGCGGTACGCACCGCCGGGTCCCCGCCCGCTCCGTGAAGGGGAGGCCCGCCGGCGCCGGAAGCGTCAGCCGGCCGGGAGCGGGAGGGGGCCGAGCCGCACGTACGCGCCGCGCACGCGGGGAGACGGTCCGGGCGGATGCCGGGATCTCCGGGGGTTTCACCAGCGGGAAGAGCCGCGCCTCCCGCTTCGCGTCACTTTAGTCCACCCTGTGTCGCGGTCAATCAACCGGCCTGCGCGTCGCGTACGGCTTCCGGGCGGTCCCCGCGATTCGCCGGGATTCACCCGTCCGGCGGAGGTTCGCGCTCCGTGTGGGTTAGCTCACAACAAGCCACGATGTGGTTCTTTGTGGCTGTCCACAGCAGGCCGGGGACACCGGTGACCAGTAACGTCGGGAGCATGACGACTTCCGCAGCAGTTCCGACCGGGTCCGACGGCGCCATAACGGGTGGCGGCAGCGTGACGGACCGCCTGGTCGTCGCCAACCAGACGTATGCGAGCGAGTTCACCGACCCCGGCATGGACGCGCGTCCGGTGCTCCAGGTCGCCGTCGTCGCCTGCATGGACGCCCGCCTCGACCTGCACGCCGCGCTCGGCCTGGAGCTGGGCGACTGTCACACCATCCGCAACGCGGGCGGCGTGGTCACCGACGACGTGATCCGCTCGCTGACCATCAGTCAGCGCGCGCTGGGCACCCGCAGCGTGGTCCTGATCCATCACACCGGGTGCGGTCTGGAGTCCCTCACCGAGGAGTTCCGGCACGACCTGGAGATGGAGGTCGGCCAGCGCCCGGCGTGGGCGGTGGAGGCGTTCCGGGACGTGGACCAGGACGTACGGCAGTCGATGCAGCGGGTGCGGACCTCCCCGTTCCTGCTGCACACCGACGACGTGCGCGGCTTCGTCTTCGACGTGCGCACCGGTCTGCTCCGTGAGATCGACCCGGCCGACGGCGGCGCCGACCGGTCCGCCTGACGCCCCGGCGGCCCCTCCTCCCGCCCTCGCGGCGGGGGGTGAAAGGGCCGCAAGCCCGGCATCACGGGGGCAGTTGTCCACAGGCGGTGACACGAATCCGTAACGGCGGCAAGAATGCGGGGTGTGACGGCGCGCGGCCTGGTCCGCGCGGCGTCGCACTTCCGGGGTGGGCCGGTCGCGCTCGCGTGCACAGGCCCTGGGTGATGACGGGCCGAGGAGGGCCGGGTGACGACCTATGACGATCGGGCGAGCCAGGGGGGCGTCCCCGCTCGAACGGAGTCGGGCGCGGGGCGGGATCTGACCGCCACCGCGGAGCGTGTCCGCGCTTCGGTGGAGGACGTGATCGAGGGCAAGCCCGAGGTCGTACGGCTCGCGCTGACCGTGCTGCTCGCCGAGGGGCACCTGCTGATCGAGGACGTCCCCGGCGTGGGCAAGACCATGCTGGCCAAGGCGCTGGCGCGGTCCATCGACTGCTCGGTGCGGCGCATCCAGTTCACCCCCGACCTGCTGCCCTCGGACATCACCGGGGTCTCCATCTGGGACCAGCGGGGCGGTGACTTCGAGTTCAAGCCGGGCGCGATCTTCGCGCAGATCGTGATCGGCGACGAGATCAACCGCGCCTCGCCCAAGACCCAGTCGGCGCTGCTGGAGTCCATGGAGGAGCGGCAGGTCACCATCGACGGCCACAGCTACGAACTGCCGAGCCCCTTCATGGTGGTGGCGACGCAGAACCCGGTCGAGATGGAGGGCACCTACCCGCTGCCCGAGGCGCAGCGCGACCGCTTCATGGCCCGTGTCTCCGTGGGCTATCCCAGCGTCGAGGCCGAGCTGCGGATGCTGGACGTGCACGGCGGGGCCTCCCCGCTGGAGGACCTGGAGCCGGTGGCGCACGCGCACGAGATCGTGAAGCTGATCGAGGCGGTGCGCGCGGTGCACGTCTCGGAGGCGGTGCGGCGGTACGCGGTGGAGCTGGTCGCCGCCACCCGGGTCCACCCCGACCTCAGACTCGGCGCCTCCCCGCGCGCGACGCTGCATCTGCTGCGCGCGGCGAAGGCGTCCGCCGCCCTGGAGGGCCGGGAGTACGCGCTGCCGGACGACCTCCAGGAGCTCGCCCCGCCCGTACTGGCCCACCGGCTGCTGCCCACCTCGGAGGCCCAGCTCAACGGCCGGACGGCCGAGGACGTGGTGCGGGAGATCATCCAGCACACGGCCGTGCCCACCACCGCCCGGCAGAGCGGCTACGACGGCCTGGACGCCTCGCCGGCCCATCCCCCGCGGCCGCTGCGGTCTCCCAGGGGTCTGTGATGTCCGCCGGGGGGCGGGGCGGGGTGCGCGCGACGCTGTCGGGGCTGACCACCCGCGGGCGCTCCTTCCTGGCCGCCGGGATCGCGGCCGCGATCTGCGCCTATGTACTGGGCCAGGACGACCTGCTGCGGGTGGGGCTGCTGCTGGCGGTGCTGCCGCTGCTCTGCGCGACCGTCCTGCACCGCACCCGGCACCGGGTGACCGCCGAGCGCGCCCTGGCCCCCACGCGGGTGCCCGCTGCCGGGGAGGCGCGGGTGCGGCTGCGCGTGGACAACGTCTCCCGCCTGCCCACCGGCCTGCTGATGCTCCAGGACCGGGTGCCGTACGTGCTGGGGCCCCGCCCCCGGTTCGTGCTGGACCGGGTCGAGCCGGGTGGGCACCGCGAGGTGTCCTACCGGGTGCGCTCGGACCTGCGCGGCAGGTACCGGCTCGGCCCGCTCCAGGTGCGGCTGAGCGACCCGTTCGGGATGTGCGAGCTGACCCGGTCCTTCTCGGCGTACGACACGCTGACGGTGCTGCCCCGGGTGGAGCCGCTGCCGCCGGTCCGGTTCGGCGGGGAGGCGCTCGGGCACGGCGACGGACGGCAGCGTTCGCTGGCGCTGGCCGGCGAGGACGACCTGATCCCGCGCGGCTACCGGTACGGCGACGACCTCCGCCGGGTGCACTGGCGGTCCACCGCCAAGCACGGCGAGCTGATGGTGCGCCGCGAGGAGCAGCCCCGGCGCTCGCGCTGCACGGTGCTGCTGGACACCCGCGCGGTGGCCTACGAGGGCGCGGGCCCCGGCTCGGCCTTCGAGTGGGCGGTGTCGGGGGCCGCCTCGGTGGTGGCACATCTGCTGGAGCGGGGGTTCTCGGTGCGGCTGCTGACGGACTTCGGGGTGACGGTGTCCGGCGAGGGCGGCTCGGGGCACGAACGGGCGGCGGCGGCCGCGCTGATGATGGACACCCTCGCGGTGATCGACCACTCCGACGGCGCCGACCTGGCGGGCGCGTACGACGTGCTGCGCGACGGGCACGACGGGCTGCTGGTCGCCTTCCTCGGTGATCTGGACGGCGGGCAGGCGGCGTCGGTGGCGCGGATGCGCAGGCGCGGCGGCGCGGTCGCGTTCGTGCTGGACCCGGACGACTGGACGCGCGAGCCGTCGGCGGTGCCGGAGCCGGACGCCCCGCTGCCGCAGCGGCTGCGGGTGCTGCGGGAGGCCGGCTGGACGGCGCTGGGTGTGCCGCGCGGAGCCTCCCTGGAGGAGCTGTGGCGGCAGGCGGACCGGGAGCGGCCGGGTCCGGCCGCGCTGAGCGGGAAGGCACGGGGATGAGCGGGCGGGCACGACTGGCGCTGTGCGCGGCGGCGGCGGCGCTGATGGCGTCCTCGGCCCTGTTGCCGCTGGTCGACGGCCCCACCTGGCTGCTGCTGTCGGCGCTGCTGGTGGCCGTGCAGGCGGGGGTGGGCATCGCGGCCCGGCGGATTCCGCTGTCCCGGCCGCTGACGCTGCTGGCGCAACTGCTGGTGACGCTGGTGCTGCTGACGCTGGTCTTCGCGCGGGCCGAGGCGCTGGGCGGGCTGCTGCCGGGGCCGGAGGCGTTCCTTCGGTTCGGGGCGCTGTTCGGGCAGGGCGCGGACGACGTGAACCACTACGCGATCCCGGCGCCGCTCACGGACGGCATCCGGCTGCTGCTGGTCGGCGGGGTGCTGCTGGTGCATCTGCTGGTCGACACCCTCGCGGTGACCTTCCGGCGGGCGGCCCCGGCGGGGTTGCCGCTGCTGGCGCTGTACTCGGTGGCGGCCGGGCTGTCGGACGGGGCCGCGGACTGGCTGTGGTTCCTGGTGGCGGCGGCCGGTTATCTGATGCTGCTGCTCGCGGAGGGCCGGGAGCGGCTCGCCCAGTGGGGCCGGGTCTTCGGGGGCACCCCGCGGGCGGGTGCCCCGGTGGGCGGGGTGACGGCACCGGCGCGCACCGGCCGCCGGATCGGCGCGCTGGCGCTGGGCGTGGCCCTGGTGGTGCCGCTGGGCCTGCCGACGCTGCACGGCGGCCTGCTGGGCCAGGCCGGGTCGGGCGTCGGCGCGGGCAACGGCCGGGGCGGCACGATCTCGGCGGTGAACCCGCTGGTGTCGCTGCGGGACAGTCTGAACGTGGACGACGACCGCCAGGTACTCTCCCTGCGGCCCAGCTCCGGCGAGGTGCCGGACATGTATGTGCGGATAGTGTCCCTGGACGACTTCGACGGCACCGACTGGAAGCCGTCCCAGCGCCGCATCGCCGCGGTGCCGGGGGTCTTCCCGGCCCCGGCGGGCCTGAGCGACGACGTCAAGCGGACCACGCTGCGCACGGTGATCACGGCGGCGGACTGGTACGCCCAGGACTGGCTGCCGATGCCGTATCCGCCGAGCGGTGTCCGGATCGACGGCAACTGGCGGTACGAGCCGGTCGGCATGACCCTGGTCGGCGACCACGGCCAGACCACGCGCGGCGAGACCTACCAGGTCACCAGCCTGGATCTGCAGCCGACCGCGAAGCAGCTCGCCGACGCCCCGAAGCCGCCGGCCGCGCTGGAGCGGGAGTACACCCGGGTGCCCTCCCGGCTGCCGGACGTGGTGGCGCGGACCGCCGAGGAGGTCACCTCCGGGGCGCGCAACCACTACGAGGAGGCGGTACGGCTCCAGGACTGGTTCTCGGTGGGCGGCGGCTTCCGGTACGACACCGAGGTGCAGGTGGGCCGGGGCGCCAACGCGATCGCCAACTTCCTCAGGAAGAAGGAGGGGTTCTGCGTCCACTTCTCCTTCGCCATGGCGGCGATGGCCCGCACGCTGGGCATTCCGGCCAGGGTGGCGGTGGGTTTCGCGCCGGGCACCCCGCAGGGCGACGGCTCGGTGTCGGTGAGCCTGAAGGACGCGCACGCCTGGCCGGAGCTGTACTTCCAGGGCGTGGGCTGGACCCGGTTCGAGCCGACGCCGACCCGGGGCACGACCCCGGCGTACACCCAGCAGGACACCCCGAGCAGCGCCCGCCCGGACCAGGAGCTGCCCTCGCGCGGGGCGTCCAGGGAGCCTTCGGCGGCGGCGACCGGGGGTGAGAGCTGCGCGGCGCAGGACAAGCCGGGCGCTTGTGCCGATCCGTCGGCGGCGGTGGCGGCGCCGGGCGGGGGCGGAGGTCCGTCGGGCGGGCTGTGGGCCGCGCTGATCGTGCTGGGCGCGCTGGCGCTGGTGGTGCTCCCGCTGTCCCCGATGCTCTGGCGGACCCGGGTGCGGGCCCGGCGGCTGGACGGGCACTCCCCCGACCCGGCCGAGCGGACGCTGGCGGCCTGGCGGGAGCTGACCGACAGCGCCTGGGACCACGGGGTGATACCGGACGGCTCGCTGACCCCGCGCGGCTCGGCGGCCCGGATCGTGCGGCTGGGGCGGCTGGACGGGGAGGCCGGGGCCGCGGTGCACCGGGTGGCGGCCGCCCTGGAGCAGGTGCTGTACGCCCCGGAGCCGCGCCCTGCGCCGGACCTCGCCAAGGACGTGCGCCGGGTGATCGCCGGGCTGGCGGCCCCGGTGGGCCGGGGCACCCGGCTGCGGGCCGTGTTCGTACCGCGCTCGGCACGGCGGGTGCTGTGGTCGGCCCGGGACCGCTGGGCTTCCCTCCAAGTCCGGGCGGCATCGCTGTGGCCGGTGCGCGGGGAGGCTTAGCGGCCGCTCGACATGGCTGAGGGGGACCACCGGAATCGGTGGTCCCCCTCATGCGTACGACTTGGGGAGTCCGTGGGCCGGGCGGAGCCCTCAGTGGCCCTGTTCGTCCCGGCGGCGCTGCCAGCGGTCCTCGATGCGTTCCATGACGGTACGTTTCCGCCGGACCGGGTGGCGCCTGGTGTGGCCCTTGGGCTGTTCACCCGGCTTGGGTGCCTTGCGCCATCCGGTGACGGCGAGCACGGCACAGCCGAGCATCACGAGGAAACCGACGACACTGATCCAGATCAACTGGGCGACCATACCGGCCATGAGGAGCGCGATACCGACGAGGAAGCCCGCGACCGCCTGATAGACCCGGCGCCGGGTGTAGGTCCGCAGCCCGTTTCCCTCAAGCGCCGACGCGAACTTGGGATCTTCGGCGTACAGCGCTCGCTCCATCTGCTCGAGCATGCGCTGCTCGTGCTCCGAGAGCGGCACGGAGTCCTCCTCATCGTGCAGTCGCCGGGGCGACTCTGGGGGGTCCTTTCAGGATAGGCAGGGAATCGCCCCCGTGAAACCCGCCCCTCTGCGCCATCTGGCCAACCGGTCCGTCAGGGCGTCCCGGCTCGCTGAGGCTGTCATTCCCCGGCGGCCGACCCGTCATGCCGGTCGGTGTACCTCGATCATACGGCGCAAACCCCTCGATCGGGGGGCTTGTGGCGTACTCCATCTGCCGCCGCGCCCCTGATCAGCGCCGTGTCCCACGGGGCCGGTTCAGTCCCCGGCGCCTTCGGGCGCTCCGGTCCCGCGCGTCTCGCCGAGCACATGGACCTGGGTGGCCACGGAGTGGAAGGCGGGCAGCTCCGCCACAGCGGCCTCCAGCCGCAGCAGGGCGTCCAGCGCGCCGGGCTCGGTGTCCACCAGGACGCCGGGCACCAGGTCGGCGAAGACGCGTACGCCGTGCACGGCGCCGATGCGCAGGCCCGCGCCCTCGACGAGCGCGGTGAGCTGTTCGGGGGTGAAGCGGTGCGGCACCGGGTCGCCCTCGCCCCAGCGGCCGTCCGGGTCGGCGAGGGCCTGGCGGGCCTCGGTGAAGTGCCCGGCGAGGGCTCGGGCCAGCACGGCACCGCCGAGGCCGGCCGCGAGCAGGCTGAGCACGCCCTCGGGGCGTAGCGCGGCGACCGCGTTGCCGAGGCCCTCGGCGGGGTCGTCCACGTACTCCAGCACGCCGTGGCAGAGCACCGCGTCGTAACCGCCGCGGTCGACCACGTCGAAGAGGCCGTGGGCGTCGCCCTGGACGCCCCGGACCCGGTCGGCGACGCCCGCCTCGGCGGCCCGGCGCTCCAGGGCGAAGAGCGCGTTAGGGCTGGGGTCGACGACGGTGACGCGGTGGCCGAGCCGGGCGACGGGCACGGCGAAGTTGCCGCTGCCGCCGCCGGTGTCGAGCACGTCCAGCGAATCCCGCCCCGTGGCCTTGACCCGGCGGTCGAGGGCGTCCTGGAGGACGTCCCACACCACGGCGGTACGGAGAGAGGCGCGGGGGCGCGTCGGGTCCGGCACGGCTGTTGCTCCTCGGCACGGCGCCGCCCGTTGCCCGGCGGCGCGATGGGGGCCTCCCCGGCCGGTCACGGGGAGGTGCGCGGCAGGTGGAGACGTAAGGCGCCTCCACCCTATGGCCTCGCCCGCCGCACCCGGTCACCCCGGCCGGGCGCGGTGGTCCGCGTCTCGCCCAGTGGACGGGGACGCCCGCTCCGGCGCCGGTCAGACGCTGTCCGGGGCCGTCCGGGGCAGCACCGGCTGGAGCGCGAGCATCCGCTCGATCAGGCGGAGGAACATGCCCGCGTCGCGTATCAGGTCGTCGGCGTCGCGGGGGCCGGCCGCGCCCCGGATGCCGGCCTCGGCGCGGGCACGGCGGTCGGCGCCCGAGGCGAACAGGGCGCTCCACTCGGCCAGCTCCGGCGCCAGCTCGGGCAGCACCTCCCAGGCGGGGCGGATACGGGCCCGGCGGCGCGCGGTGGCCTCGGGGCGCCCCCGGACGGCGAGGACGGCGGCGGCCGCGCGGAGGGCGGCGAGGTGGGCCAGGGCGTACCGCTCGTTCGGAGTCTCCATGGCGGCTGCCTCGTCCAGCGTGGTGTGGGCCTGGCCGAGCAGGGCGACGGCGGCGGGCGGTGCCGTGGACCGGCGGAGCACGGGGTGGACGTCGCTCGCGGCGGTGGCCGCTGACGAGCTGGTCATGACGAACCTCCTGTCGTCCGGTGACGGCACGGATGCCGTATGCCCACATCGTGCGGTATGCCACTGACAATCCGTTCCGACCTGCTGTTTCACCCCAACTGGGGCCGGATTGCGGGGCATCGGGGAACACCTGTGGGGCATCCGGGCTTTGTCGCGCACGCCTGTTCGGGCATACTTTTGAACTGACCAGTCAGTTCAAAAGTAGTTCCGGGGAGAGGCGGGGGCTTGTGCACGGCGTGGACGTCACGGCCGGGGGGTTCGGGCTCAAGGGGTCACGGGGGTGGGCCTTCAGGGGCATCGGCTTCGAGGCCGGGCCGGGTTCGCTGATCGCCGTGGAGGGACCGTCCGGCTCCGGCCGTACGTGTCTGCTGCTGGCGCTCACCGGGCGGATGAAGCCGAGCGAGGGCCAGGCGGCCGTCGGCGGTCTCCCGCTCCCCCGGCGCATGGGGGCGGTGCGCCGGTTCAGCGCGGTGGCCAATGTCGCCGGGGTGACCGACCTGGAGCCCGCGCTGACCGTGGGCGAGCACCTGCGTGAACGGTCCCTGTTGCAGCGCCGGTTCGGCGACTCGCTGCGCGAGGCGTTGCATCCGCTTCCGCAGCGCGCCCACGAGGCCCGGCTGCGCGCGGACGCGGCCCTGGCCGCCGCCGGGCTCGACCTGGACGCGCTGCCGAAGGGCTCGCGCACGGCCGTCCGGGACCTGGAGCGGCTGGAGGTGCTGCGGCTGTCCGTGGCGCTGGCGCTGATCGGCCGGCCCCGGCTGCTGGCGGTGGACGACGTGGAGCTGAAGCTCTCGGCGGCCGAACGCGCCGAGGTGTGGGACCTGTTGCGCTCGCTGGCCGGCGCGGGGACGACGGTCCTGGCCGTGTGCCGCACCGCCCCCGACGACTGCGTCACCGTCTCCACCGAGCCCGCCGAGACCGGACCCCCGGAGGACACCGAGGACACCGAGGACACCGGCCCCGCCGAAGACACCGGCCCCGCCGAGGACACCCCCCGAGAGGAGGCCCCCGATGCGCTCACCGAAGCTGGCCGCGCTTGAGCTGCGCCGGTTCGGCCGGGGCCGGCTGCCCCGCGCCGCGCTGGTCGCGCTGCTGGTGCTGCCCCTGCTCTACGGCGCCCTGTACCTGTGGTCGTTCTGGGACCCGTACGGCCGCCTGGACCGCGTCCCCGTGGCCCTCGTCAACGAGGACCAGGGCGCGACGGCGGGCGGGAAGAAGATCCACGCCGGTGCCGACATCGTCAAGGGCCTGCGCGAGCGGCGGACCTTCGAGTGGCACGAGGTCGACGCCGCCGAGGCCCGCCGGGGTACGGAGGACGGCACCTACTACCTCTCGCTGACCCTCCCGGCCGACTTCAGCCGCCGCGTCGCCTCCAGTTCGGGTGACTCCCCGGAGACCGGCGCGCTCCAGGTGCGCACCAACGACGCGAACAACTACATCGTCGGCCAGATCTCCCGGACCGTGTTCGCCGAGGTCCGCTCGGCGGCGTCCACCAAGACCTCCCGGACCTTCCTGGACCGGATCTTCATCAACTTCTCCACCCTGCACGACAAGACCGAGACCGCCGCCCAGGGCGCCGACAAGCTCAAGACCGGCCTGGGCAAGGCGGAGAAGGGCGCCCGGAAGCTCGCGGACGGGCTGAAGGAGGCCAACAGCGGCAGCGGGAAACTCGCCAAGGGTCTGACCAGGCTCGACAAGGGTGCGGGCGACCTGGAGGACGGCTCTCGTCAAGTCGCGTCCGGCACGCAGACCTTGGCGAACAAGGTCGACGGGGCGTACGCCAAGGCCGGGCCGTTCCTCCAGAAAAACGGGAAGACGATCGGGGCCACCGCCCGGCTGGTCTCCGACTCGGCCCGTACGGTGCAGGACAACCTCGACACCCTGGTCCGGCTCGCCCCCGGCGCCGCGAAGACCGCGCACGCCTCCGCCGCCGTACTGGACCAGGTGCACAAGGCCCGCTGCGAGACACCGCCCGTCCCCGATCCGGCCTGCCCGGACCTGGCGAAGGCCCAGCGGGCGGCGGACGACGTGGCGGAAGTGGCCGACGACCTGAACAAGGTCGTCGCCGCGCAGGGCGGTGATCTGAGGGTGATGCGGAAGAACCTGACCACCCTGCGCGAACAGGCCGACGCCCTCGCCGAGCGCGCCCCGCATCTGCACCAGGACGTCGCCGACGCGGTCGCCCGGATCGACAAGCTGAACGCGGGCGCGAACGCCGTCGCCGCCGGGGCGAAGAAGCTGCACACCGGGCTCGGCACCGCCCAGTCCGGCGCGGCCACCCTGCACCAGGGCATCGGCACCGCCGAGTCGGGCGCCAAGGCGCTGGACAGCGGCCTGTACAAGCTGGTGGACGGCTCCGAGCGGCTGGCGGACGGCCTGCACGAGGGCGCCGGCAAGATCCCCGACTACGACGAGCGCGCCCGCGACCGGCGCACCGGCGTGATGGCCGACCCGGTCCGGCTCTCCTCCGCCGACCTGCACCACGCCCCCAACTACGGCACCGGGTTCGCCCCGTACTTCATCCCGCTCTCCCTGTGGGTCGGCGCGATGGTCGCCTACATGCTGATCCCGCCGCTCAACCGGCGCGCCCTGGCGGCCGGCGCCCCGTCCTGGCGGATCGCGCTGGCGGGCTGGCTGCCGGTGCTGGCGGTGGGCGTGCTCCAGACGGCGGCGCTGATGTCCGTACTGCACTTCGGCATCGGTCTGGAGATGGCCCGGGCGGCCGGGACGACCATGTTCCTGTTCCTGGTCACGGCGTGCTTCACGGCGATCGTGCAGTGGCTCAACGCCCGCTTCGGCGCGGCCGGCCGCATCCTCGTGCTGGCGCTGCTGATGCTCCAGCTCACCTCGGCGGGCGGCACCTACCCGGTGCAGACCAGTCCGGGCTTCTTCAACACCATCCACCCGTTCCTGCCGATGAGTTACGTGGTCTCGGCGTTGCGCAGGCTGATCACCGGCGGCGGGCTCGGCCCGGTGTGGCAGGCGTGCGTGGTGCTGACGGCGTTCACCGCGGGCGCCCTGGCGCTGACCGCGCTCACCGCCCGGCGCCGCCAGGTGTGGACGCTCCAGCGGCTGCACCCGGAGCTGAGCCTGTGAGCGCCGGGGCGGCGGAGGCGGCCCGGCGGCCCGGCGCACCTGTGAGAATCGGGTCCATGGAAAGCACCAGCGCCCGGCCCGCCGGCAGCACGCGCCGCGAGGCCACCCGGCAGAAGCTCTACGAGGCGGCCGTCACCCTCATCGCCGAGCAGGGGTTCTCCGCGACCACGGTGGACGAGATCGCCGAGCGCGCCGGGGTGGCGAAGGGCACGGTCTACTACAACTTCGCCAGCAAGTCGGTGCTCTTCGAGGAGCTGCTGCGGCACGGCGTCGGCCTGCTCACCGCCTCGCTGCGGGAGGCCGCCGAGCGCACCGCCCACGAGGGCGGCGGCGGGGTGGACGCGCTGGACGCGATGGTCCGCGCGGGCCTGGTCTTCATCGACCGCTACCCGGCCTTCACCCAGCTCTACGTGGCCGAGCTGTGGCGCACCAACCGGGCCTGGCAGTCGACCCTGATGGTGGTGCGCCAGCAGGCCGTGGCCGTGGTGGAGGGGGTGCTGCGCGAGGGCGTGGCGGCCGGGGAGTTCAGCGACGAGATCGACGTACCGCTGACCGCGGCCGCGCTGGTCGGGATGGTGCTGGTGGCCGCGCTGGACTGGAAGGCGTTCCAGCCGGAGCGGTCGCTGGACGACGTGCACTCCGCGTTGTCCCGGCTGCTCCAGGGGCGGGTCAGCGGGGGCTGACCCAGGGCGCGCGAAGGGCGCCGGACCGCATCGTGCCGGTCCGGCGCCCTCGCTCTCCCCCGTACTCCCCCGTACGGTCCCACCGCGGTCCCCGTGACCGTGACGGCCACGGGCCCCGTGTCTCGCTTCCGCCGACGGATCGGCGGAAGGAGCGGCCGGCGGGCGGGCCCGTTCCGCCGCCCCGTGTCGGCGGTGCCGGGCCGCGCCCCCTGGCCGTGTCTCCACTCTCCCGTCCGGGCCGCCTCCGGCCCATCCGCGCGGCTACTCATCTGTGCGTCTAGGTACGGGTACTCACAGCCCCGCGTTCGGGCCCGGGGGAACGCTGTCGGTGGTGGTCGGTAAAGTCGCGGTCATGGCACGGATTGCGGTGATCGGCGCCGGGATGGGCGCGCTGGCGGCGGCCGCCCGGCTGGCCGTCGCGGGCCACCGGGTGACGGTGTACGAGCGGACGGACACGTACGGCGGAGCGGTGCGCCGCTTCGAGCGGGACGGGTTCGCCTTCGACACCGGCCCCGGTCTGCTGCCGCTGCCCGCGGTCTGGCGGGACCTGTTCCTGAAGACCGGCAAGGAGCCGCTGGAGGACCTGGTCGAGCTGGTCCAGGTCGACCCCTCCTCCCGCCACCTCTTCGCCGACGGCACCGGAGTCGCTGTGCCCAACGCCTCGCGCGCCGGTGTCGTCTCGGCGCTGGACGGGGCGCTGGGCGCCGGGGTCGGGCAGCGCTGGGGCGACTTCCTGGTGCGGGCCCGCGAAGCCTGGGACCGCACCCGGCGCCCCCTGCTGGAGGAGCCGCTGTGGCCCAACTGGCAGGTGCTGGCGGAGCGCGAGCCCTACCCGGCCGTCCCGCACAAGCGCCTGCTGCGCACCCGCCGGGCCACCACCCTCGCCGAGGTCGCCGACCGGGAACTGCGGGACGACCGGCTGGGTGCCCTGCTGACCGGCCACGCCCTGGCCCACGGCCTGGACCCGCGCACCACCCCGGCGAGCGCGGCCGTCCTGCCGTACCTGGAGCACGCCTTCGGCACCTGGTACGTACGCGGCGGCATCCGCGAGCTGGCCCGCGCGGTGTACGAGCGCTGTGTACGGCGCCGGGTGGAGTTCGTGTTCGGCGCCGAGGTCACCGGGATCACGGTGCAGGACGGCCGCGCGGCGGGCGTGAAGCTGGCCGACGGCACGGTGGCGGACGCCGACCACGTGGTGGCCGACGTGGACCCGGCCCTGCTCGGCCGCCTGATTGACCGCCCGCTGGACGGCACCGGCGATGTGCGCCCCGGCGAGCGCGGCGCCACCCGGCTCACCCTGCTGCTGGCGCTGAGGGGCACCCGCGAGGAGGGGGCCGCGCACCGTACGATCGTCCACGCCCCGGACGCGGAGGCCGAGTTGGACTTCCTGGCGAACCCGGGCGGCGATCCCTTCCCCGTCCCCACGGTCACCGTGCTGCGTCCCGACGACCCGGCGCTGCGCCCGGACGACGCCCACGAGTCGGCGGTGGTGTGGGCCACCCTGCCCGCCGGCCTGGACGGGGACCCGCGCCACGCGGAGATCCTGCTCGACGCGGCCGGCAAGGCGATCCCGGCCCTGCGCGACCGCCTGCTCTGGCACGAGATCCGCACCCCGGACCACACCTTTGCCGAGACCGGCGCCCGTCACGGCGCGGTCCCCGCCCCCTCACTGGCGGCGGGCGACGGCGGTTTCCTGCACCCGGCCAACTCCACTCGCCTGCCCGGCCTGTACCGGGTCGGTGGCTGGTCCCACCCCGGCGGCGGGCTGCCGCACGCGGGGATGTCGGGGGCGATGGTGGCCGGACTCGTCGTGGAGGGGCCGGAGTTCCGCGGCTCGACGTGAGCCGCTCTCAGTAGCGGTACTGCTCGTCGTAGCCGGTGTTCTGCTGCTGGGTCTGGCCCTGGTAGGGGTACTGCTGCTGTTCCGGCGGGAGTTCGCCGTTGTAGTTCTCGTCGGTGCGCTGCTGTGGCACCCACACCCCGCCCGCCGGGGTCTCGCCCTGGCCGCCGTAAGCGTCCTGACCGTAGGACTGCTGGGCGTAACCCTGCTGCGCGTACCCGGAGTTGTCGTAGCCGCCCTCGTAACCCTGGCCGTACGGGTCGCTGTAGCCGGGGTACGCCTGCTGGGCGCCGGTGTCGTAGCCGTTCTGGGCGTAACCCTGCTGGTCGTAGCCCGAGTAGTCGTAGGCGTACGCCTGGTCGGTCTGCTGGGGCTGGGGCTGGGCCTGGCTGCCGTCGCCGTAGACGCCGTAGCTGCCGGTGTCGTCGGGCATGGGCTGGGGCTCGTAGACCGAGGTGGTCTCGGCGGCGGTGGGGTCGGGGCGGGCCGGGGTGAACACGTCGTCGCGGTCGTAGGCGTCGTCGTGGTCGTAGCCGTCGGTTGCGTAGGCCGCGGTCTCCGGGCCGGGATGGTCCTGGCCGAAGTCGGCGGACTCGTCCGGGTCGGGGGTGCCGAGGACCGGGTCCTGGTGCTCGGCGCGGCCGCGGCGGCGCCGGGTGACGGGTCCCGCCTCCTCGTCGTCGGGGCGCTTGACGGCCCAGCCGGCCGCGAAGCCCTTGCGGAACGACAGCGTGACGTAGGTCTGCCCGACGGCGAACGCGATGGCGCCCAGCCCGATGACGACGACCGACGGCATCAGCACGCCGACCACCACACCGAGGAACCCGGTGAAGGCGAGCAGCCGCCAGCGCAGCCGCGCCTTGTACTGCAGCAGCACTTCGCCGAGCAACCACAGCGCGACGACGCCGAACGCGATGTAGAGGACCGTCCAGCCCATGTACGCCCCTCTCCCAGTGACCGTTACGCAGTGTGTCCCATCGCGGTGCGGCCGGTCTAGGCCCGCGGGGGGTGGTGCAGGCCCAGGTTCTCGTAGATTTCCAGCGTCGCCGTGGAGTTGTTCAGCGTGATGAAGTGCAGTCCGGGCACTCCCTCGGCGAGCAGCCGGGCGCAGAACTCCGTGGCGAAGTCGATCCCCAGGGAGCGTACCGCCGCCGGGTCGTCCTTCGCCGAGAGGATGCGCTCTTTCAGCTCGGGCGGGAACAGCGCGTTGCTCAGCTTCGGCAGCCGTTCCAGCATCTTCACGCTGGTGACCGGCAGGATCTCCGGAATGACGGGGGTTTCGCAACCCGCGGCGGCGACCCGGTCGCGCAGCCGGAGGTAGGACTCGGGCTGGAAGAACATCTGCGTGATGGCGTAGTCGGCGCCCGCACGGCACTTGTCGACGAAGTGGGAGACGTCGGTGTCCCAGTCGGCGGAGCGCGGATGCATCTCCGGGAAGGCGGCGACGCCCACGCAGAAGTCTCCCGACTCCTTGATGAGGCGCACCAGTTCGGCCGCGTACCGCAGCCCCTCGGGGTGCGCGACCCAGTCGCCCATCGGGTCGCCGGGCGGGTCGCCGCGCACGGCGAGCATGTTGCGGATGCCGGCGTCCGCGTACTGGCCGATGATGTTGCGGAGTTCGGCCACCGAGTGGTCGACGGCGGTGAGGTGGGCCACCGGGGTGAGCGTCGTGTCGACGACGATCTGCTGGGTCTCCTTCACCGTGGTGGCACGGGTGGAGCCGCCCGCGCCGTAGGTGACGGAGACGAAGTCGGGCGCGACGGCCTCGACCCTGCGCAGCGCGTTCCACAGGTTGCGCTCGCCCTGCGGGGTTTTCGGCGCGTAGAACTCGAAGGAGTACGCCGTCTTGCCGGTGGCGAGGATGTCCCGGACGGTCCGGGCGCGATCAGTCCTGGTGGATGCGGTTCCGAGGGCCATACCCGCAGGTTAGCCACGGGTGGGCGGTGACCCAACCGGACCCCGGCGATTTGGCCGAATTGCCGGGCCCTTGTCCATCCCTTGGGACGGCTTCCTTCCCTGGGACGGCGCCCGCTCAGATCTCGCGGAGCCGCTTGGCGAACTCCGCCGCCGCGGCACCGGGATCGTCCGCGCCGGTGAGCGCGCGGACCACGACCACCCGGCGGGCGCCCGCGTCGAGCACCTCGTCCAGGTTGGTCCGGTCGATGCCGCCGATGGCGAACCAGGGGCGCTCGGTGTTCAGGCTCGCGGTGTACCGGACCAGGTCGAGGCCGGGGGCGTGGCGGCCGGGCTTGGTGGGGGTGGGCCAGCAGGGGCCGGTGCAGAAGTAGTCCACGCCGTCCTGCACGGCGGCCGCCGCGGCCTCCGTCTCGGCGTGGGTGGAGCGGCCGATCAGGACCCGGTCGCCGAGGATCGCGCGGGCTGCGGGCACCGGGAGGTCACCCTGGCCGAGGTGGAGCACGTCGGCTCCGGCCGCGTGGGCCACGTCGGCCCGGTCGTTGACCGCGAGCAGCTTGCCGTGCCGGGCGCAGGCGTCGGCGAACACCTCCAGGTGGGCCAGCTCCTCGGCGGCCTCCATGCCCTTGTCGCGCAACTGGACGATGTCGACACCGCCGGCCAGGACCGCGTCCAGGAACTCGGCGAGGTCGCCCTGCTCCTTGCGGGCGTCCGTGCAGAGGTAGAGCCGGGCGTCGGCGAGGCGGGCGCGGGCGGTGTCGGGCATGCGGTGGGTCCCCCGGTGTTCGGTGTGCGGGTCGTGCTGCGTGCGGGCGCTGTCGTCAGAGTCCCGCAGGCGGGACTCTGACGACAGGGTCTGGGCGCGGTGGGTCAGACGGCCAGCGCCTGGGCCCGGCGCTTCACCTCCGTGCCGCGGTTCTCACTGAGGGCCTGCGCGGGGGTGCCGGGCAGGGAGGGGTCCGGGGTGAAGAGCCATTCGATCATCTCTTCGACCGTGAAACCGTTGTCCCGCAGGAGCGTCAGGGTGCCGGTGAGGCCCTTGACGACCTTGTCCTCGTCGATGAAGGCGGCGGGGACGTGCAGCGCGCGGTTCTCACCGCGGCGTACGGCGATGAGCTGGCCCTCCTTGACCAACTGCCGTACACGCGTCACCTCGACATCGAGCTTTTCGGCGATGTCGGGGAGGGTGAGCCAGGCGGGGACAAGAGCGTCGATCTTGGTGTCAATCTCGGTCACGACATCTAGCCTGCCATCCCCCACCGACAGCCGGTAGTCGGGCCACTGCGCGCACGTGCCCCCGCGCTACTCGACGACGGCCTGCTTCAGCGGGAGCGCGGGGTCGGTCAGGGCCTCGGCGTCCATCAGCCGGCCCGCCTCGATCAGCCGTCTGCCCTGGGCCAGGTCGCGGGGGCGGCCCACCGCCAGCAGGGCCACCAGGCGGCCCTCGCGCAGCCAGCACACGGTCCAGGCGGGGTCGGCCGGGTCGCCGCGCCACACCGTGCGGTCGGCGGCCGCGTGGTGGCCCGCGTACTGCACGAACCGCCCGAACTGCTCGGACCAGAAGTACGGCACCGGGTCGTAGGGCGCCGCCTCCTCGCCCAGGATGTCGGCGGCGACCGTACGGGGGCCCTGGAGGGCGTTGTCCCAGTGGTGGACGAGGAGCCGCTCGGCGTAGCGGGCCGAGGGGAAGGATGTGCAGTCGCCGACCGCGTACACGTCCTCGGCGGAGGTGCGCAGCCGGTCGTCGGCCAGCACGTCGCCGTGCGGGCCGAGGGCGATGCCGGAGCCGGCCAGCCAGCCGGTGGCGGGGTGGGCGCCGATGCCGACCACGACCGCGTCGGAGGGCAGCCGGACGCCGTCGTCCAGCACCACCGCGCCGGGCTCGACGGCCGCCACCCGGGCGCCGGTGCGCAGGGTGACGCCGCCGTCGGCGTACCAGGCGGTCATCGGGGCGGCGACCTCGGCGGGCAGTGCTCCGGCCAGCGGGCGGTCGGCGGCCTCGACGACGGTCACCGCGCAGCCCGCCTCCCGGGCGGCGGTGGCGAACTCGGCGCCGATCCAGCCCGCGCCGACGACCACCACGTCGTGCTGCGCGGCCAGCACCGGGCGCAGCCGCTCGGCGTCGTCCAGGGTGCGCAGCAGGTGCACGCCGGGCGCCTGGTCGGTGCCGGGCAGCCGGACGGGTTCGGCGCCGGTGGCGAGAACCAGCACGTCGTACGGGACGGGCCCGGCGGCGGTGTCCAGTTCGTGGTCGGCGGGGCGGACGCCGAACGCCTCGCAGCCGAGCCGGAGGTCGATGTCGAGCGAGGCGAAGTCCACGTCGAAGGCGGAACCGTCGGCGGTGCCCAGCAGGATGGCCTTGGACAGCGGGGGCCGGTCGTACGGCTGGTGCGGCTCGGCGCCGATCAGGGTGACAGGGCCGGTGAAGCCCTGTTCGCGCAGGGCGACGGCGGTCTGCACCCCGGCCATCCCCGCCCCGACGACGACCACGCGCCGTTCCTGTACCGAACCCTCCGAAGATCTCTGCTCGCTCACATCGCCACCCTAAGTCACCTGACCCACCGTCAGTCAGTGCGCGGCGGCACCGACCTCTTCCACCACGCTGGTGCCCGCCCCCGGCCCGGATTCCCACTCCCACTCCTCCTCCAGCCGGACCCGGCCGTCGGGCAGCTCGACCACGGTGGAGACGCAGTGCCCGGAGGCGGTGGTGCCGTCGTGCCGGAGCTGCACGTAGCGGAAGTCCAGCCGGTCCCCGGCGCGGGTGCCGACGAGGTGGCCGCGCGCGATGTCGCCGCCCGCATACTCGGCCCAGATCCGCCCGTCGCTCTCGTGGTAGGCGAACCGGGTCCCGGTGCCCACCTGGCCCGGTGCCTGGTCCGCCACGGGGGCGAGGGTGAGTCCGTCGAGCGAGCGTGGCATGGCGAGGGCTCCCTTACGGGTGAGCTGGGCGGGCGGCTAGGCTGGCCACCGTACAAGCACTCGCGGGAGCCCGGACGCACCGGGCTGAGAGGGAGGCTGGCGGCCTCCGACCGTACGAACCTGATCCGGGTCATGCCGGCGAAGGGAGGGGCGAGACGTCCATGCCGTCACGTACGTCCGAACAACCCGGTGCCCCGGACGTCCTCGTCGTCGGGGGCGGGATCATCGGCCTGGTCACCGCCTGGCGCGCGGCCGGGCGGGGGCTCACCGCCGCCGTCGTGGACCCCGAGCCCGGCGGCGGGGCCGCGCGGGTCGCGGCCGGGATGCTGGCCGCGGTCACCGAGCTGCACCACGGCGAGGAGGGTCTGCTCGCCCTCAACCTGGCCTCCGCGCGCCGCTATCCCGAGTTCGCCGCCGAGCTGACCGAGGCCACCGGCCACGATCTGGGCTACCGCCGCTCGGGCACGCTGGCCGTCGCCTTCGACACCGACGACCGCGCCCAGCTCCGCGAGGTGCACGACCTCCAGCTCCGCTGCGGGCTGGACTCCGAGTGGCTGTCCGGGCGGGAGTGCCGGCGGCTGGAGCCCATGCTGGCGCCCGGTGTGCGCGGCGGGCTGCGGGCCGACGGCGACCACCAGATCGACCCCCGGCGGCTGGCGGCCGCGCTGCTCGCCGCCTGCGAGCGGGCCGGGGTGGTCTTCCACCGCACCTGGGCCGCGCGGCTCGACGTGGCCGGGGGCCGGGCCACCGGGGTCACCACGGCGGACGGCACCGCGCTGGCCGCGGGGCAGGTGGTGCTGGCGGGCGGCAGCCTGAGCGGGCGCCTGGAGGGGGTGCCCGAGGCGCTCGTACCGCCGGTGCGCCCGGTGAAGGGGCAGGTACTGCGGCTGTCGGTACCGCCCCGGTACCGGCCGTTCCTGAGCCGTACCGTGCGGGCCGTGGTGCGCGGCGGACCGGTGTACCTGGTGCCGCGCGAGAACGGCGAGCTGGTGATCGGCGCGACCAGCGAGGAGCTGGGCTACGACACCACGGTGACCGCGGGCGGGGTGTACGAGCTGCTGCGCGACGCCCATGAGCTGGTACCCGGCATCACCGAGCTGCCGCTCACCGAGACCCTGGCCGGGCTGCGCCCCGGCTCCCCCGACAACGCCCCGCTGCTCGGCCCCTCGGGCCTCGACGGCCTGCTGCTGGCCACCGGGCACCACCGCAACGGCGTGCTGCTCACGCCCGTCACCGGGGACGTCATGGCCGACGTGCTGTGCGGCGCGGGCCTGCCCGAGGTGGCCCGCCCCTTCACCCCGCACCGCTTCGCCACCGACGCCCGCACCGCGACCCTGGAGCACTCCGCATGAATATCTCCGTCAACGGCGAGCGCCGCGAGGTGGCGCCCGGCACCGCCCTGGACGCCGTCGTACGCGTGCTCACCCCGGCGCCCTCCGGGGTGGCCGCCGCCGTCAACGAGACCGTGGTCCCGCGCACCCGGTGGGCCGAGACCGGCCTCGCCGAGGGCGACCGGGTCGAGATCCTCACCGCCGTGCAGGGAGGCTGACCATGACCGTCGATCCCCTGGTCCTCGGCGACCTGACCCTCGGCTCCCGGCTGATCATGGGCACCGGCGGAGCCCCCAGCCTGGACGTGCTGGAGCGCTCGCTGATCGCGTCCGGCACCGAGCTGACCACGGTGGCGATGCGCCGGGTCGACCCCGGCGCACACGGCTCGGTGCTGTCGGTGCTGGAGAAGCTCGGCATCCGCGTGCTGCCCAACACCGCGGGCTGCTTCACCGCCGGGGAGGCGGTGCTGACCGCCCGGCTGGCGCGCGAGGCGCTCGGCACCGACCTGGTGAAGCTGGAGGTCGTGGCCGACGAACGGACGCTGCTGCCGGACCCGGTGGAGACGCTGGACGCGGCCGAGACGCTGGTCGACGACGGCTTCACCGTGCTGCCCTACACCAACGACGACCCGGTGCTGGCCCGCAGACTCCAGGACGTGGGGTGCGCGGCCGTGATGCCGCTGGGCTCCCCGATCGGCTCCGGGCTCGGCATCCGCAACCCGCACAACTTCGAGCTGATCATGGAGCAGTCGTACGTCCCGGTGATCCTGGACGCCGGGGCCGGCACGGCCTCCGACGTGGCGCTGGCGATGGAGCTGGGGTGCGCCGGTGTGATGCTCGCCTCGGCCGTCACCCGTGCGCAGGACCCCGAGACGATGGCCACGGCCATGCGGCACGCCGTGCACGCGGGACACCTGGCGCGGCTGGCCGGACGCATCCCGCGCCGCCATTTCGCGCGGGCGTCCTCCCCTGCCGAGGGGCGCGCGGACCTCGACCCCGAGCGCCCCGCGTTCACCTCGCCGGACGGTCACAGCTCTGCTGCAGCCGCTCACCCGGACGGCGCAGCGGGCGCCGCCCCCGCGCACCCCTCGTAGACTCGCCCGCGTGGATACGACCCTCTCGGACCCCCTCCTCGGCCAGGTGCTCGACGGCCGCTATCGCGTCGAGGCGCGGATCGCCGTCGGCGGGATGGCGACCGTCTACCGGGCCCTGGACATCCGGCTGGACCGGGTCCTGGCGCTCAAGGTGATGCATCCGGCGCTGGCCGCCGACGGCGGGTTCGTGGACCGGTTCATCCGCGAGGCCAAATCGGTCGCCCGGTTGTCCCACCCCAACGTGGTGCAGGTCTTCGACCAGGGCACCGACGGGGGTTACGTCTACCTGGCCATGGAGTACGTCGCCGGGTGCACCCTGCGCGACGTGCTGCGCGAGCGGGGCGCGCTGCGGCCGAGGGCGGCCCTGGACATCGTGGAGCCGGTGCTCGCCGCGCTCGGCGCCGCCCACCGGGCCGGGTTCGTGCACCGGGACATGAAGCCGGAGAACGTGCTGATCGGGGACGACGGCCGGGTCAAGGTCGCCGACTTCGGCCTGGTGCGCTCGGTCGACACGGTCACCAGCACCACCGGCTCGGTCCTCGGCACCGTCTCCTACCTGGCCCCGGAGCAGATCGAGCAGGGCACCGCCGACCCGCGCGTGGACGTGTACGCCTGCGGTGTCGTGCTCTACGAGATGCTGACCGGCGCCAAGCCGCACTCCGGGGACTCCCCCGCCCAGGTCATCTACAAGCACCTGAACGACGACGTACCCCCGCCCTCGGCGCTGGCGCCGGGCCTGGCCCCCGAGCTGGACGGGCTGGTGGCCGCCGCCACCGCCCGCACCCCGGCCCTGCGCCCCGCGGACGCGGCCGCGCTGCTCGGCGAGGTGCTGCGGGTGCGCGGCACGCTCACCGAGGAGCAGCTCGACGCGCTGCCCCCGCAGGCCCTGTCGGTCGCCCACGACAACGCGGGCGACCGTACGAGCGTGCTGCCGCGCGCCATGACGATGGTCCGGCCGCTCCCGGTCGACGGGGACGGCGAGGACGTTCACGACGTCACGAGCGTGCTGCACACGACCGACCTCGCGCCCCCGCCCACCCGGCGCGGCGCCGCCCGGTCCCGGCCCCGGCGCGGGCTGCTGACGCTGCTGGTGGCGGTGCTGGTGTGCCTCGGCGTCGGCGGCGGGGTCTGGTACATCAACTCGGGCCAGTTCACCAGGGTGCCGCCGGTGCTGTCGCGCACCCAGGACCAGGCCGAGCAGCGGCTGAAGGCGGCCGGTCTCGAGGTGGGCAGCGTGAAGCGCGCCTACAGCGACACGGTGGACCGGGGCACGGTCATCAGCACCGACCCGTCGGCCGGCTCCCGCGTCCGGGGCCACGCCTCGGTGGGGCTCACGGTCTCGCTGGGCCCGCGTACCGTCTCGGTGCCCAGGGTCGAGGGGCAGCCGCTGGAGCGGGCGCGGGAGCGGCTGAAGGCGGCCGGGCTGGAGCCGGGCATGGTCACGCGCGAGTTCAGCGACGAGGTGGGCCGGGGCTCGGTGATCGGTACGACACCGGACGCGGGCACCGAGCGGCACGCCGGTTCGGCGATCGCGCTGGTCGTCAGCAAGGGCGCCCCGGTCGACGTCCCGGACGTCAGCGGTGAGGACGTGGAGAGCGCGCGTCAGGACCTGACCGACGCCGGTCTGAAGGTGAAGATCGCCGCCCAGCGCGTCAACTCCGACTACGACAGGGGCCAGGTGGCCCTCCAGTCGCCGGAGGCGGGTGCCCAGGGCGCCGACGGCGACACGGTGACGCTGACGCTGTCCAAGGGCCCGGAGATGGTGCGGGTCCCGGACGTGGTCGGGTCGAACGTGGACGACGCGCACCGGAAGCTGGAGGCGGCCGGGTTCGAGGTCCACGAGGACCGGGGTCTGCTGGGGCTGTTCGGCGACACCGTGAAGAAGCAGTCGGTGGCGGGCGGCGACGAGGCGCCCAAGGGCTCGCAGGTCACGATCACCATCCGGTGACCGGTCTCACCGCGGCCGCGGGGCCGGGGGCGCGAGGCGGCGTGACACCCTGAACGGGTGACACTCCAGCCGTCCCCCGCAGCTCCCCTCACCGTCCCCGGTGCCCTCCGCAACCCCGTCGGCGCGCATGTGCCGGTGGCCGGCGGGCTGCACTCGACGGGGCTTCCGTACGCCCGTGAGCTGGGGGCGGAGACCGTGCAGGTCTTCGTGGCCAACCCGCGCGGCTGGGCCACCCCGGCCGGGAACCCGGCGCAGGACGAGGCATTCCGGGCGGCCTGCGCGGCGGAGTCCGTACCGGCGTACGTGCACGCGCCCTATCTGATCAACTTCGGCTCGCACACCGAGGCGACGGTGGAGCGATCGGTGGACTCGCTGCGGCACTCCCTGCGGCGCGGGCGGGACATCGGGGCGCTCGGGGTGGTGGTGCACACCGGCAGCGCGACCGGCGGGCGCCCGCGCGAGGTGGCCCTGAAGCAGGTTCGCGAGCATCTGCTGCCGCTGCTGGACGAGCTGACCCACGACGACGACCCGTTCCTGCTTCTGGAGTCGACGGCCGGTCAGGGTTCCTCGCTGTGCTCGCGGACCTGGGACTTCGGCCCGTACTTCGAGGCGCTGGACGCCCACCCGAAGCTCGGCGTCTGCCTGGACACCTGCCACATCTACGCCGCCGGGCACGATCTGACCGGCCCGGACGGCATGCGGCAGACCCTCGATCTGCTGGTGGAGACCGTGGGCGAGGGGCGGCTGAAGCTGATCCACGCCAACGACTCCAAGGATGTGGCCGGCGCACACAAGGACCGCCACGAGAACATAGGCTCGGGACACATCGGCGAGGAGCCGTTCCGCGCTCTGATGGCTCACCCGGCCACGGCGGGCGTGCCGCTGGTCATCGAGACCCCCGGCGGCAAGGAGGGCCACGCGGCGGACGTGGCCCGGCTGAAGCGGCTCAGGGACGGCTAGAGCTCGGGACCGTCTCCGGGCTCCTCCTGGTAGGAGTAGCGCTGTTCCTTCCAGGGGTCGCCCACGTTGTGGTACCCGCGCTGCTCCCAGAAGCCCCGGCGGTCGGCTGTCATGTACTCCACGCCCCGGACCCACTTGGGGCCCTTCCACGCGTAGAGGTGCGGGACGACCAGGCGGGCCGGGAAGCCGTGCTCGGCGGTGAGGAGTTCGCCGTCCTTGTGGATGGCGAAGATGGCGCGGTCGTCGGCGAAGTCGGCCAGCCGGAGGTTGGCGCTGAAGCCGTACTCCGCCCACACCATCACATGGGTGACCTCGGGGGCGGGCGGGACCAGGTCGAGGATCGCGCGGGCGGGCACGCCGCCCCACTCCGCGCCGAGCATGCTGAACTTCGTCACGCAGTGCAGGTCGGCCACGACGGTGGCGTACGGCAGGGCGGTGAACTCCTCGTGGGTCCAGGACCGCTTGTCACCGTCGGCGGTGGCGCCGAAGACCCGGAAGTCCCAGCGCTCGGGGCGGAACTTGGGCACGGGCCCGTAGTGCGTGACCGGCCAGCCGCGCTGGAGCCGCTGCCCCGGCGGAAGATCTGCCGCTGCCCCCGTTCCAGACGCGCGTTCCACCGGATGACCCATGTCTCCATCCTGACAGACCCGGCGGGGTGCATCCGACCAGCACAGGTACATTTCCGGCATTACCTAATAAGTGTGCGCTTACTGGACGGCTCCGGGCGCCGATGGAATCATGCGGCAGCATCTGCCAGGTATGTCCGGAAGGAGCCCATCCCGATGTCAGGCGACCCCGAGGTCATCGAGCTGCTCAACGAACAGCTCACCGCCGAGCTGACCGCGATCAACCAGTACTTCCTGCACGCCAAGCTCCAGGACCACAAGGGATGGACGAAGCTCGCCCGGTACACCAGGGCCGAGTCCTTCGACGAGATGCGGCACGCGGAGTCCCTGACCGACCGCATCCTGATGCTGGACGGCCTGCCCAACTACCAGCGGCTCTTCCACGTCTCGGTCGGCCAGACGGTGACGGAGATGTTCCGGGCGGACCGGCAGATCGAGGTCGAGGCCATCGACCGGCTGCGCCGGGGCGTGGAGATCATGCGTGCCAAGGGCGACATCACCTCGGCCAACGTCTTCGAGGCGATCCTCGCCGACGAGGAGCTGCACATCGACTACCTGGAGACCCAGCTCGACCTGATCGAGAAGCTGGGTGAGTCGCTCTACCTGTCCACGCTGATCGAGCAGGTCCAGCCGGACGTGGCGGGCTGAGCCCGAGGGTCAGGCGGCGTCACCGAGGCGGCGTGCGGGTGCCTCTGCGGCGGCGGTGACGAGCACCGGCGGGCGCTGGGTGATCTGCTCGCGGCGCGGGCAGGCGCCCCGGCCGAGGAGGGCCTGGATGCGGCGGACACAACCGCCGCAGTCGGTGCCGGCCTTGCAGGCGGAGGCGATCTGGCGCGGGGTGCAGGCGCCGTCCTCGGCGTGCTGCTTGACCTGCTGCTCGGTGACGCCGAAGCAACTGCAGACGAACACCAGGTTCACCTCCCGACGGGACCGCCGATAGCTGCCGTCGCCGGATTTCGGTGAGGCAAACCTAACCTAACCCAGTGGCAGGGGGCCGGGGAAGCGGAAGGGCGCGGATCTCATGTGATCCGCGCCCCACTTCATGCTCGGCGCCGCTCGGGCCTCACTGGTCCCGGTACATCTCGGCGACCAGGAAGGCGAGGTCCAGCGACTGGCTGCGGTTGAGCCGGGGGTCGCAGGCCGTCTCGTAGCGCTGGTGGAGGTCGTCGACGAAGATCTCGTCGCCGCCGCCCACGCACTCGGTGACGTCGTCGCCGGTCAGCTCCACGTGGATGCCGCCGGGGTGGGTGCCCAGACCCTTGTGGACCTCGAAGAAGCCCTTGACCTCGTCCAGCACGTCGTCGAAGCGGCGGGTCTTGTGCCCGGAGGCCGCCTCGAAGGTGTTGCCGTGCATCGGGTCGGTCACCCAGGCCACCGTGGCACCGGACGCCGTGACCTTCTCCACCAGCTCGGGCAGCCGGTCACGGATCTTGTCGGCGCCCATGCGGACGATGAACGTCAGCCGGCCCGGCTCCCGGTCGGGGTCGAGACGGTCGATGTAGCGCAGCGCGTCCTCGGCCGTGGTGGTCGGGCCGAGCTTGATGCCGATCGGGTTGCGGATCTTGGACGCGAACTCGATGTGCGCGCCGTCCATCTGCCGGGTGCGCTCGCCGATCCACACCATGTGTCCGGAGACGTCGTACAGCTTGCCGGTGCGGGAGTCGACGCGGGTCAGCGCGGACTCGTAGTCCAGCAGCAGCGCCTCGTGCGAGGAGTAGAACTCGACGGTCTTGAACTCCTCCGGCTCCGCGCCGCAGGCCCGCATGAAGTTCAGCGCCTGGTCGATCTCCCGGGCGAGCTGCTCGTAGCGCTGGCCGGAGGGCGAGGACTTCACGAAGTCCTGGTTCCAGGCGTGCACCTGGCGCAGGTCGGCGTAGCCGCCGGTGGTGAAGGCGCGGACCAGGTTCAGCGTGGAGGCGGAGGCGTGGTACATCCGCTTCAGCCGCTCGGGGTCCGGGTAGCGGCTCTTCTCGGTGAAGTCGAAGCCGTTGACGGAGTCGCCCCGGTACACCGGCAGGGTCACGCCGTCGCGGGTCTCGGTGGGCTTGGAGCGCGGCTTGGAGTACTGGCCCGCGATCCGGCCGACCTTGACCACCGGGACGGACGCGGCGTACGTCAGCACGGCGCCCATCTGGAGGATCGTCTTGACCTTGGCCCGGATGTGCTCGGCGCTCACTCCGTCGAAGGACTCGGCGCAGTCGCCGCCCTGGAGCAGGAACGCCTCGCCCTTGGCGACGGCCGCCAGGCGGGCGCGCAACTGGTCGCACTCGCCCGCGAAGACGAGGGGCGGATAGGTCGACAGCTCCGCGATCACTTCGCGCAGAGCCTCGGTATCCGGGTATTCGGGCTGCTGCGCCGCGGGCAGGTCTCGCCAGGTCGCCTCGGCGGCAACGGCTCGGGAATCAGCGTTCACGGTCACCCTCCCAACATTACGGGGTCGCAACCGGTGCTCCCCGCCCCGCCCGAAGGGTGAGACGGGGTGACTGCTCCGTGGACGCCTTTCCCCGCGTCGGGCCGGGCCGATGCGGTAGGGTCGGCGCCATGTTCGCGCAGTCGATCCAGAACTGGTGGTGGACCGCTTTTCCGGCGGCCCACTGATTCGCGCGCACTACCGAGACTTCCGCGAAGGCCGCCCGAGGGGCGGCCTTCGGTGTTTCCCGGGGTCCGTCCCACGACCGGCGTCCGTCGTCCCCGCTTCCGGACCGCCCGACGCAAGAGGACCCCCATGACCCAGCCCGACCTGGCCCGTCTCGCCGACGGCAGCCGCCCCTTCGCCCTGCTGCACCGCCGCACCCCCGGCCGGGACACCTCCTCGGTCGAGGTGTTGCTCGGCCCGGTCACCGCCCACGAGGAGCTGGCCGAACTGCCCGACGAGGGCCTGGCCCTGATCCCGTTCCGGCAGATCCGCGAGCGCGGCTTCGACGTCCGCGACGACGGCACCCCGCTGCTGGTGCTCCACCCCGAGGAGTCGTACGAGGTCCCGCTCGAGCGGGCGCTGGAAACCCTGCCCGCGCATCCGGTGCGGGTCGAGGACGGCGGGTTCGACGTGCCCGACGAGGAGTACGGGGAGATCGTCGGCCGGGTGCTGCGCGAGGAGATCGGGCGGGGGGAGGGCGCCAACTTCGTGATCCGTCGGACCTACCGGGGCGAGATCCCCGGCTTCTCCCGGGCCGACGCGCTCGCGCTGTTCCGGCGGTTGCTGGCGGGCGAGCGGGGCGCGTACTGGACGTTCGTGGTGCACACCGGAAATCAGGACGGGCCCGAAGGGCCTTCCTCGGAAGGGCGGGGGCGGGTGACGGGTGGGCGCACGTTGGTCGGGGCGAGCCCCGAGGTCCATGTGCGGATGTCCGGCGGCACGGTGGTGATGAACCCGATCAGCGGGACGTACCGCTATCCCGCCGAGGGGCCGACCCCGGAGCATCTGCTGGACTTCCTCGCCGACGCCAAGGAGACCGAGGAGCTGTCCATGGTCGTCGACGAGGAACTGAAGATGATGTGCACCGTCGGCGACCGGGGCGGGGTGGTGGTCGGCCCCCGGCTGAAGGAGATGGCCCACCTCGCGCACACCGAGTACGAACTGCGCGGCAAGACCTCGCTGGACGTCCGGGACGTGCTGCGCGAGACCATGTTCGCCGCGACCGTCACCGGCTCACCGGTGCAGAACGCCTGCCGCGTGATCGAGCGGTACGAGCCCACCGGGCGCGGCTACTACGCCGGCGCGCTCGCCCTGCTCGGCCGGGACGCCGGGGGCGCCCGCACCCTGGACTCCCCCATCCTGATCCGCACCGCCGACATCTCCGCCGACGGCCGGCTGAGCGTGCCGGTCGGCGCGACGCTCGTGCGCGGCTCGGACCCGGCCGGCGAGGTCGCCGAGACCCACGCGAAGGCGGCGGGCGTGCTGGCCGCGCTCGGGGTACGCCCGGCCCGGCCGCGTACGGAGCGGGAGCGGCCCCGGCTGGCGGACGACCCGCGGGTGCGGGCCGCGCTGGACGGCCGCCGCTCGGCGCTGGCGCCGTTCTGGCTGCGGATGCGGGAGCCGGCCGCCCCGCTGGGCGCGCACGCGCTGGTGGTCGACGGCGAGGACACCTTCACCGCGATGCTGGCCCACGTCCTGCGCTCGGGTGGTCTGGAGGTGACCGTACGGCGCTTCGACGAGCCGGGGCTGACGGAGGCGGTGCGGGCCCACGAGGGTCCGGTGGTACTGGGTCCCGGCCCCGGTGACCCCTCCGACGCGGCCGACCCGAAGATGCGGGCCCTGCGGGAGCTGACGGCGACCGTGCTGCGCGAGCACCGGCACGGGGTGCTCGGGGTGTGCCTGGGGCACGAGCTGATCGCGGCGGAGCTGGGTCTCGACATCGTCCGCAAGCGGGTGCCGTACCAGGGGGCCCAGACGGCGATCGACCTGTTCGGGCGGGCGGAGACGGTCGGCTTCTACAACAGTTTCGTGGCCCGCTGCGACGACGAGGCGGCACGCGAACTGGCCGCGCACGGCGTAGAGGTGAGCCGTACGCCGGACGGCGAGGTGCACGCGCTGCGCTCCGGCCGGTTCGCCTCGGTGCAGTTCCACCCGGAGTCGGTACTGACCGTCAACGGGGCTGA
The DNA here is from genome assembly GCF_045039805.1 of Streptomyces sp. NBC_01171. Lineage (NCBI taxonomy): Bacteria > Bacillati > Actinomycetota > Actinomycetes > Kitasatosporales > Streptomycetaceae > Streptomyces > Streptomyces sp. NBC_01171. Next base: position 4,855,999 of record NZ_CP108609.1, on the reverse strand, counting down.
TCTGGTGCGGGAGTCGGTCTCCGGGCTGCTGACGGCGCGCACCGGCTCGTAGCGCGGGTCAGCCGAAGAACACCCCGGCCTCCGCGTACAGCTCCGGGTCGACCGTCTTCAGCTCGGCGGTCGCCTCGGAGATCGGGATGCGCTCGATGCGAGTGCCGTGGAGGGCGACCATCTTGCCGAAGTCGCCGTCGTGGACGCAGTCGATGGCGTGCAGTCCGAAGCGGGTGGCGAGCCAGCGGTCGAAGGCGCTCGGGGTGCCGCCGCGCTGGACGTGCCCGAGCACGGTGGTGCGGGCCTCCTTGCCGGTGCGCTTCTCGATCTGCTTGGCCAGCCACTCCCCCACCCCGGACAGCCGGACGTGCCCGAAGGAGTCGTGCGACTCGTCCTTGAGGACCATCTCGCCCTCCCTCGGCATCGCCCCCTCCGCGACGACCACGATCGGGGCGTACGCCGCCTCGAAGCGGGAGGTGATCCAGCCGCACACCTCCTCCAGGTCGAAGCGGTGCTCGGGGATGAGGATGACGTTGGCGCCGCCGGCGAGCCCGGAGTGCAGGGCGATCCAGCCCGCGTGCCGGCCCATCACCTCACAGACCAGCACCCGCATGTGGGACTCGGCGGTGGTGTGCAGCCGGTCGATGGCCTCGGTGGCGATGTTGACGGCGGTGTCGAAGCCGAAGGTGAAGTCGGTGCCGGAGAGGTCGTTGTCGATGGTCTTGGGCACGCCCACGCAGGGCACGCCGTGCTTCTCGTACAGCGTGGCGGCGACGCCGAGGGTGTCCTCGCCGCCGATGACGATCAGCGCGTCGACGCCCTGTTCGGCGAGGTTCTCCCGGACGCGGCGCACCCCGTCCTCGGCCTTGAGGGGGTTGGTGCGCGAGGAGCCGAGGATGGTGCCGCCGCGCGGGAGGATGCCGCGTACGGCGGGGATGTCCAGCGGGACGGACCGCCCTTCGAGGGGACCGCGCCAGCCGTCCCGGAAGCCGGTGAAGTCGTAGCCGTACTCCTGGACGCCCTTGCGGACGACGGCCCGGATGACGGCGTTGAGGCCCGGACAGTCGCCGCCCCCGGTCAGCACTCCTACGCGCATGGTCCGTCCCTTCGCCGCGGGTTTCCCGACTCCGCCACGGTAAGGGTGATACAGGTCACACAACGAGGGGTAGGGGGCGAATCCGGTGAATCACCGGGCTGCGGAGCGGTCTCCGACGGGATCGGCTGCCGGGTCCTCCCCCTCGGGGGGACGGGCCGACGAGCCGAGCGGGGCGGGGCCGGCCTGTGCGGGTACCGATGCGGCGCCGGCTGCTTCCTGGGGCACCGGCCGACCCCTGCGGGCCAGGCGCCGGTACAGGTGGGGCAGGAAGGCATAGAAGCGGTCGGGGAGGAACACGGCGTCCGCGATGATCATCGCGCCCGAGAAGAGCGGCAGCCCCATGAGGACCGCGATGCCGAGGTGCATCCCGAGCAGCATGACCAGCACGGGGTACTTGAGCCGGCCGAAGAGCACGAACGGGAAGGCGACCTGCAACAGCACGGTCATGTACCCGGCGACCGCGATCAACGTGGTGTGCGCGTCCACGAACTGGGAGAGGGCGGGCCAGGGGCGGAAGAGTTCGAGGTGGAGGACGTAGTGGAGGGCGGTGCCGCTGCCCCACATGGCGCCCTGGACCTTGTAGAGGCCCGCCGATCCGTACAGGAAGCAGACCTGGGCCGCGATGAGGAACATGCCGCAGTTGTGCACGACCGTGGTCAGGGTGATCCGGGCGTCCCGGAGTTCCTGTACGAGCGGGCCCTTCACCGGCTCCTGTTGCGCCCCGTCCGCCCGGGCCGCCTTCGCCCGGACCCTGCGCGCGTCCAGCGACCAGCGCCGGCCGCACGCGGTGAGGACGAGGTAGAGGGACATCAGCAGGATCAGGTTGTCGCCGCCGTCGGTCATGAAGATCGCCCGGGCGTGGAACGAGGTCACCACGAGGGCGAAGAGCACGGAGGTGATCCGGGTGCGCCAGCCCAGCAGGAACAGGGTGGACGTGACGACGGCCGCCGCGTAGCAGAGCTCCAGCCAGGCGCGGTCGTCGGACAGGGTCAGGAAGCTGTTCCACCCCGTCTGACCGAAGAGCTGCCGTGCCAGGGCCGGGGTCCACGGCGAATCGGGGCCCCAGATCTCGTGGCGGTGCGGAAACTCGCGCAGCAGGAAACCCAGGTAGAGGAAGCCGTAGCCGATGCGCAGCACCGACGCGGCGTACAGGGACACCGGCCGGCCGGTCAGCAGTTCCCGGAGGGCGCCGCACCGGTCGGTCGAGGAGATCTGCTCACTTCCCATGGCTGGACACCTTCCACCACGGCAGAAGCCGGTTCTCGGCGGGCTTGGGCGGGCTGCCCGCGGAGCCCGGGGCGGGGATGGGCCGGGTGATGACACGGAGCTGGACGAAGTCGAACGAGCCGCCCTTGTGCGCGGCGACCCGGTCCGCGGCGATGTCGGCCAGGTACTTCTGCATCATCAGGGCCCGTTCCGTACGGGACTTGTCGTCCCCGCCGTGCGAATCGACGTAGGAGGACCAGGCGCGGCGCAGCAGGTTCTGGGCGGTGTGGCTCGGGAACGGATCGTGTTCGACCGCCGCGTGGTCCACCGCGGTCAGGTCGAACCAGCCGCTCACCCGGATGGCTCCGCCCGGCCCGGTGTGGGCCGTTCTCACCAGGATCTGCCGGTTGACGGATTCAGGGTCCGGCGCGAAAAGTCGCCAATTCTGTTCGAAAAAAGGAAAGACCCACGCGTTGATCTGCGGGCTGAATCTTTTGGACACAGTATTGGCGGGAGCGACGTGCAGGAAAACAAGAAAAACGTGGACGAGAGCCGCCGCCACGCAAAGGATCACAGTGGTCCACAGGCCTGTCCTCACCACGAGGACACCGGTCGGCCGGATTTCCGGCGTCAGCTCGCCGCCAGGGCCTTCAGGTGCGGCCGGACCGGAAAGGGAGTGCTGGATCGCCTCCGCCTCCGACTCCGCATCCGCCGATTCGATTCGGGTCGGCACCGCCACCCCGCCTCTCTCAGATAACTGCTCGCGTCAGATATTCACCGCGGATCGCCACGGGCGGCGCACGGCGGGTCCGTGAGGACTCGCCGTGCGCCGTCGTCCGGTGGACGAATTCACCGCGGTGGGTGCCGTCTAGCCCTTGTACGCCTTGCCGTAGTCACCCATCTCCGGGACCTCGGGCTTGTCCTCGTAGCCATAGGTCTCGTCGGGGTGCTGGGGCTTGCTCTCGTGGCCCTGGCCCGGCTTGCTCTCGTGGCCCTGGCCCGGCTTGACGCCGTGGCCGTGGCCCGGCTTGACGTCGTGGTGCGGCTTCTCGTGCTTGCCGTGACCCGGCTTGTGGCCGTGGCCGTGGCCGTTGCCGTTGCCGTTGCCGTTGCCGTTGCCGTTGCCGTTGCCGCCGACGGTGTTGCCCGCGGTGTTGCCGGAGGTGGTGTTGCCGGCGGTGTTGCCCGCCGTGTTCCCGGACGTGTTGCCGGCGATGTTGCCGGAGGTGTCACCGCCGGTGACGAGGGGTCCGCCCAGGACCCCGCCGGTGACCAGACCCCCGCTGAGCAGTCCGCCGGTGGTCGCACCCGCGACGGTTCCGGTGGTGGTGCCGCCGGTCGTCGTACCCGTCGTCGTACCGGTCGTCGTGCCGGTCGTCGTGCCGGTCGTGGTACCCGTCGTGGTCCCACCGGTGGTGGTGTTCGCGCACGAGTTGAGGAAGATCCGGTTGGTGTCGAGCGTCACGGCACCGTTGCGGGCCAGCGCCCGGCCCTCGATGTTCGTCCCCGTGGTGACGCTGATCGAGGTCAGGGCCATGATGGTGCCGACGAAGGTGGAGTTCGTGCCGAGGGTGGCCGAACTGCCGATCTGCCAGTACACGTTGCACGGCGAAGCGCCGTTCGTGAGCAGCACCCGGCTGGAGGACGCCGTCGTCAGGGCCTCCGGGATCTGGAACACCCAGACGGCGTTCGGGTTGCCGCCGGCGTCCAGGATCAGGTCGCCGTTGAGCCCGACACCGGACACGGCGCTGTAGACACCCGGAAGCAGGGTGTTGCCGTTGCCGATGCCGGCCGGGAGCGCGAAGTCCGTGGCCTGGCCGGCGGCGTTGTTGTAGGCGGTGACCAGGTCCGCCTTGGCCTGGGCCGCGGCGGCGTCGGCGGAGTGGACGGCACCGAGCACCTGGCCGGGCGGGAAGCCGGTGATGGCCGTGCCCGGGTGCACCCCGAGGTCGTGAGCGATCACCGAGGGTCCGGTGTTGGTGACCTGCGTACCCGCGAGCACGGAGTAGCTGGCGGCCGTCGCCAGCGGAACGGGCGTGGCGATGGCGAGCGCCGGCGTCGGTGTGAGCGCGACCATCGTGGCGGCGACCGTCGCGGCAAGAGCCGAGGCGAGCACGCCGGACAGACTGCGGCGGTGAGCCACTTGATGGAACTTCAGCTTCATCGAAGGCCATTTCCTGTGGGGGCCGTTGGCATCCGGGCCCTATCCGAACGCCCGGTAGCCTTGTTGCTGTTGCGGCATATTACGCAGGAAATTTACGCGCCGAGAAAATTAGCGGTCGACAACTACAAGTAATCGTTTCTTCAGTGGCGGGAGGCGGGATGAAAAGAATCAGACTCAAAATTCTGATCATCCGGCGCATCCCCCGATTGCGTCGGGGCGGATTACGGCAGACGGGTCGGCGCGGTCCCGCCCGGCCGCGATGTATGCGCCGCCATGCATGACCCGGTGCCGCCAATGGGGTGGTTGTGCATGAGTTACCGATGAGCGGGCGTGGCGGTGAATTCGCGCATACTCCGATTGGGCCAGGTCAGTCGTCGAGGCCCCGCTCGATCGCGTACCGCACCAGCTCCACGCGGTTGTGGAGCTGGAGCTTGCCCAGGGTGTTCTGGACGTGGTTCTGGACCGTGCGGTGCGAGATGACCAGGCGTTCCGCGATCTGCTTGTAGCTCAGCCCCTTGGCGACCAGGCGCAGCACCTCGGTCTCCCGCTCGGTGAGCCGGGGCGCGCCCGGCGCTCCGGCCTCGGGTGCGGGCGCGGGCTCGGCGGCCAGCCGCCGGTACTCGCCGAGGACCAGTCCGGCCAGGCCCGGTGTGAACACGGGGTCGCCGGCGGCGGTACGGCGCACGGCGTCCAGCAGTTCGCCGGTGGACGCCGACTTCAGCAGATAGCCGGTGGCGCCCGACTTCACGGCCTCCAGCACGTCGGCGTGCTCGCCGCTGGCGGACAGCACCAGGACGCGCAGCGCCGGGTTGTGGGCGATGAGCTCCTTGCAGACCTGCACACCGGGTTTGACGGGCAGGTTGAGGTCGAGCACCAGCACGTCGGGGGCGGCGGCCTTGGCCCGGCGCACCGCCTGCTCGCCGTCGCCCGCGGTGGCGACCACGTGCAGCCCGGACTCGGCCAGGTCGCGGGCGACCGCGTCGCGCCACATGGGGTGGTCGTCGACCACCATCACCTTGATCGGGTCCTGCTCGGTCATCGCCGTTCCGCCTTCCCCCGCGCCGTCCGGGTGCTCTTCGGTACCTTCAACTCGACCTCGGTGCCCTGACCGGGCACGGAGATCACCTCGGCGCTGCCGCCGAGATCACGCAGGCGTCCCCGGATCGACTGGGCCACCCCGAGCCTGCCCTCACCCTCGGCCAGCGCGAGCCGGCCCTGCGGAATGCCGGGACCGTCGTCGCGGACGGTGACGATGATCTCGTCGGGCTCGTCCTCGACCAGAATCCAGGCACGGGCCTCGTCGCCCGCGTGCCGCCGCACGTTGTCCAGCGCCGCCCCGACGGCGGCCGCCAGCTCCCGCGCCGCCGTCGCCTCCAGCATGACCGGCGCGCCCGGTTCGGCGAGGCTCACCCGGGACCCGGCGTACGAGGCGAGCAGGGAGCGCAGGTCGAACGGGCCGGGGTCGGCCTGGGCCGGGTCGGCGGGGGTGCGGCTGGTGGGGAGCAGACCGCCGGAGACCAGGGTGCGCAGGGCGATCTCCTGCTCCCCGGCGAGCCGGCCCAGCTCGGCCGCCTCGCCGCCGATGACCGCGCCGCGCCGCTGGACCATGGCCAGTACCTGGAGCACGCTGTCGTGGATGTCGCGGGCCAGGCGCTCCCGTTCGCGGGTGGCGGCCTCGATCTCCAGGGCGCGGGCGAGGGTGCGCTCGGAGGCGCGGGCCACCTCGACCACGTAGCCGATGGCGATGGCGGCGACCCAGACCAGGATCACGTTGTGCACGGTGTCCCGCGCCGGGGCGCCCCGCTCGACCAGGTTGGCCACGGCGACCGCCGTGGAGGCGCCGGCCGCCCAGCGCCAGCCGCCCTTGAGGGCGAAGGCCAGCACCGCGCCCGCCGTCCATATCGACGGCAGGGTGGGGCCACCGCCCGCGATCCGGTGCGGGTCGTCGGCGAGCGGGGTGAGCAGGATGCCGAGGACCGCCACGGCCAGGTCGGCCGCGAGGAACCGCCGGGTGCAGCGGGCCGCGCTGGTCACCCGGGTCACGGTGGCGAGCGTCCAGATCACCAGCAGCGCGTAGTAGACGAGGGCCACCCAGGGGCGGACGAAGTGGGTGTAGGCGGTGGCGCCCAGGCCGAGCGCGTACAGCATCGTCAGGACGCGGTAGCCGGTGAGCGCGCGCCACAGCGGCAGCTCGACCGACATCCGCATGACCCGTTCGCCCCTGGCCACGGCGCCCCCGCCTCCCCCGAGCCGGGTCGCTACGCCCCGGTCTTCTCCGCCTTCTCCGCCTTGCCGGCTTCCTTCGCCGCCTTCGCCGCCTCCGCGATCTGCCGCTTGGCGGCCGTCGCGTAGATGTCGACGTACTCCTGGCCGGAGAGCTTCATGATCTCGTACATGACCTCGTCCGTCACCGCCCGCAGCACGAACCGGTCGTGGTCCATGCCGTGGTAGCGGCTGAAGTCCAGCGGCTTGCCGATCCGGATACCGGGCCGCATCAGCTTCGGCATCACCTTGCCGGGCGGCTGGATCTTCTCGGTGTCGATCATCGCCACCGGGATCACCGGCGCCCCGGTGGCCAGCGCCACGCGGGCCAGACCGCCGGGCTTGCCCCGGTAGAGGCGGCCGTCGGGAGAGCGGGTGCCCTCGGGGTAGATGCCGAACAGCTCACCGCGCTCCAGCACCTCTATGCCGCTCTTGATCGCGGCCTCGCCCGCACCGCGCGCGCCGGAACGGTCGACGGGGAGCTGCCCGACACCCTTGAAGAAGGCGGCCGTCAGCCGTCCCTTGAGTCCGGGGGTGGTGAAGTACTCGGCCTTGGCGATGAAGGTGACCTTGCGGTCCAGCATCGTGGGCAGGAAGAACGAGTCCGAGAAGGACAGGTGATTGCTCGCCAGGATCGCGGGCCCCTCGGCCGGGATGTTCTCCAGCCCCTCGACCCAGGGTCTGAAGGCGACCTTCAGCGGCCCTCCGATGGCAACCTTCATCGTGCCGTACAACACCCACGTGCCTCCCGATTCCGTCGCACAGACCTTAACCCGGACCGCCGCCAATGGCGCCGACGACCCTGGTCGGTGGCGATGCGGTCGCGTACGGTGAAGTACATCCGCCAATTCCGCACTCCTCATAGATCCACATACCGGAACAGGAGCCCCAAAGGTGCCGGTCCTTCCCGGAGCCGAGCCGTACCGCCACGACGGCGGGGAGGTGGGGGTTCTCCTCTGCCACGGTTTCACCGGCTCGCCCCAGTCGCTGCGCCCGTGGGCGGAGCACCTCGCCGCGCACGGCCTGTCGGTGTCGCTGCCCCTGTTGCCCGGTCACGGCACCCGCTGGGAGGACCTGCGGGCCACCGGCTGGGAGGACTGGTACGCCCACGTCGACCGTGAGCTGTGGCAGCTCTCCGAGCGCTGCGAGCGGGTGTTCGTCGCCGGCCTGTCGATGGGCGGCGCGCTGGCGCTGCGGCTGGCGGCCAAGCACGGCGAGCGCGTCACCGGAGTGGTCGTCGTCAACCCGGCGAACCGGGTGCACGGACTCGCCGCGCACGCCCTGCCCGTGGTCCGGCACCTGGTGCCCTCCACCAAGGGCATCGCCAGCGACATCGCCAAGGGCGCCACCACCGAGCTGGGCTACGACCGGGTCCCGCTGCACGCGGCCCACTCCCTGCGCCGCTTCCTGCGCGTGCTGGACGGTGAGCTGCCGCAGGTCACGCAGCCGTTGCTGCTGCTGCGCAGCGCGGTGGACCACGTGGTCCCGGCGGCCGACTCGGCACGGGTGCTGAGCCGGGTGTCCTCCACGGACGTAACCGAGAGCGTGCTGGAACAGAGTTACCACGTGGCGACGTTGGACCATGACGCGGACCGGATCGTCGAGGAGAGCCTCGCCTTCATCGACCGGCTCGCTCCCCGTGTCGGCAAGGAAGGGACGGCCCCCGTTGGCTGAGCACGACTCCGACCGCGAGGGCCGCGAGCCGGACGAGCACGGCACGCCCTTCGACGAGGACGCCGCCTGGCGGGCCATCGTCGCGGGGTACGGCGACGAGCCGCCGGACCCGCCCGGCTCCAAGCCCTTCCGCTCCATCGAGGACCTCGCGCTGCTGGAGAAGGACCCGGAGCCGGAACCGGACGAGGAGGGCACCGCCGAGAAGCCCGCGCCGGTACGCCCGCTGGGCAGCTCGGTCACCTTCGCGCCCGGTGTCGGCCCGCGCGACCACACCCCCGCCGAACCCTCCGACGACGCCGCCGGTGACTCGGGCGACGACGATGACGACGGCGAGGGTCACTTCGTACCGCCCGAGCCGCCTCCGCTGCCCGTCGCCGACACCACCGCCAAGTTCGCCTGGCTCGGGGTGGTCGGCGGGCCGATTCTGCTGCTGCTCGCCGTGCTGCTGGGCTGGGAGATGACCTGGTGGCTGACGACGCTCGCCATCGGCGGTTTCCTCGGCGGCTTCGTCACCCTGGTGACCCGGATGCGCACGGACGACGACGGTGACGACGACCCCGGCCGGGGAGCCGTCGTCTGAGCCTCGCTAGACGCTCGCCGGGATTCTGAGGGCGGCCAGGACCGGGAGGTGGTCCGTGGCCGCCCTCAGGTCGCTCCCGGTGACGCCGGGCAGGTCGGTGGGGACTCCGCAGGCGAGCACCTCGATACCCTGGGTGGCCAGGACGGCGTCGATACGGCGGGCGGGGGCCGTGGCGGAGAAGGTGTCCGTGCCGCCCCACGGGGTGACCGTCGCGGCGTCCTGGAGGGCGTCGGCGAGCAGGGTGAAGGCGGGGCCGGCCGGGCCCTCGTTCAGGTCGCCGCCGATCACGGCGTGCTCCACGCCCAGTGCGGCGAGGCGGTCGAGGAGCAGGCCGCTCTGTGCCTGGCGTTCGGCCTTCTGGAGGCCGAGGTGGCAGCAGACGAGCCCTACGCGGGCCTTGCCGAAGCGGACGACCGCGGTGGCGAGGCCCCTTCGGTGCTGGCCGGGTGTGAGGGGCAGCAGGACGTCCTCGGTGTGCTCGACCGTGGCGCGCAGGGAGCAGAGGATCGCGGGGCCGGCCGCGGGGGCTCCGCCGGTGAGGTAGACGAGGTCGGTGGCCTTGGCGAGGCGGGCCAGCTTCTTGCGCCAGCGGAAGAAGCGGGGGGCTTCCTGGAGGAGGAGTACGTCCGGGGCGCAGGCGTCGATCACTCGCGCCAGGGCTTCCGGGTCGTCCCTGAGTGAGCGGACGTTGTAACTGAGGGCCCTGATGATCGCGGAACCGTCTGACTCCGTACGGGAGTTGGGGAACGGGGTTGGCATGTGATCAACCTACTCGGGGCGCGGGGAACGTTCCCCGCGCCCCTGAGTCGGTGCACTCACCCGGTCTACATGACCGGGTCCGGCTCCCTCGCCAGGTCGGCCGCGCCGACCAGGCCGGCCTTGTTGCCGAGCTGGGCGGCGATGACGTCGGCGACCGGGCGCCAGTTGCCGCCGACCAGCCAGCGCTTGTAGGACTTGCGGATCGGGTCGAGGACCAGCTCGCCCTCGTCCGAGAGGCCGCCGCCGACGATGAAGGCGGAGGGGTCGAACAGCGAGGCCAGGTCCGCGAGGCCGGCGCCCGCCCAGCGGGCCAGCTCGCGGTAGGAGTCCACGGCCACCGGGTCGCCCTGACGGGCGGCCACCGAGATGTGCTTGCCCTCGATGGCGTCGGGGGTGCCGTCGCCGAGGCCCAGCAGGATCTCCGCGTTCTCCGGAGTGGCGTTGGCGCGCTGCTTGGCGTAGCGGACCAGGGCGCGGCCGGAGGCGTACTGCTCCCAGCAGCCCTGCGAGCCGCAGCCGCACAGCAGGCCGTCCGGGACCATCCGGATGTGGCCGAACTCGGCGGCCACACCGAAGTGACCCCGGCGCAGCTTGTTGCCGATGATGATGCCGCCGCCCAGGCCGGTGCCGAGCGTGATGCAGATGACGTTGCGGTGGCCCTTGCCCGCGCCGAACTTGTACTCGCCCCAGGCGGCCGCGTTGGCGTCGTTCTCCACGACCACCGGGAGACCCACGCGGGCCTCGACCTTCTCCTTGAGCGGCTCCTGGCGCCAGTCGATGTTGGGCGCGAAGTACACGGTCGAGCGCTGCCGGTTCACGTAGCCGGCCGCACCGATGCCCACGCCGACGATGTCGTGTCCGGCACGCGCGCCCTCGACGGCCGAGGCGATGGCGTCCACGATGGCCTCGGGCGTGCTGGGGGTCGGCACCTTGAAGGTCGAGAGGATGTTGCCTTCCTCGTCGACCACGCCGGCCGCGATCTTGGTGCCGCCGATGTCGACGCCGATGGTGAGTCCCATGAATCCCTCAGTTCCGGTCGAGCCCCGCTAGGGCCAACGGTACCCGAGGCCCCACCGGGCCAGACCGTCAGTCCAGGTCGATGCGCTCGCCCGGTCCGGTGCCCTCACCTGGGTCGCGGCGGCCGGCTGGCGGGGTGTCGGCCGGGGGCGGGGTGGGGCCGGTGGTCCAGCGCCGCTCCTGGGCCTGGACGGCCGAGCGGTAGGCGGCGAGCAGCTCGCTCCCGGCGGCGGCGAGGTGGTCGAAGACCTGGGGGTTGCGCTCGACGACCGGCTCGACGGCGGCCTTGGCCTGCTGGACCATCTGGCGCACCGCCTGCTGGGCGGCGGGCCCGGCCACCGCGCCGAACAGCGGGGACTGGAGGCCGGAGAGCTTGTCGGCCACGGAGTCCATGAGCCGGCGCAGCTCCTCGGCGGCCGTGCCGGGGGGCGGGGGGTTGGTGCCGCGGCGGCGGGCCTTCTCGGCGGCCAGGTCCTCGGCGGTGGCGGTGGCCCAGGCGTCGTCGTCGCCCAGGCGCGGCTGCTGGGGAGCTTCGGGCTCCTCGGGGGGCTGGGGTGCGGGGCGCTCTTCGCTCATGGCGGGCTCCTGACTACGGTTCGCGTCTTCGACGTTACCCGAACGGCGCAGTCCGTTCACTGTCCCGTGCCGGGCCACAGGGCGGGGTCGGGCGCGAACCGGACACACAGCTCGCCGTCGGTCAGGGCGGCCCCGGCGACGGTGCAGCGGCGCAGGGCGGACGGCAGGGAGACGATCCGGTGGAAGGGTCCGGCGGTGACCACGAGTTCGTCGCCGCGCCGGATCAGGTCGAGGTCGTCGCGTACGGCGCCGGGCAGCGGCAGGCGCCAGACGAGGGTGCCGTCCTCGGCGAGGCGGTCGGTGACCGGCCACTCGACGGGGTCGGGCGCGGGATTGACGCCGGGCGGGGCGAGCGCGGTGAGGTCGTCGGTGCCCCGCGGGTCGTGGCCGAGGTGCGGGACGGTGCGCACCTCGTACTCCTGAGCCCAGTCGGCCAGGGTCTTGCGCTGCTGGGCGAAGGGGCCGGCGAGCCAGGTGCCGTCGGCGGACTCGGGCAGCACGCGGTTGGCGATCAGGGTCTCGGCGCGCAGTCCGCGCAGGGCGAGGCCGAGGGTGGCGGCGCGGACGGCGTCGTCCCCGGCCGGGCCGGGTTCGGCGACCAGACGGACGGTGGTGCCCCGGTCGGCGACGACGGCTTCGACGGCGGCGAGTTCCAGGTCCCAGCGGGCAGCCGTCTCGTACAGCCAGTCGGCGGGCATGGGGACCCCGGCGAGGCGGCCGAGGACGGGGCGCAGGGCGCGGGCGGCCTGGCGCTCGGGCGGCAGGAGGCGGCGCAGGTAGCGGCGGAGTTCCTCGGGCAGGGCGAGCAGGGCGAGGGCCTGGGGCAGCGGGGGGAGGTCCACCACGAGCAGGTCGTAGCGCTCGGAGAGAGCCGCGTCGCGCAGGGCGCGCAGCACGGACAGTTCCTCGGCGCCGGGCAGCGGGGTGACCTCCTCGGCGTCCAGCCGGGAGGCGCCGAGGAGGTCGAGGACGGTTCCGGCGCGGTTCTGGAAGGCGGTGAGGTCCTCGCGGAAGCGGGCGTCGGCGTCGGGGCGCCAGACGGTGAGGTTCTCGGCGGCCTCGGTGGGCGTGGGTCCCGTCACCGTGCCGAGGGCCGCACCGAGCGTGTCGGCCCGGTCGGCGCCGAGCACGAGCACGCGGGCGCCGGTGCGGGCCGCGGCGAGCCCGGTGGCGGCGGCGACGCTGGTGCGGCCGCTGCCGCCCGGCCCGGTGATCAGGAGGGTACGCATGAGGCTGAACGGTAACGGAGCCGTACGGCAGTTGGTGCCCTCGGCGGGGAGGGCCCGGCGTCAGGAACCCGTCTCGACGCGCTTCTTCAGGCCGGCCAGGGCGCGGTCGATGATGACCTTCTCGGCCTTGCGCTTGATCATGCCGAGCATGGGGATCTTGACGTCGACCGTGAGGCGGTAGGTGACCTCGGTGGACCCGGCGCCCGCGGGCTTGAGCAGGTAGCTGCCGTCCAGGGAGCGGAGCATCTGGGACTTCACCAGGGTCCAGGAGACCTCGTGCTCGCCGGTCCAGGTGTAGGCGAGGGTCTGGTCGTCCTTGATGGCGCCCGCGTCCATGACGAGGCGGACCTCCTCGGCCCGTCCCCGGCCGTCGGTCTCCAGGACCTCGGCCTCCTTCACCTCGCCGGTCCAGTCCGGGTAGCGGGAGAAGTCGGCGATCACCGCCATGACATCGGCCGGGGCCGCCTCGATCGTGATGCTCGAACTGGTGTGTTCCGCCATCGCGGTGGCTCCTCCAGATGCGGCCGAAGAACGTTCTCTCACGCGCGGGGTGCGCACGTGTGTGCAGCGTGAAGGCTACCGCGCCGCCCCCGGCCCGCCATCACCACTCCAGCGCCCACGGCCTGCCGGTCCCGGCGAAGTGCCCCACGTTCACGCACTCGGTCGCGCCGATCCGCATCCGGCGGGCGAGCGGCTGGTGGACATGGCCGAACAGGGAGTAACGCGGCCGGGTGCGCCGGATGGCGGCCAGCAGGGCCCGGCTGCCGCGCTCGAAGCGGCGGGCGACGGTGTCGTAGACGAGTTCGGGCACCTCGGGCGGGATGTGGGTGCACAGCACGTCGACCTCGCCGACGGCCTCGATCTTCGCCGCGTACTCCTCGTCGTCGATCTCGTACGGGGTGCGCATCGGGGTGCGCAGGCCGCCGCCGACGAAGCCGAAGACGCGGCCGCCGATCTCCACCCGCTCGCCGTCCAGCACGGTGGTGCCGGGCCCGGCGTACTCGCGCCAGAGGGGCGGCATGTCGACGTTGCCGTAGGTGGCGTAGGTCGGGGTGGGGAAGGCGGCGAACATCTCGGCGTACTGGCGGCGTACCGCCTGCTCGATCGCGGCGTCCCGGTCGGTGCCGATCCCCGACCACAGCTTCCGCCCGAAGGCGCGCGCCTCCTCGAAGCGGCGGGCGGTGCGCAGCTCGACGATCCGGTCGGCGTTCTCCGCGCCGAACAGGTCGGGGAAGATCCCGCGCGAGTGGTCGGCGTAGTCGAGGAAGAGGACGAGGTCACCGAGGCAGATCAGCGCGTCGGCGCCCTCCCCGGCACGCGCGAGATCACGGGCGTTCCCGTGCACGTCGCTGATCACGTGTACGCGGGTCCGGGTGCCGCGGGCGGGTGTGGAAGCCATGGCGATCAAGGGTAGAGGTGTGCGGTCTACGTGAACAGTCGCCCGTCTGGCCTGCGGTTACTCGCCCGTTGGTCAAGAGGTGGACTACTGTGCGCCCAAGCGGGTTATCCCGTGTGACGCAGCGAACATCTGGCACGGACCCCCTGTCCCAGAGGTCATACCGGCGGGTAACGTCCGGGCAGTCCGGTCGTGCTCCGGAGAACACCCCGGCATGCGGGACCCCCGAGCACCCGCCCCGAGGAGCAGCAGTTTTGCGCGAGTTCAGCCTTCCGGCTTTGTACGAGGTCCCCGCCGACGGCAACCTGACGGACATCGTCCGCAGAAACGCCGCTCAGCACCCGGACGTCGCCGTCATCGCCCGCAAGGTGGGCGGCGCCTGGCAGGACGTGACGGCCCGGCAGTTCCTCACCGAGGTGCACGCCGCCGCCAAGGGCCTGATCGCCGCCGGTGTGCAGCCGGGCGACCGGGTCGGCCTGATGTCCCGCACCCGCTACGAGTGGACCCTGCTGGACTTCGCCATCTGGAGCGCGGGCGCGGTCACCGTGCCGGTGTACGAGACCAGTTCGCCGGAGCAGGTCCGCTGGATCCTCTCCGACTCGGGCGCGACCGCCGCCTTCGTGGAGCTGGACGGCCACGCGGCCGCCGTGGACTCGGTGCGCGAGTCGCTGCCGGCGCTGAAGCACGTGTGGCAGATCGAGGCCGGTGGCCTGGAGGAGCTGACGCGGCTCGGGCAGGACGTCTCCGACGCGACGGTCGCGGAGCGCGGCTCCCTCGCCAAGGCGGACGACCCGGCGACCATCGTCTACACCAGCGGCACCACCGGCCGCCCCAAGGGCTGTGTGCTGACCCACCGCAGCTTCTTCGCGGAGTGCGGCAACATCGTGGAGCGGCTGCGCCCGCTGTTCCGTACCGGTGAGTGCTCGGTGCTGCTCTTCCTGCCGCTGGCCCACGTCTTCGGGCGGCTGGTGCAGGTCGCGCCGATGATGGCGCCGATCAAGCTGGGCTGCGTCCCGGACATCAAGAACCTCACCGACGAGCTGTCCGCGTTCCGGCCGACGCTGATCCTGGGCGTCCCGCGCGTCTTCGAGAAGGTCTACAACTCCGCCCGCGCCAAGGCGCAGGCCGACGGCAAGGGCGCGATCTTCGACAAGGCCGCGGACGTGGCCATCGCCTACAGCAGGGCGCTGGACACCCCGGCGGGCCCGTCGCTGAAGCTGAAGCTGAAGCACAAGGTGTTCGACAAGCTGGTCTACGGCAAGCTGCGGGCGGTGCTCGGCGGCCGGGGCGAGTACGCGATCTCGGGCGGCGCCCCGCTGGGCGAGCGGCTCGGCCACTTCTTCCGGGGCATCGGCTTCTCGGTGCTGGAGGGCTACGGCCTGACCGAGTCCTGCGCGGCGACGGCGTTCAACCCGTGGGACCGGCAGAAGATCGGCACGGTCGGCCAGCCGCTGCCCGGCTCGGTCGTGCGGATAGCGGACGACGGCGAGGTGTTGCTGCACGGCGAGCACCTGTTCAAGGAGTACTGGAACAACCCGGCCGCGACCGCCGAGGCGCTGGCCGACGGCTGGTTCCACACCGGGGACATCGGCACCCTGGACGAGGACGGCTACCTCCGGATCACCGGCCGCAAGAAGGAGATCATCGTCACGGCGGGCGGCAAGAACGTCGCCCCGGCCGTGATCGAGGACCGCATCCGGGCGCACGCGCTGGTCGCGGAGTGCATGGTGGTGGGCGACGGGCGGCCGTTCGTGGGCGCGCTGGTCACCATCGACGAGGAGTTCCTGGGCCGTTGGGCCGCCGAGCACGGCAAGCCCGCCGGTTCCACGGCGGATTCGCTGCGCGAGGACCCGGAGCTGAACGCGGCGATCCAGGCGGCCGTGGACGACGGCAACGCGGCGGTGTCCAAGGCGGAGTCGGTGCGCAAGTTCCGCATCCTGCCGATCCAGTTCACCGAGGAGTCGGGCCACCTCACGCCCTCGCTGAAGCTGAAGCGGAACGTGGTGGCCAAGGACTACGCGGCCGACATCGAGGCCCTCTACGCCAAGCAGACCGCCTCCTGACGAACCATCACAGAAGAGAGCGGCGCCGGGGGTTCCCCGGCGCCGCTTCGTCAGAGCAGCACCTTCAGCCGTTCGGCCAGCAGGTCCCAGCGCCACTTCTCCTCGACCCACTGCCGGCCGCGCTCGCCCATGCGGCGACGCAGCCCCTCGTCGGCGAGGAGGGCGGTGATCCGCTCGGCGGCCTCGGCGGGTTCGCCGCCCCGGACCACCCAGCCGGTCTCGCCGTCCAGCACGGCGTCCGGGGCGCCCCCGGAGTCACCGGCGACCACGGGCAGCCCGGTCGCGGACGCCTCCAGGTAGACGATGCCGAGCCCCTCCACGTCCAGCCCCCCGCGCCGGGTGCGGCACGGCATGGCGAACACGTCTCCGGCGCCGAAGTGCGCGGGCAGCTCGGCCCAGGGCACGGCCCCGGTGAACCGTACGGAGTCCGCGACGCCGGTCTCGGCGGCCAGGCGGCGCAGGTCGGCCTCGTAGGGGCCGCCGCCCACGATCAGCAGCACGGCGTCCGGCTCGGCGGCGAGGATCCGCGGCATGGCCCGGATCAGGGTGTCCTGGCCCTTCCTCGGCACCAGCCGGGAGACGCACACCACGACCGGCCGGTCGGTGAGCCCGAGCCGGGCGCGCACCTCGTCCCCGCCGGAGCCGGGGTGGAAGGTCTTCTCGTCCACGCCGGGCGGCAGTTGGACCATGCGTCCGGCCGCCTGAGGGGTGAGCGCGGCGGCGATCCGGGACCGGGTGTACTCGCCGAGGTAGGTGAGGGTGTCCGTGGACTCGCCGATCCGGCGCAGCAGCCCGCGGGCGCCGGGCAACTGGGCCCAGCCCGCCTCGTGACCGTGGGTGGTGGCCACCAGCCGCTCGGCGCCGGCCTGGCGCAGTGCCGGTGCCATCAGCCCGAGCGGCGCCGCCGCCCCGAACCACACCGAGGTGCAGCCGTGCTCCCGCAGCAGCCCCACCGCCCGCCGGGTCGCCGCCGGGGTGGGCAGCAGCATGGTCGTACGGTCCCGTACGACGGTGAAGGGCTGCTCGGCGTCGAAGGCGGCGGTCGCCTCGGCGCCCTCCCGGCCGCGCTTCCAGGTGGAGGCGTAGACGACGATCCGGTCCGGCTCCAGGCGCAGCGCCATGTTGTGCAGGAACGCCTGGATGCCGCCGGGGCGGGGCGGAAAGTCGTTGGTCACGATCAGGGTCTTGTGCATCGCCGCCGACCCTACCGGGTGGCCCGCCGGGGGCCGGGCCGGGCGGAGTCTGTGGCAGGGACACGGCCGTAAAGGACATCATGAGTCTTCCGACGCGCACGACACACGACCGAACGGCAGGGGATCACGTGGACACGAAGGGCGCCGGACGGTCCCTGGCGTGGCTCGCGGCGGTGTGGGGGGCGAGCCGTGCCGTGCTGCTGCTGACCGTGTTCAAGGTGATCACGGTCGCGGGCCCGGACGTCACCTCGGACGTGTCGGTGATCTACCGCGGCTGGTACGAGGTCCTGCGTCAGGGCACGTTTCCGCTGGACGACGTGACCTGGCAGTACCCGCCCGCGGCGGCGCTGGCGGTCCTCTCCCCCGGCCTGCTGCCGTTCCTGGACTACACGGACGCGTTCTTCGTCCTGGCCTGCGTCACCGACCTCGCCGTGCTCTGCCTGCTGGTGCGCTACGGCCGGAAGCCGGGGCGGTCGCCGCGCGGGGCCTGGCTGTGGACGGCGGCCGTCCCGCTGCTCGGGCCCACGGTGTACGCGCGCTACGACGTGATGGTGACCGCCCTGGCCGTGGCCGCGCTGCTGGTGGCGGCCCGGCATCCGCGCGCGTTCGGGGTGCTGACCGCGCTCGGCGCGATGGTGAAGGTGTGGCCGGCGCTGCTGCTGACGGGCTCCTTCCGGCGCCGTCCGTGGGCGTCGGCGGCGGTGACGGCATCCGGGCTCGCGGCACTGTTCGCGGTGTCGATGCCGGGCGCGTTCGCCTTCCTGACCTTCCAGCGGGACCGGGGCACCGAGGTGGAGTCGCTGGGCGCGCTGGTCTTCCATGTGGCCCGGCACTTCGGCTGGGAGGGCCAGGTGCTGCTCAACTACGGCTCGATCGAGTTCCTGGGCCCGTGGGTCGGGGTGGTGAGCACGGCGGCGCTGGTGCTCACCGGGGCCGCGTTCGGCTGGCTGGTGCTGTGGCGGCTGCGGGTGGCGCGGACCGACGAACTGACGCTCGCGGAGGCCGCGTTCACGGCGGTGCTGCTGTTCACGGTGACCAGCCGGGTGATCAGCCCGCAGTACCTGGTGTGGCTGATCGGCCTGGCCGCGGTGTGCCTGGCCCACCGCGCGACCCGGATGACCGCGCCCGCGCTGATGGTGGCCGTGGCATCCCTGGTCACGGTGCTGGAGTTCCCGCTCGGCTTCATCCACGTGGTGACGAGCGACTGGTACGGCGTGACGCTGATGGTCGTACGCAACGGCCTGCTGGTCGCCGCCTCCCTCTCGGCGGCCCGCCGCCTGTGGCGCTCCACCGTGTCCCCGGCGCCCGCCGCGGCCGCCCCGGCCGCGGCGGACCGCGCCGACGAGTCGCCCGTCTCCCCCTGAGGCTCAGCCCAGTTGGTCCCGTACGTAGTCCTGCCACCGGGCGGTGAACTGCTCCGGGGTGGTGTCCAGCACCTCCTTCAGCGCCCCCTCGACCGCGCCCGCCCGGGTGCGGTGGGCGCCGACGGCCCGGTAGAAGGCGCGCAGCTCCTCCTCGCCCCAGCGCTCGGCGATCATCCGGCAGGCCAGCCAGCCCGACTCGTAGGAGCGGGCGAGCCCCGCCGGGTCGCCGGTGAAGCCGAAGTCCCGGTCGGCGGGGAGCGCGTCCGGCACGTGCCCGTCCGCGACGGCGCGGGTCAGTTCGGGGGCGACCTCGGCGGGGGTGCGGGCGGTGCCGAGGTAGCCGGTCCAGTCGGCGTACCCCTCGGACAGCCAGAGCGGGGTGGCGGCGGTGGTCGCGGAGCGGGTGGCGACATGGGTGGTCTCGTGGGTGAGCACGACCTGTTTGCCCAGGTCACCGAGGGCCGCGTACGCCTCCGGGTTGACCACCACCCGGTCGGCGGGGGCCCGCCCGGCGCCCGGTGTCTCGGCGGTGGTGACGGCGGCGATGCCCCGGTACTGGGCGGCGGGCGAGCCGAGCAGCGCGGCCATGCCGTCCAGCGAACGCGGCACCAGCACGACCACCCGCCGGGCCCAGTGGGCGCCCCAGGCGCGGGAGACGGCCGGTACGGCGCGGTCGGCGAGCCGGGCGTAGCCGCGCAGCTCACCGGTGCTCTGCCCGGTGCCCAGCACCAGGCTGTGCGCGCCGGGGACGGCGCTGACCGGGCCCTGGTCCCAGAGCTGCTGCCCGGCGCCCTGCGCGGGTCCCTCGGCGGCGACGTACCAGCCGCCGTCGGCGGTGTGGCTCAGGGTGAGGGTGCGGCGGGCGGTGACGGGCGCGGTGTCCTGCCCGGCGACCCGGTAGCTCAGCTCGGCGTCCGCGCTGGTGCCGTCCGGGCGCAGCGAGGTGATCCGGTAGGCCCAGGAGGCCAGTGGGAGGGCCCGGAGCCGGGTGTAGGGGGTGCGGGTGCCGGTGGTGGCGTACGCGGCCTCGTCGTGGCCGAGCAGGGCGGTGGCCCGGCGGTCGAGCACCCGCTGCACCTCGGCGCGGGCGCCGGTGTCCGGGGCCCGGTGGCCGCATCCGGAGAACGCCGGCAGGAGCAGCAGGCAGAGTCCCGCCGCCGCTGCTCGCCACGCTCCGTCCCGGCCGGCCACCGTCCGATCGTACGGGGTGCGGCGAGGGCTCAGGGCCGGGTCACCGCGGAGATCGGGAGCATGCCGACCCGGTCGTAGCGCACCGCCGCGCCGGGGTGGGGCGCGTGGATCACCTGGCCGTTGCCGACGTACATGGCCACATGGCTGGCGTCGGAGCGGTAGATCACCAGGTCGCCGGGGCGGGCCTGGGAGAGCGGGACCTGGTGTCCGGCGTTGCGCTGGGCCTGCGAGGTGCGCGGGAGCTGGACGCCCGCCCTGGCGTACGACCACTGCATCAGGCCTGAACAGTCGAAGCCGGAGGGTCCGTTGGCGCCCCACACATAGGGCCGGCCCAGCGCGGAGCGGGCGGCGGCGAGCGCGGCGGCGGCACGGGGGTCGAGGTCGCCGAGGCCGGTGAGGTCGGGGCGGCCGGAACGGGAGGACCGGTTGTAGTCGGCGCGGTCGGCGGCGGACAGGGAGTCGAAGAGGCGCCGGGCGCGGGTGAGGCGCTCCCGTACGTTCCGCTTGTGGGCGGCGACCGCCTTGCGGCTGCGCTCCAGGTCGCCGAGCTTGGCCTCCGCCTCGGCCCGCTCCTGGGCGAGGTCGCGCAACGTGCCGCTCAGCTCGCGCAGTTGTCCGGCCTGGCGGGTGTCGATGCGGTCGACGACGGACGCCTTGTCGAGGTAGTCGTCGGGGTCGGCGGAGAAGAGCAGGGCGACGGCCGGGTCGATGCCGCCGGAGCGGTACTCGGCACCGGCGAGCGAACCCAGCCGCTCCCGCAGGGAGTTGACCCGCTGCTGGGTGCGGGCGATGTGGTCCTGGGCGTCGCGGACCTCGTGGCGGAGCTTGTCGGCACGCTCGTCGGCCCGGTCGTAGTCCTCGGTGGCGCGCTCGGCCTGGGCGTAGAGCCGGTCCAGTTCGGCGCGGGCGCCGTCCCGGGGTGCCGCGTGGGCGGCGGGTACGGCGCCGAGGGCGGCGGCCGCGGCCGACAGCACGCACAGGGCGGCTGCGCCCCGGTCGCATCCGGATGTTGCGGGACGGCGATGGGACGCCACGGTGGTCCTTCCCCTGGACGACGGGAATCGTCCCCCCGGCGCGCGGACGGGCGGGGGCCCTCGGTGCCGGGGAAACGCGCCAGACAGTAGCCGCAGCGGCACCCGCCGGCCAACGACCGCCGTGCGCACACACGGTGACGCCCCGACGCCGACGCAGGTCAGCGGCGGGGCGCCAGGGGTCGCGCGGTGCCGTGATTCGCCCGTTCGGGCGGGTGTGGCGAGGAGACCGGAGCCGGTGTCAGACGCGGACGCCGAACATGAACGGGCCGCCGATGGTGCTCATGGACTCGTAGCGGACGACCGTGCCGGTGCGCGGGGCGTGCAGGATCTGGCCGTTGCCCGCGTAGAGACCGACGTGGTGGATGTCGTTGAAGAAGAAGACGAGGTCGCCGACCTGGAGGTCGCTCGTGGAGTAGATCCGGGTGCCGATGTTGGCCTGCGCCTCGGAGGTGCGCGGGATGGAGACACCGGCCTGGGCGTAGGCCCAGGAGGTCAGACCGGAGCAGTCGTACGAGGAGGGGCCGGTGGCGCCGTAGACGTACGGGGTGCCGATCTTGCTCTGGGCGGCGGAGAACGCGGCTCCGGCGCGGCCGGAGGCGGGGACGGCGTTGCCGAGCTGGACGCGCTCGCTGGAGGAGCGGTCGGCACGCTGCTGCTCGGCGGCGAGGGCCTGCTTCTCCTTGGCGGTCAGGGTGTTGAGCAGGCGCTGCGCCTCGCCCAGCTTGCCCTGGACCTCCTGCTTCTTCTTGCCCAGCTCGGTGCGGGTGGCGGCGAGGTCCTTGAGCTTCTCGGTGGCCTCGGCGCGGTCCTGGGCGAGTTCGCGCTGCTTGTCCTGGATCTTTCTCAGCGCCTCGACCTGCTGGCCGCTCAACTGGTCGAGCGTGGACGCCTTGTCGAGGTAGTCGTCCGGGTCGGCGGAGAGGAAGAGCTGGACCGAGGGGTCGATGCCGCCACTGCGGTACTGGGCGGTGGCGAGCGAACCGAGGCCGTCGCGCAGCTTGTTGAGGTCCTGCTGGCCGCGGGCGACGTTGTCCTGGATCGTGGAGATCTCCTTCTGGAGCTTCTCCTGCTTCTCCTTGGCGCCGTTGTACTTCTCGGTGGCCTGCTCGGCCTGCTCGTAGAGCTTGTCGACCTGCGCCTTGACCTCGGTCTTTCCGGGCTTCTCGCTCGGGGCCGCGTTGGCCGCGTTCGCGCTCAGCGCGACGGCGGCGGCCGCCGCGGTGGTCAGCACGGTGACACGCGTGCGACTCGGCTGCTTGGGTCGACGATGGGACGCCACTGAGGACGAACTCCTTCTTGTGAGTGATCACCCGCTCGGAGGTTCGAACCGACCCTAGTGACCCAGTTGTGATCAGTTCAAATCCTCACAGCAAAAAATCCAGTCCCTCGCTGCATATTTTGCACTCAACGCACCACACGTGACGTCGGGTTGACTCTCCGTACCCCACAGACGCCCTCAATCCGGTCATGCGGCACGTCCGTTGGGCGTTCAGGACAGTCGCTTGAGAAGTACCGCAGAGGCCACCGGGCGCGCGCCGGCGCGTGCGACACCGTCCGCCACCTCGCGGTCGGTGGAGGCCACGATGACCGGCCGGCCCGGCGGTTCGGCGCGGACGAGCTGGCGGATCAGCTCGTCCGCCGTCACGCCCGGCTTGGAGAACAGCACCCGCACCCCGCGCGGCGGCGCGAGCAGTACCGGTGCGGCCAGTTCGGCGCCGTCGAAGACACAGGTGACCTCGGCGCCGGTCTGCGCGGCGAGCGCGGAGAGCTGGCCGAGCAGTCTGAGCCGCTGCTTCTCCAGCGGCATCTGCGGATAGCCGGTCTTGGTGACGTTGTAGCCGTCGACCACCAGATGGGCCTGCGGCAGCGCGAGCAACTGGTCGAGGATGGCCGGGTCGTGCTCGGACAGGGCGCGGGCGGCGATGTCCTTGGGGGTCATCCGGCCCGGCTCCACCGCGTCCACGGTCTCCGCCGGACGCACCGACACCGGCGGCAGGGCGAGTTCGCGGCGCAGCCCTTGAGCCGCCTCCAGCACGGTGTCGAGCAGCAGCCGTACCCGCATGTCCTCCACGCTGCGGCCCTCGCGGACCGCGCGGCGGGTCGCCTCCAGCGCGGCCTCCGACTCGCCGAGGCGGGTCTTGAGCCGGCGGGACTCGCTCTCGGCGGCGGAGACGGCCGCCTGGCCCTCGGCCCGCGCGGACTCGGTCTCGGCACGCTCCTTGCGCAGCGCGGCCTCTCCGCGCTTGACGTCGCTCAGGGCCGAGCGCAGCTTGCGGTGCAGTGCGTCGGCCTCCTTCTTGGCCGCGTCCAGCTCGGCGCGCAGCCGGGCGGTCTCGGCGCGGGTGTGCTCGCGGGCCCGCTCCAGCTCCTCGCGCAGCTTCTCCAGCTCGGCGCGGCTCTCCTCGTCCACGCGCTCGGCGTCGGCGCGCTGGGCCTCCTCGCCGGCCGCGGCGACCAGCTTGGCCCAGCCCGGCGGGCGCAGCACATAGGCGGCGGCCGCGACGTCGAGGGGGTCGGCGGCCGGGGGCGGCGCGCCCGCTTCCAGCGCGCCGCACAGCTCGGGCTGGGTCTCCTTGTAGCGCTCGCCGATCCGCTGCCGGAAGAGGCGTTCCGTCTCCAGCGCGGCGGCCATCGCGTTCCCGGCGAACTTGGCCCGCCGGTTCGGCGCGAACCGGGCGTACTGCCTCAGAGGAGCGGGCAGTTCGGCCATGGTCAGGGCACCGAAGGCGTCCGAGACGATTCCCACGACCCGGCGGCGCACGCCGTCGGGCAGCGGACGGTCAAGCACCTCGGCGGTGCCGTCCTCCGGCCCCCCGCCCGCGGTCTCCACCATCCGTCACACCCCAATGCCCGACATGCCCGACCCATCCGTCCGATCCCGCGCGGACCGCTCCGCCTCAGGAGGCGGCGCCCGGCCTGTCCACGAGTTCCACCTGGTCCACCGCGTTGCACCAGCGGCAACGGACCGACTCGATGGTCTCACTGACCACCTCGCGTTCCTCGACGGACGGCTCCCCGGCCAGGTCGAGGTGGACGTACTCGACGACCTTGGAGGAACGGGTCACGTCGAACCGGGTGAGGTTGCCGCACAGGGTGCAGCGCCAGCGTGTCGTGGCGGTCGGCGGAGGAACCGTCATGGCGCAGCTCGCTTCCTTCTCGTCGCGTCCGGCGGACTTCGGCGCGCCGGGTCCGGCGCGTGTGGCCGTAACCCTACGGCCTGCCGGGTGTTCGCCGCCCGCCTGTCCGAAGCGGCGAGGCGGTCTGTACCGGTGCGTCCGGTTACGTCATGCTCTGTATTCATGATCAGAGAGTGGAGCACGACCGCCGCCCGGACCGTCAGGGCGGTCCGGGGCACCCCCGCGCCGCTGACGTACGGCCTCATCGCCCTGTGCTGCCTGATCTTCCTGCTGGGCCCGGCCTCCGGTTTCACCCACACGTACGGCACCGGGGACGCGCTGCTCGCGGCGCAGCGGGCGTACTTCCGGCACTGGGGGGTGATCCCGGCCGGTCTCTTCGCGGAGCCGGTGCGCGACGCGCTCACCCCGGTGACCGCGCTGTTCGTGCACGGGAGCTGGGTGCATCTGCTCGGCAACATGCTGTTCCTCTTCGTCTTCGGCGTGCTCACCGAGGAACGGATGGGCCGCGTCGAGTTCGCCCTCTTCTACGTCGGCTGCGGCTACCTCGCCCTGCTCGGGTACGCGCTGGCCAACGCGGACTCCGAGCAGTCCCTGGTCGGCGCCTCGGGGGCCATCTCCGCGGTCCTCGGCGCCTTCCTCCACCTCTTTCCGCGGGCCCGTGTCACCAGTCTCCTCCCGTTCCTCTTCTTCCTCCCGCTGCGCTTCCCGGCCTGGGTGGTGCTGCCCTTCTGGGCGGGCCTCCAGTGGTACGCGGCGGGCCGCGCGCCCGAGGGTCCCGGCGTCGCCTACCTCGCCCATGTGATCGGCTTCTGCCTGGGCTTCGGCTACGCCTGGCTGCGGTACGGCAGGAAGCAGCGCGCGAACGACCGGCCGGGCGAGGCTAGAGTTGAGCCCGCCCCGGCTACGGCGTCCAAGGGAGAGAACCAGCCGTGATCACCGCGATCGTCCTGATCAAGACCAGCGTGGACCGGATTCCGGAGATCGCCGAGCAGATCGCCGCGCTGGAGAGCGTGAGCGAGGTCTTCTCCGTCACCGGCACCTACGACCTGATCGCCATGGTCCGCGTGGCCCGCCACGAGGACCTCGCCGAGGTCATCCCCGGCCGCATCAGCAAGATCCAGGGCGTGGAGGGCACCGACACCCACGTCGCCTTCCGCACCTACTCCCAGCACGACCTGGAAGCCGCCTTCGCCATCGGCCTCGACAGCTAGCCCCTCCGGGGGCGGCGCCGCGAAGTCCCACCCGGCGCCGCCAGGGTCCTGGGCGCTGCGGCCGGACGACCGGGCCCGTCGCCAGGCCGACGGCGGCGGGCGGCCGCTTCGGGGCATCCGCCGGGCCGCCCTTCCCCCCATCGAGCCGACGCCGTCCGACCGGGTCGAGCCCCGGGCCGCCGGAACCGCGCCTCAGCTCTCCGGGACGCAGCGGCCGTTTTCCGTGCGGTAGGTCCAGCGGGCGCCGCGGGTGACCAGTTCGCGCAGGGCCGTCACGAAGCGGGTGACGTGCTCGTCCGGGGTGCCCGCGCCGAAGCTGACGCGGACGGCGTTCAGGGTGCCGGTGCCGCAGCCGGCCTGCTCGGCGGCGGCCGTGCCGAGAAGGGCGTGCACCAGGGGGTGGGCGCAGAAGAGGCCGTCGCGGACGCCGATGCCGTACTCGGCGGAGAGCGCGGCGGCGAGGTGGGAGCTGTTCCAGCCCTCCACCACGAAGGAGAGGACGCCCACGCGCGGGGCGTCGTCGCCGAACAGGGAGAGCACCCGCACCCCGGGCACCTCGGCGAGGCCGGCCTGGAGCAGCCCGAGCAGGTGCCGCTCACGGGCGGCCAGCGCCTCAGGGCCTGCCTCGGTGAGCGCCCGGCAGGCCGAGGCGATCGAGTAGGCGCCGATGACGTTGGGGGAACCCGCCTCGTGCCGGGCGGCGCCCTCGTGCCACTCCACCTCCACGCGGCCGTCGGCCCGCCGGGCCACCGTGCGGCTGGCGCCGCCGCCCGCGAGGTACGGCTCGGCAGCCGAGAGCCAGTCGGCCCGCCCGGCGAGCACCCCGGAGCCGAAGGGCGCGTACAGCTTGTGCCCGGAGAACGCGATCCAGTCGACGTCCAGCTCGCGCACACTCACCGGCTGGTGCGGCACCAACTGGGCGGCGTCCAGCACGATCCGCGCCCCGGACGCGTGCGCGGCGGCCGCCAGTTCGCGCACCGGCCACAGCTCGCCGGTGACATTGGAGGCGCCGGTGACGCAGACCAGCGCGGGGCGCGCGGTGTCCCGGGCGGCGAGGGCCCGCTCCAGCGTGCGCACGGCCCCGGCGGCACTGCGCGGGGCGTCCAGGAAGGTCACGTCGGCCTCGCGCCAGGGCAGCAGCGCGGCGTGGTGCTCGGTCTCGAAGACGTACACCTCGCACCCGGCGGGCAGCGCGCGGGCCAGCAGGTTCAGCGAGTCCGTGGTGGACCGGGTGAAGACCACCTGGTCGTCGCCCCGGCAGTCGAGGAACTCCGCGACCGTGCGGCGGGCGTTCTCGAACAGCTCGGTGGAGAGCTGCGAGAGATGCCCGGCGCCCCGGTGCACGCTGCCGTAGTAGGGGGCGTAGGCGGCGACGTCGTCCCAGACCCGCTGGAGCGCGGGGGCGCTGGCGGCGTAGTCGAGCGCGGCGTAGCCGACCTCTCCCCCGGTGACGAGCGGCACGGCGACGTCCCGGCCGAGCACCGGCAGCGGGGCGGGCACGGCTTCGGTCGCGGCGGGGGCGGGGGCGAAGGCGGTGGAGACGGACATGGCTGAACTCCCGTGAGGCAGGCCGGAGTCACCGCGCGCAGGGCATGCGTACGCGGCGCCGGAGGAAGAGTGAAAGGGGGTGTGCGGAGGCGGGGCTCGGCGGCCCTAGCGCATTCGCTTGCTCACGGAAAAAAGCTCCCTCGTACGACCAGGACCCCTGGTTCTCGAGGGGTCCGCGCTTGCCGTAGACCTTCTGGGCTACGGCCTGGTCCTCACCCGGAGCACCCCGCCACGGACGGAGGGTTGCCGGACAGCCGGCCGGGGCCGCATGGCTGTCGCTCATGACCTGATCAGGAAGCTAGCCGGACGGTGCGCGCGGCGCAACCGGCGTCCGGATGCCGAAACGCCGGCGCGGCGGAGAGCAACCGCTCCCCGCCGCGCCGAAAAACACCACTTACCGGTTGCTGGCAGCCACCCAGCGCTCCAGCGTGCGCGCCGCCGCCCCGGAGTCGATGGACTCGGCAGCTCTCGCCATGCCCGCCCGGAGCTGGTCCGCCAGCGGCTCCTCCGTCGGGTCCAGCGCCACCAGCGCGGCCGCCGAGTTCAGCAGCACCGCGTCCCGCACCGGCCCGCGCTGGCCCTCCAGCACCTGCCGGGCCACCATCGCGTTGTACGCCGGGTCGCCGCCGCGCAGCGCCTCCACCGGCACCAGCTCGATGCCGACGTCACGCGGGTTGAAGACCTCCTCGGTGACCTTGCCGTCGCGCACGATCCACACCCGCGAGGGCGAGGTCGTGGTCAGCTCGTCCAGTCCGTCCTCGCCCCGGAAGACCAGCGAGGAGTTGCCGCGCTCGGCGAAGACGCCCGCGACGATCGGCGCCATGGCCAGGTTCGCCACGCCCACCGCCTGGGACCGCACCCGCGCCGGGTTGGTCAGCGGACCGATCACATTGAAGACCGTACGGATGCCGAGCTGGCCGCGCGCGGCGCCGACATGACGCAGCGCCGGGTGGAACTTGACCGCGAAGCAGAAGGTGATCCCCGCCTCCTCCGCGACCTCCGCCACCCGCTTCGGCGTCAGCTCCAGGTTGACGCCGAGCCGCTCCAGCACGTCCGAGGAACCGGAGGCCGAGGACGCGGCCCGGTTGCCGTGCTTGATGACCTTCGCGCCGGTGCCGGCGACCACGATGGAGGACATCGTGGAGATGTTCACCGTCTTGGCGCCGTCCCCGCCGGTGCCGACGATGTCCACGGTCCGGCCGGGCACCTCGATCACGTTGGCGTGGTCGTACATCGCCCGGACGATCCCGGTGATCTCCTCGACCGTCTCGCCCTTGGCCCGCAGCGCCACCAGGAAGCCCGCGATCTGGGCGTCCGTGGCCTCGCCGCGCATGATCCGGTTCATCGCCCAGGCGGTGGCGTCGGCGCTCTGGTCCCGGCCCTCCAGCAGGGCGTTCAGTACCTCGGGCCAGGAACGGCCCGCCGCGGTGTCGCCTCCAGCGGGGGTCACAGCGCTCATCAGGCCGCTCCTGGGTGTGTGTGAGGAAGATCAGGTGTTCCGGGGCACGCGGGGTGCCCGCTCCCACCCTATCCAGCCCGAACAGGGCGAAGGGCCCCGCCGGTGTTCCGGACGGGGCCCTTCGGCCGTGGCGTGGCGACGCGCGCGGGGATCAGTGGTGGCCGTGGCCGCTCGTGATCTCCTTGTACTCGTCGACGGTCGGCTTGGGGATCTGGTTGTCCTTGCCGTAGTAGGCGTTGGACAGCTTGACCCGCAGCCGCTCGGTGGGCTTCACCTTGCGCTCGACCCCGTTCTCGTCGACCGTGGGGCCGATCTCGGCGGGCTCGTACTGGTGGTGCGCCGTCAGGGTGTGGAGCTGCTCCTGGCTGAGCGGCTCGTGCACCTCGATGAACTCACCGTGCGGCAGGCGCTTGATGATGCCGGTCTCGCGGCCGTGCAGCACCTTGTCCTTGTCCCGGCGCTGGAGGCCGAGGCAGATCCGCTTGGTGGCGATGAACGCGATCACCGGTCCGGCGAAGAAGAAGATCCGGACGAACCAGGTGACCTGGTTGATCGACAGGTGGAAGTGGGTGGCCCACAGGTCGTTGCCACCGCCCACCAGACCGATCATGTACACCGTGACCCAGGCGACGCCGAACGCGGTACGCGTCGGGGCGTTGCGCGGGCGGTCCAGGATGTGGTGCTCGTTCTTGTCACCGGTGACCCAGGACTCGATGAACGGGTAGACCGCGATGGCCATCAGCACGACACCGAACAGGATCAGCGGGATGAACACGCCCAGGACCAGCGTGTGGCCCCAGAAGTTGATCTCCCAGCCCGGCATGTAGCGGACCAGACCCTCGGCGAAGCCCATGTACCAGTCGGGCTGGGCGCCGGTGGAGACCTGGTCGGGCCGGTAGGGGCCCATCGCCCAGATCGGGTTGATCTGGGTGACCGCCGCGATGGCCGCGATGACACCGAAGACCAGGAAGAAGAAGCCTCCGGCCTTGGCCATGTACACCGGCAGCAGCGGCATGCCGACGACGTTGGTCTCCTTCTTCCCCGGACCCGCGAACTGCGTGTGCTTGTGGTAGAAGACCAGGATCAGGTGCGCCACCATCAGGCCGAGCATGATGCCCGGCAGCAGCAGGATGTGGATCGAGTAGAACCGGGCCACGAAGTCGTGGCCGGGGAACTCCCCGCCGAAGAGGAAGAACGAGATGTACGTGCCGACGATCGGCATGGACAGGATCGCGCCCTCGGTGAAGCGCACACCGGTGCCGGAGAGCAGGTCGTCCGGGAGCGAGTAACCGGTGAAACCGGTGAACATGCCGAGGACGAACAGCAGGAAGCCGAACAGCCAGTTGACCTCACGCGGCTTGCGGAACGCGCCGGTGAAGAACACGCGCATCATGTGCACGAACATGCCCGCGAGGAAGATCAGCGCGGCCCAGTGGTGGATCTGCCGGATGAGCAGACCACCGCGCACATCGAAGGAGATGTGCAGGGTCGAGTTGAACGCCTCCGACATGAGCTGTCCCTGGAGCGGGACGTAACTGCCGTGGTACTCCACCTCGTTCATCGACGGGTGGAAGAACAGCGTCAGGTACACACCGGTCAGGATGATGATGAGGAAGCTGTACATGCAGACTTCGCCCAGCATGAACGACCAGTGGTCCGGGAAGACCTTGCGCATGTTGGCCTTGGCCAGGGAGAAGATCCCCAGCCGGCCGTCCGCCCAGTCGGCGATGCGCTCGCCGGCCGGCGCCTTCCCGCGAGAGCGGGGGGCTTCGTTCGCTTCAGTACTCATCCGCGCTCCCAGAATGCAGGACCGACGGGCTCCGCGAAGTCGCCGAGCGCCTCGAGGTAGCCCTCGTCGTTCACACCGATGCGGAGCTGCGGCAGGGCGTGACCGGCGGGGCCGAAGATCACTCGGGCACCGTCGGAGAGGTCGAAGGTGGACTGGTGGCACGGGCAGAGCACGTGGTGCGTCTGCTGCTCGTACAGGGAGATCGGGCAGCCCACGTGGGTGCAGATCTTCGAGAACGCGACGATGCCCTCGTGGGACCAGGCCAGTTCCTGCTTGTCCTTGATGTCGTTCGGCTGGAGCCGGACGATCATCAGGGCGGCCTTGGCGATCTGGTCCTGGAAGTCCTCGTCCTTCTCCTCCAGGCCCTCGGGCTTGGCGAAGGTCAGCGAGCCGACGGCCACGTCCTCGGGACGCAGCGGCTCGTTGGTGTTGACGTTGACGAGGAGCTTG
This sequence comes from Streptomyces sp. NBC_01171, assembly GCF_045039805.1. Taxonomy (NCBI): domain Bacteria; kingdom Bacillati; phylum Actinomycetota; class Actinomycetes; order Kitasatosporales; family Streptomycetaceae; genus Streptomyces; species Streptomyces sp. NBC_01171. The sequence goes on along the minus strand of NZ_CP108609.1, from coordinate 4,825,610 downwards.
CCCTTCGCCCACAGCGTGTGGCGGAGCGAGTTGTGCGGCAGCGGGCCGAGGTCGCGCAGCAGCATCACGCCGGAGAGCGGCACCAGGGCGAGCGCGCCGAACATCGTGTTGCGGATCAGCTTGCGACGGCCGATGCCGGACTCGGCGGCTCCCTGGCGGAAGTCGTCGAAGACCTGTGCGCGGACCGTGGGGTCCGCCGCGATCGGGTGGCGCTCGGCCACCATCTCGACGTCGGACATCAGGGTGCGCGCCCAGTGGACGGCGCCCGCGCCGATGCAGAACAGCGCCACACCGAGGGTCAGGCCCAGCGCGAAGTTGAGCGCGCTGATGTGCCCGATCGGGAAGACGAAGATCGACTGGTCGTGCGGGATCGTCACGTACGACGCGATGAAGCCGAGGGTGGCCAGCATCGAGATCGTGAACAGCAGGGCGACCGCGCGCTCGGACCGCTTGGCGGCCCGCTCGTCGATGTCCTGCGCACGGTGCTCGTGCGGCGGCATACCCGGATCGGCGAACGGCGTCTCTTCGTCCGCGACGCTCACCGAGCCGTGCGGGTGGTCCTGCGCGGCGGGCAGGTTCTCTTCTGGAATGTCTTGGCTACTCATGACTTCTTGGCCTTTGCGGTCCGAGCGGCGACCCAGACGGCGACCGCGATCAGCGCGCCGAGGCCGAAGATCCAGGCGAACAGGCCCTCACTGACCGGGCCGAGTCCGCCCAGCTCAAGGCCGCCGGGGTTCTCGGTCTCGCTGCTGTTGACCGCGTTCAGGTACGCGATGATGTCCTTCTTGTTCTTCTCCGTCATGGTGGTGTCGGGGAAGGACGGCATGTTCTGCGGGCCGGTCTGCATGGCCTCGTAGATGTGCTTGGGCGCGACGTCCTCGAGGCTCGGCGCGTACTTGCCCTTGGTGAGGGCACCACCCTTGCCGGTGAAGTTGTGGCACTGCGCGCAGTTGGTGCGGAACAGCTCGCCACCCGCGGCGATGTCCGCGCCGTCCTTGGAGTACTGCTCCTTGGTCGGCACGTTCGGGCCGGCGCCCAGCGACGCGACGTACGCGGCGAGCTGGTCGATCTGGGCCTGGTTGTAGATCGGCTTCTTGGCCGGGATCTGGGCCATCTGCGAGCTGGAGGCGGGCATCCGGCCGGTGCCGACCTGGAAGTCGACCGCGGCGGCGCCGACGCCGACCAGGCTCGGGCCGTCGGAGGAGCCCTGGCCACCGGTGCCGTGGCAGCTTGCGCAGCCGACCTCGTAGAGCTTCTGGCCCTCCTTGATGGTCAGGGACTGGGAGGTTTCATCGGCCTGCGCCTTGCCCGCGGGCGCGAACGCGGCGTACAGCCCCCCAGTGGCCGCCAGCGCGAGGAGTAGTACGACGACCGCCGCCAGCGGATGGCGTCGTCGTGCGGAGAGCTTTTTCACGGATTACCCCGGTGTCAGGATCTTCTGCGTCGGTGCTTCTGGATGTGCGGGCGGTGCCCGCTACTTGATCAAGTAGATCGTGGCGAAGAGGCCGATCCAGACCACATCGACGAAGTGCCAGTAGTAGGACACGACGATGGCGGCGGTCGCCTGCTCGTGAGTGAACCTCTTGGCCGCGTAGGTGCGGCCGAGGACCAGCAGGAAGGCGATGAGTCCGCCCGTCACGTGCAGGCCGTGGAAGCCGGTGGTCAGGTAGAACACGGAGCCGTAGACGTCGGAGGACAGCGAGATGCCGTCCTTCTTCACCAGTTCCGTGTACTCGAAGATCTGTCCGCCGATGAAGATCGCACCCATCACGAAGGTGACGATGAACCACCCGCGGAGCTTCTTCACGTCCCCGCGCTCGGCGGCGAACACGCCGAGCTGGCAGGTCAGGGAGGAGAGCACCAGGATCGTGGTGTTCGTCGCGGAGAAGGGCACATTCAGCGCGTGCGCCATCTCCTTCCAGTGATCCAGTCCGGTCACCGATCGAGCGGTGAAGTACATCGCGAAGAGGGCCGCGAAGAACATCAGCTCGGAACTCAGCCAAATGATGGTTCCGACGCTGGTGAGGTTCGGCCGGTTGACCGACGGGTGCGCGTGCCCGGTATCTGCTGTCGTTGCTGTCGCCACGACCGACATTATGTCGGTCGCTTATCTCGCCCTCACTCCGGGGGTGCCGTTCGGAGTGTCTTCGCCTGTCGTACCGGTGTTGACGTGCTGTCCGGGGGAGTAACATCCGGCCCGGAATGGCCCGTCCGTAAGACGCCGACGTCTCGGAGGAAGCATGCAGCCGACCGCCACTGTGCTGGTGTACAGCGACGACTCCAACACCCGCGAACAGGTACGGCTCGCCGCCGGGCGCCGGCCGGCTCCGGACGTGCCGCTGGTGGAGTTCGTGGAGTGCGCCACGCCCGAGGCCGTGGTGCGCGAGGTGGACCGGGGCGGCATCGACGTCTGCGTGCTGGACGGCGAGGCGGTACCCATGGGCGGCATGGGGGTCTGCCGCCAGATCAAGGACGAAGTCTTCGGCGCTCCCCCGGTGTTGCTGCTCATGGGCCGTCCCCAGGACGCCTGGCTGGCGACCTGGAGCCGGGCCGACGCGGCGGTGACGCTGCCGGTCGACCCGATGGAGTTCGCGGAGGCCCTGGCCTCCCTGCTGCGCCGCAAGCGCCTCCAGAACGCCTAGGACGGCCCGCTGAAGGGGTGCGGGGACCCGTCCGGCTCCCGCACCCCGGAGCGTCATGCGGCGGCGGGGCGCAGGCGTACGGAGTCCTTGGGCGCCGACCCGTTCTGGGCGGCCCCGGTGAGGGCGGTGCCGGCGCTCCATTTCTTCCAGTCCAGGTTCCAGTCACCGAAGCCGTTGCCGAAGTCCTCCATGGCGTGGCCGCCCGAGTTGACGACCTTGACGACGTCGCCGGCGCGGACGTGGTCGAAGAACCACTCGGCGTTCCCGGTGCTCATGCCGGTGCAGCCGTGGCTGACGTTGGCGTAGCCCTGGGAGCCGACCGACCAGGGCGCGGCGTGCACGTACTCACCCGACCAGGTGACGCGAGTGGCGTAGTACACCGGCAGGTCGTAGGAGTCGGAGCTGCCCTCGGCGATGCCGACGGTGGTACCGCGCATCCGTACGAAGTACTGCTTCTCCAGGACGACCTTGACGCCGTTGCGGGTCTCGAAGCCGGGCTTGCCGGTGGTGACCGGGATGGTGTTGATCACCTCACCGTTCTTGTAGAACGTGAGCTGGTGGGTGGCGGCGTCGGTGATGGCCTCCACCTTGTCCCCGATGGTGATCTTCAGGGGTTTGCTCTTGCCACCGCGGAGCCGGTCGGTGATCTTGATCCCGTCGAGGTTGCTGTGCACCTGGACGGTGGCGTGGGCGGGCCAGTACTCCTTGGGCCGGTAGTGGAGTTCCTTGTCGCTGACCCAGTACCAGGAACCCTGCACGGCCGGTACGGAGTCCACCCGCAGCCCGCTCTCCACCACGGCGCGCTGGGCCTGGTCCTTGACCGGCTGGTCGAGGTTGGCGGTGATGGGCTGTCCGACGCCGTACTCCCCCGCCTCGGGCCCGAAGGTGACACCGAGGCTCTTCTTGCTCGCCGTCTTGGTGGTGTCGAAGTTCAGGATCTTGCGGCCGGGGGCGCCGTCCTCGTCCTCGGTGCTCACGCGGACCGTGTAATGGGCGTTGGCGGCCAGCGGGGAGGTGCTGTGCCAGCGCCCGCCGTCGGCTGCGAGTTCGCCCGCCACATAGCGCCCTGTGGCGTCCATGGCGGTGACGTCGGTGATCCGGCCCTCGCCGCTCTTCAGCGTGACCTCGAGGGGCTTGTCCGGATCGGCCTGCTTCGCCTTGTCGGTGGGCGCGTTGAAGACGATCTGGTCGGCCGCGTCGTACGGCTTGGACGACAGGGCATTGCCGTCCGAGCCGCAGCCGGTGACGCCCGCGCCGAGGGCGGCCACCAGCATGGCGGAGCTGACCACGGTGCGGGTCCGCGCAGTGTGATTCATATGATCACGCTATGAGACGAAGACCTCACCGGCTCGGCACGTAACCCGTATGAGCGACGGACACTGCGGCAAACGGAGGAGCCCGGACCCTCCTGATGGAGTGTCCGGGCTCCCGCCGTGTCGTGCGCTGTGTTACTGGGTGCGGTTCTCACCGCGGTAGTACTCGAACACCCAGCCGAAGAGACCGATGGCGATCAGGGGTGCCGAGAAGTACAGCAACCACCAGCCGACCGCGATGCCGAGGAAGGCCAGCGCGCCGCCGACCGCCAGGGACAGCGGCTGCCAGCTGTGCGGGCTGAAGAAGCCCAGCTCGCCCGCGCCGTCCGCGACATCGGCCTCCTTGTCGTCCTGCGCGCCCGCGTCGACCCGCCGGGCGGTGAAGCCCAGGTAGAAGCCGATCATGATGCACAGGCCGAAGGCCAGGAAGAGCGCCGTGGTACCGGCCGGCTCCTTCGACCACACGCCGTACACGACGGCCATGACCAGGACGAAGATGCTCAGCCAGAAGAACATCCGACCTTGGATCTTCACTTGCCGGCCTCCTTGCTGCCCGCGATGGCGGCGCCGTGACCGGCGTGCTCAAGCTGCTCCAGCGCGGCGATCTCGGGGTGGTGCAGGTCGAACGCCGGGGATTCGCTGCGAATCCGCGGCAGGGTGAGGAAGTTGTGGCGAGGCGGCGGGCAGGAGGTCGCCCACTCCAGCGAACGGCCGTAGCCCCACGGGTCGTCCACCTCGACCGGCTTGCCGTACTTGGCGGTCTTCCACACGTTGTAGAGGAACGGCAGGATCGACAGGCCGAGCAGGAACGAGGCAATCGTGGAGACCGTGTTCAGCGCGGTGAAGCCGTCGGCCGCCAGGTAGTCGGCGTACCGGCGCGGCATGCCCTCGGCGCCCAGCCAGTGCTGGACCAGGAAGGTGCCGTGGAAGCCGATGAACAGCGTCCAGAAGGTGATCTTGCCGAGGCGCTCGTCCAGCATCTTGCCGGTGAACTTCGGCCACCAGAAGTGGAAGCCGGCGAACATCGCGAAGACCACGGTGCCGAAGACCACGTAGTGGAAGTGCGCCACCACGAAGTACGAGTCCGAGACGTGGAAGTCCATCGGCGGCGAGGCCAGGATGACACCGGTCAGACCACCGAAGACGAAGGTGATCAGGAAGCCGGTCGTCCAGAGCATCGGTGTCTCGAAGGACAGCGAGCCCTTCCACATCGTGCCGATCCAGTTGAAGAACTTCACACCGGTCGGGACCGCGATGAGGAACGTCATGAAGGAGAAGAACGGCAGCAGCACACCGCCGGTGACGTACATGTGGTGCGCCCACACGGTCACGGACAGACCGGCGATGCCGATCGTGGCCGCGATCAGGCCCATGTAGCCGAACATCGGCTTGCGCGAGAACACCGGGATGATCTCGGAGATGATGCCGAAGAACGGCAGCGCGATGATGTACACCTCTGGATGGCCGAAGAACCAGAAGAGGTGTTGCCATAGCAGGGCCCCGCCATTGGCGGCGTCGAAGATATGGGCACCGAACTTGCGGTCCGCCTCCAGGGCGAACAGCGCGGCGGCCAGCACCGGGAAGGCCAGCAGGACCAGCACACCGGTCAGCAGCACGTTCCACACGAAGATCGGCATGCGGAACATCGTCATGCCCGGAGCGCGCATGCAGATGATCGTGGTGATGAAGTTGACCGAGCCGAGGATCGTGCCGAAGCCGGAGAAGGCCAGACCCATGATCCACATGTCGGCACCGACACCCGGCGAGCGGACCGCGTCCGACAGCGGGGAGTAGGCGAACCAGCCGAAGTCGGCCGCGCCCTGCGGGGTGAGGAAGCCACCCACGGCGATGGTCGAGCCGAACAGGTAGAGCCAGTAGGCGAACATGTTCAGCCGCGGGAACGCCACGTCGGGCGCGCCGATCTGGAGCGGCATGATCCAGTTGGCGAAACCGGCGAACAGCGGCGTCGCGAACATCAGCAGCATCACGGTGCCGTGCATCGTGAACGCCTGGTTGAACTGCTCGTTGGAGATGATCTGCATGCCCGGGCGCGCCAGCTCGGCACGCATGAGCAGCGCCATCACGCCACCGATGAGGAAGAACGCGAACGACGTCGCCAGATACAGCGTGCCGATCGTCTTGTGGTCAGTGGTCGTCAGCCACTTGATCACGACGTTGCCGGGCTGCTTGCGCCGGATCAACAACTCGTTGTCGTTCGAGTCCTCGGTCGCGCCGGCACCCTGGGGTTCGTTGAGGATGCTCACAGGTTGTTCGTCTCCCGGTTCTTCTCGTGGCTCGTCTGCGCGATGCCGGCGGGAATGTAACCGGTCTGCCCCTTCTTGGCGAGGTCCTTGAGGTGCTGCTCGTACCGCTCGGGGGAGACGACCTTCACGTTGAACAGCATCCGGGAGTGGTCGACGCCGCAGAGCTCCGCGCACTTGCCCATGAAGGTGCCCTCCTTGTTGGGAGTCACCTGGAAGGCGTTGGTGTGGCCCGGAATGACGTCCTGCTTCATCAGGAAGGGCACGACCCAGAAGTCGTGGATGACGTCACGCGAGGTCAGCACGAAGCGGACCGTCTTGCCCTTGGGCAGCCACAGCGTCGGGCCGGGGTTGCCGGTCTGCGGGTTCCGCGTACCCGGCGTACCGACGTCGTAGACGCCACCGGCGTTGGCCGGGAACTGGTCCACGAACCGCGTGGGGATGGCCGCGAGGTTCGGGTCCTTCTTGGCGTCACCGGTGGAACCCGGCACGTTCTCGATGTAGTTGAAGCCCCAGCTCCACTGGAAGCCGACCACGTTGACCGTGACGTCCGGCTTCTTCTCCAGGCTGAGGAGCTTCGATTCGTCCCGCGCGGTGAAGTAGAAGAGCACCGAGACGATGATGATCGGAACCACCGTGTACAGCGCCTCGATGGGCATGTTGTACCGCGTCTGCGGCGGAACCTCGACCTTGGTGCGGCTGCGCCGGTGGAACATGGCGCTCCACAGGATCAGGCCCCACACCAGCACGCCGGTAGCGAGCGCGGCGGCCCACGAGCCCTGCCACAGGGAGAGGATGCGGGGAGCCTCTTCCGTGGTCGGGGTGGGCATGCCAAGGCGGGGGAAGTCCTTGTATGTGCAACCGGTCGCGGTCGCAAGGACCAGGCCCGCGGTCAGTGCCTGGAGCAGCTTCCGCCGCGTCGCGCGCCGCGGCTTGGGGGTACCGCCCACGCCTTTCGGGCGAAGGGGGAGGTCGGAGCCGTTGGGACTCACGTAGCGCCTTCCCGAGAGTCTCGCCCGCGCGGTCGGCTGCGGCCTTCTCGCTGGTCGGTCGCCGCCCTGCGTCGGGCAGGGGTTTGGATGTTTATGCGGACCAAACCCTAGCCGACGGTCTCCGACGGTTCGCGGGGAGGGGGGCATACGCGTCGCCGGGTCGTTCTGAGGGGTGTTGCTGGGGGGCCAATCGCCGTTGTTGTGTCGGTTTGGGGGTTTGTGCCGCGCCGTTGTGGCTTGTCGCGCCCCGCGGCGGAGCCGCAGATGGACACAGCCCCGCGCCCCCAGGTCGGCAAGACCAGACGGCGTTCTAACGTTGCCCTGTGGCTTTCTTCGATGTGGCTTCTGGGGCTTCGCTTCATCCTGTGGCGCGGCAGGCGTTGTTGGCGTCTTTGGATGAGGGGTGGGCCGATCCGGGACGGTTGTACCGGGAGGGGCGGCGGGCCCGGATGCTGCTGGACGCGGCTCGGGAGGCGGCGGCCGAGGTGGTGGGGTGCCGGGCGGACGAGGTGGTGTTCACGTCGTCCGGGACGCGGGCCGTCCACGACGGTGTGGCGGGGGCGTTGGCCGGGCGGCGGCGCGTCGGACGTCACCTGATCGTGTCAGCGGTCGAACATTCCTCGGTCCTCCATTCGGCGGACACGTTCGAGGCCGGGGGCGGTTCTGTCACCCGAGTGGGCGTCAGCCGGGCGGGGGCGGTGGACCCGTCGGCGTACGCGGAGGCCCTGCGGGCCGACACCGCGCTGGCGTGTCTCCAGTCGGCCAACCACGAGGTGGGCACCGTGCAGCCGGTGGCCGAGGTGGCCGGGGCGTGCCGGGCGGCCGGGGTGCCGCTGCTGGTGGACGCGGCCCAGTCGCTGGGCTGGGGCCCGGTGCCCGAGGGCTGGTCGCTGCTGACGGCCAGCGCGCACAAGTGGGGCGGCCCCTCGGGGGTGGGCCTGCTGGTGGTGCGCAAGGGCGTCCGCTTCGCGGCCCAGGGGCCGGGCGAGGAGCGGGAGTCGGGGCGCGTCTCCGGCTTCGGCAACATCCCGGCGATCGTGGCCTCGGTGGCCGCGCTGCGGGCGGTACGGGCCGAGGCGGACGCGGAGGCGGTACGGCTGCGGGCGCTGACCGAGCAGATCCGGGCGCGGGTGCCGCGGTTGGTGCCGGACGTGGAGGTGGTGGGCGATCCGGAGCGGCGGCTGCCGGGGATCGTCACGTTCTCCTGCCTGTACGTCGACGGCGAGGTGCTGCTGTCCGAGCTGGACCGGGCCGGCTTCTCCGTCTCCTCCGGCTCCTCCTGCACCAGCGGCACCCTCACACCGAGCCATGTGCTCAAGGCGATGGGCGTACTGAGCGAGGGCAACGTCCGCGTGTCGCTGCCGCTGGGCGTCGCGTCGGAGGAGGTCGACCGTTTCCTGGAGGTGCTGCCCGGCGTGGTGGCGGGGGTACGGGCCCAGCTCGGGGCACCGGAGCCGGAGGTCGAGGCGCGGGCGGAGGAGCTGGTGGTGGACTCCCTCGGCAAACGCTGCCCCATCCCGGTGATCGAACTGGCCAAGGTGATCGGCGAGGTCCCGGTGGGTGGCACGGTACGCGTCCTGTCGGACGACGAGGCGGCCCGTCTGGACATCCCGGCGTGGTGCGAGATGCGGGGGCAGGAGTACGTGGGCGAGGAGAAGGCGGAGCAAGGCGCGGCTTATGTCGTCCGCCGACTGAGCTGACCCAGGGGCGCGGGGCGGTGTTGGACTTGCGGCTCCGCCGCCTTGGCGCGACCAGCCACCGACGGGCCCGCAGCGAACCACGGACCCGTCGAGGCAAAGACTTCAGCTCAGGTACTGACGAACCTCAGCCGCCGCATCCTCGCCGTACGCCTTGGTGAAGCGGTCCATGAAGTGCGCCCGCCGAAGCTGATACTCCTGCGTACCCACCGTCTCGATGACGAGCGTCGCCAGCATGCACCCGACCTGAGCCGCCCGCTCCAGCGAGACCCCCCAGGCAAGCCCGGACAGGAACCCCGCGCGGAAGGCGTCGCCGACACCCGTGGGGTCGGCCTTGCGCTCCTCGTCCGGGCAACCGACCTCGATCGGGTCCTCGCCGACCCGCTCGATCCGCACACCGCGCGAACCGAGAGTGGTCACCCGATGGCCGACCTTCGCGAGGATCTGCTCGTCGCTCCAGCCGGTCTTGGACTCGATGAGGCCCTTCTCGTACTCGTTGGAGAACAGGTACGTGGCGCCGTCCAGCAGTATCCGGATCTCCTCGCCCTCCATACGGGCGATCTGCTGGGAGAAGTCCGCGGCGAAGGGGATCGAGCGGGAGCGGCACTCCTCGGTGTGGCGGAGCATGCCCTCCGGGTCGTCGGCGCCGATCAGGACGAGGTCCAGGCCGCCGACGCGGTCCGCGACCGTCTTCAGCTCGATCAGCCGGGCCTCGCTCATGGCACCGGTGTAGAAGGAGCCGATCTGGTTGTGGTCGGAGTCGGTGGTGCACACGAAGCGGGCGGTGTGCAGGGTCTCCGAGATACGGACCGACTCGGTGTCCACGCCATGGCGGTCGAGCCAGGAGCGGTACTCGTCGAAGTCGAAGCCCGCGGCGCCGACGAGGATCGGCCGGGTGCCGAGCTGGCCCATGCCGAAGGCGATGTTGGCGCCCACGCCGCCCCGGCGCACGTCCAGGTTGTCGACGAGGAAGGAGAGCGAGACCGTGTGCAGTTGGTCCGCGACGAACTGGTCGGCGAAGCGGCCGGGGAAGGTCATGAGGTGGTCGGTGGCGATGGAGCCGGTGACTGCGATGCGCACGGCAGGCGTTCTCCTGGCGGGAGGGGGAGCTGACAGTTCACGCTACCCGTAATCGGGCACCCACTGAAGCGGGGAAAACTACCCGATAGTAGATCTTTCTTCACCGGCCCCGGCGTGCCTACGGTGCGCTCATGACGAACCTCAGGCCCGACGACCTCGAAGTGGACCTCCCCGCGCTGCGCGGCGACTGCGCCCGCATGGCCCCGCACTGGGCCCCACCCGAGCACCGGGCCACCCGCCCGGTCCCGCCCTCGCTGATCCACGGGGTCCGGGTGCCGGCCCGCTCGGCACGGCTGGTGGACGCGATGTCCGACTACGGCGACTGAGCCGGCCCTCGCAGGGGCGCGCGGAAGGGAACCGTGCGCTCCCCTCGCGCGTCCCACCGCCGTCCCCCGCGCGGGAGACGCGGGGCACGAGCAGCGAGGAGCGATGCGGTGACCAAGGAGCGACCCGAGAACGAGGACCGGTCGGAAGCCGAGCCGGAATCGGAGCCGGCGTCGACGGAGGGGCCTGCCGCGACCTCCGAGGCTGCCGAGGCTGCTGAGACCCAGGCGGGTGAAGAGACCCCTCCCGCCCCCGCCGGACGCCCCCGTACCGCCGCGATCATCGCCTCCGTCGCCGCCGCCGTACTGCTCGTAGGCGGCGGGGGTGCCTGGCTGGCCTCCGGAAGCGGGTCCGACGGCAAGCAGGCCGGGGCCGGAAGCGAGGGCGCTCCCCCACCGCTCGCCCTCGACAGCGGGCCGGGCACCGGCTCCGCCGGGATCGCCGTCGGGGAACCCGACCCGAGCGGTGGCGTCCACTATGTCGTCAAGGGCGACCTCCCCGACGGCCCCCGCTCCGCCTCCGTCCACCTCGCGGAGGGCAAGGTCGGCGAGGACGAAGTCGCCCGGCTGGCCAAGGCGCTGGGGATCGCCGGCACCCCCGTGGCCGACGGGGGCGGCTGGCGGGCCGGGGAGCGGGAGGGCGGCCCGGTGCTCCGGGTGACGGGAGCCGACTGGTCGTACACCCGGTACGCGCCCGGCACCGACAACTGCCGCAAGATCACCGTCTGTGCACAGGACCCGGCCGCCCCGGCGGACGAGCCGGTCGGCACGGCGGAGGCGGAGCGGGTGGCGCGGCCGGTACTGAAGGCGCTCGGGCAGGACGACGCGAAGATCGACGCGAGCCAGGTGATGGGCGGCCGTCGGGTGGTGAACGCCGACCCGGTGGTGGACGGTCTGCCCACCTACGGCTGGACGACCGGCCTGACCGTGGACGAGAAGGGCGACATCGTCGGCGGCCACGGAATGCTCGCGCGGCTCACGAAGGGCGACACGTACCCCGTACTGGGCGCGGCCGACACGGTGAAGCTGATGAACGAGCCACCCGCCAAGGGCCACCGGATGGGCATCGGCGGGTGTGCGAGCCCGGTGCCGCTGAAGGACCGCCTGGAGCAGCCGTGCGGCGCCGCCACCGGCTCCCCCGCCGCGCCGAAGGGCGACGCGGTGACGGTCGAGAAGGCGGTGTTCGGGCTGGCCGCGCAGTCGGTGGACGGCCGTCAGGCCCTCGTACCGTCCTGGCTGTTCGAGGTGCGCGGCTCGGCGGCCCGCGGCGGCTTCACGGTGGCGCACCCGGCGGTCGACCCGAAGTACCTCGCCTCTCCCTCCCCCTCTCCTTCGGCCGAGGCGCCGAAGGGGCGCGGGGTGACGGTGGAGGGCTACCGCGCCGAGGGCCGGAAGCTGACCGTGCGCTTCGTCGGCGGGGTGTGTGCCGAGTACCGCGCGTCGGCGCGGGAGAGCGCGGGCCGGGTGGCGGTCACGGTCACCGAGAAGCCCCGGCCGGGCAACTGCATCGCGCTCGGCAAGGAGTACGCCCGGACCGTCTCCCTGGACGCCCCTCTCGCGGACCGCGAGGTGGTGGGCACCGACGGGGGCCGGGTCCCGAAGGCGGAGCACAGCCTGACTCCCTGACGCCCTGACCCCCCGGCGTACGACGACGGCGGCGGCCCCTCACCAGGAGGGGCCGCCGCCGTCGTGTCGCGGCCGTGGGGCCGGTTCAGCTGAAGGAGTCGCCGCAGGCGCAGGAGCCCGTCGCGTTCGGGTTGTCGATCGTGAAGCCCTGCTTCTCGATCGTGTCCACGAAGTCGATCGTGGCGCCGCCCAGGTACGGGGCGCTCATGCGGTCGGTGACGACCTTGACGCCGTCGAAGTCCTTCACGACGTCGCCGTCGAGCGAGCGCTCGTCGAAGAAGAGCTGGTAGCGCAGACCGGAGCAGCCGCCGGGCTGGACGGCCACCCGCAGGGCGAGGTCGTCCCGGCCTTCCTGGTCGAGCAGCGCCTTGACCTTGGCCGCGGCGGCGTCGGTCACGATGATGCCGTCGGTGACGGTGCTGGTCTCGTCCGATACGGACATCTACATCTCTCCCAAGTTGTACGGAGACTGCTTTCCGACCAGTGCAACCGGCGCGCCGGCCGATTCATTCCGGGCCGGGCGGACCGTCTGGCCGCGTTTCGCTTCTCTTCTCATGCTCGCACACGGGCGGAAGAGGGGGCAGCGGGCCGGTGCCGGAGAGGCCGGGATTCACGTCACATGGACGCTATGGCCATCGTCAAAGTGACGTGAAGCGGTTATGATAGATAACGTCAGTTAGACGAAAAGTAGAAAGGGTAGGTGCCGTGACCACCGCCCAGACCCCGCAGCTCGACGTACAGCCGTCTCCGCTCGCCCTGCTGCTGCTCGGCCGCGGGGCCGACCCGAGGAGCGAGCGGGGCGTCGAATGCCCCGGCGATCTGCCCGCACCCTCCGACCCGGACCTCGTGGCGCGCGCCCGTGCGGCCAAGGAGAAGCTCGGCAGCAAGGTCTTCGTCCTCGGCCACCACTACCAGCGGGATGAGGTCATCCAGTTCGCGGACGTCACCGGTGACTCCTTCAAGCTGGCCCGTGACGCGGCCGCCCGCCCGGAGGCGGAGTACATCGTGTTCTGCGGTGTGCACTTCATGGCCGAGTCGGCCGACATCCTCACCTCGGACGACCAGAAGGTCGTCCTGCCGGACCTCGCGGCCGGCTGCTCGATGGCCGACATGGCCACGGCCGAGCAGGTCGCGGAGTGCTGGGACGTGCTGACCGAGGCGGGCGTCGCCGAGCAGGTCGTGCCGGTGTCCTACATGAACTCCTCCGCGGACATCAAGGCGTTCACCGGCAAGCACGGCGGGACCATCTGCACCTCCTCCAACGCCGAGCGGGCGCTGGAGTGGGCCTTCCAGCAGGGTGAGAAGGTGCTGTTCCTGCCCGACCAGCACCTCGGCCGCAACACCGCCGTCCGCGACATGGGGATGTCCCTGGAGGACTGCGTCCTCTACAACCCGCACAAGCCGAACGGCGGCCTGACCGCCGAGCAGCTCCGGGACGCGAAGATGATCCTGTGGCGCGGGCACTGCTCGGTGCACGGGCGCTTCAGCCTGGAGTCGGTCGAGGACGTGCGCGAGCGGGTGCCGGGCGTGAACGTCCTGGTGCACCCCGAGTGCCGGCACGAGGTCGTGGCCGCGGCGGACTACGTCGGCTCGACGGAGTACATCATCAAGACGCTGGAGGCGGCCCCGGCCGGCTCCAAGTGGGCCATCGGCACCGAGCTGAACCTGGTCCGGCGGCTGGCGAACCGGTTCGCGCCCGAGGGCAAGGAGATCGTCTTCCTCGACAAGACGGTCTGCTTCTGCTCCACCATGAACCGCATCGACCTCCCCCACCTGGTCTGGGCCCTGGAGTCCCTCGCCGAGGGCACCCTGGTCAACCGCATCGAGGTCGACCCCGAGACGGAGGCGTTCGCCAAGCTGGCGCTGGAGCGGATGCTGGCGCTGCCGTAGCGGGACCGATGTACGACGGAGGCCCGTCGAACACCTCGAGGGTGTTCGACGGGCCTCCGTCTGTGTGGTGCCGGTCAGACTCCGGCCGTCTCCGGCTCGTCCGAGGACTGCTGTTCGGTCTCCGGGGACCGCTTCGCCGCCTTCTTCGCCGCTCGGCGTTCCTTCCGCAGTTCCACCATCGCGTAGAGCGTGGGGACGAGGAGGAGGGTCAGCAGGGTCGACGTGATCAGGCCGCCGATCACCACGACCGCGAGGGGCTGGGCGATGAAGCCGCCCTCGCCGGTGACGCCGAGCGCCATCGGGAGGAGGGCGAAGATCGTCGCCAGGGCGGTCATGAGGATCGGGCGGAGCCGGTGGCGGCCGCCTTCCACGACGGCCTCGACGACCCCGTACCCCTGGGAGCGGTACTGGTTGATCAGGTCGATCAGCACGATCGCGTTGGTCACCACGATGCCGATGAGCATCAGCATGCCGATCATCGCCGGGACGCCCATCGGGGTGCCGGTGACGATGAGCAGGCCGATCGCGCCGGTCGCCGCGAACGGGATGGAGACCAGCAGGATCAGCGGCTGGACCAGCGAGCGGAACGTCGCCACCAGCAGCATGAACACGATGGCGATGGCCGCCAGCATGGCCAGGCCCAGGTTCTTGAAGGCGTCGTCCTGGTCGGAGGAGACACCACCGATCTCGGCCGTGGCGCCCGCCGGGAGCTTCAGGGCCTTGATCTTCGACTGGAGCTGGGCGCTGACCGCGCCGGTGTTGTCACCGGTCGGCTTGGCCGTGACGGTCGCGGCGCGCTGACCGTCGATCCGGGTCATGGACACGGGCCCGTCGACCAGCTTCACGGTGGCGATGTCACCGAGCTTCACCGCACCGAGCCGCAGGTTCTTCAACTGGGCCAGCGTGGCGGCCGGGTGGGCGGACCGTACGACGACGTCGCGCTCGGTGTCGTCCAGGACCGCCTTGCCCGCCGGGACGCCGCGCACCGACTGCGCGACCGCCGCGCCGAGCTTCTGCTCGTCGAACCCGGCCGCGGCCGCCTTGGCGCCCGCCCGCACCGAGATGCGCGGCACGCTCTGCGCGAGGTCGCTGGTGACGTCGGTGACGTCGTCGAGACCGGCCACGGTGGAGCGCACCTTCTCGGCCGCCGTGCGCAGGGCCGCGGGGTCGGCGGCCTTGACCACGACACGGAGGTCCTGGTTGCCGAAGGCCGCGCCCGCCGAGACGGTGGTCGTCCCCGCGCCGTCCAGCTTCTTCAGCCCGTCCTCCAGCTCCCGCTGCACGTCGGCGGCGGAGCCGGAGTCCTTCAGCATGACCTGGTACGACGCCTGGTTGGTGTCGGTGCCGCCGCCGAAGGCGGCCATGAAGCCGGAGGAGCCGACGGTGACCTGGTAGTCCTTGATGCCGTCGATCCCGCCGAGCAGCTTCTCCACCCGCCTGGCCTGCGCGTCGGTCGCGGAGAGGCTGGTGCCGGGCTTCAGCTTCTGCTTGACGGTGAGGACCTGCTGCTCGCCCTGGTCGAAGAAGTTGGTCTTCAGCAGCCCGGCCATGCCGAAGGTGCCGAACAGCACGACGACCGCGATCAGCAGGCTGACCAGCCGGCGCCGGGTGGCGAACCGCAGGACGGGGACGTAGAGGCGCTGGAGGCGGCTGTCGGCCTCCTTCTCCTCGGCCCGGCGGCGGGCCTCGTCGGCGTCCTCCGGGGTGCCCTTGGGAGCGCGCAGGAACCAGTACGACAGCACCGGCACCACGGTCAGCGACACCAGCAGCGAGGCCAGCAGGGCGGCCGTCACGGTGATGCTGAACGAGCCGAACAGGGCGCCCACCATGCCGCCGACCAGGCCGATCGGCAGGAAGACGGCGACCGTGGTGAGGGTGGAGGAGGTGACCGCTCCGGCGACCTCGCGGACGGCGCCGAGGATGGCCTCCTTGCGCTCCTCGCCGTAGCCGAGGTGCCGCTTGATGTTCTCCAGCACCACGATCGAGTCGTCCACGACCCGGCCGATGGCGATGGTCAGCGCACCCAGCGTGAGCATGTTCAGCGACAGCCCGCGCGTCCACAGCACCAGCAGCGCCAGCACCACGGAGAGCGGGATGGAGACCGCGGTGACCAGCGTGGAGCGGACCGAGGCCAGGAAGACCAGGATGATCAGCACGGCGAACAGCAGGCCGAGCGCGCCCTCGGTGGTCAGGCCGTCGATGGCCTTGGACACCTCGGGCCCCTGGTCGCTGACGACCGTGAGCTTGGCGTCCTTGCCGAGGTCGGCCCGGAGCTTGGGGAGCTGGTCCTCGACCGCGTCGGAGATGGCGACCGCGCTGCCGTCGTGGTCCATGGTGACGTTGACCGCGAGGCTGGGCTTGCCGTCCGTGCGGGTCAGCGAGTCGGCCGGGGCCGGCCGCTCCGCGACGGTCGCCACGTCGGCGAGGCGCACGGGCTTGCCGCCGCCCTGGCCCGCGACGCGGAGGTCCTTGATCTGGGCCAGCGAGGTGAAGCCGCCGCCGACCTGGACCGTGCGGTTGGCGCCGTTCTCGTCGAAGGAGCCCGCCGGGACGGACGCGCCGCCCGCCTGGAGCGCCGGGATGAGCGCGGCCGGGCTGAGCCCCGCCTTGGCGAGTTTGGCGTCGTCCGGGGTGACGGCGACCTGGAGGTCGCGCACGCCCATGACCTGGACCCGTCCGACGCCGTCGATGTCCTTCAGCGCGGGGACGACCGTACGGTCCAGCTTGTCGGCCAGCGCCTGCTGGTCGGTGCCGGAGGAGGCGGCGAGCACCACGGTCGGCATGTCGTCGGTGGAGCCGGAGACGACCTGGGGGTCGACGGTGTCCGGGAGCTGGGCGCGGGCCCGGTTGACGGCCTGCTGGACGTCGGTGACGAGCCGCTTGGTGTCGTTGCCGTAGTCGAAGGACGCCATGATCACGGCGTTGCCCTCGCTGGCGGTGGAGGTGACCGAGGTGACGCCGTCGACGCCCTGGAGGCTGTCCTCGATGGGCTCGATGACCTGCTTCTCCACCACGTCGGGCGAGGCGCCCTGGTAGGGGGCGATCACCGAGACCATGGGCAGGTCGATGGTGGGCAGCAGTTGCTGCTTGATCTGGGGTATCGCGATGAGTCCGAAGACCAGCGCGATGAGCGACATCAGGCCGATCAGGGCCCGTTGCGCGAGGCTGAACCGGGACAGCCAGGACATGGGACAGGGTCTCTCTTCTGTGAGCGGCAGAAGCTGCGGCGGGACGCGTCTGTGCGCCCACCCCACACCCTGGTCCATCATCGGGGCCCGACCCGTAGGCCCCTGGTCCATTTCCGGGGCGGCCCGCTACTCCCCGCGCAGTAGAGCGGGTGGAGGTCAGTCCGACCTCGGGCGGACCAGCCCGGACTCGTAGGCGATGACGACGAGCTGGGCCCGGTCGCGGGCGCCCAGCTTGGCCATGGCCCGGTTGACGTGCGTCTTCACCGTCAGCGGGCTGACCTCGAGACGCTCGGCGATCTCGTCGTTGGAGTGGCCGCCGGCCACCAGCACGAGCACCTCGCGTTCCCGGACGGTGAGCGCGTCGAGCCTGGCCAGCCGGGCCGGGTCGGGGGCGGGGACGTCGGACTGGGCGAGGAAGCGGGCGATCAGGCCCTTGGTGGCGGCCGGGGACAGCAGCGCCTCGCCGCTCGCGGCGAGGCGGATCGCGGTCAGCAGCTCCTCCGGCTCGCTGCCCTTGCCGAGGAACCCGGAGGCGCCCGCGCGCAGGGCCTTCACCACGTAGTCGTCGACCTCGAAGGTGGTCAGGATGACCACGCGGACGTGGGCCAGGGCCGGGTCGGCGCCGATCATGCGGGTGGCGGCGAGGCCGTCGGTGCCGGGCATCCGGATGTCCATCAGGACGACGTCGGCGGCGCACTCCTTGGCCAGCCGGACCGCCTCGGCGCCGTCGGACGCCTCCCCCACCACGGCCATGCCGGGCTCGGAGTCGACCAGCACCCGGAACGCGCTGCGCAGCAACGCCTGGTCGTCGGCGAGCAGGACGCGGATGGTCATACGGGCTTCCTCTCGGCCCCGGCGCGGGTCTGGACCGGCAGGATGGCATGGACGCGGAAGCCGCCGCCGTAGCGGGGGCCGGTGGTGAGGGTGCCGCCGAGCGCGGTGACCCGCTCGCGCATGCCGAGCAGCCCGTGCCCGCCGCCCGTACCGGTCGCACCGGTGGCGCCGGCGCCGTCGTCCAGCACGCTGATCTCGATGTTCGGCCCGACCCGTACGACGCTGACCTCGGCCTTGGCGCCGGTTCCGGCGTGCTTCTGGGCGTTGGTGAGGGCTTCCTGCACGATCCGGTAGGCGGCCAGGTCGACGGCGGCCGGGAGTTCGGTGTCCTGCTCGGCGCGGGCCACCTGGACGGGCAGTCCGGCGTTGCGGAAGGTCCCGGCGAGTTCGTCGAGGCGGCCGAGGCCGGAGGCGGGTTCGGTGGGCGCGGCGGGGTCGTCGGACTGGCGGAGCAGGCCGACCGTGGCGCGCAGTTCGTCCAGCGCGGAGCGGCTGGCCTCGCGGACGTGCGCGAGGGCCTCCTTGGCCTGGTCGGGGCGCCGGTCCATGACGTGGGCGACGACGCCGGCCTGCACGTTGACCAGGGCGATGTGGTGGGCGACCACGTCGTGCAGTTCGCGGGCGATGCGCAGCCGTTCCTCGGCGACCCGGCGCCGGGCCTCCTCCTCGCGGGTGCGCTCGGCGCGTTCGGCGCGCTCCCGGATGGCCTGGACGAAGGCGCGGTGGCTGCGGACGGCGTCACCCGCGGTGGCGCCGATGCCGGTCCAGGCGACCAGGGCGATGTTCTCCTGCGCGTACCAGGGCAGCGGCCCGGCGGCCATGGCGGCCACCGTCAGCACGGTCATGGTGAGCAGTCCGACCCGCCAGGTGGTGGCGCGGTCGGTGGTGGAGGCGACGGTGTAGAGGGCGATGACGGTGGTCATCGCCACGGGGGCGCGGGGGTCGCCGGTGACGCACTCGATCAGGGCGAAGGTGCCGGTGGCGGCCAGTACGGCGAGCGCGGAGCGGCGGCGCAGTACGAGGGCGGCGGAGGCCAGGACCATCAGCAGCAGGCTCAGCGCGTTGGGCGGACGGGCGCCCCAGTCCACGCCGTGGTCGCCGTCCGGTGCGGCGAAGGCGCTGCTGATCATGCACAGCAGCACGGCCGCCGCGATGACCGCGTCGAGTGTGAGGGGGTGCGCCTTGAACTGGTACCGGGCGCGTCGGAGAGTGCTCACCCGGTGAACAGTACGGGGCGCGGGGACGGCGCGGGTGCGCGGTGGGACGCCAGGTGTCGGGTGGTGTTCGCCGGGGATACCGGTGGTGGACGCCCACCGTTGGCCGGGTCGGCCGAGCCTTCTCGTCGGCATGCGGGCCGCCCGGACCGGATGCGTCGTCGTCGAAAGGCAGTGACCCGTGCGCCCCCTCCCCTCCCGCCTGCTCCCCACCGCCACCGCCGTAGCCCTGCTGGCGGTCCTCGGCCCGGCCGCCACGGTGCACGCGGCGTCCACCGGCACCCCGACGATCAAGCTGTCGGCCGCCTACCTCTCCGGCGCGGTCGGCGCGACCGGTGACCCGGCGGTCACGGTGACCGTCGCGCAGAGCGGCGCGGACGCCTCGGGCCTGACGGTGACGGCGTCGCAGAGCAGCCGGAGCACGGTGGCGGGCACCGGGGACGTCCGCGTCACCGGCAGCGGCGGCAGCCGTACGGTCGCGGTGACCGCCCGCGCCCAGGGGTACGCCGACCTCACGCTGAAGGTGACCGGCGCGGACGGCAAGTCCGCCACCACGACCCTGCACTACGCGGCCTCCCCCGCCGTCCAGCGCTCGGCCGACGCCCGCTACCTCACCGGCGCCTCGGACGCCTCCGCCGCCGTGGACGCCGGCGGCGGCTACGTCCTGGTGGCCAACGACGAGGACAACACCCTGCGCCTGTACGACGGTTCGGCCTCGGGCGCGCCGGTCAAGAGCTGGGACCTGTCCTCCGCGCTGGGCGCTTCCAAGGAGGTCGACATCGAGGGCGCGGCCCGCGTCGGGAACACCGTCTACTGGACCGGCTCGCTCGGCAACAACAAGGACGGCGAGTACAAGGCGGACCGGAACACGGTCTTCACCACCACGCTCTCCGGTTCCGGCGCCGCCACCTCGGTGGCCTTCGGCAGCGCCGGGCACAGGCTGCGGGACGACCTGGTCGCCTGGGACAAGGCGGGCGGCAACCGGTACGGCTTCGCGGCCGCGACCGCCGACGGCCAGACCCCGAAGCAGGTGGACGGCTTCAACGTGGAGGGTCTGGAGTTCGCGCCCGGCTCCACCACAACGGCCTACGTCGGCTTCCGCGCCCCGCTGGTCCCGCCGAGCGAGGGCGGGAAGGCGCTGATCGTGCCGGTGACCAACATGGACCAGGTGGTCCGCGGCACGAAGGCCGCCTTCGGCACCCCCGTCGAGCTGGACCTCGGCGGGCTGTCGGTGCGTGATCTGCGCCGGAACGACAAGGGGCAGTACCTGATCGTCGCCGGGTCCTGGGCGGCCGAGGACAACAGCGCGCCCTACGCCCTGTACCGCTGGGACGGGGTGGCCGGGCACCAGCCGGTGAAGGTGCTGGACCTGCCCACGGCGGACGCGGGCGGCTGGGAGTCCGTGGTGGCGGTGCCGGACCTGGACGTGCCCGGCGGCCGGGTGCAGCTCATCACCGACGACGGCAGCGCCGACCTGTACGGCGACGGCACCGAGGCCAAGGACCTCTCCCACCCGGAGTGGCAGAAGTCCCGCTCCACCTTCTTCACGCTCGGCTGATCAGCCGGGGATCAGCCCGTCGTCGCTGAGCATCTCCCGGACCTCCTCCACGGTGGCGTCCGGGGCGGGCAGGATCAGCTCGGAGGGCTCCAGGGAGTCGTCCGGGAGCGGGGTGCCCAGCTTCCGGACGGCTTCCAGCAGGGAGTGCAGGGTGCGCCGGAAGCCCTCCTCGTCACCGCCCTCGACCTCGGCGAGCAGTTCGTCGTCCAGCTTGTTCAGCTCAGGGAAGCGGGAGTCGTCCAGCCTCACCTGGCCCTCACCCATGATCCGTACGATCACTACGGCCTCCTCGGCTCGGGTCCCGGCGGCGGACTACTGCTTGTCGAAGCGGGGGGTGTCCTGCGGCTGCTGCTGTGCCTGCTGACCGCCCGTACCGCCCTCGATGGCCTGCTGCTGGGCGGAGGAGCCACCGGCCAGCTCGGCCTTCATCCGCTGGAGCTCCAGCTCCACGTCCGAACCGCCGGAGAGGCGGTCCAGCTCGGCCTGGATGTCGTCCTTGGCCATGCCGGACTGGTCGTCCAGCGCGCCGGAGGCGAGCAGCTCGTCGATCGCGCCGGCCCGCGCCTGGAGCTGGGCCGTCTTGTCCTCGGCCCGCTGGATCGCCATGCCCACGTCGCCCATCTCCTCGGAGATGCCGGAGAACGCCTCCCCGATGCGGGTCTGCGCCTGGGCGGCGGTGTAGGTGGCCTTGATGGTCTCCTTCTTCGTACGGAAGGCGTCGACCTTGGCCTGGAGGCGCTGGGCCGCGAGGGTGAGCTTCTCCTCCTCGCCCTGGAGGGTGGCGTGCTGCGTCTCCAGGTCCGTGACCTGCTGCTGGAGGGCGGAGCGGCGGGCCAGCGCCTCACGGGCGAGGTCCTCCCGGCCGAGCGCCAGCGCCTTGCGGCCCTGGTCCTCCAGCTTCCCGGACTGCTGCTGCAACTGGTTGAGCTGGAGCTCCAGGCGCTTGCGGGAGGTCGCCACGTCGGCGACACCGCGCCGCACCTTCTGGAGCAGCTCCAACTGCTTCTGGTACGAGTAGTCGAGGGTCTCGCGCGGGTCCTCGGCCCGGTCAAGGGCCTTGTTCGCCTTCGCGCGGAAGATCATCCCCATACGCTTCATGACACCGCTCATGGGCTTCGCGCGCCCCCTTCTGACGGACTCCAGCTCACCGATCCTGCGACAGAACCCACAGTACGGGCCCTGCCACCATTACCGCACCGTTCGGGGAGCGATGCGCTCCTCCCCAAGGACGAGCCCCGGCCCGGCCACTCCGGCGTGAGGAGTAGGTGATCCCCGGGGTGGCGCCCCGCCGGGTGTACGACTCGCCCGGGAAGCGTCCAGGACGTCCCCTCTGTACCCCGATAGACGTCCGGCGTTGCCGGATCGTTCCCCGAAGGACTGGGGTCCATGCCGGTGATGCCCGTACCCTTGGGTTTTGTGTTCCGTAGCCGTGCGAAGGAAGAGAAGGCACCCGCCGACAAGGCGCAGGTGACCGGCTCCAGTCAGCCCCGCGACCCCCAGGCCCCCAAGGGTCGGCCCACGCCGAAGCGCAGTGAGGCCCAGACCCAGCGCCGCAGTGTCGCCAGTACGCCCGTGTCCCGCAAGGACGCCGCGAAGCGGCAGCGCGAGGACCGCCGTCAGGCCCTGGACCGGCAGCGCCGCGCGCTCGCCGGGGGCGACGAGCGGTACCTGCCCGCCCGGGACAAGGGGCCGGTGCGCAAGTTCGCCCGTGACTGGGTCGACTCGCGGATCAACGTGGCGGAGTTCTTCCTGCCGCTGGCCATCGTGATCCTGATCCTCAGTGTGGTGCGGGTGCCCTCGATCCAGAGCATCGCGCTGCTGCTGTGGCTGATCGTGATCGTGCTGATCCTCGTCGACTCCGCCTTCAGCGGCTACCGACTGAACAAGCGGCTCGCCGAGAAGTTCCCGGACGTCAACCGCCGGGGCGCGGTCATGTACGGCCTCATGCGCTCCCTCCAGATGCGCCGGCTGCGACTGCCCAAGCCGCAGGTCAAGCGCGGAGAGCGACCCTGAGCGCAGACGCCGCTCCCGGCACGGCGGCCCTGACGGGGCCGCACACACCGGGCGAGCTGATCCGCCAGCACCTGGTCACCCGCCAACTGGACGAGCAGCTCGCCCGGGCCTTCGCCGTCGGGCGGCGGCTGCGGGTGCTCGACGTCGGCATGGGCCGGGGCGCGCAGGCGTTGCGCCTGGCCCGGCTCGGCCACCGGGTCACCGGGGTCGAGCGCGACCCCGAGCTGGTCGCGGCCGCGCGTGCGGCGCTGACCGGTGAGCCGGACGGTATCCGCGAGCGGGTCCGGCTGGTGCAGGGCGAGGGCCGGGACACCGGGGTGCACTTCCTGCCGGGCAGCTTCGACGTGGTGCTGTGCCACGGGGTGCTGATGCACGTCGAGGAGCCCGACGCACTGGTGGCCGGGCTGGCCCGGATGCTGGCGCCCGGTGGACTGCTGTCCCTGCTGGTCCGCAACGGCGACGCCCTCGCCATGGGGCCCGGCCTCGCCGGTGACTGGTCCGGGGCGCTGGCCGCCCTGGACAGCGCCGCCCTCCTCCCCCGCTCCCGCACCGAGGCCGACGGCGACACCCCGCCGCCTCCCGCCCCCGAGGGCCGCGCCGACCGCCTCTCCGCCCTGACGGCCACCCTGCACGGCATCGCCGCCCCCCTGCACGCCTGGTACGGCGTCCAGGTCTTCGCCGACCGCGTCCCCTCCGCCCCCGCCTCCCCCCACGACCTGGAGACCCTCCTCGCCGTCGAGGAACGCGCGGGCCGCACGGACCCGTACCGAGGGATCGCGGAACTGCTGCACCTGTGCGGGGTGCGGGGGTAGTCCCGTTCGGCGGTAGTCCCGTTCGGCGGTATTCGGCGGGCCCCCGTCAGTGAACCGTGGGGAGACTCGTCCATGGACGCTTCCCGTATCCGGGCCGGGCGCAGGGGTGCCGTGGCCGTCGTGCTGGTGTGCGCCGCTGTCCTCGTAGGCGGCTGCTCGGGCCCGGCGACCTCGGCCCGGAAGAGCGACCCTTCGACCGCGCCGGCGGCGCTGCCGAGGGCGGCGGACGACCTCCAGGACCAGTACCAGAAGGTCATCAAGGACGTACTGCCGTCGGTCGTACAGATCCAGGCGGGGCAGTCCCTCGGTTCGGGCGTGGTCTACGACGACAAGGGCCACATCGTCACCAACGCGCACCTGGTCGGCGCGGAGAAGACCTTCCGGGTGACCACGGCCCGCAGCGAGGAACCGCTGGCGGCGAGCCTGGTCTACTCCTACCCCGAGCAGGACCTCGCGGTGATCAAGCTGGACAAGGCCCCGGCGGACCTGCGCCCGGCGGTGTTCGGCGGCTCGGACGAGGTGGAGGTCGGCCAGATCGTGCTGGCCATGGGCTCACCCCTCGGGCTGGCCTCCAGCGTGACCCAGGGCATCGTCTCGGCCACCGGACGGACCGTCAGCGAGCCCGGTGACGACGGGGGTCCCGGCGCCACGATCCCCAACATGGTGCAGACCTCGGCCGCGATCAACCCCGGCAACAGCGGGGGCGCCCTGGTGAACCTGAAGGGTCAGGTCATCGGCATCCCGACGCTGGGCGCGACCGACCCCGGCATGCAGGGCGGCGCGGCGCCGGGCATCGGCTTCGCCATCCCGGCGTCGATGGTGCGTACGGTCGCCGGGCAGATCATCGCCACCGGCAAGGTCACCGACTCCGGGCGGGCCGCACTGGGCGTCACGGTCCGCACGATAGTGGACGACGGCTACCAGCCCGCCGGGGCGGCGGTGGTCACGGTGAAGCAGGGCGGGCCGGCGGCGAAGGCGGGGCTGAAGACGGGCGATGTGATCACCCGGCTGGACGACAGCCCGGTCGGCACCACCACGGAACTCGCCGAGGTGCTGGCGGAGAAGAAGCCCGGCGAGAAGGTCACGGTCACCTACCAGCGCTCGGACTCGCGGCACACGGCCGAGGTGACGCTCGGGGAGCAGTGAGGGCCCCCCGACGGGAGCGGGAGTGGTCCCGCCCCCGCTGGACCGGGGTTACTGCCCCTCGGCACCCTCGGCGTCGAGGCTCATC
The DNA here is from genome assembly GCF_045039805.1 of Streptomyces sp. NBC_01171. NCBI lineage: Bacteria > Bacillati > Actinomycetota > Actinomycetes > Kitasatosporales > Streptomycetaceae > Streptomyces > Streptomyces sp. NBC_01171. Next base: position 4,800,936 of record NZ_CP108609.1, on the reverse strand, counting down.
GGCCCGTAGATCTCGGTGCTCTCCTCGAAGAGCCGCACCTGGTCCGCGCCACCCTCCAGCAGCGCCTTCCAGTTCTCGCCGACCCAGGACTCGGCGTCGCCCTGCGTGGTGAACTCCTCGGGCTCCACGGCGGGCGGGACCTCCGTCCCGTCGGCCTTCTCGAACCGCCACGTCCAAGCTGTCATGCGCGCCTCCTTCGATCCGACTCCTGCGGGCAGCGTATGCGGTCGGCGGGGCCGCCCACAGGACATCGTGGATCATCGTCCGCTCAGGTGACCTGGTGCGCGGGGGGCGCCGGGACAGGTGAAAATCGGTTCCGTGGACGTCACTCTGCTCGGCACCGGTGCCCCCTCGGGACTGCCCCGACCCGACTGCCCCTGTGCCGTGTGCGCGAGCGCGCTCGGCCCGCACGCGCGGGCGGCCACCGCGCTGCTGGTGGACGGGGCCCTGCTGCTGGACCTGACACCGGGCGCCGCCTTCGCCGCCGCCCGCGCCGGCCACTCGCTGGGCAGGGTCCGCCAGGTGCTCCTCTCCCACCCGCACGACGGGCCCGCCGTGGAGGTCCCCGCCGGGCTCCCCCAGCCGGTCCGGGTACCGGACGGCCGCGAGCTGACCCTGCTGACGGGCCATCGGGTCCGGGCGCTGGCGATGGACGCGGGCGGTACGGGGTACGAGGTGACCGGGCCGGACGGCCTGAAGCTGCTGTACCTCCCGCCGGGCGGCTCCCCGGCGGGGCTGGAGCGGGTGGCGGAGCCATACCACATGGTGCTGGCCGACATCGTGGGGCGCCCGGACGCGCTGGCCCGGCTGCGGGCGGCCGGCGGGGTGGGTCCGGCGACCGACGTCGTCGCGGTCCACCTGGACCATGACGTGCCGCAGGCCACGGAGTTGCCCCGGCGGCTGGCGGCGGCCGGGGCGCGGACGGTGCCGGACGGG